>CAKUPQ010000005.1 GCA_934675205.1 uncultured Flavobacteriaceae bacterium | reverse complement strand
GTAAGCGGGAATGAACTCGCAGGTATAAACCCTCCCTGACAAATAACAGGATTTGTTAATGGGTTGAAGGTAGGGATAGTTTCTGGATTTACAACTACTGTTAGCGTAACTTCTTCTGCGCACTGTCCTGTGTCGGGAGTAAAAGTATAAGTTCCCGTTTGCGTATTGTCAAAAGCAGGAGCCCAAGTTCCGGTAATTCCTTCATTTGATATGGTTGGTAAAGGAGATGGATCTCCTACACAAATCTCATCTATTTGACCAAAATCAGGAACAGCATTGACGTTAATAACAACACTATCAGTTATAGATTGCGTACAAATTGCGGAGCCATATATTACGTTTGCGGTAAAAGTAAAATCAATAGTTCCGTTAGGCAAATTGTTTGCTGTTGTTACCAAAGAAGCAGGGTCAGCAATTGCAGTTGAAGGAGTTGATGTCCAAAAGGAGGTAACTGTAGCATTAACGGTAATTCCAGGACCAGGCGTTACCATAGGTACTTGGAAAATCGAAGCCGTTATAGGGCTACACGACATATCATTAATGTTTGATACTATCGGACCCGAATTATAAGATATAGTACTTGAGCCTCCACAAGTTGTTGAGAGATTTGAAAAAGAAATAGATGCATTTGACAGATACCCTACATCTGCACCAATACAGTCGTAAATCTGTACAGCCCAACCTCCTTGAGCTGCATTAATACCATAAAGAGGAGTCCAGTTTATAAAAGTGGTTGCTGGGCCATACGAGCCGTAAAGACCACTATAATTGGAAGTACAATTCGTAGTGGTACCACAACCTGTTTCTGGAATACAAGGATTAAAATTATTGTTAGAAATTGTCGAAAAACACAATCCGTTTACGTCATTGTTGCTGTTGCATACAGGTCCCTGACCATTTACTCCGGGATTAGGAGAGAGCAAAATGGTAGGAAAACCTCCCGGTGCAACCAAATAAAAAGCCAAATCAGAAACGTAGGTATGCACTGCCGAAAAACAAACTGTAATTACAGTATTTGCAGTAATAATAGCTTCGGAAGGAGGAGGATTATAATACGTAAAAGAACTGGTTGTTGAAACGGTTGCATTAAGGTCTGCAGAATCACAATCAGGATTTGCATCAGCCGTTATTTCTGTGTTTATATTCCATACCCAAGCAGTATGACAAGCTACTACGTTATTACTTCCATCACGTATCACCACCCTATAACCATCGCTCGGAAGATTTGATATAGTAGAAAAAGACCCTATGTCGGTACTATAAGCTGCCCAAGAAGAAGTTGCTTCGTCGTGATAAAACCAGCTGAAATTAAACGAGCCTGCAGAAGGAGCATATGCAGTTAAATTTCCTGCACTATTGCTCAAATTATCTCCACACCATATATAAATAGGATCATCAGGAGCTCCGTTGGTATAGCTGGTCATTGCCATTCCGGTATTTCCGGTGGCTAATATCTGTGCGTTTGCTTGTGTTACAAATAAAAGAAAAAGACTGGTTAAAAAGAAGTTTTTCATTTTGTTTTCTGTTTATTGTTCTGTATTCTGGCTTCTGTTTGTTGTTTTTCCTCTTTGTAGCGGATTATATCATCAGTATTATCTTCATTGATTGCTTTTTCAAGCTTTAACTCGATATAATACAATCTTTCTTCAAGTTCTTCTACCGAAAGATCATCAAGAGTTCTGACAGGAACTATTCTTTCTTCTGTTACAGGAACAACCGCTTCAGACTTAATTCCCAAGGTCTGTTCCATATCAACTGGCTTATAAACAACAATCCCACTCGGTTCTACACGGAGTATAGTGCCTGAATTTTTTTCTTGAGAATAAGCAAAAACCCCACACATAAGAGAAATGACGGCTAAATGTATACGTTTCATAATGATTAAAAATTTAAAACAACTTACAAATCTAATATAAAAAAGTAATTTACACATAATTTTCAGTTAAAATCAACAGATGAAAATTCAGCAATGTATAATTATCGTTTTAAAACAAAAATCTTACCTTTGCAGGGCTTTAACCAAAATTAAAGACATGGAGTTCAAAATCAGCAGAGAACTTATTGAACAGATTCAGTTGTATGTTGAGAATAAAAGTGATAAGGAATTAGAACTTTTACTCAAAGATATGCACCACGCTGATATTGCTGAAATTCTTGATGAATTAGAATTTGAGCAAGCTTCGTATGTCTTTAAAATTTTGGATTCCGAAACGACTTCTGAGGTTCTTTTGGATATTGATGAGGATTTGAGGGAAGATATTTTGAACAGTCTTTCTCCCAAAGAAATTGCGGAGGAACTTGACGAAATGGATACCGATGATGCTGCGGATATTATTGCAGAATTATCCGAAGATATTAAAGAGGAGGTAATTTCGGAGCTTGAAGACGTTGAACACGCTAAAGATATTGTCGAACTTTTGCGTTATGACGAGGATACAGCAGGAGGTTTGATGGGGAAGGAGCTTGTAAAAGTTAATGAAAACTGGAATGTCCTTACTTGTGTTATCGAAATGCGTAAACAAGCAGAACACGTAACGAGAGTCCATTCGATTTATGTGGTTGATGACGAAAATCGCCTAAAAGGAAGACTTTCCCTAAAAGATTTATTGACAAGCTCTACCAAATCACACATAAGCGAAATTTATATCCCCAAAGTAGATTACGTAAAAGTAGATACCAAAGATGTTGAGGTTGCCCGAATTATGCAAAAGTATGATTTGGAGGCAATTCCCGTAGTTGATGAACTCGGAAGATTAGTCGGAAGAATTACCATTGATGACATTGTTGACGTCATCAAAGAAGAGGCGGACAGGGATTATCAGATGGCAGCCGGTATTTCGCAAGACGTTGAGGCTGATGACAGTATTCTGGATTTGACCAAAGCCCGTTTACCTTGGTTGGTTTTGGCTCTTTTTGGAGGATTTGTAACGGTTAAGGTAATGGGAATTTTTGATGATGCTTTGGCTCATCACGGAGAATTATTTTTCTTCACACCTTTGATTGCTGCAATGGCAGGAAATGTGGGAGTCCAATCTTCAGCAATTATTGTGCAAGGTTTGGCAAACGGAACGTTAAGCGGTTCGATTTGGAAACGATTAGGAAAAGAGGTTTCTTTGAGTTTGCTAAACGGACTTATACTTGGAATAATCCTATTATTGGGTAGTCATTTTTTGTTAAATGTCGATTATATGACAGGAATTACGGTTACGGTTGCTTTGATGTCTGTGATTATGATTGCCTCTCTTTTAGGGACTTTTATTCCGATTATGCTTAATCGCTACGGAATCGACCCTGCACTTGCCACAGGACCTTTTATCACGACAAGTAACGATATTTGCGGGATTCTGATTTACTTCTCAATTGCTAAATTTATTTTAGGATTTTAAGTTTTTTTGACTTTTAGAGTTCAGAAATTCAAAATCCCAATTCCTGCTTCGTAATTCACAATTATTTGTATCTTTGTTAGCTATTAAATCAAATTAAAATGAAAAAAATTTTTATTCCTATGTTCGTTGTGGCTACTTTGGTTTCGTGTAAGAAAGAAGAAAAACCCGAAGAAGCAGTACAAGTAACGTATCCTGAAACCAAAAAAGTGGATACGGTTGATACGTATTTCGGTACGGAAATTCAAGACCCTTATCGTTGGTTAGAAGACGATATGTCTGATGAAACAGCATCTTGGGTTAAGGCTCAAAACGAAGTAACCTTTGGTTATTTAGACAAAATTCCGTTCAGAAATCAGATTAAAAGTAAATTAGAAGATTTGTGGAACTACGAAAAAATCGGAGCTCCGTTTGTGGAGGGAAATTATACTTTTTACTACAAAAACAACGGATTGCAAAACCAGTCTGTTTTGTACAGAAAAGATAAGGACGGAAAAGAAGAAGTGTTTTTAGACCCGAATACGTTTTCGGCTGACGGAACGACTTCATTAGCCGGAATGGCTTTTTCCAAAGACAGCAAAACCTTGGCTTATGCGATTTCGGAAGGAGGAAGTGATTGGAGAAAAGTGATTATCATTGACGTTGCCTCAAAAGAAATCAAGGAAGATACTTTGATTGACATCAAATTCAGTGGACTTTCGTGGCAAGGAAATGACGGATTTTATTATTCGAGCTATGACAAACCAAAAGGGAGTGAGCTTTCTGCAATGACCGACCAGCACAAATTGTATTATCATAAATTGGGAACTTCACAATCAGAAGACAAAGTTATTTTCGGACTTAACGAAAAAAGACGTTATGTAGGAGGAGGAGTTACCGAAGATGATAAATATTTGGTTATTACAGCTGCCAATTCTACTTATGGAAACGAATTGTATATCAAGGATTTATCTAATCCGAATAGTGCAGTCGTAAATGTTATCAATAACTTTGATAATGAATATTCTGTAATCGAAAACGACGGAGATAAATTGTTTATCGTAACCGATAAAGATGCTCCGAACAGCAAAATCGTAACAGCAGATGCTAAAAATTTGTCTGCCCCTTGGGTTGATTTTATCCCTGAAACAGAAAACGTACTTTCTCCTTCAACAGGAAGTGGATATTTTTTTGCTCATTATATGAAAGATGCGATTTCGCAAGTGAAACAATACGATTATTCGGGAAAATTAGTTCGTGAAATCGAACTTCCGGGAGTGGGAACAGTTAATGGTTTCGGAGGGAAAAAAGAAGACGAAACTTTGTATTATACTTTTACGAATTACATCACAGCAGGAACGATTTATGCTTTTGACCCAAAAAGCGGAACATCGGAAGTGTATGAAAAATCAAAAGCGAAATTCAATTCGGACGATTACGAATCGAAACAGGTATTCTATACCTCAAAAGACGGAACTAAAGTTCCGATGATTATTTCATACAAAAAAGGAACAAAATTAGACGGAAAAAACCCTACAATTCTTTACGGATACGGAGGGTTTAACGTAAGTCTTACTCCGAGTTTTTCGATTGCTAATGCAGTTTGGATGGAAAATGGGGGAGTTTATGCTGTTCCTAATTTGAGAGGAGGAGGAGAATACGGTAAAAAATGGCATGTTGCAGGAACACAAATGCAAAAGCAAAATGTATTTGACGATTTCATTGCAGCAGGAGAGTATCTGATTCAGGAGGGTTATACTTCTTCTGATTATTTAGCTATCAGAGGAGGTTCAAACGGAGGTCTTTTGGTTGGAGCTTGTATGACACAACGTCCGGATTTGTTTCAGGTTGCACTTCCTGCAGTAGGAGTTTTGGATATGTTGCGTTACCATACTTTTACAGCCGGAGCAGGTTGGGGATATGATTACGGAACTTCGGAACAAAGCCAAGAAATGTTTGAATATTTGTTGAAATATTCTCCTGTTCATAACGTAAAATCGGGAGTTGAATATCCTGCAACGCTTATCACAACAGCAGACCACGATGACAGAGTTGTCCCGGCACACAGCTTTAAATTCGCAGCCGAATTACAAGAAAAACAAGCAGGAACAAATCCGGTTCTTATCCGAATTGACGTAAATGCAGGACACGGAGCAGGAAAACCACTTTCTAAAACTATCGAAGAAAATGCAGATATTCAGGCATTTACTTTGTATAATATGGGAATAAGAGAATTAAAGAAATAATTTTATCTCATAATCAAAACCAAAAAATCCCAAGTCTATGATTTGGGATTTTTTTGTATTTTTACAATTCGCATAAATTCGTAACATTCGTATAAATTCGCAACATTCGTATAAATTCGCAACTAATGAACAATAAAGAACAAAAACTTCAAGCCTTTTCCCGATTACTTGACATTATGGACGATTTGAGGGAAAAATGCCCTTGGGATAAAAAGCAAACTTTGCAATCACTTCGATATCTGACTATTGAGGAAACGTACGAACTCGGAGATGCCATTATCGAAAATGATATGGACGAAATCAAAAAAGAGTTGGGAGATTTATTGTTGCACATTGTTTTTTATGCGAAAATCGGCTCGGAAACAGCAGATTTTGATATAGCAGATGTAGCTAACGGAATTTGCGAAAAGCTAATCCACAGACATCCTCATATTTACGGAGATGTAAAGGTCGAAAACGAAGAAGATGTAAAGCGAAATTGGGAAAAGCTAAAGCTCAAAGAGGGTAGAAAATCCGTTTTGGAGGGAGTTCCGAGTAGCCTTCCTGCAATGGTAAAAGCCAACAGAATCCAAGAAAAAGTAAAAGCAGTCGGTTTTGATTGGGAAGAGCCACATCAGGTTTGGGAAAAAGTGCAGGAAGAATTAGGCGAACTGCAAACCGAAGTCAGAAACAACAATCCAAAAAAAATAGAACAGGAATTCGGAGATGTTTTGTTTTCGATGATAAATTATGCTCGTTTTCTGAATGTAAATCCCGAAGATGCACTCGAACAAACCAATAAAAAATTCATCAAAAGATTCAAATACCTCGAAGAAAAATCCAACGAAATTGGGAAACCCTTGTCCGAAATGACATTAGCCGAAATGGATATTTATTGGAATGAAGCTAAAAATATTTAGTTTACAGTTCACAGTTGTCGGTTTACAGTTGCGACTGTGAACTGTAAGCTGTAAACCGTAAACCGTAAACTACTTATGTTTCAACCTGTCTAAATCCCGTTTTACATCTCGGTCTTTTATGGTAGCACGTTTGTCGTAGAGTTTTTTTCCTCTTGCGAGTGCAATATCAATTTTGGCTAATCCTTTTTCGTTGATAAACAAACGCAACGGAACAATCGTAAGTCCTTTGTTTTGTACGCTTCTGTGGAGTGAACGCAATTCTTTTTTGTTTAGTAAAAGTTTTCGTTCGCTTTTCGCTTTATGATTATAATGTGTTCCAAAAGAATATTCTTCAATATAGCTGTTAACCAAAAACAACTCTTGTTTTTCGTTAAATTCGCAAAAGCTGTCTGCAATTTGAGCTTTTCCCATTCGGATAGATTTTATTTCTGTTCCGCTCAGAACGATTCCGGCAGTATATTGTTCGAGAATTTCAAACTCGAATTTAGCTCTTTTGTTAAGTATGTTTACTGTTTTTTGCATAAAGGATTGCAAAGATATGAATTAATTCATTTCTTTATACCTTTGTCTTTATTCTTTAAAAATGAAATATTATACAGACCAAATCGGAAACAAAATAGAATTAGAGCGACCTCCAAGGCGAATTATCTCGATTGTTCCTTCGCAAACCGAACTGCTTTTTGATTTGGGATTAGAGGCTGATATTGTGGGAATTACCAAATTTTGTGTACACCCTTATCACTTCAAATCAACCAAAAAAATAATCGGAGGAACGAAAAAAGTACATTACGAAAAAATCCGGTTGCTTGCCCCTGATATTATCATTGCCAATAAAGAAGAAAACACACAGGAAATTGTCGAAGAGCTCCGAAAAATAGCTCCCGTTTGGACAAGTGACGTTAAAAACATAGACGACAATATGGCTATGATTTCGGAATTCGGACAACTGTTTAATTGCAGAACAGAAGCGGAGAACCTCAACAATAAAATAGTGTTTGCCCTGAAAGATTTTATGCGTTTTATGGCTGACAAAAAAGTGCAAAAAGTAGCTTATTTTATTTGGAAAGACCCTTATATGGCTGTTGGTTCGGACAATTTTATCAACGAAATGCTTGCTCTGAATAAATTTCAGAATATCTATGAACACAA
Organism: uncultured Flavobacteriaceae bacterium; assembly: GCA_934675205.1. Classification (GTDB taxonomy): domain Bacteria; phylum Bacteroidota; class Bacteroidia; order Flavobacteriales; family Flavobacteriaceae; genus Flavobacterium. Next base: position 93,267 of record CAKUPQ010000005.1, on the reverse strand, counting down.
AGGAAGATATCCGGAAATCGAACTTCGAAAAATACGTTTGGAAGGTGATCCTGATGTGGTTTTTTTATCTTCCGAGCCTTTTCCTTTTAAAGAAGAAGACGCTTTTGAAATCGGACGGTTTACCCACCACGCAAAAACCGTTTTTGTGGACGGAGAAATGTTTTCGTGGTACGGTAGCAGAATCCTAAAAGCTTTTGATTATTTCAAGAAATTGCATCAGAGGATAATCTAAAAATAAAAAAAACTCCAACAGAAATGTTGGAGTTTTTAAATCTTGGTGGGCGATGAGGGGTTATTTTTCACTTGAATCAACACTGATTATCAAATATTTATAAAATTTCCGTGTCATACACGGGTCAAATTCACTATTTTTAGTCTTTCAAAATGTAGTTTAAATCTACGTCAGGAAAGTGTTTTGCTACCCTGTTTACAAACTCAAGGTTTATCTTTTTCGTCCCTGACAGGTATTGACTGAGCATACTTGGAGCATACCCCAACACTTCTGCCACGTCTTTATGTTTTAGGTCCTTCTCCTGGAAAAACCTTTTTAGTTTTTTGTGTGCTGCCATTCAATTAAGAATTATGTTTTTCATCAGCAGTTCTATGAGGATGTTCTTCTGGTCGAAATTCTTCTTTTAAAATGGTGATTTCTTTCTCCAATACTTCGATATGCTTCTTCTGAAGTTCGATCATATCTTCGTAGATTGAAATTTCTGGTTGAGAATTCTCAACCACCAACATCTTTCCCATTCCTTTTACAAGCCAAACAGTATTGATTTCGGGATAAAGGTTTACAGTTTTCTGTAAAGTTTCAAGTCCTATATTACTTCTTCCTTTATTTATTTCACTCATAAGAGAAGAACTAATTCCTATTTTTTCAGCAAAATCCGAAGCACTTGTTACTTTTTTTTCTTTTTTCAGATATTTATAAACCTCTAAAAATCTGCTTGTTATATATTTCATATAAAATAAATTACAGTATTCTGTACTTTTACTTGTTTATTTACAGAATACTGTATATATTTGCCCTGTAAATAACAAAGTAAAAAAATAATGCGTAAAGGTATAAAAAAAAGAGTCAGATACAATAGTATGGTCATCGACAGGATTATGGAAAAGTATGGTTTATCTCGGTCTTATGTGACCGGAAGCCTAAGCGATGTGTATGTTGGAGATGTTCCTGATACGCTGAAAAAGGAATATAAAACAATTTTAAAAGAGGTAGAAAAATTTATAAAGCAAAAGTAAGTACGTTCTTTTATATCTGAAGTGTATGCTTATGCACTCCCTCCCGAAAGGGAGGGAAAAGATACCACCCTAAATAGACAGTATGTAGTCGGCAGTGTTTCTTTACGAGCGAAACGCATAGGGAAAGCGGTTGTTAATAGGTTCGGAACAGAAAACAAACCTTGACTTTGACCGGAGTATGAAGAGGAGCTCCATCTGGAAATAATGGTTGCTGCATTGCAGGGCACGGTAGTTTTGATACTAGGTAAAAAACAATCGTTTGGGTTCGACTCCCAACAATCATCAAATCAATAAATTAAAAATAGTTATGCCAAAACACTCAAAAGTATTAGAAATCGAAATTACGGTGCAGCAGTTTTTAAACGCCTGTTCTCCGTATGAGTTGAAAGAATTGGATTTACTTATCCAATCCCCACGATACCAAAGGAGAATGAACTGCACTCATGAAGTGACTGACGAGGTTGCTCCTATGGTCGAGTTATGTAGAAATTGTGGTACGTTAAACCCTTCTAAAACAATAGAAGTTCATGAGAATTGATGCCAAATATTTCGAATCACAGAGAAATCTGATTTTAGCACAGCTCGAACAGGCCAAAACACATCATCTTATCAAAGACGATGAAAGACCTGATTTGATTGAGGGGTATGAAGCTCAACTAAAAAGACTGGAGCTTCAGGAACAGGAGTATATCAATAGTATAGAGGTTGAATTTAAAGAGGTAAAGCAATGACTTTCAATAGAGTTCAACTTCAAGAAGTAAAGAAAATGTACAAACAGTTATCCAATCAGGAACTGCATCGACATTTAGTCGTGAATTTCGGATATAAACTAGCTTCTACATCTATGCGTACGGAAATGTATAAAAGAGGTTTAAAAAAATGCGAAATATTACGATGGACAGAAGAAGAAGCCTCTTTTCTGTTGGAAAATTACAAAACTTCTGGAAATATAGAAATAGCTAAAAAACTATCAAAAAAGGGAAGACTTTTCGATAAAAAAAATGTTGAAAAGAAAATGAAGCTGATGAGTTTAAAAAGAACAAAGTCAGACATTTCATTCATTAGAAATAAGGCAAAGAAAAACGGAGTTTACTCAAAGGCAAACTTCGAGCGTTGGGAATCTAAAAAATACCCTGAAAAACATATTAAAGTTCAGGTAAGCAACGGATATCCAAGAGTTATGATTAAAATCAACGGAAAGTTCACGCCTTACGCGAGACATAGATTTTTAGAAATTTATGATTCTGTTCCTAAAGGGTATGTAGTTTTTCATAAAGACGGAAATCCGTTAAATATAGAAGATGACAATCTTTCCGTTCAAAAAAGAACAGGTTTTTCAGGAGACTATAGATCCAAATACAGGAGAAATGTTCAGAAGTATTTGTCGGAAGAAAATTTCACTAAAACACTAAATGAAGTTCCAAAGCTCCCCGTAACCGAAAAGAAAAAGGAAATTCAGAAACCTGTTGAAAGAAGAACTATAGCGGTTCGTATCAACGAAAAAACGGTTATCAATGTTCTTCCGGGAACAGACATCGAAAAACTAAAACAAAAGTATAATACAATAAGAATTTGATTATGAAAAAAAGTAGATAACAAGTCGTCTGCAAACCCAAAAATCAAGGAAGCTCTTACCCGTAAGGATAGAGAGATAAGTACAGGGAGTAATAAAAGAGTAAACTTCGACATATTACTTTCGCTCTGAAAATCGCCACTTCCTTGATTTTTAAATAACTAAAAACAATTAATAAGACAACGTACGTTAAGGTGCTTTGTGCAGTAGGGGATTTTGGAAACGGAACTTTCAACCTACCACCGAAGCTCGATAGTAGCAGTAACGCTCAATTAACCACGTCAGCCCCTATTGCACAAAACACGTGTTATGGGCTGCCGTTTCAAGATAATGCTCTGGGCGGGCTTTGTAAAACCCACATTAATAAAATGGTAGAAAACCAAAATTTCGGACAAGCTATTGAAGCCTTAAAGCAAGGCAAGAGAGTAGCAAGACAAGGATGGAATGGAAAGGGAATGTTTCTCTTTTTATTGCCAGCAGGAACAGTGCCAACAAAGGCAATTCACGACCCTGCACTAAGGGAAGTAATTGAACAGGAAATTGGCGGAGAAACATTTGAAGCACTCGGAAGCATCCGAATGTTTACAGCAGACAAAAAGATTTTAACAGGCTGGTTGGCTTCTCAAACTGATATTCTTTCAGAAGATTGGGTTATCCTGTAAAATTGTGGGTTTCGTAGGACGGTCTTTCGGGGTCGTCTTGCGGTTGCCCATAACGCTGAGTATAAAATTTCGTTTTAATGAATTTTATACATTGTTGTGTGTCTGTGGGCGGTGATTTAGCACTAATCTTTATTTCAAATACAGAACTAAAAAAAAGAAAAAGGGAAGGGGAAAACTTAGAGTACCCATTAATTAAATTCATATAAAAATGAGCACAGTTACAGAATTTGCAAAAAAAGAAGATGTCCTAATCAAAAAATCTTTTACAGATGAATTTTTAAAGGGCGAAATTAATCTACAAAACAAGTTAAATGAATTACAGGTTGAAGTAGAAAGAACCGACATATATGAAAATGGCGGTATTATGGGGATAACCGTTGATTTAAACGACCATAACAAAAGTGTTTTGAAAACTGTTGTAAAAGATTTTAAAGCCTACAATAAATTGATTGATTTAGGATTTAGCTCTGGGAAAAAAGAAAACCAAACCGATTTAGTCTCAATTCTCGATTATTCAGAGAACAAATTGAAAACCACTATCTTATATAATTGGGCTGAAAAATTTTTTGAATTTGAAGAATAAAAGAGCGTGGGCTTTTCTTTTTTGATTATTAGCAGAAATGTTGATTTGAAAAACTGAATTAGCCCATTGCACACAACGGTTCGGGTATATGGTTAGTGCGCCTGCTCCGAAAACTTAAATCAAAGTACTAACTTAACTTGGCGCATTAACTATATACCGTGTTATGCGCTTTTACTCTGATTCAATGTATATTTCAAAGAAAAATAGAGAGATTATAAAGCAAAAATTTGATGGACTTTGCGCCTATTCAGGCACACCTCTTGAGGATGATTGGCAAGTTGACCACGTTAAGCCGATAGTTAGAAATTGGTATGATGGCACGGTTCAATTTGAAGAAGACCACAATTTAGAAAATATGTTTCCCGTTCAGAAAATAATAAATCATTATAAAGGCTCGATGGATTTAGAGCTTTTTAGAACGTGGTATTTATGCGGATTACACGAAAGGTTAAAAAAACTACCTAAAAATCCTAAAGTAGAAAAAAGCATTAAGCGAAAAGCGTATTTATTAAAAGTGGCTGAATTTTTCGATATAAAACCTGACAAGCCATTTAGCGGAAAGTTTTATTTTGAAACCGTTTCTTTTAATTGCGCATAACGTATCGGTGCTATACGATGTGGCGGATTTTCAGAATGAAAACCAAATACGAAGCACCAAAGTTTGAATTATTACAAATGTTTAATCGAGGCACGTCAGCCGCCATATTGTATAGCACTTGTTAGCGGCTGCCTTTCTTCACAACTCTAAATAAAATGTCAAAATACACAGAAAGTAAAATTACAAGAATAGGTAGCCACAGATGGGAATTCTGGAAAGTTGGAGAACGTAAAACCAACGGGGTTGAAGGTTTTGAAATTCATTGGTCAGATGATGGCGAATGTATCACAGACCACGTTTACACAGAAGAAGATGCTAATTTGATTGCGGCTGCCCCCTTAATGTTAGAAACGCTTAAATACCTTCAAGCCGTTGGTGGATTAGGATTGCAAAACCACGAATACATCCGAAAGGCGATTGATGTGGCAGAGGGTCGTCTTTAAGGTTGCCGCTAACTCTAAAATATACGCAAAAAAAGTAATACAAAATCAATCCTAATGCAGAAGCACACCGAAGTTTACGTTTTGAAAATCACAAAAGAGCAAAAGCAAACCCTTGACAAAATCAAAGAGCGTGGTTTTGTGGTTTCAAAATTCGTGAGAGCTGCCATTAAAGAGAAAATCAACCGTGAACATCGGGAATTAAAAATCAAAGAAAAAAAAGAATTTACACCATTTTAAAACAAAAACATGAAACAAGGAAGAACAAGAACAATGAGTATTTGTCTTTCGGATATTCCGAAAGAAAGAATTTTAAAGCATCAAAATGGAAAGCTATATCTGAACCTTTCAACGTATGATTATGATGAACCTGATAAATACGACAATGATTTTTCTTTAAGCATCCCTTTGACAAAAGAAGAGCTCGAAGCTAAAAAAAATGGTCAAACCGTAAACAGGGTATTCCTAGGCAACGGAAGAATATGGGAAGACAAAGGAATGGAGTCTGCCCCACAAAAAGACATAGACGATTTACCTTTTTAGATTATGAACTCAATACAAACTAAATCGAAAGAATATTCCCGGGTAAAAGGAAAAGCTATTGGAGGAATTGTTCTTGTTCCTGAGCAGGGAAGCTTTAGAGCTTATGTAGCTTGGGAGTGGGAAAATGAAGCTGCAAAAGGGAATTTTGCAATTATAGAGTCTAACAGCCTGATTGATAAATCTAATATTGAAGAGTTCGTAAACAATGTAGCTGATTACGGTTCTGATGTTACACACAAACCTGAAATCAAAAAACTCTTCGGAAAACTTTTCTAAGCTATGAGAAAACCCTCTCCCAAATACAGAAAAATTATGGATGAATTAGACAGCAAGGATATGATTACTTACATAAACAGGGAAAGCCCTCGTCAATTTACTTTATGGCTAAATGGAATACCAGTGAAGACATTTAAGAAAAGAGATTCAGCTAATCAATACCTTGTCCGTTTATGGAAAAAAATAGGGGGAGGTAATTTTCACACACCAAATACTAACAACAACTTATGAGCTATATAAAACCCGAATTCATTGACAAAATAATAGACAGAGCTGATATTGTTGAAGTAATATCAGACTTTGTTGTCCTAAAAAAAGCCGGAGCAACATTCAAAGGAAAAAGTCCTTTTGCAGAAGAACGTAGCCCATCGTTTATGGTTTCTCCAACAAAACAAATTTGGAAAGACTTTAGCTCGGGTAAAGGAGGAAATTTAATTTCTTTTTTAATGGAGCCTAAAATCAAGAATTTCTCTTATCCGGAGGCAATAGAATATTTGGCCCACAAATACAATGAGCTGGTTGAATACGACACAAGCGAGGTGGCCATAAAAAAAGCCAAAGAAAAACAGAAAAAAGACAAGGAGTATCGTCCTGTTCTCAAAACCTGTTTGGAGAAGTACAAGCAAGCTTACAAATCCCTACCACCCAATGCATCCGCTCGTTTAGAGGTTGAGGACAAACGACAATATGATGAAGATACCATTATAGAATGGCAAATCGGGTTTGTTCCTGAAGCTCGTATGAATTACGACAATCTTTCTGCAACGGGAAATATAGCTATTGCCAAAGAACTAAACCTTATCAACGACAAAGGAAACGAAAAATATTGGAACCGGGTTATCTACCCAATTCACGATATGAATGGTCTGCTTGTTGGTTTAGCAGGTCGGTCATTATCAGATGACAATCAGGCAAAGTGGATAAACCCGAACGAAAACCCTTTGTATAATAAAGAAAAAATTTGGTTTGGGTTAGATAAAGCAAAAAGAGTTATCTCCAAATCAGGAAAAGCTATTGTTGTTGAAGGCTATAATGATGTAATTTCCTTTCACAAAGCAGGACTGAACAATACTATTGCAGGATGTGGCACAGAAATCACAAACAATCAAATCAATCTCCTGAAGAAAATTACCGACCACGTTATTATAGCAATGGACGGAGATAAAGCCGGACAAAAATCGGCCATCAAAAATATTCCGAGATTTTTAGAACGTGGTTTTCGAGTACAGGTAATTTCATTCCCGGAAGGAATTGACCCGGATGATTTTTCAAGGGCTTACGTTCCGAAGCTATCCAAAGCACACGGATTTTTAAGTATTGAGGAGTATTTAGAAAGCATAACAAAAGACAGCTTCGATGTTCTTCTGGAACATTATATCCAAGGAGATGAAATTGAACGAACAAAAGGTACTAAATTTTTATGCAATCTGATTACTAAAATTTCTGACGATACAATTTCAGAAATATATTTAGGTTGGTTGTCGAAAAAATCGGCTGTAACAAAACAGACTTTAAACAAATGGCTCAAAACCGAAAAAGAAGTTGTTAAAGAAGCCCTGCCTATTTTTTCGGAATATGAACTCCCGAAAGATGTAAAGACACCATTCAAAGAGCTTGAGCCGGTTATTAAAAATTACGGAATGTTTATTTCGAACAATCAGATTTACATAATGGAGGATTTAGGAGAGAAATTCAAAGTTTTTAAATCGGTTTCTAATTTTTCAATCGAAATCCTACAACACATGAGGGACGAAAAATTTCCGAAAAAACTATTCCGAATCCGTAATATTTTAGGCCAGGAAGTAATTTTCGATGCTCCATCGGAACTCGTGAACACTCCACAGGCTTTTGAAAAAATGGTTACGGACCACGGAAATTTTCGGTTCAAAGGTGGCCGAAAAGAACTTGAGACAATTAAAACTTACCTGTTTGACCAAATGGGAACAGGTGTGAAAATTGAGGTTTTGGGTTGGCAGCAAGACGGGTTCTGGGTATGGAATAATAAGGTGTCGTTTCCGAACGGAACTTTTATGGAAATTGATCCTAACGGCTTGTTTTCTTATGAAGGTGTCTCGTATTATGTTCCTTCAGCTAATAAAATTTATGCCCGGACAAAATCGAAATATCAATCACAAAAGAAATTCAAGGTCATAAAAAGCCCTGTTTCAACTGAAGAATATTTCTCTCACGTCAAAACAGTTCACAGAGAACACGGAATTTCCGGAATTTTATTTGCAATCGCCTCGATGTACCAGGACATAGTGGTTGAAGAAATCAACAACTTTCCGATTATGTTCCTGTACGGACTTCCGTCTTCAGGAAAAGACGGTTTAGCAAGTTCGATTCAGTCGTTTACAGGAGTTCCGCAAAATGCTGTTCCTTTAGAATCGGGTGCAAGTACGATTAAAGCCAACATTCGGGAGTTTGCCCAGTTCACAAACGGAATATCACATCTTTCAGAATACAAGCGTGGAGATAGCAGGTTAGACGGAACTCTAAAAGCTCTTTGGGACAGACGAGGTTACAAACGTGGAAACATTGATTCGGATATAGGTATTGATGAAGTTCCTATTTTGTCTTCAGTAATTCTTACCGGGAATGATTTTCCCGATAATGAAGCTCTGATCACAAGGGTTATCTGGAATGAAATGAACAAAAATCAATTTTCTCCTGAAGAAGAAAGCAATTATAAAAAGCTAAATGATATACTAAACAAAGGAGTTTCTTCTGTTGCTGATGATCTAATGAAGTACAGAGGGAAATTCAAAGATAACTTCTCAATAAAATACAACAGTTATAAAAGTATTCTTCAGGGATTTCTTCCTGATGCACAGTCAAGAATTTTAGGTAATCTTTCGGTTCTCGGAGCTACTTACGAAATTTTGAAAGACGATATCACTTTCCCGTTTGACCAAAACGAAATGATAAAGCATTTCATTGGAAGTGCTGAAGCACAAATCCGATTGATGACAGCCACCTCTATTCTTTCAAAGTGGTGGTTCAGTTTTATCGCTTCACTTCGTGGCCATAAAGATGACCGTTTGCAGCTGTACAGAGATTTCAAGATTGAAGGAACGCTTTTATATTTCAATTTCACGAACGTTTACAACAAAATTCAACGTCAATGGTGGACACAATACCACGAAGCTATTACAAGTAAAAGTACAATGATGGACGGCTTGCGAAAAGCTCCTTACTATAAAGAGGAGTTAAAATCGGTACGTTTAGCCGAAGGAAGAGCTTCAATTAAAACCAGTGCGATAGTAATTGACTTGAGTAGAATGAGCGAAGATATAGCACAAGATGTTAGAAACGGTGCGGAATATCAGGTTATCGAGGGCGGTATATTTGATAACAATCAGACTGGAACGGACGAAAACGATATTTTTTCTGATTCCCCTGCCACCCCTAAAAAAAATAAAATTATAAGAGACAAAAATGAGGAACTACCCTTTTAACTTTCCCCACATTCCCCACATAGTTAAATTATTAAAAATTAAATAGTTATGGTGGGGAAAGCGTGGGGAATGTGTCCGAATGTGTCCGAAAGTGTTTTGAGTTTCGGACACAATCCCCACCAAGCAAGGTCTAACTGCCTGAGTATCAAGGTGGGGAATGTGGGGAAAGTTTTTAGCTAAATTCAACTTATATGGAAGAAAAAAAATATTTTTTTTTAGACGATGATATTAGGAGGATAATATCAAATTGTAAAAATTTCACAGAACTAAACAGGGTTCTCGGGTTATTTATAGAGCTGATGGAGACAGAAAGCAATATTCCTCGAAAACAATTTACGCTTATTCAAAATTGTATTACCTAAATCTATCCTTAAAAGATGAGCAATGTAATTAAAATATCGGCACATATCAGAAAAGCTGAAAAAAAAGATTTGTTTTTAAATCCGCAGGAATATCTCAAACCAAATCAGCTTTATTTTATATTTTGTAAAAGACTTCAGAAAATTCATGAGGCCGATGTAACATCCAAAGAGGTGTACAATAGTTTTCTGCATCAGAAATTAACCGATCTATTTATTTTTGAATACATATATATATTAGATGAATCTGATTCAGGGGTTCCAGTCGCTTTGGCTCTGGAACCGGCTCTTCCTTCCGATTTAAAATACAAACATCTTGGTACTACTTTTTTACGGGAAAACCTTCAGTACTTTATCAAAGAGAGTAGCGATGAAGTTTCAGGGCCTTTTACGTTAAGTAAAAAAACAAACCTATATCAAATGAAGGAGCTTTTAGACCAGGGAAAAGTTTATAAGGTTTGTTGTGATCAGGAGTTGGAAATATTAAAACGATAAAGGTAATATTATGAAAGAAAGAAATATTAAAGTCTCTCAAAAATTTTTAATAGAGATGGCTAAAACAAGAAATTTAGAAGAATTGATTGAAGACAAAGCTAAAACTTTTGAGTATAAAGGCGAAAAGTATGTGTCTGTATCTGCCATTGGAGACGGAAAAGGAGTAGGATACCGACTTGCTGTTGCTTTCAAAGCTATCTTACTTAAAAATTATACTGGTTCTGTTACACCTATGTGTTACGTCGATCACGCTTATGCCGTTTTGGAAGGTATTCGGGAGCGTGGGTATGAAGGAAGAATCGTGAATATAAACGACGTTCCTCATGTTCTTACAGAGGAAACTTGTTTTATAGATGAAAATAATTAAAAGAAATGCTACAAAAATATTTTAAACCATGAAAAAACAAAACAACAAACCTACTGTATTTGAGTTAGGAAAATGCTATGAAGCAAACGATAATCAAAGAAAGTATTCTTTTAAAATAGACATAAGAAGGGTTGAAAAAGGAATTATTATAAAGACTTCTCCAAAATTTGAAAGCTATATTGCTGTGGATTCTTTTATTTATCACAAACCTGAAGAATGTAAGGAAATTTCGATAGTCGAATTTTTAAAAGCTAAAGAAAACGCATTAAAAATAATCGAAGAAAAATTCAATAAGCAATTAGATAAAACCATTCTATAATTAAACCCTAATAAACCTATGTAACACTTTTATTTTACAGTTTCTTTCATCTTCGCATAAAAATTCAGAAGATGAAAATAAATCCGCTTTTAATGGATATTTTTCGGGGAGAATGGCTGATGTCTTTTCAAGGCATTCAGGCTTATGCTCCTTTGGTACATAAAATAATGTCCGGAGAAACGATTCCGCTTCAGAACAATACACACAAACTGTTAAACATTTTTGACCAATCTGGTCAGGCCGTTAGTTCAGACGAAAACGGGAAAGTAGTTATTCCTAAAAACTCCGTTTCAGTTATCAATATGATTGGTCCCGCTATCAAGTACGGAGATTGGTGTACTTACGGAACGGACGAAATTGCCTCTGCCCTTTTTTATGCAAACAATAACCCGAACATCAAGGCTATCATTTTAAATATTGACGGTCCTGGCGGTTCGGGTTCTGCCATTGGTCCCCTCCTTTCATTTGCATCGCACAAGAAAAAGCCTGTCATCGGGCTTATTGACCAATGCTGTTCGTTGCATTATTGGGCTTTGTGTGCTGTGGCCGATTACAAAATCGCCTTGAATGATGTAACTCCGCTTATTGGTTCTGTGGGTGTAGTAATGACGTATGTTGACAATAAAGAGTATTTAGAAAAAATTGGGTACAAATTTCACGAAATATACCCTCCGGAAAGCAAGCACAAAAACGAAGCATATCGTTTGGCTATGGAGGGAAAATACGAAAAAATCACAGAGGAAATTCTTTCTCCTATGGCAAAGAACTTTCAGGCAGCTGTACGCAAAGCCTGTCCGAATTTAAAAGAAGAAACAGGAGTTCTTACAGGTAAAGTGTTTTTCGCAGAACAGGCAAAAGAATACGGAATGATAGATGCTATTGGAGGGTTTGAGGTAGCATTATCGATGATTCCTCTTATTCAAGAGCTTAAATATAGTAAGTAATTTTAATTTTTATAAACAATGAAGTGGTCAAAAACAAATGCAATAGCTATGGCTATTATGACATTTTTGGGATTAAAAGAAATTCCCATAAATGCAGAGGAAAAGACAACTGACTTTTCTGAAGAAGCAGTTGAAAAACTGAAAGCTCATTTCGGAGAGGACTATGCAGTTCAGATGCGTGAAGCTCTGGACACGGAACTCAAAGACATTATGGGTAATAATCTTCAGATGAAAGCAATTCAAGACGAGCTTGATGCAATTATCAAAGAAAAGCAGTTGAAAGTAGAAGAGCTTGAAAAAGCTAAAACATCGGGTAACAACGATGAAGTATTAGCTAAAGTCAAGGCAGTAACTGAATCAAGCAGAAGTCAAGATGCGAAAATTCAGGAATTACAGGCTACGGTAAACAAGCTGATTAACACTTCTGAAGGAGATACTCCCGAAGCGGTTATCAGACAATTTGCTGAGGCAAACAAAAACAGAGGTATGAAATTAGTGCATTCAAACACGCATTTATTTGCTTCGAGCAAACCTTGGGACGCATTTGAAAGCAGACCTTGGAACGAGCGTTTCAGAGACCAGGGAATGAAAGCTACTGACTTTAGAACTGACAGTAACATTCCGTTACTTCAGGACGATGTTGAGCATTTTGTTCGTGAGAATCCAACTGTGCTAAATTCTTTGTTTAATGATTTCGCAGAGCTTCCGAAAGAATGGGACAGACGTTCAGGAGTTTTAGACAGAGTTGCTGACGGATATATTATTCCGGGAGAAGTTGTCCAAGGCAGAAGTAAAGGATGGAAGCCAAAAGGGAAATTCCATATTTCAGCTGAAGAAGGAAAAGTTTACCGTAAAAAGATTGACATCGAATTTAACGGTTACGAGCTTCAGGAAATGGAGAATACTTGGATTCGTATGTATAATAAAGAAGGGTCGCATCCTTGGAAGATGTCATTCATCGGGTTCTTGCTTTCTGAATTGGTTAAACGTCAAAAACTTGACGACAGACGAGCTCAAATCAATGGTATTTTTGTAGAAACTCCGGAAGATGCTTCTGCTGGTGCAGCAGTAAACTCTCAAAATGGTTTGAGATATCTGTTCTTATATTACAGAGATATTGCGAAAAAATACCGAGCTTTTGATTTACCTGCTCTAACAGAAGAAAATATCGTTGATTATATCGAAGATATGATTAAGATGATTCCTGAAGACGACAGAGATGTACAGGGAATGGAAATTGGTCTTTCTCCAAAATGGCTAAAAGCTTATCGTGAGAGAGCAGGAATTTTGTACCAACATCATTACAATACCGACACAGGTAAATATGAGTATAAAGAAATGTATCCTATCGACAGACCGAACTATTTGTTCCAAGAGCTGAAAGATATGACTAAAACCGATTTCATCTACATTACACAATCGAAAAACATTCAGATTTTAGATTATGATGCTTCTGAAAAAGGTAAGTTTACGATTACTCACGACAAGAGAGAAACGAATATTTTTGCAGATTACCGTTTAGGAATTCGTTTGAAATTTGTTGGAACGAAAATTAAAGACGGAGATCCGAGAGAGTTTGAAGTTCAAAGAGTGTGGTCAAACAACGTTCCTATTTTTGGTTCTGATGTTTCTGCTCCGGCATTTGATGATACTTCAGGAATTTTGAATATGTCTTACCCTACATTAAAGGTTGATTCGGATTGGAATACAGCCATTACCGAAATAGAAGGAACTGCGGTGGTTCCGGGAATGATTTTAAGAATTGTCGGAAATACAGCTTTAGCATCAAACACTAATGTTACCCACAATTCGAGTAAGATAAATCTGACAGGTGGTAACTTTAATTTGAAATCAGGAGGAACGCTCACTTTGGTTGTGCAGGATTCGGGAGTTCCGAAAGAACTTTTCAGAACTTCTGCCCCTGAAACAGCACAGTCTGACGACGTTGATTTCAGCGGAACTACAATAGATGCAGACGAAGGAAAAGTATTCCGTTTCACGGGAGATGAGGACACTACACTTACAGGTGTATTGAACGGGGTCGAAGGGAAGTCTATTAAAATTTACGGAAACGACACTACGGACATCGACTTAACTGTAGCTACCGTTGCAGGTAAAATAGCAATGAGTAGTTCTGCTGTTTTAGGTGCCTCGACTGATTACGTTCAACTTACCAAAGTTGACGGTATATGGAGAGATACGAATCGTTTAATCGCTTAAAGATATAAGTTATGTACATTAAAAAGAATTTAGCAAAACCATCGGGAATATCTTCGGGAGCAGCAGCTCCCAAAGACCCGAACATCACAATTATAGATGCGGAAGATATAGACTTCTTCCCTCCTCGTGATGGAAAAGGAATAAAATTGGTAGGAAACTTTACATTTAAAGCAAACGCTAAAATGTTTCAGTTCTATTCAACAAGCTCTAAGATTTCAGTTCCTTACGAATCGGACGGAGAAGAAGATGCAGTTTCAATTTCTCAAAAATTGGAAGCACAGCACCCAGGTAACAGTTTAGAATCAAAAGAGTTCATTCAGAATTGGATTGGTAAAAATGTGATTATTTTGGTCGGAAGTTGTCAGGATACTTTTTACGAAGTTCTTGGAACTAAATGTGCTCCATTGCAGTTGAAACCTGCAAAAGTAGATAACAGCGAGGGTCGTTACCATACATTGGTATTCGAGCAGTTTTCTCCAACAGGTTTTTTACCGGGTCATTACGAAGGAGCTTTGGTATATACCGAGCCTTTTGAAGTACCTTCGGTTGGAGCTGTTGCCTTGACAGAAGCAAACGGAAATCTTTACAAACTTCCTGCTTTAGATGTTACTGCTCCGATTGAATTCAGTGCGGTTGATTTAGAACACGGACAAATAGTTTCGCTTATTGGTTCGGGTGGGTCAGATCCTGCAACTCTTCCGGGTGGAGCAGAAGAAGATTACACTGTTGTTTTGGTCTCCAATACAACCTGGGTAGCTCTTGAGAACGAAGTTATCAATTTACAAGTATTTGATACCGGTGCTCACAAATACCTAATTGAAGTTTCACGAAAGTAGTTGTTCATTATAATTATTTGTTTAAGTTGGGTTGAACAGGGTTGCAGAAATGCAACCCTGTTTTTTTATGTAACACTTTCTTTTATCAGGAATCGCCACTTTGCAGGAAATTATCAAAAATGGCACAAGAAATCAAGTTGCATAAGGCAATTGCAAAGATGCGTGAGCTTTCGGATAAAGGGATTCCTTTTTCGTTTGAATTTCAGACCTGCAACACAACAAAGGGAGAAACAAACGGATATAAAAAAGTAGATAAAGCCTTGTTGCGTATAGGATTCAGTCCGAAACAAAGCGACAAGCACAAAACACTTATTGCTTACACTGACTTGACAGAAGGAGATAAAAACAGATTCTTTTATCTGCCATTATTATTCAGCTTTAACGGAATAAAAGTAATACTATGACAGTAGAATGGATTGGTAGTGGTGCAATTTTGCAAACGGAAAAAGTATCATTTACATACGAACAAAGAGATGATTCTGTTCGAGACAGATATTTTGCAAGAAAAAAAGAATCTCCTGTTGAGTGGGATAACGAAACATTCAACTTTGTAGGAGATTTTAAAATACACCCTTACGGAAGAAACAACGATTTACCTGCTGTTATCAAGGAAATCGTACAGACGAATTACATTGCCCCGGGTATTCTGAAAAAGAAAACACAACTCCTTTGGGGAATGGGTCCGAAGCTCTATTCCGAAAAAATCGAAAACCGAGTTTTAATTAAGGACTGGCAGGACGATAAGGAAGTATTGGATTGGCTTAAAAGCTGGGACTACGAAAAATATCTGCTATCCTGTGCTGTCGATTTTCAGCACGTTGAAGGGTCTTTTTCACGTTTCGAACTGAACAAAGGAAGCAGAATTGGGAAAAACTTCATTAATAAACTAGTACATATTCCTCCTGACAAAGCTCGCTTAGCTTCGTTTATAGAGTCGAACAATCCAGAACCTTCGCATATTGTTCTTACCGACTGGGATTTTAATCATTTAAACTCGCTCACAGAATATAAAGTATACAATATTTTCGACTTTACGAATCCGTTTAAGTCAAGAAACAGTGTATTATATAGTAATATGTATAGTTTCTGCACGGATTATTATACAGTTCCCGACTTATATGGTTCTTTAGAATGGTTAAGACGTTCGACTGCTACTCCTTTAATTCTTAAAGCATTTTCAAAAAACGCCATAAATCTGAAATATCATATTATTTCTCCTGCTGCTTTTTGGGATAAAAAGCGTGAGGAAATACAGGAAAATTGTCATATAAAAGGAATACTTTTCAAAGAAAGTATGCTTACTGAATATAAAGAACTGCTTTTAAATCAGATTTCTGATGTTTTGGCCGGAGAAGAAAACACGGGTAAATACCTACATACAACAAAATCATTGACAGTCGATGGAACACAACTTTTGGAACACGGTTGGGAAGTGAAAGTTATAGACCAGAATATTAAAGATTTTGTCGAAGCACAAATCAAGATTTCTCAAAGAGCTGATTATGCTGTTGCTGCGGGTGTCGGACTTCACGCAGCTCTCGGAAATGTTTCCGAAACAGGTAAATCAGACAGCGGTTCTGAACAGCTATATGCTTTAAAGAACTACTTGCTTACAGGTATTGACATTCCGGAAATGATTGTTACCAAAGCTTTGAATTACGCGATAAAAGCTAATTTTCCTGAAAAGGATTTAAAAATTGGGTTTTACCACCTGTTGCCTGAAAAAGAACAGGACATATCCCCTTCTGACCGAATTAAAAACAACGTATAATGAAATTACTTTTTGACGAAAATACTGCTTCTTCAGAGCTTAAGGAATTACTTGGATTCCTTGATGCTGATTTTGATTTTCCAAACATCAAACCTGATATTATTACAGCTACTCGGGAAGTTATCGCTTTAATAGGAAAAGAAGTTTACGAAAAAGCGGTTTTAGCTTATTATGAAGAGGAAATAGAACCTGAAGAAGAATCAGAAGACGAAACAGAGCTTGAAGAAGAATCAGAAGAGGAAACAGAGTTTGAAGAAGAAGTCGAGCCTAAAGTTTATGACATCAAAGATTTTCTTTTTGCAATTCGCTATCCGATAGCTGTCAATGCGTACAGGCTGTATGCTCCGTCAAATGATTTGTCGCATACCAATAACGGACGAAAAATGCGAATGGACGACCACGAAAAGAATGCTTTTGAGTGGATGATTGACCGGGATAACGAAGCACAGGAAAAAAGATATTACAGAGCTTTGGACGATTTACTTTCTTTTTTGGAAGAAAACGAAGTTCCGGAGTGGCTGAACTCCGAGAATTACAAAAAAGCAAAATTGCTATTGGTAAGCTCGACCAAAGATTTTGATTCTGTTTTTCCGATAGAATCAAGGCTTTTATATCAGAAGCTCGTTCCAGGATTGCTCCAGTGTCAGCATTATGAAATTCTTCCGAGAATTTCCAAAGAAAAATTACAGGAAATGCAGGAGATTCCTCTTTCTGAAGAAAACGAAGAACTGCATAGGCACATCAAGGAAGCAATGGTTTATTATGCAATGGCTTGGGCTTTTCCGAGATATTCCGTTACGCTTTTCCCTGAAGGAGTTTTGCAATATTACAAATCCGACAGAGCCACAACACAAGTAAAAAAACCTGCTCTTATGAAAGAGCCGGAATGGGTGGCTCAAAGTTTTTCTGCTGATGCTCAAAAAGCATTTAGAGAAATAGAAAGACTTATGACACCTGTTCCTGAAGTAAATCCCGACCAAAACATAAACCCAAAAACAATAAAAGGAAATAAATTTATCTCGATGTAATTATGAAGAAACTACTTTTTTGGCTAAAACGCCTTTTCCGTTCCAAGCGAACACGACAATTAGAAAAATTAGCACAGGTGGCAACGGAAAAAGTTTCTCTGCGTGAAGCGGAACGTATTATTCTAAAAGACAAAATCATCAAATCGGTTAGAAAGTACCTGAAACTCGACGCGAAAAGTAAGTATATTCCGTTGTATTTACGGAACAAAGAAGAAATCCGTTTTCAGGTAGAAACAGAGTTCGGAGAACAGCTCAAAGCTCTTGATATGCGACTGACTGAAAATTTAAGGGTTGTACCAAACAAAATGAAACGATAATGCAACACTCCATAGAAATAGACGGACAGAAAAAAGTTTTGTATATCCCTTCGGATTTATCGGAATGCGACAGCCGTCAATATATCGAGATGTGTGAGCTGATTCTGTTATATCAATCCGAAAAGATTTCTTACGAAGAAATGCGAATCCGTGCCGTTTACGCTTTGTTAAATATGAAGCACAGCGAACGGATGGACGTTATTACCGAAACAAATACTTTAAGTAATATTTATTTGATTTCGGAGCTTATCGACAGTTTTTTCGAGGACAACGAGAATAGTCAGAAAGTAATCAAACAGTTTTATATTCATAATCCTGTACCGAAAATTACTCCGTTGTGGAAAACGTATTACGGACCAAGCAACGGATTTTCAAACATCACTTTCGGAGAATATGTCGATGTACTTCGTCTGTTTATGGAGTTTTCCAAAACAGGAGATTTTGAAAACTTGTATCTGATTTCAGCTATCTTGTACCGAAAAAAGAAGTCGTTTCTATTATTTAGAAAAAGAAGTGAAAACTACAATGGAGATGTAAGAGTTTCGTATAATTCAGCCAAAGTAGAGCAAAGAGTAAAAGAAATGAAATCTGCACCTATCGGATTTATTTTCGGAGTTTACCTGCTTTTCGCAAGTTTTCAGAAATACCTGACAACAGCAGTTCTTCCCTGGGGAGATAAAGAAATAGATCTATCTCTTTTATTTCTTCCACAAGCTGGAGAAGAATCATCGGAAGCTCCTTCAGATATTCCGGGCATCGGAATGGATAGTATGGCTTTCAGTTTAGCTGAATCGGGAGCTTTCGGAAACGTGAAAGAAGTCCGGAACACAGCTCTGTGGGAAATTCTGGTCAGAATGTACGATTTGAGAAAAAGAGATATTGAAGAAATGCGAAAACTGAAACAAAATGGTAGCAATCAACAGACTTCGTGAGTTTCTTGCAGAAACAAAAGCGGAAATTTCGGAAATTAATTATACAGAGCTCGTAGCTGATGACAGTGAGCTGGAGAAGTTTATGCAGGATCGTTCGGTTTCTGATAATACGCTTTTGTTTGGAGTTCTTCCTGAGTTTCAATTAAGAGGCTCGGAAGACCAGGTGAAATGGAACAATCAACTCCTTTTCTTTATTGTCGAAAAAACAAATGACAAAAATCTTACTCACGACCAATATTTAGATGTGTTTGCCCGAACACAGGCAGTCGTCAAAAAATTCGTTGAGGGAATAATCGAAAAAAAGCTCAATCAAGAACTTATGGGTTGTCATTTCTTAAGAGAAATAGACGAGAGCTCTATTGATGTTTCTTTGGTTTGGAGAAAAGCACAGTGCAACGGTTGGCTAATAACATTTGATTTGCTTTCTTTTGCGTAATGTTGTATCTTTACAACATTAAAGCAAAGTAATGACAGAAGAACAAATCAGAAAAAAGTTTTTTGAAGCAATTTCCGAACGTGGTGTTTATAAAAAAATAGGCTGGAGCGTAACGAAAGTTTCTAATTTCAAAACGAGATTAGAGCCTACCTTGGGAGATATGCTCGAGGCCTTATATAAACTCGAAAAAATCACAATCAATGAACGTACTTGATAAAAGAAAAGATAAGGGTAATGAGATTCTGAAGGGACGTTTCGTGAGAAAAGTTCTTCAGGAAAATGCCCGTGATTTAGATCAGGCAACTTTCAAAAAAATGAAAGAGCGTGGTTTTAAGACGCCTGACTTTTTTACGGGCCGTACTTTTTCTGTTTCCGATATCGAGATGAAATACGAACATTTTGCAAAGCACAGGTTTGTCGATATGCGAACTCGAGAAACAAAAGGCACTCGAAAGAAAAAGAAATCACACCCTATTCATAACAGAATTGTTTGGGGGCATTATAATAATGTAGTCAGGGAACTCGCTTTCGGGTTTACTCAAGAAATAAAAAATGAACTTTCAAAAATTGGAGATGAATAAAAAAGGAAAAATTGCTGGTTCAGAAGAATTAGCTATGAAACTTGAAGAAACACAAGTAGGAAAGCCTCACGGATTTTTACAGTGGAAAGGAACCGATGTTTGTATGGATGTTTATTGCAAGTGTGGATGTCATTCTCATATTGATGATTATTTTGTTTATAACATTCAATGTCCTTCTTGTGGTACTGTCTATAGATGCACTCCATATATTGAGTTTATAGAATTAACGAATCCTCCTTTAGATGTTAAAGTTGGAGAGATTATCGAGTAGTAAATGAATAGTAAAAGACAGAGCTGTATCACAGGAGAAGAAAAACCTGAAATTATTCAGACTAAAGAAGGTGGTTTAATGTATTTAGAAAAGAGCAGAAGAGTTGGTTACTCTGAAGCAGCTAAAAAATTAAGTGAGAATCTTTCTGAACTAAACGAATCCGAAATGAAAGCAAAGAACCCTATTAGATATATTGGTTTATCTTTGGATTGTTTTAAACAATATTTTCAAGAACTTAAAAAAATGGAGATGAGTAAAAAATAAAAAAGAATCCACTCCCGCCCGTAAGGGCGAAAATTTTTGAAATAAAAAAAACGGCAATTAAGCCGTTTTTGTGTTTATGTATATAAATATATCACTGGGGTGTTATGCTTCCAAAATTCGTAATTTATTGCAAGGCTAAAGCGTGGTTTTTCATTTAATAAAGAATTCATACAATGCACCTCACCCCTTATTTTGTGAAAACACAAATTTATAGCAGTCATTTTGCAACAAATAGGGTCAAGGTCTTGACAAACGTAATAATTTCCTTCTGCAGCTTGATTGCTTGCTAAAATCATTCTACCGCTACCGCAACAAGGTTCTGAAATTGTTTTTCCCCATTCTTTTGGTGTTATGGTGATTTGAGCCATTAAATCACAAATGGTTTTCGGGGTGAAAAACTGCCCAAAAGCAGACTTTTTGTAATTGCTTGCTAAAAACTCATAATATGTTCCTAGTGGGTCGCTCCAATCTTCAGAAGCCAAATCTTTGTTATAAATCATCATTAGTTCAGCAAACAACCTGTAAAAGTTTTCAATTTCCTTGTTATCGTATCGCTTTATGGTTTCAAAGTATAATTTTTCTTGAGTTCCTCTACCCATCGAGCAGATGATTAGAGTTAAAAGGTCGTCAAAAACTTGGCTCAAATTGTGCTTATATTGAAACTCAAAAAATAAGGAGTTAAATTGTTTTAACTCCTTATGGTTGGTTAAATCATTCATCTTTTTATTACTTGATTGTTTGAAAACAGATAACAAACAGGGAAAAATTCGTCCTCGTTTTCTTCTTCTTTGTTCGGGTTCTGCTCCTGTTGTTCCTTTTCAATGGTTCGGGGTTTTCCCCAGACTAAAAAAGAAACAGCTCCTTTCTTTACTTTAAATCCGTCTTTATTCCATTGTGGTAAGGTTTTGAACTCGGTGTTTTCTTCATCGGTGTAAAACTCCTGTACTAAAATTTCGTTTACTGTCATTCCCTCGCAATCCGTGTCCATTCTCATTTTGGCAATTTTTGAAAGCTCTCGCAGTTGCTTTCTTCTTTCTCTGTGTCGTTCTTGTTTTTCTGTCATAAGGCTTATAAATTAAAGTAATCCGTTTTCTAAAAATGAATAATGTTCTCCGTCTGATATTATAATATGGTCAAGCAGTTTAATATCTAAAAAATCCCCCGCCTGTTTGATTTTTTGTGTAAGCTGTTTATCGGCTGTACTTGGATTCAGGTTTCCGCTCGGGTGGTTGTGTGCTATTATTATTTGAGTAGCTAAAGAGTTTAAAGCAGTCATATACAACATTCTTAAATCGACAACAGTAGCCAACATTCCGCCCGATGAAATTTTATAATATCCGAGAACTTTGTTAGCGTTGTTCAGACATAATAAAATAAATTCTTCGTTCCAGTCGATTGTATCAGCATTAAAAATCATCTGAAAAACACTAAAAGCGTCTTTTGTAGATTTTATGCTGTGTAGCTCTGATTTTCTTCTGTCAAACGAAACAGAAATTTTAATTTCGGGTATAAAAAGACCTTTTTCCATAACTAAAAAATGTATTCTTGAAAGTCTGAAAGTTCGTTTTCGTTTTCCTGTATAAAAAGTTCTGCAATGACTTCGGCTTTGTTGAATTGGTCTTTTACCTGCTTTTTGTAGTATTGAAAGTCAGTAAAGTTGAAAAGTCGTGAATATCCTTTTGTGTGAAGTATCTTTTGTACTTGTGTGCTTAATGTAAAATTGTTACTTTTGTGGCTGTTAGATGTTATCGTTGTCATAATGCGTAATGTTTAATTTATTGATTTAAAAGCCCCGAAACTTCGACCTCTCGGGGCTTTTGTTTTTACTGTCAGATTTGGAAACTCAAAATTTCCTGCTCTGATTTTTGGACGAAAGTGTTTAAGTCTTGTTCAATTATCGAAACAACTTTTTCAAGTGTCTGACTATTTGAAACCTCAAACGTGAATCCGCTTGCATTACTTAAAGTAACTCTTTCTCTTGTTCCGTCTGACGAGATAATAAATTTAGAAAGTTCGTCTTCTTTCCCTTTTAGAAAGGTGTGTTTTTCTCCCAAAATTTTAAAGCGTTCTAAATTTTGTAATCTCTGTTCTGCTGTCGGCTCAAACTTTTTAAGTAGCTCTAAAGTTTGTTTTTTCTCTGCCTGTTCAGAAATCACATTTTGAACATCTTTTCTCTGTGTTTCGGTAGCTTTTCCATTTTTTGCACCTGGCAACTCTTTTGCCGTTTCTACCATTTTTGGTGCGATTGTTTTTGTTGTCATAATGATATAACTTATTGATTATTACATAGTAAAGATACAAAAAAGATTGTATATATACAACATTTGTGTAAAAAAATATACATAAATTGCTGTAAAAACCATCATTTACAACAGTTCTAAACAAGTAAATTATCATCTGAATAAAGTCAAAAACCTTGTGAATTTTCAAAACAAAAAAACATAAGTTTCTACAAATCAACAAACAAACATCTTTTTAGAGTTTGTTTGTTGTATTTGTGTAACGATTGACACGACCGCACTAAGTTTTGATTTTGCAATTGCCTTTCCCTCTCTTTTTTAAGAGATATGACAACAAGGCGGGAGGGGGGGCGGGTTTAAAATTTCAAATCATTGATATATAATATATTATATAAACATACAACCAACCAAGTAAACAGGCAACTGCCAACCAGTAGGCAGTTGCTTCCTATTAAACAGGTAAGTGTACTCTGTTAATGTACACCTACCTATACATTAGTATATAACCACTAAAAAAAAAGTTACATTTTATGTGAAAAAAGTTGCCTAAAATTTTGTTATTAAACAAATGTTTAATATATTTGTAGTGTAATAATAAACAAACAGAGCATGGAAAAAGAGTTAACCGAAAAAGAATGGACACTGATAGACACCATTCGAAATTACAGAAACACCTACCCACCGTCTATCCATTTAGAAGTTTACATTCAACAGCTGGTAGATGAGTTAATGGAAAATGAGTAATAACAATGCCCCTGTTAAGCAGGGGCTTAAAAACAATATATTATGGGAACACAAACAGCAGTACAAAAGAAGCAAAGTACAAAATCTTTGATGTGGGATATTATGGTAGATATTTCGTGGGCAAAGATATCTACAAATTATTTCGGGAGAAGCCGTTCTTGGTTGAGTCAGAAAATGAACGGAATAGACGGTAATGGCAGTGAAACAGAATTTACCGAAAAAGAAAAAGAGATATTAAAATCAGCTCTGAACGATTTATCTAAACGCATACAGCTATGTGCAGACAAACTTTAGGCTCTGTCATTAAATGACGTTTATTATTACACCTCGCCCTGTACTGAGCCTGTACAGGGCTTTTTTTATTCCTGCCAAAGTTTATATATTTGCTAACAACTTAAAAATAAATAAAATGAAAAAGACTATTTTACTACTAATTGGATTTATATCCTTTATTTCTTTTGCTCAAGAAGATTTTAATAAATCAAAAGTAATTCAATTAGACCCTGCTTTAAGTGCTAAAGATATTTACCAAAACACTAAACTCTTTATTAGTAAAAATGCTGATTTTTTTTATCAGAAATCAGACATTAAAGACGAAGTTAATATGAAGATTGTTCGTCTATTTGTACCTGAACAGCCTATTGTGTACGATGAAGAGAATAAAAAAATTGTTTGTAAATCTGTTTTTGTTTATCCAAGTTCTGGTTTTTCTTTAAGGACGCTTTTTGTTGAGTATAATATTACCTATCATTTTAGAGATGGTAGAATGAAAGTCGATTTAGATAATTTTGGTTATACTCATTATGAAATTTCTAATAACGGAAATGCAAACCAACAGCAAATATATGGGTTCAAAGATTCTGGAGATTGTAGCTCTAAAGGCACTTTAGAACAGTTAAGCAGATGCAATCGTTTTCAAAAACAAATCAAAAAGGCTTTAGAGGCAATAGATAACAATTCTGAAGTAATTTTAAGCAAAATAGAATCGGAAGCTAAACAAATAAAAACTTCTTCCGATGATTCAGACGATTGGTAGAAAAAATAATAGAATCAATACTCAACTGCTATCTCTGCACTTACATAATTGTCAAAATCATCAATAACAGTTATATAAGCGTAGTAATCATTATCTAATATATTGTGTACGACATCGGTTTCGTCTGCTTTAATATAACCTATCAGCTTTCCATTACATCTGATACGGATAGCGTTTGAATCATATTTGTTGTTTGGTTCTGGAACTAACTTAACTTCATTTCCGACAAAACAGTTATTTAGCAAATGTGTTTTTCTGTTTTTTACAAAACAACCTGCTATATCAAAAAACATTATATTTTCTCTATCCGTTTTATTTGAAAATCTTTCTTCTGACTCAAGTAAATAAGAATATTTTGCTTTGTTAATAACAAAGATAATGCTTGTTTTTTAAAAAAGAAGTAGTATTTTTGTCGTGCGTATAATTTTATTTAAAGGAGCAATCCAATGTATTCAAGAACTTTTTTACTAACACAAATGGGTGGCGAACGGTTGAAAGTACCGAGCTTTTCTTATGCTCCGCATAAAATTGTACGCAGCGACCACCCTATTTTTCTTTTTTATGCGTACAAAAAAAAGCGATGCTATCCCCCCGAAGCACAGTAAGGAGGATACAGGTCAGGGCAACCAAACTGCTCACGATTTGGAAAAGTATTTCCAAACCATCAAAAAAAATCCTGAAACCGGTCAGGATATAATGACTCTCAATCTTGAGGAGGGTTATACGTTTGTAGAGCTGATACAACAACTACAAACAATGATAGGTATGTCCAATGATGTTTTTTGGGCAATACAGACAAACGGAGAGGACAAGCACAAACTTGACGGAGTAAGGTCTGTACTTCGTTATACAAACAGGGTGTTTTCTTCTTTGGAATCTGAAATGGAATTGTTGGACGAAATCCGTGAGAAAAATGACTTGTGACTTCGTGCTTCGGGCAATCTATTCGGGAGGAATAGACCTGAGAATTAAGAACATTTCTTACAGAGAAGCGATTAAGGTTATCGTTGAAAAAACAGACTTTTTCGACTACGAACCTGCTGAAATCGTAATCCCGGAGCTTCGTGCAATTTTGTTTTTCAACAAAGAGCTGTTTACGGCTTTCATTGAGGACGAAATTTCGATTAACGAACTTATCGAGCAAACGAAGATTATCGGGTTGTTCCGTAACGCTTCCGATTTGGAGATAGACGGAGAAACCATCGACAAAGGCTCATTGTGGAAGTATCCGATAGGACATCAGAAAAACGTTGTTGTTCTGGTTGATGATGACCGCTACATTGAGTACCCGTTTTCCGATGATAATTTTACTTTAATGGAGTAACCGAATAAGCCCCTCAAATTGAGGGGCTTTTTTATGTAACACTTTCTTTTGCAAGATGTTTTCATTTTTGAGGAAAATTACAAGAATGAGCAATCTTCCTTTAGAATTTGACGACAAAGTAAATCACCCGGAGCTCGAAGCATTTTTCCAGCAGTTTGGCTTGGAAAAATATATATCTGCTCCTGAGTTTAATAAAATGCGTGATGCTATAAATGAGTTGTTTTTCTATTCTGATATAGGTGCTGACACTGAAAATAAACTAATCCACATTTCCAAAATTGAAATAATAGAAAACGTCTTATATGTTAGGAATTTCATATCGCCTATCATTATGAAGTTATCCCGGTGGATTATTAATAACGAGTTGTACGCAGACGGTACAGAACGCTCATTTCCTATACCTGCCGTTACAGCAGGGTATAACCGCTGCGATTTGCTCGTTGTTACCGAAAATACTGATGCTCCGTTCAAATACATAGTTGGAACTGAAGATTCAGAAAATTTCATAGAACCATCTTATAATCTTTTTAATGAGGTAAGAGTAATTCCTGTCTATGTGACAAGCAGTGGTGCTGAAACAGGCGGGGAGGTTCCAGCCAGTGATGAGTTTATTACTAAAGTATCACAGAACTGGACTGTCGTAAATGCAGTCAATCAAGATTATAATCAAACTTTTCTATCGGGTTTTAACAAGCAAAACATCATAATTAATAATATTATGATGGGTACTCCTGCTTATGTATCTAAAGGATTAAACCTAAATCAAGTACCCGTACCTGCTAATAATTCTTATTACAGCGGAGCTCCTATAAGATTAGCCAATAAAACAGCAAGTTCCGCATTGAGTTCTTATTCTGTCACGCTTTTACATAACGCAACAGGAGGGGTAACGGGACAGGTTGCCAAATATCATTTTCCTGACGGAGAGAACTATACGGTTAAAAGAGGTGAAGTACTTACGTTCGTTTTAAGATACATATCTTCTTTTGCGGGTTGGATTTTAGAATTTGTTTCTACAAATATGCCTGAAGGAGGAAGCGGTGGTGGAACAAACCAAAATCTCGAACAGGTTTTGGAGACAGGCAGTGAAGCGGTATTGGACTATGGAGAAACCGTATCTATTAAGATTGATAGAAGCCTTGAGGATAGTTCGGAAACCGAGTTTTTGCAACAAAATGACAAAATAGCTATCATTAAAAAGGCTGGAGCCAGTTTTGCGGAAGCTTATGCGGAGGGAGACGATGATGCTCAAAAAGCAGGTTTACGGGTAGGTGTAGAAGAAGACCCGGACTACAATGCTATTGAGCTTGAAAATGGCACAATGACCGTTATTGACAGGCGTGAAAAAAGTGGATTAGCTTATGAGGGAGAATACGAATCAAACTTTCACGCTAAAAGTTTGGTTTCTAAAAAATATGTAGATGACAAGGTTGTAGAAACCATTGGGGATATATCTACTGTCTCTTTCCTTGCAGTCGAAGAACTGCCCGAAACAGGACAGGTAAACATCATATATTTAGTTCCGAACGGAGAAGCAGCTCCAAATGTAAAAGATGAGTATATATGGTTGAGTGGTTCTTGGGAGCTGATAGGTTCGACAGAGTTAGACTTGTCTAACTATGTTCTTAAAGAAGACGTTATCGGAGATGCAGGAGAGTTACCGTTTACCAATGGAGCAGGAGATGGAACTACTTTAAGAAAAATTACCCGAGCCGATATTACAACTTTTACCCACGGGCTTTTAGGGTTGTCGGCAGGCAATTGGTATCAATACGCAGTAAGTCAAGCTTTATACCCGAGCAGCGTTGCTTACAGAAAAAACAATGGAGCTTTAGAAGTGGGCACAGCATCTGGAAATGCTGATGCTCTCTCCCTGGGACAATTTAATACTCTCATTCGGTATTCTAAAACTCATTTTGTCGATTTGACTATTGATATGGGGCAGTTCTTAACTTTAGATACCACGCCAGTAGCATTTCCGGGTTTAGGTTTAACAGGAGGTGAATACGCTTTTATAGAACCTGCATTGGGTATAGTTGACCTTAATTTCACAGGAGGAACATTGAACCCCAATCCCAGCGATATTGTAAGATTAGCAATTTATAGAGAGCCTACAAGAGTTGTAGGTGGAAGTACTTATGGGAATCAGAATCTTGGAGCTAAAAAGTTCGTAAATCAATTCCACGTTGGTGATTTTACAAATGAACCAGCCACTTCATTTCAACTTGGAATGCAAGCTCCTGTTTCTTATAGCGGAACTCCTACGGGGCAAGTTAGAATTAGAATTTATTACAAAATTGCAAATTTTTAAAAAATAAAGTTATGAGAAAATTCATTGTAAAACATTTCGCATTAGATTACATCTGTCGTGTGTTTGATTACACGTTCAATTTTACGAGGTCAGCAACCTTTATTTTTCCGTTGTTTGTTCTCAACGGTATTATTGCCTTAAAGTATGACTTTCCTGTTTGGCAGATTGTCTTTTTAATTCCTTTGGCGGTCAGTCTGTTCTTCGGGTTCTTGTATTTCAGATTCTTCCCTGTTAAATGGCAGGAGTTAGATATGGAACAGCTGCACCAGTATCGAAGTGCAATCGAAAGGAATTGGATTAAAACAGAGGTAACTCCCGAGCTGGTCAACGCTTTCAACAAGGCTTCTGGTTATGTTTTTGACAATATCTGGAACAAAAAAAACTACAAAACTCATCGGGTAGTTTTTCATCCTTTAGTGATGGTTGCCTTATCTATCCTTGTTACGGTGTTAGCTTTATACTTATAAGATGAAAAAAATATTCACACAATTAAAAGAACAGGTTTTGGATTATCATACAGACGTAGCTCATAATGTTTTGTCTTTGAAAAATATATTTGATTTACGGGCTATCATTCCGCTTATTCTTTCTTTTTTAATGGCTTTGCATTTTTGGCAGTTGTTAGCACTTTCGGCTACTTTCTTCTACTTTTTAGACTACCTCACAGGAGGATTAGCAACTCAAATAGAGTACAAATCAAACCCTGAAAAATATAAGGAATCGGTCAAACGAAAAGGAAAATTGTACTGGTTAGAATCTGACAGAATAGTGCGTGGAATAGTAAAAGCTTCAATTTATCTGATAATAATTACAGTATCGGTATTGTTGACTGTTTTGCTAAAAGATAAACAGTTTCAGTTTCATGATGGAATAATCCCGCTCACACCTTTTGAAATATCGTTGATTCTGATAAACGTATCAGAGATTGTGTCAAATCTCGAGAACAGCAAACGTGCAGGTTTTGATTTGGTTGGAGGTCTTGAAAAAGGAATAAAGAAATTTTGGAATATCAGGAGTTTAATTAAAACAGGGAAAGATGAGAGTAATAATTGAAAGATTCAAAACCCAATTAGACTGTAGTAAGCAGACTTTGGGTATTTTGTTTGTCGTGGACGAACTAAACAGAGGCATTTACAACTGCTTCGCATTAGAATTACCTGATTTTGGAAACAAGAACAATGTCAGTAATATTCCTGTGGGGACATATAAAGTTGTTAAAAGAACTTCTGTAAAATATGGTAATCACTTTCATATTTTAGACGTTCCGAACAGAAGCTTTATCTTAATCCACTCCGGGAACTATTTTACCCAAACAGAAGGGTGTGTTTTGGTAGGCAAAGAGCTTTCAGACATAAATAAAGACGGACTTCAAGACGTGACTAATTCTGCGAATACATTACAATCTTTGAACAGGCTTTTACCTGATAAATTTGAGCTTGAAATATTGTAAAATCAATTACACAAACATTATGAAATTACCAAAGCCAAACCCGGACAATTTATTTAACCTCTTTTTTAAGGCAATACCGTATATAGTTATTGCGATATTGATTTTGCTTTTAATTTCTCTTAAAAAAGATTATTCCGCTGAAATCGGAATCATAACCGAAAGAGAAAGGGAAATAGTTAGAGAAAACGAAATTCTTCAAAAGCAAAACCAAATATTAACCTTTCATATAGACAAAGCTCTTTTAGAACGGGAAAAAGTCATTGAAAGACACTACCATACAAAAGAAATCATCAATAATAAATTATCAGATTATGAAAAACATCTTGACAATCTTTCTTCTTATGACAGCTTACAGTGGTACCTGTCAAACTACCGATATTCATCTACCAGAAGTTCAGGGAATTGAAATATACAAAGGGCTTGAGCAAGGTAAGTTCTTGAAAGAAATACTCCACGAAAAAGATAACCTAATTACAGAACTCGAAAATCAAATAATTGACGACTCCCGAACGATTGCTCAATTACAACAGATTATTGCAAACCTTGAAATTATCAAACGCAACAATCAAAATTATATCGAGTTTCAGGAGCAAAAATTCGAACTCGAAAAAAAACAACTTAAAAACAAACGCTTCGGAGTTGGGCTTGTTTCCGGGTATGGATTAAGCCACGAGTTCAAGCAAGGCACTTTTGCAGGAGTTGGATTAAGCTATACTATTTTCAGATTCTAAATAAAAAGGATAGGCAATTGCTTTTTTTGTTTACTTATAGCTAAATTTATTTACCTATAAGTAAATTTTTTATATCTTTGTTTAAAATTATTTCGGATGCTTAACAAACAAAGTGGTTTTCAGTCTAATATCTGCGATATTTTAATTTCCTTTACGGGAGAACTTACTCCTTCCGGTATAGAGGGGTGGCAAAGGTTTTACAACTCTATCGGAGTTGATATTGATTTTTTCAAAACTTACTTCAGGAAAGCCTCAGTTTCTTTTTCCGAAAATTCCAACCGCAGCTCTTCCGGAACTTTTTACACGCAAAAACTTACACTTTCTTTTCCCGAAAAGTTTGACGGCTTACGGGCAGACCGAATTGCACAATTAGACAAAATCAAGTTTATAACTTTAAATATGTCAAACGGAAAATCGTTGGTCCTCGGGAGAAATGATTTTAATCAGAATACCAAACCAAAAATCGAAGTACAATCAAACAACAAAATCACTCAATTATCGGTTGAATTTCAGAGCATATTCCCGACAGGATATATTCCGACTGTTGATGCGTTTGGTTTGCCTACTTTTTTCCCGGTAAGTTTTTTTTGATGCTGGTACCTGTTCACATAAAACCGTATCTCGTCCCTTTCTTTTTCAAAGAAATGGAAGGAACAGAAGCTCGTTACCTGAACAAAAGAGTAAAAGCCGTAAAAATAATTCGAGCTTCAGCTCTTGGTAATATAATCCGGACGCTTTTAGCTAAATCGGATTTACCTTCCCGCTTCGAGAAAATCAGTATTTTTTTACAGATACAGGAATCGGTAAAAAAAGAGTACAAAGGCACGATATTCAAAACTGCTTCCGGAAATAACTCTTTTCTAAAAGTTCCTGAAGAAGTAAACGAAATCATCAACGACTTACTGGAGGAATATTTCCGAATCGGTTTTATCTATTATATGGAGGGGTACTTACATGCCAATCCAAAAGGAAAAATTCGTCCTGCCATTGAGGAATTTATGAATATATACGATTTGTATGATTTTGGCTTTACTTCCCAATCGTTTCGGGTACTGTATTATCGGGAGAAAAATAAAAAGCAAAAATTGACAAGAATACAATACAGACCCTCAAATAAATGTGGTAAAATTTTTATGTAACACTTTCTTTTTACGGCAATTGCCATATTGCTACTTTAATTTTTGATTTTAAACTTATCTAACTATGAAAAATGAAGTTTTAGAACTAATCGTAAACGACAAACTTTCCCCACAGGAAAAGTATAATAAGGCTTATAAGCTGTTCAGAGCAGCTATTGACGGAAGGTCGGTTTTGCTGTTTCAATACAACAGAGGCTACTCCCCTCAAGCCTTGAAAAATTTGATTTACGACTTAAAAAAAGTCCTGAAGATTACCGATTTAGAGGTAAGCACTTTTGTTCCGTCAGAAGCAGAACCGGTTGCACAACAGCCAATACTGACAGAGGAAGAATTAGATGAATTCGCTAAACAGGCAGAGCTAAAAGAACAGGAAAACGTTGCAAAGCTCAAAGAGGAAGATGTCAAAAAACAGGCTGAAACTCAAAGGTTAAACGAAGTTTTTCCTTTCTTGTTAGAGGAAGATTGTCCTGATGTGTTCAAAATTTTGGTTACTGACAAAATCAGACTTTGGCACAATCTTCAGATTGTCAGAGCTTCACTCGAAGCACACCAGGACGGAACTGTTCCTTTGGAAGAAGCCAAAGAACAGGAACTTTCGCTTTTGGCTGTAGATCTGTTCGAGGCAGAACAGGCAATTAACGATGAGTTGGTTCACTACAAAGAGCAAAAAGAAATTCTCGGAAAGCACATCAAATTCAAAGAGTTGACAATCGAGCGTGATTTGAAAGAAAAAACCACAAAGGAGTTGCACCAAATATTAAAATCTGCCCCTCCTTATATTTCCAAAAATAAAAAAGCTCTCGAAAAAGAGGAAAACGAGGAAAAGCGTGAGAAGATTTTGGAGCGAATCAAAGACAGGGAGCTGTTGGTTAAATTGGTAAACAAAAAACTCGGACTTGCATAACAAATTTTTTGATTTAAAAAATTATTCAAGTCCCGGACCTGCCAAACCAAAAAGCGAAAAATGGGAAAGCCGTTATCTGCTTTCCCATTACGAAAAGGTTGCAAAGCTCGAAGAGGATTTATTGAGATTGCCGTCTGAAGAAGAATTTTTTTTCCTTCAGACGGATAATTCCTTTAACGCTTTCACCTTTATTCCTATGATTTGCAAAGCTCGTTCAGTCAAGGAATTATACGCTTGTACGTATAGCATCAGCCGAAAAGTAATCGAAGCCCTGATTGAGCTTCACGATTCAGGAATTATCGAACAGGTTACGCTTATGATTTCCGATTCGATGATAAAGCGAAACCCCATAACTATTGACAACCTTATGGCTATGGCTAAAGAAAGAGCAAACTTTACGGTCAATTATGCCTGGGTACACGCTAAAGTGTGTTTACTTCAAACCGAAGATGCTCACTATATAATTGAAGGGTCGGGTAACTGGTCTGAAAATGCTCACTACGAGCAATATATATTCGCAAATTCAAAAGGATTATATGAATTTAGAAAGAAATTATTCACTGAAACAAAACTGCGATGAAAATAAAACGAATCAATATACTTTTTATAAGTTCGTGCCTCTGTCTCCTTTGCTTCTTCGTGTTTGGAACTTTGTCCTATCGTTCTGAAAACGACACACAGCTATTCGTTTTAGCATCGTTTTATATGTTCATTTTAGGAATTTACGGTCTAATCGTTTGGAACAAATCACGATGAAATTTACAGAAGAAGAATATCAAACTATTGAAGATATGGCAGGGCTTAATTACCTGCCTTCCGAAATCGCTGTTTACCTTGATGTCCCTAAAAAGGACTTCGTTACGGTTTACAATAATAAAGAGTCTTTAGTTCGTTACCATTACGACAGAGGTAAGCTAGTTGCTACTATGGAAGTGAACCAAAAACTTTTGGAAAATGCCAAAGCAGGAAACATTACAGCTGCACAGATTTATCAGAAAGAATCCAAAAGCATAGCAGCCCAAAACATTAGGAACAAAATTTTATTTGGAGAATGAAAATAGAGGACCTGTCTTTATCGGATATTTACGACTTCCTGGAGTTTGGAAATATGAACAATGCTCCTGCTCACATCGTGGAGTATATCCAGGTGCTTGACAAAATCCGTGCGATGTCTTTACGGATTGACCAGTTCGGGAGCAAAGAAGCGATACTGAAGCATTTGGTGGCGATAGAAAAATATTCCCGGTACAAAGCAAACAAACTCTACGAAGAAGCTCTGGAGTATTTCTATTCCGATTCCACAATTTCAAAACAGGCTTGGAAGTATATTATTGCGGAAAAAATGATGATGAACATCAATTTTGCTGAACAAATAAAAGAATCGGTTCAAGATTCCGAAAAAATTCAAGGAATGTATCTCAAACTCCGTGATGTTCTGGAGTTAGACAAAGAAGACAAAGAGGAGCTTCCGCAGGAGCTGTTCCGTAAACCTGTCAAGCTCTTTACGGTTGACACCGAACTGCTCGGACTTCCGAAGGTGGACAGGAACCGATTAGCCGAAATGATTGAGGCAATCCCAGAGCTGACAGAAAAAGAAAAACTCCGGATTAAATCCGAAGCATTAGTTATTGATTTAAAAGCATTCCCGGATGAGCAGGAAGACCCACGTAAGTCTTAAGGATATCTCTGTTGAAGGGCATTATATGTCTTGGGTACAACAGATGATAGAACTTATTTCTCCGAAAAACCTCTACCTGATTGCTGGTCGTGCGACAGGGAAAACAGAAGGTATCATTGCTTCACGTTCACAAGACGTGTGTTTTGATATGCCCGGCTCTTATCAAATTTTGGTAGCTGACACTTATATAAATGCTCTAAAAAACATCGTACCTACACTTTTAAAAGGTTGGGAGCGTTTAGGCTGGAGAGAAGGAGTTCATTATGTTACAGATAAACCGCCTCCCTCTCACTTCAAACGACCATATAAGCCTCCAATGTCGTACAAGCATACGATTTCGATTTTTAACGGTTGCTTTAAAAATATTGGTTCGTTAGACCAACCGTCAGGATTGGCAGGAGGTTCGTATCAGCACATTTACGGAGATGAAGCACGAATTCTAAAATCTGATAAACTGAACAAACTTTCTCCTGCTATTCGTGGGGAGTTCGTAATGTTCGGCCACTCTCCATTTTATCGTGGTCGAACTTTCACAACCGATATGCCGAACATCATTACAGGAGATGATGACTGGATTTTACAGCACGAAAAAGATATGGACCTGGAACAGGTCAAATTGGCTCTACAAGTCGGAATCGTTTTAAATGAACTTAAAGGACAGCTCTACAATGCTACGAAATTCCGAAATCAAAAGGAGATTGAGAATATCCAAAAAAACATAATGCGATGGACGGAACGATGGATTCGGGTCCGTAAAGATTCGACTTTTTTCTATGTGGTTTCTTCGTTTGTAAACGTGGATATCCTTACAGACGGATATTTTACGGATTCCCTTAAAGCTCTGGGAATAGAGGAATTTAAGTCAGCAATTCTGTCTTTTAAAATCAACCTAAAAAAGGGAGAAAAGTTTTATGGAAATCTTGGAGAACATCATTTTCACGATGACGGAGTAATAAGCAGTTATTATGATAAATACCTACTTACAGATGATATTCAGGAAAGCTCGTTGGCACTTCGTTACATCAATCACAACGAGTCGTTAGATTGCGGAGTAGATTTCGGGAGTATGTGTTCTATGGTTGTGGGGCAAACAAGAGGAAATTATATCTATATGTTGAAAGAGTTTTTTACTCTTGCTCCCGAAAGCTCTGTGGAGTTAGGGAAAAAATTCCGTGAATTTTTCAAGCATCACAAAACAAAGGTTTTGAATATGTATTATGACCGTTCAGGAAACCAATACAAAAAAGTCAAAAGGGATTGGGCAACGGAATTAGCAAACGCTATTCGCTTCGATGAAACGGGTGCACAAATTTGGACGGTAAATTTAATGAGCGAAAATCAAGCAGTTATTCTCCAGGAGGAAGAATATAATTTAGCAAAGCATATTATGGCAGAAACCAAACCCGAATTGCCAAAACTGAAGATAGACCGATTTCAGTGCAAGCACTTGAAGTCATCGTTAGAGTTAGCAAAAATCCAAATTAAAACTGATAAAAAAGGCTCGAAAAGTCTGCATAAAGACAAATCTTCGGAGAAGCTTCCTTTACATCTGCTTCCTATGTTTTCTACAAACATGTCAGACGCTTTCAAATATTACATCTATCGTCCGACTTGGGCAAAACACATCAGTTCTGTTTCTTCTTATTCAGGGTTAGACCCTGAAGCTCGGAAGTAATTTTTATATTTGTACTTATGTACAGAAAAAACGATTACAGAGTAGCTCCTTTAGTTTGGTTGTTAAAGCAACTTGAAAACCTTATAGACTGGATTACGGGTAAGTTCAGTAATCGGTAGTCTTGCTTTTTATGTAACACTTTCTTTTATTGATATTTGCCACTTTGCAGGAAATTCCGCAAAATGGCAAAGAAAATCACAGACGAAAAATTAAGTTTATCCATTGTTATAAATGGAAATCAAGCTCAAAAGGAACTTTTAGACCT
The DNA here is from genome assembly GCA_934675205.1 of uncultured Flavobacteriaceae bacterium. Taxonomy (GTDB): domain Bacteria; phylum Bacteroidota; class Bacteroidia; order Flavobacteriales; family Flavobacteriaceae; genus Flavobacterium. Next base: position 57,249 of record CAKUPQ010000005.1, on the reverse strand, counting down.
TGAAAAATCTACTCGTAAGCTTAATGAAAGTCAGAAGGAACTTCGTGCCGAAAAAAAGAAACTTGAACAGGACGGAAAAAAAGAATCGGCACGATACAAAGAAGTAACGGCAGCTATCAAGTCCAATACCCAAACCCTGAATTCCAACAAAGTAAAAATGCAGGAATTGCAAAAGCAAATTGGGATTACAGGACTGACAATGGCACAGCTTCAAACCAAAGCAACACACTTAAAACTGGTTCTTCGTAATCTTATCCCGGGTTCTGCTGATCACAAACGTTACCAAGCCGAACTCAACCAGGTTAATGCACGACTTTCGGAGCTTCTTGGGAAAGCACAAGCTGCTAAATTCTCTTTAGGTGGTTTAGCAGATGGATTTAACCGTTATCAGGCACTTGCTTTTTCAGTTGTCGCTTCGATGACAGGAATTGTTTTGTCTATTCAGAAAATTATCGACATCAACGGCAAGCTCTCTGATGCACAAGCAGACGTTATGAAAACCACTCAACTAACCAAAAAGGAAGTTGACGAACTTACCAAGTCTTTCGGTTTGATGAAAACCCGAACTGCTCGAATAGAGCTTTTAAAATTAGCAGAAGAAGGAGGTCGATTAGGAATTGAAGGAGTCGAAAACATCAAATCTTTTGTAAATGTAGCTAATCAGATGAAGGTTGCTTTAGGAGATGATCTTTCTGATACTCAAATCCGTGAAGTAGGTAAAATCGTAGATGTGTATAAGGTTGGAGCTGAAACAGGGAGAGATTTTGAAGGTGCAATGCTTTCTTTAGGTTCTGCCATTAATGAAGTGGCCGCAACGGGAAGTAATCAGGCAGGTTTCCTTGTTGATTTTTTGAAGCGTACAGGAGGAATTTCCAAACAGATACGCTTAAGTGCTGCAGACAATATTGGATATGCAGCTACATTTGACGAAATCGGATTAAGTCAGGAAGTTACGGCAACCGCAATGAATAAGATTTGGATTGAAATGGCAAAAGACACCACTGAATTTGCTAAAGTATCAGAAATGTCTGTCAAAGACTTTACCGAATTATTTGAAAAAGATGCTAATCAGGCTATGATTACATTCCTGAAAGGTTTGGAAAAAAATTCGGGAAGTGCTTCCAAACTAATGAAGTCGTTATCAGAGATAGAGGCAGGAGGAACAAGAGGAGATAGTGCTATCATAGGTTTGGCTGGCTCAATAGAAAAGCTAACAATTAAACAAAGAATTGCAAACGAGTCCCTTTGGGAAGCTTCCTCTCTTACAGATGAGTATAATGTAAAAAATGAAAATTTAGCTGCTACTTTAGAGAAAATCAATAAAACCGTAATGGGGTGGTTTAGTTCCGAAAGCTTTATCAATTGGTTGGCAAATGTGGTTGATAAATTTGCTTTACTTATCGGAGCAACCGAAGCAACAGATGAGGAGCAAAAAAAATGGAGAAATACAGTAATAACCATTACGAAAGTATTATTAATTCTAACAGCTACAATTCTCTCGTATAATGCAGGTTTGAAGTTAGCCACATTGTGGAGTACAAGAAACACACAGGCCACGTTATTGTATAATGTAGCGGCCAAAGCACGAGCTGTTATAGAAGCAGGAGCAATTTTAAGAACACAGGCTTGGGCTGCTATCACAATGCTGTTGTCAGGGAATGTGAAAGGAGCTACACAAGCACTTCGTGTAATGAATAGCGTAATTAAAGCAAATCCTTTTGGCCTTTTATTGGCTGCAATAGTTGCTGTTGTTGGAGCTATGAAGCTGTTTGGCAAGGAAACCGAAAAAGTTGTTGATTCTCAAACTATGTTAAACAACATAAGAAGAGAAGCAACAGCTTCAATTGAAGGAGAAAAAAATCAACTTAAAAGTTTATTATCAATAGCTCAAGACGAAACGAAGTCGAAAGAACAGCGACTGCTGGCCATTAAAAAACTAAACGAAATTTCTCCGGAATATCTTGGACATCTCAATTTAGAAAACATCAGAACCAAGGAGGCAACAGCTTCAATTAATAAGTATATTGAATCATTGAGCAAAAAAGCAATGATGCAGGCTTTTGAATCTAAACAATCCGCATTGGCTCAGAAAAAAATAGACGCTCTCGGAAATGAGGAACATAATAAAAATATGTTAGGATTTAATGAAGTAGATCTACAAGCTGCCTATGATATTGAACAAAGACTTAAAGAAAAAGAAAATGACGTGACCGCAGCTGAGGAAATTTTCTTCCACAGAATCGCATCTGATTATGCAAGACGATATAATGCCTATAAAAAAGGAATTTCAGCTGTTGAGACAGAACAAGAGAAACTAAATAAGCTTCAGGCAGACTTTATTCAAAAAAATGCTGAATTATATCTCGACTCTGAAACTACAGACGATGAGGAAGAAGAAACAGGAGAAGACGACAAAGCCAAAAAAGCCCGTGAAAAACGCGAAGCAGAATTTCAAAAACTCCTTGAAGATTTAAAAAGACAACGAGCAGAGCTGTCAAAACTGCAAGATGATGCTAAAGATGACGAGCTTTCTATTTTGGAACACGGATATGAAAAAGAACGTGATATTCTCAAGGAGAATCATCAACGAAAAATCCGTGATTTAAAAGCTCAACTTATTGATGAAGCAGAAATCCAAAAAGCTCAAGACAAATCGGAAGATACAGGCTTATCCAACAAAGAGCGTTCTTTTTGGGTAGAGCAAAAAGAGGTTTGGGTTTCAAAAAACCAAGCTATAAACAGCAGAATCGAAAACGATGAGTATATTCACAATCTGAATCTTGCTACCATTCAGGAGAAATTCTTTACTGAAGCAATCAAGAATTTAGAGAGTCAATACAATCGTGAAAAGCTAATTCGGGAAACCGAACATTTAAACGAAATAAATGGCATTTCCTCACTCGATGAAGCAAAAGAAAGGTTAAGAGGTTTTCTTTCCGAAAAGGAGCTTTCTTCTATTAATACTCTCGAAAAAGCGAAAGCCGAACTAAAAAGAGAATACGAAGAAGGAGAACTCAAAGCACAGGAAGAATTTTTACTTACTCAAATTGAGCAATATAAAAATGTTGTAGCCGGTGTTCCGAATACTTTAGGTATTGATTTCAATATTCTTACTGACGAACAAAAAGAAAATCTGACTCAACAGATTGAATTTTTAGAAAAAGCAGTTGCAAAGGTTGGGGAAGCAAAAAACAAGCTCCAAAACGGAGATGATGAAAAATCCGATTTCGGAAGTGCTGCTTTGGGAGCTTTCGGAGATGCTGATGTTTTAGGATTTACGGTTGACCAATGGGTTAAAACTTTTGAAAATCTGAAAACCCTTGAATCTCAACTGGGAGCAGTAAATTTTGCGGTTTCTGCAATGCAAAATGCGTGGGGTCAGTACAACGCTTACGTAACTGCCTCTGAAAATGCTTCGCTACGGAAGTACGAATCAGGATTAGACAAAAGAAAAGCAAAACTAAAACAGCAGTTAGACCAAGGCTACATCAATCAGGTTCAATACAAAAGAGGAGTTGAAGCCCTTGAAGACGATGTAGCAAAAAAACGTGCAGAACTTGAATACAAACAAGCTAAACGTGATAGAGATATGGCAGTCGTTAATGCCATTATCAATACTGCACGTGGGGTTACTGCTGCTTTAGGGCAAGCTCCGCCTATGAGTTTTGTATTAGCAGGATTAACCGCTGCTATGGGAGCATTACAAATTATGACTATCCGAAAACAACCCTTGCCGGCTCGTGGTTATGAAGACGGTCTTTATCCTGATTATATCAAGCGTGAACAGGACGGAAAAGTATTCAAGGCAGGATATGGAGGTAAAACTCGTTCGGGAATGGTTAATAAACCAACTTATTTTTTAGCAGGAGAAGGTAGTAAGCCTGAAATGGTTATTGATTCTGCTACGTATAAAAAACTTGACCCGGAACTTCGTAATGCGTTAGTTCGTCAGCTTCAGGGAATCAAAGGTTTTGAAGGAGGATATTACTCTCCGGAAACACAAAGAATTGAAATCCCTGTAAACAATACTTCTTCAGACTCTAATAGAGAAACTCAGGAGCTTATGAGTCAGTTTTACGAAATTCTGAACAGAACAACTTCGGTCCTTGAAAAAATTGAAGAAAAGGGACTTACAGCCGTAGTGTCATCAAAAGATTACAAAAGCATACGTGAATTACGTGATGCAACAACCAAATTAGAAAAAGTCGAAAAAAACAGTAAAATAGGATAAGATGGACCCATTATTTAGCTACGTTGAAAATACTATTTTCGACAACAATAACGTGAATTTCGTGATAGATAAGATTTTAACCTTTTTAACCAAGGAATTTGGAAGAATAGAACAAAGTATTATTTTGTCGGGTCGTGCCTCTGCATTTTTGCAAGAAGAAACAACCGAAGTTCCGAATCAGGTTATTTTGATAACCAATCATACCGCACTTTTTGAATATTTAACAAAAATACCTCTTTCAAGTATTGATTGTACCGGCACAGTATTTTTCAAAAACAGACTACTCTTTTACTTTTCAGACTTTTATCTCGAAATATGGTTTACAGATGAAATTGGTCTTGAAGTAGTCTGGGAAAGTAACATAGCTTGTCAGAATTATTCACAAATACCCGAAATATTATTATGATACCTCTTTCATTCATACCCGAAAATATAGAAACAGAAGATGTTGTGCTATATGGTGGCTGGTCTTCAGATGTATATCCCGTAGAAGTTAATTACAGGGCAGGGGATCCATTTCCTGTTTCTGAAACTATAAACATTCGTGTTAGGGATATTTTTGGTACGGCTCTTGAAGATTCCAATGCGGAGAGCTATTCGTTAAATGTAAACGTATTAGCACTTACTCCTGTTATAAGTTTCATCACTGTTTCACAGGTTATTCCTATCATAGAAAATAACACCTTTCTTCCAATTACGTTTAATTACAACCAGGAAGAGATAGACAGTTTGCCTTATGGTTCTAATCTAAACGCTTTGTTTTTTACCGTAAACAAAAATTTTGCAAACGGAACTTCTCAAACAATAACTACGTTTAGTGTACCTGTGTTTTTGAATAAATTTCAAGCCAATGAAGTCGCTTTTTTTCCGAAAGACCTTTCTTTTAAGTACAGGCTCGGAAGCTCCGTACATCCTCCTGCTAAAGAGGTGCAGATTTATGCGTTGGGAAATTCTCTTTGGAGAATTTGGTTACCTCACAGCTTTGCTATACTTGATTCGGAAGATTCAAACGTAACGATAGGTGTTAATTCAAGTGGTTTTTATTATGCAATCGGCACCGGACCTGCAACGGTTTCGGTTTCTTTAAATTTCTCAATGACTCCGTCACCGTCTCCGATTTCTAATTTTCCTATTTTGTTCGACAACTCGGGTTATATTAATACATCAGATGTTTTTATTCCAACAAACACAGTTGAAGGAAATATAGAGTTTCGAAAATATACTGTCGATGACGAAAATTCGGTTGTTGCCGATCCTACCGGACTTTCTTTTTCAGCAATCAGATATACGGAAGAGGCAGAACCTGCAGAACTTATGGTAATAGCTTCTGAAGCTCTCGATGTTACGATGCCTTTATGGCTTGAAAAAGAAATTATAACAAATGAGGGAGGAGTTATTTTATACAAAATAACTCCGTTAAATTCCGAAAATATAGGTGTTGGTTTTTACCAAGGCTCTATTTGGTTTCTGAAGCCGAACAGCACAGGGGCTTCGGTAACGGTTAAGTATAACGTTACAGAACACATTAATACTATAGAGCTTGACGAATATAACTTTACGTTAGACGAAAAGTTTGTAGAGTATAGTTCTGTACGGGACAATGTTTTTTTAGACTGCAAGATAGATGTACAGGTTTATGACTTTTACAGCAACGTTCCAAAACCTTTTTCGTTTTTACTTAAAGTTCCGATATTCAAAACTAAAGCAAAATTCAATATTGGAAAATTCATTGATAGGGCAATGACTACGCTTTCTGCTAATTTCCAACAAGGAAGACAGTATAGATATGCAACTGCGTTTCTAAATATCATCGAAAGAGATTTTAATACAAACGAGGCTTTTAGTCAGATACAATCAGAAGAACTGAAATATATAGCAGGAAGAACTCCAAACAACTCTAATTCGAGTTTCTTTATTTTAGAGCAAAAAGTTCTGAAAGAACGAATTACTCCGGATTCGGTTATGATAGTTAATTTTGTTAACCATAATAGCTCAGAAATCGAACTCTACAAAAACGAAACGAAGGTTTACCCTACTTCATCTCTATTTGCTGACTTTATTAGTTTGGGTGTTAATTCTTTCAAAATCAAAGCAAGTGATTTCGACATTAAACAAGGAGATATTTTGAGGTTTAAAATAAAATCTACAGCAGCAACTTCGGGAGAAGAGTTTAGAATGGAGGCTCAAAAAGATTTTGTTTGTTTTCCGAAGGGAGACTACTCTCACATTATAATGTGGGAAGACAAATACAAACTCCACAGATGTTACGAGTTTACAGGGGTTTTGAGAATTGAAGGAGAAAGTCAGGACTCTGTTTTTAATAAAATGGTTGATATGGTTGAAGTGGCCGAAAAGCTATCAACGAAGAAAAACTCTAAAATATTCATTGACACAGGCTGGATAACCGCTGACAATGCAGAAATAATATCTGATATTACGACTGCAAAAAAAGCATGGATAGTAGATAAAAATTTAAAGCCTTTAATGAGTCTTATTCCGAAAGCACAAAAGCAAACGCTTTGGGATTCTGAAAGAACATTGGTAGGGTTTATGGTTGAGTTTGACATTAATTCAAAATACAATGAGGAAAATCACTCACTCTAATTTCGAGTTAGACCTTTCGGGTCTGAAAATTTCTGATACTGAACAAACGCATTGGTTTTCGGACAGCATTTTCACGAAGTTTTCTCTGCCTTTTGATGTTCGGCTTAATGACGAATCGGCTGTTATGTTTGGTTTTATCAACGAACATTTGATTTCTTCGGGAGAATATTTATTCGAAGTACGTTATTGGCACAACGACACAAAGAGCAAAGCCTCTTTAGAAATTGAAGAAATAACCGGAGATGTAATGAGTTGTGTTTTGCGTTATGGTTTTGACGAGTTCCCGAACTTTAGCAAGAAACTCTCGGAGCTTCCGTTCGGAGTGGTTGAAGTAGAGGATATTTACCAACACGCAAAATCGGTCATAACACAGGGGTATCCAGCTGTTAGTTATAATTTTCCTCAAATCCACGTGGATAAAATAGAGAACCCTGAAGAAGACGATATTTGGTTTGCTTTTGAAAATATCCTCAACAACTATAAAGAGGGAGCTTTCATAGAAAATGAAGTTGATTTAGAAGAGGAAATTATCTATAACCGAAACATAATGCAACCTCTACCATACCTGTTGCACGTTTTAAGAACAGGGTTTGAGTCTGAAGGATATGTTCTTTCGGGAAACTTTATTACGCACGATTTATTTAAAAATGTGTTACTTTATTCAGAGTTAAACTATTACCAGGAAAAAGTTTTTGAACATATTGATTTGGAAATTTCACAGGCTGATGAAACCTTTGTAGTAAGTGAAGAAAATATTCCTATACCCGGTTATGCTTCAAATTTAATTTACTTCACGTGGAGGAATTATAAAAAAGAAGTGCTTATTCCTGAAAAAGGTAAGTATAGAATCATCGGGAAAATAAACTTGAAATACCCAAGGAAACCCGATTGGCTTTTTGACAAACCTATAACCTATAAGATATCTTATAACGGAAGTATTTTACAACAGGGAAACCTTTATTTACCTTATGGTTCGTTCTCTGGGTTTTACATACACCCCAAATCTTTTAACATCGACATAGTAATAGATACTGATGTTTCATCTTTGGAAGATAAAATAACTTTAGAGATTGAAACATCCGACTATAAAGAAGGGAATCCTAATATTACAATGGAGGTATCTACTCTTTGGGTAAACCCGATAGCACTTCACGAAGTAGACGGAGAGGTTATTCCGACCATCAACAACGAAAACAAAGTAGATATTTCGAGAGCTGTTCCGGATATGACTTTTGGGGATTTGGTAACGACCTTAAAAAACTGGTTTAATCTCGATATCGGAATTAAAGAAAATCAGATACAGTTGAATTTTGTAGAGGACCAAATTAACTTTTTTGATACAGTTGATTTGTCTGACTACCAAGTTTCAAAACCTACGATGTCGTTTCAGAAAGGAATGTCTTTTTTGTTGAAATTTCAAGATGTAGATTCAGAAACGTACAACTACCTACCTGTGTTCCATTCTTCGAGTGGTGTTTTAAACGAGGGGTTTGTCCCGGACGAAAAAACAAACGAAATCAACATTAATGCTTTACCCTTACCTTTAGCTTTCCGAAAAGGAGTTTTGACAGCTCACTCTTTTTTAAAGGATAATGCAAAACCTTTGTTCGTGGTATATGACGGTCTTCAGGACGATTTGAATTTGACAAGGAATACAACAGAACTTCAGGTTCCGTCTGTTCACGAAAAATTTTATAACAGCTGGTTTGATTTTCGTATTCGTTCAGTTGGTTTTAAATGGAGCTTTATAGCTCCGTTTGAAGTAGCTTACAAATTAGGTAAAAAAATATTTGCGTACGGAAATTACCATATCATTAAATTACTGAATCGTAACGAAATCGAATCAGATATTTTTGAAACTGAAATCGAGACGGAATCTTTAAAATAGATTATCCATTAAGTGAATTTCCGTATTAGCTTCCGATTCAACCAAGTGAACATATATCATCGTTTCTTTTATTTCGGAGTGCCCTAAAAGCTTTTGTAAATTCTGCACCTTTCCTCCAGCTCGGAGGAAAGAGGTTGCAAAAGTGTGTCGGGCAACATGAAACGTAATATGTTTACGCACTCCGAGATAGGTAGCTATTCCTTTAATTTCTCTATTCAGAAATTGGTCTGTAAATTTAGTTTTGAATAAATTTTCATCGTGCTTGATAAGTTCCTTTACTTTTTGGTTCAGCTCAATGTTTTGCGATTTTTCGGTTTTGGTTGTTACAAACTGAAAATCGCAATGTAAAACTTCTTTACGTTCGATTTTCTGCACATCGGAAATCCGCAAACCCGTAAAGCAGGAAAAAAGGAAATAACCTAAAGCGAGTCTTCTGCTTTCGGGAATGAACTCATTAAAGTAGTAGTTATAAAACTTCTTCAGCTCTATAACATTAAGATAGTTCCTGTTTCCCTTAGTACTTCCTCCAACCACATCATCAAGGTCGATGACTAATTTAATCCCGGACTTTTGAGCTCTCCGCAAATATTTTTTTAGAATAATAATATTTCCGTTTATGGTTACGCTGTTATTTCCGATCAGTTTCAAGTGTGTTCTGTATTTTCTGAACCACTCCAGAGTAATTTCCGTAAAAAATATTTCATCATTGTAGTTATAGAGCTTGTGATATACCGCTTCGTTTTTCTTTTGAGTACCAGGCTTCATATATTGTCTTTCTTCATCAAGACAATATTTACAGAAACTCACAAAATTCACCCTGGGTAAATTCTCTTTGAGTTCTTTTTTAAGCAAAGTAGGAGTGAGTACTCTGTCAGCTAAACGATAACTCGTTTTTATAGAAGTAATCTTTTTAGTTACGTTTTCCAAAATTAAATTAGAGTCGTAATTTTCTTTAGTATTCTTCAGACGGTTATTTTTTTCGTCCCATTGACGGCTGTCAACCCATAGGTCTAAAAAAATTCGTTCCCGTTTTTTGTTACCTGTTAGATGTAGGTACACAGGCATACGGAAATCCCTGCAGGAGTCTTTTCTTAAAACAAATCTTGCATTCATTGACACATAAAGTTTATACGTGTCAATCCTCGTGTCAAAACATACTTCCTCTTTCATTACTACGAAAATTTAAAACAAACAAAAAGCACACATTTTCAGACTTTTACATCTGAAGTGTGTGCTTATGCTTTTTAAAACTTCCGTTTTAGTGGGCGATGAGGGGTTCGAACCCCCGACCCCCTCGGTGTAAACGAGGTGCTCTGAACCAGCTGAGCTAATCGCCCTTGTTTTGTGAGTGCAAATATACAACAGGTTTTTGATTCTGCAAGAAATAGTTGCGTTTTTTTTATAAATCTGAGAAAATATTTTTTTACGAAAATATAACTCTATGAAAATCTGATTTTTAAATTAACAGCAAGTTACACAATTAGAGGTTTTTTTTGTAAATACAAAGATTTTTTTGTTGCTTTAGCTTTTTTTGTACTTAACCCTGCATTTCACCAAGCCTTTGTTGGTAGTAGTTTTTTTATTGAATGTCTTTAGTGATTTTTTCAACAATCTCTTTAATTCCTATTTTTGAATTTATTGAAATTTTATCAAAATAATTCATTATTAAAGTTTATATGGAAAATTACCGCTAACGTTTTGGGACTTTTGCGGATTACGAAGTACAAAACTTCCAATTATCACTTAACCCGCCATTTTGCAAAGCCCTTGTTGTGCGTTCGTTTTTATTTATTTACAGATTCAATTTCACCAGTTTTATATAACTTTTCAATTAAAGGTTTAAGTTGTTGCCAATTAATTCCTTCTATTTCTTTTTTGTATTTTTCAGTTGATTGCATATAAGATAAGAGAAACCAAGAATCAATGTGTCCAAATTCAGGTTGGTTACTTAATACAACTTCGACTTGTTGTTTATGTTTTTTATTATAAAATCCACATTCACAACCGTGAAAAGCATAATTCCAGCGTTGCGAAAGTTCTCCATTTCTAGGTATTTCTTCGTTGTTTTTTGCGATTAACTTTTCATAATCTTTTTCATTTTCAATATCAAGTCCGTATTTTTCTGCAAGTTTTCGCATCAATTCTTTTCCGTCACTTCTATAATCTTTTATGGCTTCTTTAATGACATCAAGGTCAATCTTGATATTATTTTGTTTAAACAATTTTAACCATTTTTTTATCATTATTTTGATGTTTAATTTTGTTTAGCGTTTTTTTTTAAAATGACGCACAACGTTTTGGCGCTTGGCGCAGTGGCGGATTTCGGAGCAGAAAACTATCAATACACCACAAAAGTTGATGCGAGGTAGAATGTTCAATTAACCACGTCACCCGCCATTGAGCCAAACGCCTGTTATAGGCTGGTGTTCTCGATTATCGTGAGTTATGTCCATTACTATTTCATCCGTTACTGACAGAACTCAAATAGGATGCTCTGCATCTAAATATTTAATAAAAATAACTCTTGTAAACGGAACAAGTCCAATGGTTTCAAACAAAAATAATGTGCTGCCACATGTCGCGTAAAAGCGGATTTTCTTGCTCTTTAATTTTTTATTCATTTGCATTGCTGAAATTTTTGTAAATATTAGCAAAACCTGCCCATTGCTAATTGTATTATTTTTCTCTGTTTTAGCTTTCAAATTGTATTTTTGTTTGAGGTTCAAAATCTACAAAATGAACAGTCATAAACTGATCGATTTTTGGGTAGTAAAGAACCATTTTCCATTTTACTGGAAAATTCAGACACATTGGCAAAAACAATTCATTCAAAATAAAATCATTATCAAAATTTACTTGATGAGATGGAACGTCTAACCATTTGGCTAGCTCAGAATTAAGTATTGGAATTAGTTTTTCAGAAATAATTTTCGGGAATTCGTTATTTATCTGAATGAAAAATGCCTTTTGTTCTTGATTTGTTCCATTTTTTCCACATTCCAAATCTATTTTCACATCCATATTGTAAAATTTAATTTGCCCTTTAGGATTTTTTGAAAATTGTTTTTTTCCGTAGATATCTGTCTTGCTTTCATATTCAAGACTTCCCCAAAATTCATCCATAAAACCTTTAGGTTTATTAGATCCAAATAGTTTTTTAAACAAGCTCATTTCTTAGTTATTTTTTTATTATACTAAATTTCAACCTATAGTTTAAATGTTTTTTGTCAGTTTAAAGGTTGTTGTATCGTTCAATACACTTGCCTATAACTCACAAATATACGCAATAATCAAATATTTTTTTAATTATTTCAGACAAAAGTAGCTTATCAAAGTATCAAAACGTGATATAGTAAAAAACATTCGCAAACATTCGCAATAATTCGTGGTAAAAAAATTATCTTTGCAAGTCAACAAAAACATCTATTTAAAAGAAATGAGAATATCTTATAATTGGTTAAAGCAATTTATAAAAACGAATAAAACATCGCAGGAAATCTCAACACTTCTTACGGATTTGGGCTTGGAAGTTGAGGGAGTGGAAAAATTTGAATCCGTAAAAGGAGGATTAGAAGGAGTTGTAGTCGGGCTTGTTCTTACGTGCGAAAAACACCCAAATGCAGACAAACTCAAAATCACAACTGTTGATGTAGGAGAAGAAAAACCGTTGCAAATCGTTTGTGGAGCCTCAAATGTGGCAGTCGGACAGAAAGTGGCTGTGGCTACCATCGGAACGACTTTGTATGATTCGGAGGGAAATCCGTTTCAAATCAAAAAGGGAAAAATAAGAGGGGAAGACAGCCTCGGAATGATATGTGCAGAAGACGAACTTGGCTTGGGAACTTCCCACGAAGGTATTTTAGTTCTTGACAAAAAAGCCAAAATCGGAAGTCCTGTAAGCGAAATTTACAACATCGAAAGTGATGAAGTTTTTGAAATCGGGCTTACTCCGAATCGTGCTGATGCGATGAGTCATTTGGGAGTGGCTCGGGATATTAAAGCAGGATTGCAACAGTCAGAAAACATTCATTCAGAGTTGATTACTCCGTCAATAAGCAGTTTTAGAGTTGATAAGCGTACGTTAAAAATTGATGTTGATGTGGTTGAGTCTAAACTTTGTCCGAGATATTGTGGGGTTACGATTTCGGGGGTTACGGTTAAGGAATCTCCCGAATGGCTCAAAAACCGTTTGAAAGCTATCGGACTTACTCCGAAAAACAATATAGTCGATATTAGTAATTATGTGCTTCACGATTTGGGGCAACCGCTTCACATATTCGATGCCTCGAAAATTAAAGGGAATAAAGTTGTCGTAAAAACAGCAGTTGAGGGAACGAAATTCGTAACTCTTGATGATGTAGAACGTACGTTGAATGCAGAAGATTTGATAATTTATAACGATGAAGTTCCGATGGCTTTGGCTGGAGTTATGGGAGGAAAAAACTCTGCTGTTACGGAATCCACTTCAAATATATTTATAGAAAGTGCTTATTTTGATGCAGTTTCGATACGAAAATCGGCAAAACGTCATTCGATAAATTCTGATGCATCTTTCCGTTATGAGAGAGGAATTGACCCGACTATTACCGAATATGCCCTCAAAAGAGCGGTTATACTTATCAAGGAATTGGCAGGAGGAGAGGTAACGTCTGATATTATAGACATTTATCCGAAAAAAATCGAAGGACAACAAGTATTTCTGCATTTTGAAACACTGAACAAAATTATAGGACAGGAAATCCCGAAAGAGGCAGTAAAAAATATTCTGACTTCTTTGGAAATCAAAATCGGAAGTATTTCTGATGTCGGTTTAGGGCTTACAATCCCTCCGTATAGAGTTGATGTTCAGAGGGAAATTGATGTTGTTGAAGATGTTTTGAGGGTTTACGGATACAACAATATTGACTCCGTTCAAAAGCTCAATGCTTCGATTGCCAATTCGTCTCCAACAGAAGAATATAAATTGCAAAATATCATCGCTAACTTATTGACTTCGAATGGGTTTAACGAGATTATGTCCAATTCATTGACTACTCCCGAATACATTAAACTTTCGGAGCAGTTGTTACAAGAGCAGAACGTAACGATTCTGAATCCGTTGAGTAGTGATTTATCGGTTATGCGTCAGTCCCTGTTATTTAGCGGATTGGAGGCTGTTTCGTACAACATCAACCGAAAAAATGCAGATTTGAAATTCTACGAATTCGGAAATACTTACAAAAACCAAGATAAAAACTATATCGAAAACAAGCATTTGGCTATTTTCGTTACGGGAAACAGAAGTGCTGAAAGTTGGCTCGAAAAATCCCAAAAATCAGATTTCTTTTTGTTGAAAGCACATCTTTCGAATATATTTAATCGTTTGGGGATTAAAGGTTTAAGAACTTCTGTTGTGTCTAATGATATTTTTTCGGAGGGAATTTCGTTGGTAAAAGGAAATGAGGTTTTAGCAGAATTTGGAGTGTTGAAAAAACAAATTCTGAAACATTTCGACATCAAGCAGGAAGTTTTGTATGCTGATGTAAAATGGGGAAATGTTATCAAATTGGTTTCGGACAAAATCAAATTTACCGAAATTGCGAAATATCCTGAAGTAAGACGTGATTTGGCTTTGCTTTTGGACGAAAATATCACCTTTGAAAGCATTTATCAGATAGCCGAACAAACCGATAAAAAGTTGGTTAAAGAAATTGATTTGTTCGATGTATATCAGGGAGATAAGCTACCTCAAGGGAAAAAATCGTATGCGGTAAGTTTTATTCTTCAGGACGAAGAAAAAACCCTGACTGATGAAAAAATCGAAAAAACAATGTCGAAAATTGTATCGAATCTGACCGAAAAATTAGGGGCAAGTTTAAGATAATAATGAACGATGAATAGATTTTCTATTTATAAAAAATCATCTAAATTTTATTGGAGTAACAACCGAATTATATATCCAATATTTTTTATATGTATCATTATCGTCTTAATAACTAATAGCGGAAAGATTATACAACACAGTTTGTTAAATACAATTTTACTTGCAATTGCCTTTAGTTCTATAGGTTGTGGGCTTGTTTTAAAGCTAATCAATATTCCAAAAACAAAGCCTTTAAAAGGAAAGTTAGAAGGGTTTATAACTTTTGAGAAAGATGCAATACTAATAAACTCAAAAGAAATTACTTTAGATGAGATTAAAGCCATTAGTATTACAAATGAAGATTATTATGGGAAATTCACATACACATACAGAAGTGATTTAAATAGTCCGCTATCTAATGGGGTTGATAATAATGTGTTTTTAGAATTAAATTCAGGTGAAACTGTAAAATGTAATTACCAGCTGTATTATTCTTATGATTTTCAAAATTTAAGAGGAATATTGATTCATTATTACGCGAAAGACAAATTTAGCTTTGAAAATTTAACTCGTGTTTTAGGAATAAAGACTAAAAAAGAGAAAGATGATTTTAAAAATCATTTGGAAAAACATTATTTATAATTTATTTCAAATAGCTAACTTATGAAGGCAACATTTGCAGGAGGGTGTTTTTGGTGTACGGAAAGTATTTTTTCGGAGTTGGAAGGAGTGGAAAGCGTAACTTCGGGATATATCGGAGGTACAACCGAAAACCCGACTTACAAGCAGGTTTGTGAGGGAACAACAGGACACGCAGAAGCTATCGAAATCGTTTTTGATTCGGATAAAATTTCGTTTAACGAACTATTGGAAATATTTTTTGCAACCCATAATCCGACCACTCTAAACCGACAAGGGGGAGATGTGGGAACGCAATATCGAAGTGAGATTTTTTATCATTCATCAGCACAAAAACAACAGTCAGAAGATTTTATAAAATTACTCGAAACCGAAAAAATATTCGACAATCCGATTGTAACGCAGATTTCGGAGGCTGTTACGTTTTACAAAGCAGAAGATTATCATCACGAATATCTGAAAAACAATCCGCAAAACCCATATTGTCAGGCTGTTGTAAATCCGAAGCTTCAAAAATTCAAACAAACATTCGCACGGAAATTAAAGAAATAATTTCTGTCATTGCGAACGTAGAGAAACGAAGTGAAGCAATCTCCAAAAAAGATTTCTCCTATCGTCGAAATGATAGAATGTTTTGTCATTCCCAACCGAAGCGTAGTTGAGGAATCCCAAGATTGCCATACTTCGCTTGTTCGCAATGACAGCCCTTGACTTCGGACTAACTACTTCGGACTAACTTCGGAATCTCACAAACCGGAATCGGATTCATTTTATGTTGATTTATGGTGTTTAGTCGTACATAAATATCAAAAACTTCTTTTTCTCTACCCAAAAAATCATCGGAAGTTTTTCCGTTTTCGTGAGCTATCATTGCCGTTTCGAGTTCGTTATATGTTGCTCCGAGTTGGTCTTCGTCCGAGCGGTCATCTCCAAAAAGTCCGTCTGTCGGAGGAGCAACCCGAATCGAATTCGGAACTTCTAAATATTCGGCTAATTGATATACTTCTGATTTCATCAAATCTGCAATCGGACTAACATCCACTCCTCCATCTCCGTATTTGGTATAAAAGCCAACTCCAAAATCTTCGATTTTGTTTCCTGTTCCCACAACCAAGAGAGAGTGAATTCCCGCAAAATAATACAACGTAATCATTCGCAATCTCGCACGGGTATTGGCTAAAGTCAGATTCAGCCTGTATTCATCTGTGTTTTGAGGAACTTGATTTTTAAATTCTTCAAAAGTGGAAGTCAAATCGGTTGCGATACTTTTTACATTCGGGAATTTTGATTGTAACAGCTTGATGTGTTCTTTTGCTCTATTTGCCTGAGATTCAGCCTGATGAATTGGCATTTCGACACAAAGCGTTTCCAATCCTGTTTGGGCACACAAAAACGAAGTAACAGCCGAATCGATTCCTCCCGAAATTCCGATTACAAAACCTTTTACCCTCGATTTTTCGGAATAGGATTTCAACCAATCAACAATATATTCGTTTACTCTTTCTGCATTAAAACCTGAATTCATACTTTTTATAATAAAATTACTTTTTAGAAGTTATCTTTGTAACGAATTTTTAATACCTGACAGGTTTTTAAAACCTGTCAGGTATTAAAAAGTAAAGGTATCTTTTTTGATTTTAAACAAAAAACGAAAAATGAAAAAACTTGTATTATCGGCACTTATTGTCTTTTTACTGGTTTCGTGCAACCGAAAAAGCGAACTCGAAAAAACTATTGATGCGATTCCCGTTCAGGTCGAATTAGAGCGATTTGACAAAGAATATTATGAAACTCCTATCGAAGATTTAGCCAAAATCAAAGCGAAATACCCGCATTTGTTTCCCTTTAACGTTTCTGATTCGGTTTGGATAGAGCAAAAGCAGGATACGATTTTTACGGAATTATACACAGAAGTTCAAAAGAAATTCCCGAATACGAAGCAATTAGAAAAAGAATTAACCTCGCTTTTCAAGCACATCAAATATTATTTTCCGAATCAGAGCATTCCGAAAGTAAATACCGTAATTGCAGAGGTTGATTATTATAGTAAAGCATTTTATACGGATTCGATTGCACTGATTTCGTTGGATTTGTATTTAGGAAAAGACCACCATTTTTACGAAAGAGATGTTTATTTGAGAGAAGAATTAGTGCCAAGGCAAATGATGCCTGACCTTGTCAAATCCTTTGCACAACGAAAAATTCCGTATCCGAACCAAGCTGATTTTTTGTCGAGAATCATTTATGAAGGGAAAATTTTATACCTTAAAGATTTACTGATTCCCGATTTTACCGATGAAGAAAAAATAAACTATTCTGACAAGCAGCTCCAATGGGCTTATGAAAACGAAGAAAATATGTGGAGGTATTTTATAGACGAAAATATGCTGTATAGTAGTGACCCTAATTTGATTACACGATTTGTCAATGTAGCTCCGTTTTCAAAATTTTATTTGGATATTGACAACGAATCTCCGGGACGAATCGGAACGTGGATTGGTTGGCAAATCGTACGAGCTTATGCCAAAAACAACCCTCAGATTTCTTTGGATAAACTGCTAAAGGAAGATGCAAACGAATTATTTAAAACCTCAAAATATAAACCTAATCGATAATGAGTAAACTAACATCAGAAGTTTTATTTACCATAGAGCTTGACCAGAACAAAATTCCCGAAAACATCTTATGGACAGCCAAAGACGGAGGAATCGAAAACGAAGAAAGTAAATCCATTATGCTTGCTATTTGGGATAGCAAAGCTAAAGAAAGTCTCCGTATGGATTTATGGACCAAAGATATGCCTGTCGATGAAATGAAACTCTTTTTTCATCAGAATTTAGTGGCAATGGCAGATACGTTTCAAAGAGCAACAGGAGATGAAAAAATGGCAGAAACGATGAAAGATTTTGCCTCGTATTTTGCAGAGAAAATGGAGCTTGTAAAATAGTGAACAGTATTCAGTTTACAGTGAACAGATAAAAAATCCGATTAGAAATCGGATTTTTTGTTTATTTTTGGGAATATTTAACTAAAAACTCAACTTATGAAATTACTTTACACTAAATTTTTGATTATTACTCTGATGCTTTTTTCAGGGTTTTCGTTTGGTCAGTCGAATCAATACCTGCATTTTGACGGGGTTGACGATTATACCGAGCTGGTTAATGGAGCTCAATACGTAAACGGAAAAAACACCATTACTATGGCAGGTTGGTTTTATACTGATGAGCTAATCTACGGACAGGGAATGATGAGTATCAGAGCCGGAGGGACAGGAACAGGAGAAATGTATCTCATACAATTAAGTAACGGAACTCTTGAATGTCGTGTGGTTACCAATACGGGTCTGCATCAGGTTGTAGGTCCTGCAGGTACTATTCAAGCGGGAGTTTGGCAACATATTGCTTGGGTATTTAATCAGAATACCGTTCAGCTGTATGTTGATGGCAGTCTTATCGGAAGCAGTACGGCTTCGGGTACTTTTTTCTCTACGGACAAGCCTTTTTCTATCGGAAAATGTATTTTACCCGGGTTTAATTTTATCTTTAAAGGACGTGCTGATGAAGTATCTTTGTGGAGCAAGGCTCTTACAGCTTCAGAAATTCAGGATATGATGCAGAATGAATTGGTCGGTAACGAAACGGAACTTCAGGTATATTATAAATTTAACCAAGGAACTCCGGGAGGGAATAATACTAACATTACCCAACTGAATGAATTTAGCGGAGATACTACAAAAAATTCGACCTTGCATAATTTTGCCCTTTTGGGAGAAACATCTAATTTCAACGGAATTTTAGAAGACGGAACCCAAACCATTAATTTTCCTCCTATACCTGACAAATTAATTACAGATGTTCCTTTTGAGCTTGAGGCAACGACTAATTCGGGCTTACCGGTTTCTTTTGAAGTCGTTTCCGGACCTGCCACAATAAGCGGAACAACCCTGACTTTGGACGGAATTGCAGGAACGGTAGTTGTCAAAGCAAGTCAAGCGGGAGATGTAAATTATGACCCTGCGGAAGATGTAACCGTTTCGTTTGATGTTTTAGACCCGAACGGAATTTTGGTAAATACAGAAATACTTCACCCGATTAGTGCAAATGTTTATGCTTCGGATTTAATACCTGTTAAGATTGCAGTCAGAGCCGGAATTGACTATCCCGATTTATTCTCTATAAGTTCGGTAACGGTTGCAATAGACGGAGAAGATGTTGAGCTTGTAAATCATCAAAACGGATTCTATACAGGCTGGTGGACTCCCGACAGCTACGGAACTCACGAGCTTGTAGTAAATTCCGAAAATAATTTTGGAGCTACGGGTAATACCTCGCTTACCTTTAATTTGCAGCAAAACGCTCAAGATATAACGGTTAATGGGACAAATCAGGCTTGGGTTAAAGCGGATATTCCTGTTGTGATAGTCGAATCGGATTTGCCAAGTCATATCGGAGCTTATGACCAGATTTTAGGGACGCTTATTATTGATTGTCCAACCGGAGGTTGTGACCCGTGGGATAGAGTTTCTTCTGTTGAAGTTCAGGGAAAAGACGGGAAATGGTTTGAAATTATCAGATATTTAACCCCTTATGGAGTGGCTTGTCAGAGTGAAATTGACCTTACGGATTTTGCTTCTTTATTGTTAGGTAAAACAAAATTCAGAGTAACTTTGGGAACACAGGGAAATGGATTTTTGTACACACTCCAGCTCAATTACAAAGCAGGAACAGCAGAATATCCGTACAGTACTGTCGAAAAATTATGGTATAATACTTATCAATTCGGAGATATGGCTAACCTGCAACCGGCAGAACAATTTACAGGTATTTTTGCGGAAAATACAGCGTCTGCAAAAATTAAATTAGTTTCTACGGGACACGGCTGGGGAGATAACAATACCGGAAATGCGGCAGAATTTCAACCCAACACACACCATATTTGGGTAAATAATCAACAGACTTTCTCACAATACAACTGGAATGTATGTAATCCGAATCCTGATGGTTGTAGCCCTCAAGCCGGAACGTGGTATTACAACAGAGCAGGTTGGTGTCCGGGAAGTATAGCACAGTTTTTTGATTACAGCCTTGCTTCTTATGTAAACCAGGATGATATTACCTTAAATTACAAATTTGACCAAAGCTATGTAGATTACTGTCACCCGAACAATCCGAATTGTGTTACCGGGACAACCTGTGCGGATTGTAATGACGGATTTAACCCTCATTTGATTGTGGCATCTTATCTTATCAGCTTCGGAAATGCTCCTTTGGGAACAACTTTGGGAACAGAGAACCCTTCGATAGCATTGAACACAAAAGTTTATCCGAATCCTTCGACAGGAAACTTCTTTATCGACTTTGACCAAAGACAAAATGTAGATAATATAACGGTTTATGACATTACAGGACGGATAATCAAATCACAAAACATTACAAATCTTGATAATCCTACAGAGGTCAATCTTTACGCACAGTCATCAGGAGTTTATATTCTGAAAATATCAAACGGAAATACAACCGTTGATACGAAAAGAATCATTATTGAATAATTTCTGTTTTAAACAGATTCTAATGTTCAATCCTATAAAATCCGTTTTCATACGTAGAATGAAAACGGATTTTGTGTTTTTGGCAGGTTTGTTTCCAAAGCTGAACATAGGATTTATAGTTTGAGGCATCAGCTATAATGATTTTGGGTTTGTGGTTTTGCAAAAGCCTGTCTAAATTGATTTTCGGAGAACCGGTAAGCAAAACCACATCAGGCAATAAATCTTCACTATAAACCGAAGAATTATCAATGAGCAGTATCTTTTTTTCGTTGGAAAAATAGAAGTTTTGCAAGGAATCCGTTTTAACAATTTTAGAAAAACTCCCCACTTTGTAGCTTTTTAGCAAGTAGTCTTTTTCCGAAAGAGAATCATTCGTGAAAATTTGAATTTCGTTAGCTTTTCTGTCCGATAAAAGGGTTGTTCTGTTTTTATTGAATACGATAAATTCATCAGAATTTTTAATTTCGATTTTGTTGAAGATGTAAACCGTCTGCAAAAGTAAAATTCCGAAAAACATAATTAATAAACTTTGATATTTCCTGTTTTTTAGCCAAACAAAAAACGAGAAAATAACTACATACCAACCCACAAGCATATACACATTAAACGAAATATCTGTAAATACAAAACTCTCAAAATTGGCTACCCGAAACGAAACTTCATTAATGTATTTGATTCCGAATTCCATTATTTTGGACAGGTAGAAATTCGTAATTCCGAAAAGTGCTAAAATGGACAGAATTACTCCGTAAACCATAAAAATTGATAACGGAAAAAGCACAAGCAAGTTTGTGATGATAAACAGGGTTGGGAACTGATTAAAGTAATATAAGACTAAAGGCAAAACCCCAATTTGAGCTGAAAGAGAAACGGTTACAATATCCCAGACATATTTTTTGATTTTATTTTTCGGATTATAAAACTTATCCATCATCGGTTTTGTCCAAACAATAAAAAACAAAGCAAGGTAGCTCAACTGAAACCCCACATCAAACAAAAATGACGGATTACAGAGTAAAATCAGCAACATCGAAATCAAAAGCGTATAAATGATATTTGTGTTTCGGGTCAGGAATGTTCCAATCGAAACAAACGAAAACATCGTAACAGCCCGAACAATAGCAGGTGCCATTCCTGCCAAAAGTGCAAATCCCCACAAAGACAAAAACAAAATCGAGAGTTTCAAGATTTTTCCTTTTCTGTGATTTGGAATAAAACTCAAAACGAAATTCAGAAACAGATAAATATAAGCCACGTGCAAACCCGAAACAGACAAAATATGTACCGCACCTGCATATTGGTAAGCCTGTAATATTTCGGGAGAAATATCCTGTTGCTGTCCTAAAATAAGTGCGTGAAGAATCGTTAGTTCGTCTTCGGAGAATCCGCTTTTTCGGAAGTTGTCCAAAATTCGGTTTCGGATTTTGTAGGTGTAATAAGGTAAGGTTTTTTCGGTTTTCAGCTCTCGGATATTGGTCGAATCCGTATAGATTTGAGCATAGACTTTTTGCTTTTCGAGGTATTTTCCGTAATCAAACTGACTTGGGTTCTTCGGAACAGAATTTGGGATTATTTTGGAATAAACCTCAAAATTTGCTCCTATTTCAGGGGCTGTAGGATAAAAGTTTTTGCTTATTCCGATCAAAACCGTTCCCGAACTTATCTGATGATCAACCGAATTGATTTTCGCGTAATATCTGTGGTTATACACATTCGGTTTGAGCTTGGTTGCTAAAGTGAGATTTACGATTTGTCTTTCGCCTGAAATCTGATGAAAATAATGATTTTTGTACAGTATATCATTGTGCAAAACCCAAGTAAAAATTCCCAATCCAACCGACAGAAATAAGACAGAAATTCCGAAAAACAGTTTCTTTCTGATGAAGAAATAAGCAAAAAGAAACAGCAAAAAACTACCCAATAGTCCACTAATTCCGATTGTAAAACCGAAATTAAAATAAAAAGCTACCAACAGCCCGAAAATAAAGCCCATAGTAACTTTTACAAGTGGAAATTGTAGAAGTTTCATAAAGGTTTGATTTTCTCAAAGATAGGGAAATTTAAAACATAAATTTACACAAATGCTTTTAGCTCTTGTGATCTGTGATGATTGGTGTAAATCTGTGTTAATTCCTTTTATCTTCTCCCCACAAAAGTTTATTCCGAAGTGTTTCTAAAAACGATTTATCTTCAAAGGCAACCATATTTATATCGAATGGTTTTTTCTTTATAGTAAGTTCGTTTTCGTTGGTAATGGTAAATATTCTTGAGTCAAGCGAAACCAAATATTGTTCTTCTCTGCCCGAAACTTTGAGTTTTATTTCGGTTTCTTCGGGAGTTACAATTGGTCGTGTGTTGAGGTTGTGAGGGGCAATCGGAGTGATAATCAGGCTTTTTGCATCAGGGAGCAAAACCGCTCCTCCACAGCTCAACGAATATCCCGTAGAGCCCGTAGGAGTTGAGATAATCAGTCCGTCTGCCCAATATGAATTTAGGTATTCTCCGTTCAGATAGGTTTCGATAACAATCATCGAAGTGGTGTCTTTTCGGTTGATACTCACTTCGTTAAGGGCAAAATTGATTTCGTCCAACTCGGGAACTTTGATTGACGTAGTAAGTCCTAAAAGCGTTCGTCTGGAAAGTGAATAGTTCTTTTGATACACCAAATTCAGATAATGCAACACGCTTTCTTTCGGAATACTTGCCAAAAATCCTAATCGTCCGGCATTGATTCCCAAAATCGGAATTCCCGAATCACGGACAAAAGTTGAGGCTCTCAAAATCGTTCCATCTCCACCCACACTTATAAATATGTCAAAAGACGAATCCAATTCTTTGTGGGTAGCAAAAGTGGCTACTTTTCCGAAAGATTCTTTACAGGCAATCATCTCATAAAAAGTCTTTTCAAAAACAACTTCAATATTTTTTTCTTTAGAAAACAAGAGAATTTCCTTTAGGATTTCATCATAACTTTCCTGGTAATATTGTCCGTAAACAGCAAATTTCATACACTTAAATATTGAGGTATTTGTCCATATAATCAAGTCTTTCTTTAAGACTTTGCATATAAATATCTTCGGAATGTTCCGAGATGATTTCGTATTCGTATCGTCTGAAACTTTGTAGAATTTCGTTCAGATTTTCTGTATTTACCTTTAGGTAAACCTCAACCTTATCGTCCATTTCAGAAACGAACATTCCGAGTAGTTTGTGTCCGTTGCTTTCTACGATTTGAGCAATTTCGGAAGCTGAATACTGCGTTATATTTTTTTCGACTACAATAATCCCTCCGTGTTCCCGCAGAAAAGACGTTTCGCTAAAAATCTGAACAATATCCGAGAGTTTATAATATCCCAAATACACATTTTCCTGATTCAGCACAGGCATTACATCGGTTTGGTTTTGAGCAAATTTTTCCAAAACATCAAGCCAATTTGTGCTATCTCTGACAAAAAAACCTTCGAGAGTATAGCGATAATCGTCAATTTTTTTGTCCGAATCGAAAGTTTCCACATCATCGGAAGCAACACTTCCGATATAAATTCCGTCTTGCGTAATCGGAAAATGAGAAAATCCGTTATTGAGGAAAAAATCCTGAATATCAGTAACATTTTTGTTTACCTCAAAAGGTTGCAGACGGGAATGAATGTACTTGTCCGTATTTATCATAAATACAAAGTTACAAAAAAAAGATTAAACTTGAATTGAATCTTTTTTCGTACATTTGCAGCTATTAAATTACAAAACATAAAACTATGTCAAAAGGATTTTTTAATGTTCCTAAAGCGGTAAACGACCCTGTAAAATCGTATGCAAAAGGAACTCCCGAAAGAGAAGCTGTTTTAAATGCTTATAAAGAAATGTGGAACGCTCAAATTGATGTTCCGTTATATATTGGAGGAAAAGAAATCAGAACAGGAAATACCAAAAACCTTTCTGCTCCGCACGACCACAAGCATATTGTCGGAAAATATCATTTAGCCGAAAAAAATCATATCGAAGAAGCGATTGCCAATGCTTTGGAGGCTCGTACAAAATGGGCTGAAATGGCTTGGGAACACAGAGCTTCTATCTTTTTGAAAGCTGCCGAACTTATTGCAGGACCTTATAGAGCAAAAATCAATGCAGCTACTATGATTGCTCAATCCAAAACGGTACATCAGGCTGAAATTGATGCAGCTTGTGAGTTTATTGATTTCTTGCGTTTTAACGTAGAATATATGACTCAAATCTACCAAGACCAACCTATTTCGGATTCAACTACTTGGAACAGAGTAGAATATCGTCCGTTGGAGGGATTTGTATATGCGATTACACCTTTTAATTTTACTGCTATTTCGGGAAATCTTCCGTCTTCTGCTGCCCTTATGGGGAATGTAGTAGTTTGGAAACCTGCTGCAACACAGATTTTTTCTGCGAATGTAATCGTGGAAATCTTCAAAAAAGCGGGAGTTCCTGACGGAGTTATCAATGTGGTTTACGGAAATTCATCTATGATTAGTGATGTGATTCTGAATCACAGAGAATTGGCAGGAGTCCACTTTACGGGTTCTACGGGAGTTTTCAATGATATTTGGAAAACCATCGGAAACAACATTTCTAACTACAAATCTTATCCGAGAATTATAGGAGAAACAGGAGGAAAAGACTTCGTAATCGCTCATCCGAGTGCCGATGTAAAACAAGTGGTTACAGGATTGGTAAGAGGGGCTTTTGAGTTTCAGGGACAAAAATGTTCGGCTGCTTCGAGAGCTTATCTTCCGAAAAGTATGTGGAATGAGGCAAAAGAATTGATGTTAAAAGATCTGGCAACTATCAAAATGGGAAGTCCTGAAAACCTGGAAAACTTCGTAACAGCTGTTATTTCGGAAGATTCATTTAATAAATTAGCAGGATATATCGACAGAGCAAAACAAGATTCTGATGCTGAAATTATTGCAGGAGGAAATTACGACAAATCGGTAGGGTATTTTATTGAGCCGACTGTGATTCTGACAACTAACCCGAAGTATGTAACGATGGAAACCGAGCTTTTCGGACCTGTGCTTACGATTTATGTATATGATGATAACAAATGGGAAGAAACACTTGATTTAGTTGATTCCACTTCAGAATATGCACTTACGGGAGCTGTTTTCTCACAAGACAGATATGCTATTGAAGTAGCCTCACAAAAATTACAGAATTGTGCAGGAAACTTCTATATTAACGATAAACCGACAGGAGCTGTGGTAGGAAACCAACCATTCGGAGGAGCAAGAGGCTCGGGAACAAACGATAAAGCAGGCTCTGCTCTGAACTTACTTCGTTGGGTTTCTGTAAGAACAATCAAAGAAACATTAGTTCCCCCTACGGATTACAGATATCCGTTTTTGGGATAATATTTTAAAAAAGGCTTTCAAAACGAAAGCCTTTTTTGTTTTTTAGAACTCCAATTTCTTTTTCCGCAATTCAAAATTCTGTCCTAAATATACTTTTCTGACCATTTCGTCTTGTACGAGTTCTTCGGGAACACCTGCTTTTAGGATTGCTCCCTCAAACATCAGATAAGTTTTGTCTGTAATAGCAAGAGTTTCCTGCACATTATGGTCGGTAATGAGGATTCCGATATTTTTGTTTTTGAGCTGGGCAACGATTCTCTGAATATCTTCGACAGCAACCGGGTCAACTCCTGCAAAGGGTTCGTCAAGCAGGATGAATTTCGGGTCAGTTGCTAATGCTCGTGCAATTTCGGTACGTCTTCTTTCTCCTCCCGATAATAAATCACCTCGGTTTTTTCGGATATGTCCCAAACTAAATTCATCAATAAGAGAATCCAATTTGTATTGTTGCTCTTTTTTGGAAAGATTAGTAAGTTGAAGCACGCTCAAAATATTATCTTCGATAGATAGTTTTCTGAAAACCGATGCTTCTTGAGCCAAATATCCGATTCCGTGTTGGGCTCTTTTGTACATCGGAAAATCGGTAATATTCAAATCATCGAGATAAATATTTCCTCCGTTTGGCTTTACAAACCCTACAATCATATAGAACGAGGTTGTTTTTCCTGCTCCGTTCGGACCCAAAAGTCCTACAATTTCTCCTTGACTTACTTCAACGGAAACACCTTTTACAACGGTACGTTTTTTATAGGTTTTAATCAGATTCTCTGCTCTTAACTTCATTTTACTTCTTATAAACAAGCAAAGTTAAGCGAAATATTAAATAAATTGCCAATTTTAGGATTATGATATGAAAATATTCTATTTTCGTAGAATCTGTTTAAAACTATCTAAAACAATTTTAAACCGATTCTAATTATGGAATACGTTTTTTTAATTTTAGGTTTACTACTTATAATAGTCGGGTTTTTAGGGAGTTTTTTGCCTGTTCTTCCGGGACCTCCATTGAGTTGGGTCGGGCTTTTGTGTCTTTATTTTGTCAAGGGAATCCCGACTGATTATTGGTTTTTAGGGACAACTTTTGTCATAATGCTTGTGATTTCTGTACTTGATTACATCATTCCGGCTCAAGGAACAAAGCGTTTTGGAGGCAGCAAATACGGAATATGGGGAACGAACATCGGTTTGATTGTCGGGATTTTTACTCCTGTTCCGTTCGGATTCATTTTAGGACCTTTTGTAGGAGCGTTGGTTGGGGAATTGATTTATGATTCCAAAGATATAAACCGAGCTTTGAAAGCGGCTGTTGGTTCGTTTATCGGTTTTTTGACAGGAACATTTATCAAGATTGTTATGTGTTTTATGTTTTTGGTGTTGTTTTGTTATAAGGTTTATCAGTATTGGTACATTTGGTTTTAGACGCAAAATATCTAAAATAATTTTAAATCAATCTGATTTTTGATTAGCTTTGTCAGAAACAAAAACAAAAAACGTATGAATTTTTACAACATCATTAAAGAGGCTCATTCGGGTTGGGCTTATTTGGTTCTTATTTTATTATTGGTTGCAGTGGTAAATGCTTTAATCGGTTTTTTGAGAAAAAAACCTTTTACCGCTAAAGACAGAAAAGTCTCACTTTTCGGGCTGATTGTCACACATATTCAGCTGTTGTTGGCTATGTTTCTGTATTTTCTTTCTCCGTATTACAACACGATGAAAGAAATCGGAATGGGAGAAGTAATGAAAAATTCGGATTTAAGATTATATCTTATTGAGCATCCGCTTATCAATTTGATTGGAATTGTTTTGGTAACAATCGGTTGGTCAAAACACAAATCGGTAACTACGGACAAGGCGAAATTCAAGTCGATTTGGTTGATGTATTTGATTGCATTAGTGCTTATTTTGAGCAGAATCCCTTGGAAAGCTTGGTTGGCCTCTTAATCGGGTTATTTGAAAAGTATAATTTCCATACTATTGTGCCTTTTTGGACTGATGGCTTTTTCTCAAAAAGTGTCAAACCAGAAAGGCATTATTGTTCAGGATACGGTTAAAAAAACCAAAGTAACCGTTCGTAAAACAGACCAAAAACAGTCGCAATTATTCCAGAAAAAGCTCGACAGTATTGCCAAAATAGACATTGTTCTTTTCGAGCTTGACAAGGTTTTTGAGATACAGCAAGATTCCGTTTCAGGAAATCTAAAACCTTTTAAAACCAATGTTGTTATTTCGTATTATGCGGATAAATTTCACGGACGAAGAACAGCAAGCGGACAGATTTTTGATAACAAAAAATTCACTTCTGCTCACAAAACGCTCCCTTTCGGAACAAAACTCAAAGTAACCAATGAGGCTAACGGAAAATCGGTTGAAGTGATTGTAAACGATAGAGGACCATTCTCAAAAGGAAGAGAATTAGATCTTTCAAGATCTGCTTTTCTCGAAATAACACGAGATATAAAATACGGATTACTCCGAGCAACGATTGAAATTATCGAAGAAGATTGAGGTTTAATTTTGGTATCTTTGTAAAAATTAAAATCAAATGACCAAACTAAGCGTAAACATTAACAAAATTGCTACTCTCCGCAATTCAAGAGGAGGGAACGTTCCTGATTTGCTGAAAGTCGCAACCGACATTCAATCGTTTGGAGCAGAAGGGATTACCATTCATCCACGACCTGACCAAAGACATATCCGATACCAAGATGCTTATGATTTAAAACCGATAGTTTATACAGAGTATAACATTGAGGGAAATCCGATTAAGCAGTTTATGGATATGGTTTTGGAAATCAAACCGACACAAGTAACGCTTGTTCCTGACGGAGATGACGCTTTGACTTCTAATGCAGGTTGGGATACTATCAAAAACAAAGAATTTCTGACCGAAGTTATTTCGGAATTCAAACGAAACGGAATCCGAACTTCGATTTTCGTTGACCCTGTTTTAGGAATGATTGAAGGAGCAAAAGCAACAGGAACGGACAGAATCGAACTTTATACCGAAAGTTTTGCACATCAGTACGGGTTGGGTAACAAAAACGGAATAAAACCTTATACCGAAAGTGCTGTTTTGGCAAACGAATTAGAATTGGGAATCAATGCAGGACACGATTTGAGTTTGGATAATATTAAGTTTTTCAAAGAAAATATTCCGAATTTATTGGAAGTCTCTATCGGACACGCACTCATTTCCGAAAGTCTGTATTTAGGTTTGGATAATGTGGTAAATATGTATCTGAACAAGTTAAAATAATAATGTCCCGCAGATTTCGCAGAAATGATTTGCGAAAATCTGCGAAATCTGCGGGAAAAAACAAGAACAATGGAAATTTTATATTCAAGAATCGAGGGAACAGGAACACCACTTTTAATACTTCACGGATATTTGGGAATGTCTGATAATTGGAAAACCTTGTCGGGAAGATTTGCAGAACAAGGTTTTGAGGTACATTCATTGGATTTGCGAAATCACGGGAGGAGTTTTCATTCCGAGGAATTTTCTCACAAGCTGATGATGCAAGACATACTGAATTATTGTAGGGTTCATAATTTGGAGAAAATTAACCTTATCGGACATTCAATGGGAGGGAAGTTGGCTATGTTTTTGGCTGTTACTTATCCTGATTTGATTAACAAATTGATTGTGGTAGATATAAGCACGAGAGAATATCCTCCGCATCATCAGGATATTTTAGACGCTCTGAATTCGGTTGATTTTTCCGTTCAGAAAGACAGAAAAGAAGTTGAAGATGTAATTGCACAATATGTTACGGATTTCGGGACAAGACAATTTCTGATGAAAAACGTTTACCGAACAACCCCCGAACAGCTCGGTTTCCGAATGAATCTGAAATCCCTGACGGACAATTATGACAATATGGGAATTGCCATTTCGAAAAATGTAAAATTTGAAAAACCTGTTCTTTTTTTAAGAGGGGAAAACTCGAATTATATCAGAGAAAGGGACGAATACGATATTTTGGAAATCTTTCCGAATGCGGAGATAAAAACTATCAGCAAGGCAGGTCATTGGCTACATGCAGAAAATCCGAACGCATTTTTTGATTATTCAATGCACTATCTGAAAGCATAAACAAAAAAATACTATGAATGCATAATATTTTTTGTAAAAAACTTGTGAAACCGACATTTTATAATAACTTTGACTAATTCAAACTAAAACTATAAAAAACTATGAAAAAAATCTTATCATTAGCTTTGTTTGCTTTGGGTACTTCTACGGTATTGGCAGGAGGATATCGTATTAGTCTTCAAGGAAACAAACAACTTGCCATGGGGCACACAGGTGTTGCTGTGGTAAACAACAGTGCGGAAGTATTGTTCTTTAATCCTGCTGGAATGTCGTTTTTGGAAGACCGATTTAATGCCTCGGTAGGAGGGAGCTATTTGGTTTCAAATACAAAATTCCAAAACGTAACCCATAACTGGCAGGCAGAAACAGAAAATACAGGAACTCCTTTTTATGCGTATCTTTCTTATAGAGTGACAGACTGGCTTTCTGCTGGATTAGCTGTTTATTCGCCTTACGGAAGTACGGTTGAATGGGACAAAGACTGGCAGGGTTCTCACTTGGTAAATAGCATTTCGTTACAGGCAATTTATTTTCAGCCGTCTATTGCGATTAAAGTAAGTGATGAATTCAGCTTTTCGGGAGGACTTATTTATGCAACGGGAGGAGTGGATTTCAACAGAAATCTTTCCAGAACGATGACTGATGATTCGGGAATGAACAGAAGTAATGTAACCCTTGATGCAAGTGGAGTTACAGCTTGGGGTTGGACAGCAGGATTTATGTTTAATCCGCACGAAAAAATCCGTTTAGGAATGCATTACCGTTCAGGAATGACTATGGAGGCAAGAGGAGGAGATGCTACATTTTCTAATGTTCCTGATTTCTTAGGAAATGGCTCACAATATCACCCAATAACGAATCCTAATGCACCAAAACTTGGAGATACTACATTTGATGCAGATTTACCACTTCCTGCCGAATTTACCGTAGGTATTTCGTATCAGATTACGGATAAATGGCTGGTAGCTTTTGATTTTAACAGAGCAAAATGGGGAGCTTATAAATCTTTAGATGTAGATTTTCATCAAACAGAAACCTCAAATGCACCTGATTCTTACAATCCAAGAAATTACAAAGATGCAAGTACGTATCGTTTGGGATTACAATACCAGGCGAATGATAAATTTTCGTTCAGAGCAGGTTGGTATTTTGATGAATCTCCGGTACAGGACGGATATTTCGCACCCGAAACTCCACGTAACGATTCTCAAGGATATACAGGAGGTTTGACCTATCAGATTACTCCAAAATTAGGAATTGATGTATCGTTCTTGTATTTGCATTTTGACGAAATTGATAATTCGTACGACCATTATACAGAAGACGGAAGTACCAATGTTTCATTCGGAGGAACGTACAAAAGTTCGGTATTTTCTCCCGGAATCGGTTTAAGTTATAGTTTCTAATCATAAATTATCAGAAAGATGAAAAATAAATTTATATACTTATCAGTTTTAGCTTTGGCATTTGCATCATGTGAGCCGGAGTTTGAAAACGAAATCAACAGCGAAACCTATTCTGCAGGAGATGCTGATTTTACTACGTATGTAGCAGTCGGAAACTCTCTTACAGCAGGTTATATGGACGGAACAGTGTTCAGAACCGGACAGCAGAATTCGTTTCCTAATATTTTGGCACAACAATTTGCCCTTGTAGGAGGTGGAGCTTTTACGCAACCTTCTTATGCAGATGATGTAAATAATTTTGGAGGATTATTGCTAATGGGAAATCCAATCGGAACGAACCGTTTAATCATCAATGCAAGTGCAGGAGGGCCTCAACCCATTGCAGGAAGTTCTACCCTCGAAGTTTCTAATCTTCAAGCAACCGCTTATAACAATATGGGAGTTCCGGGAGCAAAATCATTTCATTTGTTAGCTGCAGGATATGGAAATATTGCAGGAATCGGAAGTTATGCAAACCCTTACTTCGTAAGACACGCAACTTCTCCGACTACAACGGTTTTGGCTGATGCAATGTCTTTGAATCCTACGTTTTTTACGAATTGGATTGGGGCTAATGATATTTTAGGATATGCTACAAACGGAGGTGCAACTTCAGACGGAAACACTCCTGCAGCTGATCATAACCAAACGGGAAATTTAAACCCTGCAACTTATGGAGGAAATGACATTACCAACGCAGACGTATTTGCAAGTGTATATAATACAATTGTAACAACCTTGACTGCAAACGGAGCAAAAGGAGTAGTAGCAACTATTCCGAGTGTTGCTTCAGTTCCGTATTTTACGACTGTGCCTTATGCACCTTTAACTCCTGCTGCTTTGGGAGGAGAAACAAATATTGCAACATTGAATGCACAGATTTATGGACCTTTAAATCAGATTTTCACAGCTTATGGAGAGCCAAACAGAGTTAATTTGTTATCGACCACAGAGGCTAATCCGATTTTGATTCACGATGCTGATGCAACAGACAGAAGTGCAGAAATTACAGCTGTTTTAACTCCTGTTTTGGGAGTTCCGACTGCAACTGCTTTTGGTATGGTTTTCGGAAAATCACGTCAGGCAACAGCAAGTGATTTAGTAGTATTACCTGCTTCTTCAGTGATTGGAACAGCAAATAGTTCCGCTCCGTCAACGTTGATTAACATCAACGGAGTTACTTTTCCAATGGCAAACAAATGGGTATTGACTTCTACTGAACAACAAAAAGTAGCATCTGCTACAAGTTCTTACAACAATACTATCAAAGCTATTGCTCAAGCAAACGGACTGGCAGTTGCAGATATGAATGTTATTTTAGGAAAATTGGCTGATTACGGAACAGGTATTACTACCGAAGACGGACAAACCTATTATGCTAATTATTTCAGTACAGACAGGTTAAACACAACACTATTCTCTTTGGACGGAGTTCACCCGAACGCAAAAGGATATGCTGTTGTAGCAAACGAGGTTATAAAGATTATCAATAACCATTATAATTCTACATTACCTTTGGTTGTTCCGGGAACGTATCCGGGAGCAACGATTTTAGCAACTAATTAAAATTTTATAGAGCCACATAATTTATGTGGCTCTGTTTTTTTATTTTTGAATTATGAAAACAATTATTAGAATATTACTGACAGCCGTCGTAGTGTATTTGCTGTCCAATTTTTTACCGGGTGTTTCGGTTGACGGATTTACCTCTGCCCTCATAGTTACGATTGTTTTATCTTTGCTTAATATTTTTGTCAAGCCTGTTTTGGTTTTTCTGACACTTCCTGCTACTCTGATTACTTTCGGGCTGTTTTTGCTCGTAATCAATGCTTTTGTGATACTGATTTGCGAATACCTCGTAAGTGGTTTTCAGGTTAGCTCGTTTTGGACAGCTTTGCTGTTTAGTCTGATACTTTCTTTTATTCAGTCGGTTTTATTTTCATTTGCAGAACAACAGGACAGGAGATAAAATTTTATACCTTTGCCCTATGGAAACAAACAGACAGAAAAAAATAGGGACTTTACTCCAAAACGATTTGGTAGATATTCTTCAAGGGGAAGTTCGCAAAAATGGAATCACTAATCTTATTATATCTGTATCGAAAGTCAGTGTTACGACTGATTTATCGGTTGCAAGAGTGTATTTAAGTATTTTTCCAAACGAAAAATCAGGAGAAATATTAAATGCTATTCGTTCTAATACTCCACTTATCAAGCACGATTTGGCTCAAAGAGTAAAACAACAACTTCGCAAAGTTCCTGATTTGAACTTTTATATTGATGATTCGCTCGAATATCTTGAGGGAATCGAAAAAGCTCTGAAAGGAGAAGAAAACCCCATCGAAAACAGAGAGCTTTTGGTCAGAAGAAAAAAATTATAAGGAATGAATCGTCTGATTTTTGTCTTTATAGTATTGCTCTTGGTTTCTTGTGGAAAAAAAGAATCCGAAACAACGGAATCACTTTCTCCGACAGTAACATCTACACAAGGCAATCTTGAATTAGGTAAAAAAATATTCGAAGGTAAAGGTCAGTGTATGACTTGTCATAAAGTTTCCCAAAATGTTATAGGTCCAAGCGTGAAAGAAATCGTCTTGGGTTATGAACAACAAGGAGCTGATATGGTAGAATTCCTAAAAGGAAATCTCGACCCGATTATTGACCCTTCTCAATTTCAGATTATGAAAATTAATCTCGAAATTACCAAAAAAATGACCGATGACGAGCTTCAGGCACTTGTAGATTATATGTATTATCTTTCTCAAAAATAATTTGCACGAAATTTCGTTTAGTAGAAAATTCATCTTATGAAAAAAATTGTTTTCTTGTTTCTTTTATTGTCGGTTGTCGGTTTTTCGCAGGATTCTTTGTCCGTAAAACAAGACACGATTTATTGGACTAAAAAAAACGAAGTTGGTTTTGATGTCAGTCAGTTGGCTTTTATCAACTGGAATATCGGAGGTAACAATTCTATTTCGGGTTTGATTAAAGGAAGATTCGAAAGGCGATACGAAAAAGATATGCTTTCGTGGAATAACGATTTGACCGTTCGTTACGGAATTAACAAGCAAGACGACAGAGAAATGCGGAAAACAGACGACATCTTACAATTTGTTTCAACTGTCGGATATAAGATGTACAAAGATTCCAAATGGAGTTATAGTTCGAAATTTAATTTTAACACCCAATTTACTAACGGATATGCTTATCCGAACAGAGATGTTTCTATTTCCCACGTTTTTGCCCCTGCTTATATTTTTCTTGGAGTCGGAACGGATTATTTTGAAAAAAGAAAAGAAAAGAGTGAAGAAATCAACTTTTATGTTTCGCCTTTGACGATGAAATCAACTTTGGTATTCAATCAGAGATTGGCAGATTTAGGTTCGTTTGGTGTTACCGGAGCTGTTTATGACGATGCCGGAAATAGATTGAAAAGAGGAAAAATTCACAAAACAGAGGTCGGAATTCTTTTGACCAACGGTTGGAAAAAACAACTTTACGAAAACATCAATTTTGAAAACCGAATTAGTCTTTTTACGGATTATTTCAACAACTTCGGAAATATTGATATTGATTGGCAGATGCAATTGGAATTCATCGTAAACAAATACGTTAAAGCCACAATGAGTCTGCATTTGATTTATGACGATGACGTAAAAGCCAAAGAAGAAATAGCAGGAGAAATGATTACAGTCGGGCCCAAAGTTCAGATAAAACAAGGACTCGGAATCGGACTGGTCTATACTTGGTAGAAAAGAGCCTGTTTAAAATTATTTTTCAAGAAATTTAAACAGGCTCTAAAAAAAATCCTTTTCGTGAGCGAAAAGGATTTTTTTATTTTTTTTAGAATCTATATCCTACGGATACTCCTGCATTGGGTTCGATAGACATAAACCTATCATTAACTTCATCGCTAAAGTTACGAGCAATGCTTACATAAGGAGCAATGGCAAACTTATCGTTCCAAGCCCATTTATAACCTACTCCTAATCCGATAATAAAAGAGTCCATATTGGTGTCAACTTTTTCCGGTCTGCTGTCTTCGTGGTCTCCGAAACGGTATTTTATAAAAGGATAAGCATAAAGGCTTCCTTTGTCTTCCGGGTTGAAATAATAGTTGTAATTTACTAAAAAGCTGTTTGTGTTAAATGTTTTTTCGTTCGTTTCTTCAATGTATGAAAAACGGTCATTGATATGAACTTCTGCTCCGATAGACTGATTATCATCTAAAAAATATTCATACCCAACTTCTACTGAAGCAATTGCAATTACGTTTGCAATATTAAATTTCACTTCGCTTTTGTATTGTGCATTAGCTGTAAAAGCTCCTATAAAAGCCAATAATCCTAAAATAATCTTTTTCATAAAATTTCTTTTTTCGTTATCCGACAAAAATACAAATTATTTCTGTTTAGCAATAAGTTGGGCATATTCTTTGGCAAAATAACTCGCAATCAAATCTGCACCCGCTCTTTTAAAGGCGTATAATTGTTCGACCATAACCGCATCGTGGTCTAACCAACCTTTTTCGGCAGCCGCTTTTATCATGGAATATTCTCCCGAAACTTGATATACCGAAACCGGAAGATGAACGGCATTTTTTACTTCTCTGACAATATCCAAATACGGAAGTCCTGGTTTTACCATTACGATATCGGCACCTTCTTTTACGTCTAACAAGGTTTCTTTGATGGCTTCTAATCGGTTGGCATAATCCATTTGATAGGTTTTTTTGTCTCCAAACCCAGGGGCAGAATCTAAAGCATCTCTGAACGGCCCGTAAAAAGCTGAAGCATATTTAGCACTGTAACTCATAATCCCTACATTCGGAAAGTTATTTTGTTCTAAAGTTTTGCGAATGGCTTTTATTCTTCCGTCCATCATATCACTCGGAGCCACAAAATCGGCTCCGGCTTCTGCATGCGAAAGACTCATTTCTGCCAGAATATCTACGGTTTTATCATTGACGATTTCTCCATTTTCTACTACTCCGTCATGCCCAAAACTCGAATATGGATCAAGAGCTACATCAGTCATCACCACCATTTCCGGAACAGCTTTTTTAACTGTTTTAATCGCTCTTTGCATCAATCCGTTCGGGTTAATGGCTTCGGTTCCTTGATTGTCTTTTAGATTATCAGGAACTTTTACGAAAAGTAAAACGCATTTCAGTCCTAAACCCCAAAGTTCTTTCACTTCTTTTTCTAAATTATCCAAACTCAAACGGAAATAGTTTGGCATTGACGA
Source organism: uncultured Flavobacteriaceae bacterium (assembly GCA_934675205.1). Lineage (GTDB taxonomy): Bacteria > Bacteroidota > Bacteroidia > Flavobacteriales > Flavobacteriaceae > Flavobacterium. The sequence continues at coordinate 20,322 of CAKUPQ010000005.1, read as the reverse complement.
AATTTCCTCTTTTACGTTTTCGCCTTCCGTTACAAAAAGTGGAACGATAAAATCATCAACACTTAAATGAGTTTCTCTAACTAAACTTCGGGTAGCTTCGTTTTTTCTTAATATTCTTGGTCGTTTCATTTTAGTTTACAGTTTGCGGTTTACGGTTTAAAGTTTTTTAGCCACGGATTAAAGGATTTTTAGGATTAAATCCTTTTAATCTGTGTAATCTGTGGCTAAAAACTCATCATTACTATATCCAATCAACAGGATTTTTCAATACTTTAATTAGTTTTTCTTCTACACTTTCTATTTCGGGTTGATGGTCATAAACCCATTGAACGTGTGGAGGTAAACTCATCAAAATACTTTCGATTCTTCCGTTGGTTTTGAGTCCGAAAAGGGTGCCTTTGTCGTGAATTAAATTAAACTCCACATAACGTCCTCTACGGATTTCTTGCCATTTTCGGTTTTCGTCTGTATAAGGCAAATCTTTCCTTTTTTCGACAATCGGAACATAAGCCTCTAAAAAACTATCTCCGATTTCGGTTACAAAATTAAACCATTTTTCGGAAGACATCTCCTCATTGGGTTGTAAATAATCAAAAAACAAACCTCCGATTCCTCGTGATTCGTTGCGATGCGTGTTCCAGAAATAGTCATCACATTGTTTTTTGTATTGTGGATAAAACTCCGAATTATGCTTATCACACGCTTTTTTGCTGATGGCATGAAAATGTATCGCATCTTCTTCAAACAAATAATAAGGCGTTAAATCCTGACCTCCACCAAACCAACTTTTTACAATATTTCCTTCTTTGTCATACATTTCAAAATACCTCCAGTTTGCGTGAACAGTTGGTGTAAACGGATTTTTTGGGTGCAATACCAAACTCAATCCACAAGCAAAAAAGTTGACATCTTCAACCTTAAAATAATCTTGCATGGCTTTAGGAAGTTCTCCATACACTTTAGAGATATTTACGCCTCCTTTTTCAAAAACATTTCCGTTTTCGATTACTCGGGTTCTGCCTCCTCCACCTTGTTCTCTGCTCCATAAATCCTGTTGAAATTTGGCTTTCCCGTCAATTTCTTCGAGCTTGTTGCAAATTGTGTCTTGCAGTTCTTGAATGTATGTGTAAAATTTTTCTTTCATTTTTTTCTGTTGTATATTGTAGTGACGTATAATGTATCTTGAAAAAGATTATATCCAGATTCTACAATTATTTTTTAAATAAACTTTATATTCATTTTCATCTGTTATTTTAATTTCTTTAGGCTCAAAACAAATACTACTAATAATCAAAATTTCGCCTTTTTTTACTTCTATTGTAAATTTTCCGTAAACATCAGCTGTTGTTACTCTTTTGGGTGTGTCTTTCCGTTTTTGCTTTACTTGTATTGTAGCACCAAACAAAAGCTCTTTGGATTCATCATTGCCAATACCAATAACAACACCTGTAACTGTTTTTGTATTTGTTTTTTGTGATGAACACGAATATAAAACAGCTACAAACAAAAGCGATAGGTGAAAGAGGTTTTTCATTTTATTTTTTTGTAAACATATGCACACCCCTCATCACAAATAATTTCATATTCAGACGTTACAGGGGTAAGTGCCATTTCTTTGTCCTCTTTAATAAAAGAAATAAGATAATAGGAATCCCCTTTGGAAGATGAAATGTGAAGTTTTTTGTAGTATTCATCACTATGAACTTCATATTTCCCTTTTTCCTTTGTATTATTTTTTTCAATAATAACACTGCCATCTTTTTCAAAAGTAAGCCTTTGCTTATTTTTAATTCTTTTTAATAAAAAATCAGCCCCATTACTTCCTCTATATTCCACTTCTTTCCATTTTCCTATTAAAAAAGCAAAATCTTCATTAAAAGAAATTGAATTATCGGTTACAGAAATATTGTCTTGTCGATTACAACCGACAGCCAAAACCAACATCAAAATAAAAACTATCTTTTTCATAATTGTAATTCTTTAATACAAAAACCCGAACAGCCAAACAGGAATGTTATTTCCGAAGCCTATTTCGATATTGTCTTTGGCTACGAAAGCATTTTCTAAATGGACAATCTGTCTTTTAGATTTATTTTTTCCTCCGATTTCAAAGGTATATTTTTTGTCGATGATAAAGTCCGATTCTTCCGAAAGATTGATTTCTCTCAATCCTTTGAACTGATTCAGAAAAAACGTTTCTCTGACGTTTCCGATGTTTGTATTTTCTTTTGCCAGAACATACATCAGATTGCTATTGTTCAAAAACAACTTTTCGGGTTTTGTCAAAGCTCCAATGCCCGAAGTGTCTTTGTATAATTCGTTGACCAATCCTGCACGGTCTAAAATTTTAATTGCCTGAACCAGTGTATTTCTCGAAACCCCGACTTTTTCGCTCAATTTCGTAATATTCGGAGTAAACGGAGCAGAAGAAGCAATCGAAATCAATAGTTTTTTCAGCTTGACCAATGTTTCATAATTCAAATCTTCTACTGCATTGATGTCGATTTCTATGATTAAATTAATGGTATTGAGTAGTTTTTGATTGTATTCGGATTCGTTTTCTTTAAAATACGGATAAGCACCCATTTTCAGATATTTGGAAAACAAGGCTAATGGTTTTATTTTTTGGAGCAAATCGGTTGCAATTTGGTTGTGATTCTGCAAAATTTCCTCAAACGATTTTACAGGCAGTTCGATTCCTGTTTCCAAAGCGATAAATTCCCTGAAAGACAATTCTTTAAGATTATAGGCTACTGCTCTTCGGCTTAAATCGGATTCAGCTTTGTAAATTTCCAACATTGACGAAGAGGTAAAAATTACGTTTAATGACGGGAAATTGTCGTAAATCAGTTTTATTTCTCTCGACCAGTTCGGGTATTTATGCACTTCGTCCAGCAACAGGTTTTCCCCTCCGTTATCCGAAAATTCTTTGGCTAAATAGTATAATTTGTTTTCAAAAAAATAAATATGGTCTAAACTGACATACAAGGTTTTGCCTATGTCCAGCTTTTGTTTGGCAATCTGCAAAAGTAAGGTTGTTTTTCCCGAACCTCTTGCTCCTTTTATGGCAATCAATCGGTTTTTTAAATTAATTCCATTGATAAGGTATCTCTGAAAAACCAGAGATAATTGCGATATTTTTTGTTGAAATTCAAACTGTAATTCTTCCATTGTAATTCAATTCACAATGCAAATATATGAAATTGTTAATTGTAAAAAGCAATATTTTGTGTTTTTTGTTAAATGTAAAAAGCAAAATATATGAAATATTGCTTATTTGAGTAAGCGATTTATTCGTCTAAATATTCATTTCCTTGTAAATCCAACCAGCCTTTTTGCCCGTTTGGAAGCTCGAATCGGGCAAAGTTTCCTTGAAAATCTGCGAGTTTTTTATATCGGAAATCTTTTTGTAACGGATACAGCATATACAAATTGTTCTTTTTCATTTTATAAAGAGAGATAAAACGTTTGTATTCTATAAGTTGCAGGTTTTGGAATTTGTCGAATTTTTCAAAATCCACATATTCTATATATTCTTTAAAGTGAGGATTTTTAAGGAATTTTCCTAAATAATTCATTCCGTACGTTCCGTCTTCTTTTAGAAAGTGAACAATTTCATAATCAAAATTTATAACCTCTGTAATTCTTGGTTTGAAGTCATCATAACTATAAAATTGCTTATAATTAGAAACAGTATCTTTTGAAGTGTTATTTTCAAAATAAAACTGTTTAATTCTTTTAGTATTGATTAAATTAACAGTATCAGTTACTGTTCTATCGTGTTCTTGGTCAAACCAAGAAAAGTTTCTTGCTTTGAAAACAAAGTCCGTATCTTTTTTAAATATTTCTACTTCGTAATATTGTTCAATTGGTGAGCCGTCAGGCATTAAAATTAATGGATATGAAAACCCCTTTTTTATTCGTTTTCCTGTCCAATCTATCCATTTGATTTTGTTTTTTTCGAGAACTTGCATACTTCCTAATTCTCCTTTTTTGGCTTTCAACGGAGTTTTATTCAGTTTTTTGTAGGTTAAGTTGTATAAGTCTATTTTGCCTCCGTTATAACATTCGATTATCGGGCTTATACTAATCGAATCATAACTTTGATTGATAAGAACTTCATCATAAACGTTTTTCAGTCGGACTTTTTTGTTTGGCAGAGTATCTATAACGAAAAAATAATTCTCTAAATCGTGATATGTGTGTTGTGAAAACTCATAAATCTCTTTGTTGGATAACTTTAATTTTTGGGTTTTATGAAAAGGCAAATACAAATAATCATAACAACAATCAAACACTTTTAACTTACCCTTTACAGGAATCAGGTAATAATCTTCTGTGTAAGTATAGATTATCTTTTTGTTGCCAAATTCTATAAACATATAAGGCAGGATTTCTTCAACACTTGTATAGATGTTTCCATCATCGTAAGTGTCTTCAAAAATTGCAAAAAAATTCTGATTGAACTGACAAAGCTTGTAAACATCGTGTTTTTTGTTTTTTATGGTCTCTTTGTCATCATACGTATAAAGAAAACACAATTCTTTCAGCTTTTCAAAATCGTAGTTTTCGTCAATGTCTTTGTAGAAAATAGTTTTTTCATTCGTTAAAAGTTCTTTTACTTTACTTTCTTCAATAGGCTGTAAAGTAATTTCTTTTTGCTTTCTGTGATAAAAATCTCTTGTTATTTCTAATCGGTAATACGAATTATCCTTTAGGATAATGATTCCATATCTCGGGTTTATCAACTGTACTTCCCCCTCCGTAACCCTATAAACAGGTTGCCCAAAAGACAAAACTCCCAAAAACAAAAACGATAAGTAAAGTAGGTTTTTCATAAGTTGTTATTTTTATTCTTTCATATGGTAGTTTTTATCTAATAATATTTTTCCTGTTTCTCCATCTATGGTTATACCACGAAGAGTTCTTAAAGAAGTTTCCGTTAAAGGAAACTGAACCAAGTATTGAGGCTTGAAATCATTAGTTAAATATCGTTGAACCCTTGCTCGTTTAATATGTTTGTTTAAATCAATATTATATTTTGTTTTCATTATATCAATAACTTTATCTACACTAATCGGATATTGAGCATCGGTATCTATTTCTTTAACTAATTCTCCTTCAGTATTATATATTTTGTGTATTCCAATTTCAGCATTATAAAAATAATTACCCTCTTGTATGAGATTTAGCGTTTTTTTATGAAATCTTTTTTCCGATTTGAAAGGACTTCCCGATATAAATTTTGTTTCATAAAAATATGCATCTGCCAAGTGCTGTATTATGGTATCTCCCACTACAAATTCTTCTTCTTGTATTTTGTTGCTTATAAGATTTTGGTTACTGAATTTTTCAGCTCCTTTCTGTTTTTCAGCAACATTAGGATTGTTAATGTTTAAAACAATGCTATTAGTTGTTACTGTTTTTTCTTCCTGTTCTTTTTCAATAACAGGCCTGGTGTTTTTGTCCTGTCCATTACAACCGACAACCAAAATCATCATCAAACTCAAAACAATCTTTTTCATAAACACTCTTTTAAATTACAGATACAAAAACTTAACCAAAGGTTGGAATTATTTGAAATATTTTTCTAATTTCTCGGAAATTGTTTTTGTATCAGGTAATAATTTTTGGTAATCTTTCGGAAGTAATGTTGAAGTGTTGTAAGTAGCAACTCCAATAGGTTTATTTCCTGTTTTTAAGGAATACTCTACAATTGTTCTGTTTTTTTCTTTACAGATGATAATTCCGATACTGTCATTTTCGTTAGGCATACGTACTTTTTCGTTCAAAAGCGTAAGATAAAATTCCATTTTTCCTTTGTATTCAGGTAGAAATTCTCCGATTTTCAGTTCAATAGCAACCAAACACTGTAACTGACGATGATACAAAAGCAAATCAACAAAATATTCTTTGTCTTCCACTTCTATTTTGAACTGATTGCCTACAAAGGTAAACTGATGTCCCATCTCAACCAAAAAATTACGGATATTCTGAATCAAAGCATTTTCGAGTTCTCGTTCGGAATGTTCGTCTGCCAATCCCAAAAAATCAAAAACATATTCGTCTTTTACGGCTAAAACAGCTTGGTTTTTAATATTTTCGGGTAATGTGTTGTCAAAATTGGTTTGGTTGAGCAAGTATTTTTCGTAGGTTTTATTACCGATTTGGTTGATTAATACGTTTTTTGTCCAACCGAATTTTTTAGTGGAAAGTATATAAAATTGACGTTCTAAATTATCTTTGCACTTGTTGAGAATAACGATATGTTTTGTCCAGCTAATTTCTCCAACTAATGGTTGGAGATTTTCCTCTATGTGATATTCGGTATAAAATTGAGCCATTAACCAAAGATTAGTAGTGGAAAAACCTCCAATTCCCGGAAATTCCTGTTGCAGTTCTGCCGAAAGTGTCGGCACAACTGCTTTTCCCCAACTTTGGGTTTGCTTTTCGGAAATAGATTTCCCGATTTCCCAATATAATCGGATAAGCTCAACATTGACAGCCTTCAAAGCATTGTATTGAGCCTCTCTTACTTTCGCTTTGATTTCGGTTATAAAATCAAATTGTTCTGATGATAATTCCATTTTCATTTATTTTTTAAGAGCCTGTTTAATTTTTATTTTTGAGATTTATTATTCAATGATTTTTGAGCGAAACGAGGCAAATTTTTAAAGGATAGTATCGCTATCGTTTCAAAATTTAACGAAGTTGTAGCCAAAAATTATCATAAGAGAGCCAATGAATAAAATTTAAACAAGCTCTAAGCATTTACCTCAATCGACATCAGGTATTTTTTGGGAGTAATTCCAAATTTCTTTTTAAAAGCAGCAATAAAATGACTCGAAGTGCTGTAACCAATTTTTAGTCCGACTTCGTTTACGTTATACGAACCTGAATCTAACAATTTTCGGGCATATTCAAGTTTATAATCCAACAAAAAGCTATACACACTATCTCCATAAATCTGTTTGAATCCCATCTTTAGTTTTTTGAGCGAAATCCCGACTTCGTCTGCTAATTCCTGCAAAGTCGGAGGCTCTGCCATATTGATAATCACAATATCTTTGGCTTTTCGGATTTTCAAAACGTTTTCTTCATCTGCCAAAAACGGACATTGCTCGATGTCTGTTCCCTCGTTTTTGTTGAAATACAAGCTCAACAACTCGTAGGTTTTCCCTTTGATATACAGCTTTTTAACAGGAGAATTCGAGTCGTAATTCAACATTTGGTTTAAAACAATCATCATCGAAGATGTGATATTTTCTTCTTTGTAATACTTTTTCTGCTCGTTTTCCTTGCTCAAAAACGGAATATAATCTGCCTGTTCCGAGAAAAGTCCGTGAAATTTTTTAATCGGAATAAACAATGAAATTACCTGCGAATTCGGCTCAATATCCAAATTGACAGGCAACTCTTTTTGAGGATTATAAAGCAAAAGCGAAGACGATTCGTTGAGTGGAAGCGTATATCTTCCGTCATTAAAAATAAATCCGGCTTTGCCTTTGATTCCGAAGTGGAACTGTATCAGGTCAGAATTGATAAGTTTCTGAAAATTAAACTTTTCCAATCCGTCATTCCAAAAGCGGAAAACCATAAAATCATCTTCAATATGTATTTCGTCAACAGAACCCATAGCGGTATTTTTTATTTCGTATTTTTGCTCAAACAACAGCTTTCTTATTTAGAACTATTCTATATAAACAACTTTGTAAGTATTGATATTGTTGCAAATGTACAATATTTGGTTGTTTTTTTGGTAATATGTGTATTAAAAAACCTAAAGCGACAAAAAAAGGACTTTTAGCGTTACTTTTATAAATAGGTTACTACTATTTTTGCATTTAGTTTTTGCCACGGATTAAAGGATTAAAAGGATTCTTTTTTTGTACTGAAAATCCGTAAAATCTTTTAATCCGTGGCTAAAGAAAAAATAAATGAACAAACACCTGACTTTTTATTGTATCGGATTGAGTTATCTGAAAGCAGATGCTGAAATCAGAGGTAAATTCAATTTGAATTTCGTTGCTAAAAATACTGTTCTCTTACAAGCCAAAGAAAACGGATTGCAAGGTGTTTTGGTAATTTCTACTTGTAACCGAACCGAAATTTATGGTTATGCCAACCACCCTTTTGAGCTGATTAAGCTTTTGTGTGATAACAGTTTTGGAACGGTTGACGACTTTCAAAAAGTAGGTTATGTCTATAAAAACCAAGAGGCTGTAAACCATATTTTCAGGGTAGGAACGGGGCTTGACAGTCAGATTTTGGGAGATTTTGAAATCGTGGGACAAATAAAAAGCGGTTTTGTAGAATCCAAAAAGAACGAACTTTCTAACGCTTTTACCGAAAGATTGGTAAATTCGGTTATCCAAGCGAGTAAACGCATCAAAAACGAAACGGAATTAAGCTCGGGTGCGACTTCGGTTTCCTTTGCATCGGTTCAGTACATTCTAAATAATGTTTCGGATATTTCTTCTAAAAACATTTTGCTTTTCGGAATGGGAAAAATCGGAAGAAATACCTGTGAGAATTTGGTTAAACACACCAAAAACGAGCATATCACACTCATTAACAGAACCAAAGAAAAAGCCGAAAGAATTGCAGGAAAACTCAATCTTATCGTAAAAGAGTATGACGAACTTTCGTCTGAACTGCAACATACGGATATTTTGGTTGTAGCAACAGGAGCTGATATTCCGACTATTTCTAACGAAAATCTGAATCCTCAAAAACCGGTTTTGGTTTTGGATTTATCCATTCCGAAAAATGTTGATGAAAACATCACAAACAATCCGAATGTAACACTTGTTCATTTGGACGAACTCTCAAAAATCACGGATTTTACATTAGAAAATCGAAAAAACTATATTCCGAAAGCGGAAGAAATTATTGAAGAAATCAAAGATGAATTTTCCGATTGGACCAATGCGAGAAAATTCGCACCGACAATCAATGCTCTCAAAGAAAAACTAAACTCAATCAAAGAAGCTGAACTCGATTTCCAAAAGAAAAAAATCAGCAATTTTGACGAACAACAAGCAGAGATTATTTCGAATCGAATCATTCAGAAAATTACTACACATTTTGCCAATCACCTCAAAAACGAAGATACTTCCCTTGAAGAGAATATCGAATTGATAGAGAAAATTTTTGGGTTGGAGAGTGCGGTTATTTCGTAACAAACTCAATATTTCGTTTGAGTCCGTCAAATTTAGTCCTTTTTACAGCTGATTTCTGAAAGACTTTGCTAAAAGTTTCGTGAGTGATTTCCGTCCAATCTTTTTTGGAAAACGAAACGATTTCGTCATTTGGATTCAGTAATTTTTCGGAATGTGGAGAAGAAAAACGATTCCAAGGGCAAACGTCCTGACATACATCACAACCAAAAATCCAATCGTCAAATTTTCCTTTTACTTCCTGTGGAATATTTTCTTTAAGTTCGATAGTGAAATACGAAATACATTTGCTTCCGTCAACCACATAAGGAGAAATAATAGCCTGTGTTGGGCAGGCATCTATACATTTTGTACAACTTCCGCAATGGTCGGTTGTGGTTGGGTTGTCGTATTGGAGTTCGATATCCAAAATAAGTTCGGCTATAAAAAAGAACGAACCTACTTTTTTGCTTATCAGATTGGAGTTCTTTCCTATCCAACCAAGTCCTGATTTCGTAGCCCAAGCCTTGTCCAAAACCGGAGCAGAATCCACAAAAGCCCTACCTCCGACTTCTCCGATATTTTCCTGAATCGAATGTAAAAGCTCTTTGAGTTTTTCTTTTATCACAAAGTGATAATCCTGTCCGTAAGCGTATTTGGATATTTTAAACGTTCCTTGTTTTTGGATTTCTTGCGGATAATAATTCAACAATAGCGAAACTACAGATTTCGCTCCATCAACCAAAAGGGCAGGGTTTAAGCGTTTTTCAAAATGGTTTTCCATATACTGCATTTTTCCGTTTCGGTTTTCGGAAAGCCATTTTTCGAGCTTTGGTGCTTCCTGTTCTAAAAACTCAACCTTGCTGATACCACACGACAAAAAACCCAAACGCATCGCTTCGGATTTTATAAAGTCGCTGTATTTTTGTTTAAAGTTCAAGGTTTTGCAAAGATATAGAATAAAAAAAGGTTCAAAGCACGAAACTTTGAACCTTTGCTTATAGCCTATTGCTTATTGCAATTAAAACATTTCTCTTCCTGCGAAATGGAAAGCTCCCTCAATAGCTGCATTTTCATCAGAATCAGACCCGTGAACTGCATTTTCTCCTACTGATTTTGCATATTTTTTACGGATAGTTCCCTCTGCTGCATCAGCAGGATTTGTAGCTCCGATTAGTTTACGGAAATCCTCAACTGCATTGTTTTTTTCCAAGATTGCTGCTACAATTGGACCTCTTGACATAAATTCTACCAATTCTCCGTAAAAAGGTCTTTCGCTATGTACAGCATAAAATGCTTGAGCATCAGCTACCGTAAGTTGTGTCAATTTCATAGAAACGATTCTGAAACCTGCTTCAGTAATCATATTCAAAATTCCTCCGATGTGTCCTGCCTCAACAGCATCGGGTTTAATCATTGTAAATGTTCTGTTTGTTGCCATTTTTTTGTGTTTTCAAATTTTGTGCAAAAATAGTTTTTTTAATCGAATGCAGAAAATGCATTTGTGCATTTTAAATTTAAAAATAACTAATTTTTTTACCACCCAATATTCGTTTTTACACTAAAAATCAATTTAAAAGTACTGTTGTTTTAGATTTATTTTCTATTAAATAGTCTAAATATAGATTATTATTTTGTGTAGTAAACTTTTAAAATGAAATTTCAGAAAAATAATTTAAAAAACATTTGTTTTATAAAAAATAGCATTATACATTTGTCCCACAAAAGAGAAATAAAAATGATTCAGATTAATTGTAATAAGACTATGATGATGTACGGAAGTATTCCGAACAAGGTCTGTTGCATTTTTTTGAGTTTATAAATAGAAGTCAAATTATAAGAAGTCCTTGTTCAGAAAAGAGCAAGGATTTTTTTTATGCAAAATAGTTTTAGGTTGTTTGTTTTGAAACCACCTTTGAAAATAAAAAGTAAAAGGTGGTTTTCTTAAAAACACATACAAGTGTAACATTAAAAAAAACAGAAATATGTCAGTACAAAAAATAAATATAGTTTTATTCGGTTCAGGAAAAGTCGGAAGTCGGCTTGTGAATCAAATTCTGAAAAGTCAGCCTTTGTTTTTGGAGGAAGAAAAAGACATCAGAATTTCGTTGGTCGTAAATTCTTCCCTTGTTTTTATCGAAAGCGAAAGCAACAAAAATGCTTGGGACGTAACTTTTATCAAATCGTTTGAAAAAGAGAGAGTTGCAAATATTGTGTCGTATGTTCACGAAAAAGAATTTACCCATACCATAATCATTGACACCACAAAATCAAGTGATTTGATACATAATTATGCGTATTTTATTCAAAACGGATTTGATGTGATTTCCGTAAACGGAGATGTAGAAAAACTTTCCCAAAAACAATCCGATGAAATAAAAATCAGCTCCGAGGTTTACGGAAAAGAATTTTTTAAATTGGATAATTTATTGATAACCTCGGAACAGGCTTCTGAAATTGCTTTTCGGAATATTTTAAAAATATCTCAAAACCTAACTCAAGATGTATTGGTAAAGCAGGCAATTTAATGTTAATTTAATTTTAAATATTTTCAGAAAAACTGTAAAAAACGTAATTTCGCAAGCGATGAAATTCAAAGCCTTAACGTTATTGTTCATTTTTATGTCATTTCTTGCTCTGCCAACTATTTTGAGCAGGGTTTGTAACAATGTGGATATATCTATGGCTTATGCAGTTACTGAAGAAGAGGAAAACCACAATTCTTTTTCAGAGGTTTTTGAAGATTTTACACCTGAAAAAAACGAAATTATCATCGGTTTCTTTAATCCGAATAAAGAGAGAATTACAGAGGAATTTCTCTCAAGGCACGATAATGTTTCGTCTGAAATCTTTTCTCCTCCTCCCGAACAAAAATTAGTGTAATTTTTTTAGGCTTTAAGCAATAAGCTCTAAGTCGTAAGCCGTAACAACATTATGTTGTATGTAGCCTATTGCCTAAAGCCTATTGCTTATAGCAATTCAATCACATTAATTTTTCAAAAAATGCCAAATAAAATAAATCTTTTTGCCAATCTGAAATATGATTTCCCTTCAGGTTTGGTCGTATTTTTAGTAGCTCTTCCGTTGTGTTTGGGAATCGCAATGGCTTCGGGAGCACCTTTGTTTTCAGGAATTATAGCGGGAATAGTCGGAGGTATTGTAGTCGGATATTTGTCTAATTCGCATATAAGCGTTTCAGGACCGGCTGCAGGACTTACAGCTATCGTGCTGTCTGCTATTCTTTCGTTAGGCTCGTTTGAGGTTTTTCTGACAGCTGTATTTTTAGCCGGAATTATGCAGTTAATTCTTGGTTTTCTCAAAGCAGGAGCAATTTCCAACTATTTTCCGAATAACGTAATCGAAGGAATGTTAGCCGGTATCGGAATCATTATTTTTCTGAAACAAATTCCGAAAGCCTTGGGAGCTGATGTTGAAGTAGGAAACGGATTTGCTATTTTTACCGATATAGCAAAAGCATTTACCCAAATACAAACGGGAGTAATTATTATCGCTTTGGTTTCGTTAACCATTATTTTGGTTTGGGATAAAGTAGATTTTCTCAAAAAAATAAAATTGCTTCCGAGTGCTTTGGTAGCGGTAATTGTCGGAACAGCTCTAAACGAAATCTTCAAAGCAACAGGAAGTCCTCTTGCGATTACATCTTCAAAATATTTGGTGGAATTACCTGTTGTAACGAGTTTTGATGATTTTAGAGGAATTTTCATTTTGCCTGATTTTCTGAACTTTTCAAACGGATTTAACTTTTCGAGCCTTGTAAATAAAGAGGTTTGGATTGTAGCTCTAACCATTGCAATTGTAGCCTCTATCGAAACGCTTTTATGCATTGAGGCTTCCGATAGGATTGACCCTCAAAAAAGACTTACGGATACCAATTTGGAGCTAAAAGCACAAGGAACGGGGAATTTGGTAAGTTCACTCTTGGGAGGACTTCCGATGACTTCGGTTGTGGTTCGTTCGTCTGCCAATGCCAATGCAGGAGCAAAAACCAAAATGTCTACCATTATTCACGGATTTTTGTTGCTTGTGAGTGTACTTTCGATTCCGTTTTTGTTGAATAAAATTCCACTTGCAGTTCTCGCATCTGTACTTTTGGTAATCGGGTATAAATTAGCTAAACCCGCTGTATTCAGACATTTTTTCCATAGAGGGAAATATCAGTTTTTACCGTTTATCATAACGGTTTTGGCTGTTGTTTTTACCGATTTATTAACAGGTGTGGCATTGGGAATGATAATTAGTATCTTTGCTATATTGAGAGGAAATATGAAAAGAGCTTATTATTTCCGCAAGGAAGAATACGAAGACGGAGATATTATTCATATTCATTTGGCACAGGAAGTGTCGTTTTTGAATAAGGCTGCGATTTTGTTTACGCTTGATGCTATTCCGAGAGATTCCAAAGTGATTGTTAATGCTTCGGATACAGTCTATATTGCTCACGATATTTTGGATAGTATCAGAGAATTTAAAGACATCAGGGCTCCACTTCGGAATGTAGATGTAACACTTATCGGATTTAAGGAAGAATATAATTTAGAAAATACAGAAACTGATATAAGACAGGTTTCGATAGAACACGATTTGTTGATGAAACACAGACAACGACATAAAGTGTCAAGTGAAGTAATCACAGAAATAAAATCCGTTGATGAAAATGGGGGAGAAGTTCCCAAAGTAAAAAAGAAGAAAAAAAAATAAAAAACACTAACTAAATTTAAAATATGCTATGTCAGATTTTTATAAAAAAATAATAGAGAACAACAAAAAGTGGGTTGAAAGCAAATTAGCATTAGACCCTGATTTTTTCAACAGGCTGAAAGACACGCAAACACCTCCACTTTTATGGATTGGATGTTCGGACAGTAGAGTTCCTGCAAACGAAATTATCGGAGCTCAACCAGGAGAAGTTTTTGTTCACAGAAACATTGCTAATATGGTAATCCACTCGGATATGAATATGTTGAGTGTGTTGGACTATTCGGTTAATGTGTTGAAAGTAAAGCACGTAATCGTTTGTGGGCACTACGGTTGTGGGGGAGTTAAAGCAGCTATGGGAAGTACTCCTGTCGGAATTATAGATAATTGGATTCGCCATATTAAGGACAGCTATAAATTCCGTAAAAACGATATTGAGGCAATCGAAGACGAAAAAGAAAGATTTGACCGATTTGTTGAGTGGAATACTAAACAACAGGTGTTGAATTTGGCTGTAACTTCGATTGTTCAACAGGCGTGGAGCAAAGGACAGGAACTATCTATTCACGGTTGGGTTTACGGACTTGATTCGGGATTGGTAAAAGACCTTGATGTTACTTTCAGCTCTCACGATGATATCCGAAACAATAGTGTTTACAAGTTGGATTTTGAGTAAACAAAAAGGGAGCAAAATGCTCCCTTTTTTTATTTGTTTTTATTTGCTTTAATCATCGTCTCTAACATATCCCACATTTCTTCAGGAATAGCTTCAAGCAGGTTGAATTGCCCTGCTCCTTTGAGCCATTCTCCTCCGTCTATGGTTATGACTTCTCCATTCAGATAAGCCGAAAAATCAGAAGCTAAATAAGCAGCCAGATTGGATAATTCTTGATGGTTTCCGACTCTGTTTAACGGAACTTTTTTGGCCAAATCAAATTTTTCTTTCAAATCTCCGGGCAATAATCTGTCCCAAGCTCCTTTTGTTGGGAATGGTCCCGGAGCAATCGCATTAGTACGAATTCCGTATTTAGCCCATTCTACAGCCAGACTTCGTGTCATTGCCAAAACTCCTGCCTTTGCAGTAGCACTCGGAACAACATAAGCCGAGCCTGTCCAAGCATAAGTGGTTACAATATTCAGAATAGTTGTGTTTTGCTGTTGGGTGTCAATCCAGTGTTTTCCGAATGCGAGAGTGCAGTTTTTTGTTCCTTTCAGGACAATATCAATAATCGTATCAAAAGCATTGGCAGAAAGTCGCTCGGTAGGAGAAATAAAATTTCCTGCTGCATTATTGAGAAGTACATCAACCTTTCCGAAAGTTTCCAACACTTGTTTTAGCATTGCTTCGACTTGGTCATAATGACGGACATCACATTGCACAGCCAAACATTTTCCTCCTGTTTCGGCTTCTAATTCACGAGCTGTATTTTGTAATTTTTCTAAATCTCTCGAAGTAATCGCAACTTTTGCTCCAAGCTCCAAAAAGTATTTGGTCATTGATTTTCCAAGACCACTTCCTCCTCCTGTTACAACAATTACTTTATCTTCCAAAGCTCCGTCCCGAAGCATTTTTTTTGTTACGTCCATAAGTGAAATATTTAGAGTTTAAATGTAGTAAATAAGCTTGTTTTAATGAGGAAATAGTGAAAGTTTATTTCAAAGGGCAATCTTTTAACTTTTCTTGTAAATCTTTAATGTGGAAATCTATATTTTCTACTTTGTTGTAATTATTCTTAATAAAATCTAAATCCATAAGAGCTTTTTTACATTCATTAAGTTTAATATTATTCAAGGCTCTATGTGTTCGTGCTCCTGATAAAATAGTATTATCAGAAGCATTATTTATCACATAATCAGAAATTTTTACTCCTTTTTCAAATTCTTGAGAATAGTAGTACACTATTCCTAAATTTACTCCAGCTTGATGATAAGTGGAATCTGATAGAATATATGATTTTTGAAGATACTCAATAGCTTCTTCATAATCATAGGCAAGATATCTATTCAAACCAAGATTTCCCATTGTAGTTGGGTTGTTAGGTTCTAACTCTAAAGATTTCAAAAAGTATTCTTTAGCTTTTTCAACATCACCTTTTTGACTGTAAAGAATTCCTTGTTCGTTTAAATCGGCTGCTTCTTGATTTTCATAATAATCATCATAAATTATTGTCTGTTGTTCTTGATTATATTTTTGACAACTAAAATTAATAAGTAGAAAAATAAAAATAAAAGGAATGTTTCTCATTTTTTTGAATATTGAATTTAATGTTGCAATATAACAATTTAAACCTTTGTTTCTTTGAGCCTTTGTAACTAAATTTGCACCACTTTAGAAAAAATTATGAGCTTTATAGACGAAATACACAAAAGACGGACATTTGGAGTAATTGCACACCCCGATGCAGGAAAAACGACTTTGACAGAGAAATTGCTGTTATTCGGAGGTGCGATTCAGGAGGCAGGTGCGGTAAAAAGTAACAAAATCAAAAAAGGAGCAACGTCCGATTTTATGGAAATTGAAAGACAAAGAGGTATTTCGGTTGCTACTTCGGTTTTGGCTTTCAACTATAAGGAGAAAAAAATAAACATTCTCGATACTCCCGGACACAAAGATTTTGCAGAAGATACGTTCCGAACGCTTACGGCTGTTGATAGTGTGATTGTTGTGATTGACGTGGCAAAAGGAGTGGAGGAGCAGACCGAAAAATTGGTTGAGGTTTGCAGAATGCGAAATATTCCGATGATTATCTTCATCAACAAATTGGATAGAGAGGGGAATGATGCTTTTGATTTGATGGATGAAGTGGAACAAAAACTCGGATTGAGAGTTACTCCACTTAGCTTTCCGATAGGAATGGGATATGATTTCAAAGGGATTTATAATATTTGGGAAAAAAACATCAACGTCTTTACAGGAGATAGCAAACGGGATATTGAAGAAATGATTTCGTTTTCGGATTTGTCAAGTTCTGAATTAGAGAAGATAATAGGGGAGAAGCCTGCTCAAAAACTTCGTGAGGAGTTAGAATTAGTTTCGGAGGTTTATCCTGATTTTGATAGAAAAGAATATTTAGAAGGAAATTTACAACCTGTATTTTTCGGTTCGGCTCTGAATAATTTTGGAGTTCGTGAATTGTTGGATTGCTTTATCGAAATTGCTCCTGATCCAAGACCCAAAGAATCGGATACAAGATTGGTAAATCCTGACGAAAATAAATTTTCGGGCTTTGTCTTTAAGATTCACGCAAATATGGACCCAAAACATCGGGACAGGTTGGCTTTTGTTAAAATTGTATCGGGAACATTCGAAAAGAACAAACCGTATTTGCACGTAAGACAAGGGAAAAACCTAAAATTTTCTTCTCCGAATGCGTTTTTTGCAGAGAAAAAAGAGGTGGTTGATACTTCGTATGCAGGAGATATTGTCGGATTGCACGATACAGGGAATTTTAAAATCGGAGATACTTTGACAGAAGGAGAAGTAATGAATTTCAAGGGAATTCCGAGTTTTTCTCCAGAACATTTCCGTTATATAAATAATGCAGACCCGATGAAATCCAAACAGTTAGAAAAAGGAATCGACCAACTTATGGACGAGGGTGTGGCACAGCTTTTTACCTTAGAAATGAACGGACGAAAAGTAATCGGAACGGTTGGAGCTTTGCAATACGAGGTTATCCAGTATCGTTTGGAACACGAATACGGAGCAAAATGTTCGTATGAGAATTTCCCTGCTTTTAAGGCTTGCTGGGTAAGACCCGAAGACCCTAAAAATGAGGATTTTCTGGAGTTTTCAAGAGTAAAACAGAAGTTTTTGGCAACTGATAAATACGGACAATTAGTATTTTTGGCAGATTCTGATTTTTCGATTCAGATGACACAGCAAAAATATCCAAGTGTAAAACTCCGTTTTACTTCGGAAGAAATTTAAATCGGTTTTTTGTCAATCAGATAATCAGGAAGCGGGATATAAGTGTCATCATTTATGGTTTTCGGAAACTTTTTGTTTATCCAATCCTGTTTTGCCTGTTCGATTCTCTCTTGTCTTGAGCTAACGAAATTCCAGAAAATAAATCTTTTTTCGTCAAACGGTTCTCCTCCAAAGATATAAACCGTAGTGTTTTCTTCCATTTCAAAATGGCACAACTTTGTGTCTTTTGCAATCAGAATCTGTTTGGGTTCGTATCTGTGCCCTCCGTCTTTGATTGCTCCTTCGAGAATATACAAAGCACTTTCTCCATACAAATCATCTCCGATAGTAAGTGTGGTAGCTTTGTCTGATTTTATTTCGATAAAATACAATTTGCTGTGAACAGGAACGGGTGATTTTTTCCCGAAAGCCTCTCCTGCAATCAGTTTTATTGTATAATCATTTTCTTTCCATTGCGGAATTTCGCTTGCTTCGATATGATGAAAAGAAGGTTCGATTTCTTCTAATTCTTTGGGTAAAGCAACCCAAATCTGCAATCCGTGAAGCGATTTGTCGGTTACTCTTAAATATTCGGGAGTTCTCTCGGAATGGGTTACGCTTTTTCCTGCTGTCATCCAGTTTACATCTCCGGGCTGAATTTCGATTTCTGAACCGATGCTGTCTCGGTGCATAATTGCACCTTCAAACAAATACGTAAGCGTAGAAAGTCCGATATGCGGGTGGACATCAACATCTAAATTCTGATAGTCTTTGAGCTTCCGTGGTCCCATATGGTCAATAAAACAAAAAGGCCCGACCATACGTTTTTGCCTAAAAGGAAGCAATCTTCCTACCATAAAGTTGCCTATATCAGCAGCTCTTTCTTCGATAATCATTCCTACGTTTGACATATTGTTATTTGTTAATTGTTATTAGTTATTGCCATTAATTTCTGATAATTTCTATGATACCTTCCGGAATTTTGTCTAAATACATTTCGGTTTTCAGAGGAATCATTTTTTTGGAATCACTTATCGGAACAACAGACGGACTCTGCTCCACAGCAGACGGAGGAATTGGAATTCCCGTAATTTCTGAAATGGCAGTAGCCAAAAACGATTCCGATATATCTCCCAAAGGTTTCATATTCGCAAGATTTTCATTTGCAGAAATATCAGGAACAAGCCCCGATTGATAATCTCCAAAACCTGTACTGTTTACGATTTTTAACGTAAGGGGCTGCATTGCATATTTGTGTCTTGGGTTAGCTCCATTTTTTCCGAAATTCGAAGAGTCATACAGAGTAATCGAACCCACATTTTTTCCTGTGGTTTTTCCTCCAATCTGAATCACGTCAATATGAGGTTCTAATCCGTTTATGACTAATTCACTTGCAGAAGCGGTACTCGAAGTCGATAGAATATAAACTCGGTTTAAGTTCAGATGACTGATATTACTTCCGTTAGCCAATTTATTCGTAAAGCGATTAATAAGTTCTTCCTCTCTGCCCGAACTCTGAAAAGAATTCATTACTTTAGAATTCCACTCTTGTTTTGCGAATATTTCATTGGTAAATTGACCTGTTATCATACTTGCTAATCGGGTTGCAGTCGAAACCAAGCCTCCCGAATTATATCGTAAATCCAAAACCAAATCTGTTATTCCTTGACTTTGAAAATACGAAAAAGCATTGTTGAGTTGGACATCATAATCTCCATAAAAACCATTATAAACCAAATAACCGATTTTGTGCGATTCTATTTCGTAAACCTCTGTATAATAAACAGGATTTTCAGAGTAGTCGTATTTCGTAAGGCTTACGCTTTGTCCGTTTGGAGTATAATTTCCGCTGTCATAATCCGCTAAATTTAGCGTATAATTTTCGTTAGACAAAAGCGATTGATAATTCTGTATCGTAAGTGAAGTTCCGTTTACGGCATAAAACAAATCTCCTCTTTTGATGTCTTTATTTGAGGCATCAGAATTCGGAAGAATATAACGAACCCAACCAATCACCTCATCTGAACCTGCTGCTTTTCGGAACAATCCGTAATCTACTCCGTTGTTTTTGTTTGTTCCTGTCAAGACCTGTTCCAAAACCGTATAATCACTATAAATCACACTAAATCGGTCAATCGTTCCTTTCTGATATAACAAGCTATTGAACAAATCCGTAGGGCTCGGATAATCTTTCAGAAAGCTGTTTTGCTGTTCCTGATTCGCAAATCGGTTATCTGCCAGATTTTGGACGTCTTCCTGCCATAAATAATACAGATTAAGCCCTTCCCATACAAAGTTCTGAATCTCAATTTCTCTCGGGATTTTGTTTGAGTCATCGGTACTGCAACCCCAAATAAATCCGATAAACCCCAATAACAGAGCGATCTTTTTCATAATAGTAACATAATTATAGCAATCAAAGTTACAGAAATATTTAAAATATATCACAAAGTAACTTTTATAAACAAAAAAATCCCTCAACATGGTTGAGGGATTTTTAGGGTTTTTATCTTTTTAGCGAGAAGTGCGCTTTAAACT
>CAKUPQ010000004.1 GCA_934675205.1 uncultured Flavobacteriaceae bacterium | reverse complement strand
GTAAGCGGGAATGAACTCGCAGGTATAAACCCTCCCTGACAAATAACAGGATTTGTTAATGGGTTGAAGGTAGGGATGGTTTCTTCCTCAACGGTTACGGTTATGATTGTTTCAACAGCACATTGTCCTGCATTGGGAGTAAAGATATAGTCTATTGTTCCAAATGCAGAAGTAACTATCACACTTGGAGTCCATACTCCCTCTATCCCGTTGTCTGAAATAAGAGGCAATGCATCAGGAGTAGCATCTATACAATAGGTAGTAGCTATCGAAAATTCAGAAATGATATCATCATCGGGGACAATGATCGTTATTGAGTCTTCTTTTAAATTACCGCAAGCATCTAAAACAGTTACTGTATAGGTTGTGGTTTCTGTAGGATTGACTGTAATGCTTTCTTCGTCACTGATGTCAGAAGTACCGTCATTCCAAACGTAGATTGGTGTTCCGACATTGTCGGTGACAACAGGTTGTAAAGTAAAAGAATTATCAGGGTCGTAACACTCTTCTATATCGTCTATATCGAATTCGACTTCCATAATGAGGGCATCGTGAATTTCAATGATAAGTTCATCTGTATTACAGATATCCTTCTGGTATTCGATGATAATGGTTTCTATTCCTTCAATGTCAGCATCTTGTAAGGCAATAATCGGAATAGCAACACAAGTTTCTCCTGCAGGAATGGTATAAGAACCCAACAAAGGCAGGTAATCAAGAAACGGGGTAGCTGTACCTGTTACAGAGAGTATATCAACATCATAGTCATAATTTAAAGGCTCGGGAAGACAAAAAAGTATTTCACTACCGCTACAACCTTCATATACATAATCCATTGTAGCATCTGCGTGGGTTACTTCCCCTTCTATCACTTCTCCTGCAGCAAAAAATCCACTTTCCTGAAGAAATACCCAAGAGTCTAAAGCACAGTCAGTACCGTCAGCTAACGACATTCTGATATGATAGGTTTCACACGGGATTAAATCTGTGGCAATAGCCGTAAGCATTACGGTAAATCCGTCCATAACATTGCTGGCAAACCCATTACAGTTATCTATATAGTAAGCAGGATTCAACCCGGCACCATAGGTTCCACAACCACCTGCATAACCGTAATTAATTGTATTTATGGACACCCTTGCTCCGTTAGGAGCCAAAGCGATGTTTTTTCCGGGAAAAGGCGTAGAAATACCCGGTCCGGAAATAAAGAAACCAAACACGTCATTATACGAAGTATTTACCCATTCGTTATATTCTTCCGAACCAAACATAAAGTTTATTCGCAGTTCAGTAGTAACAGGTACAAAATCGAACTCTATAGCAATACAGTCTCTGGTAGTAGATAAACCTGCTAGAGTATTTAACTCCAAATAAGAGGTGTTTGTAGTACAAGGTCCACCAGATAAAGTAACTGCAGTAGCAGCTTGCATTGTGGTAGAGTTATTTACATATCCTGTACTCATCACAATACCATTGTTCATAGAAGATACCAATCCTCCTGATGATCCACCGGTATAAGTAGCAATCTGGTTGGAGTTTCCGCTTATGATAGCACCCGAAACCTCAATCCCTTGACCGACAAGTTTTTCGATATATTGTTGTGTTGTCAGCCCCGAAGTAGTAACAATTTGAGCAGATAAGTTGTTTGTGCAAAATAAGAGTATTGGCAATATAAAAATGCCGTAAAGCTTTTTTCGTGTAAAAAGTTTCTTTGCAGTCGGAGCTAAAGAACGTAACATAGTTTGGGTTAGTAAAGTATTTTTCATAGCTCTATTATTTCATAGTTAGTTGGGGAATAATCGTGAATTTTGACAATAGAAGCCAGAGTAAGACTAAGTCCTTTTTCTGTAATTTTGCTTGGGTCGGTTACTATCTTAACTTCATTTTTTGTGTTCATCGTAAAAGAAACAAAACCATCAACAACATTTTTAAGTCGGTTTTCAATAGCTTCTGCGGTTTCTTTGTTAGGTATCTTGTCAGGGGTAAATGTATATACATCTAACCCTTTTTCTCTTTTTTTGTAAATCGCCAGAGGGTCACTCGAATCGCTTGCAGAGATCGGGGAAATGTTGGGTTTTCCTGTTTCGTACATCATCGAGAAAGCCTTGTCAGTTGTTGAAAAAACAACTAAAACAAGAATAAGTTGGATGTAGTTTTTAAGTTTCATAAATTATAATTTTGGGGTTAATTTAACATAAAAATAATGTCTTGCAAACGCAAATATCTAAATTAAATATTTCAAATCAAATTAATTCGTATTGATTTTTATGTTAAATTTTAGAATTGAATATAGAAATCCTTTTGTGGTGCTTAAAACAGAGGAAATAGGGATTTGATGATTTAGGATTTGGTATTTGGTATTTGGTATTTAAGACGTAAGATTGTTGAATACTGTAAGTTGTAAACTAAAAAAAACACTACCTTGTCCCAACCTTTTTGGAGTTTTTGTACTCTTTATAGAAAAGACACTTTGAATATGGACGAAAATTTAATCATTCAGTGCAGGGAAATGCATCGGACTTCACAGAAGCAGATGTATGAACTTTTGGCTCCCAAATTTTATTTGGTTTGCAAAAGATACCTGAAAAAAGAGGAGGAAATAGAAGAAGCATTAACTGACGCTTTCTACACTATTTTTACGAAAATCAATCAGTTAAAGGAAAACCTTGCTTTTGAGGGTTGGGCAAAAAAGATTGTGGTCAATCAATGTTTGCTCACTATCCGAAAGAAAAAGGAAAATAATGTGTACTTGGAAGACGTTTCGGTACAGCCTTTAGCCGAAAATTCAAACGATAGTTTTTTGGAAGAAGAAGATGTACTGAAACTTCTGAACTATCTGCCCGAAGGAGCAAAAACCGTTTTTGTGCTGTATGCTATTGAGGGGTATTCCCATAAAGAAATAGCAGAACAACTCGGAATTTCCGAAGGAACTTCAAAATCCCAACTTAATGTGTCAAGAACCAAATTAAAAGAGTTAATCGAAATGTATTACAATCAAAAATCTGAAAGCTATGGAAAATAATATAGACAACTACTTCCGAAAGCTGTCGGAAGAACAGAAACCGAAATCATTCCCGAATATGGATAACATTTGGGATAAAGTCGAAGAAAAATTAGACGAAAAGAAGAAAAAACGCATTATTCCGATTTGGAAGTATTTTGAAATTAAAAACGGAGTAAAATATGCAGGAATTGCAGCTGCTTTGTTGTTGCTGATTACTTTAGGAAGCCGTTTTATAAACAATAATCCGACTGTTGAAAATACCGAATCAGAAACGAATCAAATCGTTTTTGTAGATGAAGATAAGGTAAAAGAAGAGTTTGATAGTTTACAAAATTCGGAAGATGTGGTAATGCTTGAAATGCCATCTCCTGTGGAGAGTACAGAAAATTTAAAAGACAAAGTTAAATATACACCTCCTGTAGTTATGAAAAAAGAATATGTTGAGGCAGAGCTTTCAGAATATGTAATTGAAGAAGTTGTTATTGTGGGATATGGAACTCAAGTAAAAGAGGCTTATGTAGGAACTGCTACAAAAATTAAAAGTTCTCAAGATTACGAAAGCTCGTATATGCCTTCATTAAGAGGTGAGGTTTCGGGAGTAAATGTTTTTGCAGGAAATGGTTCTCCGGGTTCTGATAGCACAATTAGAATAAGAGGAAACAGCTCTTTAAAAGGGAATGCAGAACCTTTATATATCATAGACGGAAAGCCAATTTCTTCTGATGAGTTCAGAAAAATCAATGCAAAGGATATAGAGAATATAAGTGTCCTGAAAGATGAAAATGCAACATCAATTTACGGAAACAGAGGTGCAAATGGAGTGATTTTAATTCAATCCAAAAAAGATTTCAAGAAAAAAGGAAAAAGAAATGTAGGAGAAAATATTAAGTTGGAAGATATTGATAAAATATTTCCTCCTAAACAAATAGAAGTAAATACAGAATCCTACGAAAACTTTATTGAAAACCAGTTTGAAAGTGCTAAATCAAATCCTGTTTCGACCTTTTCGATTGATGTGGATAATGCTTCTTATACGAATATCAGACGTTTTATCAACAACGGGCAATCGGTTCCGAAAGATGCAGTACGAATTGAGGAAATGATAAATTTCTTTAAGTATGATTATACAAAACCAACAGGACAGCACCCTTTCTCGATACACACCGAATATAGTGATGCTCCTTGGAACAAAAACCATAAATTATTGAGAATTGCTTTACAAGGAAAAGAAATTCCGACTGATAAATTACCGAAATCAAATTTTGTGTTTTTAGTTGATGTTTCAGGCTCAATGAGTGCTCAAAACAAACTTCCGTTATTACAAGCTTCTATGAAAGTTTTGTTGGACGAATTGCGTGATGATGACAGGGTTTCGATTGTGTATTATGCCAATAGTGTGGGAGTTTTGTTAGAGCCTACAAAAGCCTCTGAAAAGCAAAAAATTATCGAAGTGATTGATAATATGTATGCAAGTGGAGGAACTTCGGGAGGTGCAGGTTTGGAATTGGCTTACGAAATGGCTGAAAAACATTTCGTAAAAGGAGGAAATAACCGAATTATTCTGGCAACAGACGGGGATTTCAACATCGGAAAATCTTCTGACAAGGATATGCAGGAATTGATTGAAGAAAAACGCAAAAGTGGAGTTTTCTTGACTTGTCTTGGCTTCGGAATGGGGAATTACAAAGACAGCAAAATGGTAACTTTATCCAAAAAAGGAAACGGAAATTATGCTTATATTGACAACATTCAGGAGGCAAATCGCTTTCTCGGAAAGGAATTTAAAGGAAGTATGTTTGCCATTGCCAAAGATGTGAAAATTCAGATTGAGTTCAACCCTGCTCACGTTCAGGCTTACCGATTGATTGGTTACGAAATGCGAAAACTCCGTAACGAAGATTTCACAAACGATGCTATAGATGCAGGAGAATTAGGAAGCGGACATACGGTTACGGCACTTTATGAAGTGATTCCAAACGGAATGAAAAGCGATTTTTTTTCGTATGAAAACGATTTGAAATACACTCAAAATACGGTTTCGGGAAGTTTTCAAAACGAACTGGCTACGGTCAAGTTCCGTTACAAAAAACCTGACGGAGATAAGAGTGTCGAGATGATTCATACGATTCCGAATCAGAAAAAGGAGTTAAAAAATGCTTCCAAAGATTTTAAATTTGCGAGTGCTGTAGCTTGGTTTGGACTGAAACTTCGAGATTCAAAACTCATTCCGAATAAGGAAAGTAAAGAAATCATAAGATTGGCAGAAGAGGGAATTCAAAACGATACCGATGGTTACAAAGCCGAATTTATAAGGCTTATAAAAGGTGTGAAATAAAGATTTTCAAACGTGTCAGGTTTTTAAAACCTGACACGTTTTTTTATTAACTTTGTATCTGTTAATTTATGAAAATCTGTGTTTAAAATAAAGCCATACAAAATTCATTTTACAGAGAGTCTCTCTCCTATTTACGACAAAGACGAAACCGAAAATTTTTTCTTTCTGATTTTGGAACATCTCAAAGGAATTTCGAGGGTTAATTTAGCTCTGAATCCTGATTTGGAATTTTCGCAAGAAGAAATTCAAAAAATGGAGTTGTATCTTACCGAACTGAAAAACCAAAAACCGATTCAGTATTTGTTGGGAGTAACGGGATTTTACGGTTTGGAATTTCAGGTAAACCCGAATGTGCTTATTCCAAGATCTGAAACCGAAGAATTAGTCGATTGGATAATTCGGGAAAACAAAGCCAAAACCGATTTAAAAATTTTAGACATCGGAACCGGAAGTGGTTGTATTGCTATAAGTTTGGCCAAAAATCTGAAAGCGGAAGTTTTTGCTTTTGATATTTCGGGAGATGCTTTGCAAACAGCCCAAATCAATTCGGATAAAAATCAGACTTTCGTTCATTTTATAGAATTTGATATTCTGAATGATGTTTGGGAGGGAGAAAAATTTGATATTATTGTTTCCAATCCGCCTTATGTGAGGGAACTCGAAAAAGACGAAATAAATCCGAATGTTTTAGAGAATGAACCTCATTTGGCTTTGTTTGTTTCAGACAAAAACTCTCTTATTTTTTACGAAAAAATAACGGATTTTGCTAAAGAGCATCTATCAGAAAACGGACAGCTTTTTTTTGAAATCAATCAATATTTAGGACAGGAAACAGCTGCAATTCCACAACAAAAAGGCTTTGCAACTACCATTCTGAAAAAAGATATTTACGGAAACGACAGAATGATTTTAGCGTATTTTTGACTACATTTGTCCTAAATAGTTTTTTATGAAAAATCGTTTACTTCTGTTTTTTGTTTTTTGGAATGTATTTGTTTTCGGGCAAACCGAAGATGCTTGGGTATATTTTAACGACAAACCACAAGCTCAATACTATTTGGATAATCCGTTGGAAATGCTTTCTCAAAGGGCTTTGGACAGACGAACCAACCAAAACATCGCTTTAGATTTTACAGACGCTCCGATTCATCAACCTTATATTGATGATATTCTCGATGTAGGAACGATTCAGGTAATGGCAAAGTCCAAATGGCTGAATGCCATTCACGTAAGAGGCACTTTTGATGATATTTCGGAACTTACGGATTTGTCTTTTGTCGAAAGTATTGATTTTGCGGATAAATTGCTTAATTCCGAGTCAAAACCACAAAAAATTCAAGCTCCTTTAACCAATCAGAAAAACCTTAATATAACCGAAGATTTCGCTTATGGAAGTTCTGCCAATCAGATAGAAATTCACAACGGACATCTGTTGCATCAGGAGGGCTTTACGGGAAACGGAAAAATAATAGCAGTGTTAGACAACGGATTTATCGGAGTAGATACAGCACTTCCGTTCGAGAGACTGCACAACGAAAATCTGATTTTGGGAGGTTATGATTTCGTAAACCAAAGCACGAATTTTTACACAGGAGGAAATCACGGAACAAGAGTTCTCTCGACAATCGGAGCCTATCAGGAAGACGGGCTTGTCGGAACAGCTCCGAATGCTCAATTCTATCTTTTTATAACCGAAGACAATACAAGCGAAACTCCGCTTGAAGAATCACATTGGGTTGAGGGAGCCGAAATGGCAGACAGTTTGGGAGTAGATATAATCAACACTTCTTTAGGATACAACACGTTTGACAATCCGAATTACGATTATACCTATAACGATATGAACGGAACAACTACGTTTATATCGAGAGGAGTAAATATGGCATATTCCAAAGGAATAATTTGTGTTACTTCTGCAGGAAATGCAGGAAATGGAAGTTGGCAATACATCACAGCTCCTGCTGATGCACAAGGTTCTTTTGCGGTTGGAGCTATCAATTTTGAGGGAAATTATGCCTCGTTCAGCTCTGTTGGTCCTACTTCGGACAACCGCATAAAACCCGATGTAATGGCACAAGGAGTAGCCACGGTCAATGCGAATCAGTCGGGAACTCTAAATGTGGCAAACGGAACTTCATTTTCCGCTCCTGTTATGGCAGGATTGGTTGCCTGTTTGTGGGAGGCTTTTCCCGATTTGACCAATGAAGAACTAATGCAATACATCAGAGAATCAGCAAATCTGTACGATAACCCAACAGCTCAAATGGGTTACGGAATTCCCGATTTGTATCAGGCTTATCAAACGTTGAAAATACAAAATATTTTGGAAAAAGAGTTTTCGTTATATCCGAATCCGACTTCGGATTTTTTGTATTTCTATACGAATGATACCCTTAACGGAACAATCCGACTATTCGATATTTCGGGGAAAATTATTTTGGAAAAATCTATTGAAAACAATTCAAATATAAATGTTCAGCATTTGCAAAACGGAATTTATTTTTATCAGATTTTGTTAGATAATCAAACCAAAACAGGAAAAATAATTAAGAGGTAATATGAAAAAACTAATACCTTTCTTTTTTATACTTTTAATTTTTATTTCTTGTGAAAAAAAACAGGAAGAAATAAATGAAATGAATTCATTTTTAAAAGTAAACTATGAGTTCAATAATCGAATTCTTAATCAACACAAAGAAGATTATTATGTAATGATTCAGGAACAACCGGATAAGAAAATAGAAAAATTAGATGAATTGTATTTAAAATATGAGTTGTTAATTTCAGATTTAGATAAAGCAATAGTAAATAAAGAAAATGACTTTGAAAAGATATGTACAGAATACAATTATATTCTTAATGAGATTCCAAAAACAGTAAATAACATAGACCATTTATTGACTGAATTTAACCCAATAGACAATAAAACTGATTTAACCGAAGTTTGGTTAAATATCATAAAGAACAATCTTGTAATAGCAATGGCTTATGCTTTTGAATATGCAGATAGGTCAAAATTTATTTCTAATGGGAAATTTCCTAAATATGTAGAATAATTAAAAAAACAAATGAACAAAATCACACAACTTTTCAATATAAAATACCCGATTATTCAAGGAGGAATGATTTGGAATTCGGGATATAAATTAGCAGGTGCAGTCAGCAATTCGGGAGGATTAGGGCTTATCGGAGCAGGTTCGATGTATCCCAATGTTTTCAGAGAGCATATCCAAAAATGCAAAAAAGCAACCGATAAACCTTTTGGGGTAAATGTTCCGATGTTATATCCGAATATCGAAGAAATAATGAATATCATTGTAGAAGAAGAGGTGAAAATCGTCTTTACTTCTGCAGGAAACCCGAAAACGTGGACTTCATTTTTAAAAGAAAAAGGAATTACGGTTGTTCACGTAGTGAGTAGTGTAAAATTTGCTCTTAAAGCACAAGAAGCTGGAGTTGATGCAGTTGTTGCAGAGGGTTTCGAGGCAGGAGGACACAACGGACGGGAAGAATCCACAACCTTTACTTTGATTCCTATGGTTAAGCAAGAATTAAAGATTCCGCTTATTGCAGCAGGAGGAATCGCAACTGGAAAAGGAATGTTGGCTGCTATGATTCTTGGAGCAGACGGAGTTCAGATGGGAAGTCGTTTTGCTGCCTCAACCGAATCATCAGCACATCAGAATTTTAAGGATACTATCGTAAAGGTAAAAGACGGGGATACTTATGTAACTTTGAAGGAATTAGCTCCCGTTCGCCTTATAAAAAATAAGTTTTTTAATGATGTAATGGAATTGTATTCCAAATGTCCGACAACCGATGATCTGAAAGAATTATTAGGCAGAGCAAGAGCCAAAAGAGGAATGTTTGAAGGAGATTTGGATGAGGGAGAACTCGAAATCGGACAGGTTGCAGGACTTATCCATTCCGTAAAGCCTGTACAGGAAATCATTGACGAAATTATAACGGAATTCAATCAGGAAAGAGATTTAGTATCAAGACTAAAGTATTAATTATTAAGACACTCAACACCCAGCATCAAACACCAAACAAAAATGAAACATATCAACCAACAGGAATGGAAACAGCTCGTTTCGGAAGATAAAAATGCAGTGATTTTAGATGTCAGAACTCCCGAAGAACAAGCTATGGGAATCATCGAAAATGCGATTTGCATTGATATTTATGAGCCGGAAGAATTTATCTCGGAACTCGAAAAATTAGACAAATCCAAAAATTATTACGTCTATTGCAAAGCAGGAGGACGAAGTGCCAATGCCTGTCAGGTTATGGACGAAATGGGATTTGCACAAACTTACAACCTCTTGGGAGGAACTTCCCTTTGGACAGGAGAATTGGTTTAAAGAAAAGCACACAAAATGAAAAACAAAACCCTCAAAATACAGGATTTAGGCTATAAAGATTACAAACAGGTTTGGGATTATCAGGAGGAACTTTTTAAGGGAATCGTTGATATCAAAACCGAAAACCGAAATCTCGAAACCCCAAAACCAACTCCGAATTACTTTTTGTTTGTGGAGCACCCTCATGTTTATACGTTGGGAAAAAGCGGAGATATGAGCAATCTTTTATTAAGCGAAGAACAACTCAAAGCCAAAGGAGCTACTTTTTATAAAATCAATAGGGGAGGAGATATTACGTATCACGGTCCGGGTCAAGTCGTAGGTTATCCTATTTTGGATTTGGATAATTTTTTTACGGATATTCACAAATACTTGAGACTACTCGAAGAATCTATCATTCTGACCTTAGCCGAATACGGACTCAAAACCGAGAGAAGTCAAGGAGAAACAGGAGTTTGGCTCGATGTAGGAACTCCGTTTGCACGAAAAATTTGTGCTATGGGAGTTCGTGCTTCCCGTTGGGTTACAATGCACGGATTTGCATTGAATGTAAATGCAGATTTAGGCTATTTCGATAATATTATTCCTTGTGGAATACGAGGAAAAGCCGTTACTTCTCTAAATGTAGAACTTGGAGTCGAAAAAGTTGACGAAACCGAAGTAAAACAAAAAATCCTAAAACATTTCAGAGAACTTTTTGAGATAGAGTAATAAAAATACTTAAACATGTTTTTGTTGCCGAATCAAAAAAAAACTATGAGAATCAATTATTTATGTTTTTGGGCTAAAAACAAAAAAGAACAAGTAGATTGGGCTTAAATATATTTCTCTTTGGGATTACTTCAAACTACAAAACGCTTGTCACTTTCCATAACTGTTCCACATTTTTTACAGGTTCGCAATTTCTCTGAAGTATAGAATTTTTTGAAGTGAGGCAAAAAATCTTTTTCGATATCGTTCAGTTCGAAATGTACTTCGTAGAGTTTGTGATTACAGTTTTCACAAAACCACAAAAGTCCGTCTTTGATGTTTTTTCCGATTCGTTTGCTTTCTACTACAAGTCCGATTGAATTTTCTTCTCTCATCGGAGAATGTGGAGTTCCTGCAGGGAGCAAAAACATATCTCCCGCATTAAGTATCATTTCTTTTTTCTCTCCGTTTTCCTGAATAAAAACTCGTGCTGTCCCCTCAAGCTGAAAGAACAGTTCTTCGGTTTGGTTGTAGTGAAAATCTTTTCGTGCGTTAGGACCTCCGACAATCATCACGATATAATCTCCCGAATCTACATATAGGTTTTTGTTTCCCACAGGAGGTTTCAGCAAATGACGGTTTTCTTCAATCCATTGGTATAAGTTAAAAGGAGCTTTGATTTCCATATTTAAATATTTTTTTAAACGAAGTTAAGAATAAAATATTATTTTTGACACAATTTTAATCGAACTTATATAATGAAAAAAACAGTTTTAGTTTTATTATTGCTTACAGCAGGTATTGCAAATGCTCAATTTGGTATTAAAGGAGGGGTTAATTTTTCTGATATTGACGGAAAAATAGGGAGTATGGAACTTGATACGAAAATCAGTTATCACATCGGAGTATTCTACGAAATCGGAATCAGCAATAGCTTTTCTTTTCAACCCGAAGCAGTTTTTTCTATACAAGGTGCGGATATAGATTCGAATAGTAGTCTTGACGAAATTGATTTGAAATACATCAATATTCCGATGTTGTTAAAAGTTTACCTTACTCCAAGCTTGAGTATAGAAGCAGGGCCTCAATTCAGTTATCTGACCAGTCATAATCTGAAAAACGTAATCAAAACCGAAGAGTTTGATTTTGCTCTTGCAGGAGGAATTTCCCTTTATATAACCAACAGTCTTTTCCTTCAGGGAAGATACGTTCACGGGTTGAGCGAATTTTCTAAAGATGCAGAGGTAACAAATAAGAATATTCAGCTTTCTGTCGGATTACAATTTTAGTTTTCATTCGTAAACAGCAACTGCACTGATGTTAATTATCCGGAGATGGCAAAGTCAACAATTTGTTTGATAACCTGTGTATCTCCCAAAATTTTTCGATGTCCTAATCCGTCTGTTATCAGCAGTTTTCCATTGGGAAGATTTTCGTATATGTGTTCTGCACAATACACGGGAATATCTTTGTCTTGTTTGTCGTGAATGACAAAAACAGGAATCGTTGTTGTTTTGGCAACCTGAAAAACATCAAAATCAGAGAGGGTATTTTTTAAACGACTTTCAAATTTTGCTTTTAACTTGAACGAAATATCTTGTTTGAGCTGTAAGTTTTCTACAAAACCGTCAAAAATATCAAAAACCACATCACCACTTCCGATAGTTATGGCTTTATCGGTTACAAAACCTCTTTTTATTGCATTCATAATCGACATACCTCCCAACGAATGCCCTATGGCTAAATCAAACTTTCCGTAAACTCTTTGCAGCTCCAATATACACTTGATAAACAAAAGCATATGGCTTATTTTTCCTTCTGATTTTCCGTGAGCAGGAGCATCAAAACTGATGGTCATATATCCCTCTTTTCGGAGGGCATTAGCGATGCTCACAAGTTGTGTCCCTCTACCTGACCAACCGTGAACCAAAAGAACTTTTTTGTCACTTTTTCCGTATTCAAAAACCCTGATTTTTCTTTTAATTTCAGGAATGTCAATATATTTTTGAACAGCCTCTTTTTCCATTTCTTCCTCTCTTTTCGGAGCTTTGTGGTTTATGGGAGTGATAAATAGTTTGTAGGCAAAATTCGTTGCCAATTTTGGGGATAAAGCCTCCAGAAATTTGGCTGTTTTTATGAGTGTTTTGGGTATCTCTTGCTGTGGTTTCGGTTTATTTTCCATTGTTGTAATATAAACTTAAAGTATCGTTCAGAATAGGGGTTTCGGAGTGTTTTTCGAAATTAAATTCGGGAGCCTTTACTCCGTTTTTCAAAAATAAATTGGAAGTAAAAATTCGGGCTTCGTCCCACAAATTATCTTTGACAAACGACTCCAAAACACTTGTTCCTCCTTCGATAATTATCGATTGCATTTGATGTTTGTAAAGCACTTCCAAAATCTGATTATTTCTATTTTTATCAAAATCAATTTGTTCAAAAATCAAGTTTTCATCATCTGAAATTTCTTCTTTTTCGGTTATAAAAATTGTCTTTATATTTTTGTCATAAACCGAATAATTTTTCGGAATTTTCAAGGTTCTGTCCAGCACAATCCGAATCGGATTTTGACCTGTCCAATCTCTGGTATCAAGCTTCGGATTGTCTTTTAAAACCGTATTTGTCCCAACCAAAATTGCTTGTTCTTCACTTCTCCATTTATGAACCAGTTGCCTCGAAAATTCGTTAGAAATCCAAACCGGTCTTTGTTCGTTTTTTTGAATTGGAGCAATAAATCTGTCTTGAGTTTGAGCAAATTTCAAGATAATATACGGACGTTTTTTTTGATGAAACGTAAAAAAACGCTTGTTCATCTCGTTACATTCTTTTTCCAAAACCCCGACTTCGACTTCAATTCCTGTATTTTGGAGTTTGGCAATTCCGTTTCCACACACTTTGGCAAATGGGTCAATCGTTCCGATAACAACTTTCGGAATTTGGTGTGCTATAATCAAATCGGAACAGGGTGGAGTTTTTCCGAAATGGGAACAAGGCTCTAAACTCACATAAATCGTGCTTTTTTTCAGGAGATTTTTATCCTTAACCGAATTGATGGCCATAACTTCTGCGTGTGGTTCTCCCGATTTTCTGTGCCAACCTTCTCCTATTATCTTGCCGTCACACACAATTACACTTCCTACCATCGGATTCGGATAAGTAGTGCCAAGTCCGTTTTGAGCGAGTTCCAAACAGCGTTTTATGTAGGTTTTATGTGAAGTCAAA
Source organism: uncultured Flavobacteriaceae bacterium (assembly GCA_934675205.1). GTDB lineage: Bacteria > Bacteroidota > Bacteroidia > Flavobacteriales > Flavobacteriaceae > Flavobacterium. Next base: position 240,778 of record CAKUPQ010000004.1, on the reverse strand, counting down.
ATGTAAAAATAATCCAAAACAAAGATAACGATAAAAATACAAATTCAGGAATTAGATTTTTTTGAAAAATTGTATATTTGCAAGAATCAAAAATTTAATTACCATGGAAAATAACTACAACAAAGACGAAAAGCAAAGCTGGGATATTCCTGAAAATAATCCGAATAATTCTTCTTCTCAATACAGACCTGATAATAAAAAAATAGTTTCAGGGATTTTAGCTATACTTGTTGGAAGTTTAGGGATTCACAAATTTGTTTTGGGATATACTATGGAAGGAATTCTACAAATTGTTATATCTGTTGTAACTTGTGGATTGGGAGGGATTATTCCGTTTATCGAAGGAATTATTTACCTGACCAAAACCGATGAAGAATTTTATCAAACTTATCAGGTTGGAAGAAGACCTTGGTTTTAACTAATAAAATTCCAGATATTTTTCTTTTTGGCAATCTCTAAAAATTCTTCCCTAAGTTTTTGATTTTCAGGAAGTTGCATCGGAGCATCTTTTCGCAAAATATCAAAAGCAGAAGCACGGGCTAAAGACAAAATTTCTCTGTCTTTGACAATATCTGCAATTTTCAGATTCAGCACTCCGCTTTGTTGGGTTCCCATTAAATCTCCCGGACCACGAAGTTTCAAATCGACTTCTGCAATTTCGAATCCGTCATTGGTGGCAACCATTGTTTCCATTCGGGTTTTGGAATCACTTGTCAGTTTATACGAAGTCATCAAAATACAATAACTTTGTTCTGCCCCTCTTCCAACCCGACCTCGTAACTGATGTAGTTGCGAAAGTCCGAAGCGTTCTGCACTTTCGATAACCATTACACTCGCATTCGGAACATTAACTCCCACTTCAATAACGGTTGTAGCCACCATAATATTGGTTTTTCCCTCTGCAAAACGTTTCATTTCGAAGTCTTTATCTTCGGATTTCATTTGTCCGTGAACGATGCTTATCGCATATTTCGGAAGTGGAAAATCCCTCGAAAGAGCCTCATATCCGTCTTGTAAATCCTTAAAATCCATTTTTTCGGATTCCTGAATAAGCGGAAAAACAACGTAAATCTGTCTGCCTTTTTCGATTTCGTCTTTCATAAACTTCCAGACTTTCAACCTCGAATTATCAAAGCGATGGGTCGTGATAATCGGTTTTCGTCCTTTTGGGAGTTCGTCAATAACCGAAATATCCAAATCTCCGTACAAACTCATAGCCAATGTTCTCGGAATCGGAGTAGCAGTCATTACCAAAATATGAGGAGGAATTTCGTTTTTCTTCCAAAGTTTGGAGCGTTGTTCCACTCCAAAGCGATGTTGTTCGTCAATAATTGCCAGACCAAGATTTTGGAACTGAACTTTATCCTCTAAAAGAGCGTGAGTTCCAATCAGAATCTGCAATTTTCCGTTTTCTAATTCTTCGTGAATGATTTTTCGCTGGGCTGTTTTGGTTGAACCTGTCAAAAGTTGAATATTGATGTTCAAATCCTTTGCAAACCCTTGAATACTCTCGAAATGTTGGATTGCCAGAATTTCGGTTGGAGCCATTATACAAGCCTGAAAATCGTTGTCTAAAGCCAAAAGCATAGCCATAAAAGCGACAATGGTTTTTCCCGAACCTACGTCTCCTTGCAAAAGTCGGTTCATTTGAGCATTGCTCCCCAAATCGTTTCGGATTTCTTTGATAACTCGCTTTTGAGCATCAGTCAATTCAAAAGGAAGATGATTTTGGAAAAACGCATTAAAATACGTTCCGACTTTTTCAAAATTATGCCCTTTGATTTTGTTTTTTCGGATAAGATTTTGGGTAATGAGTTGCAGTTGAATAAAGAACAATTCCTCAAATTTCAAACGGAATTGAGCTTTTGCCAACATTTCGGAACTTTGAGGGAAATGCACGTTAAAAATGGCTTCCGTTTTGGAAATGAATTTGTATTTTTCGACCAAATCCTGCGGAAAAACTTCCGAAAACAATCCTCTGACTTCCATAAAAAGCTGTTGCATCGCTTTGTGGATAACCCTCGAAGAGATTCCTTTTTTGGTCAGCATTTCCGTAGAAGGATAAACGGGTTGCATAACCGTTTGAATGTTCTGTTTGTGGTCTGATAACAAATCCATTTCGGGATGAGGCATCGAAAAAGTACCTCCAACCAAATTCGTTTTTCCGAAAACCACATAAGGTTCGTTTATTTTCAGGTTTTCTTTGATCCATTTATAACCCTGAAACCAAACGAGTTCCATTTGTCCGGTATCATCGACAAAAGTAGCAACCAATCGTTTTCCTCTTTTTTGTTCGACCACTTTCAGATGAATAATTTTTCCGACAATCTGAATTTCTGTATTAAAAGTGGGTTGTAATTGATTGATTTTATAGTATTTAGTCCTGTCAATATACCGATTTGGAAAAAGTTGTAAAAAATCTTCGTAAGAGAAAATTCCCAATTCTTTTTTGAGCAAATCAGCCCTTTGAGGACCAATGCCCTTTAGATATTCGATTGGGGTTTTTAGAAGACTCATTATTTTTTAAGGTTTACCTGCCTGTCAGCAGGCAAGAGGTTTAAGATTGAACGAAACAAAAATAAGAAAAGAAGTCTTACTTCTTACTATTTCTGCCTTACTACTTAATACTCCCGTTATACCTTATTTTTTCGTTCTTACTTTATAGATTGCATATCCGACAATTCCAACCAGAATATATGGGATAGCCATAAGGTAAACGATTCCGTCATTGATAGCTTCTGCTTTTGTTCCTCCTTCTTCATTTTCGAGAACAGCTCTACACATAGCACATTGAGCTTTGCTCTCTATCGAAAACAGAAAAAAGAGAACAAAAAATACAATACGGATAATAGATTTTTTAGTGAACATAATAAGGTGAAATCATCAGATAAACAATAACTCCCGTAACGGCTACATACAGCCAAAGTGGGAATGTGATTTTGGCAATTTTACGATGTTTTGCATAATTCCCCGTAATTCCTCTGACATAGGTAATCAGTACAAACGGAATCACAACAATAGACAATAAAATATGCGTTAATAGAATAAAGAAATACACATATCGGATGGTTCCTTCTCCTCCGTACGAAGTTGATTCTGAAGTCATATGATATGCCACATACATTGCCAAAAACAAAACCGAACAGGTAATGGCAATTTTCACTAATCTTTCGTGCAATATGCGGTTTCCTTTTTTGATGGCTACAACAGCCCCAACTAACAAAATTGCAGTAATTCCGTTTATGGTTGCATAAATTGGAGGTAAAAATGTAAGTGGTTGCACATCAAGCCCGAAGTCCGAAAGTTTTACCCTAAACAAAATGGCTACCACAACAGGAATCAAAACCGATAAAATAATAATCCATTTGTTGTATTTTTTTTCTGACGATTTGATTTGTTCCTGCATTTTGGTTTTTTTAATGTATGCAAAATTACGGGAATTGGCATTAAAAGACAAATGTTTTTGAAAGACAATATTGGCAGTGTTCAGTCTTACTACTTTTAATTATCAATTTCTAAATACAAATTTGTACTTTTGGGATTCAATTTAATTTTATGAAAAAGATTTTATCTCTACTAATCATTATGTCGTTTGTTTCTTGTCAGAAAAAAGAAACTCTGCAAATCACAACTGTAGAAAATACCGAAGTTATCGAATTATTAACTCCTGATGAATTTGCCGAACATATCAAAAACCAAGATGTTCAGCTTATTGATGTTCGAATGAAAAGTGAGTTTGACCAAGGGCATATCGAGGGAGCAAAAAATTTCCATATCTACGGAAAAGAATTTCAGGATTCTATACTGACTTTAGACAAAGAACAGCCTGTTTACCTCTATTGCAAAGCAGGAGCAAGGAGCGAAGAAGCATCTCTCGAACTTAAAAAATTAGGTTTCAAAAAAGTCTATGACCTCAAAGGAGGGTTTAGTAGTTTTCAGTCGCAGTAGGCAGTACTGAAAACTGTGACTGCGACTGAAAACTAATTATAAACTGCTTACAGCAGACTGCACTCTCTTAATAACTTCTTCTTTTCCGATAAGTTCTGCTATTTGGAACAAATCAGGCCCTTTCATAGCTCCGACCAAGCTGATTCGGAAGGGTTGCATTACTTTTCCCATTCCGATTTCGTTTGAAGTAAGCCATTCTTTTACAATGGTTTCTACATTTTGAGCCGAAAAATCTTTGATGTTTTCTAAAACCGAAATCAGATTTTGTAGTAAAGTTGGAGTTTCTTCTTTCCAATTCTTTTTTGCTTTTTCGTCATACTCCGTAGGAGCAACAAAAAAGAAATCCGATAAATCCCAAAAATCCGTAACGAAATCAGCTCTTTCCTTAATGAGTGAAACTACTTTTTCGATATAAGCCAAATCTGTTTTGATTCCTTTTTCTTCCAAAATCGGAAGATACATTTTTGCTAAGACATCATCATTTTGCTTTATCAAATACTGATGATTGAACCATTTGTTTTTTTCAGGGTCAAATTTTGCTCCCGATTTGCTTACTCTCGACAAATCAAAACTTTCAACCAATTCGTCTAACGAATAAATCTCTTTATCGCTACCGTCATTCCAACCCAAAAGAGCCAAAAAGTTAATCACAGCTTCCGGAAAAAATCCTTTTTCTCTGTAACCTGACGAAATTTCTCCCGAATTAGGGTCTTTCCATTGCAAAGGAAAAACAGGGAAACCTAATTTATCTCCGTCCCTTTTTGATAATTTTCCGTTTCCAACAGGTTTTAAAATCAAAGGTAAATGAGCAAATTCGGGTGATTTCCAATCCAAAGCTCTGTACAACATAAAGTGCAACGGAAGTGAAGGCAACCATTCTTCTCCTCTGATTACGTGAGAAGTTTCCTGCAAATGGTCATCGACAATATTAGCCAAATGATAGGTTGGCATTCCGTCTGATTTGAACAAAACTTTATCGTCTAAAAGTGAAGTTTCAAATTTTATTTCTCCTCTGATAATGTCATTCAGAACCAAAGTTTCGTCAGTTGGAGTTTTAAAACGAACCACATAAGGTTCTCCGTTTACAATTCTTTTCTGAACTTCTTCTTTAGAAAGTTTCAGAGAAGTTTCCATTTCCTCTCGAATGGTATGGTTATAAATAAAGGTTTTTCCTTCCGATTCTGCATTTTTGCGTAATTCGTCCAGCTTTTCGGCCGAATCAAAAGCATAATACGCATTTCCGTTTTCGATAAGTTGTTCTGCATATTGTCTGTACAGAGGTTTTCTATCAGATTGACGGTAAGGAGGAAATTTTTCGTTTTTGTCAATCGTCTCATCAGGAGGAATTCCCAACCATTCCAATGATTCAAAAATATACTGTTCTGCTCCCTCTACAAAACGGGTTTGGTCGGTATCTTCGATACGTAAATAGAACGTTCCGTTATATTTTTTGGCAAATAAATAATTGAACAAAGCTGTTCGTACTCCTCCGATATGCAAGGGTCCTGTCGGACTTGGAGCAAATCGCACTCTGACTTTTGACATTATACTATAAATTACGAATTATAAATTATGAATTACGACTTGTGGCTAATTCCTTATGCCTAATTCCTAATTATTTCACGACAAGTTTTCGGGTAACAGAATTTTCTCCCTCTTTGATTTTGATAAGGTAAACACCTGCTTCAAGAGAGCTGATGTTTAATTCTCTAACGGTTGTGGTTTTGAGAACTGACTTTCCGAGAACATCAAAAATTTCGACTTCTTTGTTTGAAGTTGCTGTATTGGAAGTGATATAAATTTTTCCGTCTGTTGCAGGATTCGGATAGAAATTAAGTTCTGTTTTTGGGGTAACAAGTTGTTTGTCCTGTGCAAAAGCTACAGAACCAACCAATAATGTCAAAACAAAAAACAAATATGTAACGTATTTTTTAGCCATATTTATACTCATTAGTACAAAAGTAATTATAATATTTTAGTTTTCAAATACTATACCAAAATTTTTTACGTTTGATGTAAATTAGTACTTTTGACGAAAAAAGTTTTTATGCGGATTTTTTCATATTTTTTTGTGGCTTTTATCTTGGTTTTAGTTTCGTCTTGTCGTAACGATTTTGATTTTGAACCAAGTGCTGGAAACCTCGAATTTTCTCGTGATACGGTTTATTTGGATACGGTTTTTACGAATATAGGGTCGAGCACTTATACCTTAAAGGTGTATAACAGCAGTGATAAAGACATCAAAATTCCGAGTATCCGATTAGGGGAAGGAGAAAACTCCAAATACCGATTGATGGTGGACGGAATGTCGGGAAAAACGTTCAGTAATGTAGAACTTTTGGCAAAAGACAGTATGTTTGTTTTTATCGAAACAACCATTGATTATAACGAATATGCCAATTCTGAAACTACGTTTTTATATACTGACAAAATTGAGTTTTCTTCCATAAACGGACAGCAAAATGTCGAGCTTGTAACTTTGGTGCAAGATGCGGTTTTCCTATATCCCCACAGGGACGAAAGCGGAATTTATGAAGAACTCGTACTAGGTGTTTCAGAAGAAGGAGAGGCTGTAAGAGTTCACGGATTTATACTCGATGAAAATGATGAAATAAACGGAAATGAACTGGTTTGGACCAATCAAAAACCGTATGTCGTTTACGGATTTGCAGCTGTTCCGAATGGGAAAACATTAGAAATTCAGGAAGGAGCAAAAGTGCATTTTCACGATAGTTCAGGGATTATTACCTTAGTCAATTCGTCTGTTCAGGTAAACGGAACCCTCGAAAATCCTGTTGTTTTTGAAGGAGATAGGCTTGAACCTTATTTTGCGGACGTTCCCGGACAATGGTTCGGAATATGGCTGACAAGCGGAAGTGCTACTAATTCAATCAAAAATGCAACTATCAAAAATTCTGCTGTCGGATTGTATGTGCAAGATTGTGCATTGGAGTTAGAAAATGTTCAGATTTATAATTCGTCTAACTTCGGAATTATGGCTACAACAGCCAGTATAGACGGATTTAACGTAGTTGTCAACAATGCAGGACAAAGTTCGCTTGCTTGTACCATCGGAGGAAATTATAACTTTACCCATTCAACTATTGCCAATTACTGGAACAAAGGACATCGCTCACTTCCAGCTCTTATTTTGGACAATACTTACGAAATGCCAGAAGGATTTATTCCCCTTAACGCTCATTTTGAGAATTGTATTGTTTTCGGTTCGAACAGTATTGAACTGACTCTCAATAAAGCCGAAAACTCTGTTTTTAATTATTCGTTTACCCATTCGCTTATTAAATTTATTGATTTCAATAACCGATTTGTCAATGACCCGTTGTACGATTTTGATAATGTAACACTTTATATCAATAGTATCATTGCCAAAAACTCCACCCAAAATAAAGTTGATTTTGTAAATCCCGTTCTAAACGATTTACGGATTCTTGATACTTCTACCGCAAAAGGAACAGCTAACTCTAATTTCAGTTCTACAAATGACATTCTCGGAAACCCGAGAACTGTTCCCGTTGATATGGGTGCGTATAATTTTGTGATTATTGAAGAATAAAAATTATATTTGCCAACTGCTTATAAAATAAAATAATTATGAACAACCAAAATCAGAACACTGCACAGGAAATAGATTTACACTTTCTTCGGAATAATTTTATGGGACTATTTGGCAAATTAGGCTTTTTAGTTTTCAGGTTTTTCCGTTTTTTGTTACGAAATAAATATGTGGTTGCTACTTTGATTGTTATAGGAGTAGCTTTGGGGTATTTTTTAGATTCCAGAGCTCCTGAAGTCTATAAACATCGCATTATTTTAGCTCTTAATGGTGATAGTTCATCGTTTATATACAATAAGACAAAAAATTTGGACAGAAAGGAATTTCCTTATATAAATAGTGCTAAAATAGAGCCTATCATTGATGTTGCTGATTTTGTTGCTGAAAAGTGGGAAAATGTTAAAGTAGCCGAATTTATGACCCAAAATAACATCAATATTCATCAATATAAAGAAGGAAGTCCGGCTGAAAAAATTTACAGATACCACACACTGACATTGACAAGCAACGAAAAAGACGAAAATGGGTCGGTTGTGAATACGTTTTTGGATAAAATAAATCAAGAGCCATATTATCTGGAAAGACAAAAGATAGAGATTGAAATGACCGAAAAGAAAATCAAAGAATTTGAAAAATCGGTTGAGGACTTAAATGCTATTTTTGAAAGATTGGGAGATGCTTCCCCGATTGCAGGAAATGGAGTAAAAATAGAAACACAAGCTCAAACCAATGATTTATTGAATAATAAACAATCTTTATTAGAGAAAATAAACAAATTAAAAATTACCCGTTCAGAACAGGATAAAGTTTTTTATGATTTAACGAAAATCACGAATATTAAAAGTAATCCGATTCCGTATATTCTGAAAATTCCTGTGATTTTTATGTTTCTTTTTGTCGCTTTTGTTTTCTCTAAAAAACTATACAGAAGATACTCTTTAATGCAGACTACAACGCATTAAGCCGAATAAAATAAAAATCATAATGCTGAAAAAGGGAATCCAATTCTTGAATGAAAGACCACAAATTAAAAACCTTTCAATTTACGGAATTGGACAGGTTTTTAACTTGGTTACTCCTCTTCTGATTGCTCCCTATTTGGTTTCGGTCTGTGGCATTGAGGGTTTCGGAAAGATTGGAACAGGGTTTGCTTTGGCTTTTTTTCTGATTGTTTTTGTGGATTATGGCTCGGATATTATAGGAGTCCGGGAAGTTTCGATTAACAGAAATGATTCCGATTCATTAAAAAAGATTTTTGTTACTACGTATCTGACAAAATTTTTAATGTTGCTTTCGGTTTTAGGAATAATGACCCTTTTGATTAAAATTATTCCTTATTTCAGAAATGAACAAACCTTATATTTTTTGAGTTTATCTATTTTGGCAGGACAATTTCTGAATCCGATTTGGTTTTTGCAAGGACAGGAAAATTACAAATGGGTAACTTATCTGAACATCATTTCAAAATTACTTTATGTTGCTTTTATATTTGTTTTGGTTAAAGATACCAACGATTATATTTTTGCCAATCTCTGTTTTGGAATAGGAATGATAATAGCAGGAATTATCGGATTCATAAAAGTCATATTTGATTTAAAGCTCAAAACGAAGGATTTTTTGAGAGTATCTGTAACTCAAAATTTCAAAAAAGGTTTTTCTATTTTTTCTTCTCAACTATTTGTTTCTCTGCAAATATATCTTCCGGTAATAATTATTTCGTACGTAGGAGGAAACGTGTTAGCAGGATACTATCGGATAGTAGAGCAAATTATTGTGATGTTCAAAACCTACATTTTTTTATTCTTTAATTTTCTGTTTCCCAGGGTTTCGCTATTACTTAACGAAAATAAAAAAGAGGCTTTCAGATTTTGGAAAAATTACAATTTGATGAATTTAGCTTTGGTTACAGTTATGATGATTGTAGTTTTTGTTTTAGCTCAATATATTGTTCTTTATTTTTCAAAAGAAGGTGTTGCAGAGATTACAGGTTATTTGAGAACTGCTGTCTTTATTCCGGTTTTATTGGTTATACAGACATCTCTTAAACAAATTATTTTAGGGTCAGAAAAAAACGTAATCTATACCAGAATTACTATTTTTTGGGTTTTAATTCAGTTGGCAATGATTTTTGCTTTAACTTCAATATATGGAATTTTAGGAGTTATTTTGATTATGATTTTTATCGAGATAATGACTATCTTGTGCTTCGGTATGGTTATCAGTAATAATAAACTTCTTAAAGAGTAGTTTTCTTTTATTGTACCTTTGACAAAACTTTTTCAGAAATGATAAAATCTTTATTTAAAAAACTACTTGTAAAATCGGGAAAGACTTATGTTGTGGATGAGCGAATTCCGAGTGGTTTGTTTTGCAGAACTTTATATCGGAGGTTGATAATGCTGATCAGAGGTTTTTTTAAAACAGGAAAAAAGATTTATGTAGGAAAAAATGTAGGTTTACTTAACAAAAAAAATATTTCTTTCGGAAAAAACGTAACTATAGAATCCTATACTGAAATTGACGGATATGCTTCTGAAAAATTAATCTTGGGAGATAACACCAAAATAGGTTCGTTTTCAAAAGTGCTTTCAACGAGTCATTTTTCAAAATTCGGAAAAGGATTAAAAATGGGAAATAATTCTGCTATCGGAGATTATGCTCACATAGGAGCAACAGGAGGAGTAGAAATAGGAAATGATGTAATTATGGGGTCATACATTAGCTTTCATTCTGAGAATCATAATTTTACAGATGTCTCAAAGCTGATAAGAGAACAAGGAGTAAATTCGGTTGGAATAAAATTAGGAAACAATATTTGGGTTGGAGCAAAAGTTACTTTTTTAGATGGAGTTGTAATAGGAGATAATTGTGTAGTAGCAGCAGGGGCTCTGGTAAAAGGAGAATTTCCTGCTAACTGTGTAATTGGAGGAGTTCCTGCAAAAATCTTGAAAACGATAGAATAATATGAGATTTTCGATTCCTAAACCTACCTTTTATCAGTTTCTGTATGCTTTATGTGTAATTGTCTTGTTTTGGAAAAATTATGAGCTGACATTTTCGGTTTGGCTTATTACGGCACTTATTACATTTCGTCTGAAATATTCTTTTTCTTTTTTTAGGCTTGTTATGGCTTTTGTCGCAATAATCGCAGTTGCTTTTGTGGTTGGGTTATCGAGAGATCCTCTCTTGAAAGACTTTCTGAAAGATATAACTATGTTGCTTAAACCCATTTTAGGATTAGTAATAGGGTATCAGATTATAAAGAATAACGAAGTAAACACAAAAGTATTTTTTAAAATAATAATCTATACAGGGCTTTTGTCTGCGTTGATACATTTGGGAATTTTAGCGTATAGCTTTGCCTTTGAAAACATCAAAACAGTTCACAATTTACGACATTTCGGAGGTTATTTTAACGATTATGAAACCTATATTTTTGTGATACTGCTGTTTTATAAAGAGTTCGGAATCAATCTGACAAAAAAACAGTTTTATTTGTTTTCTGTTATAATTTTTACTTCTGTTTTGTTTTATTTTGCCCGTACAAATTTTCTTCAGATTCTGATTTTATATTTGGCTTTGAAAGGGTATTTCATCCTAAACAAGCGTTCTATAACGATTCTTGCAAGTGTTGCTATTATCGGAGGTTTGGTTTATGCGGGGATTTATAACTATAACCCAAGAAGGGGGGCAACAGGAATCGAAGGATTTTTATACAAAGTAAAAGTTGCTCCGACAGAGCCTTTCAAGACTCACGTAAATTCAGCCTATTGGAAAGATTTTCACGATAATTATCGTTCGTACGAAAATATATTGACCGTAAGACAGGTTACCCGACAAGGAACAGAAACCGTACTTTTCGGAGAAGGACTCGGGTCTTTTTTGGACTTGAAACGCAAAGTTTGGTTACATACAAGCTCGATGCAGTATATTCCGTTTTTGCATAACTCCTTTATGACGGTTTTCTTAAAATCAGGAATTTTAGGATTATGCTTTTATTTTTATACTATATATTTCTTTTTTAAAAGGAGGGAAAGCATTGACTCAGAAGACCGACAGATAAATCTGTTGCTGCTCGGAACAGGATTTTTTATGATTTTATCAAGCTGGGTCTTTCTTGGATTTTATAATCAGATAGATGCAAAATCAATTCTGATAGGGGCATTTTTAGCCTATAAAGAAAATAAACAAGCATCTAAAACATTAAATTAAGAATGAAAAATATACTTATACTTCATCAATCTTCAGAATTATATGGCTCTGACAAAACAATTCTTTTGTTTGTTACTAATTTGGACAAATCAAAATATAATCCGATTGTGATTCTTCCTTCCGAAGGACCTTTGAAAGATGAATTTGAAAAAAAGCAAATAAAAGTAGTTTTAGCTCCTGTTTTAAAGCTTCACAGAAAAATATTCTACCCAAAAAACTTTATTACCTTTTTAAAAGAGTACAGAAAAAGTCTGAAAATTTTAAACCAACTTCATAAAGAAAATAAATTTGATATGGTTTATTCACACACTTTAGCTGTTCTTATCGGAATTATTTTTGCCCGAAAAAATGACATTAAACATTTATGGCATATTCAGGAAGTAATCGAAAAACCAAAAGTTATAAATGCTATTTTTAGCAAAATACTTTCTATTAAGGCAAATCACAAAATAGTTTATGATTCTCAAGAGGTTATGAGGTTTTGGGCTACAACACCCGAACTTAAAGCTAAATCGGATTTTGTATGGAATAGTCTTGATGTGAACGAAAAACCCGAAACAACAACAGAAGAAAGAATAACTATAAGAAAGGATTTTTATAACGTAGAATCAGACAAAATCGTAATAGGATTGGTTGGAAGAATAAACCGTTGGAAAGGACAAAAGCTATTGTTGGAAGCATTTGCTGTTTTACTGAAAAACAATTCTAACATCAAGCTCGTTTTTTTAGGCTCTCCTCCCGATAATCAGGAAATATTTTTAACTGAATTAGAAGATAAAATCAAAGATTTAAAACTTGAAAACGATGTTGAAATCATTCCGTTTCAGAAAGATATTTGGAAATTTTGGGATTCTGTTGATATTGCAGTTGTTCCCTCAACCGAGCCTGAGCCTTTCGGAATGGTTGCTATCGAAGCAATGCTTTGCAAAAAGCCTGTTGTAGCTGCAAATCACGGAGGGCTTACAGAAATTGTTCTGCACAGTCAGACAGGATTTTTGTTTGAACCGAATAACGAAAACCAATTAGCTGAATACCTCCAAAAACTTCTTGATAATTCTGATTTGAGAGATGATTTCGGAAAAAACGGTTATCAAAGAGTTTTGGAACATTTTTCCATAGACAAGCACGTACAAAAGTTTGAACAGATTTTTGAGGAAATTTTACGATGAAAACAGCTATCATAATTCCGTGCTATAATGAAGAAAAAAGGCTTCCTGCTCCACAGATAAAATATCTTGTTGAGAATTCGGATATGGATATTTATTTGGCAAATGACGGAAGCAAAGACAGAACTGTAGAAGTTATTTCCGAGATAATCGAAAGTTACCCGAACAGATGTTTTTTAATTGATTTTAAACAGAATCAAGGAAAATCCGATACGATTTATAAAGCTGTAAATCAAATTAATGAATCGGGTAAATACGAATATATCGGATATTTTGATGCTGATTTTTCAACACCTTCTAAAGAGGTTGTCCGTTTGGTTTATGAAATCGAATCTTCTGACTTTGAGTTTGTTTTTGGCTCTCGGATTTTGCTTTTGAATTCCGGAATTCAAAGAAAAAAACACAGACACATAATAGGAAGAATAATTTTGACAATCATAAATTTAAAATTTCAATTAGGAATTTATGACACACAATGTGGAGCTAAACTTTTCTCAAAAGATATTATAGAGAAAGCCTTTGATAAGCCTTTCAAAACTTCGTGGCTTTTTGATGTAGAAGTATTCATAAGATTACAAAAACAGAATTTACTCATCAAGGGGAAAGAAATTCCGATTTATGATTGGAAAGATGTTGATGGTTCAAAATTGAGCTGGAAATCAGGGTTTAAGATTCTGAAAGAAATTATATATTTGTTTAAAAAATATTGATTTTATGGAGGCAAAAAACAATTGGAAGTTATTACTTATTTTTTGTTTGGCAGGGGCTTTTTTGTACGTATTTCCTTTGCTGTTAGCAAATAAGTATTACAGTGATGATATGCTCCGATATACAACAGGACTTGATTGGAGTATGGACGGAAGACCTCTGTCATCAATAATAATGAAATTACTTTCGGGAGGAGAAAAAGTAAAAGATTTATTCCCTTATACGACTATTTTAGGGGCTTTTTTAATTTCTTTGGGAGGATATTTTATTGCTTTAGTTTTAGAGTTAGAAAAAAACAAAACACTAAAGTACAGTTCTTTTTTACTTCTTGTAAGTCCATTAATGATAGAAAATCTGTCGTATAGATATGATGTTTTTGCGATGGGGTTGTCTGTAATTTTTGTTACGATTCCTTTTTTATGGAAAGATAATTTCAAAAAATTTATGTTCTTTTCAGTACTTGGAGTTTATGCAACACTTCTTACATATCAAGCCTCTGTCGTGATTTATGTCTTGTTGGCTCTTACGGTTTTAATAAAATATTGTTTTGAGGAGCAATCCAAAAAAGTTCTTTCTCAATTAGCGTACTTCGTGTTACCGGTGATTTTAGGTTATATTTTGACACTACTTACAAGTAAGGTTTTCAGTTTAGACTACGGAGGAAGAGATAAGACCGTATTTTCTGATAATTTTTCGGAAAATATTAGTAATAATTGGAATGCAATAACAAATCTTTTAGGTTTTGTTTTCAAATCAATTCATTATAGTATTTTTTTTGTTACACTTCTTATCGTACTTCTATACGGACTAATAAGGTTTGTCAGAGAAAAAAACATCGCATTATCTAACAAATTATTAGGTTTATTATTTTTAACGAGCGTTCCGTTTGTCGTAGTTTCAATTCCTTTATTGCTTGAAAAAACCTTTATTGCTCCTCGTATTTTTATTAGCTTTTCTTTTTTGGTATATGTTTCGTTGATTTTCATAAACCGATACAGACCAAAATTAACTGCCGTTTTTTCTGTATTTTACATTTTGATTGCTTTGCCTCTTATGGCTTCTTACACAAAATATCTGAATGAACAGAATGATTTTCAGGAGTTGGTTGTTTTAGATATTATGAGTAATGTGGATATTGATAATAAACAAATCGTTTTTGACGGTGAATTACCGATTTCTGAATATTCTGAACTATCCATAAATAATTATGTGTTTGTGAGATGGTTGTATGTCAATTTTTTAGGGAATGAAAACTTTATGCTTAAAGAATATTTTATGAGTAAAATAAATAATTTACACTCTCCCGTATTTCTGAAAGCAGAAGAAAGACAGGAGCTTTTATCTCGAAAAAATGAAATTCCGATAGTTCATAAAACAAATTATTATTACGTAAGGTCAGATGCAAAAAGTATCCTGATTGATTTTAATAAACAGGGAATAAAATCTGTTGATTTAAATGCGGTTGAATTTTCGGAAGAAATTGTATATGGAATTGACAGTTTTGCAGTTGATAGTGAGGCTGTAAATATTCGAGGCTTTGCTTTTTATGAAAAATTATCCAGTGAAGATTCTAAAATTGAGATAATCTTTATTAAAGACAATGAAAATGCTTTTGTTTCAGAACTTTTAAAAGAGAAAAGAAAAGATGTAAGTGACTATTTTAAAGGTAATTATGACGATTCAGGCTTTTATAATAACTTTAATTTGTCTGAATTCCCCAAAGGAAATTATAAAGTAGGAGTACTTGTAAGAAATAAAAACGATGAAAAGTATAATTTAATAGATAAAACTTTTTCCGTAGAATAATTCTTTTAATTTCCTTACTTTTGCCCACTATAACTTTTTCCTTGAATGAAGATAGCTATACTTGGTACAAGAGGAATTCCTAATCATTACGGAGGTTTCGAGCAATTTGCAGAATATTTTTCGGTCTTTTTAGCAGAAAAAGGACACGAAGTATATGTGTATAACTCGTCTTCGCATCCATACCAAGAAACAACTTTTAAGGGAGTAAACATCATTCATCAAAAAGATCCGGAAGATAAGATTGGTACTTTCGGAGCTTTTTTTTACGACTATAATTGTATCAAAGACTCTCAAAAACGAGATTTTGATATTATTCTTCAGTTGGGATATACCAGTAATTCGGTTTGGTATTTTATGCTTCCGAAAAATTCGGTTATCATAACCAATATGGACGGGTTGGAATGGAAACGTTCTAAATACAATTCTTTGGTTAAGCAATTTTTGAAATTTGCAGAAAAACTGGCTGCAAAACACAGCGATTATCTGATTGCAGATTCGTTGGGAATCCAGAAACACATCAAAGAAAAGTTCAAAAAAGATTCGGTTTATATTGCTTACGGGTCGGATTTTTTTGACAATCCTGATGAAAGTGTTTTGGATAAATATCAGGTTTCAAAAGAAAATTACAGTATGCTCATTGCTCGTTTTGAGCCCGAAAACAACTTGGAAATGATTTTGGACGGAGTGGTTTTGAGCAAGACGAATCAGGATTTTTTAGTCATCGGAAATCACAATACCAAGTTTGGAGAATATCTGAAAAACAAATGCCGCAATCATCATAATATCCGATTTTTGGGAGCTATTTACAATTTGCAAGAACTCAATAATTTAAGATATTTCTCATTTTTGTATTTTCACGGACATTCCGTAGGAGGAACAAATCCGTCTTTGCTTGAGGCAATGGGTTCTCAAGCCTTGATAGCTGCAAATCACAACGAATTTAACAAAGGAGTTCTCAAAGAAAATGCACTTTATTTTTCAGATGCAAATCAGGTGAAAGAACTTTTGTTGAATACACGAAAATCTGATTATCTTCGTTTTATTAAAAATAACTATCAGGCTGTCATAAACGAATTTAATTGGAAACGAATCAATGAGCAATATCTTGACCTTTTTGAAAGATGCCTTAACCAAAAACAAAGAAAATAGCTTTGTTTTTTTAGGCACTTCTGTGCTTTTTGCACTTCCTTTGAGCCACGCTTTTGGTAGTATTTCTTTTGGAGTTTTTATTGCTTTTGCTGTGTTTTGTTTCCGTAGGAAATTCCTTTCTTTTCCTTTCGGATTATGGGTTTTGATTTCGTTTTTTGCACTTGTTGCTTTGTCTTCTTTTTGGACCATAGACACCAAAGAAACTTCCAAAATGATAGGGAAATTAACTCCTTTTATAGCAATTCCGATTGGTTTTTTTATTCTTCATAAGCAAATCCGAAAAGAATATTACGACAAAATTTTCCGATACTTCAGTTTTTCAATGGTTTTTTATGGAGTTTTCTTTCTCTTAAAAGCTGTTTTCAGATATATAAATACCGGAAATTCAGCTGTTTTTTTCTATCACGAATTAGCAAATAATGTGAGTGCCATTTATGCTTCGATTTTTACAGCTTTTGCTTTTTTGTATTTTTTATCTCATTCCAAAAAGGTTTACGAATATATTTTCGGAGGTTTTTTGTTGGCAATACTGTTTTTGTTTTCTTCTAAAAACATCATTCTGACGACTGTTTTTATTTCTATTATTTGGTTTTTGTTTTTTTCAAAAAGTAGCAAAAAAGCGAAAATCATTTCACTTTTCGCAGTGGCAATAATTTTTCTAATTTCATCAAAATATATTTCAGAAAGGCTAAAACACGAATACGATATTAATGTAAACAATGTGCAGACAAACGAATTAGGAGTCAGAAACCTGACCATACAAGATGTTTGGACGAACACGGATTTTTCGGAGAATGATTATTTTTCGGGAGTTTCGTTTCGGGTTTTTCAGTTTCGGATTTATAACGAAATTGCCTCTGAAAACAATTCGTATTTTTTTGGTTTGGGAGCAGGAACTTCTCAGAATAAGGTTAACGAAAAGTTTGAACACTATCATTTACACGAAGATTATAAGAATCTGAATTTTCACAATCAATACCTACAATTGCTGTCCGAATTAGGGGTTTTGGGAGTTTTAATTTTGATTGTAATGCTTTTTGTCCTCTTAAAAAGGGGAATCCAAACAAAAGATTTTTTACATATTAGCTTTGCACTTCTGATGATTTCGCTTTTTGCAACCGAATCGTTTTTAGAAAGACAAAAGGGAATTATATTTTTCGTAATGCTTTATGCTTTGTTTTATAGCAGAAGTTTGATTTTGGAAAAGTCGAAGCAATAAAAAACACTTGTATATACAAATATTAACATTTTATTAATATTTTTCTTTGCTTTTTCGTATATCTTTGCCTCATAATTATTTAAATCAAAACAAATTTTAAATTATGAAAAGAATAGTATTATCATTGGCTATCGTAGCAGGATTGACATTTTCGGCTACAAGTTGTAACAAAGCTACCCAAGCGACAGATGCAGAAGCTGTAACTGAAGCAAGTGCAGAAGCTGTAACATTTAATGTAAACACAGCTGAATCAGAAATTGTATGGGAAGGTGGAAAAGTTGTAGGAGGTACTCACAACGGAACAATCGCTCTTTCTTCAGGAGAAGTTAGCGTAAAAGGTGGAGTTGTTGAGGCAGGTTCATTCGTTATTGATATGAATTCAATCGCTGTATTGGATATCGAAGACGAAGAAAAAAGAGGTTGGTTAGAAGGACACCTTAAAGGTGCTACCGCAGAGAATGCAGACCACTTTTTTAACGTATCTGAATTCCCTGAAGGAAAATTTGAAATCACAGCTGTTTCTGAAGGAAACATCGAAGGAAACTTAACTTTGAAAGGAATTACTAAAAACGTAAAATTCCCTGCAAAAGTAACTGTTGCTGACAATGATGTAACAATTGTTGCTGATGCTTTCACTATTGACAGAACACAATGGAACGTTAATTTCAGAAATGAATCAATGACAGACGTTGCTGCTGACAATGTTATTAGCAATAATATTACAATCAAATTTGTGGTAAAAGCAGTAAAATAATTTTATAGGTTACGTATTAATTCGAACTTATTTTTAAGAACTTTGCTCTTCGGAGCAAAGTTTTTTTGTTTATATCATTCATAAACCTGCTATTTAAAATCCAAAATCTAAAAAACTTCGGACTTCGGACTGAAAACTTCGGACTAAAAAACTATCTTTGCTCACTTATTTTACGAAGATGAAGAACATTCGCAACTTTTGCATTATTGCACATATTGACCACGGAAAAAGTACCTTGGCTGACAGGCTCTTGGATTTTACCCAAACGGTAACCGAGAGAGAAAAACAAGCCCAGCTTTTGGACAATATGGATTTGGAACGTGAACGTGGAATTACCATTAAATCGCACGCAATCCAAATGGAATACGAATACAAAGGAGAAAAATATATCCTAAACCTTATCGACACTCCCGGACACGTGGATTTTTCGTATGAGGTTTCCCGTTCGATTGCTGCCTGTGAAGGAGCTTTGCTGATTGTAGATGCGGCTCAAAGTATTCAGGCACAAACGATTTCAAACCTTTATCTGGCTTTGGAAAACGATTTGGAAATTATTCCTATTCTGAACAAAGTGGATCTGCCAAGTGCCAATCCCGAAGAAGTAAGTGATGATATTGTGGATTTGTTGGGTTGTAAATTGGAGGATATTATTCACGCTTCGGGAAAAACAGGTTTCGGAGTAGATAAGATTTTGGAGGCTGTCATTGAGAAAATTCCTGCTCCAAAAGGAAATCCTGAAGAACCTCTTCAAGCTTTGATTTTTGATTCGGTTTATAATCCGTTTAGGGGAATTGAGGTAATTTTTAGAGTGATAAACGGAGCTATTTCCAAAGGTCAGAAAATCAAATTTATGGCTACCGGGAAAGAGTATTTTGCTGATGAAGTCGGTACGCTTAAACTCAACCAGGTTCCGAAAAACAGTATCGGAACAGGAGATGTAGGTTATCTGATTTCGGGAATTAAAGAGGCAAAAGAAGTAAAAGTAGGGGATACGATTACCGATGCCAAAACACCTACTCAAAATATGATTGATGGTTTTGAGAACGTAAAACCTATGGTTTTTGCGGGAATTTACCCTGTGGATACAGAAGATTACGAAGAACTTCGTGCTTCAATGGAAAAATTGCAGCTAAACGATGCTTCGCTTGTGTTTACAGCAGAGAGTTCGGCGGCATTAGGATTTGGTTTCCGTTGTGGTTTCTTGGGAATGTTACATATGGAAATCGTTCAGGAACGCTTGGAGAGAGAGTTCAATATGACGGTTATCACGACTGTTCCGAACGTTTCGTATCTAGCTTATACCAAAAAAGACCCTGAAACTCCGTTTGTGGTAAACAATCCGTCTGATTTGCCCGAGCCGTCAAAATTGGATAGGGTAGAGGAGCCCTATATCAAAGCAACTATCATTACAAAAGCGGATTATGTCGGAAACGTAATGAGTCTGTGTATCGAAAAAAGAGGACAGATTACCAATCAAACCTACCTGACAACCGAACGAGTTGAGCTTACTTTTGATATGCCTTTGGCTGAAATCGTATTTGATTTTTATGATAGATTAAAAACGGTCTCCAAAGGATATGCCTCATTTGATTACCACCCAATCGGAATGAGAGCATCGAAATTAGTTCGTCTTGATGTGCTGTTAAACGGACAAAATGTAGATGCACTTTCGGCTCTTATTCACGAAGATAATGCCTATCACATCGGAAAAAAAATGTGTGAAAAATTACGTGAACTTATCCCAAGACAGCAGTTTGATATTCCGATTCAGGCTGCAATCGGAGTGAAAGTCATTGCTCGTGAAACCATTAAAGCACTTCGTAAAGACGTTACCGCAAAATGTTACGGAGGAGATATTTCCCGTAAACGTAAACTACTCGAAAAACAAAAAGCAGGTAAAAAACGTATGCGACAAGTCGGGAATGTTGAGATTCCGCAATCGGCTTTTATGGCTGTTTTGAAACTGAATGATTAAAAAGAATAATCTATAATTTAAAAAGTCTGCTAATTGGCAGACTTTTTTGGTTAGGGATCAGGGGATTTTTATTGATTGTGTTAGGAATGTCTTCTAATATTCTTTTAACTCTCCATTTTCAAATACATAAAAAAGAGTCAGAGGGTCAAATATCGTATTTATAATTTCAAAATCTACATAATCCAAACAATCATTAAAAGGAATATTAACTTTTATAATTTGTCTATCAACTTCTTCACCTAAACTTGCATAAAAGATATTGTACCCTCTTATTTTTTTCATTCCAATAATATTATTACAAGATATTGGGCTGTAAAACATAAATGTAACCTCTACTATTGTAGAATCACCTTCTTCATATTCAGGTTTTAACTTAAAAACCAAACCTACAGTAATATTATACTTTTTAGCTTCAGCTCTTCTTTGATTTATTTGTTCACAACCGTCAATAAACTCATTTAATTTTTCTTCAAAACTTTTATTGATAAAATCAAACGTATTGATTTCTTCAATTTGAGCAATTTCTTCCTGTTGAATTGTATTTTCATCTTTACAATTCATTAAAAACAATCCAACAATAAACAGAAATATAACTTTGATTTTCATTTTCTAAAAATTAGTCTTTCAAAGATAAGGAAATTTTACTTCTGAAACGATTTCAAATACCCCAACAAAACAACCGAATTACAATGTTGTGTATCTTTAGCACCAAACACCAACGTAATTTTCTTTTGGTTTTTGTACTGTTCCCAAAAGGTTTTTCCAACGTTATTGGCTTTTAATTCATCTAAATATTTTTCGGAAAATGCGTCCCATTTTTCGGGGTCGTGGTTAAACCATTTTCGGAGTTCGGTTGAGGGAGCGATATCTTTGTTCCACTGGTCGATATGAGCATTTTCTTTGGAAATGCCACGAGGCCAGAGCCTATCCACCAAAATACGAAAACCGTCTGTCGGAGAGGGTTTTTCATAAACTCTTTTTATTGTTATTTCTGTCATTGGTTTTGGGGATTTATACAACAAATTTCAAGCAAAATCACACTTCTTTTCTCAATTCCTCTTTATTCGACTTTGTGTCTTGGTGCCTTCGTGGCAAAAAACAATACCACAAAGATTGACTATTAATGTATGGGCTTACTTTACAACAAATTTACAAAACTGTTTTCTATTCCCTCAACCTTTGTATCTTTGTGTTTTCAACAAAAAAATGATTTCAAGAAATACGATAGATACGGTTTTTGAGGTGGCTCGTGTGGAGGAGGTCATCGGAGATTTCGTGCAACTCAAACGTGCAGGGAGCAACCTGAAAGGGTTGAGTCCGTTTGTGGACGAAAAATCTCCTTCGTTTATGGTATCTCCGACCAAGCAGATTTGGAAAGATTTCAGCTCGGGAAAAGGTGGAAATGTCGTTTCGTTTTTAATGGAACACGAGCATTTTTCGTATCCGGAGGCCATTCGGTATTTAGCCAAAAAATACAACATCGAAATCGAAGAAACCGAGCAGACTTCGGAGGAAAAAGAACAGGCTTCCGAAAAGGAAAGTATGTATCTGGTTTCGGAATTTGCCAAAAAATATTTCCACAATGTTTTGCTCAATACCCAAGAGGGAAAGGCAATCGGGCTTTCGTATTTCAAGGAAAGAGGCTTTACGAACGAAACTATCGAAAAATTCGGTTTAGGGTATTCTCCTGATGCTTGGACTTCTTTTACAGATGAAGCTCTCAAAAACGGCTACAGCCTTGAATTTCTCGAAAAAACGGGACTTACAATCGTTAAGGAAGACAAGAAATTCGACAGGTTTAAAGGTCGTGTGATGTTTCCGATTCAGAGTATGTCGGGTCGGGTTTTGGGTTTTGGAGGACGTATTTTGGTTACGGACAAAAAAGCGGCAAAATATCTGAATTCGCCTGAAAGCGAAATCTATCACAAGAGTAAAATCCTTTATGGACTTTTTCAGGCAAAACAAGCCATTGCCAAAAATGACAACTGCTATTTGGTTGAGGGATATACCGATGTGATTCAGTTCAACCAATCGGGAGTTGAGAATGTGGTTGCCTCTTCGGGAACGGCTCTGACTTCTGACCAAATCCGTTTGGTTAGCCGTTTGACCAAAAATATTACGGTTTTGTTTGACGGAGAT
Source organism: uncultured Flavobacteriaceae bacterium (assembly GCA_934675205.1). Taxonomy (GTDB): domain Bacteria; phylum Bacteroidota; class Bacteroidia; order Flavobacteriales; family Flavobacteriaceae; genus Flavobacterium. The sequence goes on along the minus strand of CAKUPQ010000004.1, from coordinate 218,128 downwards.
TCGGCAGGACTTCGGGCTTCCATTCGTGGAATTGACTTGATTTTGGAGGAGGGAATGAACGTAAAAGTCTGCACTTTTCCCGATGGAGAAGACCCTGACAGCTTTGCCAAAAAGACTTCGTTTGAAGATTTGACCTTGTATTTAGAGGAAAATGCCAAAGATTTCATTCAGTTCAAAGCATCATTATTAAACGAAGATGCTCAAAACGACCCCATCAAAAAAGCGGAACTTATCCGAGATATGGTTACGAGCATTTCCAAAATTCCCGATAGGATAAAACGAGAGGTTTACGTCAAGGAAACTTCAAAAATTATGGATATTTCGGAAGATGTTTTGGTGAATACTTTGGCTCAAATCCTACGGAAAGAGCAATACGATTCAGCCAAAAAAACATTTGAGGAAAACAAAACTATCGAGTCTGTAAAACGGGAAGAAACTCAGCTCGAAAAGATTGATTTTCTGAAAGTTATCGAAGAAAATATTTTAAAAATCCTCTTAAATTACGGAACAAAAGAACTTACTTTTGAGGACTATCATTTCACTTTAAATGAAGACGGAGAATTAGAGAGAAAATCCACGAAAAAGGACTACAAAGTTTACGAAAGGATTTATCTGAATCTCCAAGATGACGAAATCGAATTCTCTAACGAGCAGTTTAAAGTCATTTATAACTATATTATTTTGCATTTTCATTCTAACGAATCGTTTGACAAGGAAAAATTCATTTCGGAAATTCCACAGGAGTTAGCCTCCGAAATCAGTGATTTGTATTTGTCTGATGACAGATACCGCTTGGATAACTGGGAATCAAAAAATATTTTTCCGAAAACCAAAGATCAGGAAAGTGTGATTCTTCAAAACGTAAACGAAACTATTTTAAATTTACGTTGCCATCTGATTTACAGACTTATAGGAGATTTGATGAATCAAACCAAAGAAACCAATAGTGAAACCGATAATTCGGAAGTTCTAACCAATATTGTGCAATACGGAGAATTACGGAAATTTTTGTTTTCTCTTTTAGGGAATGTAACTCCGCTTAATCATTATTCGCAGTATAATTAGTTTAATTTTCCCACAGATTTCGCAGATTAACGCAGAAAAAATATATAAAATTCAGATGAAATTCAGAGGGAGCAAAAAACAAATAAAATGAAAAATTTAGAACGTGTTTACAAAATGGCTTTTGCGAGTGTGTATCCGCATTACATTACAAAAGCGGAGAAAAAAGGTCGTACCCAAGAAGAAGTAAATCAAATTATTTTTTGGCTTACGGGCTATGACGAAAAAACATTACAAAAACATTTAGACGAAAAAACCGATTTTGAAACTTTTTTCAATCAGGCTGAAATTAACCCGAATGCCTCGAAAATTACAGGTATGATTTGCGGTTATCGCATAGAGGAAATCGAAGAAAAGCTAATGCGTGAAATCCGTTATTTGGATAAAATGATTGATGAATTAGCCAAAGGCAAAGCAATGGAAAAGATTTTGAGGAGTTAGTTTTCAGTGTATAACCTACAAAAATCATCAGTTTCCATTTTTTTTAGATTCTTTAGATTTTTTCATTTTTTTAGATTCTACAAATACCACTATAACAAAAACTAATATTTCTTTAAGATATACATTCAAAATAAAATTGTAATTTTGTAATTCATTTAAAAACAAAAAATATGGCTTTAGAAATAACAGATGCTACTTTTGACGAAGTAGTTTTGAAATCGGACAAACCTGTAATGGTAGATTTTTGGGCTGTTTGGTGTGGTCCTTGCAGAATGGTAGGTCCAATCATTGACGAAATCAGCAACGAATATGACGGAAAAGCAGTCGTAGGAAAAGTGGACGTAGATGCTAATCAGGAATTCGCTGCAAAATATGGAGTCAGAAACATTCCGACTGTATTGGTTTTCCAAAACGGAGAAGTGGTAGGAAGACAAGTAGGAGTTGCTCCAAAGAAAAATTATACTGATGCAATTGACGCTTTGTTGTAAGACAAAGTTGTAAAGTTATAAGGTTACGAAGTTATGAGGTTAGATAGTTACAGCTTTCTAACCTTTTAACTTTTATAGCTCCATAACTCCATAACCTCATAACTCCATAATCTCAAAAGATGATAGAATTAGGCAAATACAACACACTCAAAATTATTCGGGATACTTCGGTAGGGTTATTCTTATCGGACGGAACGACTGATGTTTTACTTCCGAATAAATACGTTCCGAAACGCTTTGAAATCGAGGACGAAATCAAGGTATTTGTCTATCTTGACCACGAAGAACGATTGACCGCAACCACTCTGAAACCGTATATCCAACGTGATGAATTTGCCTATCTGAAAGTGAGCTATATCAATCAATACGGAGCTTTTCTGGATTGGGGATTAGAAAAAGATTTGTTTGTCCCGTTCAAAGAACAAGCCCGAAAAATGGAGGAAGGGAAACGTTATTTGGTGTATGCGTATTTGGACGAAAAAACCGACAGATTAGTTGCTTCGAGCAAACTAAATCAGTTTTTAGAACAGGAAACAATAGATTTAGAACCAAATCAGGAGGTGGATTTGATAGTTTCGCATATTACGGAACTCGGAATTAACGTAATTATCAATTCCAAATACAAAGGATTGCTTTATAAAGACGAAGTTTTTGAAAATCTTACTCCGGGTAAAAAACTCAAAGGTTATATTAAAAATATAAGGGAAGACAAAAAGATTGATGTTTCCCTTACTAAACAAGGTTTTGACGGAATCGAAGACAATGCTCAAATTGTTTTGGAGGAGCTAAAATCTTCAAACGGATTTTTGCGGTTAACCGATAATTCGCATCCTGAAGAAATCAAAACCGTTCTGAAAATGAGTAAAAAAGCCTTTAAAAAAGCAATCGGAAATCTTTACAGGCAAAAGCTGATTACCCTTAAAGAAGACGGAATTTATCTGATATAGAACGTAGATTTTTTATGATTAAGCAGATTTTCGCAGATAAAATCATAGTTAATCATAAAAAATCTGTGTCATCTGTGTTCCATTTACCTATAACAAAAATATGCTTAAACGAATAATGCTCATTCTACTTTCGATAATAATTCTGTTGTTTCTGTTTGGTTTTTTCTATGTAAAACAAGCCAAATTCGGAAGATTACCAAGAGGAGAACGATTAGAAATCATCAAAAAATCTCCAAATTACAAAGACGAAACTTTTCAAAATTTAAGTGATACTCCGGGTCTGACAGAGGGAAATACAATGATTGGAGTGCTGTTTGATTTTTTGTTCAAAAAGGTAGAAGGAAAAGAACCGGAAAGTATAATTCCAGGTATTAAAACCGATATAAAATCATTGGATCTTAATGATGATATTCTGATTTGGTTTGGTCATTCTTCGTATTATTTTCAGCTCAACGGAAAGCGGTTTTTGGTTGACCCTGTTTTTAGCGGAGATGTTTCTCCCGGTTTGAGTTCTGTGAAATCTTTTAACGGAACGGATATTTATCAGGTTGAGGATTTTCCTGAAATTGATTATTTACTAATTACCCACGACCATTACGACCATTTTGATTACGAAACGATTATCAAATTAAAGGATAAAGTCAAAACCGTAATTTGCGGTTTGGGAGTTGGAGAACATCTCGAATATTGGGATTACGACACTTCAAAAATCATCGAAAAAGATTGGTATGATTCGGTAGAATTAAGCAATCAAATGAAAATTACCCTTACTCCTGCAAGACATTTTTCGGGAAGAACGTTCAAAAGAAATGTTTCACTTTGGACTTCGTATGTTTTGGAAAGTCCTGATTACAAAATGTTTATCGGAGGAGATTCCGGTTATGATTTTCATTTTAAGGAAATCGGAGAAAAATTCGGGCCTTTTGATTTGGCAATCCTCGAAAACGGACAGTATAACGAAAAATGGAGGTACATTCACACGCTTCCCGAAGAAATCCATACCGTTGCAACAGAACTGAAAGCCAAACGATTTTTTCCGGTTCATTCCTCAAAGTTTTCGTTGGCTTATCATTCTTGGAAAGAACCTTTGGAAAAAGTTTCCCAGCTCAACAAAGAATCTGATATTCCGATGATTACTCCAAAAATAGGAGAAATAGTACATCTAAAAGATACAACCCAAACCTTTTCAAAATGGTGGGAAAGTGTGGAATAGATTGTTTGAACTCATTTTTTTGTTTACGTAAAAAAAAGTGTTTTGCAATTTAAAAGTTAAAAAGTATATTTGCTAAAACTCAAAACAAATAAATTATTACAGATGAAATTATTACAGGGAAAAACAGCAATAATCACAGGGGCAAGTCGTGGAATCGGTAGAGGAATCGCTAAAGTTTTTGCAGAACAAGGAGCAAATGTGGCTTTCACGTATTCATCGTCAGTTCAGGCAGCACAAGAATTGGAAAATGAACTTTCCGCTTACGGAGTAAAAGTAAAAGGATATCAATCTAATGCGGCTGATTTTAACGAAGCTCAAAAATTAGTTGATGATGTAGTTGCCGCATTTGGAACGGTTGATATTCTTGTCAATAATGCAGGAATCACAAAAGACAACCTGCTGATGCGGATTTCCGAAGAAGATTTTGACAAGGTAATCGAAGTCAATCTGAAATCAGTTTTTAATATGACCAAAGCCGTTCAGAGAGTTATGCTTAAAAATAAAGCAGGTTCTATTATTAATATGAGTTCAGTTGTCGGAGTAAAAGGAAATGCAGGACAAACCAATTATGCAGCTTCTAAAGCGGGAGTTATCGGGTTTAGCAAATCGGTTGCTTTGGAATTGGGTTCAAGAAATATCCGTTGTAATGCTATTGCTCCCGGATTTATCGAAACCGAAATGACAGAAAAACTTTCTCCTGAAGTGGTAGAGGGTTGGAGAAATGCAATTCCGCTAAAACGAGGAGGAACTCCCGAAGATGTGGCAAATGTATGCGTATTTTTAGGTTCGGATATGTCTGCTTACGTTACAGGGCAGACGATCAATGTTGACGGAGGAATGCTAACGTAAAAAGTTTGGCAGGCAAATTGTATAGCTCTTTCATATTCATATCAAAATAATAAATTATGAAAAATATTTTTTTTAGCATCACATTTAGTTTGTTTTCTATTTTAGGATTTGCTAACGAAATTCCGTTCGGAACAAAGATGACACTCACCAAAATGAACGGGAAAGAAATTACGGGAACGAATTTTTATCTTACAATTAATCAAGAAAATCTTACGATTTCGGGAAAAAGCGGTTGCAACAATTTTAATGTAAGTTTTCAGGCAAAAACCAACAAAACCTGTATCAAAACAGGACAAGGAATGGGCACGATGATGGCTTGTGATGAAAGCGTAATGCAACTCGAAAATGTGTTTTTAAACACACTTCAGAACAAAAAGTTCAAAATCAAAACCCAAGGAGATAAAGTTCAGTTCAAAAATTGGTGGGGAAAAACCATTTTGGAATTCGAAAAACAAACCGAAAAAAACGTATGGAGCTATATCGGAGAAAATGAGTGGAAACTTATCCAAATGAACAATGTGGGTAAAGACTACGGAAAAGCATCAATAAAATTCAACACAGCAGAAAATAGAATTTCAGGAAATACAGGATGTAACAACTTTTTTGGAAGTTATAAAGTTGATGGAGAATATATCTCTTTTGCCCAAATGGGAGCTACCAAAATGCTTTGCAACGAAGAATCAAACCAAACAGAAAGCGAATTTCTTAAAATTCTTTCCGATAAAAAACTCCGTTTTGACGTAGCCGATCAAACCCTAAATCTGTATGACCAAAACCGTTTGGTAATGATGTTTGGAGTTGTAAAATAATTGATTTTTGCGAATTTTTAAATATTTCAAGCCTTATAGTTTTTACTGTGAGGCTTTATTTTTTTAAAAATTGGAAATAAAAAAACCGTAAACATTTGATTTCCATCTGTTTACGGTTAATTGTTGCGGAGAAAGAGGGATTTGTATTTCTCTTTCTACACCAGTATTTATAAGCTTTTTTGCTGTAGTTTTTTGATAGGTCATTAAATAGGTCACTTGTAAAAAGTGGCAAAGAACATCATTTTTTTTGATAACGTAAAAGTACTGATTTTTCAGGTGATTTCCAACAAATTGGGCTAAAAAATGTACCGGATTTTGATTAGGTTTTTACTACCAAAAGTTTATATAACTGCCTAAAACTAAACTATGAGTTTATAAAATCGTGATAAAATAAACAGCTATCAGTAAGTATAAATTTCATATAGGTTATTGGACAGGTGGATAAAGGTTATAATTCAGGCTAAACAAGATTGTAACTTGTTTTTAAGACTACCTACCCTACGATAAAAGGCTCCACCTGTTCCATCTTTAAGCTTGTATATTGGCAAAACTCTTCTACTGATACAAACTCATTTTCGAGCTTATTAAGATCATTTCTGATTTTATGCAACAATCGTATGCTTTGCCTATAGCTTTTTCCAGTGATGCGTTGAATGTCCTTTGGGTAGATACATATTCTTTTCATTCCAGTTTTCATACTCTATCCATACCTTTGACTAGGCTTTGACTACTGCTAAAGCTTAATCAAATATTTATTTCTTGTAAAAATATAAAAAATAACTGTTGATTGATAGTCATTTACTGAAACAGTATTGCATACCTTTCTTCTAAAAGATTCTTATATTTTTCTTTGTATGCTGACGATAAGAACGAATTATCAATCCATTTGGTGGCAATAGGCTTGTTTTTTTGGAAGCGTTTGGCAATACTCCCAATTTGTTTATCGTTTAATTCTAACATTTTGCCTAATCGTTCGAAATGTTCCCATTTAAGTTTTTTCTTTTTTCCTTCCAGAGTCAAAGCCAGTTCTTCGGTATCGTCAGGATTTACTATGGCTACATTCAGGAGATCATAAGCCGGGGCTAATATCCATTTATCTCCTGTATTTATCATAGAGAAGTTTTTCAGATGCATATCGTTGTTCCCGGTCAGAAAACTGAAAATGGCTAATTCCAGAAAATACACTTTATCCAGCAAGGTATTGTCGGAATACTCATTCAGGGCTTTGCCTACTTTTTCCATAGAGCTTTTGTATTTGTCAAAAGCCTCAGTGATCTGGAACATATCAAGCATATGGATCTTTTCTCCGGTATCTGCCCGGTCTATGCGTTTTGTAATATAGGATAGTTCTCCCGATTGTAATCGGATCAAACTTGACTTTACAACGTTTATCCCGAAGGCTTTAGCAATACGCATCGTTACGTGTTCGTTTTCCGGCATTTCCGGAAAGTGGTCGGATGGTGGTTTGAAAATATAATTTCCTCCCAAAGCACCAACAACTGTCAAACGTCCTTTGTTTCCGTCCTGAATAGCATCATTTACTAATGATAAGGAAAGTTTAGGCTGCACTCCCGGAACGGCTACACTTCTTTCCACTACATTTTTTGCCAGTTCTGCCATTTGTTTTAATGAATGTTCAAACAAAGGCTGCTGTTTGGTTCCAAAGAAATCCAGGCTGCATTGTTCGTGAAAATCACCGGATGTATTTTCGTCCAATGCTTTGTAACAATATAAACACTTTTTATTATTCATTTTCCTGTGGTATTGGTTGAACACTTACGGCTCCGATACAGTTTTGGCAACAAGCCAAAAGCAAGCCCATACGGTCATTTTGATTGATCTTCCAATTTTTGGAAGCAATATCCAATAACCAACCTTCGGGAATCAATCCTTCAAAAAAAGGAAATAACCGCTTATCAGTATAAGGTTTCGGACTTACGGGCATCATAAACGTGAGAAACTGTTTTGGGTGTTCTTTAACATACTTTTCTTCGTATTGAAAAACATATTCACCCTCGTTAGTTTCCGTGAGTATTCCTGCAAGGAGGTCTTTATAGTATATGGCTGCTTTTCTCATCCCTTATTATTTGTTGGTTTTGGATAATTCCCTCGCATTTACCGGAGCCAGGGTATGTCCGAACATTTTGAGCACCTGGTTTACCTTTTCCAGATTGAGGTTTTCTTTACCCTGTTCTATTTTTCGGATCACCGTAAGTGCTACTCCGGCACGTTCGGCAAAAGCCTCCTGTGTCAGGTTTACTTCGTTTCTTTTCTCTTTTACAAAATCTGCCAGTGTCATCATAATTATATGCTTTTGCAACGAATTTGGACAAATATACTAAATTATATGCAAAAACATATAGTAGTGTAAAATAATTTGATTTTATATGTATTTACATATAGTTTAATCACTGTAGTTGTAAAAGAAATCAGATGTCATTTATGTACATAATTGCCATTTATACCTGTGTATGTCATCTGGAACAAGTACTTAATTGCGGTTATTCATTTAATTCTAAAATTTGCCTTGAAATCAATCAGGAATATGTTGCAACAGGATGATGATTGAGAGATTTTTTCACTGATTTATTAATCTAAATTTTTAGCATTATGGCAAGACAGAAAGGCATAATCAAATTAAAAGGGACTATCGGGGATATTACCTTTTATAAGTCTCAGGACGGTTATTTAGCCCGTGAGAAAGGAGGAATCGAAGCAAGCAGAATTGCGAGCGACCCTGCTTTTCAGAGAACACGGGAGAACGGAGCCGAATTCGGGAGAGCGGGAAAAGCCGGAAGGCTTTTAAGAACGGCTTTACGTCCGTTATTGTTGAATTCTGCGGACAGCAGAATGGTTGGAAGACTTACCCAGCGAATGGTAAAAGTCATTCAGGCTGACCAGGTAAGTGAGAGAGGTCAACGAAATGTGATTGACGGAGAAGCAGAGTTGTTGATGGGTTTTGAATTCAATATTCGTGGGAAACTCGGAACCACTTTGTATGCTCCTTATACCACAACTATTGACCGTGTAACAGGAGAACTCGAAGTGAATTTGGCTTCGTTTGTTCCTGCGAGTATGATTGCAGCTCCGGGAGGAACTACTCACTTTAAAATTATTTCAGGTGCAGCTGAAGTAGATTTTGAGGGAGAGACTTTCGTAGTAGCAACCTCCGAAACTGCAATTTTACCTTGGAATGCGACAGCAACCGCTGTTATCAATCAGATGAATGCAGTAACTGCGAATTCTACTCATCCGTTGTTTTTGGCTTTGGGAGTTGAATTCTATCAGGAAATCAACGGAGAAATGTATCCGCTCAAAAATGGATCTTTTAACCCGTTGTCGATTGTGAAAGTTGACGGAGGTGTATAATGGAACTGCGTTTGACCCGAACGTATTTTCTGGAGGGAACTAACGGGAAACTCGAATGTGAAGGCAAATTCATTTGTTACACGATTGAATTGCCCTGGAAGAATAACGAAAAGAGAGTTTCCTGTATTCCCGAAGGGAAGTATGAATTGAGAAAGCGATTCAGTCAAAAATTCAACTGGCATATTGAAGTAATGGATGTGAAAAACAGAAATTATATTTTGTTTCATCCTGCCAATAATGCACTAAAAGACTTAAACGGCTGTATTGCTCCTGTAACGAAAATTTCCGGTTCCGGGTTGGGTTTGATGTCCCGACAAGCTTTTGAGAAACTCAAAGCTTTGGTATGTCCTAAACTGGAACAACAGGAAAAAGTGTATTTGATTGTTCAATCTTAAAAATTCAAACATTATGAATATAATTGATAGAGCTCAGGCTCCCACCCCGAAATTGTTTAAAGTGCTTCGAAATGTCGGTTTGGTATTGGCTACTGTCGGAGGTGTTTTGTTGACAGCTCCCGTAACTTTACCTGTTACCATTGTAACCATAGGAGGTTATCTGACTGTTGCCGGAGGTGTATTATCGGCAGTGAGTCAAATTACGGTAGATGATGCTAAAAGTGAGGAAGCGAAAACTTCCGAACCTCAACAAAATGCAGAGTAATTCACTTACTGTTGGTACATTGGGAGGTACATTTTTGAGTATTGTTCCGAATTTGAATTCTGAAGATGTTGTAAAAACTATTCTTTTGGCTTCTATCGGAGCGGTTGTAAGTTTTACAGTGTCGTTACTTTTGAAATGTATCTTAAAGAAGCACTCCAAAAAATAGTTTAACTCTTGTTGTGTCCCGATATATCGGGATTTGAGTTAGACCAAATGAAAGCCCAAACCGAAAGGAATGGGCTTTTTTGTTTAGGTTTCCTCAAATAAATTAAGTGTTACTTCAAGAATTATGACCTCCGAATAATGGGTATATAGTCCGTTGTATTTGGCGTTGTCAATAGCCTTTTCACGTGTGTCAAAGACACCGCAAAAAACTCTGGAAGCTTTCGACTTCCAGACATCTGTCTGATAAAGAACAAATAGTGTCATAATAGTTGGATTTAAGTTACTTTTTACAATAGCGATACAGAATAACTCTTCGCAAATCATTGATAAGGTTGATGTTTTCGTGAAATTGTTTTTCTTTTTGCTCTAACAACCTGAGAGCTGCGACATCTTTTTTATGACTCTCAAAATCTGCTAAAATCTCTTTTGCTTTAAGGAAGAATTCTTTTTTTAATTCAGACAGACGTAAAAAAGGAATGACCGAACCAACCAAAAATGGATGCCAGAATTTGGATTTCCAAAGACTGACAGCTGTCCAGTACAGATTTTCTCTTTCTTCAGATGAAGAAAATACAATTACAAAACAATTGGCACAAGGCTCGTTAAGAGGCTTACCACTGTTTAAACCTTTGTTCAGGATAAAGAAATGTTCGCTTTTGTAAGCATTTCCTTTTTTGTGGGTTTTGATGATAAAATTTGCCATAACATTCGGATTTAAAAGGTTAGTTTTCTTTTTTCCGATGTTTCGGTAGCACCTCAACACATAAACATTTTTCAAAAGAAAAAGGGAAAAAAGAAAGCCTCTTTATCCGTGAAGGGTTTCCAAAAAGCAAGTTTGTGGAGAAAAATACTACCCGTAGGGTGGAGATTTTTTTCCACACCCATAGGGCTTGAACTTGTCTTTTTGAGAACCCGAAACGAACCTTTGGCTTCTTTTTTCTCTTTTTTTGGAAAAGTCGTTTCCTTTCTTAACCTGCTTTGTCCGCAATTTGGGGTAAACAACCCGCAGGACTAAAAACACTTTGGGAGAGAGGAAAAAGCAAAGGTGGTGTTCCGGAAGAGGAACAATAGCAAAGCAAATGAATGAAGCAATATAAGCAGTAATCAGTATTGGAATTGCATTGGGGATTACTGCTTGTTGCGGAATGAATGATGAGTAAGGGATTGTGAAGCGGACGGATAAGTCACTTTTGCTGAGCGATGCCGAGGATAGTGAAATGAGGTACGAATGAACTTTCCGCAGGCATAAGGCAGAGCGTTGGAAGTGTTTTTTAGTCCTGCAACCGCTGAAATTGGGTGGTGGGGAAATTGCGGACACTATGGGCTTTTTGCGACGGGCGGTTTTTTGTATAGCCGGCAGGTGCGACGGAAAGCTATCAAAAAACTGTCCCTGAGCAAAAGCCCTAAAGAGCGTGGGGAGGAGCGGCTTTTTTACATAATGTTATTATAGTGGGCTTGTCCCCGAAGCCCGCAGGGACTATAATGCCACATTATGTAAAGAAGCTTTGGAGAAAGTTTTTTCCGGTACAAGTCACTGCCGTAGGTACGGAGGCAGTGTACGGCTTTTTGTTTGATGCGGCGGGAAAGCTCTTTGGGTTGTGGCTTCCGGAAATTATCTTTTTATCTGTTATCTTTCTGTCATAATCCAATGGGCTTTATGAGCGTTGGGTTACAAAAGTGTGACGGAAAAACTTTCTGTGCGGCTGGGAGCGGGGGGATATTTGTTCACGTTTTATTATTGTTCATTATTCGTGAACGAGTTAGAAGTATGAACAAATTATTTTAAATTCATTTAAATAAAAAAATGTTCGTTATTTCAAACAAATGAGTATTTTTTTGCTTGAAATAACGAACAAAATAGCATCGTGTAATAAAAGATAGGGTGTTATTTTCTTTCGATTAATGCCTCATAAATTAAATATCTTAGATACTCTTTGGCTTCAATTTCTAACCCTTCTAAAAGCATTAGTTTGTTGAAAGTTTCCAAAAGTTGTGTTGTAGTTTTAACATCTTTATAAAGTAGTTTTATTAACTCATCTTTATATTTTTTGACTTCTTCAGTATTTGATTTTTCTATTTTACTTTTAACTAAATGAACGATTTGATTATGGCTCCTTATTTTGGTTATGCTCTCTATTTCTTTTGAAAGTTCTTCAAAGATTTCTTTCGATTTTACAAAATTTTCTAAATTTTGAAATGCTTTTTTAGGACCAGTACCGTGAGTTATAGAAAGAACTCTTGATTTTACATCTTTTGGTTTTATAAATAAATTTTGACTTTCATTATTTGAACTTGTAAACCAAATAGAACAGATATTTGAAAATCTTAGAGCTTCTCTCTTTATCTCATCATTAGATATCTGTAATATATTTTCTAGAAAACCAACTCCTTTTAATTCTTTAGTTTCAGAAGTTCTGAAATACATTCTAATAAAGGATTCGTTATATTCGCATAAATATAATTCATAATTTATATTTGATTGTGTCGTCTCAAAATGTAGTTTTAATAAAGCAACAACAAATGCTATACTATTGTTGTAATCAAAATATCTATCTTCCGAAATAATAGCTCTTAGATAAAATACATCTTCCTTAATATCGTGAAGTAACCTATATTTACGGATGTGTTTTTCTTTAGATTTTAGTAACTCTAAGTTTTTATCTAAAATGTCATTATATTTATTAGCAATCAATTTTGAGGCATACTTATCTATCTCATACAGGTTAGAAAAGAAATCCCTTTCTGCGGAATGTATGGGAGTTGCAACAATTTCTTCTCTTCCAATTTTGTGTAAATAATCGTTTGAGGACAAATCACTAAATTTAATAGAAAAACCTTTGGCATAATTAAAGTAGATGTCTTGTAGATTACTTTTTAAATCTATCTTTACGAAGTTTTCATCTATAGATTTTAATATTGTATGAAGAGTTTTAGCTCCTTTAATATTAATTTTTTCTTGGGAATTTTCATTTATATTAAAGTAATTTAAGATATCCGAGTAATACTCGTGCCCCTTTACAAGTGACAATAGTTTATTAATCTCAATTCCGTCATCATTAGAAAAAAAACTATCCTGTTTTAATTCTCTTTTTTTAAATTTTTCCATAGATTTTATAATTTTAGTTTTAACAAGTTACTATGTATCTCTATAAAAATTCACTACTAAGTAATCTAATAATTTTTTGACAAGTTATATTCTGGTTCCAAATTATAGATTTGGATTTATCTGTTTTTTAACCACTCTATTAAAGGAGTAAGTCTTAAGTTTCCATTGGTTAAAGGAGTTTTTACATAGTATCCTTTTGAAATATAAGAGCCATTTAGATATTTATTTTCTCCATTTTCATAGTCAATATATGGATATATCTTTAAATATTCAGCTCCATTGAATGATTGATAATTTTTGTCAATAGGTAATAAAGCTATATGTTCAATATATTTTGCTGCATCGCCCAATCCTAGCTCCCAATTACACCATTTGGAATTAATAGCATTTGAAGTTGCTACTAAAATAAATTTATCAGCTGTTCGTATTTTCTGTTTTAGTCTTACAGCTGTTTCGCTATTTGTATAAGCAGGCATACTCTCATCTAACCAGTCAACATATACATCCACACCTTCTTTTTTTAAGAAGGCTATAACATCTTGCATAATTGAATGTTCGTCGTGTTTATGAGATAGGAAAATAATAGGTTTACTACTATCTCTATATCCCGCTAAACCCTGAGCACTTTCTGTACTAAACATTTTTTTTTTTGGGTCTATATCCTGACAACTGTGATTCGGAAATATAACTCATAATTATTAATCAAGTATTTTAGTTAAATTATAATTCTCTTTTCTGTCTCTGATTTCTATAGCTTTTTCTAAATAATAATTCGGGTTATTTTTAAAGTCATCCCAAGTAATATTCACAATATAAGAATAATCGCCAGAGTACACGTAATAGCCATTACATAAGGTACGATTAGGATTTTTCTCATTAAACATATTATCTCTAATTATCTTGAATAATTTGGATGTGTTATGATTTCTACAACCACAATATGAATCATAAGTTAAGTAATATTCATAGCTTGAATTTTCATCAGGCAATACTATAGCTAATATTCCATTGCAATTACTTGTTCTTCCATTTCTTGTTGATTCTCTTAAAGAGTATGAAATTTCCCAAGGCATCCATTGGTCTTTTTCGGCTTCAAAAGTTTTTTTCATTCCTTTTGAAATAAACACAATAGTTATACTGCTATCATAAATCTTATTTCTGAGCGTTGATGCAATATATTCATCAGAAAAGTCAGCCAAACTTTGTCCATCATCTTCTCCCTTGTATATGTGATCTTCATCTTCTAATATTTCAGCTAATTCATCCACATAGTGTCTTACTTTAGTCTGAACCTTAATTTTCCCACCCCAAAAACTATCTTCATAGATATTCAAATCTTGAACCTGGGTGTCTCCATATTTATATGAAACAAAAACTTTTCTTCCCATATTTTTAATATTTACTTCTTACTTTAATAGCTTTTTCCACCAAATCGGCAATATTATTTTTAATGTCGTCATATACATATTTACTTGATGAGTAAGAAGATTCAAAGACAGGAATAAAATTAGACAACGGATTTACACCTTTAGATGATTGATCTCCATTAGAATCTTCTAGTTTATGTATATAAACACCACATACCGCTTTACCTAATTTCCAAGCTCTTTCTATTTCATAAAGAACCCATTTACGCTCACTGGTTTTTTCTCCAATCAATACCACTAAGCAAGATTTATCCTTTAAATTATCGTCAATCCAAGTTTCTATCACAGAATCATTTTTGCTTTTTACGTCTTCCCATTTATTACCATTAACAGGTTTGTCGCCTTCAACTGCACCAATATTACGAACTTGACCTGCTCGCCAATTATCATTATCAAAATGAAAACTATAAAATACTTTTCTAGCCATAAACTAAATTTTATCCATTAAAAATTTTTGAAATAAAGACATATATCCATAATCTTTTACAAGACGTTCGTTTTTGAATTCTTCCGGTAAAAGGTTATCATAAACTATTTTTGTTGCTGCTCCCGTACTGGCAATCGGTAATAGAAGAGCATCAGGATGATATTCTCTAAACATATTGTATTCTACTTCAATACCATCCATACCTCCGATAAAAATAGCAGCTGAAAATTTATTATCGTAAAATATTTTGCTTCTCATCAATTGAATACTTGAATGTATATCTCCTACATTTTCAGTAAATACAATGTTTTCAAATTTTTCATTGTCTTCTGGGAAACGATCTTTGAAATACAATGATTGATATAAAGTTACGTGATTTTGGATTTTACCTTTAAGTTCTTTATTGACTAGCTCTTTTTCTCTTTCTGATAATGGTAGTTCCCAATTCTCTCTTTCTAGATTATTAATTATCGTTCTTTCAATAACATAATATATCAATGGTGTAATAGATGGATGACCTCCCCAAATAATTCTGTGTTGTGGTAATGCAATAGAAGCTAATGCTATTACGGCATCCCTTATAGCTATAATATCTGCTGTTTCATAATATTTAAGATGTCTTTCTGGCAGAGGAATACTCGCTGATAGAAATATGTTTTTCATAATATTTAAAATTTTGAGAACCAGGTATTAAAATTCTGTTTTTTTATAGTCTGAATATCAAGGTAGTTATTTAGCCAATCTAAATGCTCTAACCAGTAGTTTCTTATTGACATTTCATCATAGATTAAATAGATTGACTCAATTTGATTTTTTTCAATTTTAGATATTAATTTTTGAGAATTATGACAATTAATTGATTGTGGGACACCCACTGTTGGTATATAAACAATTCTTTTGCCATTAGATAGATCTTGAGTTATATATCTGCTATACTGGAGATTAACATCCATTTTGTTATTATGAGCAGCTTGAGTAAAATCAGTTATTAAAGAATCCTGTCTTGAAGCTAAATTTCTTGCTCTGGCTCCTTCTATAAGATTTACAATTTCTTGTAATATTTCGCCTTTTAATCTCCCTTTGGTTAAATCGGAAAAAATCGGTTTATCAAAATCTCTATTTAATAGTTTTTTAGAATATGCTAAATGGGCAAAATCTTCAAATTCGCAATCTGGCCAAATTAGGTGTACTATTCCTATCCTTTTTATATGTGCTTTTTCTAATTCTTTATTACACCATTCACTTTTTAAGAATTCTTTTGTATTAAGCATTAAAATAACATCACAGTCCGTCATTCGATGCCATAACTCTTCTTGGAAGTCTTCGCCTTTGTCTACAGAATGAGTATCAAGGAAAACGTCAAAATTATTTTGTTCTAATGCTTCATATAATTGAATGGCAATATTGCTAGATTCGCTTCTCTTATATGAAATGAAAACTTTTCTGTTTTTTCTTAATAATTCAAATCCTTCTAAAACTAGATTGCATATTTTTTTTATATTATCATCGAATTTTAATCCATTTTGATTAGATAGAAAATCAGGCATTTCATTCTTAAAGTTATCTAAATAAACAGGTAAAATAACATTGCCATCTAGCTTTTGGCTATGTAAAATTTCTTCAGTCTTTTTATCTAATTTGTCCTTATGTCCAGAATAAATTACATAGGCTGGCTCTGCCCCAGTATAATCTTCTATACTATCCTTTGTAATTATTTTGAGCAGATCTTGGATTAATTTTAACTCATCAAACCTATCTAATAATTCAAGTTTTACTTTATTGAACAAATCCTCATTTTCGCCTAATAAAATTAATTGGTATTTATATTTCATAGTTTAATATTTTCATTAGTTTCTTGCTTAAGAAAGTGGAAAGTTATATACATCTTAATTATATCTTCTACGGGTTTCCGTAATTCATAGAAAAAACCTTGTTATTATTTACTTTTTAGAGTTAACCTTATTTTAGCGACTGATAAGTTCTTTTCCTTTAAGCCATTCACTAAAAATTATATATTTAGTTTCGTTTTCACATATCCAAAGAGCATCTTTATTAGTTTTTGAAATTTTATCTTCTGAAACATAAGGATATATCGCTAAATATTCTGTTCCTACATAATGATTTGATTCTTTTGAGGAAATCGGCAAAATGGCTACTCTTCCCTTGAAACCATCAAAATAACCTAGTTCCCAAGGCATCCATTTAGAGGATGAGCTATTTTCTGAAAATGCATAAAATAATGATCTGCAATTTTTCATACGCTTTCTAATTATAAGAGCTGTTTGCTTATTTACCGCTTTTCGATTTAGTGTTTTATCATCTATCCAATCTACATAAACAGTTAAACCAAAGTTTTCAAGGTACACTTTTAAACTAGCAATATCCTCTTTATCCATATAGCTATGAGATAGAAATACATCATATATCTTTGTAGGATTAAAAGACTCATTAAGAATATCAGGCGTACCTAATCCCTTAGAAAAGTATTTTGTTCTGTATGATGTAACATTTTTGAGTGTTTGCTGAGTAATTAGACCCATATAATCATTTATTTACTTCCAATATTAAAATGAATTTAATCAGGCTATGGACTTTCATGCTTAAATAATTTTCAGATAAGTAAATTGACTTCTGAAATGAACCATTAGGATTTCGACAAATCGTCCTAGAATATATCCTTTAATTTCTTCGTCAGGTTCTCCATTTTTATTCCACCAATTCATTACAAATTCAACTCTATCATCATAAACGTAAGGCTTTGGCATTGCTTTTTCTTTCCATTGTTCAGGAATATGGCTATAAAGGATTTCGTTTTTATCATTTCTAACTATTTCCCAAGTTTTGAGCTCTTTGTCATTTATTTTTTTGTTTATTGCATTTTTTAATGCAGTCGGATTACTTGTGTAGGTAATTATTTTCATAGTAAATTATTTAATTTATCTTTAACATAAAGAGACATGAAATCTGATGTATTAATAATACGCCAAATTTCGATTGTTAAAATTAAAAAATCAATGCGGGTTTTCCCGTATTTTACAATATGCTTTATAATTTCCTAAACCGTATGAATTGATAAATAATATATTTTATAAAACATAAAAAAAGCTACAAATTATTTGCAGCTTTTAGAAACATTCAAACTCTATATTTTCAACTCATTCAAAGATAACAAGTCGTGGAGCAAAGCATACGTGATAACACCTATAAAGTTTTTGGATTCGACTCTCTCCATAAGATTCCTTTTATGTTTTTCCACAGTTTTGGGACTGATGTTTAGCTTAACAGCTATTTCCGATCCACTATATTCCTTTAGGGTTAAACGAACTATTTCCATTTCTCTGTCACTAAAAACCAGAGGTTTTATGGTTTCTGATTCCATAGAGGGATAATCCAGAATGTCCTCTATTATTGATGTCAAACTTTTCTCGAAATAAAACCCGTCGTCATTCAGTTTCAGTATAGCATTTTTCAATTCTGAAGGGTCTGTATTCTTGGTAAAATACCCGTGTATCCCGAGCTTCATTACCTCTCTTATGGTTTCTGCATCATCTCTAAGGGTAAGCACCAGTATTTTTATATCGGGATATAATTCATTTACTTTCTGACAGGTTTCAAAGCCATCCATTTCAGGCATTTGTAAGTCAAGTAGCAGTATGTCTACAGAAACCGTTTCCAGCTTTTCCAGAAGTTCTTTCCCGTTGGAAGCTCCGGCAACCACTTCCATATCTCCAAAACTGGCTATCAAAAGTTTAAGGCTCTTTCTGAAAAGAATATGATCATCTGCAACAGCTATACGTAACATAATTATTTTTTTAATTGGATTACTATTGTGTTTCCCTTTTCGGAAGTAACCTGTGTTATAGAAGCCTCTATGTACTTGGCTCTTGATATGATATTCTTCAACCCCATACCTGAAGTATCACGTAAACTCTGATATAAATCGAAAGGGATACCATCATCTGTGATTTTAATTTCAATAATTTCTCCTTTTTTCTCAATGGAAAAATCTATTTTACTGATATTTCCGTGCTTGAGCATATTAGAAATAAGCTCCTGGATAATACGGTACAGCTCATAAGCATCTGAGGAAGAAACCGGTATATCTTTTTGGTAATGCCGGAAAGTTATAGCAATATTATTCAGCTTTTTAACTCTTTCAAAATAGCCGTACAATGTAGGTATAAGCCCTAATGTTTCCAGCATTGGAGGCATCAGGTTATAGCTTATATGTTGTACATTATTGAGTGTATTGTCCAATCCTGATTTGATTTCCTGTAAAATAGTTTTATTGAACGGACTTTCTTCGTTCTGGTCTAAAATAGTGATATAATTACGGATAGCATTCAGGTCTCCCGAAACACTATCGTGAAAATCAGCAGCAATCCGTTGTCTTTCTCTTTTTTCAGACTCTAAAGAGGCTTTTAACAGGTTTTCGGACTCCTTCTGTTTGAGCTTGTATGTGTTTTTACGAAAAATTAATGAAATAAATAGTATAGCAAGTGTAAGAAGTAACATTGCTATAGTACTTATCCAGAATACTAACTTTAAACCTGCTTCATTTTCCATACCCCGATAATGAGAAATATCCTAAAAATTAATGTTGCCAGCACATTTACAAACCAAAAGTCATAAAAATACAGTTTACTGTCAAAAATAAAACTGCTCAGTAAAAATAGGGAAAATGTAGTAGAATAATAAACCGCTAATCCCGACACAAAATAGAACACATCACTTTGCCACAAATTGGGTATTTCCATTTTATTAAATGGATTAAGATTCTCTAATTCTGTAAACTGATTTTTAAACCATACGATTGAAAACATAAGAACAAATGATGAAATATAGACTCTGTTTATTGCGGATGAGATAAATTTATCGTCCTCACCCCAATAAAAGAATGATATACCATAAATAACAACGAACAGAACCAAACATATTTTAAAAATGCTTCTGTAATAAGGTTTAAATAAATATAAAAAAAAATAAAGCAGTGATAAAAATGACAGCAGGGGATAAAGCTGAAACCAATATGCTGTATTTATTTTTAACAATACCGACCCTATAAATTCATAAGCAGAGGCTATAGCCGTAAGCCACAGAAAAGGCACGGCAGGATGATTCCTGTCAAAAGCCCTTTTCTTTACAAACAATAAAAGTAAAGGAACAAATCCTGTGAAAAGAGCAATGTAAAAAACAACCGTATGCAAAATTTATGGTTTTATCAATGGGCTCGCTTTAGGGCAGGCAGTAGGACAAGGCGTCAACTCTTCCACAATCACACCTCCGCTTATATCTTCTCCTGATGCATCAACCCCTACCAGCACCCTGTTTTCTTTATTTGTTGCAGTATCATATCCGTTATAGATACGCACTCCTATACAACCTTCCTGTTCCAGGATACGGTTTAGCTTGTTTGTACCTACAAAAAAGGATTTGATTGCATTTGAATGTTCTTCCTGAAAAGAATGTGTGTAATTTACTGCTTCGCTAAGCGTGATTACTTCTCCTGTATTTCTGTCTATTGCCATAAAGATAATGTTTTAAATATTAAAGTGGCAAAGGTCTGATTTAGATTTGAAAATGTCAATGCGGGTTTTCCCGTATTTTTTGTCTTTTTTTCGATTCCCCGGAATCATCATTTTATGTCAATTCAATACCGCAAAAAAATACGGTGGTTCCCCCCGGGCTGACGGTTCCCTTTTGCGGCTAATTTTCGGTATTTTTTAACCGGTTAATCCAAAAATAAACAGTAATAAGCTGTATTACAATACTTTAAATAACAAAATAAATTGGTTTTACAGATTTATGACAGGATTAAAATTTTTGAAAAAATACGGGAAAACCCGCATTGACTTTTATGTTTTTATAGCTGAGCTTTGAGAAATTATTAAGAATAATTCATCTGTAACCATAAATATATATGATATGAACACAATTACACAACTAAAGAAGAGCTTCTCCGGCAAAATGCTTTGGGGAACGCTCGCAATGTTTGCCTGTATGTTTACACAGGCACAATCACCGATTGTTCAGGTAACCGGTGGCATTACCGTAGTGGTTGCCGGTACGGGAGGAACTTTAGGCTCCGGAGGACAGGTAGGACACGGTGGTGCCGTAGTAATGACTGACCCCGGAAACGGAGGCTTTCAGATTCTGACACCCGGAGGAACAACGCCTCTAAACTGGTATTTATGGGGGGACATATCGTTTACTCCACCCGGACCTCCGCTTTCTATTACACAGACAAAACCAGCAACTCCGGCTATGGAAGCTATTTACTCATTTAACAAAAATCAGAGACCATCGGAAGGACCTCCTAATTCTTTGATTACATTGGCACGTAGTAAAGGGAGAGTGCGAATTACTTATACAACTCCACCTTGCAACAGCTATATTGAGTTTGATATTTATAAAAGATATCCTGCGGGAACAGGACTGGAAAATTATATCCCCGAAATTGTAGGACCCGATTGTTTGTTGCCTAATGAAACTTATACCTATTCGGTTGACCAAATTGCCAGTGATAATATAGGCGATGCTATCGGAGTAGATGACTATTACTGGGACGGAATACCGGCAGGAGCTACAACTGTTTATACTTCGGCAGACAACAGTTCCATTACCTTTACTACAGGTAGTAGTGTTCCGTCAAGTGTAACATTAAAATGCTGTTATGGTAAGGCAAATCCGTGGGGAGGTACACCGGGTACCTGTGTAACAAAAGCTATAGGAATGGAGCCGGTGGAGCCAGCCTATACGACAGCACCTCCGGTATGTCTCAATACGGGGACTTCTTCGTTTAATGTAACACTTGCCCCGTCATCAGTGATTTCCGGAGCGATTTATACGTGGACTGCTCCCGGAACTACTTGGGTACTGTCGCAAAGCGGTACATCAAACCAAGACCTGACCATTACCGGAGTGGATAATAATCCGGGTACGCTTGTTCTGACTATCAAAAACGGAATCTGTCCGGAGGCTGTTTTTACGTATGACATCAAAAGGAATTTTGTTACCCCTCTGACTATTTCGGGAAGTAATTGTGTGGATGCAGGAAGTACCTATACCTATTCGCTCCCTGCCAATGCTTTGCTTAACGATACAGATTGGATATTACCTACGGGTTGGACAATTACAGGAGGAAACGGCACCAATTCATCAGTTAATATTCTGATTCCTACGGGGACTCCTGCCGGGACTTATACCCTGACAGCAAAGTCGGATGATTGCTCCGGTACAGTTAGTCGTACGGTACGTGTAAGACCTGCTACACCGGTCTTTACGAATACCACACCGGATTGTATAGTAAAAGGAACTACACCCGTTACAGCTATTGCTATCGACACATCGGTTGCCGGAACACCAACCACAGAATATGTATGGAATTTATCAGGTGCTCCCGGATGGACAATATCATCGGGAGCAGGTACTTCTACACCTACGTTTATACCTAACGGCACGACAGACGGTCCGGTAACAATAAGCGTTACCCTTACAGGAACGGGAGGATGCAACAGTTCAGCCGCTACCCTGATAGTCTCTTACATCGAAATTTTGACCTATTTTCCACCTGTAGGTTGTGACCAGTATGTTCTTGATAATTGTACCGATGAAATACCGGTATGGTATATCAATGGAGTACCGGCAACTCCGTCTTCAACAACAATTATATCAGACAATATTTTACTTCTCTGCGGGAGTGGAACTCCTCCAACATCAGTATGTGCTGAATTGGTTATAGACAGTATTCCTTATATGGTGTGTGCCGATGATATTGGTACAAAAGGTATGAAACTGATAAATACGAGTGAATATGAGGAAAGCAATGCTGTTAAAATTTATCCGAACCCGAACAAAGGTACATTTAGTATTGAGCTGGAAAGTGTTGTAAAAGATGCCGAAGTGAAAGTTTTTGATGTACAAGGGAAACTGGTAAGTGAGCATACATTGAAAAAAGGTGAAAATACATTGAATGAAAGTGTGCCTACGGGTATGTATATGTTACTGATAAATGTGGACGGAAAGATTTCTACCCACAAAATACAGATAAATAACTAATCTCTATAAAAAGTACGGAAATTGTTACATTTCCGTACTTTTGTTTTTTTATAATTATTTTATCACGTCACTTCGAGTGAAATTTCTGTAACGAAGTGGAAGAAATTTCGCCTGCCTGTTCGGCAGACAGGTATCGAGAAGTTCTCGATACGCTCCGTTTCACTTCGCTACTCGTTCCGATAACTATCGGAATGACAAAACCCTAAACAAAAAAACTATGAAAATAAAAATACAACATTTCTCTGTTCTCTGTTCTCTGTTTTCTGTTTTCTGCTTTTCACAATCCGAGCCCGACCTTGCGTGGGTAAAGCGGATAGGAAATAGTAGTACAGCAGGTAATGGTTTTAATGCACCAGCTATGGCAGTAGATGAACAAGGAAATAGTTATCTTACGGGAGGGTTTTTTGGACAATCGTTTACTCTTGATGGCATTGCCTTGACGGCACCTATACCTATAACATTAGGCAAACCTTGTGGGTATATTGCTAAATACAACTCGCAGGGGCAGATTATTTGGGCAAAGACCACAGTAGAAGTAACGATAATACATCCCATAGCTTATAATACTAATAAAATCATCATAGATAAACAAGGTAACATATACATATGTGGAGTATATCGAGCTAATGAACAGGCTATTATAAATGGGTACTATCTGAATGTTCCTGATGAAGAATTGTGGCTTGGAGGTTTTCGTACTCATTTTATAGCAAAATTAGATACAGATGGCGAAGTGCTTTGGGGAAAAACCACTTCCCACCCGGATTATTTGTTAGGTTATGGAAGTCTTTTGGATTACTTTACCAATGAAATTCATTTTGACCCGGAGGGAAATATCAATATGACGGGAGGCTTTAGTGAATATATGACCTTTAGCCCCGAGCATACCCTAAACACCGATATAGGCGAGGCAGGGGTTTATCTTGCCAAATACAGCCCTGATGGCGAGGTGCTGTCAGCCAAAAAATTAGAAGGTACACTTCCTTTGCTTGATTATCAGAGTGATAAGGTCAGAGCAGATGCTACAGGTAAGCTCTATCGGTGGGCAACTAAAAATGCTGCTAATCCCGACAAAACATTATACCGCTATGATAAATACGGAGAGCTTTTGGACAGCCTGACCCTTACTATTTCGGCTACCGGTACATCAGGGGTACAATTGAATGGTTTTGCCGTAAGCCCTGCGGGAGATGTGGCTATAGGAGGGCTGTATTTTGGCACTCTTACGTTGAACGGAACTACCTATCCCGGCTCTACAAGTAGTACATCTAACTCTGATGCTGTACTTTTTAAACTCTCGGCTCCGTCGTATGAAATTGATTGGGTGGATACGTATGTAGAGCCTGCCTTTAATGAGGCTTTTGATAGTGTTCTTATGGACGAAATGGGGAGTATTTATACCGCAGGATACTCAACTGTAGGGCAAGTCCCCCGAATAGTACTCCGTAAATATAACGGTAGTGGTCAGCTCTTGTGGCACAAAATGTTACAAGCGAATGTTCAATCGTCATCTGATTATGGTTTATTTGCTGGCTCATCTTTATGTCAGACCAAAAACGGAGGTAATGTATGGGTATCGGGTTATTTTACACGCAATGCCTATTTTTCAGACGACTATCATTTTACCTTGCCTAATACTAATCCTCAAAGTTTCAACGGTTTTGTAGCCCAGTATGGTGTTTGTGATACAGAAAATCCGGTTATTACAGAGCCTGTAAGCACACAGCTGTGTGAGGGAGAGAGCCTTACGCTTTCGGCAGAGCTGTCAGACCCGGAACTTACGTATTTTTGGAGTACTCCCACAGGTGCGGTACTTGTTGAAGAAAACACTATCACAGCTACGCTAACCGTTACCCAACCGGGTAAATATAGTCTTATTGCACAGGAAGATGAGGAGTGTTATGGTAAATCGCAGGAGGTTTGGGTTACACAGGTTGCCCTGCCCTCTGATGAAGTAGTACAGGAAGAACAAACCCTTACAGCCACAGAAAACACAGAAAACACAACCTACCAATGGGTAGATTGCGATAATGGTAATTATCCTGTTGAGGGAGCAACAGCACAGAGCTTTACTCCGTCTGTTTCGGGGTCGTATGCAGTGGAAGTAACCAACGCATCAGGTTGCAGTGTGGTTTCGGAGTGTTATAACGTAAGCGTTATGAGCATAAAAGACATAGAGCAAACCGCTGTTGTTTTATATCCTAATCCTGCAACTACAATGTTGTATTTAGAAACTCCCCAACAAATAAAAAGAATAACTATAATCAATATGGCAGGACAAACCGTACTCAAAAACAGAAACACCAAAGAAATTGATGTTTCCGCTTTGGCACAAGGTTATTATATCATCACTGCCAAAACAGATAAAGGTATCTGGAAAAGTAAGTTTGTGAAGAGGTAAGAATCGAAAGGTTTAAAAAAATAAAACCGAATAAATAATGTTACACAAATAATTAAATGCAGATTCCCGTAAATGGAAAAGAAAATAAGAAACTGTTTTGTTAGTTATCATCACGAGCGAGACCAAAAATATATCTCAAAGTTGAGAAAGGTGATTACCCAAATGAAAGTGGCAGACTACTCACTGAAAGATGATATAGGACATTTGACGGATGAAACTATTTACAAAAAGGTTAGAGAGAAAATGAGAAGTTGCTCCGTAACTGTTGTTTTGGTTGGCGAACGGACGGGGCATCGCAAATGGATTGATTGGGAAATATGGGCTTCATTAAGAGGTTATACTCATCCGTCAAACCTGTTAAAATCATTTAAGCCCAATGGTTTACTTTGTATTTATTTGCCCGTATCATCTCATTCTGTACCTAATAGATTACAAGACAATATTGATTCTGGTTATGTTGTAAGTATGAATTGGGAAAATCTGGAAAGGGATTTTGAAAGCAAAGTAAATTATGCTTATTGGAACAGAACAAAAATTCCATATAAAATTGATAACAGTAGAGAGCGAATGCAAGATGATTACATAAACTTTTTAGGATTTAGAATTTAATTGAAATGGCAGGAATAAATCGAGCAGCAAAGAATTTCAGAATGTTTTCCGAATCAAGGAAAACGACAGGTGTAAAATGTATTTTTCTGAGTCATCAGCAAAAAGATAAGGATGTATGCAGAAGAATAGCAGATTACTTAATGGCAGCAGATATAGATGTCTATTTTGACGAAGACGATGAAGATTTGAAAGTTTATCGCCAGACAAATAGACCACAAGGCGTTGTTGATAGTATCAGAAAAGGCATAAATAACAGTAGTCATATGTTGGTAGTTGTTTCTCCCAATACAATTTATTCCAGTTGGGTACCTTGGGAAATTGGGTATGGCTACGATAATACACAACTTGGCATCTTGACACTAAAAGGCATCAAAGACGAAAGTCTGCCAGATTATCTAAAAACATCGACAATTGTAAGAGGTACGAAATCATTAAATGAATATTTAGCAAATATCACAAACAATATACAGTCAATAATGGAAAATAGAAACATAATAAAAAACCATACAATGAGTGGGCATCCATTGGATAGCTATTTAGACTGGAATCAATAATTATTAAACTATGGCAAACAAAGAATACTTCGTAACAAGGCTTTCATTCAGAGAGGATAGGCAACTCATTCGAGATGTAACTGTATATGAATATGATGGCGAGAGCCTTGATAATGGCACTACTCAAAACAGACAATGGATGGTAAATAAGGTTACAGCTGGTTACCAAATATCAATCATGACCCCCAATCCTGATGAACAAGACAATTGGGAAAGACAATCCCCATTTACCTATGAGGGTGGTTACTTTAGGTGGGCATTTAAGTTACCTTTAAATGAAACAAAAAGAAAAACTTTTGTAAGCTATTATCATCACGATGACCAAGAGGATAGAGAAAAATTTGAAAATCTTTTTGGAGATTTAATAGTAAGTAAATCTGTTGAAGATGGCGATATTGATTCTGATAATAGTGATGAGTATATCAAGCAATTAATTCAAAAAGAATATTTGTCAGATATTACTGTATTGGTAGTCTTAATCGGTTCTAAAACCAGATGTAGAAAACATATTGATTGGGAAATATCAGGGGCATTAAATAGAAAAGTTGGAGATAGCTATGCTGGTTTATTGGGTATTATCTTACCATCACATCCAGATTATGGAACTGAGAAAGTGACTTATGATTTAATGCCTGCAAGATTAGCCGATAATTTTAAATCAGGATACGCAATTATAAGAGATTGGACTGATGATAGAGTTAAAATGCAATCTTATATAGAAAAAGCTTTTTCCAATAGGACTTCAATGGCTGATAAAAGAACTAATTCACGCATTCAAATGGATAAAAACACTTGCAAATGAAAAACAGACTAAAATACCCTCTTTCACTCTTTATAGTATGGCATCCAGATTTTACTGAAGGAAAAAATATTGCAAGTAACCTTTACCGTGTTTTTTGTAGAGATATTGACCAACCACTATCCAGAGGACTTGGGATACAAGTCTATTATCGAAGTAAAGCATTAATTCCTATCGATAAGACCATTGCAAACAGAAATGCAATTATCCTGTTAATAGATGAAAATTATATGGTTGATAAAAACTTTCAAGCATATACAAAACAACTTGTGGAGCTTACTGACAAAAATACAAGAATATATCCCATAGCACTATGCGACCAAGCCACAGGTATTGGTTGTGGTTTGAACTCGATACAGTTTATTAGGTATCATGATGGATTTATCAATATTCGAGAAGAATATGAAAAAGGAATTAAAAAAATAAAATCAGAACTGTTACACGATTGTGCACGTCTATTGATGAACATTCAACCTACATGGCAGGATACGAAAAAAGATACTGAAATCCCATCACCTGTAAAATTATTTTTAAGTCATGCAAAGAAAGATGGAGAAGAAACAACTAAAAAATTCAAAACTTTCATAGAATCAGAAACCAAACTTGATGTTTTCTTTGATACTGTTGATATTGCTGACGGAT
This sequence comes from uncultured Flavobacteriaceae bacterium, assembly GCA_934675205.1. Lineage (GTDB taxonomy): Bacteria > Bacteroidota > Bacteroidia > Flavobacteriales > Flavobacteriaceae > Flavobacterium. The sequence goes on along the minus strand of CAKUPQ010000004.1, from coordinate 190,102 downwards.
ACGAATTTGAAAAACAAATTGAAGCTAATATAGAAAATACTGCACTGGTTGTATTCCATACAGATGAGTACTCATCAAGGGAATGGTGCAGAATTGAAGTGCTTGTTGCAAAAAGGAACAAATGCTCCATAGTAGTGGTTCACGACATCAAAGATGGTGAAAAGAGAGCCTTTCCTTATATGGGCAATACACCAACAATCACATTAAAACAGGACGAAGTTTCAAGTTTTACTGAGATATTGACTTTAACACTTTATCAGGTGGTGAATAATTTGTACCAAAGAGAATTGCTTCAATCTTTTGAAAATGAGTTTGAAAATGCCCAAGCGGAATTTGTTACAATCACATCGCCACCAGAGCTTTTCAATTATATAGACCTGTATAAAATGAAACGTACAGAAAATACAAAACTTATTGTACTCTATCCTGAGCCACCACTCGGTGCAGAAGAACTTAGAATATTGAATGATATTGATAAGGACATTAAGTTCATAACACCTATATATTTACCAACTCTATAACATGGCAGAAGAAAAAAACATATCAGGTATATCAGAGAATTTGGCAGATTCAATTGCAGAACAAAAAGAGATTGAAATTAAATATCGTGAAAAAGGAATTCTTGACGGAATGAAGATTGCCGTTTCTGTTTCTAATAATGAAGAACTGGAACAATTAGGTTTATCCGAAAGTCATCTAAAGGATATAGCGATTGAGGTAGCTCGCTATTTGATTGCAAATGGAGCAATTTTATTGTACGGAGGAGATTTACGAAAAGAAGGATTTACAAGATTATTTGCCGAATTATCCTATCAATATAAATTCTTAAATGACAAAACTTTTAGATTTATAAACTACTTCCCTTTTCCAAACAGCAACAGTTTAACATTAGAAGTAAAAGCAGATTTTGTTAAACAGCAAGTTGAACCTATTGTGATAGAAGTTCCTAAGCATTTGGGAGACGTTGACAAAAAACGAGAGTATGACCCTTTCAATAATATTGAAGATAGATATATTTTTTCAGAATGTTTTTCGGGTATGAGAAATATCATGGCTAATGATAGTCATGCAAGAATTTTACTTGGAGGTAAGCAAAGTATATTTTTAGGATACTTACCCGGAATAGTTGAAGAAGCTTATTTCTCATTAAAAGCAAATAAACCTGTTTACATAGTTGGCGGATTTGGCGGTGCAGCTAAATCATTGTCAAAAATTATTTGTGGTGGAGTTTCAGAAGAGTTGGCAAATGAGTTTCAATATAGCAATCAATTCATTCAAAACTTTAAACAAGAATATTCCGAAAAGGCAAGTGTCCCTATTGATTACGACAATCTAATGGATTTCTTTAAGCGATTTAACCTTGATAGTTTTTCTGAATTGAATGGTCTATCAGTAGATGAAAATCTTGTGTTATTTGAAAGTCAGAATATACATGAGATAGTTTTTTTAATTATGAAAGGCTTAAAAATTAAATTCCAAAATCACTACTTATGATAATTGTTATCTCCTTGTTTAACAAAAACATTAGTATATACAACAAATGAATATAAAATTAAGTACTATTAACAAAAAAAATTATTAGTCGAATTTAAACAGATTTTTTCGAACATTAAGAAATCCAAAAAAATTGTGACAATAGTTAAAAATTTGTAATTTTGTCCTTGAGCTATACGGAAACATGTTGAAAAGCAAAGCAACAAGCACCGTTACCAAATCGTTACCTGACTTTTTTGATTATCTCTATAAAAGCTTAGTATTCAATCGATACAGCTTTTTCCTGAAAACTTTAAAATAATTTTTACTCATATTTAATAAATGAATTTAAAATTATTCATATTCTCCTAAAAACATTTTATCAGTTTTTAAATGAAATAAAGGTAAAACAAAATTCTTTTGTTCGTTAAAATCAAAATTTTTAAAACCGGTTATGTTTGTCATTGTTTCAATTGGCGGTGGTGATTCAATAGCTAAAAGATATCCAAAGGGATTAAATGTAATCTCAGAATGAGTACACATGTAGCCGTTTAAATTATTCCATTGTATTCCATATCTTCTTTTTTTATTTGAAAATGTATTGTATATGTAAACTTGATATTTGTCTGAAATCGTTTTATTTTCTTTCTTTAAAATAAAATCGACTAACTCTTTATCGCCTCTGAGTAAACCTGAATTATCAATTGCTAAAAACATCGTAAGTATCTGTTTTAGTACATTTAATGGTTTACAATTTAATGGTATTAAATTGTAATTATAAATTACGGTATCTTCAAAATAATTTATTGTTTGATTAACAAATATTCCAAAATCTCTGCCGTACCAAGTCCCGGTATTATTATTACAATTTTTACAAAAACAATATGATCCAGCTCCTTGATTACTTCTTATGGATTTTCCATAAACAAAACTTTTTGTATTAAATAAGTGTTCGTGTTTTTGAATAAGAATCGGTCGGTCATTATTTGCTGCTTTCGGAGGAATATGCTCAAAAGTCAACTCCTTATATTCATTACATAAATGACAAATTCCTAAGTGTGATTTTTTCATAGTTTAAAATGGTAAATCTTCTTCATCAATTGTTTGCATAACAGTTATTGCATCAAACATTTTTGGATTTAACGATCCTATCTGATTTAAATATTTAGAGTTATAGATCGAAAAGCTTCTTAAACCGTGCTCAAATAAATCATAGAGTAAATTAATCCTATATCTTCTTTCTAAACTTTTTTTGATTCTTTCAGAATGAACATTTCCTTTTCCTGATATCATTAATGATGGTGCTAAATGGAGCGGAAATTCTCTTTGAAGGTCATTATCCAGCACCTCTTTTTTTAATTCATTATACAATCCAATAAAATTAAATAATAGTTCCGGAAAAGGATTAAAGTTCTTAACCTCACAAAATGTTTGAAGATTATTATTTTCAACATAGCAAAACTTTTTTGTTGAATTTTCAACTAAATAATGGTCTTTATCTGAAACGATGGTATCCTTATTTATTACCGAAATATCTGGTGTTAAGTAAATATCATTTTGATACCCTGATTGTACCGTTAAATTGTGATGAATTTCGAAACAAATTTCCTTTACTTCTTCTTCAAATATATTTCTCAATCGTATTTCAAAAAAAGAAAAATTCTCAGGATAACCGCTTGGGGAAAGTTTGTATTTGAATTTTTTAGCGATTAGATTTTTTACTTCTAAGGTAAATCCTTGTTTCTGATAAAACCTGACAATGTGATTGTAGCAACTCATTTCAAAATAGTCACTTATTCGTTTGCCTTGATTTGAAATAAATATTTTATTTCTTTTCAGAAAATCATTTATTTCATTTTCAAAATCTTCAACTTTTTTAAACGGATTTGCCATTATTCAATACTATCGTTTTCATCATTATTCTTGACATCATTATTCTTGACATTGTCTAATTGCCACTTCAAATTCTTTATTTTCTTTATTAAATCTTTAGTTTCCACTGTGGCAAGAATGTCGTGTGATAAGCTATATTTCTCAATAAGCGAATTATAACTCATTACAATTGCAGTTATTCTATTTTTCTCATTATATGTCAAATTATATGTTCCAATTTTTATTGCGGAAGCTGTACTATTATTAAATACAATTCCCGCAAATTTTGTTGCTGCATCCATATTAGCAATAACTCTTTTATAAAATATTGACAGTGATAAAATTAGTTCAATAGTTTTTCTATATTGAATTAGATGTTTATAGGTATTTCTGTTTTCAAGAATATAATTAATTTCTTTTAACCTATTGTAATATTCATTATACATCGGGTTAGAAATTTCTCTCGGAAGACGGCTACAAAATTTTTCTATCATCTATTTTTTTATTAAATCATCATCAACTATCCAGCCCACATCATTAAATCTTCCAATATCATTTTTTACATTTTCTTCTAAAACAGCAAAACACAATAGATGGGTAGGTCTAGAAAAACCAACATACATCATTTTTAAAGTTTCTTTCGCTCGAGAATCTTTACCAATACGATAAGAATGATGTTCATTAAATAGTGGATTAGGCAGTATGGTATCGGGTTTGGTTTTTGTTCCTTGAATTGTAACTGATAGTTTTTCAGTTTCATAATTATAATAAGAAGATTCGATATACATTGTTGCACAATGTGTCTGACCTTTTACAGCATGCACCGATGATGTTTTTATTTTAATATCATTATTTTCAATAGTTTCGTTTTTATCTTCCTCAACAGGTAGATATGTATAATTTCCATTTAGAAATGCAGCTGATTTATCTATATTTCTTGGGACAAAACTCTCTTCATTGTGCCAATTGTATTTTATGAAATCATTTTCAATATAGTTCTTAATGTCATTATAAACACTTTCATATTCTTTTTTTGATATTATTCTAAAACACCAAGTAAATAAATTGAGTTTAAAATCTTCATATTTTTTCTTTTCTAAATTTTTAATAAAATCAATTAAATCTCTTTTTCTATAATAAATACCATCTGCAACATCTTTATAGATTTTCTCCTCTCTCAAGACTCTTATTAAAGCATTTAGAATAGATTTCCGAATTCCTTCCAGTGTTCTTTTATCATTATCAAATAGTTGTAGATGCTTTCTTAAACAATCAAAATCTTCTTTCTTTTGTTTTGATTCTCTTGAGTAATTAGGAAAAATATCTTTAAGCCGTATTTTTTCATTGTTGGGATTTTGCTCGTCATTGTTCCATTCAGTACTCCAACTAATTATATGAAAACCATTCTTTTTACTGCTTGAAGTCTCAAGAAGATTAAAATCTTTGATAAGCTGTTCAAATTTGCTTTGAAGTTTGTCTTTTGATTCTTTATTAAAAATTATTAGATGTGGTTTAATTGGATTGTCTATTTGAGCTAATCCATTAACTATAAATCTCTTATTTCCTTCTTTATCAGGTTGTGGATCTAATGTATAATAATTAACAATGTCTGCTATTTCCTTTGTTAAGCGGTTAGAACCAGTTAAATAAATCGGATTTCTTGGGTTCCAATCGCAATTATCTTTGATATTTTTACCTGAATTGTAAATAGATTGGTTAATGTCTCCTATTCTTTGGATTGTGGTTGCTGAGCTTTCAGAAAAAAATATACTATCAATTAAATCAATTTGGAATTTTTCTAAATCCTGCATTTCATCTATAAAAACATATTTGAAACGCTTTTGGAGTATTGTTTTAATAATTGGTTTTTGATTTAAAATCCAAGCACTTATATTAAATGAGTCTTTGTAATTTAGTAAACCTGACTTATAGAGTTCTTTCTTCCAATTTTCAAGTTCATCATAATAAGATTGATTAGCTCCGTTATTTTTTAATTTTGTCTGTCCATTATATATTATTTTTCTCTCAATAATATTGTATTCAAACTTTTTTAGGAAATCGTGAATATTTTTACGACCATCTTCAAAATCGACTGTCTTTCCTGCATTCACTAAACCAAATAATTTATTAATTAAATTTTTTGGCTCTACACCTTTTTTTGACCATGTAAGGGAGAAGTAAAATTTATTAACTTCATTTTCATACATTTCATCATCATTTTTTCTTATGTATGAACCAAACTTTTCAAAACATGCCTGATTAGCCAAAAAACGATTTGTAAAACTTTGTATCGTTCCAATAAAATTGGGATACTCAAAGAGTTGAGGGCAATGTTTTTTTAATTTGTTTTCAATCTCTTCAACAGCTTGATTTGTGTGTGCTAAAACCAAAATTCCCGAACCGTCTTTAAAAGGCATATTTTGGGCGATACAATATAATTTAGCCATTAGAGCAGTCGTTTTACCACTACCTGGGACAGCTAACAAATCACAAGTGTCAAGATTCTTAATAAATGGAATTCTTTCCGTATCATCAAAAGCATTTCCATCTATAAAAATATCTTGTGCAATCTTAATGTCTTCATCTCTAATTTGTATCATAGCTGCAAACGTGTTTGATAGCGTTAATTAGATACTTCAAATACCCATCATTTTCATCAACAATTAAGTCTCCTTTTTGATTTATTCTGTCAGCTAATTCAGAAGCAATTTTTACTTTTTCAATCCCGCTTGTATTCTCCTCCTTTTTCAATTTTGAGATTAATTTGCTTTGGAAGGATGTTTTAAAATTACCATTTTCATCTTTTTTGAACTCTGTAGTTCCAGAATGAACTTTACTTACAGCTTCTTTAAATATATCGGATAATGTGGGTGATTTGAAAAGACACCATTCCAGTGTCCATTCCTTGGCTAATTCCAAAGTAATATTTGTAGTTTCTAATTCGCCTTTCAATTTAATTAAATTCTCGTTTTTTGTTTTTACTCTCTTATCTTCAATATCGATAGTTTTGAAAATTCCGTTTTCATCAGGTCTGTTATCCAAATCGGTAACGACAGCAATAGGAACTTTCATTTCTTTATCATCATTTCTTAAGAAGATTTTTGCAAAATGTAAATAAGCAGTTGATCCAACATTTACAATTGAAACTTCTTTTGAAGTTAAATCATATCCCATTCTTTTTGCTAAAGCAGGAATTAAAATCTCTTCAGACCAACCTTCCACAATAATTACACCTTTGGCAAAAAATAAGTTTGACTTTGTGACATCTAAAAAGCGTTCCAGATAAGAATAATTCTCTTTTTCAAGTTTAGTAAAATCTTGTGCTAATGGAAATACATTATTGTCTTTACATATCATTAAAGAATTCAAAGGAACTTTTGAAGCTATATTTGGACTATGTGTTGTTAAAATAAATTGAATACCATTGCTGCCTTCTTCATTTAGTGCTTCAATAATTTTCATTTGTGCTTGCGGATGAAGATGAGCTTCGAGTTCTTCAATCATACATAATTTTAAACCATTCCAATCACGCTTTAGGTGTAGTAATTCTGCTGCCATAAAGAGTCGGTTCATAGTTCCCAGTCCGAGATTACTTCTATCAACTATACCGAGGCTAAGTTTTTCAAGTATATTCTTGATTTCGGGTCTTCCTAAGGAAAAAAGAGAAATCGTTTTGTTATCAATGAATTTTTCTAAATATTCATCTATCCGTTGTTTAATCTGTTCATTGTATCTTTTGTCTTCATTTGCTCCGTTGAAATGCTTTTCAATTTTATCATTTATCCCTTTGAAATCGGTTTCAAATTCATGAACCTGACCTTTTTGTTTAATAAATAATTCATGCTTTTGTAATATTTCAGAAAGCCTTGAATTCTTTTTAGCAGTTAATTCACTATCAGCATCTCTTAAAGCTTTCAAATAGGTACATTTCAGATATTCTCTAGCTTCAGCATTCAATAAATGTCCCACTCCATCCATACCAGCTTTTATATCCGATGGAATTATTCGATGGTCTTTGATTTCTGCTTGATATATTAAAATTAGTTTAGGTCGTAATTCCGTTACTAATTTACCTTCTTTTTCTATTTTCTCTTCTGCCCACCCAGACCACTCAATAAAATGTTTAGCCTCATCGTTTGAAATTCCAGAAAAATGGATTTCAATTCTTAATTTTTCAGCTCCATTATAAAAATCGGTATTGTCAACTTTTATCCACTCATAAGCATGAGTTTTTAAAACTAATTTAATTGCATCTAAAATTGCAGATTTTCCGGAATCATTTTCACCGATTAAAACATTTAACCCTTTTGTAAAAGGTACTATTAAATGTGGTTTGTCTAATTCAAAAGAACTATTACCATATTTTCTAAAATTCCAAAGCCTCAATTCTGATATGTACATTATATATCAATTTTAATAATAAATACCCGAAATTTAATCTCGTTAGGTCAAATTTATATAAATTATAGTAGATAAACTATCGGATGTAATATCTATTCTTTGATTCAGCCAAAAACTAATTGAATAAATCTGTTGTTTTCTGTAAGTTTACATTCTTAATATTATTTCTTAATGAAGCATACCAATATACATATAGATAAACTGAAAGAGCTTAAGCAAAAATTAGAGAGTAAACAGATGTCTGCCTTAATTGGAGCTGGTTTTAGTATGAATGTAAGTGAAATATTTCCCTCTTGGAGTGATTTATTGTATGATATGGTATATTTCCTATATGGTAGAGAAATTGAAGAAGCTTATAGTAAGATATCTGTTAAAAAAAGAGGCAAGAAAGAAGAATTTCAACAAGAGAAAATAAAGAACTGTATAAGTACAAAAGGATATTTGAATATTGTATCAGAGTATATTAAAAGAAAAGGATTTTCAGAAGCAATTGCTACATATATTGAAGAGAAAACTCCAAAAATAGCAGAAGAAAATAATAAAAAATATTTGGTAAACTCAATTAAAGGAAAAAATAATAAAGAAGAATTTAATGACTCTATGTTAGACTTGCATAGATTATTGATAAATCTTCCTTGGAATAACATTTATACTACCAATTATGATGAAATGCTTGAGTTAGCGATTGATGGAAATGATGAAAATAATTTAAAGAGTATTCTTTCTGAAATTAAATTAAAAATTGAGCAACACTATAAAGAAATTGAAGATGATTATCACAAAAAAAACGAACTCGAAAGTAAGTTTGAAAAACTTATAAATCAAGAAAGTAATTTCCAAAATGTAGAGAAAGACAACCAAATTATACAATATACTGAAGAAACTGAAGGTTATAAAGAGATAAAGCGAGATTTAGAAACTATCGAATACTCCATAAAGGGCAACCGAAATCTTATAGAGCAAAGTGAAAAAGAATTAATAAAAGTTCAAAAAGAGCTTGATAAATGTTTAAAAGTCGTTGTGCATTCCTCTGAATTAGGAATCAAAAGAAATAAAAATTTAATTAAACTCCACGGGACTTTAAGAAAAAAGAATACTAAATATGGTTTTGACAATGATAACCGAAATCATTATGTAATTTCCAAAGAAGATTATGAATCTTACCCTCAAAAACATGAAGCATTTACTCAATTAATGAGAATATCATTATTACAGGAATCCTATTGCCTAATAGGTTTTTCTGGTGATGATCCTAATTTTTTAGAATGGGTAAAATGGGTAAGAGATGTTCTGGAAAAACGAGAATTAGAAGATAAAACACATAAAATTTATTTAATTAACCTTGGAAAGAATGACTTATCTAAAGAAAAGGAATTGTTTTTTGAGAATCATAAAATATTTTCTATCAATTTGGACAATGATGAAGTGGTTAGTTTTTTAGAAAAAGAAGTAGATTTCAAATTTAATTTAAATAATACAAATAGAAGACAAGAATTGCTTAGACTCTTTTTTGCTTATTTAAAAAGTGATGACTTTGATTTCCCTAATATATTTTTAGAACAACACAAAGCAAAAAAATATGAAGAAACGTGGAATAATATAAAAACATTAAATCCACAAAAAATAGATTTTGATAAGATTTTAGGGTCGTATGAAAATATTATTCAGAATCATAATTGTTATCGAATAAAACCTCAAGATTGGATATATTCACACCACAAAAAAGATTTAATCTTCTTTTCGATACAACTTTTACAAGATTTAAAGGAGGAAAAAGATAAGCAATCTAAACTTTTGGATTTAATATTGATTGCCTTACAAGATATTGCTTTACCTCATAATAAATTTTGGGAACAGGAAGAAATATCATTTGTTGAATCGTTATTGTCCAATGATGAGCAAAAAAAGATTTATGGTAAAATAAAATTACGAACTACAATTTTAGAAGGAGATAAAATAGAATTTGAGAACATAGTTAATGAAATAGACTTTGATGGAGACCTACTTAATTATGAAAAAATAGTTTTAAATGCCTTTTTACTAAATTTTAAGGAAGTAAAGACAATTCTTAAAGAATGGAATCCGGTCAATGCTCAATATATTTTGAAAAAAGCAGGGTTTTTAGCTTTCTTTAAAGTAAGTGAAGCCGTAGAATACCTCAAAGAGAAGAAAGGAATTTTTGAGAATGGAAAAATCGAAAATTTATTGTTCTTTTATCAATATTTAAGTTATTTAAAAACAGATATAGACTTCTCTAAACAAAAAAAATTAAACTCATACATTTCTATTATCGAAAATAAAGGATATAAAGGGATTTATAAACATTTTGATGATTTAAGAGAATCTTTAAAAGACAAGGAAGAAAAAATAGACCGCTATGGAGCAGGAAGATTTTCTGTTTCCAATGCGTTTACAGCTTCTAACGATTTGCCAAAACCTGCAAAAGCAATACAGTATATTCAACTGCTAATAGAATTAGGATTGCCACTAAAAAGCAATTATTATACTTTACAAGAAGATAAAAAATGGTATGAAATTTTTAAATTGCTCTTCGAAGAATATCCCATACCTTGTCTTTTTTATAGTCTGCAATATAGCAATGAAAAATTAATTAGAAGAATTGCTCAAGATTATGTGTATTCTGAAAAACTGACTGATTTTATTACTGAAAAACTCCCTGAACTATTAGATATATATTTGGATAATGAGACTCCTTTTAAATTAAAAAAATCTATTTTATATTTTTGTTCTGAGTTATTTATTGCAGTAGACTCTAATATATGGGAAGATAAATTTTTAAAAATATGGAAATCAAAAAGGTTTCAAGAGCAGGCGTTAGATTCTAGAAGAAATGAAGAATATACTTTTATAGTAGAAGGGATTCCTTACCTAAAAGATGTCAAAACCTTTAGATCTATTGTCGCAGTTTGTTTAGAAAAAAAATCTAATGATACCACTGTTATTGATTTTCTCTATCATTTAGCCAAAAATGACTCTTTCAATAAAGCCAAATCATTTCAAACTAAAAACTTGTCTTCAAAAATAGATTACATAATACAGAAACTTGATGATGTAAGTTGGTTTGTTATAGGAAATTTAAATGAAAAATTGACTAAAAAACAGCTTATTCAAATAAATGAGCAATTAGAAAAATTTGATTTCGGCTCAATTACTAATGAGAGAGTATGGCGAATTATCTTTCATTATTCGAAAGGTAAACCTATTTTGGAGAGGAAATTTAAAAAAGCACTGATTAAGAGTAAGGATCTTTTTAATTCAGGTTTTAATGAGGACGGTAGTTTATCTTTGGGAAATAATTACATTGAACTAAGCTTTATAAATAATAGAAAATTTTGGACAAAATCAGAAGCAATTAATGTATATAATCGATTATCAGATGAATTGAAGAAAATTGAAAATTGGAAAACAAAAAGAGATGACACTACTTTCACATTTATTCTTCAGGAAATACTACTTTTTCTAGAAAATGAAGAAACAAAGTTACGAAATATAAATACTTATGATGAACTTAAAGATAAAATTCAAAAACTTTATGAAGAAGACAAAGGGTATTCTAAACTGACAGAAGCATTTTCTTCGGGAGAAAAGAATAAAATAGTGTGGGCTTTATCTGAAATGTCTATTCTCATAGATAAGAAAAATGATTGTGATGAAGTTATGACTTCTTTTGTTATTTTGCTGAATAGAATTCTTTCACAAAATGTTTTAGCTTTGGAGGCTATAATTAGTTACATTGCTGTTTGGATTAATGATAAAAAAAATAAAATTTTATTTACACCTTATCAAACATTATTATCATTGATTTTGAAGAATTATGCGAAAGATTTACCAAAAAACATTAATATTCCTTTTCTCCAAAAGCAATTAATTTCAATAGCTAACGGATATAAAAAATTATTTGGAGAAACCGTTGAAACTGAAACTTGGGAAAGTATAGCAAAGTCAAGGCGTTTTTTTAATTAAATAAGGAATTTGTGTATGTTCTAAATCCTAAACGCCCCTCTCATCAATTCTTGTTCACCTCTTGAAATACCAATTTTATCAGCTACCATTTTCCATTGGCTTACACTGTTTAATACTTCAGTAATGATAATATCCATTTGTTTCTCATTCAGTCTAAAAAATTCACTTATACTCTTGGCTAAGTCAAAATCCAAAGCATTGTTATCCATATCAATGTTTAAAGCCAATCCGTCTTTATCTATGGAAGGATTTAAATCGTAAGCCGGAGATAAAATCCAACCCTCATCCGTCAGTAAAAATCCGTGATTTCGCAAATGATCATCGGTATTAGAAATAGCTATATTAAAAACAATTCTTCTCCATAACTGATGTAAATTTTCATCCACATTTGCTCCGTAAGTCTGAATAAATTCTGCAATATCCAAATAGCTTGCAGGATTATCCCGAATCGTATCTTCATTGTTTCCTGTCATTGTCATTGCAGAGGCAAAATGGATACGTTCAGTATTTTCTCTGTCGAAGCGTCTGGTAAAAAATGTATGATATTTTCCAGCTATCTTTTCTATTCTGCAAGGAGCCATTATTATTCCAGCATTAATTGCTAATTCATAAGCCAGGTATTCCCAAGCTCCTTTGTCAATCGTATCATTTTTAGAAGGAAATTTAGCAATCCATAAATCCTTATTTTCATCCAAAATATTTGCTTTCGGTCTTGCTCCACCCAATGAAGAGCCAGGAGCCATTAAAATAGCCAGCCATTTTCTTACTTCATCATTATCTTCATCGTTTTCCAAGCTGTCTGCTGCGTACTGTAATTCCCTAATAGAAGACCACGGAGGAGTCGGCGTTTCATTATTATTGTCCAAAAAAGGTCCTTCCGGATTTGTTTTGAAACGTAGAGCTCCCATACGACTTTCATCATAAACACCTAATAAGTAATCAATATCGTATAAAGTTGGTGCTTTTTCGTTACGTTCTTTTGCTTGTTGTGCAACTCGTCTTTTCATCAGGGTACGTCCCCAAGTATCGGGCATACTGTCCAAAAAAATACCAAAGTTTTCCTTATTATTAGGAAATTGAGTTCCTGAAAAGAACTGAATGTCCGGATCTAACAAGCGCTGCTGTTCCGATTCTATCCATTCTTTGTCATACTCAAAACTAAATGCCTTTTTCCCTTTGGCAAAATGCGCTGAAAGTATTCCAATATTTTTTGGTTCAGACATTCCTTTCCAATGAGCATAAACATATATGTTAAATTTGTTTTGTGCCATTTTTTACTTCAATAGTTCTAAATCCTGTAATTTCCTTCCGAAATTATCATCCGCTCCCAATTTTAATATATCATCCTGTAACCCTAATACTCTAAGCACATTAAAATAAGCCCCTAATGTTACACTTGCATCGCCCTTTTCAATCAGATACAGTGTGGAACGGGCAATACCTGCCCGCTCTGCTACCTGAACGGTAGTGAGCTTACGACGTTTACGTGCCAGTTTTATATTTTCACCCATTTGTTCCAGCATTTGATTGTATTTTGGAAAAATGACTTGTCTTTTCTTGTTCATCAGTAATTTATTGATTGATACTTCATACAAAAGTAGTTATTTTGTTTGAAATAACAAACAAATATTTTATTGACAGTAATTTAAAAATCATATTGCATATCGCAATATGCGATATACGCCAAATGATAAACCTGAAAAATGATAATAAACTAAACAGGTTTATTATGTGAAAATAGGTTTATTATTTTGTTCTACAGAGACTTAATATATTTTGTGGCACATCTATAAATTTAGATGAAAAAACATCTATCTTTAATACAATTTGATTATTCACCCACTTATTTACCCACCTTTTAATGGAAAAATAGTTTTAAGTTTTAATTGTTTTTTGATATATAAATAACAAAATCAGATGTTTATGTGTAATTTTTACTTAGTTCAATAAATAATTTTCTACCCACCTTTCCACCCACTTTTCCAGATTTATAAGACCTATTTTGTCGCAAATTTTGTAAATATTTGGGACAAAAACCTCCTAAATTTAGTTTGCGATCTACTAAGGAATGTGTAGTGTTTTGCAAATGAAATATGTTATATGCCTTTGGCAATAAAGATTATTTTTTGCCAAAGATATATTTTTATTCTATTACCTTTTGTTTTGAGATAAACCCTAACCTCTGAGGTTTATCCTGATATAAAAGGTAAAGTTTTAATTGTTGTAATTCCAATTCTTCTATAGTATCTACTTTCAGACTTATTGGAACAGAATTTTCCATTAGTTGTGTTTTATAAAACAATAATCACATTTAATTTTCCACTAAAAAGAGTTTTTTGGAGAATATTTTCCATTAACGTATAAGGAGCATATTTACACCAATAATCACTTCTTGTTATTGAAAGATTCATAATTATGTAATTTATCTACGTTTGTCGGCAGCTGAATTATCAAAGGCTACTAAATTGCATAGTTCTCTTAATCTGCTACGAACTCTATTTCCATATTGTTTTTCGATTTCGGAAGCAGAGAGGTTGGTGGTGATGTGAGTTTGTAGTTTTCGGGAAACAAATAAATCATATCTCGATAAAATAATTTCAGCCATTACGTTACATTCGTTTCCGTAGTATTTGAGGTTGTTCTCTGTACCTAAATCGTCAAAGCAATAATTTCTGAAATCTGATTCGTATAACTTTCCTTTACTGTAACGGTGTATTACTTCGTAACCGTCCTGAATAAATTCAAAGCTTATATCCCGGCAGGATTTTAGGGTAAATTTATTTTCTGACTGGGCTACATATCGCATCAGGTTCATCAAGGTAGTTTTACCGCAACCTACAGGACCCGATAATAAAATCCCTTTTTGCAAACTAATACCCGCTTTGTGACACATCATTTCATCTTTCAGAAAATAGGCAATCAAATGCAAAATGATTGGCTCGTCCTCTTTTCGGAACCGGAAATGTTGTCCGAATTGTTCTTTGCCCCGCTGTTCCAACAGCTGCAAAATTTTAGGATAATCATAATGGTTCGGAATAATCTTTTCCGGTTGCGGTGCGGAGGTGTTTGGCTCTGTCTTCGGGGTCTCCATAGTGGTTGAATTTTTGCGTGTTTAACATCCAATTTCGTGCAGCTGCCTGCCAGTCTATCATTTTCGTTTTACCTCCGACCAACCAGCCGTTGCTCGAAAAATAATTGAAAAACTTTTGGGCTTCTAATTCGGGATAATTCTGTTCCTGAAAATAAATTTCAACTTCTTGGATTATCGGAGCTTCATTTTTTTCTTTCTTTTTAGCGGAACTTTTTCTTTCTTTCTCTTCATCAACATTTTTTAAATTTTGATTTTCTTTTTGAGAGATTGCTTCATTCTTCGCAATGACTTTTTGCGTTTGCTCACCCAAGTTTAAATCGTTTGAAATGTTTGTATTGTTTATATAGTTTATAGAAGGTACTAAAGCTTGTTCACTGCCTGTTTCATCACCTGTACAAGACTTGTTTAGAGCTTGTTTATCGGGAGGTTCAAAAAAAGGTTCATTTTTTGGTTTGGTCTGTTTGGAAACTGGTTTTAAGTCTTCCGAAAAATTGAGCATAAAAACCTGACTTCCTCTGAATGGATTGAATGAAGGCTGATAATCAATATAACCCAAAGAATGTAGATTTTTCAGACATTTGTGATAGGTAGCTTTGGAAGCGATTTTACTAATCCGCATTACCTCATCACGGGAAATACTTATCGGGTTCTTAAAACGATTGAAATTCCAGAACTGGAATAATGCCATGTATAAACTAACATGTGTAGGGTTGAGGGTTTTGTCTTTGATAACCCTCTCAAAAAATCCAGTTAAATGTTTTATGTAGTTCATAGTTGTGAGATTTGAGTATTGAGATATTAGTATTAAAAGCTCAAAATGATAGATTATCTGAATAATGTAGGCTTAGAATTTACTTTATTGCCATTTAATAGTTGTTCTATATTCTGATAGTCGTAATAAATTGTTCCTCCGATTTTGGTATAAGAAAGTGTTCCGTTGATTCGGAGGTTCTGTAAGGTTCCAGGGGAAATATTGAGTAACTTTCTGACTTCGGATGAACGTAACCATTTTTTTGGTTGTGGAACTTTTGCCTGAAGTATTTCTTTTAAATCATTCAGTAATAAACTTCTGAATTGTTCAAGGTCTTCCTGAGTAATGATATTTACTGCCATAATAAATGCTTTTTAGAGTTATGGAGTAAAATTGAATTATTATTAAGAGATAATCTGCCAAGTATTTACCAACTGGCAGATTCATTTTTCTATAAAATGGACTCTTTGAAGTTGTGAAGTAACTTCAAATTGATAGAAAAGAGCTTAAAGAAAGGTAAAACAAAACGTTTGCCAATTGGTAGTAAATGGGTAAGAATTATAAATCCTTATCCATATAGTCTTCTAAAGAAGATTGAAGCTGAGTGAGAAATGATGTTCTATCTCCAGCACGGTCTTTCATTCGATGAAAAGCGTGATGAATGTCTCCTAACTGAATATTAAAAAGATTTTGAAAAACTCTGCTAATCTGACTAATTCCTGTTCCTCCGTTAGCAATAGCACCCGAAGCATACAAGGCATAGATCAATTCTATAAGTGCATTTTTGTTTTCTGACCACAACAGGTTTTTATTATTTCTGTTGTTTAAAAACAACAGGCTTTCGGTTTCATCAGGTGTAGTTTTAGACAAAAGGTAGTTGTATAACAACTCGTTTGAAATAATTTTAGCGACCTTATAATCATAGTAAGTAGAAAAATTAGTGTCTATCTCGAAAGCAAAGCTGTTGAGCCCTAAATTAATATCGATGTTACCCAATTGAAAAAATATATGATCCATATCTGTACGTCCGGAACGGTAATATCTGTAAAAATCAGAATTATAACTATGTTCTTTGAATTCCTGTTTGAGTTCTTGCAATTCATTCGAAAAATGTTTGAAATACATTTTGCCATTCATAACCGGAGAGGAAGTTTCAATCCTGAATACTTTATTGTAATAAAATAGTTTTCCGAGTATCTGCGGTTTAATCGTTTTGAAGAATTCGATTTCTTCATTATCATTTGAAAATCCGTTTTCTGAAATATGATTTTTCATATCGGATAATAAGTTTCTCAGAAAAGCAGCCATGTGAAAAGCTTCTTCGATAACATGGTCAGCCTCTAAACTAATTTTTTGCTCTTCTTTTTGAATACTTATGAGAGCCTGTTTGTAAATTGTTTTTATCATAGTATATTCGAAAATAAATTATCTGGGAGATCTGAAACGATAATCAGAAGGAGAGAATGAGGTGTGCTTTTTGAAGAAACTACTAAACGAAGAACAACTGCTAAAATGTAATTCTTCGGCTATTTCAGAAATAGTCAGCATATTATTTTGTAACATGATTTTTGATTCTGTAATAATTATTTCTTCGATGAGTTGTTTTACTGTTTTATCAGTTAGTTCTTTGGCAATTTTATTCAGGTATCCTGCCGTTATACAAAGAGAGTCTGCATAGAACCTTACCCTATGTTCTTTTTTATAGTTCTGTTTCAGAGATTTGAAAAAGCGAAGTATAATTTTTTGCTTTTGACTATTTTTTGTTGTGTTTATGTGATTTGAATCCATACGCTTTTGTATCAGAAAAAGAACTCCAATATCCAATAACTCCTTTTGAAGCTGATGATTATTTGTTTTTTGTATCGCATATATCAGTTTGAACATTTGCTTTAAAAAAGGAATGTCTTCTGAATTTATTGGGATTACTATTAAATTTTGTGCTGATAAAAAAAGGAATCGGATATTGAAATCACTGATACTATTGTTTAACAGAAGTTCGGGAGAAAAAGAAATAATGTATAATTTAGAATTTGTATCTGATTTAGGGATTTTGAATGATACTCCGTTAGGAATCAGTATCAAATCAAGGGACGAAAATGTTTTGAGTGTATTATTCACATAAATATCTAAAGACCCTGATATTATGAAAAGTATGGTATGAAAAGAATCACACAAAATATCATCAGACAAAATTGTTTCATAATACTTTTTGAAAACAAAAATTTTCAGATACTGTTCTTCCTTATTTTGATTTGCATCTGTCATGAGTTTTGTTTTGATTCAGTAATTTATATATCAGGTAAACGGATATGAAAAAAAGGTTCAATATGGCTGTGATAAAAAAGAAAAATGCCAGTGTTCTGGGATTGGATTCCTTGATTACACCATTTTCGAGATACCCCTTCATTACATCATAACTTAGGAGGTCGATAAAGAAATATATACTAATCATATTAAGTAAAAAAAGGAGCATGGCGAATGAAAGTACCAGCCCCTTTTCTATCGACATCAATTTGTGCATCATTGATTTACACTCAAATAGTTTTGGAATATTTTTGCTGTAAGCCCCATAAGTAAAGCATCCTGCCCGCTATGTGCTGCTCCATAGGCTGCTGCAACAATATTGCCGACCGATAAATCCCAATCTTTATCTTTCCTGTCTCCATTATCATAAAGTGAGTATTTTACAATTGAGGAAACCGTAAGAACGACTTCTTTCTCTTCGGGGGTAAGTGATACATCTGTTATTATGTCTTCTTCGTAAGAAATAATATCAACCCCTGTTTCCGGATAACCGCTTGTTGTGACTCCCGATGCTAATTCTATGAGATCGTTGAGTTTTGTTTTTACTCTTACAGATAAACCGACTTCTGAGACAATTATGTCTAAACTGTACTCCGGATAATTTAGTATCTGTTCTACCCGATCAGTAAATCCGGCATTTATAGCAATAGTTGTTTGTTCTAAATTGCTGTGACCGATAATTAATTCATTTATTTTAACGGCAATACCTTCAATAGTATCATCCCTATTATTTGAAGCTGCATAAGCATCAAATAATACATTGTGCAGTACTCCTATTGCATCAAACGGGTTGTCTGACCTTGCTGAGGGTGACGTTTTTTTAAGCTGTTGCTGATGATTACTTGTTAGTTCTTCACTATCACAGGAAGACAGAAGTGTTATAAAAGATACTAACACTCCGCATAGCAGAATCTTTTTCATGATTTCGTGTTTTTAAAATGTTACTGAATGATTTTTCAGTTCATTTTATCCGGATAGGCAGAACTACTATATCAGCTTATTGTGGTATATTTTGCCTTTTGAATTCGGGACAAAACTATATACCAGGTTTTTACCTGTCAAATGAAGTACTGTGAGTTTACGTTATTTCAGGTATGGATTTTCGGAAAATCCACACCTCTTATTTGATAAAAAAAACAGGGAGTGTTACTGTTTTTGTAAATACTGTGTATCTTTGACTCATCTGCCAGTTTTCTCATGTTTATACATCGTTTTTTCATATTCAGTCTTTTGACAGGGTATTGCGTTACTGCTTACGGGACACAATACAAGCCGCCTGACAGCTTAAAAAAATATGATTATAACAGCTTGTCTGATAAAATTGAAAATTCCAAAGACAATAAGGATTTACAGAAGCTATATCTTCAGGCTTTTCTGGATAGATCTAAATCAGAAAATAATATAGAAGAAATCATCAACGGCTATAAGAACTATATGTATTATGGTGATGATAAACCATCTGTTATTTATGCTGACAGTATGGTATATGCATCATTGAAGTCGAAAGATAATTCACTGATAGGCTCGGCATACCTGACCAAAGGCATTGTTCATTATTCGCTAAAAGAACATAAACAAGCTCTTGACCATTACCTCATCGCCAATGAATATATATCAAAGACAAATGATAATTACCTGAAATACAAGACAAAATATAATCTTGCCCATATCAAATATTATCTTGGAATTTATGATGAGGCCATTGTGCTGTTTGAAGCATGTATTGATTATTTTAAAGTCAATAACCCGAGAGGTTATCTGAATACGCTTCATTCGCTTGCTTTGTGCCATAACAGTCTCGGTAATTTCGGGTATAGTTCTGACCTGAATGTATTAGGAATAACAGAAGGTAAAAGGCTTTCTGACCATTCTATGGAACACTACTTTATTCATTTGGAAGGTATTAATCATTATTTCAGTGATAATTATGCTTTAGCTATAGAAAAAATAAATCATTCACTTTCTAAAATAAGAGATAATAACGATTTTGCCAATGAAACCGTAGGATACTTTTATATCGGTAAAAGCTATCTGGGTTTGAAACAAACAGAAAAAGCCATGGTTTACTTTAAAAAAGTAGAACAGGTTTTTGACGAGAAGAACTATATACGCCCAGACCTTCGGGAAAGTTTTGAACTGCTTATAAAACATTATGAAGCTAAAGGGAATCTGAATTTAAAACTTCATTACGTACAAAAGCTTATCAAAGCTGACAGTATTCTGAATACCAACTATAAATATCTGTCAGAAAAAATCCATAAAGAATATGACACGAAAGAGCTCTTGAAAAAGAAAGGAGAAATTCGTAAACAATTAGAACAAAGAAAGAAAAGAGATAACCTGATGATCAGCGGAATAATTTTCCTGATTATGCTGCTGTTATTTGTGTGTTATAGATATATAAGAAATAAAAAGCTATACAAGCAAAGATTTGAAGAACTGATGAACCGCAATCAAGAAGAATCATCATTAGTTTCAGGAAGAAAACAAGCCGGAAAAACCGATCTGGATATCAACCCGGATGCTGCTGAACAGCTATTAAAACAATTAGAAAAGTTTGAGAAGAATAAGAAATATCTTGAAAGCGATTTAACTTTGGTAAAGTTAGCCGCTTCTTTTAATTCGAACACAAAATACCTGTCGAAAGTTATTTTCTATTACAGAGGCAAAAAGTTTACTGAGTATATTAATGACCTGAAAATAGATCATATCATTGAAGTATTAAAAAATGACAGGAGAATCAGGAATTATACCAACAAAGGCCTGGCAGAAGAAGCCGGGTTTAGCAGTACACAACGATTTACTAATGCTTTCGTTTCACGAACCGGAATTCCGCCTACTTATTTTATTGAGGAGTTGAGAAAAGAAGCAGAAGGGAAATAATAAGAGATTACCATTTCTAAAGTTTTTTCTTCGGAAGACTTATAACACTGGATTTCTCATTGAGGTTTTTCCGTAAGATAATTCTCCTGTTTTATGGCAATATTTTTGTGAAAAATTCTTTTAACCCAGTCGCCAAGAACCAAAGAATTCAATGAGTGTAGAGAATAGTTAATAGAAATTGTATAGAAAAATTCATTTAAGCTAAATCTGTGGTTTCTAACTTCAACAAAAGAGTCTTTCTGTAAACTGAAAATCTTGATTTCAGCATTTATTAGTCTTAACAGAATAATATCTGCATCTATCTTGTAGAATATCTCAACATTAATATCAGGAACAATATCCTTGGAATTTAAAAGCCTCTCTTCGTCTTCATCAAAGAGGACTTCGTTTATTACGGATATGTTGTAACACGAAACGTAAAATAACTCGATTATACTACTTTTACCAGAACCATTTTCACCAACTATAGCAGAAATATCGATTTTTACGTCCTTTTTAAAGTTGTTTTTTACAGAAAACAAATCAGGGGTTGCATCTTCTCTTTGTTTGATGACTCTTGATTTGTCAGTGTAGTCTGAAAAATCGTATTCATTGTAAAAAACATACGGTACTCCTTCACTTAATATTTTTGTGAATTTTTTATCACACCCTGTAAGAGGTCTTATTGCTATCAGTTTAAAGTCCTTCATTCTTTACTTCTGTGCGTTTATTCCTCTAGTTATCAATTCTTTTACCATACCAAACACCATAGCGTTGAAATCTTCTCTAGCATCTCTATTATCTGTTATAAGTTTATAGAAATCAAAATTGGTTGTAACGTGTTTTAGTAATTCCTCTTGGGCAATTTTATCACTTGTTATTCTGGCATTTTGGTCGTCGGAGTATTTTAAAGAGCTAACCATATCCTTGTTTTTAGCAACATCATTTACAATGTCTTCTGCCATTCTCCTTACCTTGTCGGCATCTTCAAATTGGGTTCCGTATCGGTCATTGAATGTTTGCAGAATGTTTGAAAGTCTGTCAATTTCAGGTTCAGAACTTCCACCTCTCATATCGGTTGGAATTGGCTTTAAATCTTCGCCTTGTTCCATTGCAATGCTCGTTGTGGCTTCCAACTGCAAACGATAGCTGTCCATATCAATGTTGTCTAAAATCCCTTGTGCCAAATCAATAGGTGTATCGCCTCCTAACTTGTTTTGCAAATGGTTTAGGAAAATGTAAAGTCGTTCTAAATATGGATTTTCAAAAGGTACTATTTGAGAAAGGAAAATATAAAGCCGAACGTAGGTTTTTACTTTGGCTCTAAAATCTATTTGTTGTTCTTCTGCAAGGTCGTTTCTGAAAATTTCGGAAGATGTGTCCAACATTGCGTGTAATTGGTCAACGGGTACATTTGCCAGAATCTTTTCTGAAAAATCAAAAACCTGCTCTTTGGTATAAACCTGAAAATTATCCAAAGCATCTTGTAAGTCAAACAATTTGTTCGGGTCGGTTGCTTCGCCTAAAATGGTACTTTCAAAATAAGGTTTAAACGCTTTTTCAATGTCTTCTGATGTGTTGGCAAAATCTAAAACAAAGGTGTCTTTCTTCAATGGATGACTTCTGTTAAGCCTTGAAAGGGTTTGCACGGCATTTACTCCGCCCAATTTTTTATCTACATACATGGTATGCAAAAGCGGTTGGTCAAAACCTGTTTGGTATTTATTGGCTACCAACAAAAAGCGGTACTCGTTTTTCTCAAATTCACTTGGAATATTAGCACTCGAAAATCCATTTAAACTGGCTTCTGTTTGTCCATCAATTTCACCTGAAAATGCTACCACCGATAAAAATGGGCTATTGATTTTCAGCAAATAATCGTCAAACGCCTTTTTGTATTTTACGGCATTGGCTCTTGAACTCGTTACCAACATTGCTTTTGCAAAACCTCCCATTCGCTTTTTACGGATTACGTTTTCCATAAAATGCTCAATGATCAAAATCGCTTTCTTTTTAATAGCGTGTTCGTGGCTTTCTACATAATGTTTGAGTTTCTTTTGTGCTTTCAGTTTGTCGTATTCAGGGTCGTCCTCAATCTTTTTCAGTAAAGCATAATAACTTTGATAGGTGGTGTAATTCTGCAATACGTCCATAATAAAACCTTCTTCAATGGCTTGTTTCATTGAATATAAATGAAAGGCTCTGTATTTGGTTTTGTCGCCATCTTGAAACGGTACTCCAAAAAGTTCTAAGGTTTTGTTTTTTGGTGTAGCTGTAAATGCAAAGTAGCTGGCATTTGGAAGCAATTTTCTTGACTTTACCAAAACTCGGATTAAATCTTCGCCTGTTATAGTTTCTTCAGCATCTTCCACATCTACCATACTTGAAATGTCTTCCAAATCTTCTTCAAGTTCGGATTGTGTGGCTTGGTCAAGATTGAGTTTTGAAAGTGTTTCATTCAGTTTTCTTGCCATTTGTCCACTCAAACTACTATGGGCTTCGTCTATAATGATGGCAAAATTATTTCCTGGTAAATCGCCAATATCCTCTACAATGTGAGGAAACTTTTGAATGGTGGTAATGATGATTTTTTTGCCTTCTTCCAGTGCTTGTTTTAGTTGTTTACTGCCTTCGGTAATGGCTTCAACTACACCTTTTACTTGCTGATACTGTTTGATGTTTTCCCTGATTTGGGCATCTAGCACCCTGCGGTCTGTTACTACAATTACCGTATCAAAAATGTGGTTTGTACCTGATTTGTCGTGCAAACCAACCAACTGATGAGCCAACCAAGAAATGGAGTTGGACTTGCCTGAACCTGCGGAATGTTGAATCAAATATTTTTGACCTGAACCTTTTTCTTGTGCATCTGCCAATAAATTGCGAACAGCAACCAATTGGTGATAACGTGGAAAAATCAGTTTCTTTTCTTTTCGTGTTCTGACTTTGCCCTTTTCATCTAAGTACTCTTTTTCTTCGGTAATGAGTTGGCAAAAATTTTGAATAATGTCTGTCAGACTACTTTTGGTCAAAATCTCTTTCCACAAATAATCGGTTTTTATACCATCGTTAGGTGGATTTCCTGCTCCGTTGTTATAGCCTTTGTTGAAAGGCAAAAAGTAGGTTTTCTCTTTTTTGAGTTGGGTACACATCCAAACTTCTTCGGTGTCCACTGCAAAATTCACCATTAACCTACCCAAGCGAAACAATTCTTCATTGGGGTCTCGGTCTGTTTTATATTGCTTGATAGCGTGTTCTACATTCTGTTTGGTCAACTCATTTTTCAACTCAAAAGAAATAATTGGAATCCCATTGATAAACACTACCAAGTCCAATGACTTTTTGTAAAGTGGCGAGAAATAAACCTGACGCATCACCGAAAAGCGGTTGGCTTGATACAAAGCATTAGCAGAAGCGTTGTAATTAGAAACTGGTTTGTCGTAAAACAAGTGTAGTTTGGTATCGGTAAAACCGTCTGTGATTCCTTTTCGCAGTACTTCAATTACACCTTTTGCTTGTATTTGGTCATTGATGCGTTTGATGATTTTTTGCTCGTACAGGTCTTTGTGGTAGGTTTTGAGTTTGGCAACTGATTTAGGTTGGGTAGTTTCTAAAAATTCAAACAATAATACACTATCCAAACAAGCCACATTATTGTAAGCGGTGTTCTCACGAAGTAAATAGCCATTTTCATTGACCAAATACTGGGCAATGTGGGTTTCTAATCCTTTTTCTGTGGTGTCTGTTGTCATATTTCTTATTTATTCCTCTGTTATCCCCTCAATTACTCCCTCAGTTATTCCCTCAATCCATAATTTCAAACGCAAGTCAGCTATCTCGCCACTTTGGCGAGTATTTGGCGAGATAAAGTATTTATTCGTCATTTTATATTTTCTTCTCGCCATATTTGTAGGTTCACTCAATTTATTTATCATCATAATGTCCCCTACACTGGTGTACAGTAATTTTTTCGGCAGTGTATGTGTAAATAACCCTATCTTTTTTTACTATTCGTTTTGAAGCTTTTCCTCCCGTTCCACTTAATGGTTCTGTCTTCCCTTTGCCGCCTTGGAATGGATGCCTTTCAATATCCTCTATAAGTTCTTTAACTCGAATCAAGTACCTTTTATCATCATAAAACCAAGAGATTATGTCCTTTATAGCTTTAGTTTCAAATTCATAAGTATTTGCAGGAAAAACAATAGAAATGTTTTCTTTTGAATTTAATGGAACAGGTGGGTTTAAATAGGCAATCCATTCTTGAAAAGCTTCGTTATTGACACAATTTTCAGAAAAAACATTTAAAATTTGTTTTTGATTGACCTCATCTGGGTTGTCATCCGAAATAATGGAAAGGGTCAAATAGTCATTTTGCCAATGTTCGTGGCTTCCAATTGAAATGGTAGGTGAATTAAAAACATAGGCACTTGCTAACCCTTCTGGATTTAAGGTTTCATTCACTTCGTTTTGAGTTGAAAATGTGTTTGTTACAAACATTTCTGCTTCATACGAATCATCATCTTCAATAAATGGATTTGCGGTAATTGTTTTTAAAAGGAGTTTTAATTCATAGCTAACTTCCGTATCACCAAAAAAACTTCCCATTGTATAATCATCCGAAAGTTGCTCTGCAAAAAAGTCATTGTGCGTTCGCATTATGTTGATGTCATACTCACGCAAAGATTTCATTGTATTTAATAACCCTAAAACCCTGTTCCTGGCTTCTTCTTTGTTTAAAGCCAATGGCTTATTTGATAGCTCGTTATAAAAAATCTCCATTTACATTAATTTAAACAGTTGATTTCCCCATTCATCTATCATATTCTTTGGATAAGCACTCAATTCTCCTTTGCTATCAATACGAATTTGGGTTATGCTTGTATATTGCTCTTTTTCTGTGGTGGTTTTGTCAAAATACATCACATTTACTCTTGACTTATCAATCAAGTTTTCTTTTACGGCTACTCTTATTCCATTCAAAATATGGTCGCTATGTGTTTCAATAAAAAGTTGAGCTCCAACATTGGCTGCTAATGCGATTAACTTACCTAACTCTGCTTGACCTCTTGGGTGAATATGTGATTCGGGATTTTCAATAATAATAGTTTTCCCTTTTTCTGCTGTTAACAAGGCAAGTACAATCGGTAAAACATAAGAAATACCAAAACCAACATTTTTAGGACGGAAAGAAATAGTCTTATCATTTACCAAATCAAACTGATAGTCTAAAATCACTTTATTTACTTCGGGAACATACTTGGTGTTGAGTGAAACTCCAGGTGATATTTCTTTCATCCAAGCATTGATTTGCGATAGTAAGTTAGAAGAATTGCCATCTGGATGTAATAGTTTTTCCGGTACTATGTACTCTTGTCCAAAAACATTAATGTAGTATGCAGCAAATTCTCCCAATAAACCTAATTGTCTTTTGTCTGCAACTACAACACTGGATGCTTCGTAAATATCTCTTGGTCCAATGCGTTCAGCACTTATATATTGAAACAACTTAGTGTTCTTTCTAAAAAAAGACATTTGGTCTTTTGTAAAACCGTTTTTTGCATTTAGTTTTTCTTTGTCTTTCTGATATTCTATATTCCAAGTGAATTTAGGATGATTCTCAAATGTCAATTCAAAAACGATATGATCTTCTTCTGCAAACTGATACAAAGCGTCTCTTCCTTGACCGATTTTGGCTAATAGACCATTTAAATCAATTACTCTTTCTTCGAGTTTGTCGCTTTGAACAAGTAATAAGATCGATTGAACAAAGGAGCTTTTACCCATTCCGTTGATTCCCATTAACAGATTTAAGTTTTCCAATGAAACATCAACCTCTTTGAGCGATTTAAAATTTTTTATGCCAATCTGTTTTATCATTGCTGTAAGGTATTTTTAATGATTGCTTCAATTTTAGAATAACGATAACCCACACGAGTTTTATCACCTGTGGCAGAAGTAATAGATGCTACAAATACTTCGTCTGAATTCATCAATTCAATAAAGTTGTTAAACAATTCTTTTCCTCTCGTTCTTAATTTAATTCTATCTTCTTCTGAAAGCCTTGAAAGTTCGACACTCCATACTTCAAATAAGGCTTTATTTATAGGTCTTCTGCGTTCGTTTAAATCAAAAACTTTTCTAAATGCCCAATCACCAAAAATTTCCTTTGCCAATTTCATACTTGAAATAAAACTATTCTTAATTTCCGTTCTTTCATCCTCACTCAAAAGTTTGAGTTCTCCCATTTTCTGGTTCATATAAGTGTCCAAATCAGGTTTATACTCCGAAACAGGTTTTATTCTAAAAGCCAAAAACCTTGTGATAAACTCTCTATCCAACATTCTATCCGGATTTATTCTTCCTGTAACATCCTGAAAATTTGTTGAGTTAGCCAACTCTTCTACGAATTTTGCAGGAATACCTTGATTTAAGGCGTGTCTAATTTCTTGGGAATTTAAAATTAAACCACCTGTGTTGATTCGTTTGAAAATATTGAACTTAACTTCTTCGGGTGTTCCTGCATTGATGATATAGGCCGTAATTTGAGCTTCTTCAATTTGCCTCTGTAGGTTTCTTGGTAGTTCATCAAAAGTATATCCTTCCAATTTATTCAAGAATTCCAAACCTACCAACTTGAGTTTTTTCAAAATCACAAAGTTTCTTAAAGCACTTAATCGTTGCAAGCCATCCACAACTAACCATTTGTTATTATCAGAACCATCGAAATAAAATGCAGGAAGAGGGAATTTAATCAACAAAGATTCAATTAATTGGCTTTGCTTTTTATCATCCCATAAGTCACCTTTTCTTTGAAAAGCAGGAGACAGGTCGATTTCTATAGGTTCTGCTTTCAGCCGTTTTAGTAACAAATCAATGGTAAGTGGTTTAGTAGTAATATCGATTTTAGTTGGATTGAATGGTTTTTCCATTAAATCTTCACTACTCAAATCTTCATATTCCACTTGTGGCTCGTTGGCTATATTATATTGTTCGTCTTGCATCCTGTTAAAATTTACTTGCAAATTTACAATTTATAAATCTGTTGTCTTTTAGTTTTGTCATTCTTCTAACGTTTGATATTCTTCAGCATCCTCAGCTGCCATACTGATTTCTTCTTCTTCCCGATAACTATCGGGATCCTCATAGGTTTCCTCTTCCGTTATCTCCGGTATTTCATATCCTCTCACATCAATTTTACCCGTAACCGCTTCGGCTATCAAAGCCGTTTTGTATTCTTCTACCAAAGCAATTTCTTTTTCTATTTTGGAAATGGTCTCATCTAAAACTTTGAATTCATTCTTAATGTGATTTACAATAGTTGTTTGCTCTTCAATTTTGGGAATAAAAACCCAGTTGTCCATATATTGATATGTGTCAATATTTTGTATGCCAGTTGTTTGTTTTAGTGACCTAAAGTTCCATCTAACACTATTTATTAACTTGAAGATATAGAGCAAGTATTCAGAGCTAACCAAGTCGATTTTTGGAGAAAATTTTGAAATAAAATTTGAAGTAACTGCTTTAAATGATTGATTAAAAAGCACAACTCTCCCAACAGGTGTTTTTTCGCCACCTCCAGATTTTTCTAAAAGTAAATCCCCAGGTTTCAAAATTTGCTCTGTCTTTGCTTCAATATTTCGAATAGTTAAGTTGTCAGTTTTTATATCATATTCATGAAAGTCTGCAACTCTTACACAAGTAATATCATTATCATCATTCTGAGGTTCAGTTCCCCAAGCCCCTGCAATTGGTTTTGAAATAAGATATTTTATTTTGTGTTTTTCCCAATGCTCCGGTATTTCTCCCAACCACTCAATACCGCTGTCTTTCATTTTGGTATTGGGGTCTAAACCTTTGGTAACGGCTTGGTTGATGATGGCGGCTTTTTGCTCGTTGAGTAGTTTTATCAGTTGCTTTTTCTTTTGGATAAAGCGGTTGATTTTTGCCAGTTTGTAATCTAAAAAACGGGCAATGGCGGTTTGTTCTTCTTTGGTGGGTAATGGCAAAAATGAATCTTTAAATTTCGAAGTATCAATATTTTGACCTTCTCTAATCCCTGTAACCAATAAAGTTAAGCCACTTATGTACCGCTTTGATTTTAGTAAATACCTATAATAATTGTGAAACACTTCCTCCTGTGGCTCTAAAATGGTGTAGGCAGGGCTTATGATTCCTTGGTAGTGTGCATATTCTATACCTCCTTGAAATGAGCGTAAACTAATAACAAAATCGCCTTTTTTTACAAGTTTTAAGGTCTCAAAATTCTTACTTGCGGTTACAGTAGTGTTTTCATAAAGTGATTTTGGAATTACACCTTTTGTTTGAGTAGCTGCCAATAAAGGCTCATCAGGATGATTCTTTATTGAAACTTCTCTAAAAATTCTTTTTGCTTTTACAGTTTTCCAATGTTCAGGAATAGTGCCTAACCATTCTACATCAGATGCCTTGTAACTTGGATATTTATGTACTTTCCTCATTAATCAATAATTTCTTTTAGCAATCCATCTGTTTCAGCTTCTAATTGAAGTATATCGGCAGAAATCATTTCTAAATCTCTTAACTGCTCGTAACGATAAAAGAATTTATTAAATGGTATTTCATAACCCACTTTCATCTTCGTCTTGTCATACCAAGCATCAGGAGCAAAGGGCAGCACTTCTCTTTTGAAATATTCGGCAATGCTTTCTTTCATTGGCACATTTTCCGTGTCTTTTAAGCTGCTATCGCTTTTTGGTTTGCCTTTGCTGTCTTTTAAGATGTTTCCTTTTCCATCTCTTTCGGGTTGGTGTACCGTAATTTGATAAAAGCCAAAATCTTCATTGTCAAAAATCTTGCTGTATTCATTTTCTTCAAAAGCAAAGTACATTTCCTGAATGTTGAGAATGTTTTCAGCTGTCAATTCTACACGTTTATCACCAAGCCCTTTTCTCATTTTCTGATAAAATTCTTCTGTTGAAGCGTTTATCAACTGCACTTTTCCTTTTCTATGCTTTTCTTTTACATTGCTCAATACCCATACATAGGTTGCAATTCCAGTATTGTAGAATATATTATTGGGCAACTGAATGATACATTCCAACAAATCATTTTCAAGTATGTATTGGCGGATACCGCTTTCGCTGCTGCCTGCATCTCCTGTAAACAAAGCCGAACCATTGTGTACAGAAGCAATACGGCTACCACCGTCTTTCGGGTCTTTCATTTTAGAAAGCATATGGAGCATAAACATCAACTGTCCGTCATTGCTTCGGGAAGTCAGGCACGTTTCTTGCAATTCGCCTTTGAAGTTTTTAATCTTTAGGTTAAAACGTCTGTCTTTTATCTCTACTTTTTTGCCTGTGCCTACATTCAAGTTGTCAATGTCCTGCTTCCAAGTCGTTCCATAAGGCGGATTGGTGAGCATAAAATTGAATTTCAAATCAGGGTCAAAACCGTAT
The DNA here is from genome assembly GCA_934675205.1 of uncultured Flavobacteriaceae bacterium. GTDB lineage: Bacteria > Bacteroidota > Bacteroidia > Flavobacteriales > Flavobacteriaceae > Flavobacterium. Next base: position 159,927 of record CAKUPQ010000004.1, on the reverse strand, counting down.
TCGCTCAAAGTAGAACCAAACTTAATTTTGTCGGGGTCTTCATTTTTGAGCAACATATCCGATTTGCAAGTGGCGTACATTTCGCCTGTGTTTTCCTGCCCGTACAAATGGAAAGTAGCCGTTGATTTGATTTCTCCTTCGGGGTCGGTGGCAAAAAGTTTGGATTGCGTGAGCATAGCACCCGAACCCGCACAAGGATCATATACCAAGAAAGTTCCCTTTTGAATTTTGTCTTTTACCGGCAAATACACCAAATGCGTCATCAACTCAATGATTTCCCTTGGTGTAAAATGTCGCCCTGCTGCTGCATTGGTTTTTTCATTAAACCTGCGAATCAAGTCCTCAAACATATAGCCCATTGCCATAGGCGATATTTTGTCGGGGCTTAGTTCTACTTTAGGGTTGCAGAATTTTTCAATCAATGAAAAGGTGATGCCAGTTTCTTCAAAAGTCTGTAATTGATTTCGGAACTTGAACTTGGTTATGATGTCCTGCACATTTTCCGAAAAGCCATTGAGATAATCCAAAAAGTTAGTATCAATATTCTTGGGGTCAGCCAAGAGTTTTTTCATTGTAAAAGGCGAAGTGTTGTAAAACTTCAACCCGCTACCATAAGGTTCACTAGTCAAAATTTCATAAACATTATCAATCTTACTCTTAAACTCGTTGTGGGTCTTCAGTACCTTGTCTTTGGTCGGTTCAAGAGCCAAGTCCAAACGTCTTAAAACAGTCATTGGAAGTATTACGTCTTGGTACTGATTTTCAAGAAATTTATTAATCAATACATCATCCGCAACTGTCCAAATGAAGTTGATGATAGATTGTAGATTCTGTGTGTTTAAGCTCATATTTTCTTTTTCGTCTTTCTGTTTGTTCTCATTCCGTTTTGTCGAGCGTTGGCAAAAAACAGCTCTTTTGTTTTTTTCAGCGTTGGCTTTTTTATCGGCAAAAAACCAAATGTGCTGTTTGCAGGTTGGTAATGAATTCCAAAATTTTTTGTGCAGTGGGCAAAAAAATAAAACACAGTAAAGTAGGCAATGAGTGACGATCTTCTCGCTGTCCGTTTGTTATATTGTTTCTATGTCTTGTTTTTCCTGTCAAAATGGTTTACTTCTCTTTATTTCAGTTCGTTTCTTTTTATCGGGTCGTCTTTTACGTTTGCACATAACTATACATTATATATCACAAACATACAAATATTTTTTAACACTTTTTACGGCCTTCCCGTAAAACCATAAAATCCTGAAATTTCAGGATTTTTAATACAATAGTACAATAATTATATGACGTTTTTTGCTACATACATTCTTCAATCATTTCAAAATTGTTACTTGATGAAAAAATAAATCTTTCTGATTGTTGAATTTGTAACGAATTTGCATTCAATAGATAATCACGATTGTGATAATCCAAAAGTGGAGTTTTTTTTTCAGTAAATTGTAGCAACTTTTCGCAAAACATGCAAAGTATTAAAGAGTCACTTATTGGCATATAAATTTCAATACCATAGCTGTCTAATCCTAGCGTACCACGTAAACTATCCTGTACCGAGCTATTTTGTAACACTACTGGATGATCGGAACAATAAAATAGTTTTTCACTTTCACCTAAGAACCAAATTTTGTTAGAAATATATTTTGAAAATTTCGGTGCTGTTTCCATCATTTCAAACCATAGCCCTCTATAATCAAAATTATTTGATTCGGCAAAAAAATGATTTATCTTATCTTCCAAATCCCCGGTAATTCTTTTTAATTTGTTCAATCCGCTCTTAGTTCGCAAATGTTGAAGAGCTATAAAAAGTGAGAATCTTTCTCTATCTTCTTCTGTAAGAATTGAAATGTCTTTGGACTCTATGATTTTAGAAATAATTGGTTCTATTTCCCTTTCAAGTTTTCCCAATTCATATTCATAACTTCCTTCTTTTGTATTAGGAATTTTATCATAAAAATATTGCTCACTTGCTACTTTTGAAATAGGTCGTTCTTTAATAAAACTCCATTCTTTTTTTTTTACTTTGTTTATCATAAACCCAAACATGAGATTTTTTGCTAGAAAAATTTTTTAGCAACACTCGAGGAACATAATGTTGATTTATTGGATGAGATTCCATTTAGTGTAAGTCTTTAAAATGTCATATAGCTCTCTCAAATACCTGTAATAATCGACCATTTGTAAGCCTTTTACAAACACGAAATCATTACATTATCACAAACATACAAATCTTTTCTAACACTTTTTACGGCTTGCCGTAAAACCATAAAATCCTGAAAATTTCAGGATTTTTCATTATTATATTCAGAAATTATATTCTAAGAGCCTTGTTTCACTCGCATTTGAAGCATATTTTTCGGGTCAACTACGGGTAGAATAATACCTTGCAGATTGGTATTAGAAAGTCTTTCAAAAATAATTCCTCTTGCAGTGGAAAAGCTCAAACCTAATAAAGTAGCAATCAGCAAACCTGAAAATACAGGGTGGTTTTCATCTTTTAATTCGTAAAAATTATTCAGGTTTTTGACTTGGAAATGGAAGTCAATAATAAAATTAGCCTTTCCTCCATTAGAATTATCTTTCGTACTCAAATCAATATGCAGACCTATTTTTACTCTCTGGTCTTTCAGGTTGTGCATAGTGGTATGAGCCACATTGATATTGAATTCTCCGGTTCTCTTTTCAGACACTTCTTTAACCGAACTTTCAACAATATCAATATGAAAAAGATTTATTTCTTCTGGAACTATTTTTACTTCTTTTGCCATTATATTGCCACTGCATAGATTGTTTCTTCGTAATCATTTATAGCTTCCTGAAAATCTCCTCCTTTGATAGTTCCAAGATATACATATTGTATTTCTTTAACAGGTTCTATATTGATTAAATCAATACCCAAAGCGATTTCCATTTTGGTAATGCTTTTCAGGGTAAGGTTGTGCATTCCTGTAAGCCATTTTGAAACTTCTGATGGTGATTTATCCATAGCTTTGGCTAAGTCCAAAGATTTCCAATTTTTAGTTTCCATTGCTATGCGTACCTTTTCTGTAATAGCTAGGTTTTTATCAATAAAACTATTTATCTCCGGATTAGAATTTACTTCTAACCAACCTGTTATTGAGTTTTTTGTTTTTTTCATCTTTTTAATTATTAAATTATAAATCCCATTCAAGGCGAAAATCATCTTCTACGCCGATATCGGTAAAGTCCTCATTCCATTCAATTTGGTTCTCTACGAATGCTTGATTTAATAATGCTGTCAATTTATTTGCCAGTTTAAAATGTGATTTTACGTTTGGACAATCCTGAGCTTTCAATGTTGTTTTTATATCTCCATTAAACAAAAAAACTACCGACTCATTTGCTCTTAAACAATACAAGCGTAAATTATTAGGCTTATTTACCTCTATACCGGTTTTCTCATCAAAATCCACATACGCAGGTTCTTTATTAATGCCGGAAGGAGGTAAAGCACTTGTGTCTGACGTTTCTGCTTCGTTTCTAAAATAAAATTCTTTAGCACCTATTTTGTTTCCTAACTTTTCAATCCAAGCTAAAATGTGGTATAACTTTTTTTTATTTTCAACATCATGTTTTTCAAAAAACTGATCATATAATGTATCTACATTATTTATAGCCACAGAATAGTAAGTTACTTTTCTGAATTTCTCAATCAAAAATATTTCTGCAAAGTTATTCACTTATAAATTAATTTCCAAGTTTATTTCACTTTTAAGTTAATTTTGTTTTTGAATTAAAAATAACTCTCTCAATATTTTCACAAATATAGCATATAAAAATGATTAAAAAATGTGACTCTTTTTTTCACTTTACAGCTCTTTATCAAACAAAAATCCTGAAAATTTCAGGATTTTACAATGATTTCAGGACTTTATATAAGACAGATACGGGCAAAATGCTCGCACCATCTTGGAGGAATCTCGAATTAGAAAACGAGTACTTTTTTAGAAAAGAGAGTTACGCAACGGTTACTAAACAACCTCCCTTATTCTTTAGGGAAAATTTTGCCAACTTCCTCCATTAGCATTAAAGGAGAGCCATAATCAATTTTACTCGTTTTGTGGTGAAGGAATACATTAAATGTTCCTATTCTGTCAAAAATATCTTTTGGATTCGTAAGTGTATCAAAATATTCATTTAAGCAATTATTTAATTTCAACCTTTTATCTCTAAATAAATCTTGGAACTTAATGAAAGAATCCAAATCAATCATAGTAAGGTTTTTAATATTTTTAAGATGCTGGGTGCCTTTTTCTTCTAAAAGCCTTTTAAACTCTTTATTAAGCATATAATTGATGCCTGCTAAATTAAAAGAAAAATCAACATACACGATAATCGGATATATAATTGCTTCTTGGTAATTAAATGAATCGAGTTTTTCAAATCCACCATTTCTAATTAAGTCAATTGAATTAATTAGTTGAGTAATTCCTTTAGGTTTTCCAGATTGATTTTCAACAAATTTTTTAAATAGTTCAGCTTTAATTTTTTCTAAATCATAACTATGTTTTATATCCGCTCCTAAATAAACATTCTTAAATTCAAATAGATATATTTTACCTTTATCACGCATATAGTAATCAGGTTCTGCCTTTATATACTGTTTTATAAAATTACCTTCAAACTTAATATAATCTGATTTTCCAAATGCAAAATTCATTACACTATATAATAGACCATTTTCTGAAAATTCATTTCCAAAAATCCCCATAAAGTTTCCAGTTTTTTTTATTGGTTTGCCTTTATATGTTGCAGAATTTTTTAAAAGAACTTTTGCAAAATCGAATTGTATCCCTTGATATATTTTATCAACAAGAAAATTTAAATTTAAAAAAACAAAATTAGTTTCATCTATTTGATAAACAGGCTTCTCTCTTAAGTTTAGAAAATCAATCTTTATTTCGTAATTGTTTTTATCAATACTTAAATCCTCTAGAAAATTAATTACTTCTGGAAATTCCTTAGGAACATTTATAACTGATGGAGTTTTTAATTCTTCAAATTTTCTTATGTACAAGGTTAATAGATTTTTTAAATAATCTTGCCATGATAAAAGTTTATATTCCTTTAAAAAGATCTTTAAATATTCTTGGAACTCAACATTTTTCTCACAGAATTTAAAAAAATATATAGCTTTAATAAACTGCAATCGAAAGTCTTTTAATTCTTGAATCTCTTGATACGGAATTTGAGATGGTAGAAGGACTTTTATTAAATCTGATTCATCTTTAATTTTAGGAATGTTAAAATTAGGCCATTGTTTATCAATCCATTCTTGACAACAAATCAGATACGCTTTAAAAAGTTGCAATTCTTGTTCTGGAGTTAAATTATCAAGAATTTTTAAATTATTCTCATTTAATAGTATTTTTTCAACTAAGATTAGAAGTGAGACATTATCCAAAAATGAAAATTTAGAATTCTTAGTTATCGCTTTTTTGATATAACCTTCAACTTGATTATTTACCTCATTTGGAAGTCTTCCCAACCACATCTTTAAGAATTCTATTTGTAAATCTTTTTTTCTTTCTTTTGAATGTAGTTGAGCCATAAAATAACCCAAAATTTGTAATGAATTTTTCGTTGGAATATCTTTTATCAATTCCTTTATGTCGATTGATTCATAATCATCAAATATATCTTTGTAGCCTATTGCTACGTACATTTTAAATCCCATATGGATTATACTAAAGTTATTGCCAATTTCCAAACATACAAATCTTTTTTAACACTCTTTTACGGCTTCCCGTAAAACCAAAATCCTGAAAATTTCAGGATTTTATCACTACAACAATACTTTTTTAACCGTTTGCTTCGTCATTTTGCTAAAAGAATTTGTTGTAGGCTGTAATATTTATCGTCCCCAAAGTGTTTTTGACGAGATCGGTTTGTCAATTTCTATTTCAAATTTTTCAGCATGTGACGGGAACAATCCCGTGTATTTTGCTTGTGTTAAGGGGATTAGTGACAAAAACTCTGGATAGTCTGGTTTATCACCCATACCTAAAATTAAAAATACAGGTCGCTCTGTATTATATTCTAAATATCTTGTTAACTGTTTTTCGTTACACCAAACAATTTTATTATTATAAGTTCCTGTCCGAAATTTGACTTCAACATAAAATTCTTTCTTTGTCCACCTATCGCGGAATGTGAAATCAGGTTTTAATGACGATTGAACATAATCTTTATTTGTTTTATAGTTGTGTGTTCGTTCTAAAATGTCATAGTAATTATCAACGAATAAATATTTTCGAACATAGTCTTCGAATTTTTCACCTATTTTGAACGATTCAGGCGTAGTTGCTTCGTCAATCATTGCTTTAAGTCCTTTTCCTAATATTGAAAGTAGTCCCATTTTCGTATCGTTTTTTATTATAGCCTACAGTTCGATAACCTGATGAAGTGGCGAAAAATCAAAGCAGGAAGTTTTCTAATTTCCTTTCGATTCGCTTTTTACTTTTTCCCATTCATTTTTAAGCATTTTTTGAATATTTGAAAATAATAATTTTAATTCAGAGTTTGCTTTATCCAAATCTTGTTTAGTTTTATATTCACTTTTATAAAAGGTTATGAAATTATCTAAGATACTAATGATTTGAATATCTTCGTTAGGGTTGAATCTTAATTTTAAAAGATTTAGTCGGGTATTCAATTCTCTAAAACTAATCTTTTCATTTATTATTAATGCATTTTTAGTTAATGAATCAAAATAGTGTTTTTGATATTTATAATTTTGGTCATTAATATAATCATCTGAAGGGTTTTGTGATTCAATGTCATCTAATTCATTCTCATAAAAAATTAAAGTTTCTGTAATTAAAGAAATTAATTCAGAAACTTCCTTTCTAATAATTGATAGCCATTTTATTCTTTCAGTTGTAATAACATCAATATATTTTGTAGTCTTTAGATTTTTTCTTGTAAAATATATATTGATGCAAGTAGCAATAAAAGTTAATAAAATTCCTGAGGGGACGATATATTCATTTAGTATTTCTTTCAAAACTTCCTATTTTAAATTTCTTGTTTCTATTTCTCCCCACTTAATTTTTGTGCTCTATATATTTTGTTTCGGATGGAAATCGTAATCTAATTTTGTTATAAATTTCATCTTCAATTTGTGCGTGCGTTGGCTTATTAAATAGCCTAACAGGTGTAGAAAAACCACATTCAATACAATCATAGTTTTGAGAATATATTGTTCCTACAGTAAAAATACCGGAATCACATTCTGGACAAAGCATATTCAAATTTTCAATTATATATTTTTTTGATGATGGACTTTTTTTCCAATTCCAAACCCAATTTATTGATGCCCAATTATCAGAATTATATTTAAGAAATTTTTTGTTCCAACCGAATATATTTTTAATAATTAAGTTAATAATTGCTAAGCCAGTGAGAATAAGAATAAATTGCCAGATTTCAAGAATAATTTCTTTCTGTAAAAAAGAAGTAGCGTAGGGAATAACTATTATATTTTCTCCAACGGTAATCAATAATCCAGCTATAATTGAACAAGTGATTCCTACAAACCAAGCATTATTTAGAATTCTCTTCATTTGTTTATACTAACTTTTTAATCTTTACCCAAATCAATCTTAAAATCAAACAATTCTTTGGGTTCTCTACCAAGTCCTTTCGCTAATTCTATAATTGTAGTTATTTGAATATTTCGTTCTCCTTTTTCAATCTTGCTAATTTCACTAAAATCCACATCGCAACGTTGAGCTAATTGTCGTAAACTCAGCTTTTGCTCTTTTCTGAGAAGTTCTATACGCTTTCCAAAAAGTATCAAAAACTCCCTTTTGTTTTTTCTAATTGCCATCTAAAAAATTGTTTGTGAGGCAATTTCAGCATAACAATAAAAAATATTGTAGAGAAAGTTTACCACATTAAAAATATTTTATATCTTTGTCTAAAATCTTTACATCATAAAGATGTAATTTTGCGATTCTTCAAATAGAAAAAATATTGAAGCATTCGCTTTGATTCTCGCATTAGAAAACTGGCACTTTTCAAGGAACGAGATGATAAGTAAGGATGTTCACGACCCGGGCGTGGACTCTCTTATCGTTCCAAGGTATGCCAGTACCCCTAATGCGGTAAGTTGAGTCCCACGCCTTTTTTTATGGGTAAAACTTATCTATCTTCAAAGCATATTTCTTCACTATTCATAGGGTTTCGCAAGTATTGTCTAACCAAAATATACAGCTATGCCTATGGTAAAACCTTGCTATTCCTATTTAATGCCTGCTCTGTCTTATTAGTATTTGAGTTAGTAAATTCAGTGGCAGTTCCTCACCCGAAAACAACAAAAGTGTTTTCGACCTCTCCTCCTTCGACAAGCTCAGGATGACGGGAGAGGTAAAAGAGGAATTTGGAGGCTTCGCCTCCTAGGTATTAATAAAAAAAGCCCTCTATCTCGTCGGCAAACTAACATAGAGGACTTCGAGTCAATAAAACAAATGTTTCATTAAAACTATTCAAAATTATGAAGAAATTTTCACTCTTCAAAAGGAATAGCAGGCTTTGCTGTATCTTAATCCTACAGCTCGTGTTCCTGCCTGCTTTTGCCTTTCAACAACAACAGCCCATTACAGGAACTGTAAGTGATGCTTCGGGAGCTTTGCCCGGGGTAAGCATTACCATCAAAGGAACAACAAACGGTACATTCTCTGACCAGAATGGATATTATTCCGTTAAAGCCAATCAGAATGATGTATTGGTATTTTCGTTTATCGGTTATAAAACCTATGAGGTTGCCATCACAGACAGTACCGTGATTGATGTGCTTTTAGAACAAGATGCCACCCTGCTTGATGAAATAATCATCAATGCCGGGTATTATTCCGTAAAAGACCGTGAAAGGACGGGGAGTATTGTGAGAGTAACTTCAAAAGATATAGAAAAGCAACCTGTCAGTAATCCACTGGCAGCGATGCAGGGGCGTATAGCGGGAGTAAATATTACACAATCTACCGGTGTTCCGGGAGGTGGTTTTGATATTCAGATTCGAGGGAAAAACAGTATCAGAACTGACGGAAATAACCCTTTATACATTGTTGACGGTATTCCATTTGGAAATGAAAATCTCGGAAATGAATTTGCCTCTGCTGGAATACTTTGGACAGGATTAAGCCCTCTTAATTCTATCAATCCTGCCGATATAGAGAGTATTGAAGTTTTAAAAGATGCTGATGCAACTGCAATTTACGGCTCACGAGGTGCAAATGGAGTAGTTCTTATTACAACCAAAAAAGGGAAAGAGGGAAAAACCAACTTTAAGATAAATAGCTATACAGGTGTTGGCAATGTTACCCGAAAGCTCAAATTGATGAATACAGAGCAATATCTAGCAATGCGTGAACAGGCACTTGTCAATGATGGCTTTACAGATTTTCCGTTTTATGCCTATGATATAAACGGAACTTGGGACAGAAACCGTTATACTGACTGGCAGGAAGAGCTTATCGGAGGTACAGCATATACAAACAGTATTCAGGCGACAGTATCAGGAGGTTCAGAAAGTACGCAGTTTTTGTTAAGCGGTACGCACTATAAAGAAACTACTGTATTTCCAGGAGATTTTGCTTACCGAAAAGCATCGGTTAATTTTAATGTTAATCACATTTCAGATGATAAAAAGTTTGAAGCATCACTTTCTGGAAATTATACAGCAGACAAAAATAATTTATTGGGTACAGACCTTACCCGAGAAGCATATACATTAGCTCCTAATGCTCCTGAACCGTACAATTCGGAAGGAGGATTAAACTGGGAAAATTCAACTTGGAATAATCCGTATCGTTTATTAGAAGAAAAATATCTGGCAGAAAACAACAACCTGATTGCAAACGGAATGCTTTTGTACCGTCCGTTTAAAGGCTGGGAACTGAAAGCAGGATTAGGATTTACAGATTCAAGACTTTCGGAATCGAAGACTTCTCCACATACCATTTATGACCCTGCTTATGGGTTTAGCAGTGAGATGTCTGCTTTATTTTTAAACGATGCTAAATTACAATCTTGGAATTTTGAGCCTCAGTTATCTTACAAACAAGAAATCTTCGGAGGAACTATAAATGCTTTGGTTGGTGCTACATTCCAAAGTCGAAGCCGAACACAATCAGGAATATATGCGTGGGGATTTTCTAATAATAATCTGATAAATAATATGGCAGCAGCCTCTAATATATTCGTATTAAACACAAATAATTCTGAATATAGATATGGTGCTGTATTTGGTCGTATCAATTATTCTTATGAAGATAAATATTTTCTAAATCTTACAGGACGTAGAGATGGTTCAAGTCGTTTCGGACCGGGGAAAAAGTTTGCTAATTTTGGTGCTGTTGGTGCTGCGTGGCTCTTTTCAAGAGAAAAATATTTTGACCAAAATATGCAGTGGCTGAGCTTTGGAAAATTAAGGGGAAGCTACGGAACTACTGGAAGTGACCAAATTGGAGATTATCAGTATTTAAACACATACGGCTTATCGCAATTAAACTATGAAGGTGTTGTAGGATTAGAGCCAACACGCCTGTTCAATCCTGATTTTAGCTGGGAAACCAATACGAAGATAGAAGGAGCTTTAGAATTAGGTTTTCTTAAAGACAGGCTGTTTCTTTCCGTAGCACATTACCGCAATCGTTCTTCCAATCAGTTAGTCGGTATTCCTCTACCCGGAACAACGGGTTTTCCTTTTGTAACAGCTAATTTAGATGCTACTGTTCAGAATACCGGTTGGGAATTTGAAATTCAGGGAAGACCAATCAGTAATAATAATTTTTCGTGGACGACATCTTTAAATTTTACTATACCAAACAACAAGCTGATTTCTTTTCCAAACCTTGAAGGCTCTACCTATGCTAATCAATATGTAATCGGACAGGCTTTGGATATTTATAAGGTTTATCATTATACAGGAATGAATCCACAGACAGGTATTTATGAATTTGAAGATTATGACAGGGATGGACAAATTACAGCTGATAATGACAGAGAAAAAATAATCCGTACCACACCTGAATTTTTCGGAGGTCTGCACAATAGTATCAGCTATAAAAAGTGGCAGCTGGATTTTTTATTCCAATTTGTGAAGCAATTAGGTAGTAATTATAATTATTTGGGAGTATTACCCGGAATAGCCAGTAATTTACCGACAGATTTTACTGATGCTTGGCAACAACCGGGAGATAACAGCACTATTCAGCCTTATACTACTGGACTTAACAGTGGAGTAACTAACGCTTATTATAGATTTTTAAGCAGTGATGGAGCATTTAGTGATGCGTCATTTATCAGGCTTAAAAACCTGTCTTTATCTTATACACTTCCAACGATATGGTCAGAATTAACAAGCTGTCGTATTTATATGCAGGGACAAAATTTATTGACAATTACCCGATTTAAAGGACCCGACCCTGAAAATCAATCAACAGGTGTTTTGCCCCCTTTACGGGTATTTTCATTAGGTATTGAATTAAGTTTTTAACCTTTAAATAGAATCGTTATGAAAAAAATAATAATATCTATAAGTTGTAATAAGCATTTAAATATTGTGAGCTTATTATTAATGGTAATACTTTCAACAGGCTGTGAGAGTTTCGTTGAAGTTGATTTCCCTGATTCAGAGCTTACAGGGGAAATGGTTTTTAATGATGTAGGAACAGCAGAAGCTGCTATAACAAGTATTTATAGTAAATTGGTAAATAATGTATTGGTATGTGGTAATTCAAGCGGAATATCAATACTATTTGGCAGCTATGCAGATGAACTACAAACATATAATACCGGAATATCAGAGTTTCAGTTTTTCCAAAACAGTCTTATTGCTACAAATTCGAGTGTTTCCTCATTATGGAATGGGAGCTATAATCTGATTTATGCGGCTAATGCTGTAAAAGAAGGAGTTGAAAATTCCTCTGTAATTTCTGAAAGTGATAAAAACAGACTTTTGGGTGAGGTATTATTTATAAGAGCCTATATACATTTTCATTTGCTTAATATTTTTGGAGAGATACCTTATGTAACAACAACGGATTATACAGTCAATGCTGTTATTGGAAAATCATCCGTACCGCAGGTGTATGCACTGTTGATTACCGACTTGGAGGAGGCAAAATCACTTATGCCTTTGGTAAGTCAAAACTCGTTTAGGGTACGTCCTGATATTGATGTTGTAAAATCTTTATTGGCAAGGATACATTTGTATAATGCTGATTGGGAATCTGCTGGAATTGAAGCAAGTTCAGTAATAAATTCAGGGAACTTTACTTGGGTAAATTCTCTCGATGATGTTTTTTTGAAGCATAGTACAGGGACTATCTGGCAGTTAATGCCAACCCAAGAAGGAATGCCAACCCAAGAAGGGCAAAGTTTTATTTTTACAATGGGACCTCCACCAAACCGTGCATTAAGCACACATCTGGTTGATGCTTTTGAAGCGGGTGATTTACGAAAAGAACATTGGACAGGTACTGTTACAGACGGAGAAACGTGGTATTATCCTTTTAAATACAAACAATCTGTAACAGATATAATGTCCAATGAATATTCTGTTTTGTTTCGGCTAGAGGAATTGTATCTGATTAGAGCCGAAGCTTTGGCACGTTTGGGCGATTTGGACGGAGCAAAAAATGACATCAATAAAATCCGTAACCGTGCATCATTGCCTGATACTTCTGCAAATACAGAAGTACAGCTTATAGAGGCTGTTATGCAGGAGCGTAAAGTGGAGTTTTTCAGTGAATTGGGACATCGTTTTTTTGATTTAAAACGTATGGGAATAATAAACAACGTACTATCTCCGGTTAAACCAGGCTGGAATACAACGGACATATTGTTACCTATACCGGAATCAGAATTATTACTTAATCCTAATCTATTACCACAAAATTTGGGGTATTAAAAATATAACAGAATGAAAAACAATAATTTTCATAAAAGTATCTGGTGTATAATAATTGTATTTATTTTCAGTTTTGCTGGTTATTCTCAACAAAGAAGAAAGCTGACTCCTGAAGATTATAAATTATGGAATACCTTAAAGATGGGTGTTGTGTCTGACGATGGTATATGGACATCTTTCTCAAAATCGTATGAGAATAATATTGATACATTGTTTTTTAAAAATACCGTTACAGATTTTCAGTATGTATTTCCTTCTGGTTATAACGAGAAAATAACACCCAAAGGAGATTTATTTGCTTATATGAAAACTAATACGCTATATATCTTAGAAACAGACACAGGACGGCAAAATGAATATTCAAATGTAAAAGAGTTTGAGTTTACAAAAGATGGGAAATGTCTTATTTATTTATCAGAATCAAATACATTGATACTGAAGAATTTTGAAACAGGACAGGGTCAGGAATTTCACAATGTAAAAGAATATAGTCTAAATCCAACAGGGACACACTTATCCATAATTGAAAATAATAAAGAAACTTCTTTAGTTAAACTGGTAAGTCTATCGGATTTTAAAAAGCAAACTATTTTATCACAAAACGAGAATTTGGATTTTCAAAATTTAACGTGGAATGCTTCCGGAAAATCTTTGGCTTACTACGTCTTTAATAAAGATAAAAATGATTACGGTATTTTATATACTACCAATGTAGATAAGCCTTCAAATATAATTCGTCTTGAACCCTCAAAAATCAAAGATTTCCCGATTGATGTACATATTGTTAATACCAAAATATATATTTCAGATAACGGGAATAAAGTGTTTTTTGATACTGCTTGTAATGTGAATGCCTTGGAGGATACTTCTAAGGTACAGATATGGAAATCCTCAGATAAACAAGTACCTCCAAAAACAGATATAATTTTTCAGCAATGGAATGTTTGGTTGCCCTTACAGAATAAAGTCTATGAAATAGAAAAAGGTAATCTGATAGCTTGTGCTTTAACAGATAATCAGGAAAAGGCTGTATTGTTAAATAATGACCGTTATCTTCCTTTGTATGAATATGACGATAGGTATAGTGATGTTTATTTGATAGATTTGAATACAGGTAGCCGAAAGAAAATAATTGAGAAACAATTAAGAGCATATAATCACATTGTTACTATACCAAACGGGCAGTATATAGCTTATTTTAAGGATAAGAATTGGTGGAGCTATGACATTAAAGCTGATAAGCATACCTGTATTACAAGCCACATTGATGCGGTATTTAATACATCAATGAGCGACCGCCTTGATGAACATCGGGCTTATGGTTTTGGTGGTTGGACTTCATCGGGACAGATTTTGGTTTATGACCGGTTTGATATATGGTTGATTTCGCCTGATGGAACAAAAAGTCAAAAACTGACTAATGGAGCAGACATGAATATAAGGTATCGTATTATGACTTATTTGGGTAAATCAATCCGAGATAATTTTTTTGGGTTTGCTTCATCTTCATACAATCTGGAAGAGGGACTGCTTATCAAAAGCTTAAATACAGAAAAATTAAGTGAAGGTTTTGGCGTATGGACTACAAAAAGTGGTTTTGAGGAAACTGTACATAAGGATTGCAAAATTGTATATGTAAAAAGAATCGGAAAGGGTAATAACTTTCAATTTATTGAGAGTGCATTTGATATTTCTCCAAGAATAGTAAACATTACGACAGACAAGAAACAAACGCAAATCGCCCAAGCCAATGAGCAACAAAAACATTTCTATTGGGGAAAATCCGAGTTAATTTATTATAGAGACTCAAATGGTAAAAAACTGAAAGGAGCATTATTTTATCCCGCGGATTATAACCCTGATAAAAAATATCCAATGATTGTTTCTATTTATGAGAATAAATCATACGCTTTACACGAATATGTTCCTCCTTCATTGGAAACCTTTGCAGGTTTTAATGTAACTAACTTTACTTTGGAAGACTATTTTGTTTTATTGCCAGATATTGCTTACACACTTAATAAGCCAGGAAAATCAGCTTTAGATTGTGTTTCCGAATCTATTGACCAAGCTATCAAAACAGCTTCAATAGATAAAGATAATATCGGACTTATCGGACACTCTTTCGGAGGATTTGAAACTACATATATTATCAGTCAGACAGATAGGTTTAAGACTGCCATTGCAGGTGCAGGGGTTACTGATTTGTTGAGTTTTTATCTTGATATAGATTCTACTAATCTTTCAAATATGGAGCGGTTTGAGAGTGAACAATTCAGGAATAAAATCCTTTTCACAGAAAAAGAGTTTTTATCAGAATCTCCCATTATGAATGTAAAAACAATAAATACTCCTGTACTGTTATGGGCTGGAGGTAATGATGCAACTGTTAATCCTTCTCATAGTGTAAAAATGCATACAGCTTTATGGAGACTTCAGAAAAAAAGCACTCTTTTAATTTATCCAAACGAAGGACATTCACTTACAAATTTTTTAAATCAGAAAGATTTAACACTTAAAACAATAAATTGGTTTAATTATCATTTGAAAAATTCTCCTAAAGAAGACAGAGGAAATAAATAACGAAAAGGTGTCCCATATCAAAAGGACACCTTTTATTGTTTTAAGTTATTATGGTAATCTATACAGAATTTTAGTACAAGACATTACTTTTGGGTTCACTTTCCCATAAGCTTGATGTTCCACACCGTTATAAACAGCTTTACAGACAAAAGGTGACGTAGTATTATCACACTGAACCTGTACGTGGCAAGGTTGCCCTGACAGGTTAATCCACCCGTTTTCTAACGCTAATAACGCTTTGTTTTCTGCTCTTTTAAATGCAAAAGCACTAAATACTGCCAGCATTAACACAAAAGCTGGCAAAACCGTTTTTAAAATTTTAGCTTTCATAACTTTAAAATTTTAATGATTTATATCTACTCTTTTACAGGTTTTCGATTTCCCCTGATACGGCCCGTATATTTTCATTATATTTAATCTCTGACTGATTCTAAATTAAAATTTAAAGGTTGTAAACGATATAGAACTATATGATGTTCACTAAGTCCGATTAAAATATTTCTATAAATCTGGAAGCTCTTTATTTTCTCCCTTTCATAATGATATAAATAGAAGCTAAACTCATAAGTGTGATTTTCTAAATTATATACATCAATAATTGAAGCATCTTTTAACATTTCTTCAGGTTCATATTTACCTAACCTGTCAGACTTTATAAATAAGTATTTACCTGAAGAATAACTTTGGTGGTTTACTATTAAAGGTTTTTCAGCAAGTGTTCTGACCTGACCTGAATTTGTAGATGCTATTTTGATTGCAGCGTTTTTTACCGTATCAATTGTACGTCCATGATAATCAAGTTTGAGATCCATATCTGCTGTTAAAAATTCATTTCTGTAATAGTACACATATACTAATCGGTTTAATTCTAAATTGTACCGTAACATACCATCGGTGTCAAAAATTCCGTCAATCTGCTTTTCTAATAATTGTGTAGATACTTGAATCTGATGTGAGTTTTCAATATCAATATAACCAATGACATTTTGGTTACTGTTCTTGTGAAAACCGCCTAAGACAAACTGGGTTGGAGAAACAACCTCAATTTGCGAAAAAGTATTGTTGTCGTTCCCTTGCCAATAAAATTGTGCCTTCCAATCAGATAGTTTTCCTTTAAAAATAACAGGGACATTACCATCGATCAAGAAAAAATAAGGTGATTGTATTCTGATTTGCGGAGCAAAAAAAGTAATTTGTTGTTCGTTATCCAGTTCTATTTGGTGAGTTCTTAAATCTGTAAGAGTAGTATCAATACTTATAATATGTGCTGGGGCACTGGTATTTCCAAGATATATACGGTCTTCTGCAACTCCTGCTATATAATATGAATTATACTTAATATTTAAACCTTTTATTGTGGTTACAGGATGTGGAGGATACCTGCGTAAGAAACTGTTATTTCTATGTATTTCTTCTTCAGATAGTAGGTATAAAGTCGTAACAAAAATAATCCCCCCAATGAAGATACTTAATATTGATAGAATAAATGATTTCGCTTTTACACGGTTATTTTTTTGAGTATCGGTTGGGCTCTTTTCTAATACCAATGCGATAATTGCAAGGACAATAAAACAGATATTAAAAATCAAATGTTCTGTCCATCCCATTTTTTCCAAAACACCTCCACACGAACAAGGTACAAAGGAGCTAAAATTCAATATGATAACTATATAGGTTGTAAACATAGTCATCAAGGCAAACGCAATAAAGAGGCCGATACGCCGAGTTTTATCAAACAATAATAAACCGGAAACAAATAATTCAGATAATATTACTCCCCAGGAAACCCAATCCGCAAAAGCACTTAAAAGAGGTGATTGCCCTAACTGAACCTGAAATTTATTAAAATCTAAAGCCTTACTTACAGCGGTATAAACAAAGAGCAGCACATACAGGTAACATATTACTGTTACTATATTGTTCTTTATGGAAACACTGAGTTTCATAGTTTCTTGTCATTTAAGAATATCTTACATGTTTGATTATAAGATTATTAACTTTCTACGGGACAAAATTAACGAGTATATCCTGGGCAGAAGTTGCTCAAATCGTGACAAAATTTTACAAAATCAGGCATTTTGTGTTAAAATCTATGATTTCAGGGTGTAGGTTAATTAGTTTTAGATAGAATTGACTCTTTTTTGAACATGTTTTTTAAAACTGCCATATCATCACTTACTTTTTTGTCTAATATTTTTGCATAGTGCTGGGTTGTTTTCAAGTTTTTATGACCGAGCATTTTGCTTACTGATTCAATAGGAACTCCATTAGAAAGTGTAATAGAAGTAGCGAAAGTGTGTCGGGCAAGGTGGAAAGTGAGATTCTTGTCAATTTCGCATATATCGGCTATTTCTTTTAAATATCCGTTCATTTTCTGATTACTCAAAACCGGTAATAACTTATCCTCATTAATACATTGCGGATGTTCCTTATATTTCTGAATAATTTCTTCAGCAATAGGGAGTAGGGGAATCCGGGAAGCGGTTTCCGTTTTTTGACGATGGGTAAAAATCCATTTTCCACCGTCTATACCAATATTAATTCGTGACTTGGTCAAGTTCTTTACATCAATATAAGCCAAGCCCGTAAAACAACTGAAAACAAAAATGTCTTTTACCAGATTCAGTCTTTCGGTTTTGAACTGTTTTGTATAAATGGTGATGACTTCTTCCTGGGAAAGGAATTCTCTTTCTACCTCACGGACCTTAGGTTTATAATTTACAAACGGGTCTCTGTCTAACCAACCATTGGCAATACACAACCTGATAATTTTCTTGAAGTTTTTAAGATATTTTACCGTTGTGTTGTTATTGCATTTTCGGACACTCCGTAAATAAAATTCATAATCCATTATAAAAGCGTGGTCGATTTCCTTAATGTCAATATCCGATACCGAATATTTCGATTTCATAAAATCTATGGTATGTTTTAATGAGGTTTTGTATCGCTCTAACGTTCCGTAAGCGTATTCCTGACCTAAAAGACTTTCAACTTTGTTGTTGTGGTCTTCGAATATTGGAACTAACATCCGGTTCTTTTTATCTGTTCCAAGCAGTTTAGATTTTAAACTTTCCGATGTTGTCGTAGTCCGGTCTTTGAGCATTATATGATGGGTATCATATACCTGTTGCTCTAAAGTTTTGAGATAAGCATTGAGTAATTTTATCTCTTCGGATGTACCAATTGCTTTCTGCATCTTTGAATCCCACTTATCAGGAGCAATGTATCTTTTTGAAGCAATCTCTTTGGCTTTGCCGTCTATCGTAATCCGTAAATAAATCGGTGCAGTTCCGTTGGCTTTGATTTTATTCTTTTTTACAAAGAATAATAAATTGAATGTTTTGTTCATAATGTGGTGACTTTAAGTGTTAATAAATATACTTATCGTTACCACTTTTTACAAGATGTACAAACGCTAAACGCCTTATTATACAGGTGTTTATGCGATTTTCAGTGACCTATTTCCTAATTTTAACAATAGGTCACTAAACAGGTCACTGAAATAACACGATTTAGTGACCTATTTTGAATATTCCTAAAAACAAAAAACGCTGTAAACATTGAGTTTTACAGCGTTTTAGCTTTTTTTGGTTTTCACCGAGCGGAGAAAGAGGGATTCGAACCCCCGGACCTGTTACAGTCAATAGTTTTCAAGACTACCGCAATCGACCACTCTGCCATTTCTCCAATAAGTGCTAAATAGTTTCCTGTTTAGCGAGTGCAAATATAGTACGATTTTTTATTTCTGCAAATAATTTTTTTAAATCTTTTTCGTTTATGTATTTTTGGCATTCAAAATAAAACCAAACTAAATGGACGCATCAAAAATTTTCGAAATTTTATCGTATTGTTTACCTGCCCTTATTACGGGAGGAATTGCTTATTATTTTTTCAATCTTCATCTCAAAAACGAGGAGAATCGCAGGAGTTTTTTACTTCACAAAGAAAATCAGAAACAGGCTTTGCCTTTGCGTTTACAGGCTTACGAACGAATGGCTTTGTTTTTAGAACGCATCGAACCCTCAAAATTGCTGATTCGTGTTACTCCGAATTCGTCTGATAAATATGATTATGAAAGTCTTTTGGTTTTTCATATCGAGCAGGAATTTGAGCATAACTTGACCCAACAGATTTATATTTCGGATAAATGTTGGACTATTATTAATACGTCAAAAAACACGCTTATCCAAACGATTCGTAAAGCCAATATGAGCGATAAGGTTGATTCTGCTAATAAGTTGAGAGAGGTTATTCTAACGGATTTGTTGGACAAACAATCTCCTACGAGTGTGGCTTTGGCATTTGTAAAAAATGAAGTAATAGAAATTTTAGGATAATCGTAATTCGTAATTTATAATTCGTAATTAATCGTATCTTTGCAAAAGTTTTTTGGTTGAAAAGAGTATTTTATACTTTTCATTAAAAGGGAATCAAGTGAAAATCTTGAACTGTACCCGCAACTGTAAGCTATACACTTGTTGTTATTTTCTGCAAACCACTGTTTCGATGAAATGGGAAGGTCAGACAACAAGATGCAAGTCAGGAGACCTGCCTAAAAACGTAACTAAAAACATTGAGAACTTTCGGGGAAAAAGGTTCGGTGATTATGAGATTTATTGCGTTTTTATCGGTTTTTTTCTTGTTTTTGAGTCAATTTACAATTGCTCAAGACCATCTTTTTGTGGAAATTCAGGAGGTTGTGATTTCGGATAATTTACTGAAAGATTATTCCCAAACCCAAAAAACCGAAAAGATCAACGATAGTATCATCAAGCGAAATCCGAGTTTTCTGACCTCGATTTTAAACTACAATTCCCTTATTTATTTCAAAGAAAACGGACTTGGAGGAGCTTCTTCTCCATCTTTCAGAGGAACAACTGCTCAACAAACTGCGGTTATTTGGAACGGAATTAATATCAACTCACAACTCCTCGGACAAACCGATTTTAATGCAGTTAATGTTTTGTCATTCAATACTATAAACGTAAAATCAGGAGGAGGAAGTGTGCTTTACGGAAGTAGTGCCATCGGAGGAAGTATTCACCTGAATAACGATTTGTATTTCTACGATAGATTCGAAAACGAACTACTTTTGCGATACGGAAGTTTCAATACGTTTGACGGACGTTTTCAGACGAAAATTGCTTCGGATAAGTACAGTTTACAACTTGGTTTTGCACGTTCTTTTTCGGATAATGACTACGATTGGGTTGGGAAAAACCAAAAAAATCTGAACGGAGAATTTGAAAACTCGACTTTTAATGCCGATTTCGGATACAAACTGAATGAGAAAAATATACTCAAATTTTACAGTCAGTATTTTGATGGAGAAAGACATTTTTCGCTTATTCTTCCTACAGAAACTCCCACGAAATACCACAATACGGACATTCGCAATTTGTTGGAATGGACGAGCCTTTTTGATAAATTCACTTCGAGAGTGAAATTAGCCCATTTATACGAAGAATACAACTATTTTCCGAATATCAATAGTGAATATCACACGTTCGGAAAGGTGGAAAGTCTTATTGCAAAATATGATTTGTCTTATGATTTTTCGGATAAAATTAAGCTGAATACTATTTTGGATTTTACTCAAAATAAAGGACAAGGTTCTGATATTCATAACGAAAAAAGACAGATTGGTTCGGGAAGTCTGATGTTTAAACATTTACTTTCGGATAAATTTCTGTATGAAATCGCTTTGCGAAAAGAAATTACCAATAACTACAAAAGTCCGTTGTTGTATTCACTCGGAATAAAATATGATTTCACGGATTTTTATTCGGTAAAATTCAATACCTCCAAAAACTTCCGCATTCCGACTTTTAATGATTTGTATTGGGTTACGGGAGGAAATCCCGATTTGAATCCCGAAACGTCGTATCAGGCAGAAATCACAAACGAATTTAAAATCAAGGATTTAAGTTTTTTATTAACAGGGTATTACAATCATATCGAAGATATGTTACGTTGGATTCCGAGTGGCTCAATGTGGCAACCCGAAAATACCGATGAAGTCGAAATTTTCGGATTCGAGGGAGGATTGTCTTATCTGAAAAACTTCGGAAAACATTCCGTAAATGCAAAAGCAAACTACGGTTATACATCTTCCAAAAACAAAAAAACCGAGAACTATTTGATTTACATTCCGAAGCATAAAGCCAATGCAGGAATTTCGTACGGATATAAAAACCTCAATGTTTACGGAGAATATTTGTATGTCGGAGAGGTTTTTACAAAGTCTGACAACAATTCGAGGTATAATATTGATGCATATCAGGTTGTGAATTTAGGAACGGATTATACCTTCAAAAAGAATTATACCATAGGAATAAAAGTGCAAAATATCTTTAATATATTTTACGAAAGTGTCGAAAACCGACCACTTGCAGGAAGGAATGTTATGGGGTATTTGAATTTTAAAATATAGAGAATTAGAATATAGAGGTTTCGTCATTGCGAGGAGGAACGACGAAGCAAACTAAAAAATAACTTTTAGATTGCCACACTCCACTACGTTTCGTTCGCAATGACAAAAAATGAATTTTAAACTTTAAACAAATATAAATATGAAAACAATCAAAAAATTAGCTTTTTTAGCTTTGGGAACTTCATTATTTTTTACATCTTGTAATAATGATGACAACGGAGGAGGACACACTTCACAAGGAGATTTTGAAAATGGAGTATTTGTACTCAATGAGGGAGGTTTCAATACGAATACCGCAGAAGTTTCATTTTTGTCTGCAAACGGAGAATTGGAACACGAAATTTACAATGCTGTAAACGGAAGTATTCTTGGAGATGTAGCTCAAAGTATCGGAATTGAAGGAAACAAAGCGTATATTGTGGTAAACAATTCGAATGTGATCCGAGTGGTAAACCGTTATACATTTGAGTTGATTGCGACCATTAGTTCGGGATTGCAAAATCCGAGATATATCGTTTTTGAAGACGGAAAAGGATATGTTTCAAATTGGGGAGACCCTTTGAATATTTCGGATGATTTTATTGCAGTTATTGATTTGAATTCCAATCAGGTAAGCTCTACGATTTCGGTTTCGGAAGGACCTGAAAAAATGGTTGAAGAAAACGGAAAATTATATGTAGCTCATAAAGGGGGTTGGGGAACCGGAAATACGATTTCTGTCATCAACTTGTCATCGAATTCGGTTACTGCAACGATTACCGTAGCTGATATTCCTGATGGAATTAAGGAAGAAAACGGTTATTTGTATGTGTTGTGTAGTGGGTTTGATTCGTGGAGTTCTGAACCATCTACACAAGGAGGATTGTACAAAATCAATTTAAGCAATAATGAAATTGTACAGGAACTTCCTTTTGCTTCGGGAGTTTATCCGTCACATTTAGAAATCGAAGACAATAAAATCTATTATACGATTGGTGCTGACGTTTATGTTATGGGACTTTCGGATACAAACCTGCCTGCAAATTCTCTTTTATCTTTGGGAAGTGGAGTTTGGAGTATTTACGGATTTGCTGTTGAAGACGGAAAAATCTATATGTCTGACCCGAAAGATTACAATTCAAATGGAGAAATTTTCATTTATTCAACAAGTGGAACAGCTATAAATTCGTATGAAGCGGGAATAATTCCAAACGGATTTTATTTTAATTAGTGATTTAGCTACAAGCCACAAGCCAAGAGCCACAAGCCAAGAGTGATAAAAACTAATGGCTTGTGGCTTTTTCCTTTTGACTAAAAATTGTACTTTTGCTCACGAATCGCTTAAAGCATACAGCTTACAGCCTAAAGCAAAAATTATGTTTGTCCCTTTTGATACATTACCCGAAGAATCTCGGGTTTGGATTTACCAATCCAATCGAAAATTTTCTGATGAAGAAATCCAGGAAATAGAAACCGAATTACAGAAATTCGTAGAAGAATGGGTAGCTCACGGAGATAATCTTGAGGCTTCTTTTACTACGAAATACAACCGTTTTATTGTTTTGGCAGTCAATCAAGAAGTGTATGCTACAACAGGCTGTTCGATTGATAGTTCGGTGCGTTTTATTCAGTCGTTAGAACAAAAATACGGAGTGGATTTGTTAGATAAAATGAACGTAACTTACAAAACAGGCGATTTTGTAGCTTACAAACCTCTTTTGGATTTCAAAAAAATGGCAAAAGAAAAAGCGGTAAATAAAGATACGATTGTGTTTAACAATTTAGTGAATACAGTAGGGGAGTTCAACGATTTTTGGGAAGTTCCTGCACACGAAAGTTGGCACAACAGGTTTTTTTAAATTGAGTTTATAAAAAAATCCCTCGAAATTTTCGAGGGATTTTTTTGTTATTCGTTATTCAGTTTTGAGTGTTTTTTTCCGTAAGTGAAATAAAGTATAACTCCTAAAGCTAACCATATCAGTAGCCTCCACCAGCTTTCCATATTAAGTGAAAACATCAGATACCCACAAACGACGACTCCTGCAATCGGAACGAACGGAACAAGAGGTGTTTTAAAGCTTCTCGGAGCATCGGGCATTTTTTTACGCATTACCAAGATTCCGATACAAACTAAGGAGAAAGCAAACAAAGTTCCGATGCTAACCATATGTCCTAAATCTTTAATCGGAACAAAACCTGCAAAAATACTTACGAAGAACATAAAGAAAATGTTTGTTTTCCAAGGAGTACGGAATTTAGAATGAATTTGCCCGAAAAATTTTGGTAGTAATCCGTCATTACTCATCGAATAGAAAACCCGACTTTGTCCCATAAGCATGACCAAAATTACCGAAGTATATCCTGCCAAAATAGCCACAATCAAAAAGGTTTGTAAAAAGTCATATCCTGTAACGGCAAAGGCAGTCGCAGCAGGAGAGGCATCGCCTTTAAACATTTGATAAGGCACAAGTCCTGTCATAACATACGAAAACAACACATATAAAATCGTACAGATAACAAGCGACCCTAAAATTCCGATAGGCATTCCTTTTTGTGGGTTTTTAGCTTCTTGTGCAGCTGTCGAAACTGCATCAAAACCAATGAAAGCAAAGAAAACCAAAGCGGCTCCCGCAGCAATTCCGGGAAGTCCTCCAAAATCTCCTCCTGTATTTTCAGGAATAAAAGGCGTATGAAATTCAGGATTGATAAATTTCCAACCCAAAATGATAAACATCAAAACGACAGCTACTTTGATGATAACCAGTATGTTATTGACCGAAGCAGATTCTTTAATTCCTCTGACAAGCAGTAACGAAAGCAGACAAACAATAAAAATAGCAGGTAAATTTATGATTCCTCCCTCTGCAGGAGCAGACGAAAATTCGGGAGGTATTGCCATTCCGTATTGGGATAAGAGTTGATTGAGATAAGATCCCCAACTAACTCCCACAGTTGCTGCTCCGAGTGCATATTCAAGGACTAAATCCCAACCGATTATCCAAGCTATAAATTCTCCCATTGTAGCATACGAATAGGTATAGGCACTACCTGCAACGGGAATCATTGAGGCAAATTCTGCATAGCAAAGTCCTGCAAAAGCACAACCTGTAGCGGCTAAAACAAATGATAAGGTTACAGCAGATCCTGCGTGGTCAGCAGCTGCAATTCCGGTAAGGGAAAATAATCCGGCTCCGATTATGGCTCCAATTCCCAGAGCTACTAAAGCTTTTGATGATAATGTTCTTTTAAGTCCTTTTTCTGATTCTGATGCCTCATCGAGCAATCGTGAAAGTGGTTTTGTTTTCCAAATTGACATAATTTAGTTTTTGTTGGTTTTCAGAACCCAAATATAACTTTTTTATAGAATAATTAACAAATAAATTTTGTTTTTAGTTTTTCACAACTTCGATTTCAGGGTTTATCTTGAGTAAATCTCCTACGAATTCATCTCTTTCTTTCGGATAGAAGAAATTTTCATTTTTCCTCTGAAAATAGTAGAACGATGATATAAGTATCCGTAATCTTTAATCGACTTTGCAGAATGCCAATATTTTCTTTCTTCAAAATCAGCTCCTATAATTTCAGAGAATTTTCTCCAATAAATATTACTTTCTTCTATAAATATTGCATAAAATATTAGCCACGGATTACAAGATTTTTAGGATTTAATCCGTGTAATCCTTTAATCCGTGGCTGATAAATTACAACTTCAAACTACTTTTTGTTTTAGACGAAAGTCCGTCTTTGTGAATCATAACCGAAATAGTTTTCAGCTTCGTATAAGGCACGCTCATATAAATATAACCGTTGTTCCCGATTCGTTCTCCCGAACTTCCCCACGAATTTTTAACCGTATAATAAATATTCCCGTTTTGGTCTTTTACTTTCCCGACAATATGCATCAGGTGGTCGTCTTGTGTATTGAAATTCTCAAATTCCTGTTGTCTAAATTCTTGGGTAACTTTTACTTCGGGTTTGATTTCTTTTAAAAAAGTTTTCTCTTTATCGTCTGTATTTACCGGAAGAACTGCAACTCCCTCTTTAGCTGAAAAGCCGACTTCACTCACATCACAATCTAAAGCAACCGTAAATCCTTTGGCAAGGGCATTATCAATATTTTCAATCAATTCGTCAATCGGAACATTATAAAAACTTCCATTCGAGAAATTATCGGGAACATTCAGAATAAAAGACGAATAAAACGGCTGGTGTGTAAACGAAGTAAGCGAAACATAAGCTGTCGGATTGATTTTGGTATAAGTCAAAAAACTTTTCGGAGTATATTTTTTTCCTTCAAAAGTAAATTCTGTCGGGTTTTCTCCCATATACACATCGAGAACGGAACTTACAGCTTGTCGCCATTTTGGAGAGAGTTTTTTGGCTTTCGCAAACGAATCTGCCATTCCTTTCAGAGCCGATTCCATTTCGGTATGGTCGTGTTTTTCTTCGGAATCGTCTTTTCCTTTGAAAGCCTCAATCGGAACAAGCCCGAATTTTGCCACACTGTTTATCACATCGTGCCCCAATGCACCTTGCGAAAATTGAGCAGAACCTTGTCGGTAGATATAATTTTCGGCTTTTTCCATATAGGTATTCCGAACGTTATACATTTCCGAAAGGTCAATCTGTTTTCCCGTCAAGCGGATAATTTCTGATTCCAAAAACGAAGTGGTAGCATAACTCCAGCAAGTTCCCGTTCTGTCTTGTGAAATGACAGGAGTGCTTTCCAAATCAATAACATTTTGAAATTTATATTCTTGCGAAAAAGCTGTCAGAGTAAATAAACTCAAAGCGGATAAAATTATTTTTTTCATAGTCCTAAAAATGGTTTTTCTGTTTAAAATGAGTAATTTTGGGCTAAAATAATAAAAAATGAATGTAATAGACTGGAAAACGGTAAAAGAATATGATGATATTACCTATAAAAAATGTAACGGAGTAGCGAGAATTGCCTTTAACAGACCTGAAGTTCGCAATGCTTTCCGTCCGAAAACCACTTCGGAATTGCTTGATGCTTTCAGAGATGCACACGAAGATACTTCAATCGGAGTTGTTCTTTTATCTTCAGAAGGACCTTCTCCAAAAGACGGAGGTTGGTCATTTTGTAGCGGAGGAGACCAAAAAGCCAGAGGTCATCAGGGATATGTAGGTGAAGACGGTTATCACAGACTGAATATTCTGGAAGTACAACGACTTATCCGTTTTATGCCAAAAGCGGTAATTTGCGTGGTTAATGGTTGGGCTGTTGGAGGAGGACACTCACTTCACGTAGTTTGCGATTTGACTTTAGCAAGTAAGGAACACGCTATTTTCAAGCAAACCGATGCAGATGTAACGAGCTTTGATGCAGGTTATGGTTCGGCTTATTTAGCAAAAATGGTCGGACAGAAAAAAGCCCGTGAAATTTTCTTTTTAGGACGAAATTATTCAGCACAAGAAGCCTACGAAATGGGAATGGTCAATGCAGTTATTCCTCACGATGAATTGGAAAATACAGCTTATCAGTGGGCACAGGAAATTTTGGCTAAATCTCCGACTTCGATAAAAATGCTGAAATTCGCAATGAACTTAACCGATGATGGAATGGTCGGACAACAGGTTTTTGCAGGAGAAGCAACCCGCCTGGCTTATATGACAGATGAAGCCAAAGAAGGTCGTGATGCCTTCCTCGAAAAAAGAAAACCGAATTTTGAAAAAAAGTGGATTCCTTAATATTAGTTCAAGGTTTAAAGTTTTAAGTTTAAGGTTATCACAAAATGTGATAAGTTCTAAATATTACCTATCACAAATTGTGATACCATAAAAATATGCAGTCGCAAATTGCGACCACATCAAACAAAAATAGTTCATTAAATTTATAATCATTAAAACAAAATTCCCCCTTTGGGGGGTAGGGGGCTTATGAAATACCACAGAATAGACAAAAACCTTTTCATCAAAAACAGAGCAAAATTTACGGCTCAGATGAAACCAAACAGCATAGCTGTTTTTAACTCCAATGATATTTATCCTGTAAGTGCAGACAGCACCTTGCCTTTTGCACAGCACAGGGATATTTTTTATTTGAGTGGAGTTGACCAAGAGGAAAGCATTTTGGTACTTTGCCCTGATGCTCCTTTTGAGAAATACAAAGAAATCCTTTTTTTAAGGGAAACCAACGAACATATTGCCATTTGGGAAGGCGAAAAACTAACTAAAGAAGCTGCTTTTGAGGTTTCAGGAATCAAATCGGTGTATTGGCTTTCGGATTTCAATAAAGTGCTGAAAGAACTAATGACCTACTCAGACACGATGTATATCAATACGAACGAACATTATCGTGCTTCGGTTGATACGCAAACCCGTGAGGATAGATTCGTAAAATGGTGGAAAGAAACCTATCCGGCTCACAAAGTAGAACGTTCTAACCCGATTTTGCAACGGCTTCGTTCGGTTAAAGAATCGGAAGAAATTGCTTTAATGCAACAAGCTTGTGATATTACCGAAAAAGGTTTCCGCAGAATTTTATCTTTTGTAAAACCGAATGTTTGGGAATACGAAATAGAGGCAGAGCTCATTCACGAATTCATCCGAAATCGTTCCAAAGGCTTTGCTTATACTCCCATTATTGCAACGGGAAACAATGCTAATGTGTTGCATTATATCGAAAACAACACGCAATGTAAAGACGGAGAATTGATTTTGTTTGATACAGCTGCAGAATATGCCAATTATTCTTCGGATTTGTCGAGAACGATTCCCGTAAACGGAAGATATACCAAACGTCAGAGAGAAGTCTATGATTCGGTTATGAGATGTAAAAAAGCAGCTGAAGACCTTTTGGTTGCAGGAAATAATTGGCACGCTTACCACAAAGAATTAGGAAATGTTTATACTTCCGAATTGTTAGGTTTAGGACTTTTGGACAAAGCAGATGTGCAAAACGAAAATACCGATTGGCCGGCTTATAAAAAGTATATGATGCACGGAACTTCACACCATTTAGGGCTTGACACGCACGACTACGGAATCTTAACCGATACGTTTGTGGAAAATATGGTTTTCACAATCGAACCCGGATTTTATATTCCCGAAGAAGGTTTCGGAATCCGAATTGAAGATAATTATGTCATTCAGAAAAACGGAAATCCGCTGAATCTGATGAAAAACATTCCGATTGAGGCAGATGAAATCGAGGAATTGATGAATAAATAATAAATTAAAGAGAATAGATTTGTCCGATTAAAATGAAAACCCTCTCAAATTTTGAGAGGGTTTTTGTCTATATTTCCTGTCTGTCGGCAGACAGGTATGTTCCGTTCTCTATTCTTCCATATACGCTTCAATCGGAGCACACGAGCAAATCAGATTTCTATCTCCATATGCATCATCTACTCTACGAACAGATGGCCAAAATTTGTTTTCGTGTAAGTGCTCTAACGGATAAGCAGCTTCCTCACGAGTATACGGTAAATCCCAAGTATTAGCGGTTAGCATTTTAAGGGTGTGAGGAGCATTTTTAAGCGGATTGTTCGGATTGTCCGGAGTACATTTCTCGATTTCTGCTTTGATTGAAATCAACGTATCACAGAAACGATCTAATTCTCCTAAATTTTCACTTTCTGTTGGCTCAATCATAAGTGTTCCAGCCACAGGAAACGAAACCGTAGGTGCGTGGAATCCGTAATCTATAAGGCGTTTTGCCACATCTCCGACTTCAACGCCGTTTTGTTTGAACATTCTGAAATCTACAATCATTTCGTGAGCTGCACGACCCATTTCTCCGGTATAAAGAATAGAGAAATGTTTCTCTAGACGAGCTTTCATATAGTTAGCGTTCAGAATGGCGGTTTTAGTTGAATTTGTCAAACCTTCTTCTCCTAACATACAGATATATCCGTAAGAAATCAAACAAACTAATGCTGAACCATAAGGAGCAGACGAAACAGCTGTAATCGCTTTTTCTCCTCCTACTTTAACCAGCGGATTGCTCGGCAGGAAAGGAACTAAATGTGCAGCCACACAAATTGGTCCTACACCAGGTCCTCCTCCTCCGTGAGGAATCGCAAAAGTCTTGTGTAGGTTCAAGTGGCAAACATCAGCTCCAATAGCTCCCGGATTGGTAAGTCCTACCTGTGCATTCATATTAGCACCATCCATATAGACTTGTCCGCCATTTTCGTGGATGATACTTGTAATTTCGATAATTGAAGCTTCAAACACTCCGTGAGTCGAAGGATACGTAATCATCGCACAAGCCAGATTATCTTTGTGTTTGATGGCTTTTTCTCTTAAATCTTCCACATCAATATTCCCTTCTGGAGTAGTTTTGGTAACTACGATATTCATTCCTGCAAGGGCAGCAGAAGCAGGATTTGTTCCGTGAGCAGAAGCAGGAATAAGAGCAATATTTCTATGTTCTTCTCCTCTCGACTGATGATAAGCACGGATAACCATAAGTCCCGCATATTCTCCGTTTGCTCCCGAGTTCGGTTGCAGGGTCGTTCCTGCAAAACCTGTGATTTCGGTCAATTGGTTTTCAAGGGATTTAAGCATTATTTGGTATCCTTCCGCTTGATCTTTCGGAACGAACGGATGGATGCTACTCCAATTCGGCAAGCTTAAAGGCAACATTTCGGTAGCTGCATTGAGTTTCATCGTACAAGAACCTAACGAAATCATCGAATGATTTAACGATAAATCTTTACGTTCTAATTTTTTGATGTAACGCATCAATGCTGTTTCCGAATGATGCGAATTGAATACTTCGTGTTGTAAGAAAGACGAAGTTCTCAAAAGTGAATCATCAATAGCGGAATCTTTAGAAAATTCCGTAACTTTTAAAGTTTCTTTACCTAGTGCTTTAGCAAAAATCGCTATGATTTGATTGATGTCCTCAATATTTGTAGTCTCGTTCAAAGCAATCTGAACGGTATTGTTGTCGATGTAGTAAAAGTTTACTTCGTTTTCTAGAGCTATTGCTCTTACTTTCTCTACATCAGCTTTTACGACAATAGTATCAAAATAAGAAGTATTGATTTGTTCAATGCCTAATTTAGCCAGATTTTCAGCTACGGTTACTGCAGAAGCGTGAACTTTGTTTGCGATATATTGCAAACCTTTCGGTCCGTGATAAACAGCATACATTCCTGCCATAACAGCTAACAGAACCTGTGCAGTACAAATGTTTGAGGTTGCTTTTTCACGTTTGATATGTTGCTCACGAGTTTGCAAAGCCATACGAAGTGCACGATTTCCGTTCATATCTTGGCTCACTCCGATAATACGACCGGGCATACTACGTTTGTATTCTTCTTTGGTGGCTAAATAACCTGCGTGCGGTCCTCCGTATCCCATCGGAACTCCAAAGCGTTGTGTCGTTCCGATTACTGCATCGGCTCCCATTTCTCCCGGAGGAACTAATTTTACCAATGATAAAATATCTGCTGCAAAAACCGTTTTGATTTCTTTTTCTTTCGCTTTCGCAACGAATTCTCTGTAGTCGTTTACTTGTCCGAACTTTCCTGGGTATTGCAAAATAGCTCCGAAGAATTCTTCCGAGAAATTAAAATCTTTATGATTTCCGATAACTAATTCGATTCCGATAGGGTTAGAACGAGTTTGAAGAATAGATAAGGTTTGTGGTAAAATTTCTTCCGAAACGAAGAATTTATTTACGTTATTTTTCTTTTGCTCTCTCGAACGAACGTCAAACAAAAGAGCCATTGCTTCAGCTGCTGCAGTTCCTTCGTCAAGCAAAGAGGCATTGGCGATTTCCATTCCCGAAAGCTCGATAACTGTAGTTTGGAAATTCAATAAGGCTTCTAAACGACCTTGAGCAATTTCTGCCTGATAAGGCGTGTAAGCCGTGTACCAACCCGGATTTTCGAAAATATTTCGTTGAATTGGAGCCGGAACAATAGTCGGGTGATAACCCAATCCGATATAGGTTTTAAAAACTTTGTTTTTATTGCCCAATGCCACAATATGCTGAAAATAATCATATTCTGACATGGCAGGAGCAAGTTCGAGTGATTTTTTAAGTCGGATTCCGTCAGGGAAAGTTTCGTAAATCAATTGGTCAATAGAAGAAACTCCAATCGTGGAAAGCATAGTTTGTATGTCATTTTCATTGGTAACTCCTAAATGACGTAGTGCAAATGAATCTGTTTTCATAAGAAATTTAAGAAAAATGGGTGAAAAATGTTGTGTTTGTAATTAGCTACAAAGATAAGGATTTTAATTAGGATATGTTATTCAGCGTTAAGGATTTTTTGAGAGGAAATTAAATTTTTATACCTACCTTTGCCCATTGAATTTACAACTAAAAATAATGATTTCTAACGAAGAATTATATGATGAAATCGGAGACAACCATGTTGCTTCGCATCACGATACTCCTTTACGTAAGGATGCATTTGAATTGTCTGATGAGCAAAAAATGGAGCTTATCAAAAAAGATGTAGAAAATATTCTGCAAACTTTAGGACTAGATTTGACAGACGACAGCCTGAAAGGAACTCCGAACCGAGTAGCTAAAATGTTTGTCAAAGAAATATTCGGAGGTTTAAACCCGAAAAGAAAACCTTCTTCGTCAACTTTTGACAATAAGTACAAATACAACGAAATGCTCGTTGAAAAAAACATTGTGGTTTATTCGACTTGCGAACACCATTTACTTCCGATTGTCGGACGGGCTCATATTGCTTATATCTCGAACGGAACAGTTGTCGGACTTTCTAAAATGAACCGTATTGTAGATTATTATGCCAAACGTCCGCAAGTGCAAGAGCGTTTAACTATTCAAATTGTAAAAGAACTTCAAAAAGTATTGAATACCGAAGACGTAGCTTGTATCATTGATGCCAAACACCTTTGCGTGAATTCTAGAGGAATCAAAGACATCGAAAGCAGTACCGTAACAGCCGAATTCGGAGGGAAATTCCAAAACGAAAATGTAAGAAAAGAGTTTTTGGAATACATAAAATTAGAAACTAAATTTTAGTAGCACCTGTCATTGCGAGGAAGAATGACGAAGCAATCAAAATTGAGATTGCTTCATTCCGTTTCACTACATTCGCAATGACGAAATAGAATTTAATAAAAATGAAACAAAACCTGAAAATATACAATTCCTTAACCGGAGAGAAAGAACTATTTAAGCCTTTAAACGATGACAAAGTCGGAATGTACGTTTGCGGACCTACGGTTTACAGCAATGTGCATTTGGGAAATGTAAGGACTTTTCTTTCGTTTGATTTTATTTTCAGAACGCTTCAGTATTTGGGATATAAAGTTCGTTATGTCCGAAACATTACTGATGCAGGACATTTGACGGATGACGGAGATGTGAATAACGACCGATTCGTAAAGCAATCCCGTTTGGAAAAGTTAGAGCCAATGGAGATTGTCCAAAAATATACGGTTGATTTTCATAACGTATTGAAATTGTTTAACTTACTTCCTCCAACCATCGAGCCAACTGCAACAGGACATATTATTGAGCAGTTGGAGCTTACTCAAAAGCTGATTGACAAAGGTTTTGCTTACGAAAGTAATGGTTCGGTTTATTTTGATGTGTTGGAATACAACAAAAGAGGAATGAATTACGGAGAACTTTCCCGACGAAATATCGAAGAACTTTTCGAAAATACTCGAGATTTGGATGGACAAGGCGAAAAGAAAAATCCGCAGGATTTTGCCCTTTGGAAAAAAGCCTCACCCCAGCACATTATGCGTTGGACTTCCCCTTGGGGAGATGGTTTTCCGGGTTGGCATTTGGAATGTACCGCTATGAGTACCAAATACTTGGGGGAGCAGTTTGACATTCACGGAGGTGGAATGGATTTGAAATTTCCGCATCACGAATGTGAAATTGCACAAGGAAAAGCGTGTAACGATATTTCGCCTGTCCGTTATTGGATGCACGCAAATATGCTCACAATGAACGGACAACGTATGAGCAAATCAACCGGAAATTACATACTTCCGATGCAACTTATTACCGGAGAAAACAATTTCTTTGAAAAATCTTTTGCTCCGAGTGTGTTGCGATTTTGTTTTTTACAGGCACATTACAGAAGTGTTTTGGATATTTCTAACGAAGCAATGCTGGCTTCTGAAAAAGGTTTTGACCGACTTATGGAGGCTGTCAAATCGCTTAACGAACTGAAAACTTCATCAGAATCTTCGTTTGATGTTTCACAGTGGAAACAGAAATGTATTGAGGCTCTGCTTGACGATTTCAACAGTCCGATTTTGATTGCTACGATGTTTGAGGCTGTGAAATTCATCAATTCCGTAAAGGAAAATAAAGCAACGATTTCAACTTCTGATTTGGAGCTTTTAAAAGAAACGCTGAATGCTTTTGTATTTGATGTTTTAGGATTGCAGGATTCTAACCAATTGGAATTGAACAACGATAAATTAGAGGGTGTAGTCAATATGCTTATCGCAATGCGAAACCAAGCCAGAGCAGATAAAAACTTTGCACTTTCCGACCAAATCAGAGATGAACTTTCAGCTTTGGGAATACAGCTCAAAGATTCTAAAGAGGGAACTACTTTTAGTGTTCAGTAGGGTTTTGTTATTGCGAGGAACGAAGCAATCTTTATAAGTACATTAAAAATTAAATGAGATTTAGAATTTTCAATCCAAAATTTACTTGGACAAGAACAAGAATAATTAATTCAATAATTTTATTGCTATTTTTGATAATTCTTTTTGATAACTATATTTATCAAATAAGTATTTCTGTACATTGTTTAGCTGTTATTTTGTTTCTGTTTATAATTGGAGTCTTTTTTAAGCTAAATGGATTTAATGATATTGAAAAACTAAAAGGTGATTTTGTTGGTTTTTTTGAACTTAAAGAAAATGAAATTCTGATTCAACAAAACTCTTCTCAAGAAATTATCAAAACGGAAGATATAAAAAAGATAGAAATTTCAGGAGTAGATTGGAATGGATTGAGAACTTCAAATTATCTTTTTGAATTTAGTTATGAAAATGGATTGTCAAATGGAACTAAAAATTTTTTAGAAATAGAATTAAAAAATAAACAAAAAACAAAATTACGATTTGAACAATTAAATGCTTGTCAATTTACCAAAGTTAGACCAATTATTGAAAATTATTACAAAAAAGGAATAATAAGTTATGTGAATTCTATTGATGTTTTATGTTTGAAAAACAAAAAAGAATGGGAGGAATTCAAGTCTTTGAAATAATTTAACCTTAAAAAATGAAATACCAACACCGATACGACTGGATTTTTAATTTAGGAGGTTTTTTGTGGTGGTTGTTTGTCCGTTTCGGGAGAACTGATTTAGAAAAAGAACAAACCCATAAACACGATTTCCGAAACTTTTTTGTTGTTGCTGTTTTGGTTTTTGTGCTTACTTTTGTTTCTGTAAAACTTACAACTAAAAGCCTGTAAAATGTGCAACAATCACAATCATAAACTAACATTAAAGGGAATTTTAATCTTTCCTTTTGTGATGTTGATTCGTTTTTACCAGGTTGTGATTTCGCCTTTGACACCTGCCACTTGCCGATATAGTCCGACTTGTTCGCATTATTCTTTAGAGGCTCTAAAAAAACACGGACTTCTCAAAGGAAGTTGGTTAGCCATAAAAAGAATTGTAAGTTGTAATCCTTGGGGAGGAAGTGGTTACGACCCTGTTCCTTAAATATTTTCCCGCAGATTTCGCAAATTCTCGCTGATTTTTCTCTAATTTTCTGCGAAAATCTGTGAAATCTGCGGGAGCTTTTTTAGTCTATCGCTTAAACGAAACCTGCATTGTAGTTCCTTTTCCGATTTCTGATTCGAGGACTTTTATTTTTCCGTTGTGGTATTCTTCTACGATTCGTTTTGTGAGGGAAAGCCCTAATCCCCAGCCACGTTTTTTAGTAGTAAATCCGGGTTCAAATATTTTTTTAAATTCGCTTTTCGGAATTCCTTTTCCGGTATCTTCTATTTTTATTTTGACGAATGTTGAGTCATCTTCAACCGATACGTAGATTTTTCCCTTTCCTTTCATTGCATCGACTGCGTTTTTGATGAGGTTTTCGATTGTCCAGCTATGTAAGATAGGGTTTAACATCAGATAAATCGGATAATCGGGAGTAGAAATACCGAACTCAACTTGGTTAGAAAAACGAGATTTCAGGTATTCGTACGAATTTTTGGTAAGCTCGACAACATCGGCTTCTTCGAGAGCAGGTTCAGACCCGATTTTTGAGAAACGGTCAGCGATGGTTTGCAGTCGGTTTACGTCTTTTTCGACTTCGGTTACGGTTTGTTCATCGACATTGTCGGCTTTCATAATTTCAATCCAACCCAGAAGGGACGAAAGAGGAGTTCCGATTTGATGTGCTGTTTCTTTTGCCATTCCTGCCCAAAGTTTATTTTGAGCGGACATTTTATTGGTTCGGAAATAACTCGCAATCAGAGCCAAAAACAAAAATATTATCAGCAAAAGTGCAAACGGATAATAGGTGAGCTTTGTCAGTAAAGGCGAATTTCCGTAGTACAGATATTGGTATTTTCCTGTATCGTATTCGATAACAATCGGGTCGTTTTGGCTTTTGAATTTTTCCAAAAGTCGCTTTGAATTTTTATTAAAGTCTTCTTCATCAATATTGTTGTTATTGATAATATTATTGTCTTTGTCTGTCAGAATCAAAGGAATGGTTGTGTTTTTTGAAGTAATCTCCAAAACCAACGGTAAATCCGCATTTAATTCAGAGGAGTTTAATGTTTTATGGGCTTCAGCCCAAAGTTCCATTTTTACACGTTCTTCTTCTTTTACTTTTTGGAAAAACTGATAGGTATTCCAGATAATCAAAGTGACTATCAGGAACGAAACAAATATCAGAAACCATTTGAGGTTATTTCGCTTTTCGGAAAACATCATAAAAATTTAAACAGGCTCTAAAAGTAATTAAATTTTATCGTATTTCAGAAAACTTTGTTTTTAAACTTTCGTAAGGGTTGTTTTTAGTGGAATAAACAGTGTTTTTACACGTCTGTAAAACAAAAATATTTAATATTACTAATTGTATTTGTTTTCAACAAAAAATAATAAGTTGTAAACATTTTGAAGTTCTGAAAAATGTAAAGTAAAGTAAATCAATATTTTAAATAAAGATATTTGCAAACATTTTTAATTAAGTGTTTTTTGTAATTATATTTTTTTACATTTGTAAAGAAAATTTTTGCAACATAAATTTACAATATATGGGGACAATAGTTGAACAGAAAAGAAAGGTTTTTACGAATGAAGAAGCTTTTCAGGAGTCGTTAAAGTACTTCAAAGGCGATGATTTAGCAGCAAGAGTTTGGTTGAATAAATATGCTCTTAAAGATTCCGAAGGGAATATTTACGAAAAATCTCCCAAGGATATGCACCACAGAATTGCATCGGAAATTGCACGAATAGAATCGAAATACAAAAACCCGATGTCGGAACAAGAGGTTTATGATTTGATTAAAGATTTCACGTATATTATTCCTCAAGGAAGTCCGATGACAGGAATCGGGAATCCGTTTCAGATTGCCTCTTTGTCCAACTGTTTCGTAATCGGAAACAAAGGAGAAAGCGATTCGTATGGAGGAATTATGAAAACCGACCAAGAGCAAGTGCAACTGATGAAACGCAGAGGAGGAGTAGGACACGATTTGTCGCATATCCGTCCGAAAAGTTCTCCGGTCAAAAATTCCGCTTTGACTTCAACAGGATTAGTTCCGTTTATGGAGCGTTTTTCTAATTCAACCCGTGAAGTAGCTCAGGACGGACGTAGAGGAGCACTTATGCTTTCGGTTTCTATCAACCACCCTGATGCAGAAGATTTTATTGATGCAAAATTAGAACAAGGGAAAATTACCGGAGCAAACGTTTCCGTTCGCATTGACGATGCGTTTATGAAAGCTGTCAAAAATAACCAATCCTACACTCAAAAATATCCTATTTTTAGCCAAAATCCGAAATTTACTCAAGAAACCAATGCTAATGAACTATGGAAAAAAATCGTTCACAACGCTTGGAAATCGGCTGAACCGGGAATTCTGTTTTGGGATACCATAATTAGAGAATCCCTACCTGATTGTTATGCAGATTTAGGATATAAAACGCTTTCGACCAATCCGTGTGGGGAAATTCCGCTTTGTGCTTATGATTCGTGTCGTTTGTTGGCCATTAATTTGTTTTCGTATGTGGTAAATCCGTTTACCAAAGAGGCTTATTTCGATTTTGAACTGTTCAAAAAACACGTGGCTTATGCTCAACGAATGATGGACGATATTATTGATTTGGAACTCGAAAAAGTTGATGTTATCATTGCTAAAATCGAGGCAGACCCCGAAGATATCGAAACTAAAAGAGTGGAGCAAAATCTTTGGTTAGAAATTCGTAAAAAAGCCGAAGAAGGACGTAGAACAGGAGTGGGAATCACTGCCGAAGGAGATATGTTGGCAGCTTTGGGAATCCGTTACGGAAGCGAAGATGGAAACGATTTTTCTGTAAAAATCCATAAAACATTAGCCTTGGCTGCTTACCGTTCGTCTGTTGAAATGGCAAAAGAAAGAGGAGCTTTCGGAATTTATGATGCAAAACGGGAAGAAAACAATCCGTTTATGATGCGTATCAAAG
This sequence comes from uncultured Flavobacteriaceae bacterium, assembly GCA_934675205.1. Classification (GTDB taxonomy): domain Bacteria; phylum Bacteroidota; class Bacteroidia; order Flavobacteriales; family Flavobacteriaceae; genus Flavobacterium. Next base: position 121,370 of record CAKUPQ010000004.1, on the reverse strand, counting down.
AAGCAGACCCCGCTTTGTTCAACGATATGCAGGAATACGGACGTAGAAATATTGCTCTACTTACCATTGCTCCGACAGGAAGTACTTCACTTATGAGCCAAACTACTTCGGGAATCGAACCTGTTTTTATGCCTGTGTATAAGCGTAGAAGAAAAGTAAACCCGAATGATAAAGGCGTTCGTGTGGATTTTGTCGATGAAGTGGGGGATTCTTGGGAAGAATACGTAGTATTTCACCATAAATTCAAACAGTGGATGGAGGTAAACAGCATCGACACGACCAAAAATTATTCGCAAGACGAAATCAACGAATTGATTGAAAAATCACCTTATTACAAAGCAACTTCCAACGATGTAGATTGGTTGAGCAAAGTAAAAATGCAGGGAGCTATCCAAAAATGGGTGGATCACTCGATTTCGGTTACGATTAACATTCCGAATGAGGCAACCGAAGAATTGGTTGATAAATTGTATATGACCGCTTGGGAAGAAGGTTGTAAAGGAGTTACGGTTTATCGTGATGGCTCACGTTCGGGAGTTTTGATTTCGGCTGAAGAAAAGAAAGAAGCCAAAGATATTGAGGTGGATTACAAATTGGTTTTCCCAACTAAACGTCCGCAAACTTTGGAGGCTGATGTGGTTCGTTTTCAAAATAATAAAGAAAAATGGATTGCTTTTATCGGAAAAATAGAAGATAAACCGTACGAAATTTTTACAGGATTAGCAGATGACGAAGACGGAATCTTGTTGCCTCGTTGGGTTGAAGACGGATTTATCATCAAAAATAAAGATGAAAAAGGAAATTCCAGATATGATTTTCAATATGCCAACCAAAGAGGGTACAAAACCACTATCGAAGGACTTTCATACCGCTTTAACCCTGAATTTTGGAATTATGCCAAAATGATTTCGGGAACATTACGTCACGGAATGGAAATCGAAAATGTAGTAGAACTTATCAATAGTTTGCAATTAGACAACGAATCGATCAATACGTGGAAAAACGGAGTAGCAAGAGCCTTGAAACGCTACGTCCCGGACGGAACTCACGCTAAAGGAAAATGCTCCAATTGTGATTCGACCAACCTGATGTACCAAGAGGGTTGCTTGACTTGTAAAGATTGTGGTTCTTCGAAGTGTGGTTGATTATTTTGATTTTTTAAAAAAAAAAACCTCGAAAACATTATGTTTTCGAGGTTTTTTATGCTTTTTTTGAAATCACATCTTCATCCGATTATCATCTGATTTTGTGTCAATGAGTTTGTTGTATGGGTCGATTCCGACTTCATAAGGCAATTCATCGACAATAATCGAATAGGTATTGTCAATTTTATTGATTTTTACCTTTTTCAGATATAGTTCTTTTTGTTCTTCGTTATCGTCTGGTTTTGCGAAAATTCCGATTTCGATATAATCGTTTAGCGGATACGATTCAATCGGTTTTTTCTTTCCGATGTCTAACGTAAGTGTTTTTCCGTTTTCGTCCGTATAGATTTTTGAACCTTTCTTTTCCGAACGATATTTAGAAACATACACCTCAAAATCAACCTGATATTTTCCGTTATCTAACCTTTTGTAAGAGGCTTTGTTCACTTTATTGTCATACAAAGTAATGGTTCGGAACATATCTTCAATCAGATATTTCAGGCTGTCGGGAGTTGCTCTGTCCATAAACTCGACAAATTCAATCGAAGTGGTATAAGGAGCTTCCTGATAAGCAACCGAATCAATATACTCACTCAAAGCATTGTTAAGGTTTTTTTCTCCGATATAATCACTCAAAGCATACATCACAAGCGAACCTTTGTTGTAGTGGATATATTGTTGATTTTCGTTATACATCAACGGATTTTCCTCTTTCCATTCAAAAGTTCTTCCTTGGAGATATTTGTCTAAAGCATCTTTGAGAAATCTTCGCATTTGAGGTTTTCCGTATTTGTGCTCCAACACTTTAAGCGAACTGTATTCTGACAAACTTTCGGACATAAGCGTTGCTCCTTTTACGTTTGCTCCGATTACCTGATGAGCCCACCATTGATGTGCCATTTCGTGTGAAGTAATCGAAAACGGATAATCAACCGCATTGGGTTTTGCATCTACTTTTGCAATAAATCCAACTCCTTCCGAAAACGGAATCGTATTGGCAAAAGCCTGTGCAAACGAACCTTGAGTTCTCGGAAATTCAATAATCCGAGCTTGTTTGTGTTGATACGGACTAAAATTTTCTGTATAATAATCCAACGAACGCTTTAAGGCATCCATCATTCCGTCCAAATTATATTCGTGTCCTTTGTGGTAGTAGATTTCGAGGTTTACATCGTTCCACTTATCCCGTTTTACCTCATATCTTCCCGAATTAAAAGCATAAAAATTAAGCATTGGTCTGTCCATTTTGTAATGGAAAAACGTACGTCCGTTTTCGGTCCATTTCCTTTGAAGATAACCCGGAGCAATTGCAATTTGGTCATCAGAAGTGCTTACAATTGTTTCAAAAGTAATCCAATCTGCCTCACTCGAAATATACGTATTTTTCAAAGCCAGAGAATCGGTTGGTTCTGCCATTCGTTCTTTGTCAGGCAATCCGTATTTTTTGCGAATATCATTGTCATAAAGTTCATATCCGTCATTATATCCAAAACTTGGGAACATAAAGTTATTGATAAACGTTCCGTTTTCGATAACAGGAGAACGGGTCGTAAGAAATGTATTTTCTCTGTTTTGAACCGTGAAATTTACCTCCAAAGTATCTTTGGGTTGTAAGGCTTTTTCTAAACGGAAAATCTTAAATTCCATTATCGTATCGTTCAAAACCATTTGATTCGGAATACTAAAAGTCATTTCTTTTAGGTTTTTGCTATAATTAATGAAAAGCGAATCAATAGGAGAATCCGATTTGTTTACCATCAGATATTTAACCGTTGCTTTATAATTTTGCTCTTTCGGATAAAGCTCCATTTCTACATATGAATCTATGATTCTCGGTTGCTGGTAATGTTTGAATTTTTTGTAATTCTTTTCAAAATCAACCTGTTGTAATTCTCTTTCTTTAGCAGAATAATAGGTTTCTTTGATGTTGTTTTCACGATAAATTGTATATCCCAATGTCAAAAAAGCAACCAAAGATAACAACAACGGAACAGCAATCGGAGCTTTAAATCGCTTGAAAGCCGTTGTGATTCTTTCTTTTGCTCCTGACAAAATTCCTCTTCTCCAAAGCAAAAGTGTAAGTCCGAACAAAACAAATCCGAATACCATCCAATAGGTTTTAAAAGCAATGAATTTATTGATATTTCCGAATCCGTTCATATCCGAATAACTATATCCCGAACCTGAATTAAAGAAATAAATAGGTTGTTCAACTCCAATAAATCCGAGGGAATTCCAAGCGAGTAAAACAACAAGAATTACGAAAAATCCTATCAAATAATTCTTAAATAACGACTGAACAAATAAAGCAAAAAATATCAGAATGATAGAAATCACTAACGAAAAACCGAAAAATTCTTTGAAGTATTGTCCGAAGTCAAAATCGTAAAATCCGTGATATATCTGAACCAAAACACACGAAATAATTCCGATTACAGAAATAACCAAACACATTTTTACAAGTGCGATGAATTTTGACAACAACAAACTCCAATTCGGAATCGGAGTTGAATCAACCAACAAATTCATTCTGCTTGTCGAGGCTTGTTGCACGAGAACTCCTGCAAAGAGATAAATCAGAATTTTGCTAAAAAACTCAAATTGTCCTCCAACAGCCTGAATCACTTTCCAAGTAACCGGATAAGTCGGAGTTCCGTAAATTTCCTGTCCTAAAGTAAGTCCTGTGATAAGCACAAACAACATCAGAATAGCCATTACCGAAATAAAAACCCAGTTTTTCGTAATGGATTTAAACTCAAAATTAGACAACCTCCAAGCTGTTTTAAGGTTTTGAGAAAACGAATAATTGTGAGCTACTTTCGGTAAGTTGATTTTGATGATACTTCCGAAATTGTTTTTGACAACTCGTTCCGTTTTTTTCTTTTTTCCGATAGTAAGAGGAGAATGCGAAAACGAAAACGCAAAATACAATCCGATAAAAATCAGTACAGAAACTCCGAGCCAAATCAGTCGGTTGTACAAAATCACCCCGGAAAACGGGATGTTTTGTGTGTTTTGTTCGTCTATTGTCCAATATTTGGTAACATATTCAAGAGCTTCACTCCCGAAAGGTTCAACCAAAGAAGCAACATATTTGTTCTCCATATCGTTGGTAAGATAACCAATCAAAGATTGAACTAAAAACAGCATTATCACGAATATAAATCCGATATAAACATTTCGTGTCAGAGTAACCAAAGCAAAAATGATAACTCCTGCCAAAATAATATTCGGAATCACAAACAATACATAAGCCTGAAAATAAGACCAAAGACTGATAGGACCAATCAAATCGGGGTTTCCGAAAGGAAGAATATTAGCAACCAAAAATCCGATTCCGATAGAAAACGTAATGATAACCGTAATGGCTAATCCGCTCAAAAATTTTCCGAGCAAATAATCTAACTTGCTAAACGGATACGAAAACAAAACCGTATGTGTATTGTACTTGAAATCCCTATAAACCGTAGCTCCGATAATGGTCGGGACAATAAAATAAACCAATTGCGATATTCCCGAAATCATTGAGTTGATTGCCAACGGAGAATTCGCAATCGTGTTTGATGATGTGGTTACGGTAAATGCATCAAAATAACCAACAGCTCCTGCCATCAAAAAAAATGAAAAGACAAAGAAAACTGCACAATAAATGTAAAAAGACCAGTTCCTGAACCATCTTTTAAACTCGAATGAAAATATGGTTGAGAGCATAATTATTTATCTTTTTTTAGGGTTACAAAATACACATCTTCTAAATGTGGTTTGGCAAGCGTGAATGTTTCATTCGGTTGTGAATCACTATAAACTCTAATGTTTAGCGTATTATCCTGATTGTAATTTGACGAAATAATATTAAATTCACTTTCGAATTGGTCTAATTCATCTCTTTCGATAATTCTGTTCCAGATTTTCCCTTCGAGTTCGCTTACTGCTTGGGTTGGAGTTCCTCTGAAAAGGATTTTTCCTCCGTTAAGAATTGCCAAATCATTACAAAGTTCTCTTACATCATCTACAATATGAGTCGAAAAAATAACAGTATGATTCGTTCCTATTTCTCGAAGTACATTCAGAAAACGATGTCTTTCGGCCGGGTCAAGTCCTGCAGTTGGTTCATCAACAATAATCAATTTCGGATTGTTTAAGAGTAATTGTGCAATTCCGAAACGTTGTTTCATTCCTCCCGAATAACCACTTACGCTTTTTTTGCGAACGTCCCACAAATTGGTGACTTCCAACACTTCTTTGATGATTACTCTTCGGTCTTCGGAAGACGAAATTCCTTTGAGTTCTGCAAAATAATTCAATAATCTTTCGGCTGACATATTCGGATAAACCCCAAATTCTTGAGGGAGATAACCCAAAACTTTTCGTAAAGACATTTGGTCTTTCAGCACATTAATATCTCCAAATTCAATACTTCCCGAATCAGGTTTTTGAAGTGTGGCAACCGTTCTCATCAAAGTTGATTTTCCGGCTCCGTTCGGGCCTAAAAGTCCGAACATTCCTGTTCCGATTTCGAGAGTTACATCATCAAGGGCTTTTACTCCGTTTTTGTAGGTTTTTGATAATTGGCCTATTTTAAGTTTCATAATTTGATTTTTTATGTTTTTATAATAAGTAGATAAAATAAAGCAAATGTTACAAGTATTTCACAAAAAAAACTAAAACATTGTTTCTTTTTTTGTAGAGTTGTTTATTTTTGTTGTGGAATTTCTACACTTTGAATGTGTAAAATTAGCTCAAAAAACCACAAAAATGCTATGGCATTGGTTTTGTTAATATTTTTAAACATAAAAAAAAACAATAATCAAAAATGACAACAGAAAACTCAAACAAAATGGCAAAAGAAAACTCAAATAACGGATTAAAAGTAGCGGCAATAGTTTTAGGACTTTTACTTTTAGGAGCTATCGGATACATCGTAAAATTATCAGGAGATGTAAAAGAAACTCAAACAGAACTTACAACGACACTTTCAGAAAAAGAGGCTGTGATTGCAGACTTGGAAGCTCTGAAAGCTACCTACGACCAAGCGATTGCTGATAATACCGATCTTAAAGGTGAGTTAGAAGCAGAACGTGCAGAAGTAGTTCGTCTTTTAGAAGAAGTGAAAAAAGAAAAAGCAAATTCGGCTTCTCTTGGAAATTACAGAAAACGCTATCAGGAATTAGAAACAAAAATGACTGCTTTGGTACAAGAAAACGAGCTTTTGAAATTTCAAAACGAGGGATTAACCCAAGTAATTGACAGCACTAATACGATTCTTCTTGAAGAAAGAGAATATGCTCAAACGCTTTTAGGACAAAATGAGGAGCTTTCAAAAATTGTAGATGAGGCTTCAAAATTATCAATTCTGAATCTGAAAACAGGAGCTTACAAAGTTAAAAATTCAGGGAAAGAAGTATCAACCGATAAAGCCAAAAAAGCAGATATTCTGAAAGTTGAATTTACCATAGCTGAAAATAAAGTTGCCAAAACAGGAGATAAAAGCTATTACGTACAGGTAATTGATGGGAAAAGTAGTGTATTAGGAGATAGAGAGACCATAGCTTTCGGAGACCAAACCCTGACATACAGTTTTATCTCGACTGTAGATTATAAAAATTCGACTGTGAATGTTTCCGAAAATCTCAAAGGAGATAATTTTGAAAAAGGATTGTATCACGTTCACATCTTTGACGGAAACGAATTAGTTGCTTCAAAGAGTTTTACCCTAAAGTAATTTTTCTCATATATTTTTACTGAAAAAAGCGGAGTAATCGTAATGGTTATTCCGTTTTTTGTTTTGTATATCTGTCCGGATTTCGGGCTTTGTACTTCGGACTAATTATAGTAATTTTGCAGAATGTTAGAAAATAAAAATCAATCCCGTACTTCATTGTCTGATTTGGGAGAATTCGGACTAATAGAACATTTGACCCAAAATTTTTCGTTAAACCAAAAATCCTCTCTGAAAGGAATCGGAGATGATGGAGCAGTTTTGGATTTCAAAGACAAAAAAGTTGTAGTTTCAACCGATTTATTGGTAGAAGGAGTACATTTTGATTTGGGTTATGTTCCTCTGAAACACTTGGGCTACAAAGCAGTAGTTGTGAATCTTTCGGATATATGTGCGATGAATGCTACTCCGACTCAAATTACGGTTTCGGTTGCTGTTTCCAATCGTTTTCCGTTGGAAGCTCTCGAAGAACTGTATGAGGGAATTGCCCTTGCCTCAAAAATCTACAATGTTGATGTGATTGGAGGAGATACAACTTCGTCCCAAAAAGGGCTGATTATAAGCATAACTGCAATCGGAGAAGCAAGTGAAAGTGAAATTGTTTACAGAAACGGAGCAAAACCGAATGATTTGGTTGTGATAACGGGAGATATTGGTTCGGCTTATATGGGATTGCAGGTTTTGGAACGTGAAAAACAAGTGTTCCAAGTGAATCCGAACAACCAACCTGATTTGGAAAATTATACGTATTTAATCGAAAGACAGCTTAAACCCGAAGCCCGAAAAGACATCAAAAAACTTTTGGAAGATTTAGAGGTCAAACCAACTTCGATGATTGATATTTCAGACGGACTTTCTTCTGAAATTCTGCATATTGCAAAGCAAAGTGGAGTAGGAGCTAATCTTTATGAAGATAAACTTCCGTTTGATCCGCAGTTTATTTCGGTTTGTGAGGAATTTAACCTTGATGCGACTACGATTGCACTTTCGGGAGGAGAAGATTATGAGTTGCTTTTTACAATCAATATGAATGATTTCGAAAAAATAAAAGCAAATCCGAACTTAACTATTATCGGACATATAACCGAAGAATCTCAAGGAGTAAATTTAATTACCAGAGCCAACACATCAATTCCGATTAAAGCAAGAGGTTGGAATGCTTTGAAAGAAGAATAATTTTCCTTTTGTACAGGGACAAAAAGAATAAATAACTCAATAAAGTCATTTACTTTTGACTATATGTGAAATTTGAAGTCCTACGGAGCAATATCAAAAAAGTTCAAAGTGTAAATAATCATCTGAAAAATGATATTTACTACTTTTTAAGGTGTATTATTTCACTTGAAAACAAAAATCGGAACATTTGATTCGTAGCTGATTTTTTTGGTAAAACTCGGACTGAACAATTCTTCAAAAAAGTTCAGATTTCTCGAAACAGCTACAATCACATTAACCTGATTTTCTTCAACAAATTTCAGTATGGTTTTGTTTACGGAATCACTATAATCCAGAATCTTGAAACTTATAGGTTTTCCTGCAAAATGTTCTTTCCATTCTGCCAAAACAGTTTCAATATTTTGTTTGTTTTTAGTAACGTGCAAACAATGTATTTCGGCTCCGAATCTTTCGTTTATTTTCAATATTCGCTCTAAAGCCTCTTTGTCTTTTTCTTTGAATAGCGTTGCAAAAACAATAGATTTTGGTTCAGATATTTTGGCTTTTGCAGGAACACTCAAAACCGGAATATCCAGACTCTCGATAGTGTGAACGGTATTTGAACCGAAAAAAGTTTTTTCAAGGTACGAAGAAGCTCCGTTTGTTCCCATTACTATCAAATCAATATCTTTTTCTTCTGCTACAAATCCTTTAATATTAGGCGAAAAATAACCTTCTTTCAGAACCAACTTCAACTCTACATCCGAAAAGCCATTTTCGTCTGCAAATTGGTGCATTGCTTTTGATTTTTCTTTAAAATTCTCAAATGATTTCAGCTCTGCATCAAGGTTGTAGTCCGATATAATTTCAGCCGGAATGCGACTGTTTATAATCGGACTTTTATAAATATGCAATACATAAATTACCGCATTATTTTTTTGTGCAATATTCAATGCAAAAACAAAAGCATTGTTTGCTGTTTCAGAAAAATCAGTCGGAAAAAGTATCTTTTTCATAGTCTAAAAATTATTCCCATCCACCACCTAAAGCTCTGTAAAGTGTAATGATGGCATTAAATTGTTTGTACCTATTATCAATTAGACCTAATTCCGAATTAAGTGCACTGTCTTGAGCTGTCAGCACTTCAAGGTAAGTTGCTAATCCGTAAGCCAATAACTCTTCAGAATAGTCAGATGCTTTTTTGAGTGCATCAACTTGTTGTGTTCTGATTTCGATTTTATTGGTTTCGTTTTCGTAATTTGCCAAGGCATCAGAAACTTCTTTTCCTGCTGTTTTCAAGGCTTTTTCAAACTGAATCAACGCTTTTTCTTGATTGGATTTTGCAATTTCGTGTTGCGTTCTGATTTGTCTTTGGTTGAAAATAGGCTGTGTAAGTCCTGAAACAATCGTGGCAAACAAAGAACCACTATCAATCAAATCTTTCAACTCCAAACTTTGAAAACCACCTGTTGCGGTAATGGTTAATGAGGGATAAAACTGACTTCTCGAAACATTTACCAGTTCAAAAGCGTTTACCAAACCGTATTCTGCTGCAATCAAATCAGGACGTCTGCTCAACAGATTAGCAGGAACTCCTGTTTTGATTTCAGGGTTTAACTCTTGTTGCTCAAAAGTACTTCTCTCGATGGCTTGAGAAGTTTCTCCCAACAATATACTCAACGAATTTTCGAGAATCGTAATGTTGTATTTCAAATCCTCTACGATAATTTCCGTACTGAATTTTTGAGCTTCGGTTTGCTTTACAGCCACTTCGGTTACTTGTCCTGCCTCTTTCAGAGCTTGAATGGTTTCGACACTTTTGTTTCGGTTTTCAAGGGTCTGTTGAGCTATTTCGAGCTGTGAATCCAAAGCCAAAAGTTGGTAATACATCGAAGCAATTCCGGTAATTACCTGTGTTTTTACAGCCTGATTGGCTGCAATAGTTTGCAGATATCCGGCATTTGCAGCCCTTTTGTTACTTCTGATTTTTCCCCAAATATCAGCTTCCCAAGATAAGTTGGCAGCTAATTGATATTGGTCTAAATTGCTAAACATAGCTCCAAACTGACTGTTTCCTGAAATTTCTTGATGTGTCCAGTTTCCACTTGCGTTCAAAGAGGGAAGATAACCTGCTTTTCTCTGTTTCAGATTTGCCTCTGCCGCTACAATATTTTGCATAGCAATTCTGATGTCAAAATTGTTTTGCAATCCTTTTCTGATATAATTCTGAAGAATAGGGTCTTTGAATAATTCTTCCCAAGACATATCAGCCATAGAAGTTGTGTCTTGTGCAACTACTTCTGTACGGTATAAGTCGTCTGTATCTAACTCTGGTTTTTCGTAATTCTTTGCTACAAAACAAGACTGTAATACCAAAGTACTGCTTAAAACCACTATATATTTTATGTTTTTCATTTTTTACAAATTAGAATTTTCGTCAGTTGCTTTTTCAAATTTCATTGGACTTATTTTTTCCTGTAACCATTGGAAAATAGCATACAATACCGGAATATTGAATACTCCGATTATCGTTCCGATAAGCAATCCGAAAGCAGCTCCCGTTGCAATAGAACGGTTTCCTACATATCCTACTCCTGTTGCAAATACCAATGGCATTAGTCCTAAGATAAAGGCAAATGATGTCATCAAAATCGGACGTAAACGTGCTTTGGCTCCACTGATTGCAGATTGGGCAATACTTTGTCCGTTTCGCCTTCCTTGAATCGCAAATTCTACAATCAAAATGGCATTTTTGGCGAGAAGTCCGACAAGCATAATTAATGCAATCTGGAAATAAATATTATTTTCTAATCCAGCCAATTTTTGAGCCCAAAAAGCTCCCATAATTCCTGCAGGTAGAGATATAATTACAGATAAAGGCAATAAATAACTCTCGTATTGAGCCGCAAGAATAAAATAAACGAATACGATACACAAGATGAAAATCATAACAGTATCTGAACTGGCATTAATCTCTTCTCTGGAAAGTCCGGTAAAGTCAATTCCGTAACTTGTCGAAAGATTCTGCTCACTTACTTCCTGAACGGCTTTAATAGCATCTCCCGTACTGTACCCCGGATTATTAGCTCCCGAAATATTAGCAGAAGTAAAGAGATTGAATCGGTTTACAATTTGAGGACCGTAAACTCGTTTCAGGTTGACAAATTGTGTAATGGGTGTCATTTGTCCTGATGCAGTACGTACATATATTTTATTCAAATCGCTTTCTGATGTTCTATCTTCAGGAAGTGCCTGAATCATCACACGGAATTGTTTTCCGTAACGGACGAAATCAGCTGCATAAATTCCTCCGACATACCCTTGAAGTGCAGAGAAAATACTACTTACGGTAACTCCCGATTGTTTAGCTCTTGGTACATTCAGTTCGATTTCGTACTGTGCATACGAAGTATTAAACGAAGTTTGAGCATACATAATTTCAGGACGTTCTGATAGAGCCGCTAAATATTGTTTGGATACCTCGTCAAATTCTTGCAAACTTCCACCTGATTTATCCAATAATTTTAATTCAAAACCTGACGAAAATCCAAATCCAGGCACACTTGGAGGTGCAAAGAAAATACTTCTTGATTCCGGCATTTGGGCAGCTACTCCAAAGAGTTTTCCGATAACATTATCAATCGAAGAGCCTTTGTCTTTTCTGTCTTCAAAACTTTTCAGACGAATCATTCCCATTCCGTAGTTAGAACCTTGTCCGTTAATAAAACTGAAACCTGATACGAGTGTAATTCCTTCTATTTCAGGAATTTGTAAGGATAATTGTCTGAATTCTTCTTGAAATTTTATAACTCTATCTCCACTTGCTCCTTGAGGAAGTTCAAAGTTAGCCATAATAAAACCACGGTCTTCGCTTGGTACAAATCCGGTTGGCATTGTTTTACCAGCGAAATAGATAAGTCCACCACATACAGCAAGAATAATAAATGTCACCCATCTGTGTTTCAGAAGGAATTTAAAACTTCTGGCATAACGGTCTGTCATTGCATTAAATACCCGGTTGAAGGTAGTGGTGAAACGTTTCCATAGTCCTTTTTTCTTTCCGTCTTCTTCTTCGTGAGGCTTCAAAAGTATAGCACACAAAGCCGGACTTAACGTAAGGGCATTTACTGCCGAAATAATAATGGCTACAATAAGCGTAATCCCGAATTGTTTGTAGAAAACTCCCGTAGGTCCCGAGACGAAAGTAACCGGAATAAATACAGCTGCCATTACTAACGTAATTGATATAATAGCACCTGTTATTTCGCTCATCGTACTGATAGAGGCTTCTTTTCCTCCTTGCCCCGTCTTTTCCATTTTTGCGTGAACGGCCTCGACGACGACTATGGCATCATCTACCACAATTCCGATAGCCAATACCAAGGCAAAAAGTGTCAGCATATTGATAGTAAATCCGAACAGATTCAGAAAGAAAAACGTACCGATAATCGAAACCGGAACTGCAATAAGCGGAATAAGCGTAGAACGGAAATCCTGTAAGAACAGAAATACGACCAAGAATACAAGAATAAAGGCTTCGATAAGGGTTGTAATTACTTTAGAGATAGAAGCCTCAAGGAATTGGTTGGTATCGTAGGTAATCACATAATTCAACCCGTCAGGCATTGATTTGGATAGCTCTTCTAATTCAACTTTAATTTCGTTGATGATTTCTTGTGCATTTGAACCCGGAGTTTGATAAACAGCCATAGCAGCAGCAGGAAGTCCGTTATAACGAGATACTCCAGTATATCCCTGAGCTCCCATTTCAATGGTTGCCACATCTTTCAGATAAAGGATTTGCCCGTTATCCAACGATTTGATTACGATATCTTCGTATTGTTCTTGGGTTTTATATTTTCCGCTATAGCGAATAACATACTGAAAAGCCTCTGCATTATTCTCTCCTAATTGTCCGGCAGCTGCTTCTAAACTTTGCTCGTTGATGGAGGCAGTCACGTCAGATGGGACTAATCCGTAACTTGCCATTTTTACAGGATCAAGCCAAACACGCATCGAGTAGTTTCGTTGTCCGAAAGCACTGGCATCTCCAACTCCGTTTACTCGTTTGAGTTGCGGAACAATATTTATGTTCAGGTAGTTTTGAATGTAGGTTTGGTCAAATTTGTCATCTTCGGAGTAAAACGAAACAAACATCAAAGCACTGGTTTGCTGTTTTTGTGTCACAACTCCCGTACGATTTACTTCAGCCGGTAAAAGTGGTGTAGCACGAGCTACGCGGTTCTGTACGTTTACAGTCGCAATATCCGGATCGACTCCCTGTTTAAAGAGTACGTTTATAGTTGCTTGTCCAGTATTGGTTGCAGTAGAAGTAATGTAATCCATCCCTTCCACACCATTTACCTGCTCTTCTATCGGAATGATGACACTCTCCAAAACGGTTTGAGCATTGGCACCCGGATAATTTGCTTGAATCTGAACCGTAGGAGGGGCTATCTCAGGATATTCAGTAATAGGAAGTGCAGTAATTCCTAAAATACCGAGAATAACTATGATAATCGAAACAACGGTAGATAATACCGGTCTTTCTATAAATGTCTTTAGCATAATCTTATAGATTTTTTTTAGAATACAGTTTTTAAGGAATTGACAAACGTATCGAAATCATCTACGGGTTGCGGTACAACCGGAGTATTGTTTCGCAGTCTTATAAGCCCTTCAACCACTACTTTATCTCCCGGTTTTACCCCTGATTCGATAATGGCAAGTCTGTTTACTTTGTCCATTATGTCGATGATAGTAGTATAAGCCGTATCATTTTTTACGGTATAGACATAGTTTATTCCTTGTTGTTCGAAAGTAGCTACTTCCGGAACGACAACCACATCTTTGTATTGTTTCGGAATACGGATAGTTCCGCTGTTTCCGTTAGCCAAAATTCCATTTGGATTTTTGAATTTAGCTCTGAAACTAACTGTTCCTGTTGTTTTATCAACCTGACCGGTTACGGTTTCGATTTTTCCTTTTTCGGAATAAATAGCTTTGTTAGCCAGTTGTAATTCTACTTGAGGGAAGTTTTTAAGTTTTTCTTCTCTTGTTTTTCCTTCGGTTTTACTCAAAAAGTCAAGGTATGATTTTTCGTTAAGTGTAAAGAAAACATAAACGTCATCTGTAGTGGAAACGGTTGTCAGAGGTGTAGGGTCGGCAGGACTGACCAAAGTTCCCTCTCTGAAATTGATTGAGCCTACATATCCGTCAATAGAACTGCGGATATTGGCATAATCAATAGTTGCTGCTACACTGCTATAATTGCTTTTTGCTTGAGCTAATCTCGCTTTGGCTGTTTCTAACTGTACGCTACTGATGATGTTTTTTTCAACTAGCGGAATCAGTCTGTCCACTTCTACCTGAGCTGCATTTACGTTAGCTTTTGCCGCTTGAGCATCTTGACTCATGGATTGCGTTTCTAAAGTAAAAAGAACTTGTCCTTTGCGAACTCTTTGTCCTTCATCAACCAAAACTTTGGTAATATAACCCGAAACTTTAGCTCTTACGTCACTATTGGTTGTTCCTTCGATGTTTGCCGGATAGTTGTCATATCCGATAACCGTTTTTGTTGGAACCTCTACAACCGGAAAGGGTAGGGCAGCAGGTGCCTGTTGTTGGTTGTTATTTCCTTTATTACAAGAAACGAGTAATAAAGAGGCTAATAATCCACTCCAAATAATTGATTTGCTCATACTTCAATGTTATATTTAATTGTTGTTGATAAGGTTTTTTTCTTCTGTTCTTTTTAATTTTTCCAGCATTCTTTTGGTTAGCTGCTCTATTTCGTTAAGGTGTTCTTTATAGGCTTTGATGTTTTGTAAAGAACAATTGTTTTCGGCTGTTTTTTCTTCTTTGCTTTTATACAAGATAATTTTATCAAGTAATGCTTTTTCAAATTCCATATTTTTCAAGAACCTTGCGAATCGTTCGCTAAACGGATAAGCCCTAAAATATTTTTTTCGATCTCCTTCGATAGTATTGTAATAAATTTTGTTCTTTTTCACGAGTAAATTCAGACTCGAAGAGATACTACTTTTACTTGCCTGAAACTTCTCTACCAGATAGTCAAAAGTAAGGCCTTTGTCTTTGCCTTCCATAATGAGCGTACCCCAAATTCTACCCGTAAGAGGTGAAATGGAATGTTGATTTTGAAGATGGATGCCCATCATCTCTATCAGCTCTTCTCTTTCTACATCAGTATTCAATGCTGGAATCATTTTAAATAAAGTGCAAAAATAAGGTTAGTTCGGCAACTACCGAACTAAATAATTGTAAATTTTTGTTAAATATTTTTTGAGAAAAGTTTATCCCGAAATTATCTTCACAAAATCCTGTTCCGATAAAATGGTAATCCCCAGGCTTGTAGCTTTTTCGAGTTTTGAAGGTCCCATATCCGCACCTGCTACGACATAATCGGTTTTGGACGAAATCGAACTACCGACTTTTCCTCCGTTATCTTCGATGGCCTGTTTGATTCCGTCACGTGAAAAATGTTCAAATTTTCCCGAAACAACAATCGTTTTTCCTTGCAGAATAGTACTTACTTGTGTGCTTTCTTTTTCGACTAATTCGAATTGGACTCCGTAGTGTTTCAATCGGTTTATCAAAATAACATTTTCGGAATTACTAAAGAAATCAACCACACTTTGAGCAATTTTTTCTCCGATTTCGTCAACCAAAATCAAATCGAGCAATGTGGCATTGGCCAAAGCATCAATACTTTTGTAATGTTTGGCTAATTTTTTGGCAACGGTTTCTCCCACATATCGGATTCCGAGTGCATACAGAACCCTTTCAAACGGAATTTCCTTTGATTTTTCGATTCCGTTTATCAGGTTTTCAGCCGATTTTTCAGCCATTCGTTCCAACGGAATAATCTGCTCTTTCTTTAATTCATACAAATCTGCATAGTCTTTTACAAGTCCCGAATGGTACAAAAGTGCAACGGTTTCTCCTCCCAATCCTTCAATATCCATTGCTTTTCGGGTAATATAATGTTCGATTCTTCCGATAATTTGCGGAGGACAACCGTAAAAATTCGGACAATAATGTTGAGCCTCTCCGTCTTTTCGTTCCAAAACGGAATTACATTCGGGACAATTTTCGATATAATGAACAGAAGAGGAATTTTCGTTTCGTTGAGCCAAATCAACTCCCACGATTTTCGGAATAATTTCTCCTCCTTTTTCTACGAAAACAACATCTGAAATTCTAACATCTAATTTTGCGATTTGGTCTGCATTGTGGAGAGAGGCACGTTTTACGATAGTTCCTGCCAACTGAACAGGCTCTAAATTCGCAACAGGAGTGATAGCTCCCGTTCTTCCAACCTGATACGAAATCGAGTTCAGTTTTGTGGAAACCTGCTCTGCCTTGAATTTGTAGGCAACAGCCCAACGAGGAGATTTTGCCGTATATCCCAATTCGTCCTGATAGTGGAGGTTATTGACTTTGATAACCACTCCGTCTGTTTCGTAAGGAAGATTGTGCCTTTCGGTATTCCAAAAATCAATAAAAGCGAAAACTTCGTCCATATTTTTGGCTAAAATTGACTCTTTTGGAACTTTAAATCCTAAATCTCGTGCTTTTTGCAGGCTTTCAAAATGCGTTTCCAATCCGAAATTTCCCATTAAATTATAAAGCAGACAATCCAAAGGACGTTTAGCAACTTCGGAACTATCCTGTAATTTCAAACTTCCCGAAGCGGTATTTCTCGGATTGGAATACGGAGTTTCTCCGATTTCGATAAGCTCCTGATTCATTTTTTCAAAACCTTGTAACGGAAGTATAATTTCTCCCCGAATTTCAAATTCGTCCGTAAAATTTTCCTTTAGTTTCAAAGGAACGGATTTAATCGTTTTGATATTGTTCGTAACTTCATCTCCCTGAAATCCGTCTCCTCGGGTTACAGCACGTTTTAAGGTTGCATTTTCGTAGGTAATACTGATGGAAGCTCCGTCATATTTAAGCTCACAGGTATATTCCAAAGGAACATTTCCGAGTATTTTCTGAATGCGGTTTTCCCAATCCAGCAATTCTTCTTTGGAATACGAATTATCCAAAGAATACATTCGGTTTTTGTGCTGAATGGTAGCGAAATTTTTGGTAATACTTCCTCCAACCCGTTGAGTAGGTGAGTTTTCATCGAAAAATTCAGGGTTTTGGCTTTCTAATTCCTGAAGTTGCTTTAGCTTTTGGTCAAATTCAAAATCGGAAATTACAGGATTATCCAATACATAATAATTGTAATTGTGCTGTTCCAGTTCTTTCCGTAAAGTTTCGATGATTTCTTTTGTATTCATTGCTCTCGGTTTGAAAGTACAAATATATTAAATGTATAGAACACAGATGACAGAGATTTTCAATTAAAGAAAATAAAAAATCCCACTTCGTTTTTTTTTGAACGAGGCAGGATTTTTTGATATGAAAAGATGTTGTTACTTTACAATTATTTTTTCTGTCTGCACTCCTTTGTCGGAAAAGATTTTTAGGATATAATTTCCTTTTTGCAGGTCAGAAACCAAAATATTGTCCGAAACATTATTTTGCTCAAGTACTTTTCTTCCTAAATTGTCAAAAATTATTACTTTTTCGACAGGACTATTACTTTTAAGGTCAAAATATAGCGTTGCAGAAACAGGATTCGGGTAAATTTTGATGTTGTTTTGAACGAACGATTCAGAACTTAAAGAACAATCTTCAACATCATCAGTATAGCTGTATGTTTTATATGCGTGATAAATTGTCCATTCCGAATAAGGATATTGATTGTTTTGAGTAAGTTCAACATCATCAACTTCTATACAAACGTGTCCAATTATGTAATCAGCAGGATAGTCCCAACACCACCAACAACCTACATTAATAAACATATTTTCATTATTGTTTAAATTGACTTTACTTACTCCCGAAGCTTTTAAAGTATGTATATTGGGGTTATTACTCAAGTCTATTTTTGAAAAATTATTAAAAGGCTCTACATCTCCTCCGCTTGTAATATCAAGATATTCCAATAAAACATTATTAGAAACATCAATAGATGTGAGCATATTATCTACACAATCCAAATATTTAAGATTTACTAAAGTACTGACATTGAGTTCTTCTACCATAGTGCTATTAATAATAAGAGATTCTAAATTTATAAAGTCTTCAAGTCCTGTTAAGTCATTAATATAAACATATTCTCCATTACTAATGACACCAGAAATCGTTAATGAAGTTACAGCTAAAGCATCACTTGTTAGCATTTGTCCGTTTACAACCCCATCACTATCTATATTTTGAGTAATAAGTTCCTGTTCAAAGATAGGGTCGGAAATATAGGTTATTTGTGCTGTTGCTTTATAGCTAACCACTATAAAAAACAAAAAGAGTAGTGTTTTTTTCATAATTTTATGAATAAAATGTGTTTAGTAAGCCAAAGATAACCTTTTTTATAAACCATTGAAAATTTTATTATTTATATAAAGTGTTTTTAGTATATTTGCATAGATTGTAAATCTTTACGAAAATTGATTCGCATACACGACAAAAATTTTGTTCCTTTTCTGTCAGCTAATCAGATTGATAGTGCTGTTGCCAAAATGGCACAAGAAATAGCTGATGATATTGATGAAGAAGTCCCCATATTTATAGGAGTTCTCAACGGCTCTTTTATGTTTGTTTCTGATTTTATGAAACATTACAAAAAGCCTTGTGAACTGTCATTTATTAAACTTTCTTCGTACGAGGGAACATCTTCCACAGGAAAAATCAACGAACTTATCGGATTAGGTGTTGAGGTAAAAAACAGAACGGTTATCGTTTTGGAGGATATTATCGACACGGGAAATACGCTTGTTACACTCAAAAAACTTTTTGAAGACAAACAAGTGAAATCTCTCAAATTTGCAACCTTATTTTTCAAGCCCGAAGCCTATACAAAAGATATTAAGATAGATTATATCGGAATGGAAATTCCGAATAAATTTATTGTCGGGTATGGTTTGGATTATGACGAACACGGAAGAAATTTATCGGAGGTTTACCAACTTGCAGAAAAAAATAATAACACACTAAATTCTAACACAATGATTAACATAGTTTTATTTGGGAAACCGGGAGCAGGAAAAGGAACACAAGCAGAATTCTTAAAAGAAAAATATAACCTGGTACATATTTCGACAGGAGATGTGTTCAGATATAACCTCAAAAACAACACAGAATTAGGACAACAAGCCAAGGCTTTTATGGATAGAGGTGATTTAGTTCCTGACGAGTTAACCATCAAAATGTTGCAAGACGAAGTCGAAAAAAACCTCCAAGCCACTGGATTCTTGTTCGACGGATTCCCAAGAACAATAGCTCAAGCCGAAGCTTTAGATCAATTCTTAGCCACCAAAGGTTGGCAAGTAACCGCTACGGTTGCCTTAGAAGCAGATGACGAAATCCTGATCCAACGCCTTTTAGAAAGAGGAAAAACAAGCGGAAGAGCAGATGACCAAGACGAAAACAAAATCAGAAATCGCTATGACGAATACAACGAAAAAACAGCTCCTCTGATTGATTATTATAGCCACAAAAACTTGTTTTATTCGGTAAACGGAATCGGAACCATCGAAGAAGTTACCCGAAGGTTAAGTAGTATTATAGACGATTTTATAGACAAATAACCCCATGGAAATTATAATTATATTATTGCTTATATTGCTTAATGGAGTATTTTCGATGTCCGAAATTGCTCTGATTTCTTCTCGAAAGAGTAGGTTAGAGAGCGAAGCTAAAAAAGGAAGCTCAAGTGCTAAAACGGCACTTGATTTAGCAAATTCTCCAAACAAATTTCTCTCTACAGTTCAAATAGGAATTACACTTATCGGTATTTTGACCGGTATTTATTCGGGAGAGGCTATAACAGCTGACTTACAGCTGTTTTTGGAAAAATCACCAATTTTAACACCTTATTCAAAATCTCTTGCAGTAACTATAATTGTAATTTTTGTAACATTTTTCACATTGGTTTTAGGGGAATTGGTTCCGAAACGAATTGGACTTACTTATCCTGAAACTATTGCTAAAGCGATTGCTTTACCAATGCGGTTTATCTCGGTAATTACAGCCCCTTTTATTTGGTTGCTTACAACTTCAACCGAAATGCTGTTAAAAATATTGAGAATCAAACCGAATACAGACGGAAAAGTAACCGAAGAAGAAATCAAAGCCATCATCAAAGAGGGAACAGAAGGAGGAGAGGTTCAGGAAATCGAACAAGATATAGTGGAGCGGGTTTTTCATATCGGAGACCGTAAAATCAACTCTCTGATGACCCACCGAAATTCGATTGTCTATCTTTCGCTTGATGATTCTTTAGACGAAATCAAAGAAACCATTCTTGACGAAATCCACTCAATTTATCCTGTTTGTTCAAATGATAATCTTGACGAATTGGTCGGAGTTGTAAATCTGAAAGATTTATTTGCCAATTTTGAGAAAAAATCGGAATTCAGCCTGAGAGAAATACTGAACGAACCTGCTTATTTTATTGAGCATACTTCAGCTTATAGTGCTTTGGAGGCTTTCAAAAAGTCGAAAATTCACTATGCTTTGGTTACTGATGAATATGGAGTAATCCAAGGAATTATTACGCTGAATGACATTTTGGAAGCTCTTGTGGGGGATGCAGCCGATTTTTATCAGGACGAATTTCAGCTCACTCAAAGAGAAGACGGTTCTTGGCTTGTGGACGGACATTATTCCTTACACGACTTTTTGACGTATTTTGAACTTGATGATTTGATTCCGAATTTTAATGTAACAACCGTAAGCGGACTTATCATCACAGAATTAGGTCATATCCCGAAAGAAGGAGAAAAGTTGCAATGGAATCGCTTTGAGCTTGAAATAATGGATATGGACGGAATTAAGATTGATAAAGTTTTAGTCAAAGAAATAACACCTGATGAGTAGTTTTTAGTTTGGCAATATTAATGGCAAAATCAATATCAATGCCCAAAACTATTAACCAATAACCGACAACTAACAACCAATAAAAAACGCCTATCATTTCTGATAAGCGTTTTTTTGTTCTAATCGGTAATTTCATTTCCTTTTTCATCAAAGAAATGGTATTCTAAATACGTGTAAGCATCACGAGGTATAATTTTTATCCATTTTTTAAATTCAAAAAACCATTTTGAACGTAAGGACGGAAAACCTTTGGTTAGGTATGCAGCTACAAAAGGGTGTACGTTGAGAATTACCTTTTTGTGATTCTGCACAATGCTTTCTAAATCGGTCCTGATTTTGTCGATAATCAGAATCGGAGCTACGATTTCTCCGTTCGAGTTATTCGGGTCAGCTTCCTCAGTTTTAATATTTACTTCAGGACGTACCCTTTGTCTTGTTATCTGAATAAGCCCGAATTTACTCGGAGGTAAAATCTTGTGCTTTGCTTTGTCATCACTCATTTCTTCTCGTAAAAAATCATATAACTTTTTGCGATTTTCTACGTCATGCATATCAATGAAATCGACAACGATGATTCCTCCCATATCTCTCAAACGAAGCTGTCTTGCAATTTCGGAAGCCGCAATCATATTGACTTCCAAAGCAGTTTCTTCTTGATTCTGAGCTTTGTTCGAACGGTTTCCGCTATTCACGTCAATAACGTGCAACGCTTCTGTGTGCTCAATAACCAAATAAGCTCCTTTACTCATCGAAACCGTACGTCCGAAAGAGGTTTTGATTTGTCTTTCGATATGGTATTTCTCGAATAACGGAAGTTCTTTGGACTGATAATGCTTGACAATCGAAACCTTTTCAGGAGCAATTTCCTGTAAATATTCTTTGGTCTGATAGTACAAATCTTCATCATCTATGTGAATGCCCGTAAACGAATCGTTGAATACATCTCTCAAAATAGACGAAGCTCTGTTTACTTCTCCTAAAACCTTTGACGGTTGATGTGCAACGGGAATCAGTTTGCTCATTGAAATCCATTTGTTGAAGAGGTTTTGCAGGTCTTTATCGAGTTCTGCAACTTTTTTACCCTCTGCCACAGTTCTGATAATTACTCCGAAACCTTTTGGCTTAATGGATTGTACTAGGCGTTTGAGTCGGTCTTTTTCTTCTTTGGATTCTATTTTTTGTGAAATAGAAACTTTGTCCGAAAAAGGAATCAACACAACATATCTTCCTGCAAGAGAAAGTTCGGAGCTGATACGAGGCCCTTTGGTTGAGATGGGTTCTTTGACCACCTGCACCAAAATTGACTGATTGGCACTCAATACGTCCGTAATTGTTCCGTCTTTGTCGATTGTTTTCTCGAAAACAAAGTTTTTGAGTGAGAAATCTTTTGTTTTACCTGTGCTTACAAGTTTTATGAATTTCATCAAAGAAAGTAGGTTAGGGCCTAAATCATGATAATGGAGGAACGCATCTTTTTCGTGTCCTACATTTACGAATGCAGCATTAAGTCCTGCGACAGGTTTGCGGATTTTAGCCAGAAAAATATCTCCGACATTAAACGAATTTCCTGTGTCCTGTTTGTCTTCTTCTTTGTGTAATTCTATTAGTTTTCCATCTTTTAATAAGGCAAAATCTACCGCATCAGAATCTGTTCTTATAATCAATTCTTTATTCATTGCTGTAAATTTTTATCCGAACTCAAAAAAGTCCAGATGGATTAGTAATTTTTTACAGGTATTTAACCCGAAGGTACAAGCGAAAATCGTCTTGAACCCATTTCAAAGAACGTAGAAACTGTATTAAACAGTTTCAAAAATAAAGCCGAAAAAGTAGTACTAGACTACTTTTTCTTTTTGTGACGATTTGCTCTTGAGCGTTTTTTACGTTTGTGAGTCGCTATCTTATGTCTTTTTCTTTTTTTACCGTTTGGCATAATCTGTTATATTTTCGGTTAATGAATATTTTTAGCTTACTGATACTTTTTTGGCTTTTACTTTCGTGTTGTTTTTCACGGTTTCTACAAAAGTTTTTGCAGGTTTGAAAGCGGGAATGTTGTGAGCAGGAATTTTGATAGTGGTGTTTTTAGAGATGTTTCTTCCTGTTTTTTCGGCTCTTGTTTTGATGATGAAACTTCCGAAACCTCTTAAATAAACGTTGTTTCCTGCCTCTAACGAAGTTTTAACTTCCTCCATAAATGATTCTACGGTAGCTTGTACTTCGTTTTTTTCTAATCCTAATTTTCCGGATATTTTCGCTACGATATCAGCTTTTGTCATTTTGATATATTATTAAAGTGTTAATTATTTTTTGGGTTGCAAATATACGAATTAAAAAACCATATTCTCAAACTTAATTGTCGAAAATTTAACTTGTTAGCTCAAAATATTTTTTCTGAAAAGGACCTAATAATGAAATCTGAAATATTTAACGGGAAAAAATTGTAGATTAAGTGCTAAAATTGTAATTTTGTAAATCGCAATGTGAATTGTTTTTATGAGTGATATTGTAAAGATTGTTGATGAGCTTGAAAGAAAAATCAAAAAAATGATTTTCAAGACGGACAATTTGGAAAAAGCAAATGATGCCTTACGTTCCGAATTGTCGTTTTATCAGGACAGATTTCGTCAGACCGAAACAGAAATCGAAAATCTGAACAATCAAATCGAATCTCTGAAAACAGCAAACGCATTGCTTGGCAGTGAAGATTTTAAAAGAGAAACTAAAATTAGAATAAATTCGATAATTAGAGAAATTGATTATTGTGTAGCACAACTTTCTGATTAACAATGAGTGAAAAACTGAAAATCAAAATATCAATCGCAGATCGAGTGTATCCGCTAAATGTGGATTATGCTCAAGAAGAAGCACTTCGAACGGCTTCCAAGAAGATTGATGCTATGATTAAGCAGTTTGAGCAAAATTATGCGGTCAGAGACAAGCAAGACGTACTTGCAATGTGTGCTTTGCAGTTTGCCTCTCAAATCGAACAAAAAACAATAGATACCGTATCGGTAAGCGAGGATACTCAAAACAAGATTGTTGCGATAAACGAGCTTTTGACCAAGTATCTCGAACGTTCTTAAATATAAGTAAACACTGCCTGTATTAGGATTTTATTATTGATAAACTCAACACTTACAAATTAAAATAGGTGAATCGTTGTAGCAAAAATAAGCTGTTTTCGGAACAGAAATTTGACCTGCAAGTTAGCCTAAAACTTGTCTTTACGAGTTTATTCAATCAATCCTGGTACAGGCTTTTTTATATAAACACTTTACAGAAATTAACAAAAAATGGACAGTACATTATTAATAATTGGTTGCTCGGTAGTCGGATTGGTTTTGGGTTTTGCAGTAGCAAAATACTTGGAAAAAAGCAATGCTTCGAGCTATATTAAAAACGCAAAAAAAGAGGCTGGTTCGATACTGAAAGAAGCTAAAATCGAATCGGAAGCCATCAAAAAAGACAAAATTTTTCAGGCAAAAGAAAAATTTATTGAGCTGAAAGCCGAGCACGAACAAGTGATCTTGAATCGGGAGAAAAAAATGGCAGAAGCCGAAAAACGCACTCGTGATAAGGAGTCCCAAGTTTCGAACGAATTAGCAAAAAACAAAAAGCTAAACGAAGAAATAGAAAGAAAAACAACTGATTACGACAACCGATTGGTGATGCTTGAAAAAAAGCAGGAAGAAGTCGAAAAAATCCACAAAAGTCAGGTTGAACAACTCGAAGTGATTGCAGGACTTTCTGCTGAAGATGCTAAAGAACAGTTGATGGAAAGCCTGAAAAATGAGGCTAAAACCGAAGCGATGTCTTTCATTCAAAGTACGTTGGAAGAAGCAAAACTAACAGCTCAACAAGAGGCTAAAAAGGTAGTTATCAATACCATTCAGAGAGTGGGAACGGAAGAGGCTGTCGAAAACTGTGTTTCGGTTTTCAATATCGAATCTGATGATGTAAAAGGTCGAATTATCGGACGTGAAGGAAGAAATATCCGAGCTTTAGAAGCTGCAACAGGAGTTGAAATCATCGTAGATGATACTCCGGAGGCAATTATTCTTTCGTGTTTTGACCCTGTTCGTAGAGAAATCGCAAGGTTAGCACTTCATAAATTGGTTACGGACGGACGTATTCACCCTGCAAGAATCGAAGAAGTGGTTGCCAAAACAGCTAAACAGATTGATGACGAAATCATCGAAGTCGGAAAACGTACAGTAATTGATTTGGGTATCCACGGATTACATCCTGAACTTATCAAAATTGTAGGTAGAATGAAGTATCGTTCGTCTTACGGACAAAATTTATTACATCACTCCCGTGAGGTTGCTAAATTGTGTGGAATTATGGCAGCTGAATTAGGATTGAATGCAAAAATGGCTAAAAGAGCAGGATTATTGCACGATATAGGAAAAGTTCCCGAAACGGAAAGTGAACTTCCTCACGCAATTCTCGGAATGCAATGGGCTGAAAAATATGGAGAGAAACCCGAAGTCTGCAATGCTATCGGAGCACACCACGATGAAATCGAGATGACAAGTTTACTTTCTCCGATTGTTCAGGTTTGTGATGCGATTTCGGGAGCAAGACCAGGAGCAAGAAGACAAGTTTTGGATTCGTATATTCAACGTTTGAAAGATTTAGAAAACATCGCTTATGGATTCCAAGGAGTGAAAAATGCGTATGCTATTCAGGCAGGACGTGAACTTCGTGTGCTTGTGGAAAGTGAAAAAGTTTCAGACGAAAAAGCAGCAAATCTTTCGTTTGAGATTTCACAAAAAATCCAAACCGAAATGACCTATCCGGGACAAGTAAAAGTTACCGTAATCCGAGAAACAAGAGCAGTAAATATTGCGAAGTAAATCGGTATAAGGCTGAGTGTTGGGGGGTGGTTGAAAGAACTATCTGTGTCATTGCGAGGAGGAACGACGAAGCCTGTCTGCCGACAGGCAGGCAATCTCATTTTTTTAGATTGCCACACTCCACTATGTTTCGTTCGCAATGGCAGAAACTTTATATCTCATCAAACACTTCCAAAATAATTCTACAACCCTCTCTGATTTCATCTTTCGAAATGGTTAGAGGAGGAGTGATTCGTACGGCTTTTTTCTCAAATAACAACCAAAACAAAATTAGTCCTTTGTCTTTGCAACGCAAGATGATTTCGTTTGTAATTTCTTCACTTTCGGTAATAAGGGCAAGCATCAGTCCTTTTCCTCTTATTTCTTTTATAAGCGGATGTACTAATAATTCTCTGAAAAGTTTTTCTTTTTCGAGAGTTTGAGGTATCAAATCCGATTCTAAAACTTCTTTTAGCGTAGCTAAACTCGCAGAGGCAATTACGGGGTTTCCCCCGAAAGTGGTAATATGTCCTAATTTCGGATTGTCCGAAAGAGTATCCATCATTTCTTCGGAAGAAACGAAAGCTCCGCATGGCATTCCGCTTGCCATTCCTTTTCCGATGGTAATGATATCAGGTACAGCACCATAATTTTCAAATCCAAATAATTTTCCGGTTCTTCCAAATCCAGGTTGAATTTCGTCCACAATCATCAATGCACCAACTTCTGTACATCTTTGACGGACTTTTTTGAAATAATCATTTTGTGGCTGAATAAACCCTGCTCCACCTTGAATACTTTCTAAAATTACTGCTGCAGTTTTTTCGGTAATTTGCTCCAGTTGTGATTCATCGTTAAAATCAATAAACTTAATACCCGGAATCAATGGCAAAAACGGTGCTTTTCGTTCTTTGTAATTCATCACACTCATCGAGCCCATGGTATTTCCGTGATAGGCATTGTTCATCGAAATGATTTCACTTCGTCCGGTAACTCTACGAGCGAGTTTTATCGAACCTTCGGTAGCTTCGGTTCCAGAATTTACCAAATAGGTTTTTTTGAGTGGATAGGGAAGGTTTTCTGCCAATAACTTACAAAATTCAACAGCTGGGCTTTGAGAGTACTCTCCATAGACCATCACATGCATATAGGTTTGGGTTTGTTTTTCAATAGCCTCAACTACTCTTGGATGACAATGTCCTAACGTACAAGCCGAAACTCCTGCTACAAAATCAAGGTGTTTTCCTCCATTGGTATCATAAATATAAGAGCCTTTGGCATGAGAAACTTTGATTCCTAACGGAAATTTAGAGGTTTGAGCTTGATATTTTAGAAAGTCGTTCATTTTAGAATTACAAATTTTTAATTTAGAAATTAGTAGGACAAATATACTGCATATGTTTTAAAGTCTTTCCGACCAAAGTTTTTTCTCCGACGATTTTAAAACCTAACTTTAGGTATAATTTTTCAGCTTTTGGGTTGTCATAATCGACTAATAAACCTAGCGTCTTTTTCTGCTTGACTACATATTCATCAATCAAAAATTCAAATAGTTGCGAACCGATTCCTTTTCCTTGCTGATTCGAATTTATCCCAACACAATCAATATAAATTTCTCCCGGTTGCGTTTCATCTTCCGGATTAAAATCTTTTCCGAAATGTTCTTGGATGTAATTTGCAATAGGAATTCGTAATTTGTGTAATTTTCCTCCGTCATACACACAAGCTGTTCCAACAATTCCGTCTTCATTTTCTACAATCCAACAGTTTTCGTATGAATATTGATTTCCTTTTTGCGAAACCATCGCATATAAAAAACGAGTTGCTTTTTCGTACGATTTTTCTCCGATAAACTCATACGCAATGTCTTCCATCGCTAATAATAAGTATGGTACGATAGATTCTGAATCTTCTAGATTTGCTTTACGGATTTTCATTTAATTTATAGACTCGTTTACCAATGATATATTGCTATTTGTTCAGTATTCTAGCAGAAAATACAAAGGTAAATATTACTTCAACAAAAATCTCATCTTCATCTATTCAAAACAGAAATTAGATTTTACGTATCATTATACCCGTTGGGTGAAATTACTTCAAATCGTCACTTCGAGTGAAATTTCTGTAACGAAGTGAAGGGAATTTTGTGTCGAGAAGTATTTTTATTTAGTTCTCGATACAATTTTTCTTCGTTTCACTACGAAAAATCACTCGAACTGACGGAAAAAATCAATCTATTTTTAATTTCACCCAATGGGTTATCATTATAATAGTTCATTTCTTAAAGTTTTTAAAAATAACATTCAGGGAAAACCCTTAAAGAAAATTTCAATAAATCCCCCTATAAAACCAAAGACTTTCTATTTAATCTTTGCCCTATACAATTATAAACATTTAAAAAGATGAAAAAAATTATTACAACCGCATGTTTTATTGCATTTTCTTTTTTATCAGCAAATGCTCAAGAAGATACTCGAATAGGTGGGTTTTTAGGGTATGGGTCTGAAATCAAAACGATAGGTTTTGGTGTTAATGCTGAATTTCCGATTATGGAGAATCTTACTATTGCCCCAAACTTCACCTATTATCTGCCTAAAGAAGAAAGCAGTATAGTAAAAACGACAATTTTTGAGTTGAACGCAAATGCAAATTATTATTTTGTAAATGATGATTCTTTTGGAGTGTATGGTTTGGCAGGTATTAATTATACTAGTGTAAAAGTAAAAGTAGAAGACTTGGGCTTTGGTTTTGGAGGAGCTTCGTCAAGTGAAGGGAAAGTAGGTTTTAATCTGGGTGCAGGAACAAACTTTAATTTAGGAAAAAGTTGGACACCGTTTGCAGAACTGAAATATGTTTTAAGTGATTATGATCAGCTTGTATTATTGGCAGGAGTAAAATTTAATCTTTAATTAAAATGAAAATTATGAAAAATATTAAAACAACAATCGGGATATTATTCTTTACTCTTTTATTTACTAGTTGCTCAAGCGATGATAGCAACTCTGGAGGAAATCCGGAAGACCCAACAGATCCAAATCCAACACATCGTTATACATATACCGTTTCTGGAAATGGAATTGATAACGAAGTGTTTACTACAGAAATACCTTTTGATGAGCATGGTGGTGGTATGTCCTATTTTGAGCCTGAAAACGACTATGTAATGGTTTCTGTCTTTCTAAATAACAGAAATCCGGGAATTCGTGTCAATTTTGTTTATTTAGATGATGTTATTCAACCGCTTGCTTTAAACGAACTCACTAATCAAGATACATCCGTAGTATTTGTGAATTTTAGCTATCAAGGTCAAAATTATACGCTTGAGAGCGTTTCTGGAAATTGTGTTTCTCATTTTGTAGAAACATTTCCTTTCGGAGCTCTTGATTCGGGAAAATCGACTTTTAAGATAGGGTTTTCTGGAACTTTCAGAAATATATTCGACCATCAGCAAGTATTTGAGATTACACAAGGAGAAATAGAAATGTATAATAACTAAAACAAAAAAACTATGAAAAATTTTAAATCTATAATCACGCTATTTATAGCAATAGCATTTTTATCATCTTGTTCAAGTGATGATAATTCAGGTGGTAATAACCCTGTTGGAGGTGATCATACGTATGATATTTCTATAACATCAGGAATTCTATCAGGAACGGAACTAGAAGGTACGGTAGCAAACGAAGATTTTTCGGGAATGTATTTTGATTATCAAGGAACTAAAGTTTTAAATATTTCTTTGGGATCGGTTGCTTCTGGCTTTAATGCAGGAGGAGCTGTTGTTCTAATGAACGGACAGTCTACATCACAATTGAATGATGAATATGATGTAGATTCAGGAGGATCTACCTTGATTTTTACATTTAAAAAAGACGGACAAGATTATAGTTTTTCTAGTATCTCTGGAAGTTGCTCCGTTAGTAATTTGCAAACTTATGGAGTTCAAGGAGTAGGTGTAGGTGGAGCAAGTTATAAACTTAACTTTTCCGGATCATTTAAACAAGCTAATTATGATGGATTGGATGAAGATGCTCCAATTGTTCAGATGAATGGTATTCTTGATATTAAGAGACTTATAATTGATTAAACCAACTAATTATGAAAAAGTGTAGTGTAGGCTTCTTTTTAGTTTTGATTTCCTCCTTTTTATTTGCTCCAAACTGCGAAGCACAACTTTTAGATAAACTTCAAAAAAGAGCAGAAGACAGAGCCCAAAAAAGAGTGGAACAAAAAATAGAGCAACGAGTAGACAAGGCTGTTGATAAAACTGTTGATGCTCCAGAAAATGCTATTAAAGAAAATAAAAAGACTAAAAAAGCAAATACAAAAGAAGATAAAAACGAACCCTCTTTAGATTTAAGTTCGTTAATGAATGCTTCTAGTGATATTAAATTATCAGAATCGTATGAGTTTAATCAGAAAGTAACCTATGTAATGAAGGATGCCTCTTCTAACCAAACAAACGAAATGACCTATTGGCTTGGGACAAACGACAAGGTTTTCGGGATAGAAGCCGGTTATGATACCAACACATTTATAGTGTATGATATGGAGCGGGAGGCTATGGTGATGTTTTTCCAAAAGGAAAAAAGCGTACAGGCAATGCCGTTCAGTATGTTTGGGGCTATTTTTGACAATGCTTCTGATGACGACACCGATTTTACGTTCAAGAAAACAGGGGAAACCAAAAAAATAAGCGGTTACAACTGTCAGAAATACGTGATGGCTTCCGAGAATCTGGAGGGCGAATTTTGGTTTACCAAAGATGTAAACCTTAAAATACCCGATTTTTCAAAGGCTTTTTTGTCGGTGTCCAAATCTTCCAACCAAAAAGTTCCGAGCATTGACCCAAGCGAAAGCGGCTTTCTGATTGAGATGAAAGCCAAGGACAAATCGAACGGCTCGGTTACGCAGATGACGGTTAAAGAGATAACGAAAACCAACAAAAAGTTGGTTTCTTCTCAATACAAAAAGCAATAATTATGAGATTCATTATGGCAATATCCTTGTTTTTTGTTGCCTGTCATTCAAAAAATGAAAACATTCAGGCAGACAAAAGCAATGACCTTGTGAGCAAACCTACACAGGAAACCGTTTCTTACAAAGCGGTCGATAATGTGCCAAAAACTCAAAGCACCAACCTCGTAGAGTTCAGTTATGACAATAACGAACTTTTGTCGAGAACTGATTTTGAGTGTAAGGTATTTGTTTATGAAGGCACATTGGTCGTGCAGTTTCTGAAGGACAAAGAGGAAATCAACATCAGTTTTGGCGGAATAAATATCTATAAGGAAAAACCTTATTCGGGAAATTTCACACTTGCTCCGCAGGAAAATGAAAATACCGCTTTGATGAGCATATACGTCAACGACACCCTTTCGGGGAAACAAATAAAAGCTCCAATGTGTTTTGACGGAAAAGCAAGTATTATCAGCTTTAAAGAAAAAGAAATCCGCATAGAAATCAATGCTCTCGGAGGCTTTTTCAGTGATATGGAAAACATTGCCGGCTGGAAACCCATAAACGGAATGTTAGTGGCTCAAAACCCCGTTTTTTCGGAAATGAACAATGACATTCGGAAGCTGTTTTATTAACGTATCAAAATAATTTTAGCAACAACGAGATAAACATCAACATACAGGATTTATCCCAAGCCCTGTATGTCGTGAAAATCAGAACCCAAAAAGGCGTAAAAACCCTGAAAATAGTTAAAGATTAGTTTTTTCATATTTATTTAGTTTGAGGTACACGATGATTGTTATGCCTTTTGTCGTGTGCTTATTTTCAACACTTTAACCAATAATATAGTAAGAGATATGAATCTTAAATTTTTTAAAATAAGTCTAATGCTGTTCATAGCATTTTCGTTATTTTCCTGTGATAAGGACGATGACAAAACAGAGAATACAGACAAAACAACCAACGAGCTTATCGTGGGCAAATGGCAACTCGAAAAAATCTACGACCTCGATGGAAATGACGCTTCCGATGAATGTACAGAATTGAACATTATGGAATTTTTTGCAGACAACTCTATGGAGTGGTTTTCTTATGCAAAACACGCAGGAGATTGTGCCGAATATTTTTACCATTTAGACAACACGGTTACTTACCGTATCGTGGGCAACTCGCTAATTTTTCACTTTGAAAGCCTTGACGGAACTTCTGAAAACGAATTGACCCATCCCGATTTTGAAGTCTCTGAAACGCAACTAATCATACGGCTGACCACCGAGCATAGGGGAGCCGTTTACAAACGTATTTAATAACCAAACACATAAAAAAATGAAAGCAATAAAAACAATAATTTCATCACTACTGATGACAACCTTACTGATGGTGTCCTGTTCAAAAAATGACGACAACAGCCCGACACCTGTGGTTGAAACGAAATTTTACCCGAAAAAAATAGATTTCTTTTCCAAAGATATGCAAGGAGTAGAAACTTTTGCAGCCTCCACTACTTTTTCTTATAATGACAACAAACAGGTTAGTTCCATCAACTACCAAGGCATTATAGATATTCATTTTACCTATAATGCCAATGGTCTTCCAGGCAAAATGGTTTTAATATCCGGTAGTAATCAATCTGTTTGTGAATTTGAATATAATGGCTACAGGATTATAAGGTTAAAACGAAATAACGATACGTATAACGTAAGTTATAATCCTACAACCAATACCTATTCTTACACAGACCAATACAGTACTCACTCTTTCACTTTAAACAGTGCCAAAGATTTAACGAGAATTGTCCGGCTCAACAATGCAGACCAAACAACTGTTTATGACAAAGAGTTCTCTTATAAAAATGATGGTTTTGGTTTTTTGTATGATATAGATTATCCCATATCGTTCTATTTACGTTTTATTGGTCTCGGAATTGACTTAGACCATTATATTTCAATTAAACCACTTGAAAAAACAATAACTACCCAGAGTGGTGGAAGTATTCCTGTAGAATACACAAATATTTTAAACGCTGATAATTATGTAACGGAGTCGTTCTTAACTTGGGATAACAGTGGTGCAGGTACAATATTGCGTTTTGAATACGAAGAGCTTTAAATTATTGAGTTCCATCAGTTCGAGTAGGTTTTATGGAATGTAATGGAATAAAACTGTATCGAGAACTTAATAAAAGGACTTCTCAATATGCTTCGCTATCGAAGTGACGGAATACTCGCAACTCATAACTCATAAAAAATGAAAAAAATCTTATTTATAACAGTATGTATGGCAGCTATTATCGCTTGCCAAAACAATAAGAATGAAGCCCAACAGACTTCGGACGAAACAGGCTCGTCAAACCCTTGTTCGTGTCTGGAAAGTTACAAAGGAGACGCCACGTTTTTTGACAGTGATTTTGTAGCCGGACTTGCCGGAACTTCCACTCCCAAGGTAGAAAAAGGCGGTTCGGGAAAATATACTTATTACAATGCAAGTTGGAAAGAAAACGGTGTGAATATGCATTTGGGGCTGGAAAATTTAGAAACTTTTTCCGAAATCAAAGAAAGCTATCCGTATGCATTTAATGACGGTAAGCTAAAAACGATGACAGATTATGTAAAGAAAACCTACCGCAACCAAAGCGATGAGGAAACTGCCAGAAATGCCAAAACTTTAAACGAACAATACGAAAAACAAAACAAGGACAATCCGTTGGCAAAAGAGAGCGAAGGAGCAAAAAATACGCTTCAAAACACTTTGCTCGATATGGAGCAAAACGCTTATGTTGAGATAAAAAATTTGGGTGATTATGCCGTTTACAACCAAAAATCGAATGATTTGTATGTAGTTTGCGGAAATGTTTTGCTTCAGTTAAGAGGACAAGTGGGAGCTTGGGGAAAACACGACAAGGAAAAAGGCTTGGAGCTTGCCATAAAAGGAGCTGAAAAAATCATCAAACAATGTCAGTAAAATCATTTATTACGTTGGTTTTTCTTTTGTTTTCCGTGCTTTTTTGCGGAACAAAAGAAGACGAAACCGTTTTTAGCCACGCATTGATTTACCGCTACGAAACGCTAAGCGAAAAAGGTGAGTTTTGGCTGTATCACAACCCCGAAACGGGCAGTATTCTTTTTGTACCCGAAGACGAAATGATAGATTTTGTGGTAGCCGATACTTTGGGGAATTACCGTTTTTTTGGCGATAACGGACACGGAAAAAAAACAGTAACAACACAACAAGTGGATTGGATTTCGGAAAAAACAAATGAAATTTTACCAAAATCAGACTATCTGATTACATTTGAGCCTATATCCGAAAAAAAATTTATTCGCAACCCCGAAATCCAACAACAGGAAATTGAATGTAAAGGTTTTAAAATGCTGTACAATAAAGTGATCCGTCAGCAAAATATGTATTTTACAGAAGATATTCCGATAAATTCATATCAGGTTTATGGGTTTAACCGATTGGAAGGCGACATACGGCTTCCTGTTCCACAGCTTGATATGATTGGAATATTATCAGAAAAACAACTTGTTACACATATTGAAAGTGATGTTTTTAAGTTGGAACTGGTAGCTTATGAATATAATCCGTATCAGATTATTCTTAAAAAGTATAAATAATAATTACTATCAACCTATCATTCGTTAAAGCAAAAAAGCTAATTTTACACTTGTACAGTTTTAAAATTAGTTAAAATGAAAATTTTACTGGCAGATGACCACTTTTTGGTATTAGATGGCTTGGAGGTGCTTTTATCCACTTTTGAATTTGTGGAAAAAACGCAAAGTGCATTAAATTATATGGAACTGAAAAATATTTTGGAAGAAGAACACTTTGATGTTTTGTTGCTCGACATTCATTTTGGAAGGCACGACGGCAGGGAAATCATTCAGGAAATCAGGCAACTGATGCCCGAAATGAAAATCATTGCCCTGACGAGCCATTCCGATCCGACAACCATCAAATCGTCTGTAAATGCCGGTTTTAACGGTTATTTACTGAAAATAGACGGCAGGGAGGAAATCGAAAAAGCACTGAGAGCCGTAACGAACAACGAAAAATATTTCAGCCCCAAAACACAGCAAGTGTTTTTTGAGACCCAAACTTCCAAAACCAAAACAGAACTGACCGAAAGGGAAAAAGAAATCCTGCAACTGATTGTACAGGAAAAAACAACCAAGGAAATCGCCGGGCAATTATGTGTTTCAGAAAAAACCGTAGAAACACACCGGACAAGCATTATGCAAAAACTGGAAGTAAAAAACATTGCCGGAATGGTCAGAAAAGCAATTATGGAAGGGTTGGTGAGCGTTTAAAAAAACAAATTTAATTATGAGAAAATTAGTATTCATTTTTCTGTTCTTCACATTCTTTCATTCCAATGCACAAAACCGTGTAAATGTAGAGGTTGGTCCGGTGTACAAGGCACTCATCACGGAATTAGACGACTGTATCAAAGACATAGAGCGGGATTGTCTGGAAATGACAAATAAAATCATCGAAAAAGGAAAAGAAGAGAAAGTTCCTTTTTTAGATTATTTGTATTTCAAGAAAGCCTTTTACTTTATGAACCGAAATGAACTGGACTCCGTAATAGTATATAGCCGTCTGGCAATTGAAAACCCTAATCCTACAGAAAAAGAACGTAGCGATACAGATGCTTATAACCTTTTGGCTAACAGCCATTATTTTAAAGGCGAACTGGATACGGCTATCAATCATTACCTTAAAATTGCCGAAATATTAGAAGACGGAGGCAATCCATTGCATTTGGGTTATTTATACTCCAATATAGCTCTTGTAGTTGGTCAAACAAATAATGAAGATAAACAGTTAGAGTATTTACAAAAGTCGTTTAAGCTGTTAGATGAAAATAACGACGAGCGGTTTATCGCTACAATTGCAAGCAATATAGGTCTTGCTTATCATCACAGAAAAGATATTGTAAATGCTGTAGAATGGTCAGAAAAAGCCTTGAAACTGTCTGAACTTTCCAATGACTTGATGGCAAAAACACAAAGCTACCTGACTTTGTCTTTTTCAGAAAAAGACCTGAACAAGTCGGTACAATATGCCGAACAATCGGTACAATATGCCAATGAGCTAAAAGACAAAACTCATCAGGCAAGAGCTTATTACACCTATGCAGATATTCTAAACAAGTTGGGAGAAAGTAAAAAAGCCTTAAATTATGCCGAACAAGCTGTAAGTCTGGCACAAGAAATGGGAGATAAACCTACTTTGGTCAGAGCGTCTAAAACAGCGGGAAACATTAATTATAACCTTGAAAAAAAAGAAAGAGCCGCTGATTTTTATTATACCTATGCCACTTGGAAAGATTCTATTTCTTCTGCCGAAAACGCAAGGGAAATCAACGAAATTAACACCAAATACGAAACCGAAAAAAAGGAAAAGCGAATAGTCGAACAGGAACTGAAAATCCAAAAGCAGCAATCCAACTTACTTTTGGCGATTTTGGGTGGAGCTTTGTTGATTTCAATTTTGGGCGGAGCAATTTTCTATAACAATAGAAAACAACAGGCAAAACTCAAACAATTGCAACAAGAAAAAGAAAATGCGATTCTCAACTCTTTTATTTTAGGCGAAGAGCGGGAGCGAAAACGAATCTCCCACGAACTGCACGACAGTGTTGCCGCTATGATTGGTGCCGCCAAAATGAGTTTGGAGTCAATACCACATCTTCCACAAGACAAAAGAATGGAACAACTGGCAAAAGTTGAACGGATATTGGAACGTTCTCACGCAGATATTCGTCATATAGCGCATAACCTTCTCCCCACCGTATTAGAAAAAGAAGGATTGATAAAAGCGACCTCGCATTTTATCTCTGAAATCAACGAAACCAAGTTGGTCAAAATTTCGGTAACGGACAAAAGCAGCAATACAGAAGAGCTTTCTCCACAATTACAGTTAATGCTTTTCCGGGTTATTCAGGAATTGGTAAATAATATCATAAAACATTCGCAGGCACAAAATGCCGAAATTATATTTAGCAATAGTCCAACCGGTTTACAGATTGAAATATCAGATGATGGTATTGGTTATGATGATAATAAAACTACTGAAAATCAAGGTTTATATAGTATCACTCAACGTCTAAAATCTATTGGAGGGAATTTTAAAATCACCAAAAGAAAATCTGGAGGTACCCAAGCCGAAGTAATGGTCACCGTTTAAAAGCTTGTTTAACAGAAAAAAAAGTTATGTTCTAAATTTTGAGATTTATTAGACTTGTTTTTTCTTCAAAATACTTTCTGCCAAAAGTTTTTTTGCTCTTAAAATCTTAATTTTTACATTGCTCAAAGGTTCGTTGAGTTGTTCTGAAATTTCCTGATACGAAAGCTCTTGAAAATACCTCAACTGAATCACTTCCTGATAATGAGGCTTCAAGCTTTTGATGTGTTTTAGGAGTTTATTTAGGTTTTGTTCTTGAATAATTTCATCTTCGATAGTAGGAGAGGTGTCAGGCATATTATATGCTTTTTGACTTTCCTGTTCATTTTCAAAATCTACAAAAAGTGAAGTTTTTTTCTTTCGCAACATATCAATATGTACGTTTTTAGCAATCGAAATCAACCACGTATTAAAACCGTATTCTGGGTTATAGGTATGTATTTTATCAAAAGCTTTTGCAAAGGTTTCGATAGTAATATCTTCTGTATCGGTTTCGTTTTCGGTGCGTTTGAGCATAAACCCATACACTTCATTCCAATAAAAATCCAATAAAAACGTAAAGGCAACCTGATTTTTCAGCTTTGCCTTTTCGATGTTTTTCTGAATTATTTCCGAAGTTATTTCCAATGTACGGGTTTTGAAAAAATATTATTCAAAAATAGGATAAAATTTTCTTTATTGAAAAATCTGAACTTTGTTTTTGTTCAATATAAAAAACCTCGCATTTTTAGACTGCACCCAAAAGTTTAGACAAATTTAAACTTAATTTTGGAAAAAGGAAAATCAGGTAGTTGCCTACCTGATTTAAACTTTATTTGAAAAACACTTTTATTTTAGAAAAGTTATTAATGAATAACCCTAAAATTGCTGTAAACTCAAATATTAGCCCTGTAGATAATATAATGTCTGTATTAGGATTTCCATTAATTTTAGGATTGTCCCATTAAAAACAGCAATAGTAACAGGGTGTGCCGTTTGGGTTACACCACAGCATGCCTATTGAATTTTATGGTACTTTTGTTTAAATATTAGTAAAATAAAAAACAAAACAAATTGAACTATCGCAGCTAAAAAAATCAGATTTGTTGTTTTATCACTGGTGTTTGTGGCAGTAAATAAATAAGCTCCTAAAAACACCATAAGAATACTCGAAATAAAAAACTTCCCCATAAAAAAGTTATAGATTTTGTACGTTTTCATAATTTTAGTTTTTATGATTTAAAAAATATAAATGTTATACTTTGACTGTGTTTTTACTTTAAATCACCATTCAAATTACAATACTACAAATATAAAAGTTTTTTAAAATTATATGATTTAAATTTAAGAAAAATTCTTCAATTAATAATACCATTATGAATGGTGTGTGTTTTGACGGTTTAGTGTTAGCAAGTGGCATTTGAGCCAGCACCAATACACGATACGGCAAAACCAGCCAATGTTTCAACAGGAAGTAGAGCTAAAACCGCAACACATACCCAACTATCGCTACAAGCCGAAGCTGTACAATCCATACACGCACTCCAGCCATTTTGTTTCCTACAACATACTCCTGAATCCCCTTCCACTTCTGGTTCCTGTATAATTGATACATTAAGACTGAAATCCTTAAACTCATCATTATTACTAATTTCAAAATTTCCTATTCTATCTTCTTCGTTGAGTTGTAAAGAATATATGGATTTGTTATCAAGAGTTGAAATTCTGAATTGACGATTTCCATTTGGTAATTCATAAAATTCAGCTAAAGTAATCTGAAAAATATCTATATAACGGTAAATTATAATCTTTTCGATTTCATTTCGATTAGGGATTGAATACATAATAATGTCTGAATCAATGAATAACACTTTTTGAATATCATTTAAATCATAATTTTCTATATTCAAAGTAGAGTTTTCTACTTTTGATACAATTTCTATTCTTTCATTCGGGTCACTTATTGTTTCCGAAGACAATATGTTGCTGTTTGGAAAAGTAACCCTAGTTCTTTCATTTTGAGAACTTCTATTAAGAGTGTCTGTCGTTGATGTTTCATTAGAACAACTTGTTATAACAAATGTTCCTACAATCATTGTGGCAAAAGCCATAAAAATTAATTTGTACGTCTTCATTTTTAAATCGTGTTAAGGTTAATAAAATTTTAAATTAAGTCAAAAATTTCTCGAGATTTTTATACTGCAAATTTTAAGTGTTTAATTTCTTCTTGTTATTCATATCTGAATATTTTTAATTCAAAAATGAATTATTTACATTTGACAAAAATTATTCTTTTATGGAAATCGGTACAAAAGTTAAAATGAAACGTGAAGAAAAAGGCTACTCACAAGAAAAAATGGCTGAAATATTAGGAATATCACAATCAAAATATCATCGTTTTGAAAGTAATAAAGCACTTCTTAATTGGGATAAAATCCCTGTTCTTTCAGAAACTTTGGATATAGAAATTACCGAGTTGATTCCTTTGGGAAACAAAGTTTTTTATATTCACAAGCCCGATAATCAGAGTGGTTATATTGAAAATATACATAATTCTTCAAACGAAGAAGATACTAAAACCATTAAAGAATTATACGAAAAAATGCTCGTAGAAAAAGACAAGATGTATCAGAAAATGTTAGAAGAAAAAAATGAGATTATAGCAATTCTGAAAAGTAAGTTGTAGGTTTTATTTAGTTATTTCCAATGTACGGGTTTTGAAAAAATATTACTTAAAAACACATTTAGTTGTGTGAAGATAAGAAATATTTCGATAATCGGATAAAAATAAACCGCATCTTTTTCTTTCAACTTTTTGGACGAAAACCCTAAAACAAGCCAAGTTGCCAAATATCGGAATCCGATAAGAGCTACCATAAAAATCCAATTATATCCGAAAGCCAAAAGGAAAACGGCCAAAACCACAAACCAAAACTGTGAGAAATAGAATAATCCTAACTGCAATTTATCAAACGATTTGTAATGTTCCGCAGTTGAAACGTGTCGTTTTTTTTGTTTGAACCAATCTTTAAAGGTTTTTTTCGGTTCAGAATACGTAAAACTATTTTCATTAAAGCAAATAGTTGTATTTTCTGAATTTGAGGCTTCGTTTATAAACAAATCGTCATCTCCCGAACGGATTTTCATATGATTTATAAATCCGTTGGTTTTGAAAAATTCCTCTCGTTTGTAAGCTAAATTCCGTCCGACTCCCATATAGGGTTTTCCCGCTTTTGCCCATGAAAAATATTGAACAGCCGTAAGCATTGTTTCAAAACGAATAAGTCTGTTCAGAAATGAGCCTTTGATTTTTTCGTAAGCTCCGTAACCCAAAACAATGGTTTTGGTTTGTGTAAACTGCGAAGACATTTCCGAAATCCATTCTTTAGAATTCGGACTGCAATCTGAATCGATAAACAATAAATATTCGTTTTTTGCTGCTTTGATTCCGAGGGTTAAAGCATATTTTTTGTTTCCCCAGAAAGCCTCGTTATTGACAACATTTACGAGTTTTATGTTGTTGTGCTGTTTTTCGTATCCCTCAAAAAGCTCAAGCGTATTGTCGCTCGAAGCATCATTTATCAGTACAATTTCAAAGTTAGGATAATTTTGTTCCAACAAAAGAGGAACGAGTTTTTTCATATTTTCCTCCTCATTTTTAGCACATACAACAACGGAAACAGGAATATTTTTAGGGTTAATTTCCTGTTTTTTAGCAAATGCAAAACGAGAAAAAATCCCTAAATAATAAAAAATCTGAATAGCTGTTATTCCTACAAAAATATAGAAAACAATGTCTGAAAGCATTTTTTTAATTACGAATTTTTAATTACGAATTATGAATCACGAATCAAAAATCGTAATTCATAATTCGTAATTCATAATTAATTTTTAACTTCTTCTTGAACGTCTTGACCCTGAATCCGAATTTCCTCCTCTTGAAGATGAAGAACGTCTTGACGAACCTCCTCTTGAGGATTCTCCTCTCGAAGAATTTCGGTCGGAACTTCTGGAAGAACCTCTGTCAGAGCTTCTTCTTTCAGGCTTGTCAGATGAAGAAAATCTACTTCTTCCGCTTCTTTCTCCTCTATCGCTTGACTCTCTTCTTCCGAAACCTCCCGAACTTTCTTTCCGTCCTCGTCCGTTGTGGTCGCGTCTGCCTCCACTTCTTCCCGAGCCTCTGTCGTTTTGCGAAATTTCCACATTGATTCTTCGTCCGTTTAGTGAAAAACCGTTTAGAGTTTCCATTACCAATTCCTGATGTTCAAGCTCTGTGTTGAAAAACGAGAACCCCTCTTTTACATCGACTTTGAATAAATCGTCTTTTCCTAAGTTCAGCGTTTCTTTCAAAAAGTCTTTCAATTGCATCCAATCGAAATCATCTCTCGCTCCAATATTGATGAAGTAACGAACAGCATTTCCGTCTTGCGAATAGCTGTTTCCTTCGGATTTTCCTGCTTTTTCAGAAGAAATATCTTTGCGTTTTTTGTAGTAATTAATAAATCGGTTAAACTCAACCGAAACCATTTTTTTAACGAGTTCCTCTTTGGTTAAATCTTCCAAAACTTCGTTTATAGACGGAAGATAAGCGTTGATTTCTTCGCTTACTTCTACGTTTTTGATTTTATTAGCCAAATGGAAAAGTTGAATAGCACAAATTTCCGTTCCGCTCGGAATTGTTTTCTCTTCAAATTTCTGTTGGATAATTCTCTCAATAGATGTTATCTTACGCAATTCACTTTTGGTAATAATCACAATCGAAGTTCCCAATTTTCCTGCACGTCCCGTTCTTCCACTTCTGTGGTTGTAGGTTTCGATTTCGTCAGGAAGTTGGTAATTAATAACGTGTGTAATATTGTCCACATCAATTCCACGAGCAGCCACATCAGTTGCAATCAACATCTGAATTTGCTTGGCTCTAAACGATTTCATAACCGTATCTCTCTGAGCCTGTGATAAATCTCCGTGAAGTGCAGCCGCATTGTATCCGTCTTCGATAAGTTTTTCTGCAACTGCTTGCGTATCACGTTTTGTTCTGCAAAATACAACCGAAAAAATATCAGGATTTGCATCGGATAATCTTTTCAGAGCTTCGTATCTATCTCTTGCATTAACCACATAAAATTCGTGAGAAACGGTCGAAGAACCCGAATTTTTTGTTCCGACTGTGATTTCTAATGGTTTTCTCATAAATTCTTTTGCAATCCGAGCCACTTCGTTAGGCATTGTTGCAGAGAATAACCACGTACTCTTATCGTCCGGAGAAGTCGATAATATCGAAACGATATCCTCATAAAACCCCATATTCAGCATTTCGTCTGCCTCGTCAAGTACGCAAAAATCAATCTTGGAAATATCAACATAACCACGATTTATCATATCCTGCATACGACCCGGAGTAGCCACAATAATTTGAGCTCCTCTTTTTACATCTTTTGCTTGTTCGGTAATGCTTGCACCTCCGTAAACAGCTACGACATTTACGTTTTTCTCGTATTTTGCGTATGCTTTAAGTTCGTTTGTGATTTGCAAACAGAGTTCTCTGGTCGGAGAAAGCACAAGAGCTTGTGTCGTTCTGCTGTTTGTATCAATTTTTTGGATAAGCGGAAAACCAAAAGCCGCTGTTTTTCCTGTCCCTGTTTGAGCAAGAGCAACAATATCCGTATCTTTTTCTAAAAGGATTGGAATTGCTTTTTCTTGCACTTCTGAAGGTTGTGTAAAACCTAAATCCCCAATGGCACGTAGTAAGGACTCCTGAAGTCCTAATTCTTGAAATTTATTCATATAATTTTTTAAAATAGGTGCAAAGGTAGTCTTTTATGTCGAAAGTCGAATGTCAAAAGTCAAAATATTTAGAATTCAAGGTTTTAGGATTTATAACTTTAAGATTTTCAACTTTAAGACTTTTAATTTTTGATTAAAAAATCAACCAATTTTTCAACAGCTTTGGATCTATGACTTACTTTGTTTTTTTCTTCGGAAGTAAGTTCTGCAAAGGTTTTATCGGAATTTTCAGCCACAAAAACAGGGTCATAACCAAATCCGTTTGTTCCTCTTTTTTCGGAGATGATTTGCCCTTTTATGATTCCCGTAAAAAGGTGTTGCTCGTTGTTCAGATTTAGAGTAATTACGGTTTTAAATTGAGCTTTTCGGTTGGTTTTGTCTTGAAGCTCGTAAAGTAATTTTTTGATATTATCATTGTCATTTTTTTGTTCTCCCGCATATCGAGCTGAAAAAACTCCTGGTTCTCCGTTCAAAATTTCAACTTCCAAGCCCGAATCATCTGCAAAACAAGGTAAGCCATATTTTTGAGTAACATAATCTGCTTTTAAAATAGCATTTCCCTCAATGGTATCTGCTGTTTCGGGAATATCTTCAAAACAACCGATTTCTTCAAGGCTTATGATTTCAAAAGTATGGGGAAGTAATTGTTTTATTTCCTGAATTTTATGTTTGTTGTTAGAGGCAAAAACGAGTTTCATAATTATTTTTTTAAGACTCAAAATTAAGAATTATCTTTGTAAGAACGTTTTATAAAAATAAAATTATGACACAATTCGGAATCGGAATGTTTGGCGATGTCCAAATAGATGAAAAAACAGGGTATATTCAGTCTGCTCAACAAAGATTAGGCGAAATCGTTGAAGAAGTAAAACTGATGGATAAATTAGGACTGGATTTCTTCGGAATTGGAGAACATCACAGAGAAGATTATGCAGTAGCTTCTCCCGAAATATTGTTAGCTTCTTTATCTACTGTTACCAAAAATATAAGATTAGGAAGTGCAGTTTCGGTCATCAGTTCGACCGACCCAGTGAAATTATTCCAAGATTTTGCAACCGTTGATTTGCTTTCTAACGGAAGAGCCGAAATTATGGCTGGTAGAGGTTCGTTTATCGAATCGTTTCCGCTTTTCGGTTTAGACCTTAAAGATTACGATGCGTTGTTTGACGAAAAATTAAGGCTGTTAGTACAATTAAACCAAGAAAAAACCATAACGTGGAGTGGAGAATTCCGAAAACCTTTATACAAACAAGAAATTTTTCCGAGGCCTCAACAAGAGCAATTGCCGATTTGGGTAGCAGTTGGAGGAACTCCTGCTTCGGTTATCAGAGCAGGAAAATTAGGATTGCCTGTCATGTTTGCGATTATCGGAGGAGATTGGAGGAACTTTAAACCACTTTTTGAATATTATAAACAAGCTTATTTAGATAATGGTCACGACCCTGAAAAGTTTCAGGTTGGTGTGCATATGCACAGCTTTTTCGGAGAAAATTCACAAGAAGTGGCAGACCAATATTATCCGGTTTACTCTGCCCAAATGGATCGTATCGGGAGAAGTAGAAATTGGCCTCCGTATCAACGACCAAATTTTGATTACGGACGTTCTCCAAACGGACATTTATTGGTTGGAGGAGCAGAAGAAACCGCTCAAAAAATAGCGACTATCATCAAAGAATTGGGACTTACAAGATTTTCCGCACACATGGATGTCGGAAGTCCGGCACATCAAGATATGATGAAATCTATTGAGATTTATGCCAACCAAGTTATCCCAAGAGTAAAAGAATTGTTGAAATAATTGAATTTATGAACGACTTAAGCGATTACAGAAAATCCTACGAAAAAAGCGAACTTTTAGAAAGTCAAATCCCGGAAGATCCCATCAATTTGTTTAACCGTTGGTTTCACGAAGTAGAAGATTTTGGGGGAGTTGACGAAGTCAATGCGATGACGGTTTCGACCATCGGGTTGGACGGTTTTCCGAAAGCTCGAATTGTTTTATTGAAGAAATTCTATGAAGAGGGTTTTATTTTTTATACGAATTACAATT
Organism: uncultured Flavobacteriaceae bacterium; assembly: GCA_934675205.1. Classification (GTDB taxonomy): domain Bacteria; phylum Bacteroidota; class Bacteroidia; order Flavobacteriales; family Flavobacteriaceae; genus Flavobacterium. The sequence goes on along the minus strand of CAKUPQ010000004.1, from coordinate 76,595 downwards.
CCGAAAAAGGAAAAGCTATTTTAAACAACCCTAATATCTGTCTTTCGTTCTTTTGGCATTCGATGGAACGACAAGTCATCATCAAAGGAAAAGCAGAAAAAACTCCTGAAAATGTTTCCGATAATTATTTCGCTTCACGACCAGACGGAAGTAAATTAGGAGCTGTGGTTTCACCTCAAAGTGAAGTGATTCCGTCAAGGGAATTTTTAGCTGAAAAGCTTACCGATTTAGAAAAACAATTCGAAAACAAAGAAATCCCAAGACCCGAAAATTGGGGAGGTTTTTTGGTTCGTCCTATAAGTGTGGAGTTTTGGCAAGGTCGCCCGAATCGTTTACACGACCGAATTCGTTATGTTCTGCACGATGATTTTTCGTGGAAAATCGAACGTTTAGCGCCTTAAGGTGTGTTTTATAGTTAAATTTTATACTTATCCATGCAACAACTTTACATTTTAAGCGTTAAAAGATAATCTAAAAGCCAAAATATGAACCTAAAATTTAGGATTATTCTGTTCGTATGTTTATTGATTTCTTCAATAAATTTTGCCCAAAACCGATATACATTAAGCGGAACCATTACCGACCAAAACACCAACGAAACGCTTATTGGAGTGACAGTTTCGGTAAAAGAAGCCAACATCAATACGATAACCAACGAATACGGTTTTTACTCGGTCTCTGTGCCTGAAGGCGAATATACGTTGGAAGTAAGCTATATCGGTTTTGCTGTTTTTTCCGAGAAAATTTCGGTCAGAGGAAATACTCGAAAAAGCGTTGCGATGCAGTCTTCTGATGTGATGATTGAAAGCATCGAAATTACCGGAAACACTAAAGCAGTTAACATCCGAAAACCGGAAATGAGTGTCAATAAACTTTCGGTTGAAGAAATCAAAAAAATGCCTGTGGTATTGGGTGAAGTAGATATTTTAAAGTCCATTTTGACGCTTCCGGGAGTGACCAATGCAGGTGAAGGAGCTTCAGGATTTAACGTAAGAGGTGGAGCATCTGACCAAAATCTTATTCTGTTAGACGAGGCCACAATGTACAGTTCATCGCACCTTTTCGGATTTTTCTCGGTTTTTAATTCCGATGCGATTAAGGATTTGAAATTGTATAAAGGGGGAATTCCGTCTCGATTCGGAGGTCGGGTTTCGTCTGTTTTAGACATTTATCAAAAGGAAGGAAACAGCAAAGAGTTTCACGGAACGGGTGGAATCGGTTTGATATCTTCAAGGCTTATGCTCGAAGGTCCGATTGTCAAAGACAAAGTTTCGTTTTTGGTAGCAGGTAGAACTTCGTATGCCCATTTGTTTTTGAAATTGACCGACAATCAAAATTCAGCATATTTTTATGATTTAAATACCAAAATCAATTATAAAATTAACGAAAACAACAACTTATATCTTTCTGGATATTTTGGTCGTGATGTGTTTGATATTCAGAATGCGCTTAAAAACTCGTTCGGAAATTCACTTTTAAACCTTCGTTGGAATCATATTATTTCGGACAATCTCTTTACGAATATGTCGGTGATTTATAGTGATTATTACTACGGATTAACACTCGATTTTGTCGGATTTAATTGGGATTCGGGTATCGAAAATTATAATTTCAAATACGATTTCAAACATTATCTGTCAAATAATCTGCAACTCAACTACGGGACGAACCTGATTTATTACGATTTTAATCCGGGAGAAATCACTCCTTTAGATGAGAGTTCTACTATAAACCCGATGAAATTAGAAAAGAAATATGCATTCGAGCCCTCGTTTTACGTAGATGCAGAGCAAAAAATTACAGAAGATATTTCGGTTAATTACGGAATCCGATACAGTATGTTTTATCGTTTAGGGAATCAGAATTTAAATCTTTATACCGATGACAATCCGGTTTTATTCAATCCAGAATTACAGATTTACGAAAAAGCCACTCCGATTGGAACAGCGTATTTCGGGAGAAACAAAAAGATAGCCAGTTTTGATAATTTTGAACCTCGTTTTGCTATTGCTTATACGCTTGATGACGATCAATCTATCAAAGCAAGTTATAACCGAATGTCGCAATACATCCATCTGATTTCAAATACATCTGCTGCTACTCCGCTTGATGTTTGGGCTCCGAGCGGGAAGTACATCAAACCGCAATTGCTCGATCAATATGCGATTGGCTATTTCCGAAATTTCAAAGAAAAAGAATATTCGTTAGAAACCGAAGTTTTTTATAAAGACGTTCAAAACCGAATTGATTATATAGACGGAGCTGATTTAATTGGGAATAATGCTATCGAACAAGTAATTCTGAATGGAAAATCAATAGCCTATGGTTGGGAAGTTTTATTGCGTAAAAACACCGGAAAATTATCCGGATTTATAGCTTATACGTTGTCTCGTTCTGAACAACAAACTCCAGGAAGAACGGAGTTCGAAACCGGAATCAATAACGGGGAATGGTACAAAACGCCTTACGATAAAGTACACGATTTATCGATTACTGCTTCGTATGAATTAAGTCCGAAATGGAACTTCGGAGCTATTTTTGCTTTGCAATCGGGTCGTCCGGTTACGTATCCGAACGGATATTATGAGTATCAAGGAATCCACGTTCCGAGTTATTCGTTGCGTAACGAAAACCGACTTCCGGCTTATCATCATTTGGATATTTCGGCCACTTATACGCCAAAACCAGAAAAGACAAAAGGTTGGCAATCGGAATGGGTTTTTAGTGTTTATAATCTATACAATCGAAAAAATGCAGCTTCCATAAGTTTCAGGCAGAATGAAGATAACGGAATGAATGAAGCTACGAGACTGTCAATTTTCGGAATTATTCCGAGTGTAACCTATAACTTTAAATTTTAAATATATAATTGCTTTTTGACACACCTGTCTGCCGACAGGCAGGGATTACACGGATTAAAAAGATTTTCTTGTTGTTTGTATTTGAAAAATCCAAAAAATCATTTAATCCGTGGCTATAAAAAAATAAATTATGAAAAACTTAAAATACATAGTTTTATTAGCATTTTTCGGACTTTTTTCGTGCGAAGATGTCATAGAGGTAGATTTGCCAACTGCAGCACCTAGATTGGTTGTAGATGCTTCTATTGATTGGATACAAGGCACAGACGGAAGTATTCAAAAGATAAAACTCACAACCACTACCGGTTATTATAATTCAGAAATTCCTTCGGTTTCTAATGCGATTATTTCGATTGAAAACGAAGACGGATTAGTGTTTGATTTTGTGGAAGAAGGGACTTCAGGAGAGTATTTTTGTTATGATTTTATACCTGAAATCGGAAAATCTTATACTTTGACTTTGGTAGTTGATGGAGAGGTTTATACAGCAACCGAAACGCTTTATTCCACTCCCGAAATTTTATATTTTACCCAAAGCAATGATATAGGTTTCGGAGATGATATTTATGAAATTCGCTATTATTTTCAGGATGATCCGAACGAAAATAACTTTTATATAGACCGAGTGAAAGAACCAAATGTGTTGCTTCCTGATTATGGAACAATGAGTGATAAATTTACACAAGGTAATCAGATGTACGGATTATATTTTTCGGATGAGCTTAAGCCTGGCGATATCTTGGATGTAAGATTGTATGCTGTTTCGGAACGTCATTACGATTATATGAACAAACTTCTGGAAGTTGCTAATGCTGGAGGAGGTCCGTTTCAGACCAATTCGGCTGTAGTGCGAGGAAATTTGGTCAATCAAACCAATCCTGATAACTATGCGTTAGGGTATTTCAGGTTATCAGAAATTGTGGAAGCAGCATATACTATTGAGTAGATTACTTATTTTGAGTGTTTCGTTTTTGAGTTGTATCTTTGTTACTGTTCGCTGTAAACTGTCAACTAAATACTAAATGAAATTCTACTCCATTCTCAAGCAAAATTTTCCTTTTGAACCCACCACAAAACAGGATGTTTTTTTCTTACAGATTTCCGAATTCGTAAGTAAATCAAGTCCGTATGATATTTTTGTACTCAAAGGGTATGCAGGAACGGGGAAAACTACGATTATTTCGACTGTGGTGAATCAGTTGAGGCAAGTAGCGATGAATTCAGTTTTGTTGGCTCCAACCGGAAGAGCAGCCAAAGTGATTTCGAATTATTCCGGTAAACAAGCTTTTACTATTCACAAAAAAATCTATTATCCGAACGTAAAGTCAGGTAATGTAAATTTCACCCTGCAACCCAACAAACATAAAAACACGGTTTTTATCGTAGACGAATCTTCGATGATTTCGGATGCTTCAATCGAAGGAATTTCGTTATTGGATGATTTGATGTCGTATGTGTATTCAGGTGACAACTGTAAACTTATTTTGATTGGAGATACGGCACAACTTCCGCCTGTTCATTTGACTTTAAGTCCTGCTCTAAACGAAGATACGCTCTCGATGCAATACCGAAAAGAAGTCAGACATATTGAACTGGATGAAGTAATGCGTCAGGAGGAAAATTCCGGAATTTTGTATAATGCTACTCAAATCAGAGAACTGCTGAAAGAGGATTATATAACCGATTTTCAATTTGATGTAAGTGGATTTGCAGATATTGTAAGGCTCACAGACGGAAACGATATTCAGGATGCTATTTTTGATTCGTATGACCGCAACGGAATGGAAGAAACCTCGTTTATTGTTCGTTCTAACAAAAGAGCCAATCAATACAATCAACAAATCCGAACTCGGATTTTAGACAAAGAAAATGAGCTCTCAACAGGTGATTTATTGATGGTAGTAAAGAACAATTACTTTTGGATAAAACCCACCGATGAAGCAGGATTTATAGCCAACGGAGATATTATCGAAGTGTTGGAAATCTTTACCATTATCGAATTATACACTTTTAAATTTGCTAAAGTAAAAGTACGAATGATTGATTATCCGAATCAAAAACCGTTTGAAACTATTTTGCTTTTGGATACCATTTCGAGTGAATCGCCTTCGCTTACTTACGAAGAACAAAACCGCTTGTATCAAGAGGTTATGGCAGATTATGAAGATGAAAAAGCACAATACAAAAAGTACAAAAAGGTAAAGGAAAACGAATATTTCAATGCCTTGCAAGTAAAGTTTTCGTATGCGGTTACTTGTCATAAAGCTCAAGGTGGGCAATGGAATACGGTTTTTATCGAACAACCTTATTTGCCCAACGGACAAGACAGAGATTATTTGAGATGGCTATATACGGCCATCACCAGAGCTAAAGAAAAAGTGTATCTGATTGGGTTTAAAAATGATGATTTTTTATGAAAAACCGAAAATATATACTTGTTTATTTTCTGATTATCCAGATTGTTACAATCAGGATTGTTGCGTTTTTTCCGGAATTTATCGAAAAATATTATTCTAACGGATGGTATAAATTCACTTCTCATCTTTCGAGAAAAATTTTAGGTTCTATTGCGTTTTCGGTTGGAGATATTATTTACGGAATCGTTATCGGATATCTGATTTATAGGATTATCAAAAATCGAAAAAATATTACTTTTAAAACTTCAATTATCGGAATTCTGAATGTGATTTCGATATTCTATTTCTTGTTTCACTTGTTCTGGGGAATGAATTATTACCGAGTTCCATTACACGAAAAAATGAATCTTTCGTACGAATATTCTTATGAGCAGCTTTTAGAATTTACAGACAGGCTTATTGACAAATCGAATAATTTGCATTTTCAGATTACCCAAAACGACTCTTTAAAAGTTGTGAATCCGTATTCTAACCAGCAGATTTACAAAAAATCTCAAAACGGATATGATAATTTAGCTCAAAAATATCCTGAATTTACGTACAAAAATCATTGTGTAAAAAATTCGCTTATTTCGATTCCTTTGAGTTATATGGGGTTCGGAGGTTATATGAATCCGTTTACGGGAGAAGCACAAGTAAATAGTTTGCTTCCGAAATACACTTTTCCGACAACCGCACTGCACGAAATGTCACATCAAATCGGATATGCTTCTGAAAGTGAAGCTAATTTTATCGGATATTTAGCTTCAATAAATTCTGATGACAGATTTTTTAAGTATTCGGGAACGATTTTCGCTTTGAGGTATTGCCTTCGAAATATCGAAAAAATGAATCCAGAAGTTTTAGAAGGTTATTTAGCCAAAGTCAATTACGGAATTCGTCTGAATTTTGAGGAAACCAAAGCGTTTTGGGATTCGTATCAAACTCCGATTGAAGTTGTTTTTGAAGTATTTTATGACAACTTTTTAAAAGCAAACTCCCAAGAAGAAGGTCTTGAGAGTTATAGTAAATTTGTCGGGCTTTTGATGAGTTATGAAAAGTAGATTATTGTAAATCTTCAATTAGTTCACTTGCAGAAATATCTAATGCTTTTGCTATTCGGAGCAAAGTTCCGATTTTCATTTCCTGTGAGCCACGTAAATATTTTCTTAAATTATTAGGATCGAGATTTGCATCGTGAGCAACGTCCATAACCCGTAATTGCTTTTCTACAATTACAGATTTTATCTTTTTTCCCAACTCCACAACAGAGGAAGAAACGTCTTTTTTACTTGTTTTTTCCATAGTGGAAAATTATAGAATATAAAAAAGAAACGATTAGTTGTTTTCGATTGGTTGTTTATAACCCATTTTGTTTTATATTTGCATTAATACTAATACGTTTAAAATCTTAAACATAAAACTTTTATGATGAAATTAGAGGAGCAACTATATAATTATTTGGTAGAGATGGGAGAAGAAACAGCTACTGATATTATGAAAGAATCAGAAGTTATAGAGATTTGTGAAGATGTAATTATTGGAGAATTTGATGAATGGGATATATGTACTTTCCAAATACTAATTAAAGGTCAGTATTTAAAACTCATAGATAAAGAGTATAGCTCGGAAAAAACATTAATTGAAGATTCTTTGACAAAAATAGCTGAAACTAAAAAGAAAACAGCGAGATATATTTCGTGGCACCCTCTGCCACCTATATCCTCTGAAATAAAAAAAATTAACCAAAATGATAAGATGATAAAAAATCTTATTGAAGAAAAATTTGATGATTTTTTTAAAGATATACAATCCATATTCGCAAGTGTTCCCTACAATATGAATGTCAAAGAATCCTATTTTCATTCACAAATACATACATTATTAAAAACTCTTGGTTTTGAAATAATAAGTGAAGACGCAACTAATCTTGGAAGAGTTGATTCTGTTATTGAATTAGATAAAAAGATAATCATTATTGAATTTAAGACAAGTAATAGTGAACTTGCTTTAAAACAAATTAAAGAAAAAAAATACTCTCAAAAATACCGTCTAAAGAAAAAAGAAATCTTTCTTATTGGAGTAGAATGTAATACAAAAAAAAGAAATATAACGGATTGGAAAGTTGAAAAAGATAAATAATTTAAAGATGAGAAATTTTTATATAGCAATTATAGCTTTACTGCTCTTTATTGTTGGTTGTAATAACAATAAAGAACAACCAAAAGAAACCGATTTAACTCAAAAACATATTAGGCTTAAAGGGAAAGTAAAATCAGTAAGAGGAGTAGCTTTTAAGGCTGTAGATAGTTTCGGTAAAATTATTGAAGGAAGAAAAATCAAACATAGTGATTTTTACAACACATATAATGAACAAGGTATGCAAGAAGAAGTAATGCTTTCGTCTGGAGGTAAAAGAGTTTATTTATATGATGAAAATCTAAATATTATTGACATAACAACATATTCCGAAGATGGTACAATAAAACAAAAAGAGGTTCGCTTTTATGATGATTTATCAGGTAAGATTCAATATTCCAAAAGCTATTATTCTTATGATGGTAGCACTCTTATATCGACTTATGATAAATATGGTAATCACTTAAAATGGTCTTATATTCCTCATAAAGAAGGAGAGGAAGAAAATCCCCCAAAACACTACAAGTACGACTCAAAAGGAAATTGGATAGAGTATGGAGACATTGAAGATTTTATTGAAAGAGAGATTGAATATTATGATTAAATCTATTGTAAATTTAAAATACTATTTTAAAATAATTTCCAATTATAATTTAATTGGACTTATAGTGCTACCTGTGTTTTTGTTAAGTTGTGATGAACATACACACTTAATTGATGATGACTCAAAAAAGGCAAAATATGAGAATGTGACTAGGGGTAATATAAATGGTATAGTAAAGACAATTAAAACAACATATTATCGGTCAATTATAGACTCTGGCAAATATACTAAAGGAGAAAAAAAATCATCCGATCCAGTTTACTTATTTGACAAAAGAGGTAATTTAATTGAGATATTAAGATATTCAGAAGAAGGTGTTCTTGAGCATAAAGCCATAAGACATTATAATAAAAAAGGGGTTGTAATAAAAGTAGAAAGTATCAATTGTTTACAAGGTTCTAAAGGTGGTCATATAATCAGGGAATACGAATATGACAAACATAATACTAAAAGAAAAGTAAGTAATTATGGTAACGTCCAGTTACCGTTACCTAAAATGGAAGTGTTTGATGAATATGGTAATATTATAGAAGAAACATTTAAGTATTATAATTATACAGCCGAAGTGTCTATAATCTCTGTAAGGAAATATAAATACAAATATGATTCACAAGGGAATTGGATAGAAAAAATAGATTTTATCGATAATGTTCCTCAAAATATAGAAAAAAGAATCATAGAATATTATTGATAACTTACTTTGTGTTTTATTGCTTACGTCAGTTCGAGTAGCGAAGTGTTCCGATAGCTATCGGAACGGAGCGTGTCGAGAACTCGGTCATTGCGAGGAACGAAGCAATCTCATTTAGATTACTTCGTCAATTCGAGCAAAGCTCTCGTGTGCCACACTCCACTTCGTTTCGTTCGCAATGACAAACTTATTCAACACTAACTTTTGCCGCTTCGAGCATAAAATAATGTAAATCCGTATTTTTAATAAATGGTTTTAGATTTTCACTTCCGGGTCCGAACATAGCGAGTTCCACATAATCAGCAGAGTGATCCATACTTATCCAACCTACGGAATTGGTTTTTGACTGAATTTCTGCAAAAGTTTTAAACGGAAGTTTTCTGTAATTATACAATCCGTCTTCAGATTTTTCGAGGTTAGAATAGTAAGCCAAAATTTTTTGAGCATCTTCGTCTGATAGGATGTTTCCGTTTGCGTATTCAACGGTTTCGATAATATTTTTTACAGAACTTTTTTCGGAAAAGCTATTCAGAATCCATTCGTTGGTTTGTGTGTATTTCTGAACGGAATCAAAATTGTCGTTTGCATTTCGTCCGTAAATGATTCCCGGATTGGCATTTCCGTGATCTGTGGTAATAATAACAAGGGTTTCTTTGTCTTTTTCAGCAAAATCCATAACCACTTTTATAGTTTCGTCAAAGGCAATTTGTTCGTGAATAAGTCCTCCCAAATCGTTTGCGTGAGCAGCCCAATCCACTTTTCCCGATTCGATTTGAAGAACAAATCCGTTTTTACTTTGACTCAACACTTCGATAGCTTTTGCACTCATTTCAGCCAAAGTAGGAGTTTTATGTTCTAGTTCTTTGTCAGACATTCTGTCAATAGAGTAGGAAAGGGCATCATCTGCAAAAATCCCTAAAACGGGAGCATTTGAATTGATGTTTTTCAACTCTGCTTTAGATTTTGCAATCTGATAACCTTTGTTTTTGTATTGAGTATATAAATCTTGTTTGTCTTTTCTTTTCTCGGAATTGAAGAAATTATCTCCGCCCCCCATTAGCACATCAAAACCTCGCTCTAAATATTGTTGGGCAATATCTTCTTGTGCATTTCTTTTGGAAGAATTAGCCATAAAACCAGCTGGAGTAGCATGTGTAATGGCGACTGTAGTAACACAACCAGCCTTTTTTCCTGCCTTTTTGAATTTCAACCAAATCGGAGTGTATTCTTCTTTGTTTGCTCCAATATTTACAGAACCATTTCTCACTCGGTGGCCACTTCCCCAAGACGAGCTTGCAGCAGCAGAATCGGTAACAATAGAATTAGCAGAAGCCATATCCATCAAAGCTCTCGAAACTTTGTTTTCCTGATATAAACTCATCCAATTCGATGGTTTTCCGAACTTTCGGCTTAAGAAAATATCCGTCATCGAAAGTGTTCCGGAACTCATTCCGTCCGAAACCATCACAATAATATTTTTTGGAGTTCTGTTTGAGTAAGTCGGAGTATCAAACGTTTTTGAAATTCCGTTTAACGGATATAAAAGTCCTGTTCCGACCGTAGCTACCGAACCTATTTTAAAGAATTTTCTTCTGTCCATTTCTGTTTATTTCTGTCATTGCGAACGAAACGAAGTGGAGTGTGGCAATCTAAATTTAAATTACCTCGCCCTGCCTCCCCGCATTGACAAGTTGAATAGAACAAATGTATAAAGAAAATTATTAGAGAAGTTTACGAATTTGTTATTTCTCATCTTCCTTTTCTTCCTCCTCCTCTTTCATCAACACATATTTGATTTTGATGTTTTCCTCGGTTGTGGTGTGCGTATGAGGGTCAGATACAAAGTTCCCTTTTTCGTCAAAATGTTTCATAAAAGGGTCTTTATACGGATTGAAATCGGGTTTTTCCCAATCGTATTTGTAGGTTTTTTTGTATTCTTCGGGAGTATCTACCAAAAATGTCAGAATGATTCCGGTGAGAAATCCTCCGAGATGTCCCTCCCAACTCATTCCTTCTTTTACGTCCGGAAACATATACCAAAGCATTCCTCCGTACAGAAAAACTATAATAAACGAGAGTGCAGAAAGTTGGTAGTTTTTGGTTAAGATTCCTTTGAAAAAGATAAAACTAACCAACACGTAAATCAGTCCACTGGCTCCGATATGAAAAGACGGACGACCGATTAGCCAAGTAATGAAACCCGAGAGTAGAACTCCTGCAATAATCACAAAATACGTCTGTTTTTTGTAGAAATATTGCATCATCGAAAGCAATACAAACAACGGAATCGAGTTGTTGTACAAATGTTCTAAATCCCCGTGAATAAAAGGACTTAACGGAATGCCTAACAACCCTTTTAAATCTTTTGGATAAATTCCGAAACGAGCAAAATTGATTCCCGATTTAGACTCTATCCAAAACACAAGCCATACCAGAGCAACTGCTATTAACGGAAGACGGAATATTTTATTTTGTTTAAAGTTCAAAGTTGTGGAATCGTTTAATCGTTAAGTTGTTTAATCGTCAGAAAAAAGACTTTAAGACTTTTGACATTCGACTTTAAGACAATTACCTTTGTCAAAAACGTATCCAATTTTATTTTTCGGATATTTTGTCAGTATAAAGATAAAAAAATGACACAAAACGAACTATTTGATTTTCTGGAAGAAAAGGTTGAATTATACAACAATCCGAATTTTATCGAAAGCGACCCGATTCAGATTCCGCATCAGTTTTCTTTACAGCAAGATATTGAAATTGCTGGTTTTTTGGCAGCTACTATCGCTTGGGGAAATCGAAAAATGATTATCAGAAACGCTCAAAAAATGATTGAAATTATGGGAAATTCTCCCTATGATTTCGTGATGAATCATACTGACAAAGATGCTGATAAATTGCAGAATTTCGTTCACCGAACCTTTAATTCAGATGATTTTGTTGGATTTATCAAAGGATTGAAAAATGTTTATACGAAGTATAATTCACTCGAAAATATTTTTAACCGACACGAAAATTTGCAACTATCTATCCATCATTTTAAGAATGATTTTTTTGACGGTACACATTTGCCAAGAACTGAAAAACACATCTCTGATCCACTAAAAGGTTCGGCTGCCAAACGCATCAATATGTTTTTGAGATGGATGGTCAGAAATGACCAAAAAGTAGATTTCGGAATTTGGAAAAGTATTTCTCCTGCCGGGCTATCGTGTCCTTTAGATGTTCATTCCGGAAATGTAGCTCGAAAATTAGGATTGCTCTCTCGAAAACAAAACGATGCTAAAGCACTTGCCGAATTGGATTTGAATTTACGAAAGCTAGACATCAACGACCCCGTAAAATATGATTTTGCTCTTTTCGGATTGGGAGTTTTTGAAGGGTTTTGATTTTTAGGATTTTTGATTTCTGAAATTTTCAAATTCTATAATTATATCAGAAAGTAATTCGTCAAAAGCTGTTGCCAATCCGTCTAACCAATAAAGAGTAGGACTTATTTCTCCACGTTCCAAACGTGAAATATTCTGAAAATTATTATTGAGCTTGTCTGCAAGTTCGCTTTGCGACCAATTTTTTGCAATTCTCTTTTGCCTGATAAATTCCCCGAAAAGCTTATTGAATTGGTTTTTATCCATACTTCAAAGGGAGGACTTTATTTAAAAAAACAACTAACCGCATAAGGTTAGTAGAGAATATTTTTGTATATTTGTCCAATAACATTCAAAAAACATCAATTATGAAAAAGATGACATTTCTATTATTGTTGATAACAGGATTTGGATATTCACAAAACAGATATTCGCAAACAACAACATCTTCATTTACACCTTTATCTTTTGATGAAGTGATGTATGTAGCTAAACAAAAGTATAGTCGATATAATGAAAATCAAAAATATTTATATGCTTTGAAAGATTGGATTAGGGATTTATCTTCTCAAATAGATGTTCCAGAATTTAGCAATCGTTTGAAAACTGAGTACAATGATTTAGTCAAAATTGAAAACCAAGATTTGGCAATCTATTCAAAATATTTACGAGAAACAGAAGATAATGTAAAGGAGATAATAGAAGATTATAATTATTATTTGAAGAACTATAATGAGAGAAATAATCAACAGAATTATGAGTCTAATGAGGATTTGGGGTTTTCACATCCTTTAAACGTGCAAGGGCTTCAACAAGCAAAAGATGGAGATTATGTGGGTTCAATAAGGAGCTACTCGAAATATTTAGAAATAGACAAAAACAATACAGATATTTTATATACTAGAGCAATAGTAAAACAACGTAACAAAGATTATCAAGGAGCTATAAATGATTGTGATAAAGTTATTGAATTAAATTCTAATTATCCTTTAGAATTACAAGGATTACCGTCTGTTTATAATACGAAAGCATTATGTTTGATTTCTTTAGAAAGATATCAAGAAGCATTGTCTTTTTCAGATAAAGCATTGGAACTTGATAAATCTAAAGCATTTATATGGTACAATCGTGGAGTAATATATTATAGGCTTGGAGAGTATAATGAAACTATACAAAATATAACTAAAGCAATTTCGATTGAGGATAATCCAACCTTTCGCACCTTTAGAGGGGAGGTATACTCAAAATTAGGACAAACAGTAAAAGCGAATGCTGATTTCAAAAAAGCGGAACAACTTAAAAATAAATAATATGACACAAAGATTTGATTTAGAAGAACAAGGAAAAACATTTAATTTTGAATTAGATGACAAAGGAGTTATTTGGTTATTTGAAAATGGTTTGGATAAACCAAAAGTTAATCTTGGACAAACAGGAATTACTCCAAATATAGGATTAGAAAAAGCTAAAGAATTAGCAAGAGAGATGTTATTATCTTTTGGTTATATTGAAAAGAAAGAATAATGAAAAAACTTATCTTAAACCTTACTATATCAAAAAACTCCTGTTACTTTTTTGTAACAGGAGTTTTTATTTTAACCAACTCCGACAGAGTTTTAAACTCTGTCGGAGTAAAAAATATTATTTTTCGAAATTGTTTATTTCTCGAATTCTCGAAGTGTTTTCGTAATAATCGAAACACAATCCAAAAGTTGTTCTTCGGTCATAACGAGTGGAGGTGCAAAACGAATGATATTTCCGTGAGTTGGTTTTGCCAAAAGTCCGTTTTCTTTTAAGCGGACACAAATATTCCAAGCGGTTTCGCTTTCTTCTGTATCGTTGATTACGATTGCATTTAGAAGTCCTTTTCCTCTGACAAGCGTTGCGATAGTGCTGTTTTGGATATATTCGTTCATCTTTTCTCTGAAAAGTTGTCCGAGTTTATCTGCATTTTCGGCTAATTTATCATCTTTTACGACTTCGAGAGCAGCAATTGCAACAGCAGCAGCAATTGGGTTTCCTCCAAAAGTCGAACCGTGTTGTCCCGGTTTGATGACATTCATAATTTCATCATTTGCCAAAACAGCCGAAACAGGATAAACTCCTCCCGAAAGTGCTTTTCCTAAAATCAGAATATCAGGTTGCACATTTTCGTGATGAACAGCCAATAATTTTCCCGTTCTTGCAATTCCTGTTTGTACTTCATCTGCTATAAAAAGAACATTGTGTTTTTTACATAACTCTTTAGCTTTAGCCAGATATCCCTCACTCGGAACATAAACTCCTGCTTCTCCTTGAATAGGTTCAACTAGGAATCCTGCAATGTTTTTTTGTGTAACGAGTACATTTTCTAAGGCTTCAAGATTATTATATTCAATCGAAATAAAACCGTCTGTGTAAGGACCGAAATTCTTTCTTGCATTTTCATCGTTCGAGAACGAAATAATAGTTGTCGTTCTTCCGTGAAAATTTCCCTCACAAACGATGATATTTGCTTGTTTTTCGGGAATTCCTTTTTTCTCGTAAGCCCACTTTCTACAAAGTTTGATAGCGGTTTCAACCGCTTCCGCTCCGGTATTCATCGGAAGAACTTTGTCAAATCCGAAGTAGTTTGTGATATATTGTTCGTAAGCTCCTAATTTATCGTTGTAAAAAGCTCTCGAAGTAAGTGCCAAAGTTTGAGCTTGGTCAACTAAAGCTTTTGTAATTTTTGGATTGCAATGTCCTTGATTTACAGCTGAATAAGCTGATAAAAAATCATAATATTTCTTTCCTTCAACATCCCATACAAAAACACCTTCTCCTTTTGACAAAACAACCGGTAGCGGGTGATAATTGTGTGCTCCGTATTTATCTTCTAATGCGATTGCTTCTTGTGAACTTAATTTCATACTATATAAATCTAAAAAATTGATTGCTTAGTCGTTTCTCCTCGTAATGAGGAGAAGGAATTCTTTTTTGTGGTACAAAAGTAACAAAAAAATCCGTCTTGTCCTTAAACAAAACGGATTTTAAAGTCTTTTCTCTTTATTCTTTTCTCTATTCTCTAAAGAAAATTATTCTCCTAAAGCCTCTGCAACTTTAGCTCTTAATTCGGCTCCTCTTAAATCTTTAGCGATGATTTTTCCGCTTTCATCTAATAAGAATGTTGCAGGAATTGATCGAACATTATATTGCTTTGCAATTGGGTCTTGCCAATATTGAAGATTAGATATTTGTGTCCAAGTTAATTTATCGGTTGCAATAGCTTCTAACCATTTGTCTTTTTCGTTTGGTCTGTCAAGAGAAACCCCGATAATGTTAAATCCTTTTTCGTGAAATTCGTTATACAAAGCAACTACATTCGGATTTTCTCTTCTACAAGGTCCGCACCAAGAAGCCCAAAAGTCGATAAGGGTTACTTTTCCTAACGATTCTTTAAGCGAAACCATTTGCCCGTCAGGATTTGGAGCAGAAAAATCAGGTGCTGTTTGTCCGATAGCAGTAGCAGAAAGGTTTTTGAGTTTTTCCTCAAGTTCTTTTCCGATTTTAGTAGATTTAAGCTCGGGAGCTAAAGCTTCAGCACTTGCTTTTAGTTTTTCAAAATCTGTATCAGGATTGTTTGATAAATGAGATAACAGCATAAGGGAAACAAATGCTTTCGGGTTTTCTGAAGCATAAGATTCCATATAACCTCTGACTTCGCCTTCTAAAGCTTTGTATTCTTTTTCAAGTTTTTCGAGGGCTTCAGTATCGTTGTTTTGTCGAGCTGTTGTTATTTCAGCCATATTTTCCTTGTTGAACTTGTCAATTTTCGCACTTATTTTATCGAAATTAGCATTAAATTTAGTAAGCTCCTCGTTGTTATATGACCCTCCTGCTTTACTTGTTTGTAAGCTGTCTTTGTAAGCTGTAACCGTAATTTTTTCGTTTTCCAAAACAAAAGGAACTTTCCATTGTAATGTTCCGATCTGAATGTACGCAAGTTTGATTTCTTCAGCTTTTCCGACAAATTCAAACGTTCCGTTTTTTACAACAGCAGTATCAATCGCTACAACTCCTCCCATTTCGCTTGGAACTTCAATAAATACTTGCTCTCCGTCTTCAACAGCGTCAATTGTTCCTTTTACGGAATATCCGTCAATTTTTCCGTCACTGCACGAAAATAAAAATGTAGCTGAAAGTGCTACGAATAATAATTTTTTCATTTTATATTAGATTTTAGATTGCAAAAGTAATGTTTTTAGTCAGAAGTCAAATATCATAAAGTCAAAAGTATTCATCGGACTTTCGACATTAAGACTTTGGACTATTCAGTAACCAAAAACTCAATATCCTCCAAAAGCCGTTTCATATCTTCGGTATTTGTTCCGTCATAAAAGCCTCGAATTCTCCGTTTTTTATCGACCAAAACAAAATTTTCGGTATGTACCATATCGTATAATTCGGAAATATCTCCCGTCTTTACAGCTAAATATGATTTTCGAGCTATGTAGTAAATCTCTTTTTTATCTCCTGTAACCAAATTCCATTTTTTGTCATCAACACCTTTTTCGATAGCATACGCTTTCAGAACTTCGGGAGTATCAATTTCTGGAGTAACCGAGTGGGAGAGGAGCATTACATCGGGATATTGCTGAATTTTTTTCTGTAACCAAACCATATTGTCAGTCATAGGAATACAAATCGAGGGACAAGTTGTAAAGAAAAAATCGGCTACGTAAATTTTCCCTTCGTAATCTTTTTGAGAAATAAGTTTGTTATTTTGATTGGTAAATTCCCAATCTTGGATTCTGTGGTTATTTTGAATATGTTCAACCAAACTATCAACCATTTCGGGATTGACATCAGACGGAGAAAAAACGGGAAGTGTTTTTTTAGGTTTCAAAGCATTGTAAAACAGAAATAATATGACAACTGCAATCATTCCGAAAATGATAAAAAACTTTTTGTAAGCCTTGAAAATATCTAACATAACAGGATTTTTTGTTTCGCAAAGATACAAATATTCATTTTATCGCTTATCTTTGTAAGATTGTAAAATGAAAAAAGCAAGTTTAATGAAATTACACAACAAAATCGGATTAATTGTATTAGGTATGGCAACACTTACGTCTTGTGGAGATAAGCAAGAACAGAAATCAGATGAAATTCACGGAATCAATTTAGCCTTTATGGATACGCTTGTTAAGCCAAGTGATGATTTCTTTAGGTATGTGAACGGAAAATGGTTAGACAGCGTTGAAATTCCAGCAGACAGAACTCGTTGGGGAAGCTTTGATGAACTTCGTAAAAATACAGACGATGATGTAAAAGCAATTCTTGAGGAAGCAATCCAAAGCGGAAAATATGCTTCAAGTACCGACCAAGGAAAAGCTATCAATTTGTACAAAACGATAATGGACACAATTACTCGTGACAAAAATGGAATCGAACCGTTACAACCTTATTTGGAAAAAATAGAAGCCGTAGCAAATATAAATGATTTACAAAATCTTCTTACCGAAATGCATAAAAACGGAGGAGGTTTAGGATTTTTTGGAACGTATGTAAGTACTGATGCTAAAGATTCTAACCGAAATGTGGTTTATTTAGGAACAGGAACAGTCGGACTTCCTGACAGAGAATATTATGTTTTGGACACTCCTGATAATGTTGAAAAAAGACAGAAATATGTAGAACACGTTTCGAGAATGTTACGCTTTTTGGGAGAAGATGAAGCGACTTCAAAAGCTAATGCAGAAAAAATTTTAGCTTTTGAAACGTCGATTGTTACTCCGACTTTGGACAGAGTGGAAAGACGGGACAGAAGAAAAACGTATAATCCAAAATCAGTTGCAGATTTACAAAAATTAGCTCCGTCAATTTCGTGGGAAAACTACCTTAATGGGGTAGGATACAAAAACCTTGACAGCATTGTTGTTTCTCAACCGAATTACATTACTGCTTTGGACGGAATTCTGAAAAAAGGAAATATTGAGGATTGGAAAAACTATATGAAATGGACTTTGCTGAACGGTTCGACAGGAGCTTTATCCACAGAAATCGAAACGGCAAATTGGGAATTTTACAGCAAAACATTACAAGGAGCTTTGAAAGAAAGACCACGTGACGAAAATGCGTTGCAGGTAATCAATAGCTCGTTGGGAGAGGCTTTGGGTAAATTATATGTAGAGAAAAAATTTCCACCCGAAGCGAAAGCAAAAGCGGAAGCAATGGTTAAGAATGTATTTTTGGCATTTGAAAACCGTGTAAACAAATTGCCTTGGATGACCCGAGCAACTAAAGATAATGCGATTGCAAAAATTCACAAAACCCGAGTAAAAATCGGTTATCCTGACCAATGGAAAGATTATTCAAAATTAGAAATCAAAAGCCCTGAAAATGGAGGAACATATTTTGAAAACCGCTTGAATTTGGCAAAATGGAGATTTGAAGAAAATCTTGATAAATTAGGAAAACCTGTTGATAAGGACGAATGGTTTATGTCACCTCAAACGGTAAATGCGTATTTCAATCCGTCTTATAACGAGATTGTATTCCCTGCTGCTATTTTGCAACCTCCTTTCTATGATTACAAAGCGGACGAAGCTGTAAACTACGGAGGAATTGGAGCAGTTATCGGACACGAAATTTCACATAGTTTTGACGATTCAGGTTCAAGATATGACTCGGAAGGAAATCTTGTAGATTGGTGGACAGAAGAAGATTTGGCACAGTTTACGACCTTGGGAGGAGCATTGGCTGCTCAATATAGTGAGTTGCAACCGCTTCCGGGAGTTTTTGTGGACGGAGAGTTTACCTTGGGAGAAAACATCGGAGATTTAGGAGGAATAAATGCGGCTTATGACGCTTTACAGATTTTCTTTGATGAAAACGGAAGACCGGATTTGATTGACGGATTTACTCCCGAACAACGCCTGTTTATTTCGTGGGCTACGATTTGGAGAACAAAATCAAGAGATGAGTACATCAAAAATCAGGTAAAAACAGATCCGCACTCTCCTGCAATGTACCGTGCTTATGTTCCGTTGCAGAATGTTGAGGCTTTCTATAAAGCATTTGACATCAAAGAAGGAGACGGAATGTATATAGCTCCTGAAAATAGAGTTAAGATTTGGTAATAAAAAAAGAGCCTTGCATTGCAAGGCTCTTTTTTTATAGATTTTTCAGATTGATAATTTCTTGTTCTGTAAGGTATCTCCAAATTCCTCTTGGGAGATTTTTTTTGGTAAGTCCTGCGAAAGTTACTCTATCAACTTTCAGTACGTTATATCCTAATTTTTCAAAAATTATCCGAACGATTTTCACGTTTGAAGTTCTAACTTTTAGTCCGATTTCAGTTTTGGGTTGATTTTCGATATAGCTGATTTCTTCTACAAAAACCTTTCTTTCGTCAATGGTAATTCCCTTTTGGATTTTTTCCAAATCTTCAAATTTTAGGTTTTTATCTAACGAAACTTGATATATTTTTGATGATCTTTGGCTTTCTTGAGTGAATTTCGTAATCAAATCATTATCATTGGTAAACAACAAAAGCCCTGTTGTGGTACTGTCCATTCTTCCAATCGGAAGTAAGTTATGTTTACTTGCTCCGTTAATCAGATTGGCTACATTATTTTGAGTCGCATTGGCAGAAGTCGAAAAGTTTTTCGGTTTGTTCAGTAACACGTATTCTTTCTTTTCTGGACTTAACAAAGCTCCATCAAATACAACTTTATCGGTTATTTTTACTTTATAACCCAATTCCAATATTACTTCTCCGTTTACTTTTACATTGCCCGAAGTAATGTAAACATCAGCTTCTCTACGAGAACAAATTCCCGAATTGGCAATGTATTTGTTCAAACGGATTTCGTCCGAATCCGTTTTTGGTTTAGCCGTTTTTTTGAAAGTATCATCTTTCTTAACGAATTTAGATTTCGGATTTTTTCCGAATTTATTTTCCGATGTAGATTTCGGCTTTCCGAAAGACGGTTTATTTGGTTTTTTCATTGTTTTTGTATCAGATTTTGCAAAGGTACATAAAAAAAGGACACATAATTATGTGTCCTATAAATCGAAATTCGGAAAATAATTAGTTTCTTGTGAGTTTAACTATTGTTCCGTCTAATTCTTTAACAATAAGCGAATTATCATTTAAAGTTGTAATATCCCAAATAAGTTCTTCTTCTCCTGTTTCGCCTTCGTAAATAATGAATATTCGTTTTCCCGAAATAGTATAAGAGGCAGGGTCATTGTATGGAATACATATAAAATAAGTTTCATCATATTCATATATTATATTATCCACGAAACTATTACTTTTAAAATTTAAGTAATCCCTACTATCATCACAATCATTTTCGTAAAGGTCTTCTATTCCATTTTCTGTTATAGAATAAATATACCATTTACCTAATAATTTACCTGTATCAATTCCTTTATCGTCATCAGACGAACACGAAAACAAAAACATAACCGCAAAAACAGATAGTAAAGTAAATTTTATTTTTTTCATTTTTTGGATTCTTTTGATTTTTTAGATTTACTTCACGTAAGCTACTTTCTTAACTGCTTTGATTACATCATCTGCATTTGGCAACCATTCTTTAAGCAGAACAGGAGAATAAGGTGCAGGTGTATCAGCTGTTGTGATTCTTTGAATTGGTGCATCGAGATAATCGAAAGCTCTTTCTTGAACGATATATGTAATTTCAGACGAAACACTTCCGAAAGGCCAAGCTTCTTCAAGGATTACCAAACGATTGGTTTTCTTAACCGATTCTAGAATTGTATTGTGATCCATCGGGCGAATAGTTCTCAAGTCGATAATTTCGCACGAAATTCCTTCTTTTTCCAATTCGTCTGCTGCTTTGTAAGCCTCTTTGATTATTTTTCCGAAAGAAACAATCGTTACATCTGTTCCTTCTCTTTTAATATCAGCCACTCCAATCGGAATAGTGTATTCTTCTTCAGGAACTTCTCCTTTGTCTCCATACATTTGTTCAGACTCCATAAAAATTACAGGGTCGTTGTCACGAATTGCCGATTTTAAAAGTCCTTTTGCATCATACGGATTTGAAGGTACGATAACTTTAAGTCCAGGAGTGTTGGCAAACCAATTTTCGAAAGCTTGAGAGTGTGTTGCTGCTAATTGTCCTGCAGAAGCAGTTGGTCCTCTGAATACAATCGGAATATTAAATTGACTTCCCGACATCTGACGCATTTTTGCAGCATTGTTGATAATTTGGTCAATCCCGACAAGCGAAAAGTTAAAGGTCATATACTCTACAATCGGACGGTTTCCGTTCATGGCCGAGCCTACGGCAATTCCCGCAAAACCAAGCTCTGCAATCGGAGTATCAATTACTCTTTTAGGTCCAAACTCATCAAGCATTCCTTTTGATGCTTTATAAGCTCCATTATATTCAGCTACTTCTTCTCCCATTAAATAAATGCTCTCATCTCTACGCATTTCTTCACTCATTGCCTCACAAATAGCCTCTCTGAATTGAATCGTTCTCATAAGTAAATATTCTTTTTTTAAATACCAACTGCAAAAATAAGGAAAATATCAATATCAAAAAGTAATTTCAATAACAAAAGTAACAAAGCGGATTAAAGCCTGTGAATGATAAAAATACAAGGACGGTTGTGCAAATCGACCTTTGTTTTTTTCCATTCCGAAATACGTTTGGTTTTGATGTATTCCGTTGCTAGCGTAATATCAGTCGCAATACATAAATAGGTGTCGTTTTGCAGGATTTGAAGCAAATCTTCCAATAGCTTATTATTTCGGTAAGGGGTTTCGATAAAGATTTGAGATTGGTTTTTGTCAAAAGATAACTTCTCGAAATGTTTTAAAACGTTCTTTTTTTCTCCTTTATCAATCGGAAGATAACCGTTAAAAGCAAAACTTTGTCCGTTGAATCCCGAGGCCATCATTCCCATCAAAATCGAAGAAGGTCCGACCATCGGAACTACCTGAATTCCTTTTTCGTGAGCAATTTTAGCAATCACAGCTCCCGGATCTGCAATTCCCGGGCAACCTGCCTCGCTCATTAAACCTACGTTAATTCCGTTGAGGCAAGGTTTCAGCATTTCGGAATATTCCGAAATATCGGTGTGTTTGTTCAGTAAGCTGATTTTAAGTTCAGGCTGTTTTTTTTCGGGGTAAATTTTTTTGATGAATCGTCGGGCTGTTTTTTCGTTTTCTACGATGTAATAATCTATCATTTCGATAGTTTTGGCAACCGATTCAGGAAGCACATCTTTCGGATTACTCTCTTCTCCCAACATTACGGGAATCATATATAATTTACCTTTGTTCATTTTTTGTCGGTTGTCGGTTATCTGTTGTCAGTTTAAACCGATAACCGACAACTGACAACAATTATTTAAACTGTTTCGCAACTTTCTCTGCTTTTTTGCTTTCTGAATAATCATAAAATCCTTCGCCTGACTTCACTCCTAATTTCCCTGCCATTACCATATTTACCAATAACGGATTCGGAGCATATTTCGGGTTTTTGAATCCGTCATACATTACATTCAGAATCGAAAGACAAACATCTAATCCAATAAAGTCAGCTAACTGAAGTGGTCCCATTGGGTGAGCCATTCCCAGCTTCATAACCGTATCAATTTCTTCCACACCTGCAACTCCGTTATAAAGCGTTTCAATCGCTTCGTTAATCATTGGCATTAAAATTCTGTTTGCCACGAATCCAGGATAATCGTTTACTTCGGTTGGAGTTTTTCCAAGGGTTTTACTCAAATTATAAATCGTATCGAAAGTTTCTTTTGAAGTCGAATATCCTTTGATGATTTCCACCAATTTCATAATCGGCACCGGATTCATAAAGTGCATCCCAATTACTTTATCTGCTCTTTTAGTAACAGCCGCAATTTGAGTAATCGAAATCGAAGAAGTATTGGTTGCCAGAATCACGTTGCTGTCCGTTAGTTCTTCTAATTGTTCAAAGATTTTGAGTTTTAAATCTACATTCTCAGTTGCAGCTTCAACCACTAAATCTACGCCAACCACTCCGTCTTTCATATCGGTATAGGTGATGATGTTAGAGATGGTTTTGTGTTTGTCATCTTCGGTAATTGTTCCTTTAGCTACCATTCTGTCAAGGTTGGTAGCAATGGTTTTCATTCCTCTTTCCAGAGAAGCCTCTGAAATGTCAATTAGTTTTACGGTAAATCCTGATTGAGCAAAAGTGTGGGCAATTCCGTTACCCATTGTTCCAGCTCCAATTACTGCTATGTTTTTCATTTTTGTATGAGTTATTTATTTTTAAAAATTTCTATTTCTTTTTTAATTTCATTCAATAGCTGTTCTTCTGTTGGTAAGATCAGATTATACTGACTAGCTAAAATTGTTTTATTATTTTCTGGTAACGAAAACTTCACCACCGCATTATTTTTATCTGCACAAAGTAAAATTCCGATTGTGGGTTTTTCAAAATCAACTTTTTCAACCCTGTCAAAATAATTGACATACATTTGTAATTGACCTAAATCTTCGTGAGTAAGTTTGTGAGTTTTAATTTCAAAAATAACAAAACACTGTAAAAGACGGTTGTAGAAAACTAAATCAACAAAAAAATCATCTCCGTCTAAATGAATTCTTTTCTGTCTTGCCACAAACGAGAAACCATTTCCTAATTCCAAAAGGAAATCTTGTAAATGAGTAATAATGGCTTGTTCTAAATCTTTTTCGTAATAAGCACTTTCTCTACGAAGTCCTAAAAATTCCAAAATCATTGGGTCTTTAATTATTTCGTGCGGACTTTCGGGGAGTCTTTCGTTTCGTGCTAAAGCCAACACACTTTCTTTGTCGTTGCTCAACAATAATCTCTCAAAAAGCTGACTGTTAATTTGCCTTTCCATTTGACGAACAGACCAATTATTTTTGACTGTTTCGGCTATATAATACTCTCTTTTGTCTTCGTTTTCAATACGTAATAAGATGCGATAATGAGTCCAACTCAATTGCGAACGCAGTGAATTCGCAATTGGAAATGTTCTATAAAACTGTCTCATCAACTCAAGTTGTCTATACGAAAAACCACTTCCAAATTCAGGTTGAAGCTGTTCCGATAAATATTTTATAAGGTAATTTCCGTAATCGGCTCGGTCTTTTCCTTGTTGTTCTTCGTTAAAAATTCGTTCTCCAATATGCCAATACAACAATGTTCGTTGATAATCAACTGCACGAACTGCATTCGCTTTTGCTCCTGCAATAAGGGTTTTGATTTCGTGAATAAAGTTGTTTTCTAACATAATTTACTTCTTAAAACAATCAATTATTCTGTAAGCGATACGTAGTGCTTCGGTTCCGTCTTCTAAAGTTACAATCGGAGTTGTATCGTTATGGATAGCATCTGCAAAAGTTTCTAATTCGTCCAGAATCGCATTGTTTGGGGCTACATCAGGATTATCGAAATAAATCTGTTTTCGCACTCCCTCTGCATTTTGCAAAATCATATCAAAATCTCCGGGGATTGCGGGAGCATCTTTCATTTTTACGACTTCACATATTTTATCCAAATAATCAACCGAAATATAAGCATCTTTTTGGAAGAATCGGGCTTTTCGCATATTTTTCATCGAAATACGACTCGAAGTTACGTTTGCCACACAACCGTTTTCAAACTCGATTCGGGCATTGGCAATATCGGGAGAATCGCTAATGACGGAAACTCCACTTGCGTGAACGTCTTTCACTTTCGATTTTACAACCGACAGAATCGCATCAATATCGTGAATCATCAAATCCAAAACTACCGGAACGTCTGTTCCTCTGGGGTTAAATTCAGCCAAACGATGTGTTTCGATAAACATCGGATTATTGATTTTATCCTTTACAGCTTTAAAAGCAGGATTGAATCGTTCCACATGGCCAACCTGACCTTTTACGTTGTGTTCTTTTGCAAGTTGAATAATGTGTTCTGCCTCCTCAACCGTATTGGAAATCGGTTTTTCCAAGAAAATATGTTTTCCTTTTTTGATAGCCATTACCGCACAATCGTAATGCGATAAAGTCGGGGTTACAATATCTACCACATCTACATTTTCGATAAGTTCTTCGATGGTATCAAATTTTCTGTACCCGAATTCCTCCGAAACTTTTTGTGCATTTTCTGAATTAGGGTCATAAAACCCAACTAATTCATATTTTTCAGATTGATTAAGAAGTCGTAAATGTATTTTTCCGAGATGTCCTGCTCCGAGAACTCCTATTTTTAGCATAAGAATTTAGTTTTTTTCAAAAGTAGTAAAATCAGATAATTTCATCAAACGAATCGCTCTAAAATTCCTACATTGATATTTTCGTGCGAAGCCGAATAAACTGCTTTTCCGTTTTTGATGACTAAAATTTGAGGAGATTGGTGTTTGACTTCAAATTTTCGTGCAATTTCGTTTGAAATATCCCGAAAAGAAAGCAAATCCAGATAAAAAGTATCTATTTGTCCTATCGGATAATGAAAATCATTTTCAAACCTTTTCAGGGCAAAACGGCTGATACTGCAACGGGTACTGTGTTTGAAGATTACTACTGTTTTTTCGTAAGAATGTGTAATGATTTCGTCTAATTGCTGTAAATCATTAAGCGGAATCCAATCAAAATCTATCTCTTTTGACGGTTCGCTACTGCTAAAAAGTCGTTTAAAAAAGCTCATAAATATATGAATTAAGACATTTTGTCATTTTAATCTTTTAAAAATAAGATGTTTAGGACGTTTTGTCGTCTTTAATTATTTGGAATAAATCTTGTCTAAAGTTACGAGAATTTGTTTAAAGTTCAAAGTTTAAGGTCTAAAGTTCAAAAAACCTTAAACTTTGAACCTTAAACCTTAAACAAAATAATATATGAATCTAAATAATTTCACAATCAAATCACAGGAGGCTATTAGCAAAGCACAGCAAATAGCCCAAAGTTTTCAGAATCCTCAAATTGAAAATGAGCATATTTTCAAAGGGATTTTGGAAACAGACGAGAATGTTACGCCTTTTATCTTAAAGAAATTAGGGGTAAATGTTTCGATGTTTACACAGGTTTTGGACAGTACGATTCAGAGTTTTTCAAAAGTTTCGGGTTCAGAGCTGATGTTGTCCCGAGAGGCAAGCTCGATGCTTACCGAAGCGATGAATATTGCCAAAAAAATGAATGACGAATACGTTTCGATTGAGCATTTGATTTTGGCTATTTTCAAATCGAAATCCAAAGTTTCTCAAATTCTGAAAGACCAGGGAGTAACCGAAAAAGGAATCGAAAGTGCTATTGCCGAAATCCGAAAAGGCGAACGGGTAACTTCTGCAAGTCAGGAAGACACGTATAATGCTTTGAGCAAATATGCCAAAAATCTGAATCAGTTGGCTTATGACGGAAAATTAGACCCCGTTATCGGACGTGATGAAGAAATCCGTAGAGTGCTGCAGATTTTGTCAAGACGAACGAAAAACAACCCGATGTTGGTCGGAGAACCCGGAGTTGGTAAAACAGCTATTGCAGAGGGTTTGGCACACCGAATTATTCAGGGAGATGTGCCTGAAAATCTGAAAGATAAAATCGTTTTTTCTTTGGATATGGGAGCACTTATTGCAGGTGCAAAATACAAAGGAGAATTTGAAGAAAGATTAAAATCCGTTATCAAAGAGGTAACCTCATCGGAAGGAGATATCGTTCTGTTTATTGACGAAATCCATACTTTGGTTGGTGCAGGAGGAGGTGAGGGTGCTATGGATGCAGCCAACATTCTCAAACCAGCTTTAGCTCGTGGAGAACTTCGTGCTATCGGAGCGACGACTTTGGACGAATACCAAAAATATTTCGAAAAAGATAAGGCGTTAGAAAGACGTTTCCAAAAGGTTGTGGTGGACGAACCCGATACCGAAAGTGCCATTTCTATCCTTCGTGGAATCAAGGACAAATACGAAACGCATCACCAAGTGCGAATCAAAGACGAAGCGATTATTTCGGCTGTGGAGCTTTCGCAACGATATATTACGAATCGTTTTCTTCCCGATAAGGCGATTGACCTTATGGACGAAGCCGCTTCAAAATTGCGAATGGAAATCAACTCAAAACCCGAAGAATTGGACGTTTTGGACAGGAAAATAATGCAAATCGAAATCGAAATCGAGGCTATCAAACGTGAAAATGACGAAACCAAACTGAAATCATTAGGATTGGATTTAGCTAATCTGAAAGAAGAACGAAACGAAATTTTCACCAAATGGCAAAGCGAAAAAACGTTGGTTGATAATATTCAACAAACCAAACTCGAAATTGAGAATTTCAAACTTGAGGCAGAACGTGCAGAACGTGAGGGAGATTACGGAAAAGTAGCCGAAATCCGTTACGGAAAAATCAAAGAAGCACAAGAACAATTAGACAAATTGCAACAGCAATTAGCCCAACAAGGCGAAAATTCGCTTATCAAAGAAGAAGTAACAAGCGAAGATATTGCGGAGGTTGTAGCCAAATGGACGGGAGTTCCCGTAACCAAAATGTTGCAATCCGAAAGAGAAAAATTACTCAATTTGGAAGACGAACTCCATAAAAGAGTAGTCGGGCAAGAAGATGCGATTGTTGCAATTTCTGATGCTGTCAGAAGAAGTCGTGCAGGATTGCAAGACCCGAAAAAACCGATTGGTTCGTTCCTTTTTTTAGGAACTACGGGAGTCGGAAAAACCGAACTGGCAAAAGCTTTGGCAGAATATCTGTTTGATGACGAAAATGCGATGACCCGAATTGATATGAGCGAATATCAGGAACGACACAGTGTAAGTCGTTTGGTGGGAGCTCCTCCTGGATATGTCGGATATGATGAGGGAGGACAACTTACAGAAGCCGTTCGTAGAAAACCGTATTCGGTTGTGCTTTTGGACGAAATCGAAAAAGCACACCCTGACACCTTTAATATATTGTTACAGGTTTTGGACGAAGGAAGATTAACCGACAACAAAGGTCGTTTGGCAGATTTTAGAAATACGATAATTATTATGACCTCGAATATGGGCTCACACATTATTCAGGAGAAATTCGAGAATGCAGGAGGAAATTTTGAAAGTGCAGCAGAATCAGCTAAAGTTGAAGTTCTCGGACTTTTGAAACAAACCGTAAGGCCTGAATTTTTGAATCGTATTGACGAAATCATTATGTTCACTCCACTAACGGAAAGTAACATCAGACAAATCGTTGAATATCAGTTGAAAAATGTAGCCAATATGTTAGAAGAACAACATATTGTTTTGGAGGCAACTCCCGAAGCAATCGACTATCTGGCTAAAAAAGGTTACGACCCTGAATTTGGAGCAAGACCTGTGAAAAGAGTGGTGCAAAGAGAAGTCTTAAACGAGCTTTCTAAAGAAATTCTGTCAGGAAAAATAACTACGGACAGTATTATATTGTTGGATAGTTTTGAAGATAAATTGGTTTTTAGGAATCAATAAGTAAAGAAAAAGGTCGGAATCAAATTCCGACCTTTTTTGTTTTTATTCTAATATAAACGTAACGTTTACATTGGTTCGTATTTCTATTTCTCCGACTGCGAGGGTTTCCTGTTCCATTACTCCTCCTGAAACATCAGCCATTGCCATATTTCTATACATAGGAGGGTTGTAAACAGGTTGAGAATTATCCGATACTAAAATCGCTTTTCCGACTTTTTGCCCCAAAGCCTCTGCAAAATCTTCCGCTTTCTTTTTAGCATCTGCAACAGCTTGTTTTCTTGCATCAGATTTTAGCTTTTCGATTTGAGAAGATTGGAATGTAACTCCGTTGATACGATTAACCCCTGCTTTGATAAGCTCATCCATAATCACTTCATATTGAGATAAATCCCTCAAAGTAATGTTTATGGTTTGGGAAGCCATATAAAAATTCTTCTTTTTTTGATAATCGTATTGAGGATACAAAGACACTCTTTCGGTTTTTATATCCTTTTGGTTGATTTTAGTTGTTTTAAGGTATTTCAATACCTTGTCAATAACAACATCATTCTCTTTTTTCACTTTAGAAGATTCCTCTCCTTTGGTTTCTACTGCAATCGAAATAATTGCCTCATCGGGAACAACTTTTATTTTTCCCTCTCCCGAAACAGAAATTTGCGGTTGAATTGATTTTTCTTGAGCTTGTGTAGCAACAGCAGTCATAACGGTCAGAATTAAAATTATTTTTTTCATATTATTTTATTTTTAGTTAATGAACAGCTGTTTTTCAAAACACGTGCCAAAAATGTTTTTATTGAAGTGTTGCCTCGTATTTTTCAGCTACTTTGTTCCAATTCAATACATTGAAAACCGCATCTAAATAATCAGCTCTTTTGTTTTGGTAGTTCAGATAATAAGCGTGTTCCCACACATCAATTCCCAAAATTGGAGTTCCCGAAATAGCTTGATTTGGCATAAGCGGATTGTCTTGGTTAGCTGTACTTCCAACCTGTAATTTTCCGTCTTTGTTTACCACAAGCCAAGACCAACCCGAACCGAATTGTTTTGCTCCTGCATCTTTCAGTTGAGTAATCAAAGCATCAACCGAACCAAAATCTGTATTGATTTTTTCCAATAAAGTTCCACTTGGCTCTGTTTTTTCAGGAGATAAAATTTCCCAAAACAGGTTGTGGTTATAATATCCTCCTGCATTATTGCGAACAGCTTTGTTTTCCAAATCCAATCCCGAAAGGATTTCTTCAATAGTTTTGTTTTCCAAATCTGTTCCTGCAATAGCTTTGTTTAAGTTGTTGGTATAACCTAAATGGTGTCTTGAATAATGGATTTCCATTGTCTTTGCATCAAGATGAGGTTCTAAATCGTTATAGGCATAAGACAATCCGGACATTTGGAATTTTCCCTCCGCTTTGACATCTTCAGGATTTCCTAAAACAACTTCTTCTGTAACAGGTTCAGAAATTTCTACTTCAACCATTTCTTGATCTTTACACGATTGTAAAGACATTGCCAAAAAAAGGCTTGATACTACGATACTTACTTTTTTCATTTGTTTAGTTTTTTATGTAATTCATCAATCAGTTTTGCGTATTCTAATTTTGCATTATCAACACTCATTTGCCTGACTTGCATCCAAGCATTCATCTTAAACGCATTGATAAGTTCGTGTTCGTTGGTAGAGGTGGTGTTTATTGCTTCTTGGGTAGCCTGTTTGTAATAAGCATACAACTGCAATCGCATATCAACGGGTAACGGATATGTGATTTCAGTAGCTTTTTGCAAAGCCTCTTTAAACAGTTTGTCTATATCAACTGAATCCAAAGGTATAAAATTTTTATTTTTTAGCAATTACGGTAATTCCTCCGACTGCTTTATCTCCGAGTTTTACGTTTATTTCCGTTCCGATTGGGAGGTACAAATCCACTCTCGAACCGAATTTGATAAACCCTGCATCAGTTCCCTGCAACACTTTTGTCCCGACTTTAGCATAATTAACGATTCGTTTTGCCAAAGCTCCTGCAATCTGTCTGTACATCACTTCTCCGAAAACTTTATTTTCGACCACAATGGTTGTTCTTTCGTTTTCTTCACTTGCTTTCGGATGCCAGGCAACTAAGTATTTTCCCGGGTGGTATTGACTGTATTTTACTTCTCCCGACAAAGCGTAACGAGTTACGTGAACATTGAGCGGACTCATAAAAACCGAAACCATAAGGCGTTTGTCGTTAAAATATTCTTTTTCAAAAACCTCCTCGATTACCACCACTTTTCCGTCCACAGGAGAAAGGATATGGTTGTCATCTCTTTGGATATTTCTTTTCGGATTACGGAAGAACTGCAATACCAAAATCAGGAAAATCAAAGTGATAATCTGAACGGCTTTTTGTAACCACACTGTATCAATAAAGGCATCTGCCAAAAATATAACAGCTACCACTATAACCAAAGTTATAAAAATAATTTTTGCTCCTTCTTTATGAAACATAATCTAAAATTTGATAAAATAAAAATATAAACGGTGCTACAAATATAATACTGTCTAATCGGTCTAAAATTCCTCCGTGTCCGGGCATAATGTTTCCGCTGTCTTTTACGTTGGCAGAACGCTTGAATTTTGACTCAACCAAATCGCCCAACGTAGCAAAGATAACAATTATTATAGCTTGAACAATCCAAATCCACCTATTATCTTCTTTGACCCAACCAAAAAGCATAGGGATAAAAAAACTGAAAGCAATAGTAAAAACTGCTCCTCCCAAAAATCCTTCAATGGTTTTTTTAGGCGAAATTTTCTCAAATAATTTATGTTTTCCGAAAGTTTTTCCGACCAAATAAGCAAATGTATCGTTTATCCAAATCATCAAAAAAATTATGATGATTATAAGAGGTTCAAAATAAAAAGGTTCAAAATAATCATTTGAGAGAGGAATTTTAGTAATTATGATAAACGGAAAAACAATATACCCAATAAAAACAATATATTTTGATATGTTATTTGTGATGATAAGATTATCTGAACTAAAGAGATTTCTGATAAGCCACAAACTTGTAAGAATTGAAAAAACGGTAATAAAAATATTGGGTTGGGAACCTAAATTATTATAAAATCCGAAAATTCCATAAATCCCGACAGCTATTACAAATCCAACAAACGGATTGAATTTAATAAGTCTCGAAAATTCAACTGTAGCCAAAACCAAAAAAATCCCCATAAGGATTTTAAAGCTCCATTCCGAATACCAACAAGCAAACAACAAAATTGCTATATAAACAGCTCCTGATATGGCACGAGTTAAGGTTTCAGACATATTTTATAAATCTTCCAAAAGAAGAAGATACAGGTTTTTGGCGACACTTCCGTATTGCATAAAGCTCTCGTCTTTGGCTTTTTCAAAATATTTAAAGGTGGTAATATTAGTCGGATAGTCTGTTTTGTATTTGTTTTTTATACCTCGAAGCCCTTCGCTTTTATTCGAAACAATTTGGCTTGTAGATGCAAAAATTACCATATTTGCAGGTAATTCGTTGGGTTTAAAATGTTTGATTTGCTTGGAAGAAAACAAAACAGAACCATCGTCTGCAATTAGTTTTTCACAGCCCGCAAACAAAAAAGCAGGTTCGGTAACTTCTTTGTACGGAAGTTTGTTTTCATCAAGTAGGGTATATAGGTTTGGTTCAAGACAAAGTACATTTTTTTCAAACCAATCGTTTTCTTCCAAAATGTTCTCGAATTGAGCTTTTATTTCTTCTATATCAATGCAATACAAGAATTTGCCCCCATTCTTTACGAATTGGGTCATAAATAATTCATCAATAGGAATGTCGTTTTTCTTTTGTAAAAAAGGGCTGCTTTCCTCTTCTTTTTCTCCTTCCGAAGATGTTCCGCCAAATAATTTTTTGAATATACTCATTGAGAATATTTGGTTAAATCACACAATATCCAAAGCCAAAGGTAAAAAATAATTAGTACACTTCTAAAAAATAACGAATTTTATTTTTCTTGTTGATTTTTCAAAATAAAAAGGTCAGCATTTGCTGACCTTTTTTCTTATACTAAAATATATTTCTTTTTGGTATTACTTTATGTATTCTATCTTTTGTGCTTCTTCGAGATTTACACTATCAAAGAATCCTTGTTCGCTCATCCATTCGTCAGAGAAAACTTTGCTCATATATCTTGAACCGTGGTCAGGGAAAACGACAACTACCAAACTGTCTTTGTCAAATTTTCCTTTTTCGGCATATTGTTTTACTGCTTGGATTGAAGCTCCTGATGTGTATCCTACGAAAAGTCCTTCTGTTTTTGCGATTTCACGGGTTGTATGAGCACTTTCTTCATCAGAAACTTTCATAAACTCATCAATCATTTCAAAATCAGTAGCAGTCGGAATCAGGTTTTTTCCAAGTCCTTCAATTCGGTATGGATAGATTTCGCTTTCGTCAAATTCTTTGGTTTCGTGGTATTTTTTCAAAACCGAACCATAAGCATCAACTCCTAAAATTCTGATATTCGGATTTTGTTCTTTCAAAAAACGTGCAATTCCCGAAATCGTTCCTCCTGTTCCGCTACAAGCTACAAGATGTGTGATTTTTCCTTCGGTTTGTTTCCAGATTTCAGGTCCTGTGGTTTGGTAATGTGCCTCTACGTTCAACTCGTTAAAATATTGGTTGATATAAACCGAACCTTTGATTTCTTCGTGAAGTTTTTTAGCTACATTGTAGTACGAACGAGGGTCGTCAGCCGAAACGTGAGCAGGACAAACATAAACTTTTGCTCCCATACTACGGAGCATATCAATTTTATCTTTTGATGATTTCGAACTTACGGCCAAAATACATTCGTATCCTTTGATAATACTTACCATCGCAAGGCTGAAACCTGTGTTTCCGGAAGTGGTTTCGATAATGGTATCTCCCGGATTCAGGATTCCTCTTTTTTCGGCTTCTTCAATGATATGAAGTGCAATTCGATCTTTTGTGGAATGTCCCGGATTAAAGCCTTCTACTTTAGCATAAAAACTACCTTCGAGGTCTTTAGTTATTTTATTGAGCTTGATAAGTGGTGTGTCAGCTATGAGTTCTAACACATTATTGTACACGTTTAGTTCTTTTTTCATAGACTTTCAAGTTAATCAAGGAAAACATTGTTAGCGTTTTTTGTTAACCTTAAAACTTGACAAAGGTACAATATTTTTTTAAAACTCAAAAAAGATGTTTGTTTTAATCCGCAATCAAAAAAGCCTCTGCCTCTTCAAACGGAATAAATACTTCCTGAATTCCGTCTGCATACGAGGCTATTTCGTAGCTGTTATAAATGAGCAAAACCCCGTTTTCTGTAAAAAAGATATTGTTGGGAAGATGAAAACTATCATTTTCAAACATAAATCCTGTTGCATTAATATTTGTGTCGGATTTTATGTTGAATTTTTCTCTGAATTTTTTTTCAGAAAAAAGAGTAAATTTCTCAATATCAGAAAGCAAATCTTTGTGTGTCAGCTCTTTTCCTGTTTTTAGGTCAAAAAACAAAGATTTCATTCCGAAATATCCGTGAGCTCCTCCTGTAAACACATAATATTCGATTTTGATATTGATGATTTTTTCGTTTTGATACGATATTTCGGACTTTCCGTCCATTTCCCAACCGATAATATCTTGTGGAAATTCTGTTTTTAGCTTTTCGTAAGAACCGATAAAGGAACTCAAAAGTTCGTCATAATTGGTTGCCGGATAAGTCTCGTCTTCAAACGAAAGAATTTCTTTAAAACTCTCGAAAATTTTGTTGTTTATAGAATCCGAAACTTGATTTTTGTTGTCGAATAATGTAATTTCAACCGTTGCATACGGACAAAATTCAGAACAATCTAAATCGGATTTTTTTTCAAAAACTTTTTCGGAATAGCTCAAAACGGAATTATCCTTACACCCGACCATCAAAAAGGCAAAAAACAAAATACCGACATTTTTTTTCATTTTACAACAAAAATTAAAGTGCAAAGGTAGTTTTTTTCTGATTCGGTTGGCTTAATCGTTAAATAGTTTTTACCTTTGGGTTTTATTTTTAGAACTATGAAATTCAACACCAAAGTAATTCACGGAGGGCAACAGCACGAACCCTCGACAGGAGCTGTAATGCCTCCGATTTTTCAGACCTCGACTTATGCTCAATCTTCACCCGGAAAGCACAAAGGTTATGAATATTCCAGAACGGCAAATCCGACCAGAACGGCTTTAGAAAACTCGTTGGCAAGTATCGAAAACGGACAATTCGGGTTGGCTTTTGGTTCGGGATTGGCTGCTATGGATGCGGTTATCAAATTGCTGAATCCGGGAGATGAAGTGATTTCTACCAATGATTTGTATGGAGGTTCGTACAGAATTTTTACGAAAATATTTCAGAAATACGGAATCAAATACCATTTTGTCGGAATGCAAGACGTAAAGGCGATTGAAGAAAAAATCAATGCGAACACAAAATTGATTTGGGTCGAGACTCCGACCAATCCGATGATGAATATTATTGATATTTCTGCCGTTTCGGAAATTGCTAAAAAGCACCGAGTTTTGTTGGCTGTCGATAATACGTTTGCGACACCTTATCTGCAACAACCTCTGGATTTAGGGGCTGATATTGTAATGCACTCTGCTACGAAATATTTAGGGGGACATTCTGATGTGGTAATGGGGGCTTTGGTTGTAAAAGATAAGGAATTGGCAGATAAACTATATTTTATCCAAAATGCAAGTGGAGCTGTTTGCGGACCAATGGACAGTTTTTTGGTGTTGAGAGGAATCAAAACATTGGCTTTGAGAATGCAATGTCATTGCGAAAACGGAAAAGCGGTTGCAGAATATCTGAAAACCAATCCGAATGTAGATAAAGTTTACTGGCCCGGATTTGAAAACCATCCGAATCACCAAATTGCCAAAAAGCAGATGAAAGATTTCGGAGGAATGATTTCGTTTACCATTAAAGGAAATGATTTTGACAAAACGATAAAAACATTGGAAAAGCTGAAAGTTTTTACTTTGGCTGAATCTTTGGGAGGAGTGGAGTCTTTAGTCGGACACCCTGCAAGTATGACTCACGCTTCGATTCCGAAAGAGGAAAGAGAAAAAACGGGAGTTGTCGATTCGCTTATCCGATTGAGTGTCGGAATCGAAGATGCAGAAGATTTGATTGCAGATTTAAAACAGGCATTATCTTGATTTTAGATTTTTAGTTGCAAAACAACCTTAAACTTTAAACCTTAAACAAAAAATATGTACGGAAAAATTAAAGAACATTTTCAAAGTGAATTAAATTCGATTGAAGAAAACGGACTTTTCAAAAGGGAAAGAATCATTACTTCTCCACAGGGAGCAGAAATTACGGTAAACGGAAAAACGGTTTTGAATTTTTGTGCGAACAATTATTTGGGCTTGTCTTCGCACCCTGAAGTTATCCAATCAGCAAAAGATGCTTTGGATTCTCACGGTTTCGGAATGTCGTCTGTACGATTTATTTGCGGAACACAGGATATTCACAAAACATTGGAACAAGAAGTGGCTAAATTCTACGGAACGGAAGACACTATATTATATGCAGCTGCTTTTGATGCAAACGGAGGAGTTTTCGAACCTTTGTTTTCGGAAGAAGATGCGATTATTTCGGATAGTCTGAACCACGCTTCGATTATTGACGGAGTTCGTTTGTGTAAAGCAGCTCGTTATCGTTACCAAAATAATGATATGGCTGATTTGGAAGAACAACTCAAAAAAGCAAATGCTGAAAACCGAAGATTTAAGATTATTGTAACAGACGGAGTTTTTTCAATGGACGGATTGGTTGCTCCACTTGACAAAATCTGTGATTTGGCTGATAAATATGATGCACTTGTTATGGTTGATGAATGTCACGCAGCAGGATTTATCGGAGCAACAGGAAAAGGAACGCTTGAGGCAAAAGGAGTTATGGGTCGTGTGGATATTATTACGGGAACTTTCGGAAAAGCACTCGGAGGAGCAATGGGAGGATATACTACGGGTAAAAAAGAAATTATCGAAATTTTAAGACAGCGTTCACGTCCGTATTTGTTTTCTAATTCGTTAGCACCTTCGATTGTTGGAGCTTCTATTAAAGTGTTTGAGTTACTACAGAAAGACACTACGCTTAGAGATAAATTAGAATGGAATACCAATTATTTCAAAGACGGAATGAAAAAAGCAGGTTTTGACATCATTGACGGAGATTCTGCGATTGTTCCGGTTATGTTGTATGATGCGAAACTTTCGCAAACAATGGCAGATGAATTGTTGAAAGAAGGGGTATATGTAATCGGATTCTTTTATCCGGTTGTTCCGAAAGATAAGGCAAGAATCAGAGTGCAGTTATCAGCAGCACATACCAAAGAACATTTAGATAAAACGATAGCTGCATTTGTTAAAGTTGGTCAAAAATTGGGTCTAATTTGAATTTTTTTGGCTTTTCTTTTTGTTAATTCACTTTAACAAAGTACATTTGCACAAAATAAACTATTTTAAAAACTTAAGTATGAAACATCTAAACAAACTTTTTGCTGTTGTGTTGTTAGCTGTTGGGCTTTCTGTAAACGCTCAAGACGATAACAACAAATGGGCTGTTAGCTTTGGTGCAAACGGAGTTGATACCCGTGTAAGTGCTACAAGTCCGATAGCTGACCAGTTCTCGGAGTATTTTAATGTAAAAGACCATTGGAATTATATTCCTTCTGTGTCATATCTTTCTGTTGAGAGATATATCGGAAGTGGATTCTCTTTTGGAGTAACAGGGTCAATCAACAAAATTGATAAATTTGTTGAATTACGTGATGCTTCAGGAGAATATCCTGTAACAAATCCTGGAGATCTTGAGTATTACGGAATTGACGGAATGGTAAAATATTCATTCCAAGACTTGATTGGTTCTAAATGGTTTGATCCTTCTGCTCATGTTGGGGGAGGTTATACTTTCTACGGAGACCATAGTGGAGGAACAGTAAACGGAGGTTTAGGAGTAACTTTTTGGTTTACTGAAAAAATAGGACTTATGCTTCGTTCTACTTACAAACATTCGTTTGATGATATCAGAACAGATTTACCAACTCATCTACAACATTTTGTAGGTCTTACTATCAAATTTGGTGGTAAAGATACAGACGGAGACGGAATCTATGATAAAGATGATGCTTGTCCGGAAGACTTCGGTTTACTTGAGTTCAATGGTTGTCCTGATTCAGATGGAGACGGAATTCCTGATAAAGATGATGCTTGTCCTTTTGATGCAGGTTCAGCAGAATATAACGGTTGTCCAGATACAGACGGTGACGGAGTTGCTGATAATTTAGATGCGTGTCCTGAAGTTGCAGGTCCAAAAGAAAACAAAGGTTGTCCTTGGCCTGATACAGACGGAGATGGAGTTACTGATAACTTGGACAGATGTCCTGAAGTTGCAGGTCCGAAAGAAAACAACGGTTGCCCTTGGCCTGATACAGACGGAGACGGAGTGCCTGACCATTTAGATAAGTGTCCTGAACAAAAAGGTCCTGCATCTAACAACGGTTGTCCTGAGCTTACTCAAGAGCACGCTGCACAATTGAAACAATATGCTAAAACGATATTGTTTGATTCAGGAAAATCATCTTTCCAAAAACAAACTTATCCTGTATTGAATTCTATTGTTTCAATCTTGAAAGAATATCCGGATGCTAAATTTACTATCGAAGGTCATACAGACAGCACAGGTGGTAAAGCTCTTAACCAAAAACTTTCAGAAGAAAGAGCTGCGGCTGTTAAAAACTTCTTGATTGAAAACGGAATTGATGCTTCAAGATTGTCATCTGCAGGTTACGGACCAGACAAGCCAATTGACACAAACAATACAGCTGCTGGTAGAACTAACAACCGTAGAGTTGAAATCAACCTAGTAAACTAATTTTAAAACAAAAAAAGTTTTAAATTATATACTTAAAACGTCCCGAATTTCGGGACGTTTTTTTTATGAATCTGTTTAAATTTGTTCTGTAATAAATTTTATAGACTTTTTTTGAGTGAGAAGAGGCAAGTTTTTAAAGGATAGCAGAGCTATCGTTTTAAAATTTAACGAATTTGCAACCGAAAAAAGACATAAATGAATTATCTTGAACAACTTTAAACAGATTTACTTTATGGTATGGAAACTTTTTTGAATAAAATAGCCAAAGAGCTTATAGGTCAGTTTGGGAATTCGTTTACGAATGTTACGGTTGTTCTTCCGAACAGGAGATCAAAGATTTTTTTGATAAACGAAATTGAACAGCATATATCCGAAACTGTTTTTGCTCCGAATATTTGCAGTATTCAAGAACTTACAGAACGTATTTCGGGAATCCGATCATTAGATACAGTTGAACAATTATTTGAGTTTTATAAGGTGTATTCGGAGGTTTCGGACAAGTCTGAAAAACAATCCTTTGAACAGTTTGCTCCTTGGGCTAAAGTGCTGCTCAAAGATTTCAGCGAAATAGATTCATACCTTTTAGAACCGAATAAAATCCTGCAATATCTAAAAGAAATAAAAGACATTGAGCATTGGTCTTTATCCGAAAAACGAACCGAAATTATCGAAAAACACCTCAAATTTTGGAGTTTACTTCCGAAGTTTTATAATGCTTTTTACGAATATCAGATTCAGAGAAAAGTAGGTTATCAGGGTTTGATTTACAGAGAATCGGTCAAAAAGATTGATGAATTTGCCAAAGTGAATGCCAAAGAAATTTTTGTATTTGTCGGATTTAATGCACTGATGCCTTCCGAAGAAAAAATCATTCAGCATTTGCTGAAAGAAAAACAAGCAAAAATATATTGGGATATAGACAAGGTTTTTTTAGAAGACTCACACAATCAGGCAGGATATTTTATCCGAAATATCAAAAAGAATTGGAAACATTACGATTCCAATCCGTTTGAATGGATTTTTGACGAATTTTCAAAAGAGAAAAACATTCAGATAATCGGAACTGCCAAATCAGTCGGACAGGCTAAAGTGGTCGGACAGGTTCTCGAAAAACAGATTGACGAAAACCCCGAAAGTCTGAACAAAACAGCACTTGTGCTGTCCGAAAAAAGCCTGTTGATTCCTGTTTTGTATGCACTTCCCGAAAGCGTAAAAAGCCTGAATATCACGTTGGAATATTCAGCCCGAAACAATCCGATTCAGTTTTTGATAAACCGACTTTTCAAAATGCACACCTACGCAAAATCCCGAAAAGGCGAGGCTTATACGTTTTATTACAAAGATGTTTTGGAGGTGCTTTCGAATCCGTTTGTTGAGCCTTTTGTCAAAGCAAACGAGGTTGTCGAAATTATCAAAACCAATAATTTTACGTTTCTTACACATCAGAAATTATACGAATTAAACAAAAATCAAACGGATTTTTTCAACTTGATTTTTGACAAATGGTCTGATGATGTTTTGGGAATTTTGAACAGGATTTCCGATATTTTGATTCAGATAAAAAACAATTTAAGTAAAAACTCTGATTCAGATAAAGTTACACTTGCTTTTGTTTTTGAGATTCACAAAATCATCAATCAGCTCAAAAATTATTTTTCGATTGCTCCGAATGTGGGAGATATTCAGAATCTGTATTCGATTTACAAGCAGGTTATTGACAGTGCAGAGGTTTCGTTTGAGGGAGAGCCACTTTCGGGATTGCAGATTATGGGAATCCTCGAATCCCGAACGTTGGACTTTGAAAATGTGATTTTCACTTCCGTAAACGAAGGAAAAATTCCGTTCGGAAAATCACAAAATTCCTTTATTCCGTATGATGTAAAACGGGAATTCGGACTTCCGACTTATCGGGACAGAGATGCAATTTATACGTATCATTTTTACAGGTTGTTATCAAGGGCAAAGAACATTTATTTGGTTTATAATACGGAAGATGACGGATTGGACGGAGGAGAAAAAAGTCGTTTTATTACCCAACTGAAAGTCGAAAAGCAACCGAATCACACCATTACGGACGAAATTTATAATGCCGAATTACCGAACGTGGCTTATCATTCGTTGAAAATAGAAAAGTCGGATTTGGCAATGGAACGACTGAAAGAAATTTCCGAAAACGGATTTTCTCCGTCTTCACTTTCGGCTTATGTGAGGAATCCGATAGATTTTTATTATCAGAGGATTTTGAAAATCAACGAAAACAAGGAGGTCGAAGAAACTATCGAAGCCAATACGTTAGGGACGGTTATTCACAATACATTAGAGGAATTGTACACTCCTTATATCAACAGGATTTTGACGATTTTTGATGTGGAGCAAATGGAAAACCGCTTTGAGTCGGTACTTCAGGAAAAGTTCAAAAAGCAGTTTAAAGAAGGGGATATTACTAAAGGGAAAAATTTGTTGGCCTTTGAATCTGCCAAAAGAAGTATTTTGAATTTTCTGCGAATGGAAAAAGAAAATCTCGAAGATGAAGTTGAGATTTTGTTTTTGGAAAAAGAGTTTGACCGATTTATCGAAGATAAAAGACTGCCTTTTCCGATTAAAATCAAAGGGAATATTGACAGAATCGAAAAACGCAACGGAACAATCCGAATTATAGACTATAAAACAGGAAAAGTAGAGCCTTCGGATTTGGTTTTATCGGCTTGGAATGATTTTTTGGGGAACGAAAAGAAAAACAAAATCATTCAGCTTTTGAGCTATGTTTTTATGTACGAAAAACACGCAAACGGACTTCCGATAGAAACGGGAATTATTTCGTTTAAAAATCTGAAAAAAGGATTTTTGCCTTTCGGATTTAAGGAAGAAAAAGAAACAGAACATCGTATAACTCCCGAAATCCTTGAGAATTTTAAGGAAGAAACCATTTGCTTATTGCTTGAAATTCTTGATAAGGATATTGCGTTTGAGGAGAAAATGTAAATTGTTTTTAGTAACTTGCGAGTTAAACCTTAATCCGAAAAAATGTTTCAAAAAAACGTAATCACAAAATATTTACAAGCACAAGACAAGGATTTACTGAATCAGAAATGGAATGATTTTACAAATCACTTTCAGAATTATACTATTCAGGAAAATATCCGAAATGCAAAAGAAGAACAATATCAGGAAGGATTTTTGAGGGATTTGTTTGTAAAGATTTTGGGTTATACGCTCAATCCTGACAAAGATTTCAACCTTACGACTGAACTCAAAAACATAAAAGACAGCAAAAAAGCAGACGGAGCGATTCTGGTTAACAAGGGAGCAAACTCCCTTGTTGTTCGGGCTGTTATTGAACTCAAAGGAACAAACACAACCGATTTAGGAAAAATCGAAGCACAGGCATTTGGTTATAAAAACAATCAGAACGATTGTACGTATGTGGTTACTTCTAACTTTGAAAAACTACGTTTTTATATTGATAATGCGATTGAGTTTATAGAGTTCAATCTTTTTACTCTGACCAAAAACGAGTTTGATTTGTTGTATTTGTGTTTGGCTTTTGACAATATAAAAAATGATTTAGCCAAGAAAATTAAAGACGAATCGGTAAGTCAGGAAGATGTTATTACCAAAAAATTATACAAAGATTATTCGCTTTTCAAAAGGGAATTATATAACAATTTAGTAAAGCTCAATCCACAATTTGAGCCATTGGAACTGTTCAAAAAATCCCAAAAACTGCTGGACAGATTTTTGTTTATATTTTTTGCAGAAGATAGAAATTTATTGCCTACAAACCTGATTTTTAGAATCAATAAAGAATGGAAACAACTTCGGGAAATGCGGATTGACGTTTCGCTTTATGACCGATACAAAACCTATTTCAACGATTTGAATATAGGAGCAAAAGTTTCGTTACCTGCTTTTAGGCAATCGAGTGGAATAGACAAAGAAGAACATCAGATTTTTGCTTACAACGGAGGACTTTTTAAGGAAGATGAACTCCTAAATTCCTTAAAAATTGATGATGATTTACTTTATAATCATACCGAAAAATTAAGTCATTATGATTTTTTGAGTGAGGTTGATGTCAATATTTTGGGACATATTTTTGAAAATTCGTTAAACGAAATTGACGAAATCAAAGCACAAATTGAAGGTCAGGAAGTTGATAAATCAAAAACTAAACGCAAAAAGGACGGCGTTTTTTATACCCCGAAATACATCACAAAATATATTGTAGAAAATACGGTTGGGAAATTGTGTGATGACAAAAAATCGGAATTTGAGATTTTTCAAAAAGATGAAATATCTGTATCGTCAAAAAAGCAAAAAGAAAAATCGTATAATGAATTACAGCAATACAAAAAATGGCTTTTACAGATTACGATTTGCGACCCTGCTTGTGGAAGTGGAGCTTTTTTGAACGAGGCTTTGGATTTTCTGATAAAGGAACATAATTATATTGCGGAATTGGAGGCTAAAATTACGGGAAGTTCGCTTGTGCTTACGGATATTGAAAACTCTATTTTGGAAAATAATTTGTATGGAGTAGATATTAACGAAGAAAGCGTACAGATTGCAAGGCTTTCACTTTGGCTACGAACGGCTCAACCTAATCGAAAGCTCAACGATTTGAGCAATAATATAAAATGCGGAAACTCTCTGATTGACGACCCCGAAATTGCAGGAGACAAAGCATTTGATTGGGGAAAAGAATTTCCACATATTTTTCTCAAAAAAAATAAAAAAGTTTGGCACATAACTACTGCCTTACACGATAGTCGTACGTCTCAAAGAATGATAGATTATAAAGTTCGTGAGTTGAGAAATTTTGGAACAAATCCTTATCCGAATGTTAAGTATTTGGAACCAGAAGAGGAGAAACTATTGACAAAAACTGTTTATGAGATTGTAAAAGAGGATAGTTTAAATGTGTTGGCTTTTAATGTTTGTCGTGACCACATTCATTTGTTATTGGTTTGTGAGGAAGAAGAAGTTTCGAGGATAGTACAAAAAATAAAATCTAAAACTGCACGTTCGGTAAATTCATTACGAGGTGTATCTACATCAACAAGGGAGCTTGCTCCCTTGTCGGAAGAAAATACGGAAACAACAAGGGAGTTTACTCCCTTGCCGGAAGCAACAATGGAGCAAGCTTCCTTGTCGAAGGAAGACACGAAAACAATGGAGCTTGCTCCATTGTCGGAAGAAAAGAAAAAAAGCACTCCGTTTTGGACACAAAAGTATGGATGCAAAGAAGTGATAGATACGGAACAACTACATAATACTATTACTTATATAAAAACAAACCGAACCAAACACGAATTACCACAACACGATAACGATACAAAATGGTTTATCGAGAATATGGTTGTTGATTTTGATAAAGCATTTGATACAGAATATAATGGTGGTTTTGATGTGATTATCGGAAATCCGCCTTATGTATTAGTTCAGCCGTCTAATTCTGATGAACAAACTTTAGATTATTACAAAAAATTTAAGGTTGCAAGTTATAAAATAGATTTGTTTCATTTATTTTTTGAAAAATCAATACAGGTTTTAAAAGAAAAAGGATTGTTAGGATTTATTACACCAAATACCTATTTGACAAATAAATATATCCAAAAATTAAGGGTATTTATTTTAGAAAATACCAAAATTAGCACGATTATAAATTTTGAAGATGCTGTTTTTGCAGAAGCAAATGTTGATGTTGCAACAATTATTTTAGGAAAAGAAAAAGTAAGTAATTATGAAGTTGGTATTTTTAATTCTCAATACGGAAATTTATCATTTGTAAGAAAACAAAATATTGAAGATTGGATAAAAGATAAAGATAATATTTTCAATATAAAAACAACTTTT
This sequence comes from uncultured Flavobacteriaceae bacterium, assembly GCA_934675205.1. Taxonomy (GTDB): domain Bacteria; phylum Bacteroidota; class Bacteroidia; order Flavobacteriales; family Flavobacteriaceae; genus Flavobacterium. The sequence continues at coordinate 32,330 of CAKUPQ010000004.1, read as the reverse complement.
GATTTCGATTTTACGGATTGTTTACCTTTTGAAGAAATTGGAAATTCTTATTTTGGAATACAAGCATTCGACAGAAAGACATCAATTTCTGATACAAAAGAAAATAATGATTATTTACCAATAATAGACGGTTCAGAAATTGAAAGATATAGGTTTTCTATTCCAAATAAATTCTTCAATTTTATTCCTGAAAAAATTAAAAGTGGAGGAGATTATGAAGTTTATAAAAAGAAAAGAATTGTAGTAAGGCAAATAGGACAAGCTCCAATAATTGGTATTTGTGAAGAAAATATACTTGCTTCAAATACTTTATATAGTTTGTATATTAAGGATAATACAGAATTTGATTTATATTATGTTTTAGCTATTTTAAATTCTCGTTTGATTAACAAATATTGGCTGTCTAAATATTCAGACGGAAAACAATTATTTCCAAAAATAAAAGGTTATCAATTAAAACAATTACCAATCAAAGAAATTCCTTTATCTTCACAACAACCTTTTATAGAAAAAGCCGATTTGATGTTACAATTGAACCAAGAGTTACAAAATAGTTCATTAAAATTTTTAAAATTGCTTTCATCAGAATTAAACCTGTCCGAGCCAAGCAAAAAATTACAGGAATGGTACAATCTTGATTTTTCGGAGTTTAGCAAAGAACTTTCCAAGAAAAAAATAACCTTGTCACTTTCTCAAAAATCAGAATGGCTCACATTCTTTGAAACCGAACAACAAAAAGCACAAAACATCAAAATCCAAATCCAAAAAACAGACCACGAAATAGATAAAATGGTGTATGAATTATATGGACTGAATGAAGAAGAAATTTCGTTAATTGAAAATTAGGAATTAAAAATTAAAAGCTTCCTCATTGCAAGATACGAAGCCTGTCTGCCGACAGGCAGGCAATCTAAAAAGATTGCCACACTCCGTTCGCAATGACAGACAACGGTAAACTTTGAACCTTAAACCTTAAACAAATTTTATTAGAACACAAGTTGCACACTTATATCAAAATTGTCTTTAATCGCTTTGTCTGCCAATTCGGGGAAGATAATTTCCGAACGGTATTTGATGTCAAATGTCGAGTTTTCTTCAACAGGTTTTTCTGTTTCCAAGATTTCTTCCATCACATTTTCCTCTATGATAGCCGAATCCTCTACGGAATTCCCGGTTTTATTATTACACGAAAACAGCAATATTGCTGATAAAAATATTATTGTCTTTTTTATTTGTTGTTTTTTTATGCTCAGGCAGAAGCACCAGCCTCTTTATACCATTTGTGTTTTTTCAGTAATCGGAGAGTAGGATTCAAAAAAATCAAAAAGAAAACCGAAGTTACTGTGTTAGAAATCGTAAAAGCCAATGCTACCTGAATAGCAGGATTTGCGGTAACATTTTCAACCAATCGTTCTAAAGCATTCAAAAAAGGAAGTATCAATAAGACTCCAACCAAATTGAAAGTCGAGGCAGAAAGAGCCGTTAATTTCGACAAAGGAGAAAGTTTAAGGCTGACCAGTAAAGCTGTTGAAGTTGTTCCGACATTTGCTCCAACCACAATCGGAATAGCAGAATCAAGGGTAATTACACCTTGAGTTATCAAGATAATCACCAAACCAACCACAACCGAACTCGACTGAATAATAACCGTAATCACAATTCCATACAGGATTCCCAAAAACGGATTTGATGCTTTGGATAATGTTTCGACAAGCAAAGGGTCGTTTCGCAAAGGTTCCATTGCCTGACTGATAAACGAAAGCGAAAAAAATATAAATCCAAAATAGAAAATCGACTTCCCTAATGTGGCAATTCTTGTCGGAATCATACTGATAAGCGTTCCTAATACGATGAAAATAGGACCTAATAAATTCGACTGAAGTGTAACAATCCAACCAGTTGCAGTTGTTCCGACATTCGTTCCTAAAAGAATAAGCAAACTGTCTTTAAAGGTCAAAACTCCCGAACTTACAAGCGAAACCGTTAACGAAGAAACCATTGTACTTGACTGAACAACAGCAGTTATAGCTCCTCCAAGAAAAAAACCTCCCAACGGAACAGATGTTACTTTACCAATCCATTTTTGTAGTTTTTCAACTCCAAAGCTTTCGATTTCTTGGCTAAAACTCTGTAATCCATAAACGAATAATGAGATAGCGGCAATAATAATGATTATCGTTTGGAATGTTTGAAATGACATAATCTCTGCTTTCTATTTCTCTATTTCCCTTAAATTCTCCATTTTTTTGAGAGCAAGGAATCCTTTGATGCCTTCAAAATGCTCTTTTACTCTTTTGTTTCCGAATTCAAAGACTTAAGAAATCCTGTCTTGCGAAACCAGTATAAGCATTTCGTCAAAATCTCTCATGGCATCTTTGATGATGTCTTTGGATTTTATAATTTTTTTATTTTCTGATTTTCTCCAATAATTCTACAAGTTGTTTCTGCTCTTCACTACTTAAATTTGAAGTCATTGAACGTTCCGCATTTTCGACTAATTCATCGAGAATATTGAGTAATTCAAGTCCTTTTTCGGTAATGGTAACTTCCATTTTTCGTCTGTTGATTTCGCAAACAGCCCTTACAACGAGGTTTTTGGCAACCAACTTATCGACCAAACGGGTAGTATTACTCGTTTTGGCAAGCATTCGTTCCTGAATAGTCCCCATATTTACGGGTTTTCCTTTTTGCCCTCTCAAAATCCGCAATACATTGAATTGCTCAATTGAAATATTATACGGTTTCAGCACCTCATAGATGCTTTCGTAAACATAAGTCTGTGAATACATTATATTCAGACTTACTTGCTTGGACAAAGATATATCACTGCTCAATTTTAAAATCTTCTCTATTTTCACAAGGACAAAGGTATGATTTTTAGTCGAAAGTCTGAAAGTCAAATATCGAAAGTCTTTACCGCAAATTCACAAATTAGACAACAATAATTTGCGAATTTACGGTAAATAAACGATTTATGTGAAATTTCCGACAAAAAATTTGGATAAATGTTTTTTTTTTTTTTGCTTTGTGCCTATTTTTGTAAAAACATAATAAAATGAAAAAAATATTTTTATTTGTTGCAATAGCAGCATTAGGATTGACTTCTTGTTCAAGTGATGACAATTCGTCAAACAGCAACAACCCAAGTGTAATTCAGGGGAATGTTCAAAGCGGAACTTGGAAAATCACGAATTTTAACGATTCGGGAAATGATGAAACCTATCATTTTAACGGTTTTAGTTTTACATTCCATAGTTCGGGAGTTTTAACTGCTACAAACGGGACTGTTACTCACAATGGAAATTGGAGCATCACAAATGACAGCTCAAATGATGATGATAACAGCAATGGAAGTAGTGATATTGATTTTAATATCTATTTTGCTCCGACAATTCCTCATTTTGAAGAATTAACCGAAGATTGGGATATTATTTCTCAATCGACAACAAAAATTCAGTTGAGACACGTTAGTGGAGGAGACGGAAGTGTAGATAATCTGACGTTTGAGAAAAATTAAAAACTTTTCGGATAATAGTCTAAACCTCACAGGTTTCAAAACCTGTGAGGTTTTTTTATTTCTCAAATTCGTCTGATTCGCATTTATTCGTAGCCAAGATTCGTTAAAATTCGCTTGATTCGACAAATTCGTAGCTAAAAAATCCGTACTTTTGGGAGCTAAAAAACAACACGAAATGAAAATTTTGCTTTTAGGCTCGGGAGGACGGGAGAATGCACTTGCTTATAAGATGGTTCAGAGTAAAAAATGTTCGGAATTATTTGTAGCAACGGGAAATGCAGGAACTCAAAAAATAGCAACCAACATTCCGATTGGAGTGAATGATTTTGAGAAGATTAAGGATTTTTGCCTTAACGAAAAAATCGAAATGGTTGTCGTAGGACCTGAAGACCCGCTTGTAAACGGAATTTATGACTTCTTCAAAAATGACGAAAATCTGAAAAATATTCAGGTTGTAGGACCGTCAAAAATCGGAGCAAAACTCGAGGGAAGCAAAGAATTTGCCAAAGAATTTTTGGTTAAGAACAATATTCCGACAGCAGGATACGGCTCGTTTACCAAAGAAAATATTGAGGAGGGATTTGTCTTTTTAGAAAAATTAAAAGCTCCTTACGTGCTGAAAGCAGACGGATTGGCTCAAGGAAAAGGCGTTTTGATTTTGGAAGATTTGACAGAGGCAAAGCAGGAGCTTTCCAATATGTTGTTAGACGAAAAATTCGGAAGTGCAAGTGCAAAAGTTGTGATTGAGGAGTTTTTGGACGGAATCGAATTGAGTTGTTTTGTACTGACAGACGGAAAAAATTATAAGATTTTACCGACTGCCAAAGATTACAAACGAATAGGAGAGGGAGACAAAGGACTGAATACGGGAGGAATGGGAGCTGTTTCACCGGTTCCGTTTGCAGATGAAGTTCTGATGCAAAAAATTGAAGACCGAATCGTAAACCCAACCATTCAGGGACTTCAAAATGACAATATCGAGTACAAAGGATTTGTTTTTATCGGATTGATAAAAGTGAATAACGAACCTTATGTAATCGAATACAACGTGAGAATGGGAGACCCTGAAACCGAAGTAGTTATCCCGAGATTAAAAACGGATTTGGTAGAGTTGTTTTTAGCTCTCAATAATCAGGAATTGGACAAAATTTCGTTGGAAATCGACCCGAAAAGTGCGGTTACGGTTATGGTTGTTTCGGGAGGTTATCCGGAAGATTACGAAAAAGGAAAGGAAATTTCAGGCATCGAAAATATCGAAGATTCGATTGTTTTTCACGCAGGAACAAAAGAAGAAAGCGGAAAAATACTGACTAACGGAGGTCGGGTAATTGCGGTTACTTCCTTTGGAAATGATTTTAAAGAAGCTTTAAAAACTTCGTATAAAAATATTGATAAATTGCATTTCGAAAAGATGTATTTCAGACGAGATATAGGGTTTGATTTGTAGAAAATGTTTGATGTTAGATGTCGGGTGTTAGATGTTTTCGCACCCAACACCCAGCACCCAACACCCAACATAAAAAATGATAAACATATTTACATTACCTGTTACACGAAGAACACTCACCCACATCGGAAGATATTTTCTGATGTTGAAAGAGGTTTTTTCCAAACCGACAAAAACTTCGGTTTTACGACAACTTATTCTTAAAGAAATAGACGATTTGATTATTGGCTCACTCGGAATTACGATGTTTATTTCGTTTTTCGTGGGTGGAGTTGTAGCCATTCAGATGGCTTTGAATCTTGACAATCCTATTTTGCCAAAATACCTCATCGGATTTGCGACCCGTCAGTCGGTAATTTTGGAGTTTGCTCCAACTTTTATTTCGATTATTATGGCAGGAAAAGTAGGAGGATTCATCACTTCAAGTATCGGAACGATGCGGGTTACAGAACAGATTGATGCACTCGAAGTAATGGGAGTCAACTCAATTAACTATCTGATTTATCCTAAAGTAATCGCGATGCTTTTGTATCCGTTTGTGATTGCAATCGGAATATTTCTTGGAATTTTCGGAGGATTTTTAGCAGGAGTTTACGGAGGATATGTAACTCCTGACCAATATATTTACGGAATTCAGGATAATTTTATCCCGTTTCACGTAACCTATGCCTTTATCAAAAGTTTTTTGTTTGCTTTTATTTTGGCTACTATTCCTGCTTATCACGGTTATTATATGAAAGGTGGAGCATTGGAAGTTGGTAAAGCGAGTACGACTGCATTTGTCTGGACAAGTGTGGTGGTAATTTTGGTAGATTATTTGGCAACTCACTTACTTTTGAACTGATGATAGAGATTAAGGACATAAGAAAATCGTTTAACGGAGTAGAAGTGCTCAAAGGAATAACAGCTACTTTTGAGGCAGGAAAAACCAATTTGATTATCGGGCAAAGTGGCTCGGGAAAAACCGTTTTGCTGAAAACTTTACTCGGTATCCACACAAAAGACAGCGGAACAATTTCGTTTGACGGAACAAAAATTTCTGATATGGACAAAAACCAAAGAAGAGAACTTCGTACTCAAATCGGAATGGTTTTTCAAGGAAGTGCTTTGTTTGACTCAATGACTGTTGAAGAAAATGTTGGTTTTCCGCTTAAAATGTTCACCAACAAAACACCCAAAGAAGTAAAAGAACGGGTTGATTTTGTAATCGAAAGAGTTAAACTCATAGATGCTCACAAAAAAAAGCCTTCCGAAATTTCGGGAGGAATGCAAAAAAGGGTTGCTATTGCCAGAGCGATTGTAAACAATCCGAAATACTTGTTTTGTGATGAGCCCAATTCGGGGCTCGACCCAAAAACTTCTATCGTAATCGACCAACTCATTCACGAAATCACCAAAGAATACAACATTACTACGGTTATTAATTCGCACGATATGAACTCGGTTATGGAAATCGGAGAGCATATTATTTTCCTTAAAAACGGAGTTCTGGCTTGGACAGGAAACAGTGAGGGAATCTACAAAACCGATAACGAGGCAGTGGTTGATTTTGTGTATTCGTCCAATCTTTTCAAAAAAGTAAGAGAAGCTTATTTGGGTTCGTTGAAGAAGTAAATAACGGTTGGATATTAGCTCCAAAGCTAACTTCTATCTATCGAAAGCGTATCAAACCCTTACTTTTTTATAAAGCGGAACTGTCGAACAAGCCTCTCCAAACATAATACTTTTTGCCACAGGTTGTAGATATTGACAAGCTAAAACAAGTGCGTTTTCAGGAACGGGTTTATTGGCACAGCCTTTTATCAGAACGGGTTTGTCTTGATATGGAGCATAATCTATTTCGGAAAGAATTTCCTGATATAAAACCTCGTTGATTTTTTCTTCTGTTCCGATGATTACTTTTTTGGCAATTTGTGTCAAATTCATCGTAACCAAACTAAAAGCCCAAGCGGGAATTATAGCATCAGTCGAGCAAAAAAGATAAACATAAGTGTCTTGATATTGATTCCAATCGTGGTTTTTGAGGTTGTCTCTAAACTCTTTTTCTTTGAGGATAAATCCTTCCCAAAGCCATTGCGATATATCAATACCGATTCGTTTTCCTTCGGGAAAATATTCTTCCAGATCAAAGATTTGCAACGGACTTTTAGCCACTCTGTTTATGATTTCTTCTTCCATTTATTTTTTCAGAACATACGTTCCGTTTGATTTTTCAATTCTTAAATAATCCAAAAAATTATCTTCCGTAAAGTTACGATACTTTTCAAAATATCCGAAATGAATCGGTAAATGCTGTAAATCGGATTTCAAAACTTTGTGAGTAGCAAAGAGTTGACGGAAAAGCCACGTCATAAAATCAGAGTTTAAAAGTTGGGTAAGCTCTGTTGCTTTTATCGGGAAATCATCGTTCAAAATCAATAAATTAGCACTGTTCAGAATATACCTTTGTTGGGTATCACAATAAAAGCAAAGTTCGTTTGAGATGAATTTATAAATCAACTTTTCTTCGGATTTGTACAAGTGTTCGGGTGCTGTTTGCTGGTATTTCTGCAAATCTTTTTCGATGAAATTAGTCGGATTTTTTAGTCCGTTTTTTGAAATATCCGAGCCTTTGTAAACAGGAATTAGTCCTTTTTTGGGTTCGGATTTACAGGTTGTTTTGTTGTTTCCCGTTACGATTCCCAATCCGAAAACAGCCTTATTTTTTAGTGTGGTATGAGGTAAATTATAAATGTGTTTTATGATTTCGGAATCGTTATTGTCGGTCCAAAAATTGAGAATGGATTTCGGATTTTCTGTAAAGGAGTTTTGATTTCGCTTACTGGTTTTGTTGTCAACTTCACAAGTAACCAAATGATTTTCGGTTGTTTTTAAATTTGTTAAAACAACAGCTTGGGCTTTGGTCAAAAGTCCTTTAAACGGTTTTTTATAATCAATCAGTCTGTCAATTTGGTTTTCCAAAATCTTTTTTCGTACATCTTCAAAAATTGAAATATTGAAGAACGAATCGGGAAGTAAAAACCCCATTTTTCCGTTCGTTTTCAATCTTGGTAAACTTGCTAAAAAGAACAAAGAGGCAGTATCGGTACTTTTTCCTGCTCCAAAAATTTTGCTGTATTTCTGTTTTTCTTCTTTTGAAATTTTCTTTCCCCAAGGCGGATTGGTAAAAATATAATCGAATTTTCGATTTTCGATTGTGGATTTTTCCAAAAAATCAGCTGTAACAATGTTTTCGGAAAGAAATCCCGTTTGCTCAAAAACCCGTTTTTTGGTAATTTCGACAGCATTTTCATCTGTATCAAAACCAAAAATATTTTTGGGGTTAAATCCTTTTCGGATAGCTTCCAAAATAAAATTTCCGCTTCCGCAACAAGGGTCTAGAAAAGTTTTACCCGAAAGATTTTCGTCAAAATCTTTCATCATATCCTTCACAATAAAATCGGGAGTGTAATAGATTCCCTCTTTGTTTTTGTAGGAATCCGAAAGCGAATTTTCGTATTCTTCGCCTATTTTTTCTAAACCTGTTTTTTCGGTTATTTTCTTTTGAATTTCAGAGGAAAGTAAATTATGATTGTGAGTGTCTTTCTGGCCTTTATTGGCTCTTGAGTTAAGTCTTTTTTTACCTATAATGTTTTCTGTCAGATGATTTATGGAATCCTGTGTTATTCCTTTATTTTCAGACGAAAATAATAATTTAGCTTTTATCCAATTCCGAACGGTTGCCTCTGAAATATTAAATTCATAAGCTACTTCGGAAATGGTTTTCGTTTCTCTTTCTAAAGCAATATTATTCATTTAAAAACAGATAAAAGCAGATAATTACATTTAATCACAACATTCCGAGCTCTAACTTTGCCTCTTCACTCATCAAATCCCTGCTCCAAGGTGGGTCAAAAGTAAGCTCAAGTTCAACCGAATTTACCGCATCAATCGCTTTGATTTTCTGTTCAACTTCCTGTGGTAAACTCTCTGCAACAGGGCAATTCGGAGAGGTAAGTGTCATCAGGATTTTTACATCCATATCTTCATTGATCATTACGTCATAAATCAAACCTAATTCATAAATATCTACAGGAATTTCAGGGTCGTAAATCCCTTTGAGAACCATTACAATTTGTTCTCCTAAACTAATATCGTCTTTGAATTCTTCCATTTTTAACTCTTTGAATCGAATGCTAACGCATACATTTTTATCTGTTTAATCATTGAAACCAATCCGTTGGCACGAGTGGGAGAGAGGTGTTCTTTCAGCCCGATTTCGTCCACAAAATCCGTTGATGCGTCCAAAATATCTTTCGGACTTTGCTCCGAAAAAACACGAATCATAATAGCAATAATTCCTTTGGTCAGAATCGCATCACTATCAGCTGTAAATACAATTTTTTCGTCTTTTTGTTCTGCATTGAGCCAAACTTTTGACTGGCAACCTCTGATGAGATAATCATCAGTTTTGTACTGTTGGTCAATCATCGGAAGTGATTTTCCAAGCTCAATTATATATTCGTATCGTTCTGTCCAATCATCAAACATCGAAAATTCGTCAATGATTTCGCTCTGAACTTCTTTAATTGTCATTTTTTATTTGTTCTTTTTTGAATTTATATACAAACCTGCCACTTTATTCACAAGAGCTTTGAGTTCTGTCGGAGGATTTCCTTCATCAAACAAGTTTGATTCATAAAGATTTTCTTTGTGAAGCACTCGTATTTGTGCTGTCCGAGCAGCATCAACAGCCCTTTTGTTTGTTGGAGCTTTGAAAGTTTTAATCTTATCTCTGTCAATTTTTTGAACCTCTTTTATTAAAGAATTCCAATCTTCGTCAGATAATTTGTAATAAAAAACACCTTCTTTTCGTCCTTGTTCTGCAATTATCAAAGAATCATTTTTAATAATTACTTTGCTTTGACTTCCCCTTGTTTGAGCATCGTATTCGATAACCAATTCTTGTTTCAAAGCCTTTGTATCAGACGAAGAACATTTGTTTATAGAAGTTGCCAAAACTGTCAATAATATAATAGTTAGTGCTTTCATAGTTTTGATTTTTGATAATACAAAGATACAAAGGTTAAGAGAACAGAAAAAAGATTTTATTTGTAAATTTAAATTGATTCTAAATTTGTAAATTTAAATAGGCTCTAAACTTACACTAAAAAGATTTTTTTTAGATATTTGCCGCATCAACCTAAAAAATACTATAAGTTATGGACACAAATAAACCTATACTCGTACAAAAAGAAGAAATCGAAAACTTTGTTTTTCCTACAGAAAGCATTGAACGTACGGAAGAACAGACCAAAGAACTAAACGCTAAACTCAAAGATGCAATGTCTTTAGGGAATCTTCATCAGACAAAAATCAAGATTATTTTTATGGATTCCGAAGGGCTTAAAGAAGTGGAAACAACCGTTTGGGTTGCAAGTGAGAATTTTATTTCCCTTAAAGCGGGAGTTTCTATTCCTGTCAGAAGGATTATTGAAGTTCGGTTTTAAGCAAATTTCAAGGTGCAAGAAAAATCTTTTTTTGAGAAAGTTCACGATTTAGCAAGACAGATTCCGTTTGGAAAGGTTTCTACCTACGGAGCTATTGCCCAACATTTAGGAATGACTCGTTCAGCTCGAATGGTGGGTTGGGCTATGAATGCCTCTCATAATTTAGATGATATTCCAGCTCACAGAGTAGTAAATAGGGTAGGGCTACTTTCGGGAAAACACCATTTCGATGGAACAAATCTTATGCAACAACTTTTAGAAAGTGAGGGAATCAAAGTCAAAAACAATCAGATTGTTGATTTTGAAAAATATTTTTGGAATGATTTTCAATAAAATTATTTTTTAACTAATTTGTTTACGGTTCCTTCAGTAGAACTTGCTTCATCTCCGTCAAAAGCAACATCATCGATACAGCTAGTATTCTTCTTCGCATAAGTTAATTTTTTTTGCAAAGGAACGACCTTGTGTTTCCTCTGAATCAGCTTACTGTTACCAAATATTTATTTAAAAATTATGTTTGTAAAGTTTAGGTTAATGAATTTTTCATACATTTTTACTACATTGCATTTCATAAAAAGAAACGCTTTGAACTATGAAAAAACTCCTTTTTCTTCTGATAATTCCTTTTTCTTTTTTCGGATTTTCCCAACAATATCCGAAAGTAGATTTTACCGAGAGTTTTGCCTCGCTCGAAATAAATCCCGTAAAACAGAATGTTTGGGGAAATGTCGAATATCGTTTTTCGGTAAACGAACTTTTGGATACTATCAGAATTGATGCTCACAAAATGACGTTCGACAAAGTAAAAATCAACGGAAAAGAGGTACAATTCAAAGCAACCGATAAAGAATTTTTGCTTTTTGAGGGATATACAAAAGGAGAAAATAGTTTGACTTTTTCGTATGAGGCTTTCCCTGTTCAGGCAATGTATTTCGTACAGAAAAACTATTACGAAGACGTACAGATTTGGACACAGGGACAGGGAAAATACACCAGCCATTGGTATCCGAGTTTTGATGATGTAAATGAGAAAATTATTTTTAATTTGGAAGTGTCTTTTCATAAGGATTACACGGTTTTGGCTAATGGAAATTTGATTTCAAAAACCGAAAAAGACGACCAAATCACTTGGAAATATCAAATGCACAAACCGATGAGCAGTTATCTATTAATGTTGGCAATCGGAAAGTTTGAAAAGCAGAGTTTTACTTCAAAATCGGGAGTTCCGAATGATTTGTGGTATCACGTTTCGGACAAAGACAAATTTGAACCCACTTATCGTTATAGTAAAGAAATTTTCGATTATTTGGAAAACGAAATTGCTGTTCCTTATCCTTGGCAGGTTTACCGACAAGTTCCCGTTTGGGATTTTATGTACGGAGGAATGGAAAACACCACTTCCACCATTTTTGCACAGGATTATGTCGTGGATGAAATCGGATTTAACGACCGAAATTACGTAAACGTAAATGCTCACGAACTGGCTCATCAGTGGTTTGGAGATTTGGTTACAGCCAAAACCGGAAAACATCATTGGTTGCAGGAGGGATTTGCCACTTTTTATGCTCTTTTGGCAGAAAGAGAAATCTTCGGAGAGGAGGATTATTATTGGAAATTATACGAAAATGCTCAAAAAATCGAACAGGCAGAAGCCTCTGATGATGTTCCGATTCTGAACGAAAAAGCGAGTTCGCTTTCGTACTACCAAAAAGGAGCCTGGGCTTTGCACGTTTTACGTGAGGGAATGGGAAAAGAAAAATTCCGTTTGGCTGTTAAAAATTATCTTGAAAAACACGCTTTCGGGAATGTGGAAACCGAAGATTTGTTTAAAGAAATTCGAGCTGTTTCCGATTTTGATTGTGAGAATTTCAGCAAAAATTGGTTAGAAACCCATATTTTCCAAAAAGAGGAAGTCTATACGCTTTTAAAGAAAAATGCTTTTATAAAACAATATATCGAATTGCAGCAAAACCCTTTGAATCCCGAAAAGGACAAAAAGAAAATTTTGAAAATTCTAAAAAGCAAGACCTATTATCCTGTAAAAGAATTACTTGTTTATCAGACGGCAAATCTCCCTTTTGAGCAGAAAAAAGATTTTATAGAAACAGCTCTGAATACAAAAAACGTAAAAGTAAGACAGGCTGTTGCGGTTACGCTTTCGGAAATTCCCGAGAGCTTTAGAAAAACCTATGAAACCCTGCTAAACGACAACTCTTATGTAACCAGAGAAATAGCTCTTTTCAACCTTTGGAATACTTTTGAATCCGAAAGGGAGCGATATGTAAAATTATCCGAAAATTGGATTGGTTTTGAAGGGAGAAATCTTGAAGTTTTACATCATACGTTATCGTTCGTAACCACAAAATCAGAAGAACAGCAGATAAAAGATTATCTGGCTCTTTTGGGTTTGTCGGGCACAAATTACGATGCAATCACAAGACAAAATGCCCTCGAAAAACTCATAAGTTTAAACTTAAATACAGATGAAATCTTTAAAAGTTTAGCTTACGGAACTTCGCATTTCAGATGGAGGTTTGCTCTTTTTTGTAGGGAACAAATCAAAAAATTGTGCCAAAACGAAGAATATAAAAAGGTTTTTCAAGATGAAGTTTTATCACAACTTCCGTTTAAAGAAAAAACGATTTTGGAAAGGATTTTGAAAAGTGATAATTAGTATTTCTTCTTTGGATTTTGTTTGATATGAAAAACGGAATAAATCACAACTTCGTCATTATGTACTTGATAAATAACCAAATAGGGGAAATCTTTTGCATAAGCCTCTCGAAAAGGTGGGGTTTTTTCGGGAAAATGTAACGGATTTTGTACGATTCTGGTTATGAAATCCTCCATAAATAAAATAAATCTTTCTCCCAATCCTATTTGTTGCAGTTCATACCAATCTACTGCATCAGCCATTTCGGTTTGAGCTTTAAGGAGTATTACCAAACGAAAACTCATTTTTTAATTTTTTGAAGTAATGTATTTTTACATTCTTCCCAAGAAACTGTTTGAGTCTCTCCGTTTTCGTAGGATTTTTTTCTTTCAAGAAGTTCAGACATAAACCAATCAGGTATCCTGCTTTTTTCTGAAGTTTCTTTGTCACTAAACAACAAAGCTCTTACTTTCATCAAAACAGATTCATCATCAGTTTGAGAAAGTCGCTGTATAAGAGTTAGTTTTTCCTGTAAAAGTGCTGTGTCCATTTTTCTGTTTTCTTTTAACAAAGATAAAAAAATATAGTTATATTTGACCCATCAAACAATTTGATTTACAACTGTTATGAAAAAATTTTACTTTTTATTTACGTTTTTGTTTTTAACTCATTTTGCAAAAGCTCAAGACCCTGATGCTTTTATTATGACTTTTGAAATAACTGATGATGCAAATTCAAGTATTATTGTTCCAATAGTTCAAGACGATGACAACAATTATACTGTTGATTTTGGAGATGGCACAATACTTACCAATCAGACTGGAAATGTATCACATACATATAGTGCGGTAGGAACATACACAGTATCTTTAACAGGAACTTTTAAGCATATTAAATTTTATGACATTCCTCCTTTTTATTATTCGCTAAAATTAAAAACCATTGAGCAATGGGGAACTAATCAATGGGCAAGTATGGAAAATGCTTTTTTCGGGAGTATTTACTTAATTCTAAATGCAACTGATACTCCTGATTTAAGTCAAGTTACAGATATGAGTAATATGTTTGGCTATGTAGCTTATTTTAATCAGCCTTTAAATAACTGGGACGTATCGAATGTTACAAATATGGCAGGACTGTTTCTCGCAGCAAATTCTTTTAATCAACCACTAGATAGCTGGGATGTATCAAATGTTACAAATATGAGACTTATGTTTTCTGGAGCATTTGATTTTAACCAACCAATAGATAATTGGGATGTTTCCAATGTTACAGATATGGAAGGTATGTTTTCTGAAGCCTATTCGTTTAATCAAGATATTTCTGAATGGAATTTTAACAGTTCTGTTTCTTTTACTTTTAATGGGAATTTTGAAGATTATTACGGATTTGTTAGTAATTCTGGCTTAAGCATTATAAATTACGATTTGTTATTACAACAATTTGTAACATTAGAATTACAAAATAAAACATTTTATGCGGCTGGGTTAGAGTATTGTAATTCAGATATACACAGTTATTTGACAAATAATTTAGGCTGGACAATTACAGAAGATAGTTTAATAGAAACAGAAGAATGCTCGTTAAATATAAATAGTTTAGAGGCAGATACATTGATTTCGGTTTACCCAAACCCGACAAACGGGATTTTGAATATTTCGTCTAAAGGAAACACGATTCTCGAAGAAGTTAAAATCTATAACCTGCAAGGTAGAGAGCTTTTCGGTTCTGTTCAGCATTTAGAAACTATCAATATCGAAGATTTAAGTGCCGGGATTTATCTGATGAATATCAAAACCAATCAGGGGTCGGTTAGCAAAAGAGTGATTAAGAAATAAAAACATTAAATAATATTCAACACTTTGTCATTGCGAGGAATGTAGCGTAGCGAAATGACGTGGCAATCTAAAAGAGATTGTTTTGTCGTACCTCCTCGCAATGACGATTTGGTATCAATAAAAATCCACATTAACCCCAACCTTAATACTTCTGTATTGCGAAATAGCATCAAAGGAATTCAGGTTTTTTACGATAACTGATTTTACGGATTTTAGGTTTTTATTGGTTGGAATTTTAACCAAAATTGTTCGGATATATTCGTTTCGTATTCTGCTAATCGGAGGCTCTTCCGGACCTAAAACGGGAAGTCCTAAAGAATTTTTCAGGCTTTGATACAGCCACATCGAGCCATCTCGCAACTTCTCAAAATCTCTATGTTTTAAAGTTAGTTTTATCAAACGAAAATAAGGCGGATACTCAAAGGTTTGCCTTTCGTTAAGCTCCTGCTTATACATCGAAAAATAATCGTTTTTGATTACTTTCTGAATAATCGGGTGGGTTGGATTATAGGTCTGGATAATTACTTTTCCTTGTTTTTGGCTTCTTCCTGCTCGTCCCGAAACCTGTGTCATCAGCTGAAAACTCCGTTCAAAAGCTCTGAAATCCGGGTGGTATAACATCGTATCTGCATTGAGGATTCCCACCAATCCTACATTATCAAAATCCAAACCTTTGGCAAGCATTTGTGTTCCTACCAAAATATCAGACTCTCTGGTTTTAAAACTATCGATAATTTTTTCGTAACCGAATTTTCCTCCTGTAGTATCTCGGTCCATTCGTATGACTTTTTTATCGGAAAAAAGCTCCTCCAATTCCAGTTGAATCTGTTCCGTTCCGAAACCTTTGGTCGTAAGCTCTACACTCTGACAAGCGTGGCAATGTGTAGGTTTGGCAATGGCATATCCGCAATAATGACAACGAATTTGATTCTTTAGTTTGTGATACGTCAGGCTCACATCACAATTCGGACATTGCGGAATATGACCACAAGTCAGACATTCCAAAATAGGAGCAAATCCTCTGCGATTTTGGAATAAAATCACTTGTTCTCCGTTTTCTAAAACGGTTGTAATTTCCTCCAAAAGCGTATCGCTGAAATGTCCGGTCATCTTTTTGCGGAAATGTTTGTCTTTTAAATCTACGATTTCGATTTTCGGAAGTTCTGTTTTTCCGAATCGTTCGGTTAATTCTACTAACCCAAATTTCTGATTTTCTGTATTAAAATAGGTTTCGATACTTGGAGTAGCACTACCCAAAAGGATTTTTGCTTTGTGCATTTCTCCCAATACAATTGCGGTATCCCGAGCGTGATAACGTGGAGCAGGGTCGTGTTGTTTAAAGGTTTGTTCGTGTTCTTCGTCCACCAGAATAAGCCCCAAATCCTGAAAAGGCAAAAACAAAGCAGACCTTGCCCCAATCACGATTTTCGCTTTTTCGGATTGATTGAGCACCTGATTCCAAACTTCGATGCGTTCATTTTGATTGTATTTGGAATGATACACAGCTACTTCATTTCCGAAGTGTTTGCGAAGTCTCGAAACCAATTGCGTTGTCAAAGCGATTTCAGGCAAAAGATATAAAACTTGTCTTCCGTTTTGCAAATATTCCTTGATAAGTTCGATGTAAACTTCGGTTTTTCCCGATGAGGTTACTCCGAATAATAAAGTTGTATTTTGGGTTTCAAAACTTTGTTTAATTTCCTCGAAAGCCTTGTTTTGAGCCTCACTTAAAACAATTTCACTTTGGAGATTTTCCTCTAAAAAATCAGTTCTATCCGTTTGCAGAAAATATTCTTCGAATATTTCTTTATCAATCAGACTTTTGATAATTGTAGGAGAAACATTTGAGTCTTCCGAGAGCTCTTTTACTGAAATCGGCTTTTTAGTTCTGGCTTTAAGTTGAAAATATTGCAAAACAGCTTCACGTTGTTTCGGAGCATTTTTCAGAATTTCTAAAAGCTCTTGCAATCCGTTTTGGGTTTCGTGATTTTCGTGTAAACGAACAAAGCGAATGAGTTTTGGGCTGTATCTTTCTGTTATTTCTTCTTGTAAATGGACAACTCCTTTCAAAAGCATTTTCTGTAGAACAGGTAAAACAGTTTTCTTATTCAAAATCGCAATAATATCCTGAACTTTGAGCGAATTTTGCTTTTCCAACGCTTCATAAACCAAAAATTCATCATCCGAAAGTTCACTTTTCAGCACCTGGGTTTCTTTGTTTTTTAGGATAATGGTTTCGCTTTCCAAAAGCAAAGCAGACGGAACGGCACTTTTGTACACTTCTCCGATACTGCACATATAATAGTCCGAAATCCAGAACCAATGCTTGAGCTGATACGGATTTACAACAGGTTTTTCGTCTAAAATTTCGTGGATTTCTTTCGCTTCGTAAAGCAGTGGTTTGCTTTGATGAACTTCCAAAGCCAAAGCAGTGTAAATCTTCGTTTTTCCGAACGGAACAGCAATCCGCATTCCGGGCTGAATGAAATGAAATTCCGCTTCACTTATTTGATAAGTAAAGGTTTTATTCAAAGCTAAAGGCAAAATTACTTCTACGAAAAACATTTTTTTTGTATAGTGTAGGGTTGTATAATGTATATTGAAAAGAACTTAAAAATTTTTCTCTTCGATTGAGTTGTTCTTTTTTATTGTCTTTTTTTGAGTTTTAAAATTATAAATAACTTCTATTTTTGGATTGTATTCCAACATTAGTTTTGGAAATAATTGGCTGATTTTTTCTTTTGTATAAATTTGAAAATCAGGGTTTTTAAAGATAGTAGTTTCTGTTGCATACATTTCAAAATAAATGTCTTTATAATTACCAATTATTTGATTTTCCTGTTCAGAAGAAGCAATTGTTTCAAGAGGAATGTCAGATATAAAAATCCTCTCTTGATTGAGATAATATATTAAAATAGATTTCAAACTATTTTCAAAGTTATTTTCATTATACAATACTACAAAATCATCAATAACTTTGGCTAATTGTTCTTCTTGCTTTATATTCTGTTTCAGAGAACAAGCACAAATAATTGGTACAAATAAAATCAAGAGTTTCTTTCGCATTGAAATTACAATTTTCGAGCTTGCAAGTTACGCTATTCACAACAAAACAAAAAACCAAAACAAAGTCCTAACTCTAACTTTGTTTTGGTTAAAATCAAAAAATTATTAAACACACCCCTAACCCCTCTCAAGAGGGGAGCTGTTCAGTCATAAACTTCACGCACTCCCTCCTTGAGGAGGGGCAGGGAGGTGTAAAGCTACATATCCAATCGTACTCCGACAGAAATATTGCGTTGCTCAATCGCATTATTTCTGAACAGCGGATTCAAATCATATTTTGCATAAAGCGAAACACCCCCAACTCCGATATAAGCACTCAATCCGTATTGGAAATCGTTTACATTCCAGTCTTTTCGGGTAATGTCCTTTATTTTTCGTCCGTCATCTCTGTATTTTAAGCGTTGTTCAGAATACAGATTGTATCCGACAAAACCTCCGATTCCTACTTTATAGTTGTCTTTTCTTCCGAAATTAAATTCTAAATGAACAGGAACGGATACATATACATTGACGAACTTATTTTTAGTAAGATTCTGCCCGAAATCGACTACTTCCGTCATATTGCCGTTTTGAGAGAAAATATAATTATCTTTCGGAGAAACAGAATTGGTCATAAACGAAACTCCGTATCTTACATTCAGTAAATTATTGTTTTTACTCAATTTGGTTTTAAAACTTCCTCCCCATTCAAAAAAGCTACAACCAAAATTATCGTCATAATCGGGTAAATCTCCGTCTGTAATCAAATTGTTGTGTCCGAAAGCAATCAAAACATCAAAATGAGTTCTTTTCGCTTGTTTTGAAATAGTATCTCCTGTTTCTTTAAATTCAACTCCTCCTGTACTTGACATAGTCAAATTATAATATCTACCTGTACTTTTGACTTCTCCCTGTGCTTTTGATTTGACAAGTTCGGAGAGTTTTTGGTTTTGCTCATTTACTTTTTCTTCGATAATATTGGCTCTTTTTTGAGCTTCTTGGTCTTTTAATTCTTCTGCTTTTTCGTAAGAGATTTCTTTTTTAGACAACAGGTCATTGATGCTGTCAACCGATTTCTTTAAAGCATTTTTTTCCGAATTTGTGATGTTCAATATTTTATCCTTAATCCGTTTTGCTTCGTCATTAAAGATTTCGTCCTGTGTTTTTTGAGCAAATACCACATTGGAAAACAGCCCTAAAAATGTAAATATATATAGTATGTTCTTTTTCATAATTTTAATTTTTTATTCAAATATAATTCCGATTGCAAACATTCTTTCATCGGTTGAATTGTTTCTGAATACAGGATTCAATCCGTAGTTTGCGTAAATTCCAACATTTTTGTAGCTTATGGTTGCCATTAGTCCGTATTCCCAATGACTTACGTTCCAATCTCCTCTTATCGTTCGTGTGGTTGTTCTTCCGTTTTCTGTGTATCTCAAAGTTTGACGACTATCTATATTGTACCCGATATATCCTCCCAACGAAAATTTAAACCCTTGATTTACACGATAAGTGTCTTTTCCCTGAACAACTGCTTTTTTGGAAAAATCAAGCTCCAAAGCAATAGGAATTCGTAAATAAGAATTTGTAAAAGCAGAATTTCGCTTTAAATTTCCCGAATAATCAACATAATCGGTCTGGTTTCCGTTTACTTCATAGTGCTTGTTAGGGTCTTTTAAATATTCGGATTGCCAAACACATATCAAACCATACTTTACATAAAACAGGCTGTTATCCTTGAAAATCCTCGTTTTTAAATTAAAACCTACACCTCCCTCAAGTCCCTGTTTTTTGCTATCGCTTTGTATGCCTCTGTATCCGATAAAAAGAATTGATTGTGGCTCTGTTCTTGAGATGAACTCGGGAGTATAGTTTGTTTTTTCACAATCATCAGAATTTGCAATCTGTTCGTTTACCGTATTCTGAACAAGCTCCACTAATTTTTCTTCTTCTTCAGACACTAACAAATTGATTCTATCCGCATTTTTTTGAGCTAAATCTTGTTTAATTTCTTCTGCTTTTTCAAAAGAAAGCTCGTTGTTCTGAACCAACAAATTCAAACTGTCCGAAGCAATTTGCAACTTTTCTTTTTCCTGTTTTACAATCTTTTCGATGTTGCCCGAAATAGTCTTGGTCTGATTCTCAAAACTTTCAGTTTCCTGTCCGTATGCCTTGCTCAAAAAGAGGCAGAACAGTCCAGTTACGTACAAAATAACTCTGTGCATAGTAAAATTAATTTAAGTTAAAGGTTTAGAATTTATTTATAACAGCCATTCTCGCATCATCATATTTTCTTTGAAGAAAGCGGTCAAAGGCTTTATTTCGATATTGTGATTCCACTTCCATTTCAGCCTGATAAAGCAACGATTTATGATTTATCGAAACAGAAGTTTTTTTTGGTTTTTCTGTTATATGTTGTTTGTTTTCAATATCATTAAGCAGTTCCTGTGCAGTTACATAAGTG
Source organism: uncultured Flavobacteriaceae bacterium (assembly GCA_934675205.1). GTDB lineage: Bacteria > Bacteroidota > Bacteroidia > Flavobacteriales > Flavobacteriaceae > Flavobacterium. The sequence continues at coordinate 11,874 of CAKUPQ010000004.1, read as the reverse complement.
TTTGTTTCAATTTCGGTTTCAAGGTCTGTAATTGCAATTTCTGTGTCTTTATTACTGATATTGTCATTGCTGTTGAAAAGACCCGGATTCTGAACAATACGAAAACTATCCTGTGGAATTGTTTTTTCTTCTTTAATTACGATTTCAGATGTATGATCTGTGATTATTTCATCATTTGTGATTGGCTTTGTCGGATTTACGTTTTGTAATTCGTAATTCGTAATTTGTAATTCATCATTCGTAATTACTTCTGGATTTTCCGTTCTCAAAAATAAGCTTCCGATACTTGCAAACAGTATCAAACTTGCAGCCATCCAAAGCCAACCTCTTTTGGGTTTCTTTTTTTCGGAAACCGAAAGCATCGCATCCAATCTATCCCAAGCTTTGTCCGAAGGCTCAATAGTACGCTGGTTCAGCTTCTCTCTGAATTGGTTTTCTATGTTATTATTTAGCTTCATTTTCTTGTTTGTTTAAAACAGTAATCTGTTGTTGTAGCATTTTTCGAGCGTGTGAAAGCTGTGATTTTGACGTTCCCTCCGAGATTCCCAACATCTTGGCAATTTCCTGATGTTTAAAACCTTCGATGGCATACAAATTAAAAACCATTCGATATCCGTCTGGTAAATTATCTATCAAATTCTGAATCTGTTCCACCGAAAACTGTACGTTTATTTCGTCATAACTTTCTTCAAAAAAATATTCTTCTTCGGTATAATGTACTTTTTTCTGTACTCTCAAAAACGAAATACATTCGTTAATCATAATTCGTCTTATCCAACCTTCGAAACTTCCGTTAAATGAATACGATTCTAAATTCGTGAACACTTTCATAAAAGCAGTTATCATTACATCTTCTGCTTTGTGAATGTCCTTGATATATTGTCTGCAAGCACTTAACATTTTCGGAGCATATTTCGTGTAAATTTGCTGTTGTGCATATCGGTTGTTTCCGACTGCCTGTCCGATGATTGATTTTTCGTCTTTATGTAAGTCAATGACTTTGCTCACTTTTTTGTTGAATCGTTGATTTGTTTATTCGTTGAATCGTTCCGTTTTTAGTATAGACGAGGGAAGTTATAAAAAGGTTGCATGAGTATGAAAAAATGTTGAATCGTGTAATCGTTTAACCGATTTGACAAATTAACGATTTAACGATTCAACAACTTAACGGGTCACTGATTCAATAGCCAATCTTACGTTTTTATACTTATCAAGAAGTTCCTGTGCTTGTTCTTGCGAGATGTTGAGTTCGTCCATAATCATCTTCACACCTCTATCTACAAGCTTATGGTTGGAAAGTTGCATATCGACCATTTTATTGCCTTTTACTTTTCCGAGTGCAATCATTACTGAAGTGGAAATCATATTCAAAACCATTTTTTGGGCTGTTCCGGCTTTCATTCGAGAACTTCCGGTTACGAATTCAGGTCCGACTACAACTTCAATAGGATATTGGGCAACTTCCGAAAGCGGACTCCCTTGGTTACAAGTAATACAACCGGTAAGAATATTATTTTGATTGCATTTTTCGAGTCCTCCGATAACATACGGAGTAGTTCCCGATGCGGCAATTCCGATAACGACATCTTTTTCGGAAATATTGTGTGCTGATAAATCTTTCCAGGCTTGTTCTTTATCGTCTTCTGCAAATTCAACTGCTTTTCGGATAGCCGAATCACCTCCTGCGATGATTCCGTTTACCAAATCAAATGGAACTCCGAATGTTGGAGGGCATTCCGAAGCATCTACAATTCCTAATCTTCCTGAAGTTCCCGCTCCGATATAAAAAATCCGACCACCATTTTTCAACTTTTCGACAATCTGAACAACCAAGCTCTCAATCTGTGGAATCGCTTTTTCAACCGAAAAAGCTACGGTTTTGTCTTCGTTGTTGATGTTCTGCAATAATTCTCCTACACTCATTTTTTCTAAATGATTGTATTTTGAAGACTGCTCTGTGGTTTTGATGAATTTCATTGTTGATTTGTTGATTTGTTGAATCGTCAAATCGGTTAATCGATTAAACGGTTAAACAAATCTACACAAAATAAGCTAAAACAATACCTAAAACGATAACCGAAACTTTAGCGATATTAAACTTGTGGTTTTCGCTACTTTCAAAAATAATGGTAGAAGAAATATGGAAAAGTATTCCGATTACGATAGCTGAAATTTCCATATAATAGCTAGTCAGAAATGGAACTTTTTCGGAAAGCAAGGTTCCTAAAGGTGTCATCAAAGCAAAAGCGACCATAAAAAAAAGAATTATTTTTTTGTCTAATCCTGCATTGATAAAAAATGTAGTCAGAATTATAGCAATCGGTAAGTGATGAATTGCGATTCCGATAGCCAAATCGTGATGATGACTTACAGGCATTCCCTCCAAAAGTGCGTGAAGACACAAACTGATAAAAAGCGTCCAAGGCATTGAAGTCATTTTTTCGTGTGAGTGAACGTGTCCGTGTTCGGCTCCTTTCGAGAAAAATTCCAATATGATTTGGAATAAAATTCCGACCATTATAAAGGCTCCAACTTTGTACCCGACTGAATGGTCGTGATGTCCGTGTTGTCCACTATGCAAAGCATAATCATACACTTCGGGAAGTAAGTGCATTACCGTAATCGAAAGCAAAAAAGCACCACTAAAAGCCAATAGCAATTTAATGTTTTTTTTGTTGGTAGGTTTTAGAGTTATAGCAATCAAGTAACCCAAAATAACCGATAAAAGAGGTAAAAGGTATTGCATATATTAAAGTTGTTTTATTTTTTAGCCACGGATTAAAGGATTTTACGGATAAAAATCCTTTTAATCCCTGACTGCCGTCAGGCAGGTGTGTAATCTGTGGCTAAAAATTTACTTAAAAATCATTATCAATCTGTCCGATGTGTTTTTGTAGAATTTTCCGAGTTTGTAATCTCCGAAAACGTCAAGTAAATAAATATCGGATTCGTCCATCATTTTTTCAAAATCGTGCAAAGATAATGCTTTTACCCTTTCGGTAAATTCAAAATTCTGTCCTTTATCCTCAAACGAAATATCCTTGTAAATATATCCGTTTTCAAATCTTCTTTTGATATTAAAATCAATGCCGTCAACGGTTTTAACTTCCTCTTTAACCAAATTCGGAATTACTTTTTCGACATTCATAAAGTCCAAAATAGCAAAACCGTATTCGTTCAGACTTTCTTTAATGGCTTTTAACGTAGTTATGTTATCTTCGTCATTGTCAAAATATCCAAAGCTCGTAAACAAATTAAAAATGGCATCAAACTTTTGCTCAAAAGATTTTCGCATATCGTGAGCCTCAAAATGTAAGGTTTCGTTTCCGTGTTTTTTAGCTTGGCTGATGCTGTTTTCGGACAAATCTGCTCCGATAACGTCAAAACCCAATTTATTCAGATAAACGGAATGACGACCCTTTCCACAAGCCAAATCCAAAACTTTTGCATTTTCGGGTAAATTCAGATACGAAGTAATGTTGTCTATAAGCATTTCTGCTTCCTTGTAATCCCTGTCTTTATACAGAATGTGGTAATATTCCGTATCAAACCACTTAGCAAACCAATTTTTCATAAGTGCAAATATAGTTTTTTATGGAACGCAGATGACGCAGATTTTTTATGATTTTTTTCTTTCATAAAAATTGATGTAATTTGTAGCTGAAAAAAAATCTGTTTTATCTGCGTTCTATTGTATGCAATTATTCTATTCTTCCGACATAAATCCCGAAACCGAATTTTTCTCTTTTGATAAGGAGGAAAGCAAACACATTGTCCGTGTTTTACGAAAAAAAGAAAACGACATCATTCACATTACCAACGGAAAAGGGTTTTTGTTTGAATGCGAAATTATTTCCGCTTTAGAAAAAAAATGTGAAGTAAAAATTATTGATAATCAGTTCTTTGAGTCCAAATGTTATCATTTACATTTGGCTGTTGCTCCTACCAAAATGAATGACCGATACGAATGGTTTTTGGAAAAAGCAACCGAAATCGGAATTGACGAAATAACTCCGATAATCTGCGAACATTCCGAAAGAAAAGAAATAAAATCCGAACGCTTTGAAAAGATTTTGCTTTCCGCAATGAAGCAATCGTTACAGTATTATTTACCGAAACTGAATCCTGTTATTTCGTTTTCGGATTTTATAAAACAAAAAGCCGAGGGACAATTATACATTGCCCATTGCGAAGAAACCGACAAAAAAGAATTAGCCAAAGAAGTAAAATCCAAAGGAAAAATAACAATTCTCATCGGTCCGGAAGGGGATTTTTCACAAAAAGAAATCAATCTCGCTCTTACAAACGGATATATTCCGGTTTCGTTAGGAAATACCCGACTTCGTACGGAAACAGCAGGAATTTATGCGAGTGCTGTTGTTTCAATTACTAATTAAATCTCGATAGACTCTCCGATTTCTAAAAGCATTAAATCTTTTCCTTTGTCGAAAAATTTTCGTTTTGCTTCTTCGTGGTTGATTTCGATGAATCCGAACGTATCGAAGTGATAGCCCAGAATTTTATCACACTCCACAAAATCCGAGGCAATAATAGCATCTTCAATATCCATTGTGAAATTATCTCCGACAGGCAAAACAGCCAAATCTAATTTTGTCCGAAGCGGAATCAGTTTCATGTCAAACGTAAGAGCTGTATCACCCGAAACATAGATATTTCTTTTTTCGCCTTCAATTACAAATCCTCCCGGATTTCCTCCGTATGTTCCGTCAGCAAATGAACTGCTGTGAATGGCAGAAACATATTTTACTTTTCCGAAGTCAAAACTCCAACTTCCTCCGTGGTTCATCGGGTGGGTTTCGATTCCTTTTCGGGAATAATAATCGGCAATTTCAGCATTCGAAATGATTACTGCTCCGTTTTTCCAAGCGAGAGTTTCTGCATCAAGGGTGTGGTCTTGATGTGCGTGAGTAAGCAAAATATAATCTGCTTTTATGTTGTCTATATCAATGTGTGATGCTTTCGGATTTCCCGAAATAAAAGGGTCAATCAGCAAATGTTTTCCCGAAACTTCAATTCCGATACAAGCGTGTCCGTAATAGGTGATTTTCATAAGTTTTTTGTTTTGTGTTGAACAATAACACGAAAATACAATTTTTTTCTGACATTTATTGGTGAAATATTTTAGGAATCAGGATTAGAATTGGTTTTGTATATTTGTGCAGATGAAAAAGATAAAACTCATAAAAGAACTGAAAAAAGGGGAAAAATCAAGATTTATAAAAGATTTTGATAGAGAAAAGTTTCTGAATAATCTTCATCAAAAATATCTTAAAATGAATATTGATACAAGATTATAAAATCTAAAAAATACTTTTTTATAATATGCCAATCCAATCAGCCATTAAAAACCTGTATTCAACTTTACCTGAAAACGTAACACTTGTTGCTGTTTCAAAAACCAAACCTGTATCTGATGTTTTACAGGCTTACGAGACAGGGCAACGTGTTTTTGGGGAAAATAAAGTTCAGGAAATGTGCGAAAAGCAACCTCAATTACCTGATGATGTCAAATGGCATCTTATCGGACATCTGCAAACCAACAAAGTGAAATATATGGCTCATTTTGTGGAGCTTATTCACGGAGTGGACAGCCTGAAATTGCTCAAAGAAATCGATAAACAAGCCAAAAAGCACGACAGAATCATTGATTGTCTGTTGCAAATTTACATAGCGGAGGAAGAAACAAAATTTGGTTTAAGCGAAGAAGAATTTGTTGAAATCATCAATTCCGAGGAGTTTAAAAATCTACAAAACATTAAAGTTGTCGGGCTTATGGGAATGGCAACTTATACCGAAATCGACCAACAAATCCGAAAAGAATTTACACATCTAAAGTCTATTTTTGATAAATACAAAGAACTTGAAACTTTAAACTTTAAACTTGAAACTTTATCTATGGGAATGAGTGGAGATTATCAAATCGCTATCGAATGTGGAAGTACAATGGTGCGGATTGGAAGTAGTATTTTTGGGAGTCGAACAGAACACTAAAACTGACAACTGACACTGCAAAATGTACACAATTATAGACATAGAAACCACCGGAGGACAATTTAACCAAGAGGGAATTACCGAAATTGCCATCTATAAATTTGACGGACATACGGTTATTGATCAATTTATAAGTTTGGTTAATCCCGAACGTCCGATTCAGCCGTTTGTGATTAAACTTACGGGAATCAATAATGCGATGTTGCGTTCCGCTCCCAAGTTTTACGAAGTAGCCAAACGGATTATCGAAATTACCCAAGACAGTATTGTTGTAGCACATAATTCTTCGTTTGATTATCGGATTTTAAGAATGGAATTCGGTCGATTGGGGTATGATTTCAAAAGAGAAACGCTTTGTACGGTTGAGCTTTCAAAAAGATTGCTTCCAGACCAAAAATCATATAGTTTAGGAAAATTGGTTCGTTCGTTGGGAATTCCCGTAAGCGACAGACACAGGGCTTCGGGAGATGCACAAGCAACGGTTAAACTCTTTAAATTATTGCTTTCAAAAGATACAGATAAACAAATCCTACAAAGTCTTGTCAAAAAAGAAATCAGTTCGGGACTTTCGCCGAAACTGCTTGATATTGTAGAGAGTCTTCCGAGTAAAGTTGGGATTTACTATGTTCACAACGAAAAAGGAGAACTTATTTATTTAGGAAAAAGTAAAAACATCAAAAAGAAAGTCAATTCACTTTTTACGGGAGAATCCAAAACGGCTAAAAAAATTCAGTCCGAAGTTTATACGGTTACGTATGAAGAGACGGGAAATCTGCTGATTGCTTCTGTCAAAGAATTGGAAGAACTCAAACAGAATAAACCGAAACTCAATCGTTTTCCTGCAAAAATAAAGTTCTCTAAAAAGTTTTTTTCAGAGAAAAATAAAGATGAAAACGCTTTAATTATTGACAAAGGACGAACTATCGAAGAGCGGACTGCCATTCTTATCGAAAACGGAATTTTCAAAGGCTATGCTTTTTTCGATTTGAATTATCAGGTAAATAATGTGGATGTGCTGAAAAATATTTTGATTTCCGTCAAACCCGACAAACAATATCTGCAAATTATTGAGCAATATCTTCCTAAAAATCGAATTTTAAAGATTATTGAGTTTTAAATTATTGTCCTGAATCTTTTTTGTAGAAAAGAACAATCTCCGAATTGTAAAAATAAGTTATTGATAACTAAATAAGTTTTGTTGATAACTTGTTGATTACTAATCAAAACCCCTGTTAAATATACTTGGTTTTTTCTTAAAATTGTATAAGCAATATTATAATTATTTTTTAATGTATGTTATTGGTAATCAGTAATTTGCTCTGAGTTGTTTGTAGGAAAAAGCAATTAAATTGTTGATTTCTTTGCGTTTTTTTTATGAATGATAGCTGTTGATAAGCCTGTTGTTAATTACTTTTTTTATAAAAGACGGGGTGTGGGTGAGTATCAATTTGGATTTTGAAACAATTTTTTGATAAGTTAAAAAGTGTTCTTTAAAATAGGAAAAAGATGAAAAAAATTATACTATTTACCTTTTTGTTGATTCAAAGTTTCGTTTTGGCACAAAGCGAATATTTTGAACATATAGTTTCTCAAGGAGAAACACTGTATCAGATTTCCCGAAAGTATAATGTGAAAATCGCTCAAATTTACACTCTTAACCCTTCGATAGAGGGAGATCTTATCAGGGTTGATGAAGTGTTGCGGATTCCGAAAAATACCGGAAGCCTTTCGGGGTTTGTTGTTCAGGAGCAAGATGAAAGCTTTATTTATCACGTTGTAGAGTCGGGAGAGACAAAATTTGGTTTGCAACGCAAATACGGACTGTCGATTTCGCAATTAGAATCCGATAATCCTCATATAATTTCTATGTTGCAGGCAGGGCATAGGGTAAGAGTCAGAAAATCAATGGCTAAATATACGAATGAAAGTGCAATTGTGGCAGGAGGAAGTGGTATTCATACGGTGGTTAAAGGGGAAACGCTTACTGCGATTTCGAGACAATATAATATAAGATTGAATGATTTGGTTGCTGCTAATAGGGATAATCTTGGAGAATTCCTTCAGATAGGGCAGAGGCTGGTTATTCCGGGAGTGCAACAACAGATGAATTTGTCGGGAAGTGCACCTGTTCATATCGTTCTGCAGGGAGAAACCAAATACGGTCTGTCCAAACGTTATAATACAAGTGTTGAAACATTGGAGCGATTAAATCCGCATATTGTTACAATGCTGAAAGCAGGACATACGATTACTCTTCCTGCAACTACTGACGCAACTTTGGTACAGGTGAATGAGCCTGAAAGAATAGAAAATCAAGTAGTTGAGAATGTTCAAGAGCCTGTTAAATCTGAAATAAAAGAAGAGCCGAAAGAAGAATACGTTCAACAAGAAACTCAACAACAACAACAGGTGGTTGATGCTCCTGAAGTAAGCCTAAACGATTCGGAATATGTTGATTATGAGGTGCAGCCCAAAGAAACCCTTTACGGATTAGCACGAAAAGCAAATCTTACTCAAAGTCAGTTGTTGGAGCTGAATCCGTCTTTGCAAGACGGAGTACTTATCGGAATGATAATCAAAATGCCTGCTCACGCTCAACAATCTTCTGCAGTAAATATTCCTGTTACTGACCTTTCTGTAACGGATTTGACAAAAACGATTGAAAAAGGACAGAGCAGAAAGTTGTTGTTTACCCTTCCTTTTGTGTTGTCTGAATATGAGAGTTATAAGACAAGCAGACAAGCAAATAATACAAATCGTGAGGCTTTGGAGTTTTATTCCGGAGCTTTGATAGCAGTTGATTCCATCAGAAAATTAGGAGTTGATGTAAATTTGGATTTGATCAATACGAAATCTACTGCAATTACTAATAGTTATCTGAAAGGTTCTAATCCGGATTTGATTATAGGGACTTACTCTCAGGAAAGCGAAAAACTAAATGTTGGTATTCCTTTTGTTTATCCGTTCGGGAATGATGTGGAAATCGGGTCAGAAGAATATCTGAAAGCTATACCAACGAAAGAATTTCGGGCAAAAATTATTTTGGATTATTTAGCAGGTAAAAAAGTTAATGTTATCGCAATAACCGATATGGAAAAAACAGCTAATAAAGAACTTATAGCTCAAGTTATTCCTGATACAAAATTTTTGCCTCTAAACGATAGAGCTACTCCTGATGAGAGTAGTTTTAAGTCGCTTTTGGATAAAGGAAGCAAGAATTACGTAATTCTCGATACGGACAGAACGCCTTTGTTCTTGAATGTAACCACTATGTTGTTGCAAGAAAGTACTGATTATGACATTCAATTAGTGGTTATAGAAGACACACCTGTTATTGCAAATCAGGAAGTTTCTCCGATGCGGTTGAGATTGTTGAAAACATTATATGCTTCTTTGTATGATCAGGCAGAAAATAAAAATTCGTCTTTTCATAAAAGTTATTTAAAGCAACACGGAGTTTTGCCTGTTGAAAATGCGGTTAGAGGTTTTGATGTTACTTTTGATGTTTTGTTAAGGTCTTTACAGAAAGAATCTTTTATGCAATCTGTTGAACATCAAACAACAAAACAAAACAGGCAGAAATTTGAATATCAAAAAACAGAAGAAGGAAAATATCATAATAAAACAGTGTATCTTTTTTATTATGATGCAGATTCGGACAGTAAACTTGCAGAATAATTATTTGAATGTTTTCAGGTAATTAGGTATTTTGGTTAAAAATTTATACAAGTAATAATAATTCTTTGCTATATTTGCAAAATCAATTTTAAGTATGAGAAAAATTACTACGCTTAAATTTTTTTTAAACGCATTTATGCTATTTTGTTCAGGTATGGGAGTTGTTATGGCTCAATGCCCGAATGTTACAATTCCTCATCAGTCATTTTGTGATGTGCAATCTCCTACAATCGCAGATCTTATTGCTACTGATAACGGAAACGGAATTGTTTGGTATCCGTCAGCAGATAGTGTTATTCCTTTTCCTTCTACCGTTGCTTTAACTCATAATACTACTTATTATGCAGATGATAATTCGGGTACGTGTGGAACTAGGCAAAGTGTATATGTTACGATTTTTACAGCACCTACAGGGCCGAGTTTTCAGACTTCTTGTGTAGAGGATATTTCTGAAGCGACCATTGGTTCTTCCTTGGCTCTAATTGGTAATAATATACAATGGTATAATGTCCCTGAAGGAGGTGCCCCGTTGCCGTTGGGTACTCTACTTACGGGAAATACTATCTACTATGCAAGTCAGATAAATCCTTATACGGGGTGTGAAACCTCTAGAAAGGCTGTGTATGTTGATGAAGTAGTAATAATTCCTGTTCCTCAAGGAGCCCCGTTACAGTATTTTTGTAATGATCCTGGTGATATACCCACTCTTGCAGATATAGTTATTGTTGCCCCAGGAGTCAAATGGTATCCAACTATGACTTCTGTTATAGAGTTGCCTTTATCTACTCCTCTTGTTAATGGGGCAACTTATTATGTTGCTTCTTTCAGTGCACCTTGTATCAGTAGCACACGTTTAGCAGTTACTGTAGAGTTTTCAGATTTGAACCAAGCAGGAACTTCAAACTCTTTAACTATTTGTGTTAATGATTTGCCTACAATAGGATCTGCCCTAAATTTGTTTGATAATTTAGGGGGAACTCCAAGTATGTCAGGGGTGTGGACAGGGGCTATTGCTACATCAAACGGACATCTAGGGACAATAGATTTATCCTTGTTAGCAAATGATGTTGCTTATACATTTACTTATAGTGTGACGGATTCTGTTGCTTGTCCAGTAGCTACTGCAAGTGTAGATATAATTATAACTTCTTCAAATAATCCTGGTACAAACGGAACTACTCCACCAATTTGTTCTAATTCTACGGATGATATAGACTTATTCGATTATTTAGGTGGCACTCCCGATGTTGGAGGAGTTTGGGTTCCTGCATTGACAAGTGGTACGGGAATTTTCAATCCTGCTGTTGACAATTTTGGCACTTATGTTTATACGTTTAATGACGGTTGTAGTGGTACAGCTACGGTAACGGTTGTTGAACAGCCTGTTTATGATGCAGGAGATGATGTTGTATTACCTGCGATTTGTCCGAATGACACTACTCTTATCAATTTGTTTGCCCAATTGGGAGGTACACCTGATGTTGGGGGAATTTGGACGCCTGCTTTGTCAAGTGGTACAGGTATTTTCAATCCTGTTGTGGATAATTTTGGAGTTTATACGTATTCTTTTACCGATGGTTGTAGTACAGATAGTGCTACGGTTACTGTTGTTGCTCAAGATATTTTCGATCCGGGAATCAGTAATCCTGCTGTTTTGGTTTGTTCTGATGCTACTACTCTGATAGATTTGTTTGACGAACTAGGAGGCACTCCCGATGTTGGAGGAGTTTGGGTTCCTGCATTGACAAGTGGTACGGGAGTTTTCAATCCTGCTGTTGACAATTTTGGCACTTATGTTTATACGTTTAATGACGGTTGTAGTGGTACAGCTACGGTAACGGTTGTTGAACAGCCTGTTTATGATGCAGGAGATGATGTTGTATTACCTGCGATTTGTCCGAATGACACTACTCTTATCAATTTGTTTGCCCAATTGGGAGGTACACCTGATGTTGGGGGAATTTGGACGCCTGCTTTGTCAAGTGGTACAGGTATTTTCAATCCTGTTGTGGATAATTTTGGAGTTTATACGTATTCTTTTACCGATGGTTGTAGTACAGATAGTGCTACGGTTACTGTTGTTGCTCAAGATATTTTCGATCCGGGAATCAGTAATCCTGCTGTTTTGGTTTGTTCTGATGCTACTACTCTGATAGATTTGTTTGACGAACTAGGAGGTACACC
>CAKUPQ010000003.1 GCA_934675205.1 uncultured Flavobacteriaceae bacterium | reverse complement strand
AACCCTCTGAACTTTTTCGGACTGCAAAGATATGAACTTTTATAATCAACAAACAAATGTTTTTTGAAATATTTTTTTCGTCAGTACTTTAAGTCCTGCTAACCAATAAATTAAAAAGGATAATTAATACCAATATTCAATACTGATTCACTAAATCGGTAACTCTTGAACCATCTGTTATCTTCAGTATTTGCAGGATTAAATGTTTTGAACCCTAAATCAAATCTCAATAATACGAAACCTAAATCATATCGAAATCCGATTCCTGAACCAACTGCAATGCTTTTTAGCGAATCAAAATTCTTAAAAACATATTCTTCATCATCAACATCATCAAATACATTCCATATATTTCCTGCATCAACAAAAAAAGCACTGTGAAGTTTTCCCATCAACTTAAATCGATATTCAATACTTCCTGCCATTTTCATATTCGCTTCGTTAAAATCGTTGATTCCTCCACTGCTCCCCGGTCCTAAACGATAAGCCTGCCAACCTCTGTTATCATTTGAACCTCCTGCAAAATAACTTCGTGAAAACGGAATATTTGAAGAATTTCCGTACGGAATGGCAATACCTCCAAAAATTCGGGTAGCTATAGATTGATCATTTCCCAAATCCCAATGCTTGATATACTCTGCTTCCATTTTGGCATATTCGGAGTAATCCACATTTAGTATATCAAAATTTCCTTTTGAATTTTTTTCCAAATTTGCCACACTCGATATAAGTGAAAGAAGCCCTCCAGCTGATTCAGCTTTTAGTTTGATACTGTGGAAGCTCCTGTCATAGAATCCTTGCTGGTTGGTTATATGATAGGTCAGACTTGCAGATACAATAAGGTTATCCTCGGTTAGACGTTTACGTCTTTCTTCAATCCCTCTAACAATTTTATAATCCTGTGAATTAGTAGGAATTGAAGAATTTCCACTTAAAACATCATTGGTAAATTCAGTTGTTCCGTTAGGAATAATCAGATTTCCTGTTTCTTCGTCCAAATAGTCAGGGTTTGTTCCGTAATCCAAAGCCAAGTTATTCAATCGGTTATATGAAGAGGTATAAACTCCATAATAATTTGAAGCATTTATATTTCTGACATATTGAATATTAACTAAATCAAACTTCATATTTGTTCTACGAATCCCCGAACCTGTTCTTCTTAAAGGTGTCCAACTATAGGTTATTGCTCCTGTAAAATTTTCTTTATCCAAACCAATATTCTGTTGTTTAAAAAACCCAAAACTTGCCACTGTACTCGGAATCATCTGCCTTGAAATAATACTTTCTGTTTTCAGAGGAAACAAAATTCTCGGAACATTCAGTTTCACGTCAGCTCCAAATTCCGAAATATTAAAAAACACATTATTCGGATTGGCTAAATCCTGAGAAGAACCTATATTCCCACGAAGCCCCAATTGTAAGACTTCGGCTCCCCGAAATACATTGCGAAACGAAAAATTCAGATTTCCCTCAATACCAAAATCCTGAATATTAGAATGAGTAACGTCCAAAGTAGGACGAGTGTTAAAATTCTTTTTCGGGCTTAAACGAATGTTAGCAATAAGCGAATTTCCCGTAGAATCAGAAACGTCTTCAACATACTGAACAGTCGGATAATTAAAAACTTCCAAATTATTCAGATAACGTCTTGTCAGTTGATCACGAAAATCTGAAAACGGCAATCCAACCGTCAGAAATATAGGGTCGGTAATGGCTTTGGGTCTGTACCGCAATTTTCCGTAACTATAAATATTGATTCCGTTATAATTCGTGCTGTCAATAGCCAGATTAGTTACTTTATCATATGGGTTATTCGTAAAAATATTGACTTCGCTAATCTTATACAGGTTAAATTTCTTGGTATAAGCCGAATCTCCTACCCTTACGTTTTGGTCTGAAATTACCATTTCGATATTGGCTTTGTGATTTGTATCAACCGTATCAATAATATAATTCAAATAACTCTGCTGAAAATGAAACGCTCCCCTGTTTCGGAAAAAATTGGTCAATCGGTTACGTTCTCCATCAATATCATTTCTGTTGTATTGCTTTCCTTTGACAATCAAAGATTGGTCTTTGGTCGTTTGGTACAGGCTATCAAGTGCGGGAGTTCCTATATTGGTTTTTAAAGAATCAATAAAATACGGCTTTTCCGTTTCGACTATATAGGTAATTTCTCCTTTTTTATTAGATAGAGTATCGACTTTATATGACGTTTTTGTATTGAAGTATCCTTGATTGAAATAGTAATTTTTAAGTCTTTCTGTCGAACGGGAAATACGGGTAGAATCAATAATAATGGGTGCCTCTCCTACTCCTTTCAAAAATCGGCTGTAACCCGAAACCAAAAAAGAGTGCCCTAAGCGTTCGGTCTGTTTTTCGGAAAGCACATCAAACAAAAACTGCTTCCGTTTCGGATTCCGCTCCAACCAAGCATTATAAAGCGAATCGGAATTTTCTTTAGCTAAATTATACAAATGCAGACGAAGTGGAAATCCCAAAATATTTTTGTTCGGAATCTGATACAACTGATTGACCGCTCCCTCTTCTTTGGTCGGCTTATCGTTTACCAAAATAGTATTTTTAGTAAGTAAACGGTCATTATCAGAAACTTTCTTGACCGTATTACAGGCATAAAGAAATATTCCGATTCCGATTATAAATGCTACTTTTGCAAAAAAACTTTTCAACGGTTTAAAATAAAAATTCAAATTTACATTTTTATATGGTTACAAAAAACCAAATCAAACTAATATTAAGCCTACAGCAAAAAAAATACCGAAAACAACATAATTTATTTTTTGTTGAGGGTCAAAAAACGATTCAGGAACTCCTTGATTCCGAATTTGTTTTGGAAGAACTTTTTGTCAGCGAAGATATTTTTCGGAATGTTCCTAATCGAAATGTAATTTCTGAAAATGAGCTGAAAAAAATTTCTGCTCTTAGCAATCCGAATAATTCCCTTGCTGTTTTTCAAATTCCGAAAGAAGAAAAAATAGACGAAAACGGACTTATCGTGGCTTTGGATTCTGTTCGTGACCCGGGAAATTTAGGGACAATTATCCGTCTTTGCGATTGGTTTGGAATTAAAAACCTGATTTGTTCGGAAGATACAGTCGATCTGTACAACCCGAAAGTTCTCCAAGCCACAATGGGTTCTGTAACGAGGGTTACTGTTTCGTATCTTGATTTAAAACAATTTTTATCCCAAACAAAACTCCCTGTTTTCGGGACTTTTATGGAAGGTTCAACCATTTATAAAACCAATCTCCCAAAAGACGGAATCATCGTTTTGGGCAACGAAGCAAACGGAATTTCCTCCGAAATCGAGAAACTAATTACCCAAAAAATCACGATTCCACGTTTCGGAAATCCTACCGAAAGTTTGAATGTAGCTACTGCAACCGCTATTGTTTTGAGTGAATTTAGAAGAAATTCGCAAACATTTTATTCGTAGCTTATAAAACCCGATGTACTTTCACGAAATTCTTTTTGTAATAAGGCTCTTTGGTCGATGAAATTATCACTCCCAACTGAACGGAAGAATGAATGAATTTAATCTCATTATCAAGCACTTCGGTTACAATTCCTACATGATTGATACGTTTTCCTCCGTTGGTAATAAAGAAAATCAAATCGCCTTTTTGAGCTTCGGAATCCTTGATTTTCTGACCATATTGGGACATATCGTAAGAAGAACGTGGAAGTGAAATATCAGATTTTTTAAACGAAGTATAAACCAATCCCGAACAATCAAAACCTGATTTTGTCGTTCCTCCTGCTCTGTACCTTACTCCCAGATTTTCTGATGCTGACTCGATAATATAGTCTGCCAAACCAACAGGTACAGACGAATCAGCAGGTTTAGGCAAATCAAAATCAAGGTCGAAATAAAAATCTTCCGTATATTCTACGTATTCTTCTTGTGAAGAATCCTGTTGCTCTTTAATTTCAGACTTATATGTTTTCGTTGTATTATTTGCCTGATTTTTGTATTTCGTTCCTGCACAGGAAGAAACCAATAACGACAAAAACACCAAAAATATAAACCACTTTTTCATTTTATCTTTTCAGTAATTCTAAAATTTTATTTTCAACTTCTGCACTGTTCCATTTTTCGGAAATGTTTTCGATTTGCATTACTTCGTCCATAATAGCTTTTTGCTCCTCTCCGATTTTCAGTGCCTCACTATATGTTTTATCACTCAAAAAAGTTACCATACTATAAAGGGGTTGCCACAACTCCGGATATTTATCAGAAAACCATTTTTCGATTTTCTTACGAAGTAAAAAACTCTCATCTGCTGTATCAGAACTCATTTCGATAAAATTCCGATACGAAAGCTCCGCAATAGCATCTGCATTGGGTTTGCGTTCTTTTTCGTATTCTTTGAAAATCATTTCCCAATCATCTCCGTACTTTTCCATCATTTGATTCAGCACCGTAATATCTTCAAAACCTGCATTCATTCCGTGTCCGTAAAACGGAACAATAGCGTGTGAGGCATCTCCAATTAAAGCTACCTTATCCTTATATGTCCAGGGAAAACATTTCATCGTAACCAAATAACTTGTCGGATTTTTGAAGAAATCTTCAGTCAATTTAGGCATTACTTCAATGGTATCAGGGAATTTTTCCTGAAAAAATCGCATAACATCTTCTTTAGTCTTCAATTTTTCAAACGAGTTTTCCCCTTCAAAAGGCATAAACAAAATTGCATTGAAACTTCCATCAAGATTTGGCAAAGCCGATAACATATAATCTCCTCTAGGCCAAATATGGAGCGAATTTTTGTCTATGATAAAATCTCCGTTCGCTTTAGCGGGAATATTTAGCTCTTTATATCCAATCTGCAAAAATTCTTGCGAATAATTGTACATACTCTGACGTTGCATTCTGTGACGAACTCTCGAAAAAGCTCCGTCTGCTCCGAAAACCATATCAAAACTGATGTCTTGCCACTCTCCTCTTTCGGTTTCTCCGATATGAAGTGTAGCTGTCGAAAGCGTTACGTCCCAAATTCTCTGCTCAAAGAAAAAATTTACTCCGAAACTCTCTGCCAAATCAATCATTTTTCGGTTGAGAACTCCCCTCGAAATCGAATAAATTGCCTCTCCTTCCTTTCCGTAATGTTGGAAATTTACAGGGTTTTCTCCGATATGAATGGCTCTTTTTTCCATTGGAATTGCGATTTTTTTGACTTCGTCTGCAATTCCGATATGTTCCAAAGCTCTCCAACCTCTGTTTGACATTGCCAAATTGATAGAACGACCCGAAAATTGAATCGTTCTGATATCAGGACTTCTGTCGTAAACCGATACTTTGTGTCCTGCTTTTTTGAGGTAAATTGCCAATAGTGTTCCTACAAGTCCGGAACCTACCACAGCAATACTTTTTTGTTTCTGCATTATCGTTTGTATAGGGTACAAATATAAAAAAATAAAGTTTTACAGACCGATTCAGTCATAAATTCGCTTTTGTCAATATTTTTTTATTTTTATTTGTATTAATTCTAAATAGCGTTTACATTTGCACAAATTTAGTTTAATTAAAAATAAAGTAAAATGAAATCAAAATTATTATCGTTGTCATTAGCCTTAATGACTTTAACTACTATGTCAGCTCAAACTGACGAAAACGGTTACACAACCGTAGAACTTACAACCGGTGCAGGTTATGCAAACCGTGTATTTTTTGACCTTTCTGGGAATACTATTGTTTCTCAGGATGCTTACAACTGGGACGTTGCTTTCAAAAGAACAAGTGCTTATAATTTTGGTACTCGTATCAATGATGCTCAAGACATAGCGGTATATGAGGCATCAAACGACCCTGCTGATTGGGACAACATTGATATTGCTGATATCGAAGATTGGGGAGACCCTTTGTACAATCCTGACCTAACTACTGATTTGAGCGAAGGAGCTTTTGAACAAGGTTCAGCATCTTATGGTTGGGGAGAATATAGTGGTGGTGGTTTGAATGGTACTGTAATTTTTGTACTAAAATACCCGAATGACGTTTATTACAAATTCTATATTGAGAGCTATTACGGATTGCAAAACGGTTACACATTCAAATATTCTAAATGGGACGGAACTGCTTGGGAGGCTGACATTACGAAAAGTATAGCAAACGGAACAAATAATCACTTATTTAACTATTATTCTTTTGATACAGATGATGTAGTGGCAAATAACGAGCCTGAAATCGGAACTTGGGATTTAATGTTTACCCGTTATTGGACTGATTATCCTTATATGGGAACAACAATAAAATATCGTCTGTCAGGAACATTACAAGCACCCGGAGTTACTATTGCCAAAGTACAACCTGAAACACAAGCAACTGCCGATGATTTTACAGCACCGACAGAAGATGATTATTCTGCTGTTATTTCTACCATAGGACACAGTTGGAAACCGACTTCAGGAGTATATGATGACATGGTATATTACATTAAAAAAGACAATGAACTATATCGTTTGTATTTTATTGAAAACGGAGGTACTGCCAACGGAAATATGTACTTTAAATATAAAGCTATAGGAGAAAATGCAAGTACGATAAACTTTGAAAACAAATCGTCTTTCAGCATCTATCCTAACCCTGCTGTAGATAAACAGGTTACTCTTATTTATGACATTACAGAAAATGCATCAAACGGAGAAGTTGCGGTATATAACATTTCAGGACAAAAAGTGTATTCATCTCAAATTGCAAACAACAGTGGTTTTTATCAACAAAATCTAAACTTGTCTGATTTGAGCAGTGGAGTATATATCGTAAAAGTGCAAATCGGAAATTATTCTGCTAATCAAAAGCTGATTATCAAATAATCCTTTCTTATATTAAAACTTGAGTATCAAGTAGTAAGACAAAAGCAATGCTAAAAGGTCTTACTACTTGATACTTTTTTTGTCTTGATACCAAAAAATAGTTTTATTTGTTTTGTGTTATCAAAATATTAATTAAATTCGTAGCATTATTAACTTAATTCTAACAAACTTATGAAAAAGAAAAACTTATTTGTAATGCTTTTTATGCTCGCAACAGCTGTTTTTTACTCTTGCGGCAGTGATGACAGCAGTAATAACAACGGTAACAATGATGACAACCCTACCGATGACAACACACCCGGTGTTCCTCATCTTATGGAAGGTACGTGGAAAGCGGAAACATTTGATTATGTAGTAAATGAAATCTCTTATACTTTGGACTTTACTGCTCTTACAAACGGTTGTCCTACTGATTATTTAACTATAAAAGCATCTTCAGTAGCTGACTTAGAAGAAAATAAAAAGAATACTGAAAATGTTTGTGAAGATGTAATTACTACAGGTAGTTGGACAGAACAAACAGTAACTATTTCGGGAGCAGCAAGACAGGTTGTTTCCGTAGATGATACAGAATTAGTTTTAAAATATTCTGACAATTCTGGAAATAATTTAGGAGAAATTACCGTAACATATTCAAGACAATAAGGATTAACCAACCTTTACTAAAAACTCATCTCGTTCTGTAACAAGATGAGTTTTTTTATGTATAGCTGTATCTTTTTTAGTTTGTTTTTTTTGTTTTTATATAATCTAAATAATAATTAACTTTACCCCTTAATAACTTTAATACATAATTAACAATGACAAAAAGAAATTTATTAGCCGTATTTTTACTTGCAACAGCAGGTTTTTTCAGCTCTTGTAGCGATGATGACAACAACAGTCCTACTGTTACTCCAAATCTATTAGAGGGAACTTGGAAAGCAGAAACATTATCGTATGATATTCCGGGAGTTCATTCAGGAACATTTGATTTTGATGACCCAATGATGAAACAAGGTTGTGCTACTGATTTTTTAACTATAAAATCAGGTGGAATAGCTGAACTTACAGAAAACAATAAAGTTGATGAAAACTGTATTGATGAAGTTATTGACGGAACTTGGACAGAAGAAACTATAACTATTGTGGGGGAAACAGCTCCAAGACAAATAAGTTCTGTAAATAATAATGAATTGATTTTGGTGTATCCTTTTACTTGGTTTGGACAAACAACAGATATTACCGTAACATATTCAAGACAATAAGAATTAGCAAACAACTTTTATATAAAAAAAACTCGTAACGTTCAGTTACGAGTTTTTTGTTTTACAAAGGTGAATATTCAAATTGCGGATATCCTCTGTATCCCTGTGTATCTCCGCTATCTCCGAGCATACGTATAAACCTTAACTTAAAGACAAATCCTTCCGGGTCTTTTATTACATAAAAACGGTTGGGTTCAGGAACTCCATTAAAAACATTCCTCCAATTACTCCCAATAACTCTTTGGTCATCATAAATAAATAACGACTCATCTACATCAGTAGCATCAAAATTATTATAGGTCGGAATCAAATCAGAGGCATTCGGAAGAACAACCTCATAAACCCCAACACCTCCTAAATTATTGCTCGTTACAAAATCCGTATAAATATAGGTTCCGTGTCCTTCTATGACATTATTCATAACTGTAAAACAGATATCCCAATTCTCTTTCATAGGCTGAATATCCGCTATCTGATTGTTGGCAATACTGTAAAAAGAAAAATTATAAGCTGCATTTTTTGAAATAACCACCTCCTGATGTGTTGTAGATTCTATATCAGCATACTGAAGAACATAATCATTTCCGCTTTTCAATATTCTTATTTTTTTCCAACCTCTGGACGCTCCCGAAGAATAAGCTGTTCCCGGAAACATCGTTCCATTGTATATTTCGTAACCCATTTTAAGAAGATAAACGTAGTTTTCCGAATTATTTTCACTTATTGGTGCGATTGCAGTTCCGTCTTCTAAATAATTTCCTGTTACCGCATCGACATACGTTTCGGGATAACCACTTGCAGGATTTAACAAGCTCTTGATACTACTTACGTGCGATTCATTTACGGAATCTATATTCACAGCTCCGTCCACAACTCCTGCTGCCATAAGTATAGACGAATTCAGCACGGCAAAAAACTCGTCTCCTCCATAAAAACCTAAATCCCAAGCTGTTCTGTTTGTGAGCTTCATTCTTGAGTTTTCGTCAGCACTCAAATCAATCCAAACCTGATTAGGTTGTGCAGGTCCTCCTACTTCGGGGTCTAAAATTGCTCCATCAATCGGAGGAACAATTACAATTCCGTCATCTTCGGACAAACACCCTACTAAAGACAAAAAACATAGAATTACTACTAAAAATCTTGACAAATATTTCATAATCGGATATTGTTTTTTTAATTAAAATCGAATGTATAATTTATTTTAAGGAAATAAGACCTCCCGTAGAAAAATGATTGCGTAGCTGCTGCTGCACTGTGAGCTCCTCCGACCAAAGCTGTATTTCTGACTTCTGTAACATCAAAAATATTTCTTGCTCCCAAAGTAACCTCCAGATTATTTTTCAAAAATCCTTTTCGTACCGAAAAATCCATAAGGCTGAAATCATCTCTTTCTCCCAATCTGTATAAGGTTTGTTCGGGTGTACTATTCACTTCATCAACCACAAATTCGGTAGTTTTTCCTGCATATCGGTACATTAGAGATAAGGTCGTATTGGCTTTCGGGAAAGTATAGCTTAAATTCGCATTACCCTCCAAAGTGTATCGGTATTCATCTTCCAATTCTCCCGAACTACTATGAATACTGCCAAACAACGATTTCGATATACCCAAAAGAGAAGCAGAAACTCCTGCATTAAAATTATTAAATCTGAAGTTGTGTGCAGTGTTGAATCCCCACGACTCATATCTATTAATATTAAGGTATTGATTAATATTTTGCGAATAATCCAAAACTACCATTTCGACTCTGTCATCAACATTCAGATAAAGTGTGCTAACATTATTGGTCATACTGAAATTATCCTTAAACAACCGATGACTCCACTCCAAAGAGGTTGAAAAACCTTTTTCCGGATTCAGATTTTCATCTCCCAAAACCTGATGATTCGCATCAACAAAATAGGTATAAAGTTCATCAAAATTAGGAAAACGATTAGCTGTACAGGCTACAAACCTCAAACTTGATTTTTCCGACACATCAAACTTGGTGCTTAACGAAAAGTTGTATTGTGTGTCAAACTTATCGCTAAAACCGGCTCTGAATCCGGGACGGAACGAAAATCCTGAATCGGTATTGATTTCAGCCGATGCAAATCCGGCATACGACCCTAATTTTCTCTTTACGTTTTCACCTTCAAAAAAACCTGCAATAGAGTTAGAAAAACCTTCTGTTTGGTCTAATTCATACCCCACCTGAAAATCAAAATTATTGCTTTCTACAAATTTGCTGAATGTTCCTCTCGCATAATAAGCCTCTGTTGATTGGTAAGTAACAAAATCATCTTTTGAAGTTATCGTTCTGTTCGGAATATCATAATCATAATCTCTGAACTGTCTGTCCTGTTTTTGATAAGAAAAATCTCCTCGGTACAAAACTCTGTCAAATAATTTTGTATCTAAATTCAGATGATGCGACCATCTGTTTGTCTTATAATCTCTGTCAACCGAATAATAGGTTTGTTGTCCTTCTCCCAAATTTCTCGTATCAACAATAGGATTATAATAATTAATGTCTTCCAACAGATAATTTACTTTATAAAAAGCCTTAAAATTATCTCCTTTAAAACTTACAAGTCCGTTTGTATTCCATTGTTCTTTCGGAAGCCAATGATACCCTCTTAATCTGTCTTTTTCAAGGTGTTTACTTCCTTTTCTATCATCCCAAAACCCTTGAAAATCATTTCGGCTTACTCCTGCAGAGGCAAACCATTTATCAGAGATATTATGTTGTACTTCCAAAGATTGAATATGACGACCCTTACCTTTGGTACGGCCTCCGTCTTCATACCAGTCATACTCCTCTCCTACCGTTTCTTCCTGAACAAAAGCATTAATCCGCCATTTTTTTTCAGTTCCTTTTTTGGTTATGATATTGATAACTCCTGCCAAAGCATTGTTACCGTAATCCACTCCCATAGCACCTTTTACAATCTCTATTTTTTCGACATTGTCTAAATTCAGCTTGGTTAAATCTATAGAAGTTCCTAAATTGCTATCTCCGATAATCGGAATATTATCAACTAATATTTTGGTATATTCTCCGCTTAACCCCATAATTTGAGCTTCTGAATTACCCGTAGTTCTGTTGGGCATTATAAAGACGTTAAGACTCTGATTCAGAACGTCTGCAACGGTATTTCCTGCAAAATTTTTAATATCTTCGGCTGAAATTACCTCTACCTTATAAATCGATTTATCAATAGATTGTGCAGAATACTGCCCTGTGATAACTACCTCTTCAATCTGATGATTTTTATATATAGAATCGTTTTCTACCTCTTGTGAAAATGCGACAGAACAAGTAATTCCCGTCACGAATACTGCTAATTTGCTGATATTCATTACAACTCTTATTTAGACTAATTTTAGGTTGCAAATGTAGGGTAAGAATAATTATTAAACAAATTGTTTTTAATAATTCTAAATAAGTCTGAGAGTCGAAACTTTTGGAGTTATATTCTATCTTGCTAAATCCAACGTAGCCCTAAATAACCGCAACTCTTCCCACGAAAATTCGTTATCAGAAATTTCACGGAGTTCTCCATTTGCTTTTTCGGGATTGTTTGTAAACAGCTCATAAAGTTCTGCAATTCTGTCTGACGGAAGTACATCAGCTAAAGTAACTGCTCTTTTTTCGATGAGTTTACTTAGATGACCATAGATGGTGTTTACGGTCAGTTTTCGTTCGTTGGCAATTTCTTCGACTGACATTTTTTTGTTCCAAAGTTCGAGAGTTATCTCTGTGGTAGGTTTCTTCGGAACTTTTTGTTTTTTCGGTTTGTCGTAATAAACTTCCTCAAAATCGTCATCGTCTTCAAAATCCAAAGCGTGTTTTCTGATGATTTCAGAAATTTTCACCAAATGGTTGATGCGATATTCCTCAACGGAATTGGATTTTAGCGTTTCTTTTGAAAATTCTTTTCCTTCCGAAATTGCCTCAACCAACAGTTTGGTTTTTTTCAGATTCAGAACGGTTTTGAGTTGCAGTTCTTCGAGTTCGGAAATTTCCTCAAAAAAACCTTTCATCTTTTTGATGCGTTTTACCCTCTCGGAAGTGTATAAAACCTCAAAAACCAAATCGTCTAATTTCGGAAAAAAGTAATCGTAAGCCTTGTTAAATCGCTCTTCTATAAAACCAAAATTGTAGGGTTCGGAATAAAAAAGTCGGTTGAGTTGAGCTATAAATTTCTCCGAATGAACGAGTAGTTCCTCAATTTTTCCGTATTGTTCTTCTGCCCATTTTCTAAATTCGTTTTTCTTGCTTTTCGGAAGTTCGGAAGCGTAAGTCTGCAAGTGGTTTTTCCAAACACTTTGCATTATTCTCCACGAAAAAGCCTTCGTAATACAGTGGTGAATGTACTTTTTGGTCTGAATATCAAGCTCTTGTTTCAGAGTTTCTTTTTCGGATTTATTCTTTGAATAATCCATAACCGAAGCATCATTTGTGATTCCGTTGAGCTGCATCGGTTTGAGTAAAACCAATCCGTCAAGTGAACGCAATCTCGAAAGAGCCACATAAGCCTGACCCGATACAAAAACCTGCGAAACATCGAGTACAGCCTTGTCAAAGGTAAGTCCCTGACTTTTATGAACCGTAATTGCCCAAGCTAATTTTATCGGATAATGTGTGAAAGTCCCCAAAACTTCTTCTTTTATGTCTTTTGAATTTTCGTTAACCGAATATTTAATATTTTCCCATTCGTATTTTTCGACTTCGATAAATTTATTTTCTTCGGGAAAATGCACCACAATTTCCTTTTCCGAAAGGGAATGAATGATACCCATTTTTCCGTTGAAATAGCGTTTTTCATAGCTCAAATCATTTTTGATAAAGATAATTTGAGCTCCGACTTTGAGTTCTAATTCTTCTTCAATCGGATAAATTTTCTCCGGAAAATCATCAACAATATCAGCATAATATTTAAACGAATCACCTTTTAAATCCCTCAAAGCCTGATTGTTAATATTATCTGCTTTTGCGTTATGGGTCGTAAGTGTGATATAACCCTGATTCTTTTTGATGTCAAAATCGGGTTTTACATATTGATTTAATAACTGAACATCTTCATTTGAAATGCGGTTATTCCGAAGATTATTCAAAACATTGATGAACTTTTGTTCTGTCTGACGATAGATTTTATCGAGTTCGATATACAAAAGCGGATTTTGTTGAATTACGTGCGAATGGAAAAAGAACATTCCCGAATAATAGTTTTTCAGCACATTCCAATCTTCCTGACGGACAACAGGTGGAAGTTGCAATAAATCTCCGATAAACAAGACTTGGACTCCTCCGAAAGGCTCGTCATTCCTACGAACGGACTGTAACATAAAATCCATTGCATCAAGCACGTCAGCCCGAAGCATACTCACTTCGTCAATAATCAAAAGCTCTATATTCCGAATTACATCTTGTTTGACTTTTCCCATTTTGAAATGTCTTCGCAAGGTATTTCGATTTTCAAAACGAACATTCTCTCCGATTTGAGGAGGTTGGTTATGAGTAGGCAAAAATCCGGCAAACGGAAGTTGAAAAAGCGAATGAATCGTAACGCCTCCTGCATTGAGAGCTGCAATTCCCGTTGGAGCAACCACAACTGTGTTTTTGTGTGTGGTTTCGATGATTTCTTTGAGTAGCGTAGTTTTTCCTGTTCCTGCTTTTCCGGTCAGAAAAACATTTCGATTGGTCTGATTGATAAAATTTACAGTATATTGTGCTAACTCGGAAACCTGCATTTTTTTTAGAAATAAGATTTCAAAGATAGCGATTTACCGTGAATTATAAGCTTTTTTGTATAATGTAAATGTGTTATTTTTGACCTGTAGTGCATTATTGATTAGCCACAGATGCACTATCGGTATTATTTTATAATGTAATATTGGCTCTGAACACTGCCAACTGAAAACTAAAAATTATATCGCTTTTGAGTTTTTATCGAAATACATCTCCTTAAAGCTCTCGTTTCGGTATTTATCTGTTTTTCGGAATAATACGTTAGGAGTCACATCGTGAGGGTTTTCAAATCCGCAAGCTCCGATAAATTCCGCTACGGCTTTCATCGTATTTTTGTGGAAATTGGCTACTCTTACACTTTTATCGGTTATATCCATTCCTTTGTAAAGCTTCTTGTCCTGTGTTGCAATTCCGACAGGGCAGTTTCCGCTATCACACTGCAAAGCCTGAATACATCCGAGTGCGAACATCATTCCCCTTGCACTATAACAAGCATCTGCTCCGAAAGCCATTGCTTTGGTAATATCAAACGAAGTGATGATTTTACCCGATGCGAGGATTTTGATTTCGTCCCTTAATCCGTGTTTTTTGAGTAAAGTCGTAACGAAAACAAGTGCGTCAGCTACAGGCATTCCGATATAGTCAATAAACTCCATCGGAGCTGCTCCCGTTCCTCCTTCTGCTCCGTCAAGCGTAATAAAATCAGGTTTGATTCCCGTTGCCAACATAGCATCTACTATGTCTTCAAATTCATCTCTTCTTCCGATACACAACTTAAATCCAACAGGCTTTCCTCCCGATAAATCTCTCATTTTCTTAATGAAATAAACAAGTTCTGTTGAATTAGAGAAAGCCGAGTGAGAAGATGGAGAATGCACATCTGTATGAGGCTCAATATTACGTATTTTCGCAATTTCGGGAGTGTTCTTTTTGGCAGGAAGTAAACCTCCGTGTCCTGGTTTTGCTCCTTGAGAAAGCTTCAACTCAATCATTTTCACTTCGGGATAATTGGCTCTTTCGGCAAATAATTCATCATTAAAAAATCCGTCTTTATCTCTACAACCGAAATATCCCGTTCCGATTTGCCAAATCAAATCTCCCCCTTGTCTGTGAAACTCACTGATTCCTCCTTCTCCTGTATTGTGAGCAAAATTCCCCATTTTAGCTCCTTTATTCAAAGACATAATGGCTGTTTTTGACAAAGCACCATAACTCATCGCACTAATATTATACAAACTCAAACTGTACGGTTGCAAGCATTCTGTTCCTCCTACTAATGTTCGGAACGTTTCGGGATTGGCTTTTTTTGGATAAATAGAGTGTGCAGCCCATTCGTAACCTACTCTGGTAGGTTCGTCCTGCATACCGAAAGCAACGGTTTCTTTTTCGTTTTTTGCTCTTTGATAAACGATAGAACGTTGTCTTCTGTTAAATGGTTTTCCATCTGTTTCTCCCTCAAAAAAGTATTGACGAAATTCCGGACGAACCGACTCAAACATATATCGAAAACGAGCTAAAAACGGATAGTTTTTCCGTAGGGTATGTTTGTTCTGAATCGAATCATACATTACGGCTTCCAACAGCAAAACAGGAAGAATAAGCGAAAAGTAAGACCAATCTTTGAAAATAATCAATAAAATGACAACTCCCAAAAATAATAAGGTAGCCGACCAAACTATGGTACGAACGCTCAAATTGTTATAAATTCTTTTTAGCATAATCTAAAAATATCTAAATAGTAAACTAAATGAATAAAAAAAAAGTAATTGATAAAACCAAAGAATCAATGCTTGAAAATAAGCATATTGTACGAGTAGAATGTAAGTCTTTTAACGACATAAATAAAAATAGCCTCATTTTATTGAGCAATTCTAATTTTATAGTGCAAAATTACTGCTATTAATATGAATTCCAAAATAAAGTTAGAGGATTTTTACTTCCCACAGATTTTACGGATTTTTGCAGAATTGCATTTTAGAATTTACCAATCTGTTTTAGAATCTTTTCTAAATCCCAATTTTGAGAAACATCATAACAAATTTCTCCATTTTTGACAAAAAGAGGGCTGTCAAAATTGTTGGTATATAAACCTCCTGTTCCTAAACCTTGAGGCATTTTGTTGTGTTGCAAAAACGTAAATTGAGTAATCGCATTTAGTCCGATATTTGATTCCAAAGCGGAAGTAATCCACCAACCGATTTTGTATTTTTCGGCTAACTCAATCCACTCTTTTGAGCCTCGAAATCCACCTACCAAACTCGGTTTTAAAATGATATATTGAGGGCGAATTTTCCACAATAATTCTTCTTTTTCTTGGTACGAAAAAACTCCAATCAGCTCTTCGTCCAAAGCAATCGGAAAAGGAGTGGATTTGCACAACTCTGACATACTGTCAGTCTGATTTTTCTTAATAGGCTGCTCTATGCTATGTAACTCATAACCAGATAAATGATTAAGCTTACATAAAACTTCACTTTTATCAAAAGCTCCGTTTGCATCCACTCTGATTTCGATCTGATTTTCGTCGAAATTAGCTCGAATAAACGCTAATAATTCTAATTCTTTGTCGAATTCTATAGCCCCAATTTTGAGTTTTATACACTTAAATCCTTGGTTTATTTTTTCTTCAATTTGTTGCTTCATAAACTCCTTCTCTCCCATCCAAACCAAACCGTTAATAGGGATATTTTTAGTGCCTTTTGTAAAGTCCGATTCAAAAATTTCAAACGGATTATTTTTTGATTTAAGCGAATAAAATGCCGTTTCCATTCCGAATTGGATAGACGGGAATTCTAATAATTCTTCCCATAATTTTTCCATTCCGAGATGAATATTTTGACAAGTCCATTTGAGTTTTTCTTCGTAATCTTCTCTATCGTCTGCACTCAAAGTTCGCAAAATCCCGCACTCTCCTATTCCGATTTTTTCGCCTTCTTCCAAAACAATAAACCAAGTCTCTTTTTCAGTTAAAACTCCCCTCGAAGTTCTACTGGGTCTTTTAAAGTTGAGAATGTATTTGTGATAAGTTGCTTTCATTTTATTTAATTACGAATTATGAATTGCCTGTTATTGTGAACGTAACGCATTGAAGTATGGCATTCTAAAAATCACTTCGTTCCGATAGCTATCTGAACTCGCAAGTTACTAAAAAACGTAACACATCATCAAAAAATGACCGAGATTTATTCCGGACATTATAATTTTGAAAATGACGTATAAATGTCTAATTTTAGGCTCTTAAAAAAAATACGGAATTGAAAGATACAGAAAAACATAAAGGCCTACGAAATCAATTAGTTAAAACGTTACAAGAAAAAGGGATTACGGATAAAGCAGTACTTGGTGCTATCGGAAAAATCCAAAGACATCTGTTTATGGATTCGGGGTTTGAGACTTTTGCCTATCAAGACAAAGCCTTTCCTATTGGAGCAGGACAGACCATTTCGCAACCTTATACCGTTGCTTTTCAGACCCAGCTTTTGGAAGTAAAAAAAGACGATAAAATTCTCGAAATCGGAACAGGTTCGGGTTATCAGACTGCTGTACTTTGCGTGCTTGGAGCAAAAGTATATAGCATTGAAAGACAAAACGAACTCTTTAAAAAAACATCTAATTTTTTGCCCAAAATCGGAATTCGACCGAAAAAACTCATTTTTGGAGATGGCTACAAAGGACTTCCCGAAGAAGCTCCGTTTGATTCTATTTTGGTAACAGCAGGAGCAACGACCATTCCGAATGCACTTATGGCACAGCTCAAAATCGGAGGAAAACTCGTTATTCCCCTTGGAGAAAACGAACAGATTATGACGATGCTTATCCGAAAAAACGAAAAACAATTCGAAAAACACGAATTCGGAACATTCAGGTTTGTTCCGCTATTAGAAAATAAAGTGTAATTAATTACGAAGTTTGGGATTCATAATTTGTAATTCGTAACTAATATAAATGGACTGGGAACGATACATCAAAGACTATAGAAACTATCTGAAAATCGAAAGGGGATTATCCAAAAACTCTATCGAAAACTATACTTTTGACATTCAAAGGCTTTGTCGCTTTTTAGACAAAAACAGCATTGATATTTCTCCTATTAAAATTTCCGAAGAACAGGTTCAACACTTTATATATGAAATGTCCAAAGAAGTGAATCCACGTTCGCAATCCCGAATTATTTCGGGGTTAAAGAGTTTTTTTAACTATTTGATTTTTGAAGATTACCGAAAAACCAATCCGCTTGAGCTTATCGAGACTCCCAAAACAGGACGAAAACTCCCCGATGTACTCTCGGTTGAGGATATTGACAATCTGATTGGAGCGATACAATTTAATTCCGATTCAGAAGCAACCCGATTGTTAGCCCACAGAAATAAAGCTATTTTGGAAACACTTTACAGTTGCGGACTTCGAGTTTCGGAGCTTATAACCCTTAAAATTTCGGATTTGTTTTTTGATGAGGGTTTTATAAAAATTACAGGAAAAGGAAATAAACAACGCTTTGTCCCAATCGGAAAATCTACTCAAAAATACATCGAAATCTATAAAAACGAATGCAGAAATCACTTTCCGATTCAGAAAGGATTTGAAGATACGCTTTTCTTAAATCGTAGAGGAAGACAGCTCACAAGAGCAATGATTTTTACGATTATTAAAGATTTGGCTACAGAAATCGAGCTTACCAAAACCATTTCTCCTCACACTTTCCGACATTCGTTTGCGACACACCTCCTCGAAAACGGAGCTGATTTGCGTTCGATTCAGCTGATGTTAGGGCACGAATCCATTACCACAACCGAAGTATATATGCACCTTGACAGAAAATATCTTTCCGAGGTTGTGCATAAATTTCACCCAAGGAAATAGTAGTCAGTTGGCAGTGGTCAGTAGTCAGTCGCAATTCTCAAACTACTGAACACTAAAAACTGAACACTGTAAACTAAAAATTTGTATCTTTACCGAATATCTTTTAATCAAAAGTTATGGAAACAGGATACGAAAGCAATCATCTGATAGACAGATTACCCAAACATCTGAAACAGTTTATTAAACCACAGGATTACGAAGATTACACTCCGATAAATCAAGCGGTTTGGAGGTATGTAATGCGTAAAAATGTGGACTATTTGAGCAGAGTTGCCCACGAATCGTATCTTGAAGGGCTTCACAAAACGGGAATTTCTATCGAATCCATTCCGAGTATGTACGGAATGAACAGAATTCTGAAAGAAATCGGTTGGGCTGCAGTAGCTGTGGACGGATTTATCCCTCCTGCTGCCTTTATGGAATTTCAGGCTTATAATGTGCTTGTGATTGCATCGGATATTCGTCAGCTCGAGCATATCGAATACACTCCTGCTCCGGATATCATTCACGAAGGTGCAGGACACGCACCGATTATTGCCAATCCGGAATATGCGGAATATTTAAGGAGATTTGGGGAAATCGGTTGTAAGGCAATTTCGTCTGCACGTGATTACGAAATGTACGAAGCTATTCGCTTGCTTTCCATTCTGAAAGAGGCTGAAAATACTCCACAGGACGAAATTGACAAAGCCGAAAAAGCGGTTAATGACTTACAAAATGATATGGGAGATTTGTCAGAAATGGCAAAAATCCGAAATTTGCATTGGTGGACGGTTGAATACGGACTTATCGGAACGGTTGAAAATCCGAAAATATACGGAGCCGGATTGTTGTCTTCCATAGGCGAAAGTGCGTGGTGTATGACGGATAATGTAAAGAAAATTCCGTATTCTATCGAGGCAGCCGAACAGAGCTTTGATATTACAAAACCACAACCACAACTTTATGTAACTCCCGATTTTGCTTATTTGAGTATGGTTTTGGAAGAATTTGCCAATAAAATGGCACTTCGCACAGGAGGATATAGTGCAGTCAAAAAATTAGTCAATTCCAAAGCTCTCGGAACTATCGAATTAAGCACAGGATTACAGATTTCAGGAGTTTTTACCAATGCTATCAAACACAAAGGAAATCCGGTTTATATTCAGACCACAGGAAAAACGGCTTTGGCTTACCGTGAAAAAGAATTGGTAGGACATTCAACGGAATATCATTCGGAAGGTTTCGGAAGTCCGATTGGAACTCTGAAAGGAATCAATCTGGCTATCGAAGATATGAGTCCGAGGGATTTAATCGCTTATGATATTTATGAAGGAAAAACCGTAACCCTCGAATTTGAAGGAGATATTAAAGTTCAGGGAGAAATCATCACAGGTTCAAGAAATCTGCAAGGAAAAATCATTCTGATAAGTTTTAAAAACTGTACGGTTACCTACGGAGATGAAATTCTGTTCCGTCCGGAATGGGGAACCTATGATATGGCTGTCGGAAAAGAGATTGTTTCCGGGTTTTCGGGCCCTGCAGATGTGGAGAGTTTTGATATGATTACTCACGTTCCGTCAAGCAAAACCATTAAGTCAAAAATGACTTCTGAAAGAGAGGAATTGGAAAAATTATATGCTTCTGTCAGAAATATACGTGAGGAAAAACATTCGGAAATGACTTTGAAAGAGGCTTTCGGATTGGTTTCCTCATCACACCCGAACGATTGGTTGCTTTGTGTTGAAATAGCCGAATTGGCACATCAGCAAAACAATGTGGATTTTACGAATAAAGTCCTGAATCATCTCGAAAAAGTAAAACAAAACCGACCTCATATTGCTCATTTGGTCGATAACGGATTGGAACTTATTCTTGAAAAAGAAAAAGTGTAAACAATTCATTATTGTAAATTTAAGCTAAAAAAATTACCTTTGCTGAATATGACACAGATAAGCACTTCAAACGAAAAAAATCAGGAAATCGTAAAGACAGTTTTTACGGAATACCTTGAGAACAAAGGACATAGAAAAACTCCTGAAAGATATGCTATTTTACAGGAAATTTATGACAGCAATGATCATTTTGATATAGAATCGCTTTATATCAAGATGAAAAACAAGAATTATCGCGTAAGTCGTGCTACGCTTTACAACACGATTGAACTCCTTTTGGAATGTGGTTTGGTTCGCAAACATCAGTTCGGACAGAATCAGGCTCACTACGAAAAATCGTATTTCGACAAACAACACGACCATATTATTATTACCAATACGGGAGAGGTAATCGAATTTTGCGACCCTCGTATTCAGACTATAAAACAAACTATTGAAGATTTATTCGGAGTAGATGTACATAGTCATTCGCTGTATTTCTACGGAACTAAAAAAACAGATAACAATTAAAATTTATACAACACAATGACCGTAGATTTACTACTCGGATTACAGTGGGGAGACGAAGGAAAAGGAAAAATCGTTGATGTACTCACTTCAAAATACGATATTATTGCACGTTTTCAAGGAGGCCCTAATGCAGGACATACCCTCGAATTTGACGGAATAAAGCACGTTTTAAGAACGATTCCGTCAGGCATTTTTCATAAAAATTCAATCAACATTATCGGAAACGGAGTAGTGATTGACCCTGTTGTTTTTATCAAAGAAATTGAGGGGTTAGAAAAATTCAACATTGATATTTATTCGAGATTGCTGATTTCGAGAAAAGCCCATTTGATTTTACCGACTCACAGACTTTTGGATGCCGCTTCGGAAGCCTCAAAAGGAAAGGCAAAAATAGGTTCTACACTCAAAGGAATCGGACCTACTTATATGGATAAAACGGGTAGAAACGGGCTTCGGGTTGGAGATATTGAACTTTCGGATTTTAAAGAAAGATACAGAAATTTAGCCGATAAGCACGAAGCAATGATTGCTTTTTATGATGTGGATTTGCAGTACAACCTCAAAGAAATGGAAGACGAATTTTTCACTTCTGTCGAGGAATTGAAAAAATTGACTTTTATTGATAGCGAAGAATATCTGAACAAAGCTGTTAAAGAAGGAAAATCTATTTTGTGTGAAGGAGCTCAAGGTTCGCTTTTGGATGTGGATTTCGGAACATATCCTTTTGTAACTTCGTCAAACACAACAGCTGCAGGAGCTTGTACCGGATTGGGAATTGCTCCAAACAGAGTAAAACAAGTTTTCGGAATTTTCAAAGCCTATACAACCCGAGTAGGAAGTGGCCCTTTCCCGACTGAATTGTTTGACGAAATCGGGCAGACAATGGCAAAAGTTGGAAATGAATTTGGTTCAGTTACAGGACGTGCAAGACGTTGTGGTTGGTTGGATTTGGTTGCCTTAAAATATGCAGTACAAGTTAACGGAGTAACCGAACTCTATATGATGAAAGGTGATGTACTTTCCGGATTTGAAACTCTAAAAATCTGTACTTCATATAAATACAACGGAAAAACCATCAAACATTTACCTTATAATATCGAGCCTGAAAACGTAGAGCCAATCTATGTTGAGAAAAAAGGCTGGAATACGGATTTGACAAAAATGACGTCATATAGCGAACTTCCGCAAGAGCTAAAAGAGTATGTTTCTTTTATCGAAAGTGAATTGGAAGTTCCTGTAAAAATTATATCCGTAGGACCTGATAGGAAACAAACAATTATGAAGTAAGGGATATACCCAATGTAGATACAATTTACATTGGGTATTTTATTCTTCAATCAAATCAAAATCATCATTCTGCAGTTCGAGAGCTTTTACAGACTGGACTGCATTTCCTGCAATTCCTCGGATAGAGCCGTACATTCCGATAGTATTATTGATTACTTTTTCGATTTGTTTTTCTCTTTGATTCCAAATGCGTTGCATTGCGTTTTTCTCTTTTAGCAAGTCTTGTTGCATTTGGCTGAATCCCTCTACAATTCCCTCAATTTGCAAACGGAATTCGTTACTGGTCAGAAAATCGTAAAGCATACTCATTTTATCTCCCTTATTTTCTTGAGATTGAACCGCTTGATGTAACTGAATAATCGACTGACGAAGTACAGCACTCAACCCTTTGAATTCCTCGAAAGTACAAATCCAAATTCCCTCTTTCATTCCCATTCGTTCCATATCAGAAGGCATCACTTCGGTTACTAAAACTCCGATAGTTGCTTTTTGGGTGCGAATATCATTTTTAAATTTTTCTATCCAAGTGGGTTGAAAGGCCTTTGTACGTTTGCTTTCGTAATAAATCGTTCCGCAATTTTGCACCTCCCGAGTGTTTACAATCTGAATACAATCTGCTCCGATTGCCCCTTTTTTGATTTCGTCAATGGTGTCTAACGGAAAAGTTTTTGACAAATAGTCCTCAATAGCCAATTCCATTACTTCTCCCTGAAGTTGCATAGAGCCTTGCTCCTGCTTGCGTTTCATTTCTTCAGTAAGTTTCTTTTGGTCTTCAAGCTGTTTTTGTAAAGTTGCAAATTTCAGTTCATTGGCTTCTTCAACTTGCTTGCGAATTTTTTCTTTTTCCTGAATGATTTGTTCGTTCAGTTGTTTTTGAGCTTGGGCTTCGATAGCTTCTTTCATTTCAGATTTTTCTCTCTGAAGTTTGGCTATTTCGGCTTCTTTTTTGTTTAGCTCTTTGATTTTTTCGGATTTTTCGGAAAGCTCTTTGTTCAGAAGTAAGATTTGCTCTTGTTGTTCTTCCTCCAATTTCTTTTTTAGCTTTTCGGAAATTTCTCTTTCAGCTATCTTTTTTTCTCTTTCTAAACGTTCTGCAAACAATTCGTTTTCCTGTTTCTTTTTAGCTTCAAATTCGGATTTTGCCTTTTCAAGAGCTTCGTTTTTCAGAGCTAATTCTTCTGCTTGTTTGAGTGCTTTTTGTTGATATTCCTTGCGGATAACATCTTCAATCTGATGTTTGAGCAAATCGTTTACATCAATTTGAGTTCCACAATCCGGGCAGTTTATAGTTTCGTTTTTTGACATTTTGCTTTGTGTAATATTGGATTAAAATAAATAAAAATCTGTTATACTTCAGAAAAAATACGACTTATCTGCTAAACCCACTTATAAAAGTATCAACAAAATTAACTATCCTATTGGTTAGTCGTTCCGAAATGGAAGAACGCTCTTTCAGGGACGGACGGGTATCCGAAATTTCCCATAATTGCTTTTCAAGTAGTCGTTTTTGTTCTTCAGACATTTTGTGAATTTATTTTGAATAAACACCAAATGTACAAATTACAAAACTCTTACGGAAAATATTTTTTTTGACTAAAAAAGATTGAGGTATCAGACTTTTGACTTATTGCTCTTTTGTAAGAATAATCGTTCCTTTAAAGCCTGTTGCTAACTCCCATTGGTTGGAGCTTATAAGGTTTCCTTTGTCGTCATACACCTGAAATTCGGCTGTATTAGGGCCTGATGTTCCTTGATTTAAGGCGACTATCTCGATTTTATTGAAGCCGATGCTTAAATCAATAGCGAGTGTTTTGTAGGAATTTTCGAGTAAAATATCTCGGGCTATAATTCTGTCATTCATAATAACCTGAACCCTGTCTCCGTCAAATGCCAAATGATCCCGATACACGAGTTTGATGTATTTGGAATCCGTTCTGAAATCCCCAAAATATTGATTTCGTTTGAATTTTTCAAGGTTTCCGTATTGGTCTTCGTTTCGAAATCCTTTATTCAGTCTGTCTGCAATGCCTTCGTTTGGAGTTTTAAATTCAGGTTTTTCAAAAATGCTTTTTCCTTCTTTTTTGATAAAATTCGGCTCAGGAATTTCGCTTGAGCCAAACTCCGAAATAGTAGGTGTTTTTTCTTTGACGATAGGTTTAAATTCAATTTCGTCTTCATACGGCTTGGGCTGAATACCAAACTCGGTAGTTTTGGTTGTCTCAAAAGGTTGAGCAAAACCACCCAAAGAAAATATTAAAAATAATATCAGAAAACAAAACCGCATTTTTATAACTTTTTAGACAGTAAAACTAACAAAAAATATTCCACTTTTTAATCTTTTAACCTTTTATTAAATGAGTTACAAGCCAAAAGTCAAAAGCCACAAGTTTTTTATGGCTTGTGGCTTTTGACTAATTACTTGTGGCTTGACTTACTTAACTCTGTGCCAAGTTTGGGTTCTTCCGAGAAGTGAAATTCCGACATAACCTCTTACGCTTAACTTATCTTTTCCGTCAAGGATAATAGAACATTTGTATAATTTCCCTTTATTCGGGTCAAGGATTTGCCCTCCACTCCATTCACTCCCACTTTTAGAGAGTCCTTTGATAATTGTTAATCCCAAGACCGGTTTGTCTTTATCTACTCCTTTGCAATCAATACATTTTGCATTTCTTTTGGCAGGATTCAGAATTTCGACAACTTTTCCGTAAATTTTCCCGTCTTTTTCGGAAATCTCAACAATGGATTTTGCCTCTCCCGTTTCATCATCAATAGTTTTCCATTTTCCCGTTACACTTTGAGCCTGTGTCATAAATGCTCCTAAAACGAACATTACCAATAAAATAACTGTTTTTTTCATTTTCAATTTGTTTTAATTTTCGTTAAAAATAATATTTTTTTCTGATTTCAACCTATTAATTGTTGCATTTAATTCAAATCCTAACAACAATATCATACAATTTAACCAAATGTAAATCATCATAACAAGAAGTGTACCAATAGAACCGTACAGCTCGTTGTACTTGGCAAAACGCAATACATAAATCCCAAATCCATAAGACGATAAAATAATCAAAAGTGTGGTAATAACCGAACCAATACTGATGAAAGAAGTCCTTTTTAATTGTTTTGAACCGAATTTAAACATCAATGAAATACATAGCAAAATCATCAATCCTACAAAAATAAATCTGCTCCAGACTATCAAAGAGCTACTATCAAGGTATCGATAATCAAACATATTGATAACAACTTCCGAAACCACAATCAAAGCAACCGTAACCAATAATATGACCGAAAAACAAATTCCTAAAGTCATCGAAACCAAATATTGCCTGATAAAACCTCGTGTAATCGTAATGTGATACGAGTTTTCAAATCCTGCAAACATTGCGTTTACTCCGTTTGCCATCAAGAAAATAGCAAAAATAAAACCCGTAGAAAGCAATCCCTTATTGGAATTGTTCATAATATCTTCGATGATTTCGTGAATGGCTCCGTAGGTATTCGGAGGGACATTATCAGCCAAAAACCTAAAAAAATCCTCCTGAAAATTATCCAAAGGCATATACGGAATCAAGTTCAGAATGAACAACAAAAACGGAAAAATTGCCATAAAAAAACTAAAAGCAACCGCAGACGCACGATTCGTAAAAGCCCCTTCAATGATTCCGATAATGTACATTTCCAGAATATCATACAGACTCAACCCTCCGAGCCTCCGAAAAGTAACTTTCTTTGCCCAAGCAACCAAACTCCGTACAACAGGAATTGTATTTAACCGTTCTTCTATTTGTGCAGACATATTTTTAGTTTTCAGTTTTCAGTCGCAGTTGCAGTTTTCACAACTGCTTACTGCGACTGAAAACTAATCAAAACGCTTTCAAGCTCAAATCCATATTATAAACCGAGTGGGTCAAAGCTCCTGACGAAATAAAATCAACCCCACATTCTGCATATTTCCGGATTGTTTTTTCGTTGATATTCCCGGAGGATTCCGTTTGGGCTTTATCTCCGATAAAAGCAACTGCCTCACGAGTTTGCTCAAACGTAAAATTATCCAATAAAATTCGATACACTCCTCCTGATTCTACAATTTCTTTGACCTCATCAAAATCCCGAGCCTCAACAATTATCTTTAAATCCAAATTGTTTTCTTTGAGATAATCTTTGGTTTTCTGAATCGCTTTCGAAATTCCACCTGCGAAATCAATGTGATTATCCTTAAGCATTATCATATCATATAAGGCGAATCTATGATTTTCTCCTCCTCCTATCTTTACTGCCCATTTTTCGATAGCTCTGATTCCCGGAGTAGTTTTGCGGGTGTCTAAAATTTTGGCTTTTGTTCCGTTAAGCAAATCTGCAAAAAACTTGGTTTTCGTAGCAATAGCAGACATTCTCTGCATCGCATTCAACACAAAACGTTCTGCTTTTAAGATAGATTGTGAACTCCCGAAAACGTGAAAAACCTCATCTCCAAATTTCACTTCCGAGCCGTCTTCCATCAAAGTTTCTACCTGTAAACCCTTATCTACATAAGCGAAAATCATTTTGGCAAACTCTACTCCTGCTATGATTCCGTTGTCTTTTACGAGTAGTTTTGCCTTGCCTTTTGCATCAGCAGGAATACAAGCCAAAGACGAATGGTCTCCGTCTCCAACATCTTCCCGAATTGCATTTTGTATAATAAGCTCTAATTCTTTGTAAAATTGCTGTTTTGAAATCATTTGTTTAAAGTTTTTAGTCCGAAGTCCGAAACAATTAATTCAAATGTAAGAAAAAGATTTGATTAACTCCAACAGAGTTTTGAACTCTGTTGGAGTTTGTATTTAAAGTCTATTCCGAAACCAAACTTTTTGCCATTCTCTTTTTAGAATCAAAAACGCAATCTGTTCGGATAACTCTCCCAAATCAACCGAAGTCAAGGCTTTGATTTCACTTTCGGGGACATCAATAATGTATAATAAATTCAGGTATTCTGTGAATTTGTGCTGAATCAAATCGTAAACCCTGTTTTGAAGTTCGGTTTTTAAGTCAAAAGGTGAAGTATCCTCTTTTATATCAATGATTTGATTAGCCAAAGTAAAATCTTTTTCCAACTGCTCTATCAGTTTGAGATAAAGCGATTCTTTTTGTGCTTTGGATAAAAGTAAGTCGGTATTTTCTATTTTTTCTATCACGAATTTTTGCGAATTTATAGACGAATATGTTAATGTTTTTCACTTAACTTGACAAGCAAAATATTAAAAAACAAACAGTTATTTTATATTTCCATATTTATCTAATTCAGTGTTGCAATTAGGACAAGTTGTTCCTCCAAACATAGCTTGTTCTGAATTTTTAGGAATTCTTATTATAGGTTGTTTAGTGTTACATTTGGGGCAAACAACTCTTCTAAGGTTTATACCCATATTAGATTGTTTTTTACTCTGATGTCTGAAGTATAAAAAGAATCCGAAAATGAGTAATGTATAAAGTATAATTTTAAAAATATTCATAATTTAGATTTTGAATTATTGCTTACTATATAAACTGAAAAACTAAACAATCCTGTCCATCAATCCTTCTCCAAACTCCTTTAACTGCTCTTTTTTATCAGTTGGAATATCCATATTTTTCAATATATCAAAGGCTTTTTGGGTATATTCTTCAATGGCTTGTTTTGTTTTTTGGTCTGATTTCGAGCTTCTGAAAATCGACTTAACCGATTCGATTTTATCGTGATTTTCTTTCGGATTTATCGAATACAAATGCAATAATTGTTCTTTTTCGTCCTTGTTTCCGTCCGAAATGGCTTTGAGATACAGATAGGTTTTTTTGTTTTCGATAATATCCCCTCCGATTTGCTTTCCGAAAGTTTCCGAATTCCCGAATGTATCTAAATAATCGTCCTGCAACTGAAAAGCAATTCCTAAATTCAGTCCGAAATCATAAATATCTTTTTTATTTTCCTCGGAAGTTTCCGCTACGATAGCTCCCATTTGCAAGGCAGCTCCAACCAAAACAGCCGTTTTGTATTCAATCATTTTCAGATATTCCTCAACCAAAACATCATCTCTGTCCTCAAAATCAATATCCCATTGTTGTCCTTCACAAACTTCAAGAGCTGTTTTACTGAATAATTTGGCTAATTCTCTGAAAATTTCAGGTTTGTACTGTTCAAAATACTGGTAAGCCAGAATTAGCATCGCATCTCCCGAGAGAATTCCCGTATTCAGATTCCATTTTTCGTGAACGGTTTGGTTGCCTCTGCGAAGTGGTGCATTGTCCATAATATCATCATGAATGAGTGAAAAATTATGAAAAACCTCAACAGCCATTGCGGCAGGAAGTGCTTTTTGTGTATTTTCTCCGAAAATATCACAAGCCATAAGTGTCAAAACAGGTCGGATTCGCTTTCCTCCCAACGATAAAATATAGCGTATTGGTTCGTATAGATTTTCGAGATTTCGTCCTATTTTTTGGTTTTCAAAGTAATCTGAAAATAGTTCTTGATAGTTCATTGTTTGATTTTTATTATCATCTACAAAAATATCCTTTTATATCAAATCAAAAAAATAATACGGATTCATTTATTTTTCAAGAGATAAAATAAATGAATCCGTATAAAAACAATCAAAACTATTTCTAAATCAGACTTTTAGCGTGTTTTGCTTTTTGATTCGTGACGGCTATATCCAACACTTCACTCATTTCTTTTACATAGTGGAACGTCAAGCCTTGTATATATTCCGGTTTGATTTCGTCTATATCCCGTTTGTTTTCGTGGCACAAAATAATTTCCTTGATTTTGGCACGTTTGGCAGCAAGGATTTTTTCTTTAATTCCTCCAACGGGAAGTACTTTTCCTCGTAAGGTAATCTCTCCTGTCATTGCCAAATTCTTTTTGACTTTCTTTTGAGTCAAAGTCGAAACCAACGAAGTAAGCATTGCAATACCTGCACTTGGTCCGTCTTTTGGAGTAGCTCCTTCGGGAACGTGAATATGAATATTATACTTCGTAAATATCTCGGAATCAACACCTAAACTCTCAGCATTGGCTTTGATATATTCCAGTGCCAAAGTAGCTGATTCTTTCATTACCGTTCCTAAATTTCCCGTTAGGGTAAGCGTTCCTTTTCCTTTGGAAAGAATGGATTCGATAAACAGAATATCTCCTCCCGTTTGTGTCCAAGCCAATCCTGTTACTACTCCCGCAACATTATTATCTTCATATTTATCTCTCTCCATTCTCGGAGCTCCCAAAATCTCAACAATTTTTTCATCAGAAATTTTCACATCGTATTCCTCTTCCATAACAATGGATTTGGCAATACTTCTGATGAGTTTGGCAATCTGTTTTTCCAATCCTCTGACTCCCGATTCACGAGTATAACCCTCTACAATTTTTTCGAGTTGTTTTTTTCCGATAACGACATCTTTTTCCGTAAGTCCGTGTTCTTTGAGCTGTTTCGGAAGTAAGTGCTGTTTGGCAATTTCGATTTTTTCTTCGATGGTATAACCCGTCATATTGATGACTTCCATTCTGTCCCGAAGTGCAGGTTGAATGTTCGACATATTGTTGGAGGTTGCAATAAACATCACTTTTGACAAATCGTATCCCATTTCGAGGAAATTGTCATAAAACTCCGAATTTTGTTCAGGGTCAAGCACTTCCAACATTGCAGAAGACGGGTCTCCCGAATGTGAACTTGAGAGCTTGTCGATTTCGTCCAAAACAAATACAGGATTTGACGTTCCTGCTTTTTTGATACTTTGGATAATTCTACCCGGCATTGCTCCAATATAGGTTTTTCGGTGTCCTCTGATTTCTGCCTCATCACGCAATCCTCCTAAAGAAACTCTCACGTATTCCCTCCCTAAAGATTCTGCTATGGATTTTCCGATAGAAGTTTTCCCGACTCCCGGAGGTCCATACAAACAGAGAATCGGAGATTTCATATCGTTACGCAATTTCAAAACTGCCAAATATTCGATAATTCGCTTTTTGACATCTTCCAATCCGAAATGATGTTTGTCAAGAATTTTTTGAGCTTTCTTTAAATCGAATTTATCTTTGGAATATTCATCCCAAGGAAGTTCCAAATACAGTTCTAAATAATTTCTCAAAATTCCGAAATCAGGAGATTGAGGATTGGTACGTTGCAATTTAGCCAATTCCTTTTCAAAGTGTTTTGCCACTTTTTCATTCCATTTCTTTTCATTGGCTTTCTGACGCATTTCCTCTATTTCTTGGTCATACGAAACTCCTCCCAATTCTTCCTGAATGGTTTTCATTTGCTGATGCAAGAAATATTCCCTTTGTTGTTGGTCTAAATCGTGTCTTGTTTTGGACTGAAT
This sequence comes from uncultured Flavobacteriaceae bacterium, assembly GCA_934675205.1. Classification (GTDB taxonomy): domain Bacteria; phylum Bacteroidota; class Bacteroidia; order Flavobacteriales; family Flavobacteriaceae; genus Flavobacterium. Next base: position 273,327 of record CAKUPQ010000003.1, on the reverse strand, counting down.
ATCGTTACGCAATTCGAGTTTTTGCAGCTCAATATCCATAAAACGCAACGTTTCCAAAGCACGTGTTTTTAAATCTGAAACCTCAAGCAAAGCCTGTTTTTCCCTTACGTCAAGATTCATATTTGACGAAACAAAATTTATCAAAAACGAATCGCTTTCGATGTTTTTAATAGCAAAAGTTGCTTCGGTTGGCATATTCGGATTTTCGTGAATAATTCGAGTTGCCAATTCTTTGACATTTTCGGTAATTGCTTTGAATTCCTTATCATTTTTTTCGGGACGGGTTTCGTTAAACTCTCGGATAATCGCTTTCAGATAAGGCTCTTCGGTTGTAATCCGTTCGATTTCAAAACGCTTTTTTCCCTGAATGATAACCGTAACATTTCCGTCAGGCATTTTCAGAACTTTAAGGATTCGGGCAACCGTCCCTATCTGATTAATGTCATTAGCTGTAGGGGTTTCAACGCTTTCCTCCTTTTGAGAAACAACACCAATTACCTTTCCTTTAGCATTAGCATCGTTGATGAGCTTAATGGATTTATCCCTCCCGGCTGTAATCGGAATCACAACTCCGGGAAACAAAACCATATTCCGTAAAGGTAAAATCGGTAAATCTTCAGGAAGTTTTTCCCTGTTCATTTCTTCTTCGTCTTCAGGAGTCATAAGCGGAATCAATTCTGCATCCGAGTCAAAATCCTGAAATGACAAACTGTCAATTGATATTATTTTTTGTTTAGACATAGTATATTTTAAGTCATTTTGTCATTAAAAAACATAAAATCTTAATCCTAATAATAAAGGATAAAACTTTAATCATTTGTAAATCAACCACTTTAAGTAGTTATAAGATTTATTCTATGTATGAAAGTCAATCTTTGTGCCATAAAAAAATCCCGAGCTTTCGGGATTTTTGTTTCTGATATTTTTATTTTAATTTAAAGTATATGTTGTTAAGTCATAAATTTCATCCGGCTCTGATTCCACAACAGATTTCATTTTTATAATTCCAATATCTTTAGCAAACCAAGTTTCAGTAGTTCCCGGTAAATCTTCTCCAAATGGCACTCCATTAATTGTTAAAACTGAACTATCTGTCGATTTTACTTTAATCACATTTTGATAAGTAGTTCCGTTTACCGTAAGGGTAACATCTTTTTGTTCAATAACATAATCAGAATTAACCGTTAAAATTCCTACTCCATCTTCATCTGAATAAGTCAGAGAAAAAGTGCTTGTCCAAGTTCCTCCAACTGCCAAATTATCTTTCAAAATAATTATTTCCTGAGGTTGAATAGGATTATCCGAATTCGGAACAGACTTAACCATTGAGTAATAAATCCCGTTTTCTTTTCTGACAAATTCCTCTAAATCAGGCCATTCCATAGCTCCTATAAAGAAAGAATTAGTTTCTTTGTAATACGTTTTCCCATTTACAACTTGAGTTGCTCCCAATACTAAAGAAGCATCATTCGTATAATTCCAAGTATTCCCAACAGCCATTGGAAAATAATCTCCCGATGTTGGCTCTTCAGGGTCAGGATTAACCAAATTTCCCGTTACAAGCACATTAGTGAATACTCCTTGTGTAAAAGCGAGAGTTTCTCCGGTAGGTACTCCTGATTCAGATAGCTTGGCTCCCGTAAAGTTAAATGTTCCTGTAATCGTTTTTTGCTGATAATTAATTACCGTTATAGCTAAAGTTGCTCCGCTTCCTCCTAAATTAGTATAGGTTTCTCCAGAAGAAGTGATATACGACATGTTCAAATCATTTCCCGAATATACTCCTGCTTGGTCTCCCTCAATCATAAAGACAAATACTCCCGAATTATGCTCTGCTGTTAAAGTAATATTTCCTTGTATAGCAATAGCAGAAACATTATTAGTAGAATAAGTGTTATTATTGAATTTAACCGAAAAAGCACTATCATTTGATATTGGTTCAAGCCCTTCGTCCAAAGGCTCTGTATCACACGAAACAACACTTACTAAAGCAAAAAGGAATACAAATAATCCTAAAAATTTATTTTTCATTGATTTAAAAATTTTAAGTGCCAAATATAGAGCTTTTTTGCAAGAATTAAAATATAACCTAAAAATTAACTAAATTTAATATGCTTGCATACTATTTTTTACTATTTTTGAAAACTATTTTATTGAAAACTAATGAAAGAAAAGGATAAAACTATTGATTATACGCTTCGGGAAACGTGGCAAGCAGTTGCCAGAATGTACAATGAAGAGGCTTCTAAATACGATGCTACAATGGCTTTGGGGTTTGCTTTATTGAGCATTGACAAAGAGGGAACTCCCTCAACAGCCCTTGCTCCAAAAATGGGAATGGAGGCAACGAGTTTGACTCGTACGCTAAAATCTATGGAAGAAAAAGGGCTGATTGTTCGCAAGAAAAATCCGAGTGATGGTAGAGGTGTCATCATTCACTTGACAAAATTAGGGCAACAAAAAAGAGAATTATCAAAACAAACCGTTTTGAGATTTGACGAAGTTATAAAACAGAATATTTCGGAAGAAAAATTAAATACTTTTAAAGAAGTATCAGAAACTATAAACACATTAATAAGTAATAGACAAATCTATTAGAACAAACACATTATATAATACATAAAATATGAAAAGACTAATCAAAAAAGTTGCCGTAATTGGGTCCGGGATAATGGGCTCCGGAATTGCTTGTCACTTTGCCAACATCGGAGTGGAAGTACTACTTCTGGACATTATCCCCAAAGAACCTAATGAGGCCGAAACCAAAAAAGGGTTGACTATTGAAAGTAAAGTCGTTAGAAACAGAATTGTAAATTCGAATTTACAAGCTGCTTTAAAATCGAGCCCCTCTCCTATTTATCATCAAAAATTTGCTTCTCGCATCTCAACCGGAAACACAACCGATGATTTAGAAAAAATCAAAGATGTAGATTGGATTATCGAGGTAGTAGTCGAAAGGCTTGACATCAAAAAAGCTGTGTACGAACAAATCGAAAAGTATCGTAAACCTGGAACTTTGATAACTTCTAACACTTCGGGAATTCCGATTCAGTTTATGAGCGAAGGCAGAAGCGAAGATTTCCAAAAACATTTCTGCGGAACACACTTCTTTAACCCGGCTCGTTACCTGAAACTATTCGAAATCATTCCGGGACCTCGAACTTCAAAAGAAGTATTGGATTTCCTAAATGAATACGGAGAAAAATTCCTAGGTAAGACATCTGTAATTGCTAAAGATACTCCTGCCTTTATCGGAAACCGCATCGGAATCTTCGGAATTATGAGTTTGTTCCACCTCGTAAAAGAAATGGGGCTTACTATCGAAGAAGTTGATAAACTCACAGGACCTGTTATCGGTCGTCCAAAATCAGCTACCTTCAGAACAGTGGATGTCGTTGGATTGGATACTTTGGTTCACGTAGCCAACGGATTATACGAAAACTGCCCGAACGACGAAGCTCACGAACTCTTCAAACTTCCTGATTTCGTTAAAACAATGTTGGAAAACAATTGGTTAGGAAGCAAAACCAAACAAGGTTTCTACAAAAAAGTTGACAAAGACATACTATCTTTAGACTTAAACACATTAGAATACAGACCTCAACAAAAAGCATCGTTCCAAACTTTAGAACTTACCAAAACGATTGATAAGCCAATTGACCGTTTCAAAGTTTTGGTCGGAGGAAAAGACAAAGCAGGAGATTTTTATCGTAAGAATTTCACCGCTATGTTTGCTTACGTATCCAATCGTGTTCCTGAAATCACAGACGAATTCTACAAAATCGACGATGCTATGAAAGCAGGTTTCGGTTGGGAGAACGGTCCGTTTGAAATCTGGGATGCTATCGGAATCGAAAAGGCTATCAGCTTAATGGAAGCCGAAAACCTTAAACCAGCTGCTTGGGTTACAGAAATGCTTACAGCAGGAATTACCAGCTTCTACACTATCAAAGACGGAGCGACTTATTATTATGATATTCCGTCAAAATCCTACCAAAAAGTTCCCGGACAAGATGCTTTTATCATATTAGACAACATCAGAGGAACTAAAACAATTTGGCAAAACAAAGAAGCTGAAATACAAGACCTTGGAGACGGAATCCTAAACCTTGAGTTCAAATCAAAAATGAATTCTATCGGTAGCGGAGTATTACAAGGAATCAACAAAGCTATTGACCTAGCCGAAAAAGATTACAAAGGTTTAGTTATCGGAAATCAAGCTGCAAACTTCTCGGTTGGAGCAAATATCGCAATGATATTTATGCTGGCTGTAGAGCAAGAATACGACGAACTGAATATGGCCATCAAAATGTTCCAAAACACGATGATGAGAATCCGTTATTCAGGAATTCCGGTTGTAGCTGCTCCTCACGGAATGACCCTTGGTGGAGGTTGCGAAATTTGTCTTCATGCAGATAAAGTTGTAGCTGCTGCCGAAACCTATATCGGACTGGTAGAATTCGGAGTAGGTGTAATCCCCGGAGGTGGAGGTTCAAAAGAAATGACCGTTCGTGCTTCTGATTTATACCGCAAAAACGATGTGGAACTGAACGTTCTACAAGAGCATTTCTTGACTATCGGTATGGCAAAAGTAGCTACTTCGGCTTATGAAGCTTTTGACAATAACATTTTCCAAGCAGGAAAAGACGTAGTTGTAGTGAATAAAGACCGTCAGATTGCTGAAGCTAAAAAACACGCTTTGCTATTGGCCGATGCAGGATATACACAACCTGTTCCTCGTAAAGACATTAAAGTCCTTGGTAAACAAGCTCTTGGAATGTTCCTTGTGGGTACAGACCAAATGCAAGCTGGAAAATACATCTCTGAACACGACCGTAAAATTGCCAATAAACTGGCTTACGTAATGGCAGGAGGAGATTTATCCGAAGCAACTTTGGTTTCAGAACAGTATCTTTTGGATTTAGAACGTGAAGCGTTTTTGTCGCTTTGTACAGAAAAGAAAACTCTGGAGAGAATTCAGTATATGTTAACTAAAGGAAAACCACTACGTAATTGATGTATAATGTATTGTTGTATATTGTATAATGTACGGAAGAATGGTAAAATCTAATTTTGACATACGATTAAAAAATCATTACAAATTGTATGATTTAATCATTACCGATTACGGATTATAAGGACGATAAAAAAAGAAGAAAATTTTTCTATTGATTGTTTTAATAATTATATCAATAATACTATTTATAGACCTTGTTTAGAAAAAACAATTATACAATATACATCAATACAGTATACAAAAACCAAAGAATATGAATTATTTTAAAGAATTAAAAGTTTGGCAGAAAGCGATTGAATTGGTTACTGAAACCTATTTGTTGACTAAAGAATTTCCTAAAGATGAGCTTTTTGGTTTGGTTTCTCAAATCAGAAGATGTGTAGTTTCTATTCCTTCTAATATTGCGGAGGGGTGCGGAAGAAAGTCAAGTAAAGATTTTAACAACTTTTTAGGAATTGCTCTCGGTTCTTCATTTGAGTTTGAAACGCAAATAATCATTTCTAAAAATATCGGATACCTAACAGAAGAACAATTTTCTTCTTTAGAATCTGAAATTCAGCATATTCAAAATATGATTATTAAACTTCAAACCTCTTTGGAAAACAAATGATAATTGTATAATGTATTGACGTGTATTGTATAATGAAAGTCTAAATAATACAATATACAACAATACAATATACAACAATACAATACACAGAAAAACAACATACAATATACATAAATACAATATACAATGAAAAAAACAGCCTATATAGTAAAAGCCTACCGAACAGCCGTTGGGAAAGCACCCAAAGGGGTTTTCAGGTTCAAAAGACCTGATGAATTGGCAGCAGAAACCATTCAGTATCTGATGAATGAGTTACCTGATTTTGACAAAACCAGAATTGATGACGTAATGGTCGGAAACGCAATGCCCGAAGCCGAACAAGGCTTGAACGTCGGACGTTTAATCTCGCTTATGGGATTAAAAATTACCGATGTTCCGGGAGTAACCGTAAACCGTTATTGTGCTTCAGGACTGGAAACTATTGCAATGGCAACAGCCAAAATACAAAGTGGAATGGCACATTGCATCATTGCAGGGGGAGCAGAAAGTATGAGTTATATTCCGATGGGAGGTTATAAACCAACTCCGGATTATGAAGTTGCCAAACAAGGAAACGAAGATTACTACTGGGGAATGGGACTTACAGCCGAAGCGGTAGCAGAAAAGTACAACGTTTCTCGTGAAGACCAAGATGAATTTGCTTTTCATTCGCATCAAAAAGCTTTGAAAGCTCAAGCAGAAGGAAAATTCGACAAGCAAATAGTTCCGATTACTGTTGACCATACTTTCGTTAACGAAAAAGGAAAAAAAGAAACCAAATCTTATACCGTAGCCAAAGACGAAGGACCAAGAGCTGATACCAACAAAGAAGCATTAGGAAAATTACGTCCTGTGTTTGCTAACGGAGGATCGGTAACAGCTGGAAATTCATCGCAAATGAGTGACGGAGCTGCTTTTGTTATGGTGATGAGCGAAGAAATGGTAAAAGAACTAAACCTTGAGCCTATCGCTAGATTGGTGAGCTACGCTGCTGCTGGAGTAGAACCTAGAATCATGGGAATCGGTCCGGTAAAAGCCATTCCAAAAGCTGTCGAGCAAGCTGGTTTAAAACTAAATGACATCGAGCTATTCGAATTAAACGAAGCCTTCGCTTCGCAATCTTTAGCCGTAATCAGAGAGTTAGGACTGAATCCAGAGATCATCAACGTAAACGGTGGAGCTATTGCTCTAGGGCACCCACTGGGTTGTACAGGAGCAAAACTATCGGTTCAGCTATTTGACGAGATGAAAAGACGTGGCAACAAATACGGAATCGTAACCATGTGTGTCGGAACCGGACAAGGAGCTGCGGGAGTTTATGAACTATTGTAAATGATGAATTTTAAATTTTGAATGAATGAAAACCGATAATGTCATAGCTACCAAGTCTTTTGATTTTGCCTTGTCAATTATCAAACTTTATGTTCATTTAAAAAAGAATAACGAATTCATTATTTCGAAACAACTATTAAGAAGTGGTACTTCGATTGGAGCTAATGTAGAAGAAGCTATTGCTGCACAATCTAAAAGAGATTTTATCAGTAAAATGGCAATTGCCTCCAAAGAAGCTAGGGAAACAAAATATTGGTTGCGACTTTTGTCAGAATCACAACTTGTTTCGGTTGATGTTGATGTTTATTTACAAGAAATTGAACATATCATAAACATCATTACCAAGATAGTTAAGACTTCTCAAGAGAACAATGTTTGAAATTTATAATTCAAAATTTATAATTCAAAATTCAAAATAACAAAAGAGCTATAATTCAAAATTTATAATTCAAAATTCAAAATAACAAAAGAGCTATAATACAAATGAGTAATTCAAAATTTATAATTCAAAATTCAAAATAACAAAAGAGCTATGGAAAACATTATAAGAGGAGGACAATTCCTTGTAAAAGAAACAAAATGTGAAGATATCTTCACTCCCGAAGATTTTTCGGAGGAGCAAATTATGATGAAAGAATCCGTAATGGAATTCATCGATCGTGAAATTTGGCCAAACAAAGAGCGTTTCGAGAAAAAAGATTACGCTTTCACTGAAGAGTGTATGCGTAAAGCTGGAGAACTCGGATTTTTAGGCGTAGCTGTTCCAGAACAATACGGAGGATTGGGAATGCCATTTACTTCGACTATGCTTACCTGCGACTATATTTCGGGAGCAACAGGTTCTTTCTCAACTGCTTTCGGAGCTCATACCGGAATCGGGACGATGCCAATTACATTGTACGGAACCGAAGAGCAAAAACAAAAATACGTTCCGAAATTAGCTATGGGAGAATGGTTCGGAGCGTATTGCTTGACCGAACCGGGAGCAGGATCGGATGCGAATTCAGGAAAAACCAAAGCAGAACTAACGGCTGACGGAAAATCATACAAAATCAACGGACAAAAAATGTGGATTTCGAATGCTGGATTTTGTTCGGTAATGATTGTGTTTGCACGTATCGAAGACGACAAAAACATCACAGGATTTATCGTTGAATATGACCCGAACAACCCGAACGGAATCACATTAGGTGAAGAAGAACACAAATTGGGAATCCGTGCCAGTTCGACAAGACAAGTATTTTTTAACGATACGGTTGTTCCTATCGAAAATATGTTGGCAGGACGTGGCGAAGGATTTAAAATTGCGATGAATGCTCTAAATGTTGGACGTATTAAATTGGCTGCAGCTTGTTTGGATTCGCAAAGAAGACTGATTAGTGCTTCGGTAAATTATGCGAACGAGAGAGTTCAGTTCAAAACTCCGATTGCTAATTTTGGAGCTATCCGTCAGAAAATTGCTGAAATGGCAACCAACTGTTTTGTGGGAGAATCAGCTTCGTACAGAGCAGCCGGAGACATCGAAAACAGAATTAACATCAGACTTTCGGAAGGTAGTTCACATCAGGATGCAGAATTGAAAGGAGTTGAGGAATTTGCTATCGAATGTTCAATTTTGAAAGTAGCCGTTTCGGAAGACGTACAACATTGTTCGGACGAAGGAATCCAGATTTTTGGTGGAATGGGATTCTCGGAAGATACTCCAATGGAAAGTGCTTGGAGAGATGCTCGTATCACTCGTATTTATGAGGGAACCAACGAAATCAACCGTATGCTTTCGGTAGGAATGTTAGTTAAAAAAGCAATGAAAGGTCACGTAGATTTATTAGGCCCAGCGATGAAGGTTGCCGAAGAACTAATGGGAATTCCTGATTTTGATGTACCGGATTACAGCGAGCTATTCGCAGAAGAAAAAGAGCTTATCGTTAAACTGAAAAAAGCCTTTTTGATGGTAGCAGGAAGTGCCGTTCAAAAATACGGAACGGAACTCGAAGAACACCAACAACTCTTAGGTGCGGCAGCCGATATGCTTATCGAAATCTATATGGCAGAATCGGGAATTTTACGTGCCGAGAAAATTGCAAAAGCCAAAGGAGAAGAAAATGCAAAAGAACAAATTGCAATGGCACAATTATATCTATATCAAGCCGTTGACATTATATTCAATAAAGGAAAAGAAGGTATCGTTTCGTTTGCCGAAGGTGACGAACAACGCATGATGCTGATGGGACTTCGCAGATTTACAAAATATGTGAATATGCCAAATGTGATTGCACTTCGTGAAACCATTGCAAGTAAAGTAATTACAGAAAATAAATATTGTTTTTAAATTAAATTTAGTGGTTAAATTTGGGAAAACGAGAGCAGTGATGTTCTCGTTTTTTTTATTAAAAATTTTGTAATATTGCATATATTTATGAGTTATATGCTATGGTAAGAAACCCCGGCATTACAACAAAACTTCTAACCAAAGACTATTTATTTTTATTGTAAACAAAATCTCGATAGGCAATTCCCCACTTTGCAATTTCATCGATAATAGGTTCAAGGGTTTTACCAAAATCAGTAATCTGATATTCTACCGTAACGGGTTTGGTATTTAAAACCGTCCGACTTATCAAATGGTTCATCTCCAAATCTTGTAACTCTTTCGACAACATTTTTGTTCCAATTCCCTCTACTTCCCTTAATAAGTCCATAAAACGAACTTTATTTCCTTGCATCAGTGTTCCTAAAATATGGAACTTCCATTTACCTGACAGCACTTCCATCGTATCCTTTATTCCTGCAATCCTTGTTTGACAGGCTTCGTTATTGTTTATTACTGGTAACTTTTTCATTGCTGACACTTTCTGTTTTTCGCTACAAAGATAAAAAAATAGCCTATTAGTTTCCTAAATGAAACTACTTTCCAAAAGGAAACTTATAGTGAAAAGAAACTAATGGTGTTGTAAATTTGCATTAAATAATCAATTAAATGAGTTTAAAATGAATACGAAAACAAACAAAATTATTTATTGGGTAAGCACTGGTTTATTCTCGGCAGCTATGATTTTTAGTGGTTATGGCTACTTAACATCCTCTGGAATAGAAGGAGCTTTTGCTGGACTTGGATTTACAGAAGACTATTTCAGAATTGAATTAGCTATCGCAAAAATATTAGGGGCTTTGGCTTTAATACTTCCATTTGTTCCTAAATGGATGAAAAATTTCGCTTATGTAGGTTTTACAATCAATTTAGTTTCAGCAATAATTGCACATATAGTTATGGATTACAATGCTTACAGCTTTTTGGTATTTTCGATTATTGCTCTTGCCTTATCTTATTACAGCTTTATAAAATTAGAAAATAGAAAACAAGATGTTTAAATATCAATATATTTTGTTTGTTTGTAGTTTTTTGAGCATCACGGCTTGCAATGGACAAACACAATCGACAAAAGAAATTCCGACAGAAAATTTGAAAACAATAAAAACAGAACATAAAATGAAAATAGAAATTTGGAGTGATGTAATGTGTCCTTTTTGTTACATCGGAAAAAGAAATTTTGAAACAGCAATGGCACAGTTTGCTGACAAAGAAGACATTGAAGTGATTTGGAAAAGTTATCAATTAGACCCAACTATTCCCGAAGTTGCGAGTGAAACTTACGAAGATTACTTGGTAAAACGGAAAGGAATTAGTTTAGAACAAGCAAAAAGCACATTGGCTAACGTGGCGCAATCTGCCAAACAAGCAGGTTTAGATTATCATTTTGACAAAGCCTTAATGGTGAGTTCGCACAAAGCACATTTATTGATACAATTTGCCAAAACAAAAAACCTAGGCAACGAAGCAGAAGAACGATTGTTTAAAGCGTTCTTTACGGAAGGAAAAAACATTGCTGACATTACTACACTAACCCAATTAGGCAAAGAAATTGGTTTAGACGAGCAAGAATTACAAGTAGCATTTACAGATGAAAAGTATGCTCAACTTGTAAAAAACGACATTCAGGAAGCACAACAAATTGGTGTTAGCGGTGTTCCATTCTTTGTCATTGACAGAAAATATGCGGTGTCTGGCGCACAGCCACCACAAGTATTTTTAGAAACATTGGAAAAATCATTCGCCGAATGGAGAAAGTTAAACCCTAAAAGTCAATTTGAAATTATTGAGGGACAAAGTTGTAACACAGACGGTAAGTGTGAGTAATTAAATTTTAAAAAAAACTATGAATTTTCAAGAATACAGAGCTTATTTCGATAGCATCATTTCTAAAGATAGTGCTCAACAATCTGCACCATACGACCAAGCGGAATATATCAATTATACCAAACTCAATTGGTCTCGAATGAATCGATGGCTGAAGACTGGGAAATTGTCTGATGAATTGAAAGAAACCATCGGAAAGTTAACACAAGCCCAAGAATGGATTGTGATCACAGAACCTTGGTGTGGCGATGCAGCACACAATATTCCTTTCTTGGAATTGATGGCAAAGGAAAATGACAAGATTAATATCTCCTATGTTTTAAGAGATAAAGAGCCATTTCTTATTGACCAATATTTGACTAATGGCACAAAATCTATCCCTAAATTGATTATAAGAAATACCGAAGGTAAGAACTTAGTGACTTGGGGACCAAGACCTAAAGATTGCCAGAAAATGTATGCAGATTTACTCAATGAAAAAGCGGATTTTGAAAAGATAAAAACCGAAATCCAAAATTGGTATAATGCCAATAAAGGAAAGGATATTCAAAGAGAAATCAACGAAATACTTGAAAAAATCAGTAACTAAAAAGTCAAAATTATGGAAAAATCACCAAAAATAGTTGTCGATAAAATGCTGTCAGCATTTTCGGCAGGCGATGTAGAAGCACTGTTGGAAACAGTTTCCGAAGATACCTTATGGATTTACCACGGTACACAGATTATTCCAAAAGGAGAATACCAAGGAAAAGAAGGGGTTCGGAAATTCTTTACCGCCATTCTTAATGGAACAGAAGTGCTTAAATTTGAAGCGGAACAATTTATTATTCAGGACAATGTTGTGGTCATTCTTGGCAATGAACATCAACGAGTAAAAAGAAGCGGTAAAGAACTGAAACAAAAATGGGTGCAAATTTATACCGTGGAAAATAATCTCATAATCAAAATGGAAGAATTTGCAACTTCGGAAGTGGTAGAAAAATAAACCAAAATACCGAAACAGATAAATTTCATAAAAACCACAGCATATAACAGCGGTTTTGCAATATGGCGGGTGAAGTGCTACTATGAAGAATTTGTAGAAGGTTCAACAGATGTAATCCTATTGAGCTTTGGTGCTAAAATGCCGCCACATCGCAAAGCCGTAAACCGTTAGCTGTAATTTTAAAATGACATACATAATTAGAGAATCAGATAAATTAGAGTTTCATACTGATTTAAACACTTTATTAAAACCTATCCTGAATTATATAGCGAATTACAATTGGCTTTTAACAAATCAGGATTATTTAATATATGATTACGATCAAAAAGGAGGAATAAAACAACTTAATTTTAAAGACAAAGAAATAAAGTTTACAGGTATTCAATTTTTAAATATGATTACCGAAAGAAATGTTCAATTTGTTTGGGGTGTTTTCTGTGCCTTTAAAAATGAAATACCAAATATTAGGTTAGATGAATTACCTTTTGCTGACGGTAATCCCAATATTTGGGTAAAACCAACAGAATTTTTAAATGAAGAATCTGAAATAGAAATTATATGTTTTGACGGGACTTCAACAATTGTAAAATTTAAAGACAAAGAAATTGAGAAAAAGTTTGTGGAATATTTTCCTGAAGTTAAATTACTGACGAAATAAAAACTACAGCCAACAAAGGCTTGGCGAAATGCGGGATTAAGTGATAAGTTGAAGTTTTGTGCTTCGTAATCCGCAAAAGCCCCAAAACGTTAGTTGCAAACGTAGAATGACACTCCTAAAAACAAAAAACACAAAAGAATGACAAGACTTTTATTCATATTATTGACATTTTCAATTTTTACAATTAGTTGCAATTCTCAAACAACAATAAATCTAAAAATTGAGAAAGTATATTTAGACAAAACAGACACAACTAAGAGTTGTTATACAATTATTCATCCTCCAAAACTTCCTTGGAATGGATATTTATTTCTTGTTCCAGGTTTTGGAGAAACAGCAGAAAATGTTTTACAACAGACAGATTTGCCAAGCAAGTTAGCTCAAAATGGTATATTAACAATTATTCCAACTTTTCAAGATGGTGTTTTATCTTTTGGTGTTGACAGTTTAAGCCAACAAACTTTTGACAAAATTCTAAAAGACGTAAATTCAAAACACAAACTTATTGATCAAAAATTTTACGTTGGAGGATTTTCAATTGGTGGAAGTTGTGCAATAAAATATGCTGAAAACGCTACAATTAAACCTACTGCTATTTTTGCGATTGACCCACCACTCGACTTTGAAAGATTATACAATTCAGTAAAAAGAGATATAAGACTTTCAAAAGAGAATGAAGCCAATCAAGAAAACAGCTATATAATTAACAGACTTGAAAAAGAAACTGGAGGAAATCCAACAACTAATCTTACGGAATATTACAATCTTTCGCCTTACTCATATTCAGATACCAATCAAACCGCAATAAAAAAATTGACTAATATACCTTTAAGAATTTACACAGAACCAGATATAGAATGGTGCTTAAAGGAAATAAATGCAGACTTAACAAGTATGAACGCAATAGATTGTTCTGCAATGATTAATGAACTAAATCAACTTGGAAATAAAAACGCAGAATTAATAACATCACAAAATAAAGGCTACATAAAACCTAACAACATCAGACATCCGCATTCTTGGAGTATTGTGGATAATGACGAACTAATTAGTTGGTTACTAAATCATAGATAACGCCAGCAACTAACAAGGGTTTTCAAAATGACGGGTTAAGTGCTAAGTTAAACTTTTGTGCATTTTAAGTCGCCAAAAGCCAATTTTATTGGCTTTTTGTTTAAATTTAGTAAATAGAAATTGGCTTTGGCTACGTGTCATCTAAATTGAAACTTTCGTATGGTCATCCTCTACAATAAAGGAAGAAATCATACGTTAATTTATGAAATAACAAACAATCTTTTTCATTATGGAAAACAAAAACACTTTAAAATCAGTTATATTAGGCTTTTCGATAGTATTAGGACTTTTATTGTTAGGTTTTTTTATTTTCAAAGGGCTAAAAACATTTAGCGACAAAGACCGAGTAGTAACCGTAAAAGGATTAGCCGAAATGAATATGACAGCAACTTCGGCTACGATTGCTTTACATTTTTCATTTTCGGGAGATGATTTGAAAAACATAATGAAACAGACAGAAGACAAGAAAAATGACATTATTACCTATTTAAAAACTATCGGATATAATGAAAATGACATTACAGTAAGCAATACAGGTATAACTGACCGACAAAAATATTCCGAAATCCAATGGAGAAACGGATATGAAGTAGAAGTAAAAATAGACCGATATACCATTTCACAAAGCCTTACCGTTCAATCGAAAGAAGTAAAAACCACAGAAGACAAAGCTGCTCAGATAAAATTGGATTTGGTCAGCAAAGATTTGACCTCTAATGTAATCCCTAATTATTCTTTCCCTGAATTAAATTCGATTAAACCACAACTCATAGCCGAAAGCACCAAAAATGCACGTATTGCGGGGGAACAGTTTGCCAATGATTCACAGGCAAAGTTGGGTAAAATAAAAACCGCTTCACAGGGGCAAATTACTATTGTGGGGCAATATTATTATGACGAAGAAGCCAGCGAAAGCCCCAAAGAACCTTACGTTCAAAAAGCAAGAGTGGTAAGTACTATTGTTTTCTTTTTGGAATAAATACGAGCAAGATACTCACACAAATGGAACTCTAAAAAAAACAGTTTAGTATTTTTTGAATAAAAAAAGCCGTTTCAAATTTTAATACTGAAACGGTTTCTTTTTTGTTTTTTATTGTTTAATAATTTTAAAGGTTTTAACTTCTCCTTGAATATAAACACTTAGCAAATAATTACCCGGAGATAAATGAGATATATCAATTTGAGTATTATTTGAATGAGAAGACATTTTTAATTTTTGTCCTAACATATTAAATATACTTACCTCTCCAATTTCTACATTGGAATTAAGATACAATACTTCGTTTGCAGGATTAGGATACAACATTATTGAACTATATTCAGGTCTTGAGACATTTAAGAAAGAATCCGTTTCGATTTCAAACGATGTTAGTTCAAAACAATCGTCTGTTTGAGTGTGTATCATTCTTACAAAAATAGTTTGTGGATTTTCAACATTGATATATTGAGAAGTATTGGATATACTGTCAATATTGTTTTGTGCATCAATAAAACTTTCAAAATATTGAAAATGAATAGAATCAGAATTTTGATTACCTAACATTAAACTTTCATTTATTGTAAGATTAAAAGTGGCTGTACCGTTTCCATCTCCTTCATCTATAAATATATTTTCAGGTTCAGAATCTATATATAGCTGGACAATATTTAATTCTAATGCAATAATGTTGAAACAAGATGTTGCTTGATTCCATACTCTTGCATATATTGTTTGATTATAGGGTAGTGTATTTTCAAAATATAAATCGTCCAAAGGTTGGTGTTCGTCTTGTGCATCAGAAAATGAAAGGTAATAAGTTACATTTACATTGGAAACTCCTCCTGTAATTTCGTTATTTTTATCAGAAAGCACAAAAGAAGTATAGCCATTCCCGTTAATGTCGCAAAGCGTAAGTGGTTCCGGTTCATAGACCGTAGGCTGGTCTAAAACAGTCAACGTAAATATTGTAGTGTCAAAATTACCGTCAAAATCTTGTATGCGAGCAAAAATATTCTGAGGATTGGAAGTATTAACAAATTCGTCTGCATTGTTAATTGTATTATCTCCGCTATCAGCATCTTCCTGACTTAAATGATAAGTTACTGATGCTCCGCTTTGACCTGCAATTATATACTCATCATTTATTGTAATATCAAAAGTTGCTGTTTCACTACCATTTCCCGAAGCATCACATTCAGAAATGTTCTCTGCCGGAAAAGCCGTAATTTCCAAGCCTTTATCGTCTAAAAAAAATCGCATAAATAGAGCTTCGTGCTTCTGTTGGGCACAATGGGCAAAAGCAGTATTTGCACTAAGTATTATTCTGTTGCCTGTTACTTTAGAAGGCGTATTGTAACCTGTCCAATCAAACAAAAATTCATTCACAACTCCATTTTCACCAAAATCACTAACAAGATTTCCAAATTTGTTAAATTTAGCAATATAAGTACTTTGATATCCTCCTGTTACAACTATACTTTCATCTTCAAGAATATGCAAGGAAACAGCTGTAGATTCACTATATATAGGAAGTTGTACTCTCCCATTTACGGCAAAGTCTGTGTCAAGAGTACCATCTTCATTTAATTGAATCAAAATAAGTCCATAATTGTCCCAAGAGCCGATTTTCCCATTCCCTGAAATTAGAATTTTTCCTTCCGGAGTAGTCATTATACTTCGGCTTTGTGCCTCATAATGAACGTTTTCAAAGTATGTACCATTATCCGAAAACGAAGTATCATAAGAACCATCTTCAAGTAAACGAAATGCTATGATTTTTCCGTTATTTTGAGAAACTTGTCTGCGACAGGCAAGTAAAATTCGATTCTGTTGGTCAACATATATATCTCTAAACGCTGTTGATGCACCAACTTGATGTGGTATTGTAAATAAGCCATCAACCCCAAAGCTGTTATCTGTAGTTCCATCAATATTAATCCGGATGGTAGCTACTTCCCATTGTGCTGATGAGTTCTGTTTTCTGCCTCCTAACATTATTTTTCCATCCTGGGTAATAACTCCAGTATAGGCTTCAATGTCTAATGACAAATAACCGTCATCTCCAAAGGAAGTATCCGGATTACCGTCAGCATCTATTTTCAGTAAATAATTTCTTGACATTATAAAAAAAGTATTACTGTCGAATGCTATAATGCTTTCAAAAAAATAATTATTAGAATAATAATCATAAAACATAGAATACCCCACGTCATTGAATGTTGTATCTAAAGAACCGTCATGATTTAGCCTCATAATAATTCCTGAATGATTCCATGTTGATGAACAACCGTTTTTAGTTACCCCAACAGCCAATAACTTGTTTCCGGGTAATACCTGAATATCGGCAACAGATACTCCGTGGAATATATTATTTATGGTAAAAGTATATCCAACAATACCGTTTGTTCCATAGGTTGTATCATAAGAACCCGGGAGGGATTGAGAATAAGTAAGAGACGTAAATATAAATAATAAAGTAATTGAAAGCCTAAAAATCATAGTGTGTATTTTTTCACAAAGTTAAGATTTTTAATTAATTGCCCAAATTACTGAAAATGAGTCTGTTTTTCAGGGTAGGGCAAGATTTTCAGAAAAACACTAATTTAAAAATTAGTACGTTTTTTTGTTACCTATCTCCCTATTTAATCTCGTCCAAATATTCCGAGAAGATTTTACCATATTTGGATTCCGAAATAGAGGGTGGCAATACCTTACGGATAGAATCCAAATATATCGGATTGGCATCATAAATTTCGGACAAAGCTATAAAAGGTGTGATTTCGTGTTCTTTGTTATTCATACAAAAGTTAATCGAATACTGGTATTTTCTAACTAATATTTTGTCTTCCAACCTTTGGATACTATCTGCTTTTTGGGTATCTCCTTTTATTTGTGCCTCGATTTTCTGCTCGACAAATTCAAGACTTTTTTGATTGAAATTGGAAATGACTTTTTTGTATTCGTTCCACAATTCCTGATTTTTATTTCCGTTTACCTCTGCTTTGGCTATAAAATTATTGACATCAGAATGGATTGTAATTTCTCCCTGCTCTGCAAAAAAAGCAATGTTGTTGTCTAACGAATTTGATGTTCCTCTGTCGAGATAGACATACAAAACCTCCGGTTCTTGTATGTTGAGATAGGTTTCAAATTTAGAATTTCCGTCAAACTTAATCACTTTAATCGGCTTTAAGACGGTGTCCTGCAATTTTTGAATATATAATTTCCCCTGACTTAAACCTTTAATTTCTCCCGAAATACGAAGATTTCCCTCTTCTTTTTTGGAACACGACAACAAGGTCAATCCGATAGCAATAAGCAATATAATTTTTTTCATAAATATATTTTGATTAAAACTTAATGTAACCACAGATTGCACAGATTTTCACAGATTACTTTTAAAAAATAACATACGAAATCTGTGAAAATCCTCTAAATCTGTGGTTATAAAAATATTTCGTAAATTTAATTATTCCTAAAATCTTTTAAAAAAAGAGCCTCTTTCCAATGAAAAAAGAGGCTTTGCAAATATAGAAATTTAGTTTGATTCTTACATATCTTTAAAAATAGTATGCATCAAACGTTTTTTATCATTGATACTTTCGTCAAGCGAAATCATCGTTTCTGTTCTGTAAACACCCTCAATGTCATCAATCGCAAAAATAACATCTTTAGCGTGTTTGGTATCTTTGGCTCTGATTTTACAAAAGATATTGAATTTACCTGTGGTTACGTGAGCAACTGTTACAAAAGGGATTCCTTTAAGTCGTTCCAAAACAAATTTTGATTGCGAAGTATTGTGCAGAAAAACTCCTACATAAGCAATAAAAGCATATCCTAATTTTTCGTAATCCAAAGTAAGTGAAGAGCCTGTGATAATTCCTGCATCTTCCATTTTCTTTACACGAACGTGAACCGTACCTGCAGAAATCAATAATTTTTTCGCAATATCCGTAAACGGAACTCTTGTATTATCAATCAACATATCCAAAATTTGGTGGTCAATTTCATCTAATCTAAACTTTGCCATAATTCTAAATGTATAAATATTTTAAATTTTATTTTTCGGTAATCGGTAAGCCATTCTTAAAAATGACCTCTCCTATTTTAAAATTTGCTTTTTGATTTATTTGAGGATAATTCAAAAAATCATCTGAATATTCTTCGTTTTTTGCATTATACTCAAAATGCCCTGCAAATCCCTGTAAATCCCCTATTTCTTTGAGGTAAGCCTCCAACAGAATTTGGTTATCTTCAACCCTCTCGGAAAACTGCACTGCAAAATTCGTAATTATTTGTTTATTATCATAATTAAATTTTACATTTTTGTAAAAAAAGTCAAAAAAGAATATAGAATTATCCGGAATGTTAAAATATTCTAAAAATTTCTTATCCGAATTATCATCTGAAAAATGATTCAAAGCGGAAAGCAAAGCTATAAAAACATATTTTCGGGTTTCTTCTCTTTGGTAATCATTCGGATAATGTCCTGCCTCGATAAGAACAGTCGGAATTCCCATATTCTGAACCGTATCTCCGATACAATTTATATTAAATCCGTCATCAAATCTTCCGATGTGATTCGGAATATATCTTTGTAGTTCGTCATTCATATAAGTAATGATTTCCATAGCTTTTTTGCGAACTTCGTTTACTTCTTTTTCTTCGTTATACGAAGGAGCTAAAAACGAAACCGTAGCCGGGTTTTTCGTTCCCTCTACTCCAAAAATCGTTCGTTGGTCGTGTAGGTTAAAACAAAAATCAGGTTGAAATTCTTCAAGACATTTCCGCAAAATCCGACTTTCGGGTTGGGACAAATTTTGAGAATCCCGATTCAAATCCACATCGTTAGCATTGTTTCGTGTCCAAACTTCTGCTCCGTCAGGATTGAGCATCGGAATAATGCAAAACGTGAATTTCTGCTTTAGCTCCTCCCCTTTTTCGGAATCCAAAAAATTAAAAAAATCCAAAACTGCTTTGGTTGTGGTCGATTCATTTCCGTGCATCTGACTCCACATCATCACACGAATTTTTCCCGTTCCGTTTTGATAAACATAAATCGGTTTTCCTAAAACCGATACTCCCAAAACAGTAACTTTTCCCTCTTTTTGCAATCGCAACAAAACCGGTTCAATATGAGACAAAGCAACATATCTTCCGTGTACAGCCGTTTCTTTGTATTGATTAAAAATGTTTTCGTAATTCATTTTTACAGTTTATAGTGATTCATCAACATTTTTTCATACATTTTATCGGGTAAAATTCGCTTGAGTACAATCGAAAATTTCTGTAAAAAAGCACCTACTTTATAATGTATTTTGGGTTTTGTCGTATTGATAACCTTATATACAGCCTCTGCCATTTGTACCGGATTACTTCCCGAATCTACGTGAGTATTCATCAGTTCAAGGTTTTTTCCGTACGATTTTTCGTAATCAGACCCTTTGATGACAGGAGTATGGTATCTTCCTTGAGCAATATTGGTTGCAAAATCTCCGGGAGCGATGTTGGTAAGTTCAATTCCGAATTCTCTGACTTCCATTCTCAACGACTCGGTAATCAGCTCCAAAGCCCCTTTTGAGGCAGAATACACACTCCGAAAAGGCAACCCCATATACCCTGCAATAGAGGTAATATTGATAATCAATCCTGATTTTTGGTTACGCATTTGAGGCAAAACCGCTTTAATAACTTCGATAGGTCCAAACAGATTGGTTTCAAAATTTCGTTTGATTTCACTTGTCGGAATTTCCTCCAAAGCTCCCGTAATTCCTGCACCTGCATTATTGATAAGCACATCTATCCTATTCTCTTTTTCGAGAATTTGCCGTACTGCTTTTTGTATGGAATCGGTATCGGTTACGTCAAGCGGAATCAGATTCACTTTAGAATCTGGATATTTTTCGGGATTTCTGCTTGTTCCGTAAACCTTGTAACCTTTATCTTGTAAAAATTCGGCTATGGCTTTTCCGATTCCTGACGAAGCTCCCGTAATAAGGACTGTTTTAGACATAAATTAAAATGGTTTTTAAACAGCGAAGATAAATATTTTAACCCGAACTCTTTTAGAACTTCGAGTAAAATAACTACCTTTGAACATATTTTTTAAAACGAAAAATGGCTACTGATAAAAAAATACTTTTTAAAGGAATCCGATTCTTGGCTATTGCCTTGCCTTTGCTGTTTATTGGTCCTGTTGTTATTCACAGTGCGTTCAAAAATCAAAATAATTCCCTTTATTATGTGGTACTTTTTGTAGGAATTTTGTGCTGTATTTTTGCAATGTTCCTTATTTTCAGGGGAGTAACCACAATGGTCAAAGCACTTTTTAATGACTAATTTATGGAACTTAATTCTCAATATCTTGAAAGTGTAAAAAAGCAGTTTTTGTATTATAAAACTTTAGCAGAAAAAGCGATTCATCAGATTGATGAAAATCAGCTTTTTATTTCTTTGAATGATGACACTAATTCTATTTCTATGATTGTTAAGCATTTAAAAGGAAATATGCTTTCGAGATGGACAGATATTTTTACTTCAGATGGAGAAAAATCTTGGAGAAACAGAGATGATGAATTTATAGATACATACACATCAAAAACAGAAATTATCGAAAACTGGGATAAAGGTTGGGAATGCTTTTTTGACACTCTCAATAATCTGAAACCAGAAGATTTATCAAAAATAATTTATATCAGAAATGAAGGACATTCTGTAATGGAAGCTATAAACAGACAATTAGCTCATTATAGTTATCATATCGGACAAATTGTGTTTTATGCAAAATTATTGAAGAATTCTGAATGGAATAGCCTTTCTATTCCAAAAAACAAATCGAATGATTATAATTCCGAAAAATTTTCAAACAAAAAACAAATCAGAAATTTCACAGAAGAAGAACTCAAACGAATCAAATGAAAAAAACAATTCTATTTTTCGGAGCATTTTTATTAGTTTCCTGTTACCCACAAGAGAGAAATTGTACGGATTTCAGAACGGGAAAATTCAAATTTGAATACGAAATCGAGGGAGAGAAAAAAGTGACTTTTTTTGAACGAAAAGACAGCTTGGAAATTGAAAATTACGAAGGTAAAATCGATTCCTCGTATGTAAGGTGGATCAATGATTGCGAATATATTCTGCACAAAATCAATCCGAAAAACCGACACGAACAAAAAGGTGTTCATATCAAAATCCTGACAACTTCCGAAGATTCTTATATTTTTGAGTTTAATATGGTTGGAGATGCCAACAAACAAAGAGGAACAGTAGAAAAGTTGGAGTAATTTTTTCATTTTTTAGATTCTTTCGATTTTTAGATAATAAACAATGACAAACCATAAAAATTTAAAATCGTGGCTTGATGATTTTCAACTGAATCACCCTTTGGTCATTGCAGGGCCTTGCAGTGCGGAAACCGAAGAACAGGTTTTGAGCATCGCACACGAACTGAAAAATTCTGATGTTTCGATTTTCAGAGCCGGAATTTGGAAACCTCGTACCCGTCCGGGAGGATTTGAGGGAGTTGGAGCAATCGGACTGAAATGGTTACAAAAAGCCAAACAGGAAACAGGACTTTTATTAGCTACAGAAGTGGCTACAAAAACTCACGTAGAATTAGCTCTCCAGCACGATATTGATATTTTGTGGATTGGAGCAAGAACTACGGTTAATCCGTTTGCGGTGCAGGAAATTGCAGAAGCACTTGAAAATACGGATAAAATTGTTTTGCTCAAAAATCCTGTAAATCCTGATTTATCCCTTTGGATTGGAGGTTTGGAACGGTTACATAATGCCAATATCAAAAAACTTGGAGTTATTCACAGAGGATTTTCGACTTACGAAAAAACCAAATACCGAAACAATCCGGAATGGCAGATTGCTATCGAAATGCAGAGTAAATTCCCTGATTTACCGATGATTTGTGACCCTTCTCACATTACGGGAAACCGAAATATGATAGGACAAATCTCGCAACAGGCTTTGGATTTGAATTATAACGGACTGATGATTGAAACCCACATCAACCCCGATATGGCCTGGAGCGATTCGGCTCAACAGGTAACTCCCGATTCGCTAAAATCCATTCTGAAAAATCTGAAAGTCCGAAAAGAAACCGATGAAGATTTTGATTATGTTTCTAAACTGACAAAATTCCGAACTCAAATTGACGAAACAGACGAAAAAATTGTTGAAATTCTCGGAAAACGAATGAAAATTGTTGAAGAAATCGGAAACCTCAAACGAGAAAAAAACGTAGCAATTCTTCAACCTCAACGATGGAATGAAACCTTGAACAAAATGTTACTAATCGGTAAAGAAAAAGGACTTAACGAAGATTTTATCATTCAGCTTTTTAAGGCTGTTCATCAGGAAAGTATTTATCATCAGGGAAAAATTATAAATGAATAGTCTAAAGTCCAAACCCTAAATTTTTATTATATTTGTATCTGATTTAAAGAACGTTAGATATGAAAAACTTTCTACTTTTAATTGTATTTCTGTCTTTTTCTTTTGGAAAAGCTCAACAATCTGAACTTTTGGAAACTACTTGGTATTTAACCGAAGTCATTCATCAAAACACCAATTATCCTTTTATTCCTGACAATGAAGTAAGTAGTGTTCCTTTGAATTTTAGTTTAAATCCAGATTCAGGAAACAACCAACTAAACATCCAATATTGTACAGGTGGATATGGAGAAGTGTTATTTGAAGAAGAATCAAAAAATTATTCTTTCAGACTTATAAACACAGTTTTTTTGACTTGGATGTGTCAGGAAGAAAGTAATATTGATGAAGAAAACAGATATTTAGGGATTTTTGATACTCCTTATTCTACTGCAGAATACTATTATGGAGATTTTACTTACGAAATCTATGGAGAATCGGAAAACAGAACTCTTGTAATAACTAACGAATCAGAAAATCAAGCTATTTACGGCTCTCAAAATACAGCCTCTGTTTTGAATACCGAAAAGTTTGGCTTAACCATTTATCCGAATCCTATAACTGATATTCTGAATTTTAATCTTCCTGATAATTTTTCTGATTTCAAGGTCAAAATTTTTGATATAAATGGAAAACTTCTTTTGGAAACATCAAATAATAATTCTGTAAATGTAAGTGCTTTACAAAACGGATTGTATTTTGTTTTTCTTGAAAATTCTAATAATTTTCAAACATTTACACGAAAATTTATTAAGAAGTAAAAGTCTGTTTTCTATTCTCTTAAAAATCGTACCTTTGCACCTTTATAAATTTAACACAATATGCAACTGTCAGAACAAGAAATCATTCGTAGAGAAAAATTAGCGAAATTAAGGGAATTGGGAATCAACCCGTATCCTGCAAATCTTTATCCTGTAAGCGAAACAACCAAACAGGTTAAGGAGAATTTTTCCGAAGGACGAAAGGTTATTCTGGCAGGACGTATAATGAGTTTCCGTATTCAGGGAAAAGCCTCTTTTGCTGAATTGCAGGATAGTGAAGGACGTATTCAAATCTATATCAATCGTGATGAAATTTGCCCCGATGAAGATAAAACGCTTTATAACGAAGTGTTCAAAAAACTGATTGATTTAGGAGATTTCATCGGAATTGAAGGAGAACTTTTTTTAACTCAAGTAGGAGAAAAATCGGTTCGAGTTCAGAATTTTACACTTTTGAGTAAAGTACTTCGTCCGCTTCCACTCCCAAAAACTGATGCAGACGGAAATGTTCACGATGCTTTTGTGGACCCTGAATTGCGTTACAGAATGCGTTATGTGGATTTGGTTGTAAATCCGCAGGTTAAAGAAGTTTTCGTAAAACGCACGAAACTCTTTAATGCGATGCGAAATTTCTTTAACGAAAGAGGTTATATGGAAGTGGAAACTCCGATTCTGCAATCCATTCCGGGAGGTGCGGCTGCAAGACCTTTTATCACCCATCACAATGCGTTGGATATTCCGTTGTATTTGAGAATTGCCAACGAATTGTACCTGAAAAGACTGATTGTAGGAGGGTTTGACGGAGTGTACGAGTTTTCTAAAAACTTCCGAAACGAGGGAATGGACAGAACGCACAATCCCGAATTTACAGCAATGGAAATCTATGTTTCGTACAAAGATTACAACTGGATGATGGAGTTTACCGAGCAACTTTTGGAATATTGTGCCATTCAGGTAAACGGAACTACCAAAGCTACATTTGGAGAACACCAAGTAGATTTCAAAGCTCCGTACAAACGCATCACGATGACCGATGCTATCAAGCATTTTACAGGATTTGATATTTCAGGAAAAACGGAAGAAGAATTGAGAAGTGCAGCTTTATCAATGGGAATTCAGGTTGATGAAACGATGGGTAAAGGAAAACTGATTGATGAGATTTTCGGAGAAAAATGCGAAGGGAATTTCATTCAACCTACATTTATTACCGATTATCCGAAAGCAATGAGTCCGCTTACCAAAGAACACAGAGGTAATCCGGAACTTACCGAACGTTTTGAACTTATGGTTTGCGGAAAAGAAATTGCCAATGCTTATTCCGAGCTGAATGACCCGATTGACCAAAGAGAACGCTTTGAAGAACAGCTAAAACTTTCCGAAAAAGGTGATGATGAAGCAATGTTTATCGACAATGATTTCTTACGTGCTTTGGAATACGGAATGCCTCCAACTTCGGGATTAGGGATTGGAATGGACAGGCTTATTATGTTTTTGACCAATAATCCGTCTATTCAGGAAGTGTTGTTTTTCCCTCAAATGAAACCCGAGAAAAAAGCTCCCGAAATGAGCGAAGACGAAAAAATAGTTTACGAAATCGTTGAAAAAGGAGGAACACAACTTTTATCAGAAGTAAAAGAAAAAACAGGTTTTAGTGGAAAAAAATGGGACTCAACCATTAAAGGACTTACCTCAAAAGGGGTTTTATCCGTAAATAAAACTGATGAGGGATTGTTTGTGGAAATGAAATAATATTGTAAATTTCTTTGAATAATATTTGGCAGGTTGTGTAAATTTTGTACTTTTGCAACCTCAAATAAGGCGATGTGGCGCAACTGAATAGCGCATCTGATTACGGCTCAGAAGGTTGCAGGTTTGAATCCTGCCATCGTCACAAAAAAAAGAGTTACAAAGTTTGTAACTCTTTTTTTTTATGGATAACATTTGACTACTTTCCGTTAAACTCGTTCATTGTTTTGGCTAATCCTATCAATCCGAAAGATTTAATGATTTCAGAGGATTTTTCCAAGCGTTCTTTAAGGGTTGTTTTTTCTTCTTCTGACCATTCTCCGAGAACATAATCGACTTGTTGTCCTTTTTTGAAAGCGTCAGAAATTCCAAAACGAAAACGGGCATAATCCTGTGTTCCAAGAATTTGATTGATGTTTTTAAGTCCGTTGTGCCCTCCATCACTTCCTTTGGCTTTGATGCGGATTGTCCCGAACGAAAGATTCAAATCATCGGTAATTACTAAAACATTTTCCAACGGAATTTTCTCTTTCTGCAACCAATACTGGACTGCTTTTCCACTCAAATTCATATACGTATTAGGCTTTAATAAAAAGAATTGTCTTCCCTTAAAACGATACATAGCCAAAGCCCCTAACTTAACCGTTTCAAAACTCAAATTCTCTTGATTGGCAAAAAAATCCAAGATTTTAAAACCTATATTATGCCTTGTATTTGCGTATTCAGCTCCGATATTTCCGAGTCCGACAATTAAAAATTTATTCATTACGTCTTCTTGCTCTACCTGTTTTTTACCGAAAAGTTTTTGTAGAAAATTCATCCGACAAAGATAGTTTCTTTAGAGCAAAGAGAAAAGAACATAGAAAAAAGATATAAAATCCTAAAAAAATGCCCTCAATTGCACACTTCCTGTATGAATCATTTTTGAAGTTTCGCTTTTTCGACCTTCATAATTGAGGTATTGGGTAATTTTTTTTAAAAAAATATTTTTTTATTTGAAGAAAATAATTTTACTTTGCAATTCAAAGTGCTTTTTATGGAAACAAAAAATTATCTTCAGGACTTACAGGACATCAGACAGATGATGAGTAAATCGACTCAATTTTTATCTTTGAGTGGGTTGGCAGGAATTTTAGCAGGAATATATGCTTTAGTAGGAGCTTATTTTGCTTATCGGCTTATTGAAAATCACTCCTATCAATACATTACTTTGGAGAGTTTGACGTTCAAAGCTATTGTAGGAATTGCTGTTTTGGTTTTGGTGCTTTCGGTTGCAACGGCTTATGTTTTATCCTACAGAAAAGCCAAACGTAAAGACGAAACGCTTATCAACTCCACTTCAAAAAGAGCCTTTCTTAATTTTGCCATCCCGATGATAACAGGAGGAATTCTCATTATACTTTTACTGAAAAACGGATATTATGGACTTATAGCTCCGATGACACTTATTTTTTACGGACTTTCGTGTGTAAACGTGAGCAAATATACATTCCGAGATGTACGTTATCTTGGAATTACAGAAATTATTTTAGGATTGATAGCTGTCGAATTTTCAGGCTACGGACTTTTGTTTTGGGTGATTGGTTTCGGAATTTGCCATATTCTATACGGAGCCGTAATGTATTTCAAATACGATAAATAATCTATTTTGTCTAAGGTTTAAAGCTCAATATTTCGAAACCTTAAAACTTTAAATTAAACATTTTTGTGAAAGAGATTCTTCAACATATAAACAAAGCTTTTGATAACCGGATTCGTTTGGGGATTATGTCTGTGCTTATGGTAAACGAAAGTGTAGATTTCAATACGCTTAAAGAGTTACTTGACGTTACGGACGGAAATTTGGCAAGTCATACCAAAGCATTGGAAAGCGAAGAATATATTATTGTAGAAAAAAAGTTTATCGGAAGAAAAACCAATACAAGCTACAAAGCAACCCAAAAAGGAAAACAAGCCTTTCAGGAACATTTGGAGGCTTTGGAGAAGATTATTAACCCTTCGACAAGCTCAGGGTGACGTGACGTTATAATTATTAACTAAGTTTATAACCCTGAGCTTGTCGAAGGGTTGTCGAAGCCCAATAATAAAATGAAAGTATTTTGTGTTTACATACTCAAATGTTCGGACAACTCTTTTTATACGGGAATGACTTCCAATATAGAGAGCAGAATATTAGCTCACAACGAGGGGAAATATCCTGATTGTTACACTTTTGACAAAAGACCTTTAGAATTAGTTTTTTATCAGGAGTTTCAGAGTTTTGACCAAGCTATGCTATGGGAGAAAAAAATAAAAGGTTGGAGCAGGAAGAAGAAATTAGCTTTAATAGAGGAAAGGTGGGACGATTTACAGAAATACAGCAAGAATTATACTCAATATGGAAAGCCTGAATAAAGAAATAGCCCTTCGACAAGCTCAGGGTGACGTGAAGACTGAAATTAAATCTTTGCCCCAAACGTCACCCTGAGCTTGTCGAAGGGCTAACGAAGCCCCAATAATATAAAGTGAAAACAGAAAACCTACATATTTGGATTATCGGAATATTGACATTTCTATTTTCTGCATTTTTATTTTTGATACATATAAGTGAATTCATCAATGTTGCTGTTTTAAAAGAAGTAGAAAATTATCCTTTTGGTTGTGAATGTGTAAACAGTTTTTCATACAAAACAGCAAAGCATTACAGTATAGCAAGTTTATTATATAGCATACTATTTTTTCTGATTTCATTTTTTAGTATTAGAGCCGTTATCAGAAAGAAAATAAAAATAATTTTAATAACACTTATTGTGCTGATAACACTATTTATAGGTCAATATTATATATAATTTTAGAATATGGAAACTTTAAAATGGATAATAATTATTGTATGTTCGATTGGAACATTGATTTTTAACATGACAATTATTGATAGTTTATTAATTCCTGACCCCTGCTTTTACCATACAAATGAGATGAATCCTTTATTAAGTTTGTTTTATTCAAGTTCAGGATACCACCCTGAACCAAATATTTTCAATATTGTTTTTATCTTGATAATCGGAGGGGTTATTGGCAAATGGATTTTTAAACTAATTTCAAAATTTTTATAATCATTTTTTTATCTAATTACTTTGAAAAACAAAGTACTTTTTAATCTTTAAATCAATTATACTATGGAAACAAATCAAAACCCGACACCTGTAACTTCATTTTTTCAGTCGAATACAGCCCGACTGATAATGATAGGATTATTAACGCTTATTTTACTGATTCCGTTGCAGTTGGTAAAAGGCTTAATTACCGAAAGAGCCCAACGACAATCGGAAGTAATCAACGAAATCAACTCCAAATGGGGAGAAGAAGTTTTCTTTTACGGACCGATTCTGAAAGTGCCTTACACGACTTACACCAAAAGCGAAGTCTATGACAAAACAACAGGAACAACCGTAACCCAAAAAACAGCAGAGCAGAATTTTGCGTACTTTTTTCCTGAAGAGTTAAAAAATACTTCTGATATAAAAACCGAAACAAAAAAGAGGAATAACTACGAATCGGTTGTGTTTAAGGCTCAAATGGATTTCAGGGGAAACTATGTAAAACCCGACTTTTCTTCCAAAAACATTCCTGATGAGGATATTCAGTGGGATAAAGCTACGATTATTGTCAGAACTTCAAATCAATCGAGCATTAAAGATGGTGCTTTTATCAATATCGGAGGAAACAAATTCGTTTTTGAACCTGTTTACGAAAATTCAAAAAATGATTCCGATGTGGTTTCGTATGACAGGAGGAATTTCCCGAAATACACAAAAGTTTCTACTTTGGAAACTCCGTTTATAGATTTCAAGGATTATTTCGAAAATTCGGATTTTAGCTTTTCGTTCAAATATGACGGAAGCTCAAAAATCAGTATTGTCCCAATCGGAAAAACAACCGAAGCTACAATGAAATCCGATTGGAAAGACCCAAAATTTGACGGAACATTCCTCCCTACTCACAATGTTACGGACAACGGATTTACAGCCGATTGGAAAGTTCTTCACATCAACCGACCGTTTTCGCAACAGTCTTTCGGGTTTCTTCCGAACATAAGCGAATATGCCTTTAATGTAGATTTTATCATTCCTGTTGATGAATACCAGCAAAACGAAAGAGCCTCAAAATACGGATTTCTGACTATCGGGCTCACATTTTTGATTTTCTTTCTGATTCAGACCATTAGTAAAATCAAAATTCATATTTTCCAATATACGATGATTGGTTTGGCTTTGATTATGTTTTATACGTTATTGATTTCGATTACCGAGCACAGCAGTTTTTTGAAAGCCTATCTGATTTCAGGAGCCTCCGTTATTGCTTTAATTAGCCTGTATTCGATTTCGGTTCTGAAAAATAAGAAGTTTCCGTTATTTATCGGGCTTTCGCTTTCTGCCCTTTACGGATTTATTTTTGTGATTATCCAATTGGAAAATTATGCACTTTTAGCAGGAAGCATCGGATTATTTCTGATTTTAGCAACAGTAATGTTCGTTTCAAGAAAAATTGATTGGAACAGGAATTAGGTTTATAATAACAACTCCAACAGAGTTTAAAACTCTGTTGGAGTTTTAAAAAAATTAAAAAATGGATAATTTATTTATCATAATCAAAATACTTTTACTTATTTTTCTACTTGGAATTCCCTTTATATTTCTTCGTTTTGCAAGGAAAAGAAAATCAAAATACAAATTCGGAATTTACTTTTTAGTTTCAATTTTTGTAACGATTATTTTTGTCTTTGTTTCTGCTTGGTTTAGTAATGTTTCAGACGAAACATTACTAAATCATTACGGATATAATTTTGACGCATTATCTGATACAGAACGCTATAAAAACATTTCTAATAAAAATCTCGTAAAAGTATATGTTTTAGAAAGAAATTATTTAGGAATTGGATGGCCGTTAAAAGCATTTTTTGGAAGTGCAATTTTCATACCCTATAGCTTATTAGTTTTTATTATAGGTTTTTTCTTGGTTAGAAGAAAAACAAAATTAAATCCTTAACTTTGAAAGAAAACTAAAAAAATGCCCTCAACTGCACACTTCCTGTATGAATGGTTTTTGAGGTTTCGCTTTTTCGACCCTCGTAATTAAGGTTTAAATCCAAGTATTGAGTTAGGTTTTTCTGCAAGAGCAGTCTCCAAGTCAGGTTTTGTCCTGCCTGTAATCCCTCTAACATTTGGTAGGCAACGGGTGAAAGCGAATTTCCTGTAAAATCATTTTCGTACAACGAAAATTCTCCCGTGGAGGTAAATCCTTTTTTACCCGAAAAACTAAAGGACAATCCTACCCGATGCTGTACTAATTCTTCTAAACTTCCGATTGTATTCTTTTTGTTTTGGAATTCATAAAACACATCCAAACTAGTATTTCGGGTAAATAAATACGATAATTTCGGATGCAGATTATAGGTTTCTATTCTAAAGTTTCGCGTGTCGTAATTCTCCGAAGTAGTTTGAGTCAAAACGGTTTTGGTGCTAAAATTCACAAGCCAAATATCAGAAAAAAGATGATTGTACTGCAGTTGATGCGAACCTGTTTTGTTACTTACCGAACCGACCGACAATAAATTTTTTGCCTCGCTCAACAAATAGGTATAAGTAACCGAATGATTCTGTTTTCCTCTGTTGTAAAACAAGCTATTCCGAATGTTCGTATTCAGTGCCAAAACCTCATCCGAATCTCCTCCAAACGGATTTAAATCGAAATTATCTTCGTTTCGTTCAATTTTTCGATCCACCAAAAACGAAGTCTGATTATAAAAATACGACAGTACTTTTTTTACTCCATTTTCGTTTTGCCATTGTGTCGGATTCAAAGTCAACGAATTCGAAAAACGATTCTGATGCGTCTTTACAAAAACCTGATTCGGAAGAAAAACCCGAATGTATTTGGCTTGGTCTGAAAAAACAGCAATTTCAAACTCCTCAAGCTCCTGAATTCCGTTTCCGTTATAGTCGTTCCACATATAAACTCCCTGTCCGGGTTCGACTTCAAGGTAAGTGAATTCCTGTTGAGCCAAACTTCCGGACATCGTTTCAAAAGAAGTATTTAGCTGAACTAATTGATTGAAAAAACGGTCGTTATACACAATTCTCGAATTCAAAGACGGCTCTTTCGGAAGTGAATTTTCCCGATATTTTAGGATTCTGTAATTCACAAAAACCGACAAATCACTCGTTTGGGTTTGCAACAACCTTGATTTTACGTAAAATGAATTCGACTGATTCACTCTTTGGAGTGTTCCTCCTACCAAACTGTCGTTTTTACGATGCAAATAGCCTAATTGTAAATACACTTTCGTGGAATCTCCCCTACCGACAAAACCTCCATATTCGATAAATCTTTGGCTTAAAGTTGACAATAAATCCGTTTCTTTCAGTCTTTCGGAATTGTCCTCCAACCTCAAAGATGCACCTATCCAATTTTTATCCAAATGATAACGGGATTGGGTTTCACTTCGTGTAAATTCCGTTTTGGCATAATTTCCGTTACTGTTCAGAACAGAATTATCCGATTGAATAGTTAATTTATTGAATTTCAGATTGGTATTCAGTACATTTCGGTTGGCATTGAAAACATCGGAAAAGTCCAATTTTTCAAACTGATAATTTACGAATCCCTTATTTTTGATTTTGGCTTTCGTTCCTGCAATAAGCAAACTCTGACTCGAATTCATTAGAGTATTGATGTTCCAATCTCGGTCAAATTCAATAGTAAAAAGACGTTCAATCGTTTTGAAATTCTTATCTGTAAACTGATAATTCGCAAAGGCATCAACCTCAAAATCTCCCGAAAAAACTCTTTGGTTCAGGTTTATTCTTCCGGCAAGACCCTGATTGTTTTCATCATCAATATCCGAAAACAAATTTTTGTCGGTATTGCTCATTCCGATTTCAAAATCGGCTTGGGTTTTCTCAGTGTGATATCCTCCTAAAATCGTAGCCATTTGGATTTTTTCGGGAGCAACCAAACGGATAATCGGCTCGTAATTTCCTTGAGGAATCCCTCCAATCGGCTCGACATACTCATAAATTTTCCCGATTGCCTGATTGTTGACTAAAATGTAATTTCCGTTGTTATTTCCTACCAAAGTAAAGCGGACATTAAACAATTCGTCTTCCGGATTGTTCGAGAATTCAAATACTTCAACTCCTCCAATCCAAACTTTTTTGTATAAAATCCGATTTTCGGAATAGGAATCGGGATAAGCACTTGAAGCCACCATTTGCTCGGAATCGTTTCCTGCATTTTTAAGGATTTCGACTTGTTCCTGGGATAAATTCTGCTGCAACGGCTGGTTTTTCATGTCATTTTCGGAATAGACAAACCCTCCGATATTCCACTTTTCACGTTCGTGCATAATGCCTCCGTAAGCTACAAATCGGGTGTAATTCCGTTCCGAAAACTGATATTCGATATTGATTCTCATCTCGGAAGTAATCGGAAAAAGTGAGGTAAACATCACTTCTCCTGCATTGTAATCAATCACGTAATGCTTGTCTTCTCCTCTTTCCAAAAGGATTCCGTTTACATAAACCCGCTCCGAGCCCGAAACCACCAAAACGTACAATTCTCCGTTATTTCCACGAAGTTTATACGGTCCTTGATTGCCTTCCTGTCCCGTAAAACTGCTTCGGGAATATTGCCCTCGAACCAATCCGACACTCGAGAAAATGGTAGTTTTATTGTCATTTCCAAAGGAAAAATTAGCAGCAATTCCCTGAACTTTTTTATTAAAATTCAGAAATTTTGACTGTCTGTTTTCCAAAAACAAATCCCCTGCCCTGATGTTCCACGTATCCGAAAATAATTCAATAAAAATCTGGTCAAATTCATCTAATTTTTGAGAATATCCTCCTTCTTGAATCGGAATATTGCTGTCCTGAATCGAGGCTCTGATACTCACATTATCGGATAATTTTCCCGTAATCTGTAAATCCAAAGACGAGTTCGTTACTGCATTCTGATTGTTTCCGACCGTAACTCCACGTGAAATACTTCCCGAAGTGTTCAATCCCTCAAACGGAACAAAACGCTTTTGATTCCCCACATCAAGGGAATACAACATTCCGTCATATTCTTCATTGGAAACCACTCGATTTTCGTCATAAATCGAATATTCTTTAGTCAGGAAATCAGGGATTTTTAAATATTCGATTGCAATTTCCTGATTGTCAATTTCAATAAAAATCAGCTTCCCGTTTTCAAAATCAACTTGGTATTTTTCTTTGGGAATGACGTTTCCGTTTTGGTCTTTTATCTCAAAAAAAACAGGATTGAGGTTTTTGTTTTGAAGATAAATCGTATCTGTAATGGTAGTTTTTTCCGATATATATAAAGAGTTTGTTTCCTGTCCGAAAGCAACAGAAACAGAAAACAAGATTAATATCAGAATTATTTTTTTAACCACAGATTATACGGATTTCCACAGATTTTTTATTTTAGGTAAAACCCAAAATAACATAACTGAAAAACCTCAAAAGTAGTATATTTTTATTTGAATACTCAAGCAGATTTCACAGATAATGATTTTAAAATTTGTACTTTTACTTTTCTTAAACCAAACCTATGCTTGTCACAAAATATTCAGGAGAGCTTGTTCCGTTTGATAAATTGAGTTTGATTCATTCGCTTTCTAAATCGGGAGCATCAGAGCAGGAAGTAGCTAAAGTTTTTAACGGAATCGAACCGCAACTCTATAACGAAATCACCACTCGAAAACTCTATCAACTTGCTTTTAACGAACTTAAAAAAGTCCGCAAGTCGTATGCAGCTCGTTATAGTCTTAAAAAAGCACTTCGGGATTTGGGTCCTGATGGTTATAATTTTGAACTTTGGGTTACACGGTTATTTGAAGAAATAGGCTGTAAAGCCACAAACAGCAAAACCTTACAAGGAAAAGCCGTAACTCACGAAATTGATGTCGTAGCTATCGAAAACGGAAAACTGATGCTTGGTGAATGTAAATTCCGAAACGATATTGATGCAAAGATTTCGGTTACGACTCCGATGTATTTTCTGTCGAGATTTAACGATTTGAAAGAAACCGAATTCGAATTTTTCGGACAAAAACTTAAACCCAGTACAGGTTGGCTTATTACCAATGCTTACCTGACTTCTGATACTATCAGTTTTGCAAATTATTATGGAGTGAATCTTATTTCGTGGAATTATCCCGAACAATCAAGTATCAAAAACCGAGTAGATTCAGGTGGATTGTATCCTATAACCTGTCTGACAAGTCTGAATAAGCTTCAAAAAAATATTCTGCTCAAAGAAGAAATCGTTTTGGTTAAGGATTTGCTCTTACATATAAACAAGGTAATCAGTTTGATAAAACTCACAGACAGTCAGCAAAACAAACTGTCGGAAGAAGCAAAAGAGCTCGTTTTTAATGAGAGCATGGAATAGCTCCAACATTCTGCGAACGAAACGCAATTAATCACAACTGAACCAAATGGTATAACAGTCTTTTACTTAAGCATTTCTTCTTAAGTCAGCCATTTTGATAGCTGTAATTCCTGCTTCTGTTCCTTTGTTTCCGTGCTTTCCTCCACTTCTATCTATGGATTGTTGAAGTGTATTGTCGGTCAAAACACAAAAAATAACAGGAACATCATATTTTATGTTTAAATCTTTGATTCCCTGTGTTACTCCCTCACAAACAAAATCAAAATGCTTGGTTTCCCCTTGAATTACACAACCAACAGCAATTACAGCATCTACATTTTGAGTTTCGAGCATTTTTTTACATCCGTAAATAAGCTCAAAGCTACCGGGAACATTCCAACGGATAATATTATTTTCAGCAACTCCGTTATCCGTAAGGGCTTCAAAAGCACCTTTAAGAAGTCCGTTTGTGATTTGCTCGTTCCACTCCGAAACAACAATCCCAAACCGAAGTCCGTTCGTGTTTGGGATTGTTTGTTTATCGTAATTGGATAAATTTTTGTTTTCTGTTGCCATACGGTTTAAAAGCTAAAAAATCTAAACGAGTAAAAGTATCAAAACGAACTAAAAAATATATTTTTTAGATTTTTTCGATTTCTCTTATTGAGCAAGTCCGATATATCCGTCAATATTTTGAGCTTCGGTAGATGCTCCGAATTCGTTTTTAATTTTGGTATAATATTGTAAAGCCTTATCTTTTTTACCAAGAGACAAAGCTACGTGTCCTGCCTTTAGCAAAAATAGCGGAGTAGTCAAGTCATTATTTCTGGCAGCAAATGCTTTTTCGTAATATCCCAAAGCCTCTTCCAACTGATTGTTTTGTGCAAAAGCATCTCCGATAGCTCCGGTAGCCAAAGGATTCAGAAATTCATCATCAGATTTGAATTTTTCCAAATGAGCAATAGCCTCTTTGTATTTATGAAGATTCAAATAAGAAATTCCTGCATAGTATTGTGATAAATTTGCAGCATCTGTTCCTTTGTAATGCTCAATAACTTTAAGGAATCCCATTTTTCCCTCTCCCCCGTTCAAAGCCAGGTTATAAAGAGAATCACTTGCTGTTCCGTCTGTTGCTTGTTGAAAATATCGTTGAGCCTGATACATTTCGTTTACTGCATCTTCCTGTTTAGGTTCAGTAACAAATTTGTTGTATGCAAAAAAAGCTCCTACAACAAGAATAAGTCCTCCGATTACTCCCATCAGTAATTTTTGGTTTTGCTGAATCCAACTTTCAATTTTGTTAGCTCCTGTATCAAGTGTATTGAAAACCTCTGCCGTAGTACTGTCTTGTTCAGAGATTTTGTCTAATTCGTCAAACTCGCTTTTTTCTTCTTTCGGTTTAGGTGCTTTGTATCCTCTTTTGTTATACGTTGCCATAATTAATTTTCTATATTTAATAAGAGGTGCAAAAATATAACTTTTCTTTAAATAAAAAATAGCTTTTATAGTATATTTTTGGAATGTTTTTATAAATGACTAACTTGCTTGTCCAAAATACATTAATATGATTGCTACTAAAGGTGTAAAATTTTCGTATCCGAATTTAGAATTTTCGTTCCCAAACTTGGAGTGTAAGTCAGGAGAAACCCTACTAATTACAGGGAAATCAGGAACAGGAAAAACTACTCTATTGCATATTCTGTCCGGAATTTTAAAGCCCGAATCAGGAGAAGTTATCATTGGAGAAACACATATCGAAAGTCTTTCAGACAAGAATTTAGACCGATTCAGAGGGCAACATATCGGGTTGGTTTTACAGCAATCGCATTTTATTGCCTCACTTTCGGTTTTGGAAAACATCGCTTTGACATCGTGGCTTTCGGATAAAAGCAAAAAAACCGAAAAAGCCGAAAATCTTCTGAAACAACTCGGTTTGGAAGACCAAATACATAAAAAAACGTCCCAATTAAGTATCGGACAACAACAACGGGTTTCTATTGCAAGAGCTTTAATCAATGAACCGAAAGTTCTTTTGGCAGACGAACCAACTTCGAGTCTTGATGATGATAATGCTCAAATTGTAGCTGATTTATTGTCAAATCTCTCTAAACAATACAACGCCTCGCTTGTTATCGTAACCCACGACCAAAGGCTCAAAAGCAAATTTGAAAACGTAGTTGAATTACATTAGAAATCTCTAAAAACTCACATCTCTGCGTTACTTGAAAAATTTAAAATACTTATTTACTATTTGTAAACTCCGTTTTTAAATTTTTCAAAAGCCTTAATCTACGGTTTTTTTAGAAAATTTCTTTTAAAAAACATTCACTTCCATTTCGATTTCGATTCCGAAGTTGTCTGAAATGGTTTGCTGGATAGTTTTTGCCAAATCGTAGATTTCTTTTCCGGTTGCGTTTCCGTAGTTTACCAAAACGAGGGCTTGTTTTTGATGTACTCCTGCATCTCCAAATCGTTTTCCTTTGAATCCTGCCTGTTCGATAAGCCAGCCTGCAGGAATTTTGATTTCGTTTTCCGATACTTCGTAAAAAGGCATTTCGGGATATTTTTCTTGCACTTTCGTGAATGTTGCTCGGTCAACCACAGGGTTTTTGAAGAAACTTCCGCTGTTTCCGATTTCTTTCGGATTAGGAAGTTTGCTTTCCCGAATGGCAATTACTGCTTTGCTTATATCCTGAATAGTAGGGTTTGTAATTCCGTTTTTTTGGAGTTCATTTTCGATAACTCCGTAGGAAGTGGAGGTTTTGTGCTTGTTTTTCGTCAGTTTAAGCGTAACCGATAAAATGATATATTTCCCTTTTTCAGTTCCTTTAAAAATACTTTCTCTATAACCAAAATTGCAGTCCGAATTAGAAAAAGTTTTGATTGCCTGTGTTTTGATATTTATAGCTTTACACGAATCGAACACATCTTTGAGTTCCACTCCGTAAGCTCCGATATTCTGAATAGGTGCAGAACCGATATTTCCCGGAATAAGCGAAAGATTTTCGACTCCTCCAAAATTATTTTCTAAAGTCCACAAAACAAATTCGTGCCAATTTTCTCCTGCTTTAGCCTCAACCCAAACGTGATTTTCATCTTGGCTTACGACTTCAATTCCTTTCAGATTGATATGAATAACAGGTTTTTCAATGTCTTGGGTAAGGAGCATATTACTTCCTCCTCCAAGAACAAAAATTTCCCGGTTTTGGTATTTGTCTAATGCAGATTGCAATTCTGAAAATGACGAAACAGAAGTAAATTCTTTTGCCTTTACGTCTATTCCGAAAGTGTTATAGAATTTTAGAGAGTGCATTAGGCTGATTTCAGATTGATGATTAACGATTTATGATTTCAGATTGTAAATCTAAAACTGTAAAAGAAGTGACCACGATGGGATTCGAACCCATACGCCTTGCAGCACCACCCCCTCAAGATGGCGAGTCTACCAATTTCTCCACGTGGCCTTTTGGAATTTTGAGGTGCAAATATATTGCTTTTTAATACAAATTTCAAAAGAAATAAAATCAATATTTTCCACTCAACAGACTTCCACCAATAGTTGATTGAGCTTTAAGACCGAGTTTTTTCATCATTTCGTAGGTCGTACAAACCGCAGCCGAAGTCACCGGAATTCCGATTTCTTGTTCGATTTTGTCAATGGCTTCGAGTGAGGGCATTTGCACACAAGCCGAAGCTACCAAAACATCTACACCTGTTAAATCCAATCGCTTGTAAATTTCCAACAGATTCATAGGGTTTTGAGCGGCTACTTCGAGGTTGTCGGGAATTTCCAAAGCGATACTTTCTTTTACTTTGATTCCCTGATGTTCGATATAATCCACCACCATATCCGTCAGGGGTCGCATATAAGGTGTAATCACCGAAATGGTTTTTGCTCCCAAAACATTTAGTCCGTTGATGAGTGCTCCAGCCGAAGTAACGATAGGTGTCGGAAATCCGTTGGCAATCGTTTCCTGATGTAAATTCACTTCAGAAACGCAGTGATAGCCACGTCCCATACTCATAATAGCCACCAAACAGGCATAACCCATTACATCAACCTGAGCATCCGAAAGTTCCAAAGCACATTTCAAGCTCATAGCATCCATTGCTTCCAATTCTTCTTTGGTTACTTTTTTCATTCGCATTCTACTGGAATGAAAGGTAAAACGCTCGGGTAAAATGGTTTCTCTGGCTCTAAAAATGGCTGGAATTTCGGTTTCCATTGTTATGTTTGAGGAGGGAACGATTTGTCCTATTCTGTATTTCATTAGTTTTAAGTTTTAAGTTATTGGTTATCAGTTATCGGTCTGAAAACTGCGACTGAATACTAAATTTCTTTTACGGTATTAGTCAATTTTCCGATTTTCTCCACATAACATTCTACGACATCACCATCTTTCATCCATTCTTGTGGATTTCGACCTGCTCCCACACCGGCTGGAGTTCCTGTAGCGATGATATCTCCTGCTTCAAGAGTAAAAACAGTGCTCAAATCCTCAATCAAATCGTTGATATTGAAAAGCATAAATTGCGTGTTGGAATTTTGTTTTTCGACTCCGTTGAGTTTTAGCGATAAATTCAAATTATGCGGATTTCCGATTTCGTCTTTGGTTACCAAATAAGGTCCCATCGGTGCAAAAGTATCTTGTCCTTTTGATACAATCCATTGTCCTTCTCTACGACAATCTCGAGCCGAAATATCATTGATTATCGTATATCCGAAAACGTAATCCAAAGCATTTTCTTTAGCAACGTATTTTCCTTTTTTACCCATAACAACTGCCAATTCCACTTCCCAATCCAATTGTTGGGTTAGGTTAGGGTTGAGTAAAATATTGGTGTTCGTTCCCGTAACCGTTGTAGGCGGTTTCGAGAAAATAATCGGTTTTTGAGGAAGTTTTCCTGTAGTATCCAAAGTTCTGGCACTTTCGGCAACGTGTTCGGTATAGTTTAAACCGATTCCGATGATGTTTTTTCGTGGTTTTGGGATAGGGGCAAGGATTTGGATTTCGCTTAAATCGTAGCTTATTTCAGCTAATTCTGCTTCTGAAACATCATTCAAAAGTTCGTTGATTTCGGCAATTACCTCAAAGCCCATATCAATCAATTCCAAAGTAGTTGAAGGCAATGGAAAGTTGGCAATTTCGCCAAAATCGGCTAAATCAACCGCTTTGTTGTTATGAATAAATCCGGCTCTTTGCTCGTTATCTGATGTTAAATAGGTTAATAGTTTCATTGTTTGTTGTTTTGTTTATATTAGTGAAATTTTAGGATTGCATTCAGGTAAATTGTTGACAATAAACAAAAAGTAATTATCAGTAAATTTGTCAAAGTTCGGAAAATCCATTGTTTTTGAGAGAAATCATATTGGAAATATTTAGATAATAAAACACAGATTCCTATTAGAAAAAACCAAACAGAAAAGAAAAATGATATTTTCCCTCTAGTAATAGTGATGACAAAATCGTGAATCAATCCGCAAAAGATAAACGTTAAAATCAATGATAGAGAGATAGGAATTATTTTCTTTAGAGGTTTAAATATTTTTTTACCAAGAAAATATCCGAATATCGGATTCCAATAATTCCAAAAAGCAGCAAAATTCTTTGCTCCAAGTGACCTGTACAAATTATTTTTTAATGAGTTTGAATCTCCAATCGGAACACCATTTCTCTTTTTTACGTATTCAGCTAATGTCATAAAATTTGGCACTAAACAGTTTTTGTTATTATTTTAATTTTTTGATTGTTTTACTTTCTATTAGAGATTTCATTTGAGTAATGGCAACTTTGTTAAGTTGAATCAATCTATCGCTTTGGGATAATCCTTGTTGAATCAATAAGGCATTGATACTTTCTAAATTACTCAATACTACCAGTTGTTCTAAAGTAGCAAAATCCCTAATATTTCCTTTTTCGTTGGGGTTGTTTTCTCTCCAATCTTTAGCTGTAATTCCGAACAAAGCTACATTTAGCAAATCGGCTTCGTTGGCATATACAAAAGAAATTTGTTGTTTACTGATTTCTTTCGGAATAAGGTTTTCCTTGATAGCATCGGTATGAATATGATAATTGATTTTTGAAATGGTTCGCTGTAAATTCCATTCTAAATTCAAACGGTCGTTTTCGTCTTCTTTTAGACGTTGGAATTCTTTGATGAGGAAAATTTTAAACTTTGGACTAATCCACATTCCAAATTCAAAAGCTATGTCGGGGTGAGCATAAGTTCCACCATATCTTCCGGTTTTAGCTTTTAATCCTATAGCATTGGTCTTTTCAACCCATTCTTTTATACTTATTCTGTAATTATTTAGTCCTGCCTGACTTTTAATTATGTCGAATTCGGCATAATTAAAATTTGGATTGTAAACACTTTCCCAAATACCAAGATATTCAACAGTATTTCTATTGCGAAGCCAATTAGCGATGAAAAAGTTACTATCTTTTGCTTTCAACATATCGGTTAGTGAAATATATTCCTGTTTGTCACCAAGAATGACGGTTATTTCTTTACCCTCAACTTCTATTTTCTTGTTTTTTGCCATTTCTTTAGGATTATTCATTTATCTGATTCCCACCATTCTCTTCCAAAATCTTTTCCTGATACAAACCTAATTTTTCCATAACAGGCAAATCGTTAAACGAAAACAAACAGGCATCTTCGGTATCAGATAAATTATGATGTTCGTGCCAAGCCCAAGACGGCACACAAAAAATATCACGCTCTTTCCAGTCAAAACGTTTTCCGTTGATGATGGAATAGCCTTTTCCTTTGGCACATTGATAAACAAAAGAACCTGTATGTTTATGAGCTTTTCCTTTAAATCCTTTTGGTAACAACTGAATCGAAGCTCCCATAGTCTGCATTACGTGTCCTCCCGTAAGCGGGTTGCTGTACTGCATAATGATTCCGTCAAAAGGGTTGTTGGGTGTATTGACTTTTTCGGCTTCCAAAAGTGCAGGATAAACCGTTTTCCATGAATATTTGAACAAAGGTGAATAAGGCTTGTTCCACTCCTTATCAGGTGGGATAAGTCCTGTTCCTCCATAGGTCATCGGAGAATAATTGAGTGGTGCAACAAGTTCCTGTGTTCCGTCCAAAACTGCATAATCATTGGCTTCCAAAGCATTTACAAGCGGAATATCCAATCCGTCTTGCCAAATACAGGTTTTGCCTCCAGGTTCTACTCCGTGTTCGTGCCAGGTTGAGTTTGGAGTAATCACAAAATCGTTGACTTCCAACATAATTTTGTTTCCGTCCACAACGGTATAACCGCCTTCGCCTTCCATAATAAAACGCAAGGCAGAAGCTTTGTGACGGTGAGCCGAAGTAAATTCTCCCGGACGAGTAACCTGAATGCCGGTATAAAGCCAACCCACAGCAGCACTGACATCTCTACGTTTGTCATTTACCAAATAAACTACTCTTCGTCCTGCTTGTTCGGGAGTTACCAAATCTGATGATTTTAAAACCAAATGCCTTAAATCTTCATATTTCCAAAGCATCGGGATTGAAGAACTCCGAGGCTCCCAAGGCTCAATGTCGTTGGCAACTGTCCATAAAGCTCCAGCTCCTAGTCCTTCTAATTCTTTGTAATAAGCTTCGAGCTCGGGAGTGTCCTGAACTCTTGCTCTTCCGTAAATGTCGTCTGAATGTTGTTCGTTCATAGTTTTTTATTTTTTCTAACTTTGTTGGAGTTGGTTAAAATTGGTTGGGAAATATACAAAAAAATCTACATATCCAATCCAAATATTTAGAGCCTGTTTAAATAAAAATTCAAACAGGCTCTAAAAATTCAAAATAAATTAAAACGGATTTTTAACTCACATCAACCGTTCTTTCTGATGCTAATTGTAAATACGTTCCGTTAATCAGTTTTTCTCTGATAGCCTCAAATGCTTCGAGAGTTTGTTCAATATCTTGTAAAGTATGTGATGCTGTCGGGATCATACGGAGTAAAATAATTCCTTTCGGAATTACAGGATAAACCACAATCGACAAGAAAATGCCGTAATTCTCACGCAAATCGTTTACCATCATCATCGCTTCAGGGATACTTCCGCTAAGGTAAACAGGAGTTACACAAGTATTCGTGTCTCCGATATCAAAACCTCTCGATTTTAGTCCGTTTTGAAGTGCATTTACATTTTCCCATAACTTGTCTTTTAGCTCGGGCATCGAACGTAACATATCCAAACGTTTCAAAGCTCCGATAGTCTGAATCATCGGAAGTGATTTTGCAAACATCTGTGAACGCAAGTTATATTTCAGGTAGTCAATAATATCTTGGTCAGCTGCAACAAAAGCTCCGATACTTGCCATTGATTTGGCAAAAGTCGAGAAATAAACATCAATTTGGTCTTGAACTCCTTGCTCTTCTCCTGCTCCTGCTCCTGTTTTTCCTAAAGTTCCGAATCCGTGAGCATCATCAACCAACAAACGGAAATTATATTTCGATTTTAACGCACAAATCTCTTTTAATTTTCCTTGTTGTCCTCTCATTCCGAAAACTCCTTCTGTAATCAGCAAAATTCCTCCACCTGTTTCTTCTGCCATTTTTACAGCACGTTGAAGATTTTTTTCGATACTTTCCATATCGTTATGTTTGTAGGTAAAGCGTTTTCCGTGATGAAGACGAACTCCGTCAATAATACAAGCGTGAGAATCCACATCATAAACAATCACATCATTTTTAGAAACCAAAGCATCAATGATGGATACCATTCCTTGATAACCGAAGTTCAACAAATAAGCCGCTTCTTTGTGTACGAATGCTGCTAATTCTCTTTCTAATTGTTCGTGAATGTTCGTGTGTCCACTCATCATTCTTGCTCCCATCGGATAAGCAGCTCCGTATTGTTGTGCAGCCTCTGCATCAACTTTTCTGATTTCAGGATGGTTTGCCAAGCCTAAATAATCATTCAAACTCCAATTCAGAATATCTTTTCCGTGAAATTTCATTCTCGGACCAAGCTCTCCTTCCAATTTCGGAAACACATAATATCCTTCTGCTTGTGAAGCCCATTTTCCTAAAGGACCTTTATTTTCCTGAATTCTTTCAAACAAATCTTTTACCATAATAATATTGTGTATTTTAAAACTGATGCAAAATTAACAAAATCAAACATATCTATAATTTTATTCCGAGATATTTTGCATAAAATTGTAACAGATCACCAAAGACTACTAACCAAAGACTAAAAAAATGTATCTTTGTCTGTTTTTGAAATAATAAAATTATGATGCAGATTACCGAAACCGTTAAGCAACTACTAATTATTAATGTACTACTTTTTGTAGGAAGTTATATCATTCCCCAAGCACAGGTTTATCTTCCGATGTATTACTTTGAAAGTGAAATGTTTAAATTTTGGCAACCGATAACCCATATGTTTATGCACGGAAGTCCGATGCACTTACTCTTCAATATGTTTGGGTTGTATATGTTCGGTTCGATATTAGAACAATTTTGGGGAGGTAAAAAGTTTTTGTTTTTTTATATTTCATGCGGATTGGGAGCTGCTTTACTTCATCAGGGAGTGAATTATTACGAGTTTCACTCTTCATATAATTCGCTAATCGAATTAGGGGCAACTCAAGATTTTATAAACGAAATTTTAAAACAACCTGTATATAATTATAATGACAGTATAGTACAAACATTATCGGATTCATACAAAATTCGTGCAGTCGGAGCATCGGGAGCGATTTACGGGATTTTGGTTGCTTTCGGATTTA
The DNA here is from genome assembly GCA_934675205.1 of uncultured Flavobacteriaceae bacterium. Classification (GTDB taxonomy): domain Bacteria; phylum Bacteroidota; class Bacteroidia; order Flavobacteriales; family Flavobacteriaceae; genus Flavobacterium. Next base: position 228,388 of record CAKUPQ010000003.1, on the reverse strand, counting down.
TGTTCCCGAACGAAAAGCTGATGTTGATGTTTATTCCTATCGGAATTAAGGCAAAGTTTTTTATTCCTGCACTTTTGTTGTATGATTTTCTTTCGGGACTTAACGGAAGTTCTGTTTTCGGATTTGGAGGAGGAGTAGCTCATTTTGCCCATATCGGAGGAGCATTGACAGGTTTTCTGATTATGTGGTATTGGAAGAAAAACAGCTTTAATAAGAATCGTTGGAACTAAAGTAGTAATCAGTGTTCAGTATATCAGTAATCAGACTGAACACTAAAAATCTGAACACTTGTAAGATGAACATTTTAGACGACATAAAACAACAATATAAATTCGGAGGAATAACCCAAAAGCTGATATTTTGGAACATCGGATTGTTTTTGGTTTCGCTTGTTTTCTACGAATTTTCGATAGGTAGATTTATTTATCCGACTTGGTTGGCTTTGTCGAGTAATGCAGGAATTTCGTTTGTTTTTCCTTGGACTTTTATAACCTATTCGTTTCTGCACGGAGGAGCTTTGCATCTTATTTTTAATCTTATCGTATTGAATTTCGCAGGAAGATTATTCCAAACATACTTTTCGGAGAAACAACTTTTCGGAGTGTATATTTTGGGAGCGATTTTCTCGGGATTGATTTATGTATTTTCCTCTACATTTTTTCTTCAATCCAATGCAATTTTAGTCGGAGCATCTGCATCGATTATGACAATTTTGTTTGCTACGGTTACGTATGCTCCTCTTATGAAAGTTCGGTTGTTGCTTATTGGATACGTGAAATTATGGCATATTGCTTTGGTTTTTTTGCTTGTGGATTTACTGTATTTTAGACAAGTTATTAATAGATATGAAGATGTGGACAATATTTTGCAAAGATTAGGAGGACGAGCTTCACATTTATCAGGAGCTTTATTTGGATTTTTGTTTGTCGTTCTGCTAAAACGAGGAACAGATGTAACCAAAATCATATCCAAAATAACTGATTTTGTTACGGGATTTTTCTCAAAAAAACCAAAGAAAAAATATACTCCGTTTAAAGAAGTTCACATCAATAAAAAAACAACTTCTAAAACAAGTCCGAAATTTGAAAAAGATAAAAATCAACAGCAGATAGACGAAATATTAGACAAAATAAGCCGTTCGGGTTATGACAGCCTGACCAAAGAAGAAAAGGATTTTTTATTCAAACAGAAGTGAGTTTTCAGTAAACAGTCGCAGTTTACAGACCGATAACTGACAGCTTGAAACCTGAAACTTGAAACTAACAACTAACAATGAAAAAGCTATCTTGGTTTAACAAAATCATATATTTTTTGAACATACTTCTTGCAATCTTGACGTTTGCAGGATATTTGTTGCCTTTTTTGGCTCCCGGGAAGTTTCCGATTTTGTCGGTTTTGACTTTAGTGCTTCCGATTTTGTTATTGTTGAACATACTATTTTTCTTGTATTGGTTGTTGCAGGTTAAAAAACAAATATTTTTATCGGCTTTGGTTTTGCTTATCGGAATCAGTTTTGTGTCAAAATGGTATAAATTTTCGTCCGAAAACTTACCCGAATCCGAAACGGATTTTACCTTAATGAGCTATAACGTAAGGCTTTTTAACAAATACAAATGGCTTGATAACGATTCGGTTTTGCCTGCTATCAAAAAGTTTATCGAACACGAAAATCCCGATATTTTGTGCATTCAAGAGTTTTCTGATTTAGGGGAAAATCAATTTAAGCAATACCAATACAAAACCATTCATTACATCAATAAAAGTAATACTTTCGGACAGGCAATTTATTCTAAATTTCCGATTATAAACAACGGAGTTATCCGATTTGACGATTCTAATAACAACGTAATTTTTGCAGACATCAAAAAGGGAAACGACACGCTTCGTGTGTATAGTATGCACCTGCAATCCGTTCAGATTACCAAAGATATAGCTCAAATCGAAAACGATTTGAATCAGGAAAAATCTGAAGTTATTTTCAAAAAAATCTCAAAGGCATTTACCAAACAACAAGAACAAGTACAAATTCTGAAAGAACACAATGTAGCCTGCAGATATCCCGTAATTATTTGTGGAGATTTGAATAACAGTGCTTTTTCGTATGCCTATCGGAACGTAAAAGGAAACCTCAACGATGCGTTTGAACAAGCAGGAAAAGGTTTCGGAAAGAGTTATCAATTCAGACTCTATCCTGCCCGAATAGATTATGTTTTTGCAGATAAATCACTAACAATCAAAGAGTTTAAAACTTTTGATAAAATAGAATTTTCAGACCATTATCCGATAAAATCGAGGTTAATGTTAAACGAATGATACTAATATTTTGTATCTTTGTATAGTTTTAAAATTATTTTCTTTTGCCTAAAATTACCCAAAAACCCTACGTGTTGAACAATAAAAGTAGTATGCGGATTAATTTTCCACTTGAGTCAAGCCCTTTTAAAACATTGATTTCTTTTCATAAGATTATTAATTCTTTAGAAGAGATTGCTGTTTCGGGAGTTGATTTTCAGGCAGATTATGCCCAGTCGTTACTACAAGAAATCTATAAATATCCCGAGCTGATAAACGGACTCGAAAATATAGACGAACTCGAACAATATCAATCGGTTATCAGGGTACTTTTGGCAGATTTATTTCCGAAATCACTTACTCATAACGAAATTAAAGCGATTACGATTCCGTTTCACTTGCACACATTTAATCATACCGAACGTTTCAAAAAAATATTGAAAGAAGCAGGAGATAGTTATCAGTTTAACATGAGAGATTTTTCTTCTGATAATTTTTATATTCTGAATTGCTGTGTTATTATCAGTCAGTATTATGGATATAAAGTTGAAGCAATGGATACTCCTTTATTTTTCGACATACCTGATGCAGAAAATATAATTCATCACTATAGGGTTTTGTTCAATGCAGATTTTATAGATATTATACGTACAGACAGAGCTATCGAACTTTCGGAAGAAGACATTTTTGAACTGATTGATAATTTTTCTGATATTGATTTATGGAAATCTAAATTTCCTGAACAAAGCTGGATTTTAAAAGGGTTTTCGATTATGACTCTTTTTGATGCTACTATCGAAAATGCTGTTTCTAGTTTTAAGAGTAATCTGCTTAAAGATAAAAGTGAAACAACCTTATCAGAAATAGAAACAATTTTTAAATCTATTTATAAAATCGAAGATTTAAAAATAGGATTTACTCTTTTTGAAAATACCCGAAAAGCAAATGATCTAAGAGTTATAGAAAAACAATTTTATAGTCATCTGCTTTATAATTCTACCATAGAAGAGTGCGAGGGGTTATTATGTAATGATTCTTTAGAAAATCTGGTTTCAGATAATGGTTTATTGATAGTATCGGATATTGATAAATATCTTATTTCTAATCCGAAACAGGAATATTTGGTAAAGAAGCTTAAAGAGCAAAATGTTAAGAGCTTTATTTTTGTTCCTTTAATAGAAGGTGATAAAATTTTTGGATTGTTAGAAATGTCTTCTACTAAAGTTAGGGAATTAAATTCGGTTAATGCTAATAAATTAAACTATATACTTCCATTTATACAAGATAAGGCTTCTAAAGCTTTCTCAGAAACAGAAAATCAAATAGAAGGTGTTATTCAGAAAGAATATACCTCGATTCACCCAAGTGTAAAATGGAGATTTCAAGAGGAAGCCTTGAGTTTTCTGAATAACAAAACCGTAGGGAAAGACTATGCCTTGAAAGAAATCGTTTTTAACGATATCTATCCGTTGTACGGACAAATTGATGTTCAGGGTTCTTCGGAATCCCGTAACAAAGCCATTCAACAGGATTTAATTCATCAGACCGAAGATTTGATTTTGTTATTCGAAAAAATCAGTAAAACGCACAATTTACCTTTATTCGAACAAAAAATATTTGACTTGAAAAGCCATCTCGAAAACCTGAGAATGTTTGTTTCTACCAATACGGAACAAATGATTCAGACCTATTTTGAAACCGATATATACCCGATTCTCAAAAATTTTAAGGACAATAACAAAAACAATTCGATTGCAAAAGACATCAATGATTATTTCAACAAAATAAGCTCGGCTACAGGAGGAGGATTTTATGAAGCAAGACAAAAGTTCGACAATTCTATTACTTTGATAAACAAAAAATTAGCAGTTATTATTGACGAAAAACAAATCGAAGCACAAGAATATTTTCCGCATTATTACGAACGTTTCAAAACGGACGGAATCGAGCATAATATGTACATCGGAGCATCGATTGCACCCGAAAAGAATTTTGAGATGTATTACCTGAAAAATCTCCGTTTATGGCAAATGCAGGTGATGTGCGAAATGGAAAATCATTTTAAAGAAATTCAGCCTACACTACCTCACGAATTGGAAGTCAGTTCGTTGATTCTGGTTTTCGGAACTCCGATTTCTATTCGCTTTAAAATGGACGAAAAGCAATTTGACATTGACGGTTCGTATAATGTAAGATACGAAATTGCCAAAAAACGAATTGACAAAGCAAAGATTAAAAATTCGGATGAACGAATCACTCAAAAGGGAAAATTGACTATTGTCTATTCGCAACCACAAGAGCGAAAAGAGTATTTGGGTTATATTAATTTGTTACAACACAAAGGACTTTTGAATTCCGAAATAGAACAGTTTGACGTAGAAGATTTACAAGGAATCATAGGGCTAAAAGCACTTCGGGTTGGGTTTATTTATCAAGACGAAAACCAAGTATTTAGCGATTATAAGTTGGTTTGATGCTGGAATGACAGAGCTAAACTTCTACATTCTAATCATCATCTTGTCCAAATAGAATTTCCAAAAGTGAAATCCAAAAAAGCCCATACAAAAGCGATTACGGACACTATAATTCCGGTCATAAATATCCCGTAAGTGATTCGCAGGAGTTTATATTTTCGGTTGAGTACCAATCCGAGGTAATAAAGGTCTTTGGTTAGGGTATTGTATAATGCGTCACGGTCTTTCATCAGTTCGTTCATAGCCCATTCGTATTCAGAAAGTGGCATTTTGTAGAAATTCCCAAAAAACAATATATTTACTTTTTTCTGTTGCACTTCGTCTCGGGTAAACGAACCACTGGTAACTTTCGGACGGGTCGAAATAATAGCAGAAATAATACTAATAACACTGGAAATCAATAAAATAAACGTAGGAAAAATCAAGTGGTAATTTCTCGGAGAATCTAATTTCGGGATAAGTGAAGTCAATACAATCGAAATAATAATTGCATTTACCGAAAGTAAGATATTGGCTTTACTATCGGCAATTTCACTCAATCGGGTATGGTTGTTGAGGGTTACTCTGAACATTGTGTCAATAGCTCGACTGTAGTCCCTTTTTTCGTCTTTAAAATCTTTTCTCTTATCTTTTAAAAGCATTTCGGGAATAGAAAACTTGACAATTCTCTTTTGTATTCCTGTGATATTTTCTTCTTTTTGTCGTTGCCAATTTTCTTTGGCATAATCGGTATAATAACGATGTTTATTCAAAAGCATATCCCGATTGAGAGTGTTCCATTCCAAATCGGAAAAAGTTTTGTTTAGGGTAATTTCCCATTCGGCTCTTAAAAGCTCACAAATTCCCAAATAATTAGCATCAGCAAAATGTGAAGTATCTGCATCTTTGATAATTTCTTCGAGTAAATCGGTTGGGTTGTGTGTCATACAAGTCCCTTGTATCAAGCGTTCTACCTCTTTGATTTTCTCTTCAGGGAAGTTTTCGTCAACCAAAAAATATCGGGCAATTTCAGCACTTTTTTGCTCGTGGTTTTGCTCAGAAACACTGTATCCTGTATCGTGAAACCACGAAGTTAAATACAGAATTTCGGCATCATTATCCGAAACCTGCAAGTTTTCTACCAAAATTTTTACAGCAAGAAAAACCCGTGAAGTATGCTGAAAATTATGATAAATATGAGCATCAGAAACCTTATCTCTAAAAAGGGAGAATACAAATTTTTCGGCTTTTTGAACAAGAGTCATTTTTGAGAATGTTTTGTTTGATAACGCTAAATTATACTTTTATTGCACATCTTGTATTAAAATGAGGATATTTTTTGTGCAGTGCTGGGTGCTGTCATTTCGAACAAGTAAAGTGAAACGGCCTTCTTTTTTTAAACCTGTCAGGTTTAATAAATAAATCGTCTGAACCCACAACAAATCTTATTTTTGTTTATTTTTGAAAAATAAAAAAAGTGGTAATGACAATTTCTAACCTATTCAAGTGTATTGTTGTTTTGCTTGTGTTGAATTCCTGCACGACTTACAAGACTCAATACGGCAAAAATATTCAGAATCCGATAGTCAAAACTACTTCGGAATCAGAGCTTTCGCATCGGTTTTATCTGATTGGAGATGCTGGAAATGCAGAAGAACCCGAAGCACAGCAAACCCTGAAACTCTTTGAACAACGGATTTCGGAATCGGACAAAAATGCAACACTGCTCTTTTTGGGAGATAATATTTATCCGAAAGGAATGCCTGCCAAACTCGATTCAAAAGAAAGAAAATCAGCAGAAGAAAAAATTACTTTTCAATTGGAAATTGCCAAAAAGTTCCAAGGGAAAACTGTTTTTATTCCGGGAAATCACGATTGGTATAGCGGAATCGAGGGTTTGGAAGCACAAGCCCTATTCGTGTCAGAATATCTGAACGACAAAAAAGCATTTTTGCCCAGAAAATCCTGTGGAATCGAACGCTTGAAAATCAATGATGAAGTGGCTATGATTATCATTGATTCTCAATGGTTTTTAGAAGATTGGAACGATTATCCTACTATGAACGATGATTGTGACATCAAAACCAAAGAGGCTTTTTTTGACGAAATCGTGAGTTTGCTCAACAAACATCAGAATCAAACCACAATTTTGGCTATTCATCATCCTGTGTTTTCCAACAGTTCGCACGGAGGACAGGTGCAGTCGTGGAGAAAAAACTTTTTTTTTATTACAGAACCTGAATTATACAGTTACCCTTATACAGGTTCTGTCGTATTTGGTTCAATGGCTATTTTATGGTCAACAATGAATTTTATGCGTCCGATGATCGGAATCCCACAAGATTTACAAAGTGCACCTTACCGAGAATTGGCAAACCGCATCAAAACCGAGATTACAAACCGAAATAACGTAATTGTGGTTTCGGGACACGAACACAATCTGCAATACATCGAAAAAGACAATATCGTACAGATTATCAGTGGTTCAGGGTCAAAAACCGATGAGGCAAGAGCCGTAAATCCGAATGATTTTTCCTATGGAAAACAAGGTTATGCCGTTTTGGATATTTATAAGGATTCAAGCTCAAAAGTGTATTTTTACGGAACGGAAAACAATACGGAAAACTTACTTTTTTCCAAAGAAGTGTTACCTGCTTTTGATACGACAACAGCAGAAAATTACACAAATAATTTTCCTAAAACCACCAAATCTTCGATTTATCCGAAAAAAATAACCGACAAATCAAAGTTTCATAATTTCTTAATCGGAGAGCTTTACAGAGATTATTACGGAATGGAAATCGAAGTTCCGAATGTGCTTTTAGACACGCTTTTCGGAGGGTTGAAACCCTTGAGAGCAGGAGGAGGAATGCAGTCGAATTCTTTGCGATTAGCCGACAAAAGCGGAAAAGAATATTCGATGCGTTCGATGAAAAAAAATACTACCCGATTTTTGCAATCAATGTACACAGAACAGTACGTTATTGATGATTTTGAACAAACGGGAGCTTCTGATTTTCTGTATGATTTTTATACGTCTTCTAATCCGTTTTATCCGTTTATTATCAAGCATTTAGCAAAACCCATTGGAGTAAACCACACGAATCCGAAATTATTTTATATTCCAAAACAAAATGCTTTGGGAAAATTCAATCAAAATTACGGAAACGAATTTTATATGGTTGAAGAACGTCCGATGTCGGAACATTCCAAAGCTGAAAATTTCGGAGTAGCAGACGATATTATCAGCACTTCGGATTTAATGCTGGCTTTGCAGAAAAACGAAAAATCAAAAATTGATGAACAGGCTTACGTCAAAGCACGACTTTTTGATATGCTTATCGGAGATTGGGACAGACATCAAGACCAATGGAGATGGGCTGAACACAAACAAGAAAATTTCAGTGTTTTCCGACCAATTCCAAGGGACAGAGACCAAGCCTTTGCCAAGTTTGACGGAGTTTTGCTCAATTATTTACTAAAAATGCCTTTGACAAAACATATGCAGAATTTCCATAAGAAAAACGTCAATTTGAAATGGCTGAATCGTTCGGGATATGTGTTGGATCTGACTTTTTTGAGTAGTGCAGACGAGCAAATGTGGTTGAATCAGGCTCAATTTATCCAACAAAATCTAACCGATGAAGTTATCGAAAATGCTTTTGCACAACTTCCGAAAGAACTGCAAGACAACACTTCAAACGACATTATCCAAAAACTAAAAGAAAGACGAAATCAGTTAGATAAATGGGCTGTCGAGCAGTATAAAATCCTACAAAAATTAGTGGTTTTGACAGGAACAGACAAAAAAGAACGCTTTGAAATTATCCGAAACGAAAACGGAGAAACCGAAATTTCGATTTATCGAATCAAGAGAGAGGAAGAAGAATTGATACATCAAAAAACTTATTCTAACAAGCTGACCAAAGAAATCCGGATTTACGGATTGGATGATGATGATATTTTTGAGGTAAAAGGAAACGGAAGAAAAAACATCAAAATCCGTTTGATTGGAGGGCAAAACAACGATACGTTCAACATCGAAAATGGCAGAAACACTATCGTTTACGATTATAAAACCAAGAAAAACACCATTGAATCAGACGGAAAGGCAAAAATCAAGTTGACCGATAATTACAACATCAATAATTACGATTATACCAAACCAAAATACAATGCTTTCTTTGCTTTTCCGAATGTGGGTTACAATCCTGATGATGGAGTGAAGTTAGGAGCTAATACATCTTACGAAGTAAACGGTTTTAAACGGGAACCGTTTTCGCAAAAACACAATTTGTCGGGAATGTATTATTTTGCGACAAGTGGTTTTGAATTAGGTTATAAAGGAATTTTCAAAAACGTACTGAATAATAATTGGGATTTAGGGTTGAACGCACGATTTACAAGTCCGAATTTTAGTATCAATTACTTCGGATTCGGAAATCAAACCCTAAACGAAGACGATGACAAAGGAATGGATTACAATCGTGTACGTATGCAGCATTTATCGGTTAATCCCGAATTGTTCAAACAAGGAAGGTACGGAGCTAAAATCGCTTTCGGAATGAATTTCGAAAAGATAAAAGTAGAAGAAACTCTCCATCGTTTTGTACTGGATTCCAACGAGTTAAATCCTGATATTTTTCATAGTAAATATTTTGGATCGGCTTCGTTGGATTATTCGTATAATAATTATGACAACAAAGCGTTTCCTACGTTAGGTTTTACGTTTTCGGCTAAAACTTCGTGGCATTTGAATTTGGAAGATACGAATCAGAATTTTGCTTCTTTGGATTCGCACATTGGTTTTACGCATAAACTTGTTCCGAGTGGAAAATTGGTGCTTTCGACTTTAGCAAAAGGAAAGGTAATTTTTAATGACAATTTCGAGTTTTATCAGGGAGCCTTTGTCGGAGGAAATAACGGACTTCGTGGTTTTAGAAACGAACGATTTTTAGGACGACATTCGTTTTTTCATACATCTGACGTAAGGTGGGAAGTAGGTTCAGCCAAAGGATTTATTCCCGTAAAATACGGAATTTCAGGAGGGTATGATTACGGAAGAATTTGGCTTTCAGAAGAGCGTTCTAACAGATGGCATACTTCGTATGGAGGAGGTTTATGGCTCAATGCAGCCGAACTGACTTCGGTTTATGTGAATTTCTTCCATTCCGAAGACGGAAACAGATTTACATTCGGTTTAGGATTTAATATTTGATTTGTATGAGTAAGTATTTGATTTTATTTTTAGGATTGATAGGTTCTTCAAATGCTTTTTCACAGGATAGTCTGACTGTGATGCAGGATACTATTGTTGTTGTAGAAAAAAATAGTACTATTTGGCAAAATTTCAAATACGATGCTGTTTCAATTGGAGGTGGTGCTATTCACACATTTACACAACCCATAAGGTGGAAAAAAGATGATTTATTGATTTTTGGAGCAACAGCAGCAGGTGTTTCTTTATTGTATTTGGCAGACGAAGATACAAGTGATTTCTTCAGACGACAAGACAAGCATATCCCCCAACCTGTCAAAAGTTTTGGTTGGGCTTTCGGAAGACCCGAAGCGAGTTACGGACTTACGGCCGGGGTTTATCTTTTCGGACTTTTTACAGATAACGAAGAAATCCGAGAATTGGGAGTGTTGCTTACCACATCAGCAATAGTAGGAGGAGTGGCACAACAATCCATGAAAACCATAATCGGACGAGGAAGACCTGATTTAGAAAAAGGAAAAAATCAATTTCGTTTGTTTAGAGGTGGGCATTTTTATGGTTCATTTCCGTCAGGACACACAATGCTGTCTTCAACCACTATCTATGCTTTATCCAAACAGTTCTCCAACCCTTGGGTTAAAGCAGGTTTATATACCGTTGGAGCAATTACCCCAATCCAAAGACTTATCACAGGAGCTCATTGGCTTACTGATGTTACGTTGAGTTTGGTAATGAGTGTGGCTATTGTAGAATGTGTGGATAATTACCTGAAAAAGAATCGAAATTATAACCAAGATGAATTCGGATTTGATTTTAAAGAAAAAAACAAAATCAAATGGAATCTTTCGGTAGGAGCAAATCAGGTGGGAATTATCGGAACTTTTTAGCTTGAAGAACAAAATTAAACTCGTATTCTCGGGTCAAGATAAGCATAAACCAAATCAACCAAAATATTGATAATAATAAAGGTTGTGGCAATTATGAGTACACTTCCCATAATTACGGGCAAATCCTGATAATTCAGAGCATCGACAATTTCTTTTCCGAGTCCGTTCCAGCCGAAAATATATTCGACAAAAACAGCTCCTGCAAGCATTGAGGCAAACCAACCTGAAATAGCAGTAACCACAGGGTTTAAGGAATTTTTCAAAGCGTGCTTTCTGATGATTTTGACATTTGACAATCCTTTGGCTTTTGCAGTTCGGATATAGTCCTGACCCAAAGTTTCCAAAAGGGAATTTCGCATCAGCTGAACCACAACTGCAAGCGGACGGATTCCCAAAACAACAGCAGGAAGAATAAGGTTTTTCCATTGAATAAATTTTCCTTCTCCGAAATCATCGACTTCGTAAAGACTTCCCGTCATATTCAAGTTTGTGTATTTATAAAGTACAAAACCGAAAATCCAAGCGAACAAAATAGCTGCAAAAAAACTCGGAACACTCATTCCCAACGTGCTGATAACAGCTATGATTCGGTCAATAAACGTATCTTTGTAAAGAGCCGAAATTATCCCTAAAAATATCCCGACAACAATCGCAATCAGAATGGCAAAAACAGCCAAAATAGCTGTATTCGGGAGTGTGTTGGAGATAATTTCGCTGACGTTTTTTCCTGTTTTGTGGAAACTCTCTCTTAAATACGGAACTTTTAAGGCAATTTGCGTATTTCCAACCGAAAAGAGCTTTACTGCCGAATATTTTTCTTCATTCAGATACGAATAATCATCAGGGTTTTTGCTGTGGAACGAAATAGGAGAAAGGTCGTTCAGATACAAGAAATATTGCTCGTACATCGGTTTATCGAATCCGTATTTCTTTTTGATGATTGCCATTTGCTCGGAATCTTCGTTTTGGTCGAGCATCATTCGAGCAGGATCTCCCGGAAGTACATTAAACAAAAAGAAAATAACCGTAACCACTCCAAAAAGCGTCAAAAAAGCATATCCCGTTTTGTTTAAAAAATAACGAACCATTATGCAAAAATAACAATATCAATTACAATGGCAATAACAAATTTCAATAGCAATAACAATAATCCCGTCAGGTTGAGCTTGCCAAAGCTAATGCTTGGTTTTAAGTCCTACGTCCTATATCTTGAAGTCCTATCTCATCAAAAAAACCTTAAAAAAATCCTAAATCCCGTTTCTCAAATTCTAAATTCAAAAAAACTTTCTACATTTATGCTTTAAATAAATCATTTTATGAAAATCGCTATTGTTTGCTATCCGACTTTTGGGGGAAGTGGTGTTGTGGCTACCGAGCTCGGTTTGGAATTGGCAAAAAAAGGAAACGAAGTTCATTTTATAACGTACAAGCAACCTGTTCGTTTAGAGCTACTTAACCCAAATATATTTTATCACGAAGTAAACATACAGGAATATCCGCTTTTTCATTTTCAGCCGTATGAATTGGCTCTTTCGAGTAAAATTGTGGATATGGTCAAGCTGTATAATATTGAACTTCTGCACGTGCATTATGCGATTCCTCACGCTTATGCAGGATATATGGCTAAAAAAATGTTAGAAGATGAGGGAATACGGATTCCGATGGTTACCACATTGCATGGAACGGATATTACCTTGGTCGGAAAACACCCAAATTACAAAACTGCAGTTACTTTTTCAATCAACAAATCTGATGTAGTAACCTCTGTTTCAGAGAGTTTAAAAAATGAAACCAACGAAATTTTCGATATTCGCAAAGAGATAAAAGTGATTCCGAATTTCATTGATTTTGCAGATGAAACCCATAGAAAAGAACATAAATGCGAACGTCATATTCTTGCCAAAGAAAACGAAAAACTGATTACGCATATCAGTAATTTCCGTTCGGTAAAGCGGATTCCTGATGTGGTTGATGTTTTTTATAAAATTCAGCAAGAAATTCCGTCTAAATTACTAATGGTTGGGGACGGTCCTGAAAAGGAAAAAGCCGAAAAGCAATGCGAAAAATTAGGAATTTCGGACAAGGTAATTTTCTTCGGAAACACGCACGAAATCAATCGTATTTTGTGCAGTTCCGATTTATTTTTACTACCTTCACAAACCGAAAGTTTCGGATTGTCTGCTTTGGAGGCAATGGCTTTGGGAGTTCCTGTGATTTCGAGTAATTCGGGAGGATTACCCGAAGTGAACATCAACGGATTCTCTGGTTATTTGTCTGATGTCGGAAATACAGACGAAATGGCTCAAAATGCGATTAAAATATTGTCTGATGACAAGGTGTTGGAGCAGTTCAGACAAAATGCAAAACAAACAGCTCATAAGTTTGATATTCAGAATATTATTCCGATTTATGAGAATTTATACAAAAAGATTTTAGAACAATTTAAAACAGAAAAATGATGAAAAAATTAGTTACGTTATTTTCGGTAGTAGTGTTATTTTCGTGCAGTTCAACTAAATGTGTAAAAAGTGTTTCACATCAGGTTTTGACTGATTCGAGCTATATGGGAAAAAAGACACAATCCTATGAAGTCATTGATAATCACAACGATTTAAAAAGACTTTACGATACGGTTAATGATAAGTTGATTCCAAATAATGTGGACTTTGCCAATAGCAGGGTTGTAGCTCTTTTTATGGGAGAAAAAAATACAGGAGGATACGCTATCGGAATCGAGAGTGTCAAACAGGAAAAAGGAAAGGTAATCGTAAAAGTCAAAAAATCGTATCCTGACGGAATGGCAACAATGGCTCTGACCCAACCCTATGTGATTGCGAAAATCAACACAACCAAAAAAATCGAATTTGAGGAATAAAAGTCATCGCAGACTTTAAAACATTTTATTTAAGACAAAAACTATGCTCACTTGGGAAGAATTTGAAAAAGCAGATCTACGAACAGGAACGATTATAGAAGTAAATGATTTTCCGAAAGCCCGAAAACCTGCTTATCAGCTTACGATTGATTTCGGAGCGTTGGGAATCAAAAAAAGTTCGGCTCAAATTGTAACTTTACATACCAAAGAAGAACTAATCGGAAAACAAATCGTGGCAGTTGTGAATTTTCCTCCGAAACAAATTGCGAATTTCGTTTCGGAATGTTTGGTTTTGGGAGTACAGACCAACGAAAAAGATGTCATTTTACTTACGACAAATTCAAAAACAGAAAACGGATTAAAAATAAGTTAATAAAGTCCGAAGTCCGAAGATATAGAGCTAAAACTTTAGAATCACCACTTCGGACTTCGGACTAAAAAAAAGCAGACATGAAATACTTGAAATTAGCAGTAATATTTTTCCTTTTGGGAAATGTAAGTTTTGTAAAAGCACAAGAGGAAGTCGTTCCGAACAATCAGGATATTTTTGATGACTTTTTGTACAGAAGAGGAAACGAATACCGTTCCGCTTCGGGAGTTCCTGCCTCACAGTATTGGCAAAATTCGGCTGATTATAACATTGAAGTCGAATTGGACGACAAAACCAATATTATCAAGGGAAAAGTAACGCTTTTTTATACGAATAATTCACCCGAAAAACTTCCGTTTATTTGGATGTATCTGGAGCAAAATCTCTTTTCGGAAGAAAGCAGAGGAAACCTTACCTCTCAAGGAGGACGATACAAAGCCGATACAGACGGAGGATTTCAAATCTCAAATTTGTCTGCAAAAGTGAAGAAATCCAATTCTTCGGAACATTACATTTCTGATACGAGAATGAAAGTATTTTTTGCCGAGCCAATTCCTGCAAAAGGAGGAAAAGCAACGGTTTCGATGGATTTTGAATTTAAGATTCCTCAAAACGGAGTGGACAGAATGGGAAAACTCGAAACCGAAAACGGAACAATTTATGCCATAGCTCAATGGTATCCGAGAGTGGGTGTTTTTGATGATGTTTCGGGTTGGAATACAGAGCCTTACCTGGGAGCAGGAGAATTTTATTGCGAATACGGAAATTATGATTACAAAATTACCGTTCCCTACAATCATATTGTGGTAGGTTCGGGAACTTTGCAAAACCCGAAAGAAGTGCTTACCAAAACCCAAATCGAAAGATTAGAAAAAGCCTCAAAAAGTGATACAACCGTGATGATTCTTCCTTTGGAAGAAGTCGGGAAAACCAATATTACAAGACCTAAACAAAGTGGAAAACTCACTTGGCACTACAAAATGGAAAATACCCGTGATGTAGCTTTTGCGAGTTCGTCTGCCTTTATTTGGGACGCTTCGAAAATCAATCTTCCGAGTGGAAAAACCATTACAGCCCAATCGGTTTATCCCAAAGAAAGCAACGGACAAAATGCATGGAGCCGTTCGACGGAATATACCAAAGCCTCAATCGAATTTTATTCCAATTGGCTTTTTGAATACCCCTACCCGACTGCTATCAATGTGGCTTGTAACGTAGGAGGAATGGAATATCCGGGAGTTTCGTTTTGTCATTACCGTTCCAAAGGAGCGAGTCTTTGGGGAGTAACTGACCACGAATTCGGACACAATTGGTTTCCGATGATTGTGGGTTCGAACGAGCGTAAACACGCTTGGTTAGACGAAGGGCTTAATACCTACATCAACCATTACAGCACTCTGAATTTCAACAAAGGAGAATATCCGTCTGATGAAGACAAAGGAAAAAAGAAAGTTTCTTGGCTGACTTGGAAAAATCGTGAAGCTATCAGCACTTTTCCCGATATAAGTAAGAGCTTTAATTTAGCTTATACCGCTTACTACAAACCTGCAACGGGATTGATTTTACTTCGTGAATACATTTTAGAGCCTGAAATTTTTGACAAGGCTTTCAAGGGATATGTTCACGCTTGGGCTTACAAACACCCACAACCGACTGACTTTTTCAATTATATCGAAAATGCAACGGGAGAAAATCTGAACTGGTTTTGGAGAACGTGGTTTTATTCCAACGGAAATATTGATTTAGCCATTGATTCGGTTGAAAAAAGAGAAAACGGAACAAGAATTACGTTTTTGAATAACGGAGATATTCCGATGCCTGTGGTTTTTGAAGTAACTTTTGCTGATGGAACGACAGCAACCAAAAAACTTCCTGTCGAAGTATGGCAACGCAATTCGCAATGGATTTATTTGCTGAAATCAGACAAAGAAGTTACCAAAGTCGAAATCGACCCGAAAGGATTTTTACCCGATGTGAATGATATGGATAATGTTTGGAAGAAATAGTTGTTTAGTCCGAAGCAACTTTGGACTTCGGGCTAAAATTCAAATTCTTTTCCGTCATCTGCCAAATGTACATTTTGGAAGACCTCCTGTGCCTGTTCTTTAAAAGGTTCTATACTTCCGTATCTTGTGGAATAATGTCCTAAAATCAGGTTTTTTGCATTGGCTTTTTGGGCAATTATACCAGCTTGTTTGGCTGTGCAGTGCATTGTGCGTTCGGTATATTGTTCGTCCTGCTCCAAAAACGTGCTTTCGTGGTACAATACATCTACATTTTCGATTATTGGAACAATATTTTCCTTATAAATGGTATCCGAACAAAACGCATAGCTTTTCGGGTTTTCAGGCTCAAAAGCCAATTCGGAATTCGGGATAATTTGTCCGTTATCCAACGTGATGTCTTTTCCGTTTTTGATATTTTGGTAGTAGCATTTGTCGATTCCGTATTCTTGGACTTTTTCAATATTCAGCCGTTTTTCCTTTGGTTTTTCCTGAAACAAATAGCCATTGGTATAAACCCTATGCTTTAGCGGAATCGTTTTTACAATCACTTTTTCGTCCTCAAAAACTACCTCACTTTCGTTAGATTCCAATTCATGAAAAAATAAACTATAAGAAGTATAAGACCCCGAAATTCGAAGTTGTGTCAGAATCATCTCTTTCACTCCTTTTGGTCCGTAAACGTGCAAATCGGTTTCTCTGCCAAGCATCGCAAAAGTGGTAATCACTCCGATAAGTCCAAAACAATGGTCTCCGTGCAGATGCGAAATAAAAACATGATTGATTTTTGAAAATTTAATTTTCTTCTTCCGAAGCTGAACCTGTGTTCCCTCTCCGCAATCTATCAGAAAGAAGCGGTTTTGCATTTCCAAAACCTGCGAAGTCGGATTGTTAAACGTCCTTGGAGTGGCTGCATAACAGCCTAAAATAGTTAATTTCATCTCTAAAACCCTAAATCACGTTCGATTTCTTCCATTTCGATAATGTCGTGTGCCTCCTGCAAAGTCGGGACAACCATTACTTTATCGGTTGCATTGTTGAAGTCAAAATCTTCGTTCATTACCAATACAAACGATTTTTTCCCTTTTTTATGCAATGCGGATAATTTTCCGAACAAAAGAATATCTTTATTAACAGCATTTTTCTTTTCGGAAATATCCAAAATCAAATTTGTATCCTTATAAGAATTATGCTGCTCGGTTACTTTTTTCAAAAACAAAGCAACCTCTTCTTGGTTACTTTTGATTATCGTAGTATTTCCTTTGGTTTTGACTTTCATTTACAGCTAAAAAAAATATTTCATACAAAAGTACAAAAAAAATGTCAAAATGTCATTTTCTTAAAAGTGGCAATGCTTTTGCTTTAATAAGTGGAAAATGAAATAATTTTTTAGAAAAGTTATGAATACAGAGAATCAAAACGAAGAACAATTAAATACGGAAAACCTAACTGAAACTACTGAAAATCAAGCAGAATTATCGGTTGAAGAACAATTAAAAGAAGAATTGGCACAAGAAAAAGATAAGTTTTTACGTCTTTTTGCCGAATTTGAAAACTATAAAAAACGTACTACAAAAGAGCGAATTGAACTTTTCAGAACTGCCAATCAGGACGTTTTGCAGTCATTATTACCGATTTTGGATGATTTTGACAGAGCTTGGAACGAAATTTCAAAATCTGAAGAAAAAGCTCTTGTAGAGGGAGTTCAGCTCATTCACAACAAACTGAAAGATACGTTAAGCTCAAAAGGATTGGAGCTTGTCCAGCTGAAAGCAGGAGATGTTTTTGATGCGGATTTTGCAGAGGCAGTAACTCAAATCCCTGCTCCAAGCGAGGATTTAAAAGGAAAAATTGTAGATGTTATCGAAAAAGGATATAAATTAGGAGATAAAATTATCCGTTATCCGAAAGTGGTAACAGGATTTTAATATTTTTAGTCGTAAAGTCGAACGTCATAAAGTCAAAAGAATTTAAACCGATTCAGACTTTTGACATTCGACTTTAAGACATTTAGACTGAAACAGATGAAAGATTTTTACGAAATATTAGGGATTAGCAAAAGTGCAACTCCCGAAGAAATTAAAAAAGCCTACCGAAAAAAAGCAATTGAATTTCACCCTGATAAAAATCCGGGAGATACGACAGCTGAAGAAAACTTTAAGTTGGCTGCAGAGGCTTACGAAGTGTTAAGCGACCCACAAAAGAAAGCCCGTTATGACCAATTCGGACACGATGCCTATAAAAATCAAGGTGGAGGTTTCGGAGGTGGAGGAATGAATATGGACGATATTTTCAGTCAGTTTGGAGATATTTTCGGAAGTGCTTTTGGAGGAGCTTTTTCGGGTTTTGGAGGAGGCAGAGGAGGTATGCAAAGGGTTAAGGGAAGTAGTCTTCGTATCAAAGTAAAACTTACCCTCGAAGAAATTGCAAACGGAGTTGAGAAAAAAGTAAAGGTTAAACGAAAAGTAAAAGCTAAAGATGTAACCTACAAAACCTGCACCACTTGTGGAGGTCGAGGACAGGTAAACCGAATTGCCAATACGGTTTTCGGACAGATGCAAACTTCGATGCCTTGTAATGTTTGTGGAGGTTCGGGACAGATTTTGGACTACAAACCAAACAATGCAGACAATCAGGGAATGATTGCGGAAGACGAAACTGTTTCTATCAAAATTCCTGCAGGTGTGGTTGACGGAATGCAACTCAAAGTTTCGGGCAAAGGGAATGATGCTCCGGGAGCAAACAGCGTTCCGGGAGATTTGATTGTTGTTATTGAAGAAGTAGAACACGAATTCCTCAAACGTGAGGGAGAAAACCTGCACTATGATTTGTATATCAGCTTTGCAGAGGCTGTTTTGGGAGTTTCCAAAGATATCGAAACCGTAAACGGAAAAGTTCGTATTAAGATTGAGGAGGGAACGCAATCGGGTAAAATTCTGCGTTTACGTTCCAAAGGTATTCCGAATATCAACGGATACGGAAACGGAGATTTGCTGATTCACGTAAACGTATGGACACCAAAGAAATTAAGCAAAGAACAAAAACAATTCTTTGAAGAAAATATAAATAACGAAAATTTTATTCCAAAACCCGAAAAATCCGATAAATCGTTTTTTGAGAAAGTAAAGGATATGTTTTCGTAAATCCTCCCCAACCCCTCCAAAGGAGGGGCTTTTTTATCATAAAATATTTATTAGCCATAAATTAACATAAAAACTATTATTTTTATTAAATCTAAAATAAGTACTTTTGCACGATAAAAACACACCTTATTTAATATTTAAAAAAAATCTTATGAAAAAGTTTATCTTATGGACGAAGACTGTCCTAATTATGTTACTTGTTGTAAGTTGTCAGCAAGATGATTTATTAGAAAAAAATGATGTGGAAACATCAAATTTTTCACAAGCCAGAGTAGTAGCTACAGAAGGTGCTATTCCTTTTGAAGTTGAAAATGTAAGACAAGCATTAGAAGTAGTATTAGAATATTATCAGGCTGAAAAACCAGAAATAGCTACCCGATTTTCTAATTATAATGTAAATGTTACGCATATTTACTACAAATTTATTCCACAGGATAGTATTCAGTATTCTACGTTAATGGCAGATGAGAAAAATTTAGACCTTACGACAGACCGGTTTGAATATACACCTGTTGAACGTACAGAAGACCCAGCAGATGAGGAAATTCCTGTATTTTACTCGATTGTAGAGGCAGGTTACAGAATACCTGCCGTTCCTTATGAAATTATTGCAGAGCTGCATTTTACCAATGAAGATGAATTGGAAGATATACCTGCAAATTATGATGAAGTAGAATTCAAACAGAATTTGATGTATGAAGCCAGAAAGAGAGTAGGAGATTTAGATGAGGAAGAATTGGCGGAAGGATATATGGATTTAAGACAAGGCTTTGAAGAAGATGTTCCTCCACCTCCGGGCTTATTTGGAAAAAAATGGAGACCATCAGGGACTATTCTTGTAGAAGATGATTGGTTGTCTGAAAAAAAAGGCTCACAAGTTAAACTTCCTGTTTATCGTGTAGAGGTTAATGTATTAAAATGGGGTTGGTTGAGAGTAGAAAATGGGTCTACAAACCATAATGGTTATTTTTCTACAGGGACAACATATACAAAAAAAGTTCATTATAATGTAAAATTTACTGATTTTTATAAAGTTATAGTTCGTCCCGGAAATTTCTTTGCTATAGCAAATTGGAAATCAGGTAGTCATAAAAGACAATCTTTAAATGTAACATTTGTTAAAAATACAAAACACCAATTTTATGCACTAATTAATAATGCCGCTTGGGATTATTTTAATAGGGTAGTTCCTACTTATGGAATATACAACCCTACTACGATTGAAATTTCAGGACACTATAATAGTGACAAATCAAATTATTGGTTTGGGTGGGTTCCATTTAGAAGTGAAGTTAAAATTGGAGGAAAACATAGTGATGGTACCAGAAAAAGAAGTGATGCAATATATGCAACTGTAATTCACGAAATTACACATAAATCTCACTATAAAATGGATGGACAAGCATTTAATAGTATTGCGGGAAGTGGGGCTAAACACAAATTGTTTTTAAGAGAATCTTGGGCAGTTTGTGTTGAAACTGTAGCTACTAATGATAAATACAAACAATATTTTAATCAACATTCATTAGGTAATTATGTTGCGTCAATTTCTTATTCTTGGCAGATAAATAGGTTGTGGAAGACATATAAGCAATATGAAACGGTAGGTGAAATGGATGAATATTCCCCAGCATTTATAGATTTAATGGATTATAATAATCAGAAAACTTTTTCTTCTAGTTATCCAGAAGATAGAGTAAGTGGTTACACTTTAAGTCAGATACAAACAGCACTTAATGGGTCACACACCATTTTAGCATTTGGAAATAAATTAAAATTATTATATAATAATCCGACAGAACAATTCGTTGATGATATAATCAATTATTCAGAAACGGTTATAGATGGACTTTAATTTAAAATGATGTTTAAGTAATAATTGTTAAATTATGAAAAAAGTATTTTTATATCTTTCAGCAGGACTATTATTAGTTTCTTGTAATCCTTGTGATGGATGTGAGAATTTTTATACTCATTCTATCGCAGTCAAAAATGAAAGTGAGGAAAATTTTAAAATTTTATTCTATGATAATGTTGTAGCTGACCCACAAACAGGCTCTACTCCTTTTTTAAGGGAAGAAGTTATTATTAATACAGGAGCTATTGTTGTTAGAGAGTATAAAGATGTTTTTGCTCAACCTCTTTATTACTCTTTTACACACAGCTTTTCAGATTCAATAGTATTGAAATTTGATAATGGAAAAGGATACTATACTACATCAAAAGACACAGGGATTTCTGTTGATTATTGGTTACAGAATAAATCTTCATTTTTTAGTATTGACTCAAATGATTTGATAGATGTGAATGGAGTATTAATTTATAGCATAACCCAAGAAGATTACGAAAATGCTCACGATTTGCCGTAATTATTAAATAAAAAAAATCAATAACTAAAAAGAGAACTTTAAAAGTTCTCTTTTTTATTTGAATATCCACTTAAAAACCTTATTTATATCAACTCCGAGTAATCCCCAATACTGACACTTGTAAAATTACCATCAAAAACAGCAAAATTACCAATCATCGCATTGTCTAATTTGGCATTTTTGATTTTCGCATTGGTCTGTACCAAGCTGTTGCTGATTGTTGTATTTTCAACAATTGTTCCGTTTCCGAGGGAAACATTAGGCCCGATAGTCGAGTTTTTAAGCACTACGTTTTCCCCTATAAAACAAGGCTCGATAATAGTCGAATTTTCATTTTGTACTGACGATGAAATCAGATTTTTTCCGTCCTGTTTCAGAAATCCTAACATTCGGGAATTGGTTTCGACCGTTACGTTTTTGTTTCCGCAATCCATCCATTCATCAACTTTTCCGGGTACAAAACGAAGTCCTTTCTGTTTCATATTTTCCAATCCGTCCGTAAGTTGGTACTCCCCTCCTTTTACCACATTATTATCTAACAAATATTGCAATTCACTTCGCAAAGTTTCCCCGCTTTTGAAGTAATAAATCCCGATAATTGCCAAATCGGAAACAAAGTCTTTCGGCTTTTCAACAAAATCCACGATTTCGTTTTTGTCGTTGAGCTGAACTACTCCGAAAGCACTCGGGTCATCAACCTGCTTTACCCAAATCACACTGTCTGCTGTCGTATCTAACCTAAAATCAGCTCTGAAAAGCGTATCTGCATAAGCAATTACCACATTTCCCGACAAAGATTCTTTGGCACACATAATTGCGTGAGCTGTTCCCAATGCCTCGTTTTGGTAGTATATCGTTCCTTTTGAGCCTAATTTTTCTGCAATGGCAATCAAATCTTTTTCGACCTGCTTTCCAAAACTTTCGTGAATGATAAAAGCAATTTCGTCTATTTCCTGCCCGATTACTCCTGCAATGTCCTCAACCAATCTGTGAACAATCGGTTTTCCCGCAATCGGAATTAAAGGTTTCGGAACAGTTAATGTATGTGGTCGTAATCTCGAGCCACGTCCTGCCATTGGAACTATTATTTTCATATATTTTTTGTTTAAAGTTTCAAATATACTTTATTTTAGTTTAGTGTCAAAGCTCCCAAAATTTCCTGCGACATAAAAGGTCCTCCCGGATATTTTGCGGTATAATCGAGGTTGAGCCAAATCTGTCCTCTTTCATCAATGTGATAATGAATTTCCTGATTTTTACTTTCTTCTACAAACAGCACTTCCTTAATCAGATAAATTACGGTTTCCAAATCCGATTTGCTTCCGATAAGCATTTCGGGATAGATATGAGCTTGAGTATGAATCAATCGTGGAGTTCCTCCGATAGCACGAATGGTAGCTGCCATCAGAATAGCGTGGTCATCACAATCTCCCGAAAAATGCTGTAACGATTCCGAAGCACTTGCTATGTATTCCCTGCCTTTCGGGTCGTTTACGTAATTCCAATTGCTTTGAATTTCCTTAAAAACAGCAAAGCTCTGAATCGTTTGTCTGTATTTTTGATAGCCTTTTATCTCCCGAAAATGCTTGGTTGTCGCACTCAAAGCAAAATTCCGCACTTTCGGATTGTTGTATTCAATGGCTTTGAGAATCTTTGAACGATTCGGAAACGGAAGTAATTTCGACACAATAATATCCTGTGGATTCGGGTCTTCTGCCATTGCAAAAATCATAACCCGATAATCGTCAAAAACACTCCGAAAACCATAACCTCCGAAAATTGTTCCCCATAACAAAGCCAAAAGATATAAGGCAATGCAGATGATAATTACTTTTCGCATCAGTCTTAACAACAGCTGAATAGCAACAATCAATACGATAAAAATCAAGATTCTGTCAATGTGGAAAAACCATTCGGGGTCAACGATATTCTGATGAATGATGATAAAAATCGGAATGGCAATCAGAATGTTTAAAAGAAAAATAACAATACCGTCCCAAGGCTTTCTGAGTGTCAGCTTTTGGTAAAATGTTTTTAATTTCTCTTTGGAATTCAGGTTCATAACCCTTTTGTCAGATTGCTACAATATCTGCAAAAGTACCTTTTTTATTGATAATTTCGAGCTCAAAAAGCTGATTTTGAATTTTGTTTAACATTTTTTCGTCAAGATTCTTCTGACTCCATTGCGTAAGCCTTAACCATTCCTGAATATCCTCTAATTTTTGGTTGTATCTGACTGATAATGTTTTGTCTATGCTCGGAATATGCTTAAATTCTTCCGTAGTTTGGTTTACAATTCTCAAAACGGATTCTATTGTTTGAGGATTTTTTTCTAAAACTTCATTTCGGACAGCCACCACAAAGCTGACCCAAGGTGTCGGACAATCTGCAATACGTCTGAAAATGCCTTTATCTACAATGGGTTTGGTCATAAAGCGTTCCCACATAAAATAGTCGGCTGTTCCGTTTGTAAGAGCCTCAACAGCTCCGTCAAGCGTGTTGATTACTTCAAATTTCAAATCAGACGGATTCCAACCTTGATTTTTAGCATTAACAAAAGCCATAAGATGTGAACCCGACCCAAATCGGCTGATTGCAACTTTTGTATCTTTTAAATCTTCTAACTTTTGGTAAGGCGAATTTGCACCTACGTGAATTCCCCAAATAAGTGGAGATTTTACAAAAACCTGAACAATCTTACTGTCATTTCCGTTCAGAATATCTTTAATAATTCCCTCGGTCAGAATGATAGCCATATCGGTTTCTCCCTCACGCAACATCTGACACAGCTTTCCTGTTCCTTCGGGAACGTCCGTCCATTGCAGGTCGATTCCTTCTGCTTCAAACTCTCCTCCCTCAATACACAAATGCCAAGGCAGATTAAAATGTTCGGGAACTCCTGCTATTTTTATGGTTTTCATCTTTTAGTTTACGGTTTTCGGTTTACAGTTTACAGAAAAGTCTTACTACTGTAAACCGTAAACTGTGAACTACAAATCATTAGCATCAGCCAAAATTTCAGCTACATCCAGCACTTTGATTTGCCCTTCTTTTTCTTTGAATTTGATTCCGTCCGTAAGCATCGTGTTGCAGAACGGACAACCTGTCGCAATGATTTCGGGATTGGTTTCAAGAGCATCTTCGGTACGTTCCATATTGATGTCTTTGTTTCCTTTTTCAGGCTCTTTGAACATTTGAGCTCCTCCTGCTCCACAACAAAGTCCGTTCTTTTTGGAACGTTTCATTTCCACCAATTCCGCATCTAATTTTTCGATTAAATCTCTTGGAGCTTCATATACATTATTGGCTCTTCCCAAATAACAAGGGTCGTGAAAAGTGATTTTTTTCCCTTTGAACTGACCTCCTTCAACCGTCAGTTTTCCTTCGCTTAAAAGCGATTTCAGAAATTCGGTATGATGTAATACTTCGTATTTTCCTCCGAGTTCGGGATATTCGTTTTTAATCGTATTAAAGCAATGCGGACAAGCTGTTACAATTTTCTTTACTTCGTAAGCATTCAGAACTTCAATGTTTGTCATTGCCTGCATTTGGAAAAGAAATTCATTTCCCGAACGTTTTGCAGGATCTCCCGTACAGCTTTCTTCCGTTCCCAAAACTGCAAAAGATACATTTGCCCGATTCAGCAATGTTACAAATGCTTTGGTTATTTTTTTGGCTCTGTCGTCAAAACTCCCCGAACAACCTACCCAAAATAAAACATCTGGTTGCTGTCCTTGAGCCATCATTTCTGCCATTGTTGGTACTTGCATCATTTTTTGTTTTTTTGTTATCAGTTGTCAGTTATCGGTTTAAAAGTTGTTCTCGAACTGACAACCGAATACTAATTCTCGTCTTTCCAATTTAATCTGTCCATTTGGTTGTACTGCCACGGAGCTCCGTTATTTTCGATGTTTGACATCATATTGTTCAGCTCAACAGGTGCAGAACTTTGCTCCATTACCAAATATTGTCGCATATCCATAATTATCGAAAGTGGACTGATATTCACAGGACATTCTTCCACACAAGCATTACAGGTCGTACAAGCCCAAAGTTCTTCGGGAGTAATATAATCGTTGAGTAATTGTTTTCCGTCTTCGACGAATTTTCCTCCGTTTTTGGTGATATTTCTCCCGATTTCCTCGATTCTGTCACGAGTATCCATCATAATTTTACGAGGAGAAAGTTTTTTTCCTGTTATATTGGCAGGACAAGACGAAGTACATCTTCCACATTCCGTGCAGGTGTAAGCACTCAAGAGCTGAAACCAATTCAAATCAGTTGCATCACTTGCACCGAATTTTGCAGGAACAGCATTTTCATCGGGTGCGGGAGCTGCAAACGGATCTGCATTCGGGTCTAACATCAATTTAACTTCGTTCGTTACAGTCGGATTGTTGTCAAATTCTCCCAAAGGATTCAGATTTGCAAAATACGTATTCGGGAAAGCCAATAAAATGTGTAAATGCTTTGAATAATACAAATAATTCAGGAAAGCCAAAACCATTGCAAAGTGTCCCCACCAACCGATTCTTTCCAAAATATGAAGTGTTCCCTCACTCAACGAACCGAATAAAGCCGGTCCTAAATGTTGCGTTACCGTAAATCCGAAACTTCCTTGTCCTTCGAAATGAGATTTTCCCATATTATACAAAACTTCATCTGCTCCGTTCATCGTAAAAATGCAGGAAACCAAGATGATTTCCATTATCAGAATCAGATTTGCATCTTTTTTAGGCCAGCCCAAAAGTTCCGCTTTGTTTAACCTTGGAAGTTTAAGCAAATTTCTTCTCGAAAGGAAAATAATAGTAGCCGTAAGTGCCAATACCGATAAAATTTCGATAAAGCTGATGATGAAAGTGTAAAATCCTCCTAATGAGGGTTTAAAAACTCGGTGAGTTCCGAACAATCCGTCAATGATGATTTCGATAAGCTCGATTTGGGTAATCATAAAAGCTACGTAAATAGCCAAATGCAATAGAGCAGGAATCGGTCTTTTGAACATTTTTTTCTGTCCGAAAGCAACCAAAAGCATATTTCTGAAACGCTCTTTCGGATTGTCAGTTCGGTTTACAACTTGTCCTAATCTGATGTTTCGGATTAGGAATTTTACGTTCTTCACAAAAAAACCAACTCCAACAATCAGGAGCAATGCAAAAATTATGTTCGGAATAATACTCATATTTAGTGATTAGGAGTTAGTGATTAGGAGTTAGTATTTCAAATTCGTAATTCCTAATTCGTAATTTCTTCTTCAGGTGCTACATAAGGCTTGTTCTTTTTCCCGAAAACCGAAATATTCACATATCTTGTCGGATTCAGCCTTAAATCCTGTAATAATAATTCCAATTCTTTTGAGGCATCAGACAGGTTATTATACATCGTTTCGTCTTTCATCAGCTTTCCGAATGTACCTTTTCCTGATTCCATATCTGCCATCATTTTATTGACATTAGCCAAAGTTGCTTCCAAATCCTGTACGACTTTTCCTAAATCGGCTTCGGTCAAAGAATTGGATATTTGAGCTAAATTTTCTGATGTTTTGTTAAAATTGTCCATCATTCCGTCAATATTCTGTTGGTTTGACGACAGCATTTTATCTAATGTTTTTGAGGCAGAATTAAGCGTTTTCATCGTTTGCGTAAGTTCTGCAATGGCAACCGATAGATTTTCCTTGTTTTTTGCATCAAGCAACGTATTAAGGTTGTTGAGCAGACTGTCTGCACTTACTAATGTATGCTCCACTTTTGCCTGAACAGGAGCAAGTTGTCCTCCTGCCTGTGCAATCATTCCTAAACGAACATTACTTTGTAATGTATCTCCACTTTTGGCTAAATTGCTATCTTCAAGATTCGGAACAAGAGCAATTTGTTTACCTCCGATAAATCCGGGTTCGTAAACTTGTAGCTGACTGCTTTTGGAAATCGGAAAATCGGTTTTGACCTGAACTTCCACGACTAATTTTCCGTTTGGAGCGATGTTTATTCCATTCACTTTTCCTACTCCGAGTCCGTTCAGGGTAACAGGAGCAGAGGCAGAAAGTCCCTCCACATTGTCATAAACAACATAATAATTTTGGTAAGTGCTGAACAAGTCTTTCCCTTTCAGAAAGCTGTATCCCCAAATGAAAATTAAAATAGCGGTAAGTACCAATAAAGCAGTTTTTATTTCTCTTGATAGTTTCAAAACGTAATGATTTTAGTGCAAAATTAAGTTAATATTATAGTAGAATCTTTCTAAATTAGTTGATAGCGTCAGATACTTTGATTTGTTTGCCATTTTTGAAAGCGACAATATAAGCATCTTTGTAGCCTTTGTCTTTGGCTTGTGTCAAAAGGTTTTGGGCTGTTTTGTATTCGTTGGTTTCTCCGTAAAAATATTTGTACAGATTCCCGTCTTTTGTTTTGGAAATAATGTTTAATCCTTTGAAATTATGAGATTTAGTTTCTAAATTCGTACCACTTGCCGAAATCTGAACTTTAAAAATAGCTTTGTTATTATCAACAGGAGCTGTTTCGTTAGTAGCTATATATTCAAACGGTTCGGAATACGCATAATGCTCATTTTTGTAGCTGACAATCGCATTGGCAATGGATTCGGCTAATTCGTTTTGTCCTTTTTCGGATTTCAGATAATCCGCTTCGTTTTTGTTGGAAATAAATCCAAGCTCAACCAAAATGGCAGGCATTGCACAACCTCTTAAAACTAAATATACCTGTTCTTTAACTCCTCTGTTAAATCTTTTCAGACGATTGGTAAAATCTTTCTGAATAGCACTTGCCAAAAGAATACTCTGATTTTTGTATTCTCCCTGCAAAAGCATCAGTCCGACAACCGATTCAGGATTGTTTGGGTCATAGCCCTGATAGTTTTCCTCGTAGTTTTCCTCCAAAAAGATTACGGAGTTTTCCCGTTTTGCCACTTCCATACTCTCCTTATCTCTCGAAATACCTAAAACGTATGTTTCTGTTCCATGAGGTTTTGGGTTATCGTGTGAGTTACAGTGAATAGAAATAAACACATTGGCTTTTTCTTTATTAGCAAACTTTGACCTTTGGTCTAACGGAATAAAAACATCTGTTTTTCGGGTGTAGGCAACATCAATATTCTTATATTTTGCGAGGAGCTTACCAACTTTAAGAGTTACAGCCAAATTAATATCTTTTTCCTGTATTCCGTTTTTTACAGCTCCGGGGTCTCCTCCTGCTCCTGTTCCTCCGTGTCCTGCATCAAGGACAACCTTAAAATTATCTTGTTTTTGTGCCAACGACTCAAAAGAAGTCAATAACAATCCGCAAAAAACAACAAAATAAATTTTCGATTTAATATTCATTTTTTAATAGTTCTATAATGTATAAATGTAATCGTACTAATGTACAATGGTTATTATTTTCATAAAGGCATAATTTTGCTAAAAAATATACGTAAGTTTGCCCTGTTCAAAAATTATACCATAAGCAGATGTAATTTAATCTAAAAATGCGAAGTTATTTTTTACACAGACAATTTAAAAAATCATTGCATAGCAATGGCTACGGAATTATTTTTTAAAGCAGTATGTGTGAAAAAGAACGAGTAGATAGGTTTAAATTATATCTATTTATGGTATCAGCCATAATTTTACAAAAATAGAACTAAAACCTTTGCGAACAAAGTTATTTCATATCGTTTTTTGGACATTTTTTTTATGTATCTTTTCTGTGAAAACCTATTCGCAGGAATTTCCCGCACGAAACCTCGGAGTTCAAGCCAAAGATAACGACTCACTCGTTATTCCTCAAATTATTGAAAATGACTCGATTAAGATTCATACCGATTCCTTAAAACCCCAAAAAGGGAAATTAGAGGGAATTATTTCAAGAAAAGCCAAAAAGAGGAATTTCAACAATATGAAAACCAATATTTCGTATTTGGAAGATGAGGCAGAAGTCAAATATCTTGATATGGAGCTTCAGGCAGGAATCATCATCATCGACCGAAACAAAAACGAAGTATATGCCAAAGGTATTGTCGATACATCAGGAGTTTATACTCAAATTCCGAAGTTTACCCAAGGAGGAAATGTTGTAGAGCCCGATTCGATGCGTTTTAATTTTGATACCAAAAAGGCTTTGGTTTGGAATTCGAGAACACAACAAGGTGAACTGAACATTAAGGCAGCTGTCAGCAAAAGAGTAAACGACTCTATTTATTATATGCAAGATGCGTTTTTTACGACTTCCAAAGACATTGACAATCCCGAATACTATTTCCATACCCGAAAGCTAAAGCTCGTTCCGGGAGAAAAAGTTGTAGTGGGACTTACGAATATGGTTATTATGGACGTTCCTACTCCTGTCGGACTTCCGTTTGCATTTTTTCCGATAACAACCAAAAGCGTTTCCGGATTTTTGATGCCTACATTCGGAGATAATAACAATCAGGGATATTTTTTGCAAAACGGAGGGTATTATTTTGCTCTTTCTGACAATTATGATTTGGCTGTTTTGGGAGATTATTATACCAACGGAAGTTACGGTTTGCGGTTTGAGTCGAGCTATGCGTGGAGGTACAAATTTCGTGGAAACGCAAACGTACGAATCGAAAACCTTATCAACAGCCAACGAGGATTTCCCGATTATTCCAAAACAAGGATTTATAACATTCAATGGAGTCATCAGCAAGACCAAAAATCAAGTCCGAGTTCGAGGTTTTCTGCCTCGGTAAATTTGGGTAGTAGTTCGTATTTCCAAAACTCTATAAATCAGGTAAATGTGAGTTCACGGATGAACAATACCTTGAGTTCGTCTATCAATTATTCAAAGACTTTTAATACGATTCCTCAAATTAATATGACTTTGACTGCAACCCATTCGCAGAATACACAAACCCAACGGATTGATATGACTTTGCCTACTTTGCAGGTAAATGTCGATAGAATTTATCCGTTTGCCTCAAGGGACGAAAGCAAAAAAGGAATCATCAAAAACATTAACTTCCAATACAACCTAAACGCAAAAAACAGCTATACCACTACGGATTCGCTGTTTTTCACTTCCCAAATGTTTCAGGACGGAAGAACGGGATTGCAACATTCGATTCCTGTAAGCACTAACTTTAAGATTTTAAAGTATTTCAGTATTCCGTTGTCGTTTAATTATAACGAAGTTTGGACGATGAATACTATCCGAAAGCACCATAATTTCGCAACCGAAAGAGATACTATAATTAATATAAACGGATTTGACACTTTCAGAACGTATAATTTTGGGACAAGTGTCGGAACAACCCTTTACGGAACATTCGATTTCGGAAAAGAAAAGAAAATTCAAGCTATACGACATACAGTAAGACCATCAGTTTCGTATAATTATTCTCCTGCTTTTGAACAGTATTATGACGAATATCCGATTGATGCAATGGGAACGACAGTGCGTCAATATACCCGATTCGAAGGAGGTTTGTACGGAGCTCCGGGAAATGTATATGCCAGTAGTTTAGGGTTTAATTTATCCAATACGTTTGAAGCAAAAATCAGAGAACGGGATTCTACAAAAACAGAACCCCGAAAAATGATGCTCTTAAACGCTCTTAATTTTTCGACAGCTTATAATCTAGCGGCTGATTCTTTGCGATGGAGAGAAGTTAATATGAATGCAGGAACAACGCTTATGGACGGAAAGCTCGGGTTAAACCTGATAGCCCGTTTAGACCCGTATGCTCTGAATAATGCCAACCGAAGAATCGACAAGTTTAATATCGAAAACGGGGGAAGTCTGTTTCGTTTGACAGGAGCAAACTTTACGATGAATTATTCGTTTTCGAGTACAGATTTTGAGCGGAAAACCTCTATGGGAAATAACGAGCAAGGACAACGAAACGGAGGACGGGAAGACGATTTGTTCGGTTCGGATATGGAATCCAACAGACGAAACCGAAATCGGGAACAAGAAGAAGACAAAACCTCAAACGTAGGAGATTTTTATACTTTGAAAATTCCTTGGGATTTGCGTTTGGCCTATTCCGTTACATACAGCAACGACCGAAGACAAAGCGAAATTACCTCTAATTCGCTTATGATTTCAGGAAATATTGACCTAACCGATAAATGGAAAGTCGGAGCCTCAACAGGGTATGATTTTACCCAAAAAGGAGTAACTTTTACCCAACTTCGTTTTGAAAGAGATTTACTTTCGTGGAGAATGGATTTTTCGTGGGTTCCTCTTGCAGGAGCATACAGCAATTCGCAATGGAACTTTTTTATCGGAATCAAATCGTCTATGCTTCAGGATATTAAATGGGAAAAACGAAAAACTCCTGACCCGAATTTATAGTTTACAGTCACAGTATTTAGGCTGAAAACTGCGACTGAAAACTAAAATTTACTTTTGATTTTCTTCCACCTATAATTTCGGATAAATTTTGCTTGGTCTGAATTGACCAAAAGTGGTTTTTTGTCTTTTTTAGCTTTGAAAAATCCTTTGAGATAATCAACAAAAAGTAGTGGTTTTTTCTTTTTGAAAGCTAATTTCACAGAGGCTAAAAACGCAATCCAAAATCCGTATCCCAATCGGTAAAAAGCCTCTCCCTGCTTGTATCTTGATTTTGTATTGTATTCCGAACCTGTTGGCTTTAAGTGCTTAACTTCAAGGGATTTAACAACTGTGACTTCCCAATCGTAATACCTTGCCAAAAGCTCATCAACCGTATCCCAACCCATTTCGGATTTGAGTTTTCCGATTTGCAAAAAACATTCTTTTCGGTACGATTTGAATGCTCCTCTGATATGGTCATCATCGGTCAGACTTTCTAAAATCCACTTTCCGTCTTTTTCGATAAAAGCCCTCCCTCCTGCCATTCCGACTTTCGGATTTTCAGAAAAAATTTGAGCAATTCTCTCAAAATAATTTTCGGGCAAAATCAAATCTGCATCTAATTTTACGATAAAATCATAATCTTCATCAAGCGTTTCCAAACCTCTGTTAAAGGCTTTGATAACCTTTGAACCAGGTAAATGAATCTGCTCCGAATCGGTATTTACCATAAAGACAAAATCGTGATTTTCTGAAAATTCTTTGACTATTTCGGCTGTTTTATCGGTAGAATTATCATTGACAACCACTACTTTTTGAGGTAAAAACGTTTGCTTTAGAACCGAATCCAAAGTCAGACGAATGTTTTTTTCTTCGTTATAAGCAGGAATTATGATGTAGTAGTTCGTCATTTAATTTTCGATTCAAAAATAATAATCTTTTTCTGTAACAAAAATTTATTTTGTGTACCAATAGGTAAATTAGTTTACGATCGCAGTTTTCAGTTTGCAAACTATTAACCTTTAATCATTAACCATTAAAATTATGTTTAAACGTTTTTTACAACTCGAATGGAAAGCCTTTTTTCGTTCTGCAAGTTTAGGAAAAAGTATCGGACTCA
This sequence comes from uncultured Flavobacteriaceae bacterium, assembly GCA_934675205.1. Lineage (GTDB taxonomy): Bacteria > Bacteroidota > Bacteroidia > Flavobacteriales > Flavobacteriaceae > Flavobacterium. The sequence goes on along the minus strand of CAKUPQ010000003.1, from coordinate 195,366 downwards.
AAATCTTTATGGGGTTTTTGGCAGTATATTTTATGTTTTCATTCTTAATTCTTGGGATAGCTCTCTACCCTATGCTTGAAGAGTTTTTTCCGAATCAAAAACCAATGGAAACTTTCAACAATTTCGTTGCAATTTGGATTGTATCGGAATTATTTATGCGTTTTATGTTGCAAACACTTCCTGTTTTGAACATCAAACCTTTAATGATAAACAACATCAAACGAAAAACTATTATTCATTTCGTTTTGACAAAAAGCATCTTTTCGTTTTATAATATTTTAGCTCCACTTGCTATTATTCCGTTTGGAATTTGGTGTATCTCCAAAGGCGATTACTCTGTTATTCAGATTGTTGGGTGGACAATTGCAATGCTTTCGTTAGTTTTAGTCATTAATTTTGCTAATTTTCTTATCAAAAAGAAATTTGCAGAAAACATAAAAGCCTTTTTACCTTATGTGATTTCAGTCCTGATTCTTATCGGATTAGAATATTTTGAGGTTTTCAAAGTGAGTGAATTTATTGGAGGAATAATGAATTTTATGGTTGAAAATCCGTTTTTGGCTATTGTTCCTGTTCTGATTGCTGTCGGATTGTATTATTGGAATTTTAGTTATTTGAAAAATAATTTCTATCTCGATTCGGGGCTGAAAGGAAAATCAACCAAAGTTGAAGCAACCGATTTGTCATGGACCAAAAAATTCGGGGATATTGCTCCGTTCCTACAAAACGATTTAAAGCTGATTTGGAGAAACAAACGTCCGAAATCTACGATTTATATGTGCCTTCTGTTTGCTGCTTACGGACTGATTTTTTATACCCAACCTATCTATGCTGATTCAAATTGGGTACCCCTTTTTGTCGGAATTTTTATCACGGGAATTTTCGTTATCAACTTCGGACAATTCATTCCTGCTTGGGATAGCGGTTATTATTCGATGATGATGTCGCAAAATATTCCGTTAAAGCAATATTTAGAATCTAAAGCAGGTTTGATGTATTTTTCGATTGTTGTGATGAGTATTTTAACTACTCCTTATGTTTATTTCGGTTGGAATATTCTGCTTATTCATTTGGCTTGTGCAGTCTATAATGCAGGAGTAAATGTTCCTCTGATTTTATATGCAGGGTCGTTCAACAAAAAACGGATTGATTTGGATAAAAGTCCGTTTATGAACTATCAGGGAACAGGAACAACACAATGGATTCTCGGATTTCCGTTGCTTTTGTTTCCGTTAGCAATATGGTTTATCATCTATTGGATATTTGAATGGCAGATTGCCACTATTTCACTTGCTACTATCGGAATCATCGGAATTCTTTTAAGAAATGTAATAATGCCCAAAATCGTAGAATCCTACAAAACCAAAAAATACGGAATGATTGCAGGATTTAAACAACAGGAAAGCTAATTCAGTTTTCAGTCGCAGTTTTCAGTCACAGTTTACAATATACAGAAATACAATATACAAAAAAAACAAAAAAATGATACAAGTAAATAATTTAACCAAGACATACAACGGAACAACTGTTCTGAACATCAATAATTTAGAAATCAAAAAAGGAGAAAGTTTTGGACTTGTCGGAAACAACGGAGCTGGAAAAACTACGTTTTTTTCTTTGCTTTTGGATTTGATTCAGCCAAGTACGGGAAACATTACCAGCAACGGAATCCAAGTGCATTTAAGCGAAGACTGGAAACCTTTTACCTCCGCTTTTATTGATGAAAGTTTCCTTATCGGATATTTGACTCCCGAAGAATATTTCTATTTTATCGGAGATTTAAGAGGACAAAACAAAGCTGATATTGACGCACTTTTGGAAAAACACAACGAATTTTTTAATGATGAAATTCTGAACAACAAAAAATATCTTCGTGATTTATCAAAAGGAAACCAGAAAAAAGTCGGAATTATTGCAACCCTTATCGGAAATCCGGAAGTAATCATTTTGGACGAGCCATTTGCCAACCTCGATCCAACAACCCAAATCAGACTAAAAAGAATTATCAAAGAATTAGCCGATAATCCCGATGTAACAATTTTGGTTTCTTCCCACGATTTGGCACATACGGTTGAAGTTTCCAACAGAATTGTAGCATTGAATAAAGGCGAAATCGTTAAAGATATTCAGACTTCCGAAGAAACTTTAAAAGAGCTGGAAACGTTTTTTGCGGTATAATGCTACGAATCTATACGGATTTTACGAATATACATTTATAAAAATTCGTAAAATTCGTAACTATTCATAAATCAAATATTTCTTTCTGATTTCTTTGAATTTTTCCAAATCTTTTTCCCACGTTTTACGGATTTCGATTTCGGATAATCCTTGTTCTATTTGTTGTTGCAGTTTTTTTGTTCCTGCTAATTTTACAAAGAAATTATTGAAAAATTTTGTTTTATCCGATGTAGTATTGTATGCCTCAATTAGCCATTTCAGTTCTAATTTATCTACGTTTTCAGCTTCTGACAAATCTCTTCCGAAACATTCTTTTCCGTTATGCATTGGGTCTTTTGCTCCTAAATTTGGTTTTGGAGTAAACTTGAAATCCATATTTTTTAGAAACGGAGAACCAAAAATTTGGAATTGTTTATCTGTTCCTCTACCTACACTTACATTCGTTCCTTCAAAAAAACAAAGACTTGCATACAGATTTACTGCTTGGTCATTCGGAAGATTTGGAGAGGGTGGAACAGGCAGACTATAAGCCATATCACGTGTATAATTTACGCATTCGATAATAGTTAAATCACATTGGATTCCGTTTTTGAGCCATTTTTCTCCGTTTATCATTTGGGCATATTCTCCGATTGTCATTCCGTGAAGTACAGGAATCGGGTGCATTCCGACAAAACTTTTGTGTTCCATTTCTAAAGTTGGCCCGTCAATGATATTTCCGTTAGGATTTGGTCGGTCTAAAACTATAAGCGGAATATTATTTTCGGCACAAGCCTCCATCAGATAATGCAACGAAGAAATATAAGTATAAAACCTTGCTCCTACATCTTGCAAGTCAAAAACCATTATATCAATTCCCGAAAGCTGTTCTTTGGTTGGTTTTTTGTTGTTTCCGTAAAGGGAAATTATCGGAAGTCCTGTTTTTGTATCTTTTCCGTCTTTAATAAGTTCCCCTGCATCTGCTGTTCCTCTGAATCCGTGTTCGGGAGCAAAGATTTTTTGGATATTTACATTATTATACAATAACAAATCTACAATGCTCAAAGTATCTATACTTGTAATTTTATCTTTTGGTGTAGGAAGAGCTGTATTTATAATGTATTGTGGTTCAATAACGATACCTGTTTGATTAGTAACTATGCCTATTTTTTTATTTCCAAATAAAGATAGATATGTTTTATAATTTTCTGCACCTACTCTGATAACTTGGTTCTCATAAGATATTCTTTCCTTGCCTATCCAATTTTGACTTTCCACTTTTTGTCCGTTACAAGACAAAAAAACAAAAACAGTAACAACAGACAAGAGATTTTTAAAAGTAAAATTCATATCCAAATAATTTTCAGTAAATATAACGATTTGAAACTAAACAAAAGTTGTTCCAATTATGAATCTGTCATTGCGAGGAGTTGCGAGGTACGAAGCAAAGCAATCTAAAATATTCATTGAGATTGCCACACTCCACTACGTTCCGTTCGCAATGACGATACGTGAATAAAATTATCTATAAAACTGACCGAAATATTCTCTTGAATCCGAATCGAAGGTTGGTGTTTGTAGTAGTTCTAACGATTTAGATTTTACGGTATCGAAATCTTCTTGAGTAAAGTCATCTCCGAAATTTTCCTTACAAAAATTACCGATTGTTCCCAAAACAAGTTGCATTTCGTCTTCCGAAATATTTCCGTTTTGGACATGTCTTTGTCTAATGATGTAAGCTCCTGTCCAGGAAGCAATGTCTATTACAGTTTCATACGAAACTTGCCCGTTTTGATCCGTTGATTTATCTAAAAAATGATTCATTTGACTATAAATCATTTCTTGTACATTCATATTTTCCATACTTATTTAGTTTAAGGTTTAAAAAACATCTCCGGAAGTGCTTCTTCGGGCTGTTTTCGCTGTATATTTATCTTATAAAAAGCTTTTAAAAATCCTGTTCCGTACCCATAAAATTGTATTCCGACAGCATAAACCGATAGTAATCCTATCTTAAGATTTTTGTTTTGTATAGTCGAAAGCACCAAACATAGTATAAAGTACAATACGTATAATCCAAAGAAAAAACCTGATCCAAACAAAGCCATAATAAACGAAAGCACAAATCCGATTAAAAACATACTTGGAAATAAAAATGTTAGTTTTACATACCTCGGATGCCAGTTGTTCAGTATTACTCTCGCTTTCCCGAATTTATGCACTTGAATCTGAAATTTTTCCCAGCTGATTCTACGTTTATGATAGACTTTTACGTTTTTAAAAAGGCGTGTTTCAAATCCTAAATCCCACAATCTGATTGCCAAATCAGGGTCTTCTCCCGGGTGTATGTTTCCGAATCCGTTTGAGGTTTCAAAGGCTTTTTTGGAAATCCCCATATTGAAACTTCTTGGTTGGAATTTCACTAAATTTTCCGAGCCTCCTCTGATTCCTCCTGTTGTGATTACGGAAGTCATCGCAAAATTTATGGCTTTTTGAATATCCGAAAAACTTTGGTCTGCATCATCAACTCCTCCGAAAGAATCCACAAAATCGTTTTCCAACGATTTTTTTACTTCGGATAAATAATCACTTGGTAAAATACAATCTGAATCCAAAATAATGAAATAATCGCCTTTTGCATTTCGCATTCCGAAATTTCGGGAATCTCCCGGACCTGAATTGGGTTTGTAGAAATACGAAATATTCAAATCGGAATACTTCTCAATAACCGATTTGCAACCCGAAGACGAACCGTCTTCAACAATTACTATTTCGTAAGTATCCGTAAAATCCTGCTTTGACAAACTTTCCAAAAGCTCATCAATTTCATCTGGACGATTATAAACGGGTATGATTAATGATAATTTCATTTTATTAGTTGACAGTTGACAGTTGACAGTTGACAGTTGACAGTCAAAAAAACTGTTTACTGTAAACTGTTCACTAAATTACTCCTTTTGTCCCATTAACATCAAATAGGCTTTCAGAAATTCGTCAATTTCTCCGTCCATTACAGCCTCCACATCACTTGTTTCGTAAGCTGTACGAACATCTTTCACGAGCTTATAAGGGTGCATTACATAATTACGGATTTGAGAGCCCCATTCGATTTTCATTTTCCCTGCTTCAATATCAGCTCTTTGTTCCAAACGTTTTTTAAGCTCGATTTCGTATAATTGCGAACGTAACATTTGCATTGCCCTCTCTCTATTGTCGTGTTGCGAACGGGTTTCCGAACACTGAATCTGAATTCCTGTCGGTTTGTGGAGTAACTGAACTTTGGTTTCCACCTTGTTTACGTTCTGCCCTCCTGCCCCACTCGAACGAGCTGTCGTAATCTCAATATCAGCAGGACTTATTTCGATTTCAATCGTATCATCAACAAGCGGATATACATAAACCGAAGCAAACGAAGTATGTCGTTTTGCATTGCTGTCAAAAGGCGAAATCCTTACCAAACGATGTACTCCGTTTTCTCCTTTCAAATATCCAAAAGCAAAATCTCCCTCAAATTCCAACGTAACGGTTTTAATTCCTGCCACATCTCCCTCCTGAAAGTTCAGTTCCTTGATTTTGTAACCGTTACTCTCGCCCCACATCAAATACATACGCATCAACATCGAAGCCCAATCGTTGCTTTCCGTTCCTCCTGCTCCTGCTGTAATCTGCAAAACAGCACTCATACTGTCTCCCTCATCAGAAAGCATATTTCTGAATTCAATATCTTCAAGGTGCTTTAGCGTCGCTTTGTATTGCTCTTCGAGTTCCTCTTCTGTGAATCCTCCCTCTTTGTAAAACTCGTAAGCCAACTGCAATTCCTCTGAATCTGCAACTGCTTTTTCGTAGTCGGAAACCCATTTTTTTTCGGTACGTAGATTTTTTACGATAATTTCAGCCTCTTTCGGATTGTTCCAAAAATCGGGTGCAAAGGTTTTTTCTTCTTCATTGGCTATCTGAATCCGTTTTCTTTCAATATCCAAATAACTCTCCAAAGCCTCAACCCTTTGAGCAATATCTTTTATGTTGTCTGTTGTAATCATTAAAAAGGTAAATTAGGCATTCCTTCTTTTGCAACGGCTGCAAGTTCGGCTTCATTGATATTCGTAGCTCTTTCGATAGCTTTGTTCAAAACCGTAACCAGATAATCTTCCAACTGTTCTTTGTCTTCCAAAAGCGAATCATCAACAGAAATATTTTTGATTTTTCGGTTGGCTGTCATTGTTACTTTCAAAAGTCTGTCCGAACTCTGCTCATCAATCAAAACCGTATCTAAACGAACTTTTGTTTCTTCAATCTTTTTTTGAGCTTCTTTGAGTTTGCCCATCATTCCCATTAAATCCATAAACTTGTTTTATTTTTTTAGTAAATGCAAATTTAAGGAATAGATGTTTAAAGTTGGTTTAAAGTTAGTTTAAAATTCAAAGTTGTAACAAATTCTTACTTTTACTACTAATACATAAATTGATAAAATCACACAATATGAAAAAATCGCTTTTATTAAGCTCGGTTTGTCTTATTTTTGCAACTTCCTGCAAAAAAGAAAACAAAGAAGAAATGACAAATGAAATCCAGCCCCCTATTGCCAAAATAGTTCCTACGATTTTAGAGGAACACGAAGGTCAACGTACCGACAATTATTTTTGGTTAAACCAAAGAGAAAATCAGGAAGTAATCGACTACCTGAATGCAGAAAACGAATATTACCAAAAAATGACCGCTCATACCAAAGAGCTTCAGAATTCGCTTTTCGAAGAAATGAAAGGGCGTATCAAAGAAGATGATTCATCTGTTCCGTATTTTTATAACGGATATTGGTACATCACCCGCTACGAAACCGGAAAAGATTATCCGATTCATACCCGTAAAAAAGGAAGTATGGACGCTCCCGAAGAAATTATGTTCGACTGCAACAAAATGGCAGAGGGACAAAGCTATTTCCATTTGGCAGGAGTAAATGTAAGTCCTGATAATAAATTCGCTTCTTTTGCTGTTGATAATGTAAGTCGCAGGATTTATACGGTTCAGATTAAAAATCTCGAAACAGGGGAAATTCTATCCGATAAAATCGAGGGTGTAACAGGAGGAACAGCTTGGGCTAATGACAACAAAACACTGTTTTATACCGGAAAAGATGCTCAAACACTTCGTTCGGATAAGATTTACAAACACAAAATCGGAACCTCTCAAAGTGATGATGTGCTGATTTTCCACGAAAAAGACGATACTTTTAATACATTCGTTTATACCGAAATCTCTAAAAAATATCTGATTATCGGCTCGGGAAGTACACTTACTAGCGAATATCAGATTCTTGACGCAAATAATCCTGACGGAAAATTCAAAGTTTTTCAACCAAGAACAAGAGGTCTGGAATACGGAATTGATTATTACAACGGAAAATTCTATATCGTAACCAATAAGGACAAAGCTACAAATTTCAAACTGATGACCACTCCCGAAAATGCTACCACTCAAGAGAACTGGACGGATTTGATTCCTCACAGAGATGATGTTCTTTTGGAGGGAATTGACATTTTCAAAGATTATTTGGTTATAAGTGAAAGAGATAATAAAAAAGGTCTGAACAATATCCGTATCAAACCTTGGAACGGACAGGAATATTATCTTCCGTTTGAAAGCGAAACTTATACTGCTTACACCACTACGAATTTAGATTTTAATACGGATAAATTACGTTATGGTTATCAGTCGTTAAAAACTCCGTCTTCGGTAATTGAATTCGATATGAAAACCAAAGCAAAAAAAGTTCTGAAAGAACAAGAAGTTTTGGGAGGAAAATTCGACAAAGACAATTATGTTGAAGAAAGAGTTTGGGCAACAGCCACAGACGGAACGAAAGTTCCAATTTCGATGATTTACAAAAAAGGCATCAAAAAAGACGGGAAAAATCCGTTGTTGTTATATGCTTACGGGTCGTATGGAGCTTCTATGGACCCTTATTTTTCAACTACGAGATTAAGTCTTTTGGACAGAGGATTCATCTATGCGATTGCTCACATCAGAGGAGGAGAAGATTTGGGAAGACCTTGGTATGAAAACGGAAAACTCTTAAACAAGAAAAATACGTTTACCGATTTTATTGACTGTTCGAAATTTGTAATCGACCAAAAATATACTTCTGACAAGCATTTGTATGCAATGGGAGGTTCTGCAGGAGGATTGCTGATGGGAGCGATTATCAATATGAATCCTGAACTATACAACGGAGTTGTAGCACAAGTTCCTTTTGTTGATGTGGTAACTACAATGCTTGATGACAGTATTCCGCTTACTACCGGAGAATATGACGAATGGGGAAATCCGAACGAAAAGGAATATTACGATTATATGCTTTCGTATTCGCCTTATGATAACGTCATAGCTCAGGATTATCCGAATATGTATGTTTCAACAGGATTGCACGATTCACAAGTGCAGTATTGGGAACCTGCCAAATGGGTTGCAAAACTTCGAGCTGTGAAAACCGATAATAATCTGTTATTCCTTGATACCAATATGGATGCAGGTCACGGAGGTGCGTCAGGACGTTTCGAGGCTCTGAAAGAAGTAGCTAAAGAATATGCTTTCCTTTTAGATTTAGAAGGAATTAAGAAATAGGCATTAGGCAAAAGCCATTAACCACAAATCAAAAGTCCGTCAGTTCGTGAATTGAACTGACGGACTTTTGATTTTTATACAGACGGAATTATCCGTCTCTACGACATTTACTGTTTTACTAACTTTAAGCTGTTCTGATTATCGGTTTTTACGATATATATTCCGTTGCTTAAATCTCCGATATAGAAAAGATTATAAGCCATTCTTCCGTCAAAACGCTTTACAATCTGCCCCGAAATATTGTAAACCAAAACTTCTTTGGTATCTTGGTTAAACGCAATATAATCGTTAGCAGGATTCGGGTACATTTTTAATTGTTGCTCAACAACAAAATCTTCTGATGACAAAGTTGCCTGTTGGTTTCCGTAAATTCTGAATTCTCCGGGTTGTAAACTTAAGGGAGCAGACGTATTGGTTACGTTGATCGAAGTATCGTTCATCAGGTTGTGCCACGTTCCGGTATAAGGAAAATCAGGGACAATATCCTGAGCCGTAACTTCAAAATTAGCTAAAATCACAACATTTTTAAGCTCCGAATCGGGTAAATTATCACTCCAGATATAAATTCTCGGTTTTAAATTTCCTGAACTAATAGAATAATTTCCCGAGAATACTTCGTTATTGATTTTCATATTAATAATTCTCGACCAATCATCATATATCTGTTTTCGTTGAGCATTTGCCAACCAATTGTTTGCCCATTGAGGTTGGGGTTTAGTAGCTAATTTACAATCTCCGTCATTTCCTCCCGGCTCATTAATTGTTCCATTTTCACAAGTAAAAATGGAATTTTCCATTCCTAATTCCCCGAAATGCCAAATCATTTTTGGTCCCGGAACGGTAAGCGAAACCGCTCCCAATGCAGACATTCTCGAAAGTGCTACATTCAGGTTTTTAACATCATGGCTGCTGTTTGTAGAATTTCCGTATTGCAGGTTTTTGTACATCAGTCTCTCTTCGTCATGACTTTCTGCATAACCTACTAATCGTGCTCCTTCAAAACCTCTGCTTAGGTGCCCCATTCGATTGATATTGGAACTCGGATTGGTAGCATATCCCATAGTCAGCTGATTGTAAGGTGTAGTCATTATTCCCCAAAGCATAATTCCTTTTCCTTCAGAAAGTCTGTAATCTGCCCATTCTTTTTCTTCGTTATCCTGCCCTAAATGCTCAAAAATCACATAATGGTCAGGGTCAATGCTCCACGAATAATCCGCATATTCTTTCAATACCGCTACCCTATCTGCCTGATAGCTGTTCGTACAGTTTTCCTGTGCAGAAGCATTCCCTGTAAAAGGGCAATTTTGCGTAAATCCTTTAGTCAAATCCCAACGAATTCCGTCAATTTTATATTCTTCTATCCAGTGCTTTACCACACGTTTGGTGTAATATTTCGTATAATTGCTTTGATGATTAAAATCGCTTCCCACATTATAACTGTGCATCGCATTTACGTTAAAATACGGATTTTCAGCATTCGGCTCTCCCCAGCCGTCATTTTCAGGATCAGACATCCACATCCGTACCAACGGATTTCTTCCGTAGGCGTGATTGATAGCCAAATCCAAAATCACTGCGATTCCGTTCTGATGACACACATCGACAAATTCTTTCAGCTTATCGGAAGTTCCGTAAAACTTATCCAAAGCCAAATGAAAAGAGGTGTTATATCCCCAAGATTCATTCCCCTCAAATTCCATTACAGGCATCAACTGAATCGCATTAACATTCAAATTTTTAAAGTAATCTATTCGATCAATCAAATCCTGATAACTTCTACCCGAATCAAAATCCCTGATAAGCACTTCGTAAATAACTAATTTTTCCTTTTCGGGCTTTTGAAAATCCGTCACCTGCCAATCATACTGAGGTTGAGCGGTTTGCAAAACCGTAACTTCACGTTCCTGTCCGTCAGGATAAATCGGAATATTCGGATAATTCGAGACAGGAATCCAAGGATCGTCAAAAGGTGAAAGTACCAAAGTAGAATACGGATCAGCAGTTTTTACGATTTTGGGAGCATTTACAGGAACATCCGTATCATCGCAAACCCAATACTGATAGGTGTAAACTTCTCCTATATTCAAAGGAACATACAACCAAAATTTGCCTGTTGCAGGGTCTTTTTTCATCAAATAATTACTGTCAGGCTGCCAGTTGTTAAAACTTCCGGCTACATACACAAAATCTTTAAACGGAGCATCTAATACTAAATAAGCTCCCATGTCGGTATCGTCATAATTGATTCCGTCTTCCAATCCGACAGGCATTGCTTCATTAACTACTCCCGAATTAGTAACAACCGAAAAATATTTGGTTATAGTATTACTGCCTTGTGTTACAAGCAATTCGTAGTTCTGATTTTGGGTAATATTAGTGTGATTGTACGAATAATTTGAAGTGCTGTTGTTTGTATTAATAGTATTTCCGTTTGCTTTAAGCATATAACTCGCATTTCCTCCTGTATTGTTTGCGGTAATGTTCAGGTTTTCTCCACTATTGAGCAACGTAACGCTATTATTGTTCGGAGAAGTCAGATTTACCTGAAAAGCTCCAACATTAATAAAATAATCTTGCGTTTGAGGAGAGCCTGTTGCTGCGCGAAATACCACACAAATCTGTGTAATCGTACTCGTTTCAGGCACTCCGAAATACGTAAACAAATCAGGAGTAAGCACAAGCTCATAAACATTCCCTGAAACAAGGGTCAAAGCGGGTTGAGTACTGTTATTTCCCCAATTTCCGATTACGTATTGCCATGTATTTCCGTCCACAGTAACTCCGATATGAGCATAAATTGTTCCCGAATACGATGCCATAGGAGTTCCCGTTTTATCAAAATTCAGGGTAACAAGCCCGTTTGCTTCAGCAGGATTTGGTATGGTGCTTACCTGTGAAAACCCGAAAAATCCAACTAATAAAAAAAATAGTATGTAATGCTGTTTTTTCATAAATATTTGATTAAAAAAAGCTGTCTGAAATTTCAGACAGCCTTTAAAAATTATTTCTACAAACCGCTTACGGTAACTGTTCCGTCAAAATGAATTTCTATGCTCAAATCAACGTTTCCTCCGCTTACCGAAAAGTTCGGAGCATTTTGGTCATAAGCTGTTGCAGGGTCACTGTTTCCAACATTGAAAGCCCAATCTCCCAACTCCATAAAATTACCTGTATTTGCTGAACGGAACTTCATTTCTCCTGCTGATAACGAGCCATTGAAAGAATATTGATTCGTAGCAAAATCGTAAGTCATCGGTGTTTCTCCGTTCCAACCATTAGGTGTAGCTTCTCCAATAAGACCCCATTCCATTTTTACAGCTTTGTAAGTCAGATTATCTATATCTACCCAAACGTAATACAATCCGTCTCCGTCTGTTTCAGCTACTTTAAGGTCACTACTTCCTCCTGAATTTTCAAGATTTCCGTCCTGAGCACCTCCGATTACTCCGTAGTTTCCATTATCCCAAGAACCTTGTTGTCCGATGAATTTGAACCCTTCATTAGCTCCAACTATTACATAAGCCTCAAAAACATTTGTAGCTCCGTCCCCGATATATCGCATTGGAATAGCTGTTCCTGTATCCCAATCCGGTAAACCATAGTGATTTTGAACACCTCCTACAAGATATAATTGAGGGTCAGGAATTACTGCATTATAAGGAGTTACGGTAATCGTAACAACATTTGACGTCATCGGGCTGAATCCGTTAGCATCAGATACTACTCTTATATCATAAGTTGCCGCTTCAGGTTCAGGCTCTACAACTGCTCCCAAAGCAATGACTGCAATGTTCAAATCTGCTGTAGTAATGGCAAAATGCAAATCTCCCGAAGTTCCTCCCAAAAGCTGTGGCTCGGAAAAATCTCCTCCTGCTACGTCCATTTCAACTGCATAGCTGACAGCAACAGCTCCATTGTAATCGGCTGCTGACCAAACAAATCTTTCAGCCTGTGCAGAAGCATTTTCAAGTAATAAGGTATAACCTGTTCCATCTTGCGGAGCAGACAATACAGGGGCTGCAACTCCCTCGATTACAGGTCTGTCCTGTACATCATCGGTGCTGCACGACACGGCAAGAACACCTAACAAAACGAATATTGATTTAGCTATATTTTTCATATTGATTTTATTTTATAATTTACATTTTTGATTAATAACCCACATTCTGAATCAGTTTCGGATTTACCGAAATAGCATCTTGCGGAATTGGGAACAGATTTCTGTACGAAGCTGTCGGAGCTCCCGAAGGAACATTTCCTTTCCAAGCCCAGATGTACGAACTTCCTGTGAATTTTCCGAATCGGATTAAATCCGTTCTTCTGTGTCCTTCCCAATGCAATTCTCTTGCTCTTTCGTCCAGAATAAAATCTAAATTCAACTGACTTGACGAGATATTTCCTGCTGTACTTCCGTAAGCTCTCTGTCTTAATGCGTTGATATAACCTACTGCTGTTGAGGCATCTCCTCCTGCTTCTCTTACGAAACATTCCGCATACATCAAATACGCATCTGCCAATCGGAAAACAGGATAATCCGTATCTACGAAATCTCCCGTAGCATCAGAGCCTTGATTCCCAAAGCTGTCCACATTTCTCCATTTGGCAACCGCATATCCGTGTGTAAAATTACCTACATCAGCTATATCCAATGTTTGTCCGTCTGTGTGGAACTGCTTACGCAAATCGTTATCCATTCCGTCAAATTTAGACACAAAAGCTGATGTTGTGCGGATTCCTGCCCAACCTCCGTTGATTCCAAATTCTGCTGCATTCATACTTCCTCCTACTGCTGCGTGTACCAAGAAAGACGTTCCTCCGAAAGTTTTGGTATTTAATCCGTCAAAAGCAACAGCATAAATAAATTCATTTTGAGCTCCATTCGTATCGTTATCCGCTAAAAACAGTTGACGATAATCATTGTGCAGAGTGTATGATGTTTCGTTGATTACCTTGTTAATATACGACATCGCATCAGTATATCGGTTTGTTCCGACATACACCTGTGCATTCATATATAATTTTGCTCTCAACATCCAAGCAGCCGCTTTATCTATTCTGAACTGCTCGTTCGAGTTGGGTGCTGCCAAATCTTCGTCCATTGCTATAAGTTCCTGCTCCACAAAGTCAAAAAGCTCTGCTCTTGATGCGTAATCCGGAAGAAAGAACGTAGTAGGGCTGTCTTCCGTAGTCAATGACGCACCTCCGAACAAATCAATAAGATGCCAATAGCTCAACGCTCTCAAAAAACGAGCCTCTGCTCTGAATATTTTGATTTCTTCTCTCAAACTTCCCGAAACTCCTCTGCTATCGAGTTTGTCGTCTTCGGTTTGTCTTAAAAACTCGTTACAGTTATTTACCTGATAAGCTAGTCTGTAAAAAGTAGCTTTGATAAATCCGTCCGAAGCTGCCCAGGTATGGTAGTGAAAATCTTTAATCGTAGCGTCATTCCAAGCCATAATAGCCTCGTCTGTAGTCAGCTCCTGAAAGTTCCAGTAATTTCTTACATAAGAGCTGAAACCCTCATCAATTCCTGCAAGATCTCCTGCTCCTGCAGGTCCTTGCTGTCCTGTGGTTGCGTGTCCTGCATACAATTTTGCCAAAAACATTTTGTATGTTGCAGGATCTGCATACAATTCTTCTGCTGTCTGCTGTGTTCCTTCAGGTTTCGTATCCAATTCATCAGTACACGAAGTCAAAAACAAGCAAACAGAGAAAAATCCCAATAATTTAATTTTTAAATTCTTCATAGTCTTTTACTTTTAAAAGTTTACATTTAATCCCAAAGTGTACATTCTTGGTCTTGGGTATATCGTCTTATCAATACCATTATTGATTTCAGGGTCAAGCCCTTTGTAGTCCGTTATCAATATCAGATTCTGTCCTCCCAAAGATAGTTTTGCATCTGCATTTGTTCCTAAGAAATTGTGGAACGTATAAGCAACCGTTATGTTATCCATTCTGATAAACGATGCGTCCTGAATGTAATAATCCGATAAATATCTTTCTGAACCTGCATAGCTGAAATTTGTATTCAAAAGCTCAGTAGTCGCATTTCCTAAATCTGTATTTCGTATCAATACCTGATTGCTCCAACCTAAATTAGAATCTACGTTATTGTAGTTGTAATTCCCCCAGCTTCCTCTCCACGAAGTCGAGAAATCCCAGTTTTTGTAGCTTATAGTAGCATATAAACCATAGAAAACATCTGCCTGTGGCTTTCTGTAAAGATATTGGTCATCAGGAGTAATTACTCCGTCTCCGTTTCTGTCAATAAATACTCCGTCTATCGGTTTTCCGTCTGCTCCATAAGCCTGTTCATACACAAAGAAAGCATTAGGAGCATATCCTACCTGATGACGTTGAATCTGATTGTCAACACCTCCGTCAATTCCTCCTGTTGTCATTCCGAATTTTGGAGCTCCGTCAATCAAGCCTGTGATTTCAGAGTTTTGAAGTGTAACATTTCCTCCAAGGGCAATATTCCAATCTTCATTTCTTACCGCTACAACTTCTGCTGCAATTTCGATACCTTGATTTTTCATTTTTCCGATGTTGTAGTTATCGTAGTTTGAAAAGCCATAGAATGGCGGATTCGGGATATAAGCCAATAAATCTTTTGTTCTTTTTTCGTAAACATCAAAGCTACCGGTCAGTCTGTTTTCAAAGAATCCGAAATCCAATCCGATGTTTCGGGTTTCGGTTTCTTCCCATTTCAAGTTCGGATTGTACTGTTGCGGACGAACGGTAGGGAAAAACTGATTACCCAGTTGATATTGAGATTGCGGGTCAGAAATCAAATAGGTCTGTAATGACGGATAAAGCGTTCCGATGTCCTGTTGTCCTGTGATCCCCCAACCCAAACGAACTTTTAGTTCCGAAACGGCATTTACATTAGCTAAAAAGTTTTCTTTATCCACTTTCCAAGCCAATGCAGCCGAAGGGAAATTTGACCATCTGTATTCAGGAGCAAATCTCGAAGTTCCGTCCCGTCTTATGGTAGCAGTCAAGATATATTTGTCATAAAAATTGAAAATACCTCTACCGAAATACGACTGTAAGTTATAGCCTGTTCGAGATGCAGAGCCAAAAGATTCAACTCCCGCAAGATTACGATTATAACTTTCAGGGAAAATATAATCAAAATTCTGATAGTTATAACCGGCTGTCAATTCAACAAAACCGTCAAAAGCACCTATTTCTTTTTTGTAGTTCAGATACAAATCCATAAGTCGGTTTTTGCTTTCAGCTTTTGACTCGTAGAATGCATCTTTGTTTTGGTAAGCATAATCTGAATCAAATCCTCCCCAGCTTTTACCTTGTGTATAATCGTATCCGAAATTAGCAACTGCTTTTAAATCAGGGAAAAAGTGTAATTTATATTCCGTCTGAATATTCCCCATACTTCTGAAATGGTGTCCGAAATGGTTGGACTGCTCAAGCAAAGCCAACGGATTTTGACTTGCTAATTGTTGATTCCACTGAAAATAGGTCCCGTCAGGATTTTTGATGTTTTGCGTAGGGTCAAAAGCAAGAGCTGCTCCTACCGCTTCTCTTTCTCCATACTTATTTTTGATAACCGAACTCTTATTGTTCAATTCTATTTTCAAATGATTATCGAAGAAATCTCCTACCAGATTAACACCTAACGTAGTTCTGTTAAAGTTATCTTTTTTCAGGATTCCCTGCATATCGGTCAAACCTGTTGAAACTCTGTACGTCAGATTATCAGTTCCTCCCGATAAAGCAATACTATGGTCTGTTCCGAGTGCTGTACGATAAATTTCGTCCTGCCAATCTGTGTTTGCAGTTCCTAGTAATGCCTGTCTGTCAGGGCTACCATACGTATTAACATAATTTCTTAATTGGTCTGCCGACAAAACATCTACTCTGTCAGCCACTTCACTATAAGAAACATTTCCTGTATAGCTTACTTTTACTTCTCCGCTTTTACCTTTTTTGGTCGTGATGATAATCACACCATTAGAAGCTCTCGACCCGTAAATAGCTGTTGCAGAAGCATCTTTCAGAATCGTAACGCTTTCGATGTCGTTCTGATTGATAGTTGCCAAAGGGTTTCTTCCTCCTTTGTTATCTGCTCCAACAGGAATTCCGTCAATTACAATCAGAGGGTCATTATTCGCATTCAAAGACGAGCCTTGTCTGATGCGAATCATAGCTCCCTCTCCGGGTGCTCCTCCTCCATTGGTAACCTGTACTCCGGCTACTTTTCCCTGAATCATTTGGTCAGCTGCCACAACAGGACCTTTAACGAAATCTTTGGAAGTAACCGTACTAACCGAACCTGTCGCATCTTGTTTACGAACCGAACCATACCCGATTATTACGACTTCGTCAATCATCGAAGCATCTTCTACGAGCTGAATCCATAATTCTTGTTGATTCTGATAGGTTACAGTATGCGTTGTGAATCCTAAATAGGAAAAATTAATAACATCTCCCTGTTTAACATTCGACAAGGAAAAATTCCCA
Organism: uncultured Flavobacteriaceae bacterium; assembly: GCA_934675205.1. GTDB lineage: Bacteria > Bacteroidota > Bacteroidia > Flavobacteriales > Flavobacteriaceae > Flavobacterium. Next base: position 178,101 of record CAKUPQ010000003.1, on the reverse strand, counting down.
TCCAAATCTGTCGAAGTTCCTGTTGCAGAGCCTTGAATAATCACGCTTACACCGGGAAGTGTCTGTCCTGATGCTTTGTCTGTTACTGTTCCCTTTACCGTACTTTGAGCCCAAAGCCCGACAGGAAACAACAACAGTAAAAACAACATTTTTTCATAGATTGTTTTCATACATTTTGTTTAGGTTAAAAGTTTGTTAATGGATTTATATTTTCACTTCTGATGTTAAAAATATGTAAATTTTACCTAACCAAAAAACTTCTTGTTAATAAAACGTTACGAAAACGTTGTAGTGTTTACAACTTTCGGAAAAAGTGAATTTTACGGTAATAAAATTTACCAAAACAAAAATAAATCCTATTTTTATTGTCAAATTAGGTTTTATGAAAAGAAAAGTAACCTTAAAACAGATTGCAAAAGAATTGGAAGTTTCCATTTCTACCGTATCTAAATCACTGAAAGACAGCCACGAAATAAGCGAAGATACCAAGCAAAAAGTACAGGCTTTTGCCAAAATGTACAATTACAAGCCCAACAATATCGCTTTGAGCCTGAAAAACAGAAAGACCAAAACTATTGCAGTTATCATTCCGGAAATCGTGCATCATTTTTTCTCTATGGTTATCACGGGTATAGAACAGGTTGCCAACGAAAAGGGATATAACGTGATTATCTGCCTTTCGGACGAATCTTTCGATAAGGAAATTATCAATATGGAAATGCTTGCCAACGGAAGTATTGACGGATTTATAATGTCCCTTTCCAAAGAAACCCAAGCCAAAAAAGACTATCATCACATCAGCGAAGTCATCAAACAAGGAATGCCTGTGGTGATGTTTGACCGGGTGTCTAACGATATTTTGTGTGATAAAGTAATTATTGATGACGTTCACGCTGCTTATTCGGTAACGGAACACTTTATTAATAAAGGATTTAAAAAAATTGCCCTTATTTCGACTGTCGATTATGTAAGTGTCGGAAAGTTAAGAACCGAAGGTTATCTGAATGCACTCAGAGATAACCATATTAAAATAGACGAGAATCTGATACTGAAAATAGAAGACATCGAAGATTGCAGCACTCCAATTGAGGAACTTGTCAAAAGCAATGATTTCGAGGCTGTGTTTGCTGTAAACGAGCTATTTGCAGTAACCATAATCAAGGCAGCACACAAGCTCGGGAAAAAAGTTCCCGATGATTTTTCGGTAATTGGCTTTACAGACGGAATTATCTCCAAGTACTCCACTCCCAGCATCACAACCATCAGCCAAAACGGAATAGAAATGGGCAGAAAATCTGCCAAAATGCTCATCGAACGCTTGGAATCTGAAGAAGAAAATGAAGAACAATACCGAACGGAAGTTATCGAAACGCATTTGGTAGAACGGGAATCTACTACAACGATGTAGTTGAAATTTATGACAAAAAAACAAATCAATATAAAATTAACTGCTATATTTGCTACCATATAATCAGGATTTATATTTTCACTTCTACTCATAAATCTTGATAAGCAAAAACGCTTATCGTATTGTATAACAATAAATTACGATAATGAAAAAGCGTAAGTTAGGTTTCTGGGAAATCTGGAATATGAGTTTCGGGTATCTCGGAATCCAAATGGGTTTTGCCTTGCAAAATGCCAATGCCAGCCGTATCCTTCAAAATTTTGGAGCCGATGTACACAGCCTTTCGTGGTTTTGGCTTGTAGCTCCGCTCACGGGACTTATTGTTCAGCCAATAATTGGTTATTATTCCGATAAAACCTGGACAAAATTCGGACGAAGAAAGCCTTATTTCCTTTTCGGAGCGGTTATGGCTGCTATCGGTCTGGTATTGATGCCTCAGTCTGATATGTTGACCGCTATGCTGCCTGCTTTGTGGGTAGGTGCAGGAATGTTAATGATTATGGATGCCTCTTTTAATATCGCTATGGAGCCTTTCAGGGCTTTAGTAGCTGATATGCTTCCGTCAGATCAACGAACACTTGGTTTTAGTATTCAAACCGTGTTGATAGGAATTGGAGCCGTTTTAGGCTCTGCCCTGCCCTATGTTTTGAGCAATTGGTTTGGGGTTTCTAATTACTCCGAAAGTGGAGGAGTACCCTTTAATGTAATTGTCTCATTTATTATAGGAGCTGTTGTTTTGGTAGGCTCTATCCTTATCACAGTAGGCACAACCAAAGAATATACTCCCGAAGAACTGGCTCAATTTGACAAAGAAGAAATCACTTCTACAGAAGAAAAAACAAGTTTATTGAACATTTTTTCAGATTTTGCTAAAATGCCCCAAACGATGAAACAACTAAGTTGGGTGCAGTTTTTTTCTTGGTTCGGACTCTTCGGAATGTGGGTTTTCAGTACACCCGCTATTGCCCACCACGTTTACGACCTGCCTCTGACAGACAGCAGTAGTTCCGCCTATCAACAAGCAGGAGACTGGGTCGGAATTTTATTTGGAGTCTATAACTTAGTATCAGCAATATTTGCTTTCTTTTTGCCTTTTATTGCTAAAAAAATAGGTCGAAAATCCACACACGCCATTTCATTATTTATCGGAGGTTTAGGGCTTATTTCGGTTTACTTTGCTCCCACTCCTTATTGGTTGATTGCTTCTATGATAGGAGTAGGAATTGCCTGGGCAAGCATATTGGCTATGCCTTATGCTATTTTAGCTGGATCTATCCCTGGTAAAAAAATGGGAGTTTATATGGGTATTTTTAATTTTTTTATCGTAATTCCCCAAATTATCAATGCTTTAATAGGCGGTTTGGTTGTGAAATACCTTTATAACGGAAATCCGATTTTTGCTATTGTAACCAGTGGAATTTCGTTTTTGATTGCAGCACTTTTTGTGTTTAGAGTAAAAGATGAAGATGACAACTTAACAGCATAATGAAAAAAGATAAAACATTTATATTCGACCTTGACGGAGTTATAGTCGATACAGCAAAATACCATTTTCTGGCTTGGAAGAAATTGGCAGACGAATTGGGAATTGATTTTACCCACGAACATAACGAACAACTAAAGGGTGTAAGTCGTATCCGCTCTTTAGAAATTATTCTGGAATTGGGTAAAAAAGAAGTTTCCAAAGCTGATTTTGAAATGCTTTTAACTCGGAAAAATGAGGATTATTTGAGGTACATCGAAAAAATGGACGAAAACGAAATCCTTGTAGGAGTTTTGGATACATTAAATTTTGTCAGGGCGAACGGCTGGAAAATCGTTCTCGGTTCGGCAAGTAAAAATGCAAGACCAATTTTGGAAAAGACAGGACTTCTCTCCTATTTTGATGCGGTTGTGGACGGAAATGATGTTTCTAAAGCCAAGCCCGACCCCGAAGTTTTCGTTATCGGAGCAGAAAAAGTAAACACAAAACCCGAAAATTGTATTGTTTTTGAGGATTCCGTTGCGGGAATTCAGGCAGCTAACCGTGCAGGAATGACAAGTATCGGTATCGGAAATAAAGAGATTTTATACCAAGCAAAATATGTTTTCAGAGATTTTACAGAAATCTCAAATGAATTTTTAAAAAGAATATAGAACACAGAAAACAGAAAATAGAAAAGGCTTGAAAAGTCTGTTCTCTATTCTCTATTTTCTATTATCTTATAAAAAAATAATGAATCAGGATTATATCATACCCAACGATTGGTCAATTATTGAGGAAGGATTTGACAAACAAAGAATTAAATCATCCGAAAGTCTTTTTAGTATTGGTAACGGAGCTATGGGGCAACGTGCTAATTTTGAAGAACATTACTCCGGAAAAGCTTTTCAGGGAAGCTATATTGCAGGGATTTATTACCCTGACAAGACCAAAGTAGGTTGGTGGAAAAACGGATATCCCGAATATTTTGCCAAAGTGCTGAACGCACCCAATTGGATTGGAATTGACATCGAAATAAACGATGAAACTCTGGACTTGAACAAAGCCAAAGAAATACGAAATTTCCGTAGAGAGCTCAATATGAAAGAGGGTTGGCTAAAGCGTTCGTTTGTCGCTTTACTTCAAAACGGAACAGAAATCGAAGTAAACACAAAGCGTTTTCTATCTTTGGATTTGGACGAGTTGGGAGCTATCCGATACGAAATTAAACCTTTGAACAAGGAGGCAAAAATCACATTCAAGCCTTATGTCGATTCGGGAGTGAAAAACGAAGATGCCAACTGGGAAGAAACTTTTTGGGAGCCTTTGAATAGTGGAGCAGAAAAAAACTTCGGATTTGTACAGGCACGAACGTACAAAACCTTGTTTAACGTGGTTACGTTTATGGAAAATTCGGTTTTTGTAAACGGTCAAAAACAGCTTTTAAACCCGAAAACAATCCAATCGCAAACTAAAATTCAATTAGAGTATGAAATAAATGTTCAACCCGAACAAACCGCAACCTTGGTTAAATTCGGAGGTTATGTCGTTTCGACAAATCATTCTGAAAATGAATTACTTACAGCAAGTAAAAAGGTATTAGAAAAAGCCAACGAAAAAGGATTTGAACAACTTTTGGAAGAACAAAAAACCGCTTGGGCAAAGATTTGGGAAATGGCAGATATTACCATTGAGGGAGACACCAAAGCCCAACAGGGAATCCGTTTTAATATTTTTCAGCTCAATCAAACGTATTTGGGTAAAGATGCCCGTTTAAACATCGGACCGAAAGGATTTACAGGCGAAAAATACGGAGGCTCAACCTATTGGGATACAGAAGCTTACTGTCTTCCGTTCTATATGGCAACCAAAGACCAAAATGCAGCGAGAAACCTTTTGGTTTATCGTTACAATCATTTGGAAAAAGCGATTGAAAATGCTCAAAAACTCGGATTTACAAACGGAGCAGCACTTTATCCGATGGTTACGATGAACGGAGAGGAATGTCATAACGAATGGGAAATTACTTTTGAAGAAATCCACCGAAACGGAGCTATTGCTTTTGCGATTTTCAATTACGTACGATTTACGGGAGATTACAGCTATATTCCCAAAAAAGGTTTGGAAGTTCTGATTGGAATTGCACGATTCTGGCATCAAAGAGCAAATTATTCTAACGAAAAACAACAATACGTAATTCTCGGAGTTACAGGACCGAACGAATACGAAAACAACATAAATAATAATTTCTATACCAATTATTTAGCAAAATGGTGCATTGATTACACAACCGAGCAAATCGGAAAAACGGAAACGGAATACAGCAGTGATTTTGTCAGAATTATGAACAAAGTCCATTTGTCGAAAGCGGAAATTTCAGAATGGAAAAAAGTAGCTGACAATATGTATTTTCCTTATTCGGAAGAACTTGGCATTTACTTACAACAGGACGGATTTTTGGATAAAGATTTAACACCTGTTTCCGAATTGGACAAAAGTCAAAGACCACTTAACCAAAAATGGAGCTGGGACAGGATTTTGCGTTCGCCTTACATCAAACAGGCAGATACCTTGCAGGGGTTTTATTTCTTTGAAGAACATTTTTCGCAAGAAGAGCTCGAAAAACACTTTGATTTTTACGAACCTCTGACTGTTCACGAGAGTTCGCTTTCTCCTTGTGTGCATAGTATTTTGGCTGCAAAATTAGACCGAATGGAACAGGCTTATCAGTTTTATTTACGCACTTCAAGATTGGATTTGGACGATTACAACAAAGAAGTTGAAGAAGGATTGCACATTACTTCAATGGCAGGAACCTGGATGAGCATTGTCGAAGGTTTCGGAGGAATGAGAGTTAAAGATAACACCCTTCATTTTTCGCCTAAACTACCCACACAATGGAAAGGCTTCTCGTTTAAAATCAATTTCAGAAATCAAATTCTGAAAGTAAATGTAACCCAAAACGAAACTGTTTTTAAATTGGAAGGGAATAAAGAAATGCAGGTAATCGTAAACGGAAAATCGGTTACGGTAGCTCCTGATAGTTTGGTAAAAGTTTAGAAAAAATGCGGTCAAAAAGTGATACTTTTTGACCGCATTTTTTAGTTTACAGTCACAGTTTACAGACAGATAACTATCAACCCTTATATCTACTCAAAGCGTGTTTCAGAACTTCGACTGCTTTTATCAAATCTTCTTTTTTCAGTACATACGCAATACGAACTTCATCAAGACCTACTCCTTTTGTCGAATAAAATCCGCTTGCAGGAGCGACCATAACGGTTTCTTTGTTGTACTCGAATTCTTCTAACAACCATTGAGCAAATTTATCTGCATTATCAACCGGAAGTTTGGCAATACAATAAAAAGCACCTTTAGGAGTAGCAATCTGAACTCCCTCGATTTTTTGCAATTCCGAAATCAAAGTATCTCTACGGTCTTTGTATTCAGCAATTACTTCATCAAAATACGATTGTGGAGTTTCGAGAGCTGCCTCACTCGCAATCTGTTCGTAAGTCGGTGGACTTAAACGTGCCTGAGCGAATTTCATTGCAGTTTGCATTACTTCCTTATTTTTAGAAACAATACAACCGATTCTCGCTCCACACATACTGTATCTTTTGGAAACCGAATCAATCATAATCGCATTTTGCTCGATGCCTTTTACGTTCAGAACCGAATGATGCTGAACATCTTTATCATAGATAAACTCTCTATATACTTCGTCAGCAATCAAGAACAAATCGTGTTTTTTGACGATTTCGGCTAATTTTTCGATTTCTTCTTTTGAGTATAAATATCCTGTCGGATTCCCCGGATTACAAATCAGAATCGCTTTTGTTTTCGGAGTAATCAATTTCTCAAATTCCTCAATCGGAGGCAGGGCAAAACCTGTTTCGATTCCCGACATAACCGGAACAACATTGATTCCAGATGCTACCGAAAATCCGTTGTAGTTTGCATAAAAAGGCTCGGGAATAATGATTTCGTCTCCCGAATCCATCGTACTTCCCATAGCAAACATCAAAGCTTCTGAACCTCCTGTAGTGATGATAATATCTTGCGACTCAACAGATAATCCGATTTTTTGATACGATTGAGCCAACTTAATTCTATAACTCTCAAAACCTGCCGAATGGCTGTATTCCAATACTTTTATATCTGCATTTTTAACCGCTTCGATAGCAACTTCGGGAGTTTTAATATCGGGTTGCCCGATGTTTAGATGATATACTTTGTGTCCTTTCTTTTTGGCAGTTTCAGCAAAAGGAACTAATTTTCTAATCGGTGATTCAGGCATTTGTAAGCCTTTGTTGGAAATTTTAGGCATTGTTTTTATTTTTTAAGTTGTGCAAAACTACTATTTTTTAAGGATTTACAGCCCAAAAATCTTTTAAAATTGTATTGTATTTTTCTTACTTTTGTTTTTATATAACTCGACAATCGAATCCGATGAACAGACAAAACCATATCCTATACTTCACTCACGGTAGCGATGAATATCTGAACGAAGCCGTTTTTGCCTTACTTTCTTATTATGCACATCACAAGGGAGACGAAAATAAAGTAGTTGTCTATACCGATAACATTGATTATTTCAAGCAAAAACTACCGTCAGACATTGAATACGTGTTGCTGAACAAAGAAACCATAAAAAAATGGGCAGGAGATATTAATTTTGTACATCGGATAAAAATTGAATTGCTAAAAGATTTTTCTACCCGATTTTCGGGAAATGTTTTGTATTTGGACAGTGATACTTATTTCAAAAAAAACATATCCGAATTATTCAACCACATCAATAATGGGTCTTATGTGATGAGTTTAGACGAAGGTTCGGTAGGCCAGCGAAAAAATAAAATCATACAAAATTTTGACAATTACCTCAAAAGAAAAAACTATCAGGCTGTTGTAGGTGAAAAAAAGTTTACTTTTTTAAAAAGTACAAAAATGTACAATGCAGGAGCAATCGGAGTAAATATTCCTGATGACAATGAGGTTTTTAACGATGCCCTATCACTTACGGATTATATTTATCCCGAAAATCCATCTCACGTAGTGGAGCAATTTGCTTTTAGCTATCTTCTCCAATCTAAAAATCCAAACATCATCGAAGCCGAACCTCTCATTCATCATTATTGGTATTTTAAAGAATTTCGAGAAATCATCAATCGCTTTTTTGACCAAAACAAAGGTAAAACCTTTGAGGAATTAGTCGCTCTTTCTCTAAAACTCAACCCCGAAAGAATGGGAGCAGAAAAATTGAGGTATAAAAATATGAACTTCTTTGAAAAGCTGATTCAAAAAGCAACAAAGTTCAGAAAATGGAAAATTCTTGACTAATTTTTTGCTACAAGTTGTTTAATTCAGAATTTCTGCTTTTTAAAAGATTTTTGTAAATTTGAATGTAGTAAAATTAGAATATTGATAGGATATAAAACGAAAGAAATGTCTTTATTAGAACAACGGATTAAAGCACTTTTAAAAGAATCACAAACTATTTTGGGTATTGCCTATGTAGTTGCCGTTGCGATAGGTATGCTTTTTACCTATCAGAAATACTCCAAATTTGGTGTCAATATTTTTGATTACGCTGGTGTTTTTGATTTTCTGATTGCACCTTTTTCTGATTTCAGAATATTGTTTTTCGTAATAATTTCTCTATTGGGAACCTATTCTCTTTTTGTCTTTGATTCCTTTTATCAAAATAGATTTCCTAAATCCTACTCCAGAGCAAACTTTGGGTTAGACAAAAAAAGATGGTACCGTTCTGTACGGTATTTTTCTACTGCTATTTTGTTTTTTTTATATCTTTTTATTTCAGCAAGTAGTTACGGGAATATTTCAAAAAATCGAGTTTTAGCCCAAACCGATATTCAAATAACATTTGCTGACAACCAAACCAAAACCGGAAAAATGATCGGAAAAACAAAAGAAGTTCTTTTTTTAGCCCACGAAAATTCCGTTGATGTCATTCCGATTACAGCATTGGTAAAGGAAATTAGGGTAAAAGAGTGATACTTTTAATTCAACTTAAAATTGATTTGATTTTGTTCTAATTCGTCTAACAATTCTTTACAACTTCAATGGCAATTTCAGGAGTTTTAATATTGGGGGTGCCGATATTTAAATGATATACTTTATGTCCTTTCTTTTTGGCAATTTCAGCATAAGGAACTAATTTTCTAATCGGTGATTCAGGCATTTGTAAGCCTTTATTTGAAATTCTAGGCATAGTGTTTTTTTTGTTTGAGTTGTGCAAAGTTAATTCTTTATTTAGGATTTAGAAATCAGTAGGTAGGAATTTTGATACTAGCCATATTTTAATTTCATTTCGTATGTATTCTAAACATTCTTTTAGAACCTTTAACAAAGTTTTTTGTAATTTTACAAGCTCATAACAATGACCTTCGAATGTTTTTTACCGAAAATCGAATAAAAATAATCCTTAAAGAATCACAAACTATTTTGGGTATTGCCTATGTAGTTGCCGTTGCGATAGGTATGCTTTTTACCTATCAGAAATACTCCAAATTTGGTGTCAATATTTTTGATTACGCTGGTGTTTTTGATTTTCTGATTGCACCTTTTTCTGATTTCAGAATATTGTTTTTCGTAATAATTTCTCTATTGGGAACCTATTCTCTTTTTGTCTTTGATTCCTTTTATCAAAATAGATTTCCTAAATCCTACTCCAGAGCAAACTTTGGGTTAGACAAAAAAAGATGGTACCGTTCTGTACGGTATTTTTCTACTGCTATTTTGTTTTTTTTATATCTTTTTATTTCAGCAAGTAGTTACGGGAATATTTCAAAAAATCGAGTTTTAGCCCAAACCGATATTCAAATAACATTTGCTGACAACCAAACCAAAACCGGAAAAATGATCGGAAAAACAAAAGAAGTTCTTTTTTTAGCCAACGAAAATTCCGTTGATGTCATTCCGATTACAGCATTGGTAAAGGAAATTAGAGTAAAAGAGTAATACTTCTAGTTCAACTTAAAATTGATTTGATTTTGCTCCAGTTCTTCTAATAATTCTTTACAGATATTGATTTTCATATTTCGGCTGTCCATTGCCAGATGGTTCAGGACTTTGATTTCTTCGGGTTCGGTCAAAAGTTCTTCTTCGATTTCGATTTCTTCGGGGTCGGTATAATTTTCCAAATCGTCTATGTCCAAATCCTCTGATTGAGGTTTAAGCAAAACTGAAGCAACGGTTTCTTTTTGCTCTTTGTCGATTTCAAAAATCTCAAACGTCACGGAATGATTTCCTTTGTTTTTTCGGAAAGCCTCCAAAATTTTTTCCACTACATCTTTTTCCAATTCGCTTAAACTAAATCTGATTATCAGGTTTTTAGCAAAGGTCGAAAGCACATCTTGCAAATATTGCATCTGCAAAACCTGTATCATTGGTTCGCCTCTTTTACCTGTTTCTCTGTTCATCCAACCTTCTTTTACTACAAATTTCATATAGGTAAACTGATTTTGGTTGAAATACATCTTGAATTTCAGATAATCTTCTCCGAAAAAGCGAAAATCATAGCTTCCGTCATAATCTTCAAGGGTTACGATTCCCCAACCTTTTCCGTTTTTGGCAATTCTGTGTTCAAAATTCGTGATGATTCCACCTACATTTATCTGTTTGCCAATCAGAGAGTTCAAATCATTTATCTTGTTCAAACTCGTGTTGCAGAAATATCTCAGTTCGTATTTATAATTATCCAGAGGATGTCCCGAAATATAAATTCCGACTACTTCTTTTTCTCTGGCTAATTTTTCCATTGCTCCCCACTCTTCTGCAGCAGGAACAACAGGCTCTGGAATTTGCACTTCGCTGGAATCTCCGAACAGGCTCACTTGGGCAGAATTTTCGTTTTCCTGATGTTTAGCTCCATATCGGATTACTTTTTCAAGGAATGAAACTCCATCTCCATCCATCGAAAAATATTGAGCTCTATGCGTATCGGTAAAACAGTCAAAACCTCCTGCCAAAGCCAGATTTTCAAAGGCTTTTTTATTGGCTGAACGCAAATCAACCCTACGTGCCAAATCAAAAACGGACTTGTATTTTCCGTCTTTTCGGGTATCGACAATCGTTTGCACTGCTGCTGCTCCCACGTTTTTTACAGCTCCCATTCCAAAGCGAATCGCATTGTTTTCGTTTACCGTAAATTTATAAAACGACTCGTTTACATCGGGAGAAAGCACCTCGATTCCCATTCGTTTACATTCTTCCATAAAGAAAGTAACCGATTTAATATCATTCATATTGTTGGAAAGTACCGCAGCCATATACTCAGACGGATAATGAGCTTTCAGATAAGCCGTTTGATAAGCAATCCAGGCATAGCAAGTGGAGTGTGATTTGTTGAACGCATAACTTGCGAATGCTTCCCAGTCTTTCCAGACTTTTTCGAGAATTTCAGGATTGTGTCCTTTGGCTGATGCCTGTTCGATAAAACGAGGTTTCATCTTGTCCAACACGTCTTTTTGCTTTTTTCCCATTGCCTTACGCAAAACGTCTGCATCACCTTTTGAGAAATCGGCTAATTTTTGCGAAAGCAACATCACCTGCTCCTGATATACGGTAATTCCGTAGGTTTCAGACAGATATTCTTCCATTGCATCAAGATCGTATTTTATTTCTTCTTCTCCGTTTTTTCTTTTAACAAAACTCGGAATATACTCAATCGGTCCCGGACGATACAAGGCATTCATCGCAATCAAATCTCCGAAAACCGTAGGCTTTAAATCCTTCATATATTTCTGCATTCCGGGCGATTCGTATTGGAAAATTCCCACTGTTTCTCCTCTCTGGAAAAGTTCATACGTCTTTACATCGTCAATCGGAAAATTATCAGGGTCAAGGTCGATTCCCTTGGTATATTTTACGAGTTTAACCGTATCTTTTATGAGTGTCAGGGTTTTTAACCCCAAGAAATCCATTTTCAGAAGTCCGGCACTTTCTGCCACCGAGTTATCGAATTGGGTTACGTTCAATTCGGAATCTTTGGCATTGGCAATCGGAACAAAATTCGAAATATCATCGGGAGTAATAATCACTCCACAAGCGTGAATTCCGGTATTTCGGAGCGAACCTTCCAACATTTTTGCCTGTTGAATGGTTTGTCCGGTCAAATCTTCCGTTTCGGATAATTGTTTGAGTTGTGCCACTTTTTCGTATTCGTCAGGACGAAGGGATTTTTTTAGTGTAGCATCATCTAACGAAAAAATCTTTGCCAGACTCATATTCGGAATCAGTTTTGCCACTCTATCCGCATCGAAAAGCGGTAAATCCAGCACCCGAGCCGTATCTCGAATGGACGATTTGGCAGCCATCGTTCCGTAAGTAATAATCTGTGCTACCTGATTTTGACCATATTTGTCGATTACGTATTGCATTACCCGACCTCGTCCTTCATCATCAAAATCAATATCAATATCGGGCATCGAAACCCTGTCAGGATTCAGAAAACGCTCAAAAAGCAAGTCGTATTCAATCGGGTCGATATTGGTAATTCCCAAACAATAAGCCACAGCAGAACCCGCAGCAGAACCACGTCCGGGACCTACGGAAACTCCCATTTCACGAGCAGCCGCAATGAAATCCTGAACAATCAAAAAGTAACCCGGATAACCCGTTTTTTCGATGGTTTCCAGCTCAAAATCCAAGCGTTCTCTGATGTCGTCCGTAATTTCTTTGTAGCGTTTTTCGGCTCCGACATACGTCAGGTGTTTCAAATAATTGTTCTCGCCTCTTTTTCCTCCGTCAAGATTGTCTTCTTCAACCAAAAACTCTTCGGGAATATCAAATTTCGGAAGCAATACATCACGATACAGCGAATAAGCCTCGACTTTTTCGACAATTTCGTCTATATTATTTATGGCTTCGGGAATATCGGAAAACAACATTTTCATTTCATCAGACGATTTAAAATAATATTCCTCATTGTCCAATCCGTAACGGAAACCACGACCTCGACCTTTGGGTGTTGCCTGTTTTTCAGCATCTTTCACACACAACAAAATATCGTGAGCATTGGCATCTTCCTTATTTACGTAAAACGTATTGTTGGTTGCAATCAGTTTTATATTGTGTTTTTCGGAAAATTCGATAAGGGTTTTGTTTACCACATCTTCGTCCTGCTGATTGTGTCGCATCAATTCGAGGTAAAAGTCTTCTCCGAATTGCTGTTTCCACCAAAGCAAAGCCTCCTCTGCCTGAACTTCTCCTATATTTAGAATTTTACTCGGAATTTCTCCGTACAAATTCCCCGACAACACCATAATATCGTCTTTGTATTGCTCAACAATATTTTTGTCAATCCGTGGAACGTAATAAAAACCTTTGGTATAGGCAATCGAAGACATTTTTGCCAAATTGTGGTATCCGTTTTTGTTTTTGGCTAAAAAAACGATTTGATAACCGTTGTCTTTTCGGGATTTATCCAAATGATTGTCGCATACAAAAAGCTGACAGCCCACAATAGGCTTAATGGTAGTTTCGGTTGGGACACCTCCGTTTTCTTCAATTTCCGCATTTTTTGCTTTAACGGATTTGTTGTGATTTTCGATTTTACTCACAAACTGAAAAGCTCCCATCATATTTCCGATGTCGGTCATTGCCACAGCTTTCATTTGGTGTTTTGCAGTAGCATTGACCAAATCCTGAATCGAAATAGTCGATTGCAAAACCGAAAACTGCGTATGATTGTGCAAATGCACAAAATCTCCCGTAATTTGCGAAATATCCGTCAGAACCGTTCCCGAATCTTTCTTTTCTTTGGCAATCCGCTCCCGAATTTTGTCTGAAGCACCTTTCAGATTGATGTTTTTCAGCCCGATAAGCTGGATTGTATTCGGGTTGTTTTCTTTAAAATTTTTGAAATAATCAGCCGGAACATCAAGTTGTTCTTTGGTAAAAAAATCTTTTCGGATAAGCTCCAAAAAAGCTCTCGTAGTAGCCTCCACATCGGCTGTGGCATTGTGAGCTTCCTTAAAATTTTCGTTAAACAAAAACTGATATAATTCCGTTAGTGTCGGAAGTTTGAATCTTCCTCCACGACCTCCGGGAATTTTCAAAAGTTCGGCTGTATCTTCGGTACAGGTGTCCAAAAGTGGTTTTGAATTCAGCTCGGTTTCAACCGATTTTCGGTGAAATTCGCAACCCATTATATTCAAATCAAAACCGACATTATGACCTACCACAAATTTGGCTTTGGACAAAGCTACATTGAACTTCTCCAAAACTTCTGTAAGCGGAATACCTTGCTCCATAGCCAATTCGGTTGAAATTCCGTGAATTCGCTCCGAATCAAACGGAATATTAAATCCGTCAGGCTTAATCAAATAATCCTGATTTTCAATAAGTTTTCCGTTTTCATCGTGCAACTGCCACGCAATCTGCACACATCTGGGCCAATTGTCGGTATCGGTTATCGGAGCATTCCAATTACGAGGCAATCCGGTAGTTTCGGTATCAAAAATTAAGTACATAGGCTGAAAATCAGAGTGTTATTTTGAGTAGTCGTAAATCTCAAATTTAAGAAATTTAATCTGAAGTTTTGGGTAAGAGTTATTAACAAAGAAGTGTAAAAGTCTAGATATTAGATTTGGCAGATTAGAAAATAGAACTTTTTATCAGTAAAATTATTTGGCAAAAACCACCTAAAAAACTTTTTTTTACACAGTTAATGTTAGGAGACGTATTTATTAAAAAGGTAACTCTTCTTCTTCAGTTTGTTCATCTCTTTTTTTATAAATTGATTGAAATTCTGATAATAAATTTGTCTCAATTTTATCTTCATTTCCTTCCAATATTTTATAAAGAACGTCATATACACCGATATCAGAATTTATCCAATATAATTGATTATTTGTAACCGCAATTTCTATAATATCATTTAGCTGTTTATTTGTAAATTCTTTATAGTTTAATAATTTTGCCAATCGAGATTTAGCGGAAATAAATGTCCCTGCTTCTGATAAACTTTTAATCAATAATTCCTTTTCTAATTCATCTGATAAAGTAATTGTTGGGAATTTGTCTTTGAAAAATTCAGATAAAGTTTTATAAAAATGTATTTTAGACTTTTTCTTTTTATCCCATTCATCTTTTAAAAATAGATTTAGTTCTTTTCGATTCAGAAGAGAAATATAGTCACTGTCATCTGAAACTATACATAAATCTTTTTCTGATTCAACTACTGATAATAATGCTTCCCAATTTAGGGCATCTCCGTATGAATTTCCTTTTCCTGGTGGATTTCCTAAATCAAATCTGATTTTAGCTAAATTTATCAGTTCTAGAGTAGTGTCAATTTTCGTTGAAGATTTGAATATCCTTGTAGTTACTATATCAGCATTTAGTTTAAATTCTCTAGAATCTTTTTCTATATTAGCTATTATTTTATTTTTATGTTTTTCAAAATTTCTGAAAGATTCTTGTAGTAAAACATATTCCTCATATCCCTTTGAAATTTGTGGATATCTTGACGTTAATTTTTGTTCTTTAAGACTGCTTATTGCTTCATTAATCGTTTTATCTCTATTTCTTAAAAATTCATTTCTCGTTTGTTCAGGCAATAATAAATTTATTTGCTTATCTTCAATCAATATCGCTAGTTTTTTAAGTTCATCTAAATCATCATTTGTTAAATGATAAAATGTTAAAAATATATTTGTGTCTATATATAAATTCATAAAATTAATTTTGAAAAGTTGCACTAGGAGAATATGTCACCTAACAAATATGTACCCACAACAATCAAAATCTATATCCAAACACTTAATTATTGCGTCTCACAAACATAAAACTATTTTTTAACATTTAACGCTGTAAACTCACACTTATATTAAACTTAACCGCTTCTGGAGATTATATTTCCTTGGATTTACAAAACTGTTAAATTTTATTTAATATGTTTTCCAATACCAAAAAACGTTCTACTTTTGCACTTAACAATTTTGTCAAACATAAAAGTTAAACAGTTATGTCAATACAAAAAAAGGAAGATGTAACCTATGAGTTGATTATCAATACGGCAAAGAACCTTTTCTTTAAAGAAGGAAAGTTTAATGCCACGACTCATGAGATTGCAGATGCTGCGGGAGTAAACCGAACCCTTATCAATTATTATTTTCGTTCCAGAAATGCCCTTTTTGATTTGGTGTTTGAAGAAGGAAAAAAAGAAGATGAAAGAAGGCAGAAAATGATTGTGATGTCTGATTTACCTGTCAGAGAAAAATTAGAATTGTTTATTGATTATTTTTTGGTACAGGCAAAAACATATCCGTACAGAGAAGTGTATATGCTTACACAAATGACTAAAGGTGAAGGTTGTGTATATGACAAAAAAGGACACATAAAGGAAATGACCGAAAAATTCTATGTCGAACTAGAACGAGAAATGGAAAAAGGAACTATTCAAAAAATGAAACCTATTCAGTTTATGCTCAACTTTATTTCGATGCTTATTTTTCCGGTTGCTATGCGTCCGTTTCTTCAGAATAACTTTGAATTGAACGAAAAAGAATATGAAAAAATTCTTTCTGATAGAAAAGAAATCATCTTACAAACGATTTTTAAATAAAATTATTTAGAATAATTACAAATAATTATTTTTGCAAAAAAAATTAAACCAAAATCAAACCCCAATATATTTTATGACAATTCATCAATTTACCCAAAAAACACTTCTGACAGGTGCTTTTGCGTTATTTTTTGGTGGCTTTTCTGCGAATGCACAAAGCAAGCTTTCGCTAAAAGAGGCCATCAATTATGCTTTGGAAAACAAGGCTGATGCCAAAAAAGCCAAATTGAGTGTAGAAAATAGCGAAAATCTGATTGGAGAAGTTCGTTCGAGGGCTTTGCCCCAAATCAATGCAAGTGGCAATCTTATGTACAATCCGATTTTGCAGGAAATGGCAATGCCCGGAGATATTATCGGAATGCCCGGACAAACCTTACTCGTTGCTTTCGGACAAGAATGGACAGCTATCGGAGGAGTTCATCTTACACAGAATTTATTTGATTATTCTGTTTTTACAGGGCTGAAAGCAGCTAAAACCACTCGTGAATTTTACAAAGTAAACGAAGAGCTTACCCAAGAGCAAGTGATTGAAGCGGTTGCCAAAAGCTATTATCAGATATTTATTACCCAACAAAAACTCAAAACCGTAGAGCAAACCCTCGAAAACACCCAAAAAGTGCAAAATACGGTTCAGGGATTATTCGACAACGGATTGGCTAAAAAAGTTGATTTGGATAGAATTAAAGTTACGGTTGTAAACCTCAATTCTGCAAGGCAACAGCTTGAAAATGCGGTTAAATTACAAGAAAATTCCCTTAAATTCCTTATCGGAATGCAAATTGACAATCCGATAGAATTGGTTGCAGAAAGTATGGAAATCACTCCTGTTATGCTCAATGCTCCAGATGTGAAAAACCTAACGCAATTTCAACTTTTAGAAACCCAAAAACAGCTTTTGGAATACAACAAAGAATCGTTTAAGGCTGCCTACTACCCTACCCTTTCTTTAACGGGAAATTACAGCTATCAAGGGTTGGGAAATAAATTTCCGCTTTCGGGTGCTAAACCTGCAGATGGTGTATATTGGACAGATTATTCGTCTATCGGACTTAACTTAAATATCCCGATTTTTAGCGGTTTCCGTACTCGTTCGCAAGTTCGTCAGGCTCAAAACCAATTAGATGTATTGGAAGTGGATATGAAAGAAACCGAACAAGCTCTGAATCTTGCCTTTGAAAATGCCAAAACACTAATCAATAACAGTGTGATTATCATCGAAAATCAAAAGGAAAACGTAAAATTAGCTCAAGACGTGTTGGATAATACACAAAACAATTACATCAACGGTTTGGCTACCCTTACGGATTTAATCGAGGCTGAAAATGCTTTGGCTGATGCCAAAAATAACTATTCAAATGCCCTTTTGGAATACAAAATAGCTGAAATCGAACTGATAAAATCAAAAGGAGAACTTAATTCATTGATTACAGATTGATGATTAACGATTTTTGATTTCAGATTTCGTCAGTTCGAAAACAACTTTAAACCTGAAACTTTAAACTTTAAACTTTAAACCAAAAATAAAATAAAATAAAATGAGAAAAGTAATATATACCATAATCGTAATTGCCTTACTTGTTTGGGCAGGTTTCACCTTAGCAGGAAACAAGAAAAAAATGCAGGAAGAAACCGCAATCGTAGCCGAACAAAGTGCTTATGTGGCTGTTCGTGTAGATACTGTAAAAGCAGAAGTTGTTAACTCTTCATACAGAGCCAACGGAAATTTTGCCCCGTTTCAGGATTTGAAATTATCTTCTGAAAGAGGAGGTCAAGTGGTTCGTGTTTTGGCTCAGGAAGGAGCAAAAGTAAGCGTAGGACAAACCTTAGCCGTAATCAAAGCTGATTTGCAATCGGTAGAACTACAAAATGCCGAAGCCGCTTATCTGACTGCTCAAAAAGATGCTCAGCGTTTTGAGAGTGCTTTTAAAACAGGTGGTGTTACCCAACAACAACTTGACCAAATGAACCTTCAACTGCAATCTGCTCAGGCACGATTAAACCAAGCTAAAATCAATGTTGGAGACAGTAACGTAAAGTCAACCATCAACGGAATCGTAAACAAAAGGCATATCGAACCCGGAACGGTTGTGGCTCCCGGAGCACCTTTGTTTGATGTGGTAAATGTGTCAAAACTAAAACTAAAAGCCAATGCTACCGAAAACCAAGTGGCAAATATCAAAGTAGGCGACGAAGTAATCATCAAAGCCAGCGTATATCCCAACAAAGATTTCAAAGGAAAAGTAACTTTTATTGCTGCTATGGCAGATGAATCACTGAATTTCCCGGTTGAAATTGAAGTATTGAATAATGACGATAATGATTTAAGAGCAGGAATGTATGGTTCGGTTATTTTCTCTTCAAAAGATGAAAATAATGCTCCTGTAACAGTAGTTCCGAGAAATGCTTTTGTAGGAAGTATCAGCAACAACGAGATTTTTGTAGCTCGTGAAGGTGTGGCACATTTGACGAAAGTAGTAGCCGGAAGAAATTTCGGAGAACAAGTCGAAATCCTCGAAGGACTAAAACAAGGCGATATCGTTATCACAAGCGGAATCATCAATCTTGAAGACGGAGCGAAAATCAGCATTGTAAAATAGTTATCAGTTATCGGTTGTCAGTTATCAGTACAGAAAACCGACAACCGATAACCGATAACCTTAAACAAAAAGAAAATGAAATTAGCAGAAATATCAATCAAACGTCCTACGATGATAGTCGTGTTGTTCACGATTCTGACTTTGGGAGGACTCTTTTCCTACAATCAGTTAGGATACGAACTTATCCCGAAATTCGAGGTAAATATCATCACCATTTCTACGGTTTATCCGGGTGCTTCACCATCGGAAATTGAAAATACGGTTACTAAAAAAATCGAAGACGCCATTTCGTCTTTGGAGAATATCAAAAAAATTGAATCCAAATCATTCGAGAGTATTTCGGTCGTAATGATTCAGTTGAATCCGGGTACAGACACAAACTATGCTCTGAATGATGCTCAACGTAAAGTAAATGCTGTTTTGGCAGATTTACCTGATGATGCAGATCCTCCGTCATTAGTGAAATTCTCGATGGATGACTTACCGATTATCACTATTGCAGCAACCGGAGATATGGACGAAGTGGAATTTTTTGACTTATTAGACAAAAAAATCCAACCGACGCTATCACGTGTTCCCGGAGTAGCACAAGTTAACTTAGTTGGAGGTGAAGAAAGAGAAATTCAGGTGAACATCAACCAGGAAAAACTGGAAGGTTTCGGGTTGTCTGTTCCTGAAATCAGACAAGCGGTTATGGCTTCAAACCTGGACTTCCCTACCGGAAACGTAAAAACCAGAGAAAATACAACGCTTATTCGTCTGGCAGGAAAATATAAAGATGTTCAAGAACTTCAAAACCTTATTATCAAAGAGAAAAACGGAGTTCAAATCCGTTTGAGAGATGTAGCTGAAGTTCGTGATACTCAAAAAGACGTTGAGAAATTAGCTCGAAACGATCAAGAAAATGCGATTTTGATTCAGGTTCTAAAACAATCTGATGCCAATGCGGTAGCGGTAAGTGAGCTTATCAGAAAATCAGTTCAAGAAATTGAATCAGATTATGCAGCAAACAATGTTAAGTTGAATATTGCTAACGATACAAGTGAATTTACACTAACTGCAGCCAACAACGTAATTTTCGATATTTTCTTGGCTATTTTCTTGGTAGCAGCAGTAATGTTGTTGTTCTTGCACAGTATGAGAAATGCCTTTATCGTAATGATTACAATTCCGGCTTCGCTTATTGCAACTTTCATCGGAATTTATTTTATGGGATTCACGTTGAATTTGATGAGTTTGGTAGCACTTTCGCTAGTTGTAGGTATCTTGGTCGATGATGCGATTGTGGTTTTGGAAAATATCCACAGACACATGGAAATGGGTAAAAACAAAGTCCGTGCTGCTTATGACGGAGCTTCCGAAATCGGGTTTACAGTTGTCGGGATTACCCTTGTAATCATCGTGGTATTCCTTCCGATTACGTTGAGTAACGATTTGGTGTCAAACATTATCCGTCAGTTTGCTGTAACGGTAATGATTGCAACAGCTTTCTCGTTCCTGGCTTCGTTTACATTAGTGCCTTGGCTTTCGTCAAGATTCGGAAAATTAGAACACGTTTCAAATAAAACCTTTTTCGGAAGAATAATTCTTTGGTTTGAAGGAAGAATTGAAGCATTTACACATTGGATTTCGGGAATTTTGGAGTGGGCATTGAAAAGCAGAAGAAATAAAATCATCACACTTTTGAGTGCTGTTATCTTGTTCTTTGGTTCATTTACCTTAGTTGGAGCCGGATTCATCGGAGGAGAGTTTTTCCCGAAAATGGATAGAGGAGAATTCTTGGTACAAATCGAACTTCCGAAAGATGCTTCTTTGGAACAAACGAATTTCATTACTCAAAAAACCGAAAGATATCTGTCTGAAAAACCTGAAATTATAAGTCAGATTACCAAAGTCGGAGAAACCAGTGGAGGTTTTGGTTCGACTCAGGCAACAGCATATAAATCAGAGATTTCTGTAGAATTAGTTGACAAAAAACAAAGAACAGACAACACCTTTATTTATGCAGCCAAGCTAAAAAGAGAACTTCAGGAATATTTGGTTGATGCTAAAATTACGATTGTTCCGGTAGGAATGATGGGTGCAGACGATGCTCCGTTGCAATTGGTTGTGGTAGGTCCTGACTTGGATAGTGCAATGGAATTTGCTAAAAAAGCTGAAGCTGAACTTTTGCAAATTGCAGGTACGTCTGAAGTTGAACTTTCCGTAGAAGACGGAAACCCTGAAATCACAGTTCAGGTAGATAGAGATAAAATGTCTCGTTTAGGGCTTGATTTAGGAACTGTCGGAATGACGATGCAAACTGCTTTTAGTGGAAATACAGATGCGAAATTCCGTGCTGGTGAATATGAATATGACATCAACATTCGTTATGACGAATTCAACCGTTCTGACATCAAAGACGTACAAAACATTATTTTTGTTAATAAAGACGGAGAAAAAATTCGTTTGAGTCAGTTTGCTGACATTCAGCAAGGTTCAGGTCCAAGTGTTTTGGAACGTAGAGATAAAAGTCCTTCTGTAACGGTTCGTTCTCAAGTTATCGGTCGTCCTGTAGGAGACGTAGCAGCTCAATGGGAAATTGCTTTCTCTCAGCTCGAAAAACCAACAGGAGTTAGCTATATGTGGGGTGGAGATATGGAAATGCAAGGTGAAGGTTTCGGAACTTTGGGAATTGCGTTATTGGCTGCGATTATCTTGGTTTATCTGGTAATGGTGGCACTTTATAACAGTTATGTACATCCATTTGTAGTATTGTTCTCAATTCCGTTGGCACTTATCGGAGTAATGGTGATTTTGGCCTTGACCAATAATTCACTGAATATATTTACCATTTTGGGAATGATTATGCTTATCGGACTCGTTGCCAAAAATGCGATTCTGATTGTGGATTTTACCAACCACAGAAGAGAAGCAGGCGAAGATACCAAAACAGCACTTATTCAAGCCAACCACGCTAGGTTACGTCCGATTATGATGACCACCATTGCGATGGTATTCGGTATGATTCCGATTGCAACAGCATCAGGAGCAGCAGCCGAAATGAATAATGGTTTAGCTTGGGTAATTATCGGAGGATTGATTTCGTCTTTATTCCTGACTCTGGTTATCGTTCCGGTTGTATATTCTGTTTTTGACGGAATCACAAGACGATTTACCAAAAATAAAGAAAAAGTCGATTATGCTCAAGAAATCATAGCCGATTATGAACATAAAGAAATTAAAGAGGAGTTTGAGAAGTGAAAATAATTAAAAATCCTGACAGATT
Source organism: uncultured Flavobacteriaceae bacterium (assembly GCA_934675205.1). GTDB lineage: Bacteria > Bacteroidota > Bacteroidia > Flavobacteriales > Flavobacteriaceae > Flavobacterium. The sequence goes on along the minus strand of CAKUPQ010000003.1, from coordinate 155,772 downwards.
TTAAAAACCTGTCAGGATTAAAAAAGCACAAAGATTTATAATCTTTGTGCTTTTTTGGTTTATAACAGAAACCTTTACATTATTTCCTCTTAACACTTCCTGATGAAGAAGTATTTTTATCAATCGTTTTGGGTTCGTTATAATAGTAAACACTCGATGCAGAAGTAGCTTTTGCAGTAAGCGAAACTATTGGATAAACAGATATTTTAGAACTACTCGAAGACGAAGCCGTTACATTATTCACAAGCAATTCTTTCGCATCTATTGTTCCCGTTGATGATGTTTTGGCAGACAAATCCAAGGCTTTTCCTTTTAGTTCAATATCCGAACTACTATTTGCTGTCAGGTCGATTTTGTCTGATTCGATGTATTCGATGTCAATATCCGCAGTTGATGAACTTTGAGCCTTGAAACTTGTTGTATAAACACTTCCGATTTCGATATCAGACGAACTACTCGCTTCTGCAATTATAGATGTAGCAGTTATTTTGTATAGTTTAATATCAGCTGTACTACTTGCTTTCAGAATCAAATCATCGGATTGAATCGGTTTTTTAGTTTCGATCTCTGATGATGATGAGGCTGATAATTCCGAAATTTTAGGCATTTTTACATAAATTTTTGCTTCTTTGGGGTTTCTAATCGAAATATTATCATAGTACACATTAAGCGTATTTCCGGAAACTTCCGTAACAATATAAGGAAGAATATTATCATCTGCCTCCACAATAATTTCAAAATCAGAAGCCTGTTCAAGTTCTACTTTAAGTGTGGCTGAAACCTTAATTTTATCAAAATCATCGGGAATTTCCCTCTTTTCGGTAGTGACATTGCCACTTCCTTTAATAGAGTTAAAAATCGGAGTTTCTACCTCTACTTTACAGCTACCCAAAAATATAGTGAGCAGCAATGCTAAACAGAATTTTGTTATTCGTAGGATTAATTGTATCATATTTTTTTGTTTAAGGTTTAAAGTTATTGGTTAATGGTTTGAACACTGCCTACTAATTCCCTTTTTAGGGGTTAGGGAGTTTTGATAATCGTACCGTCATCTCCGACTTCCAATCTTCCTTTTTCGGGAACTGCCAAAACAGTATCGTTTGTGATTTGAGGTTGTTCAGGCTCAATTTTTTCGGTTACACAATCCAAGCATTTGTAAGTATTTCCTTCAAAAACGTAAAAATGATTAGCACTTACATTACCTCCATCTATATAGATATTGTATCGGTAATCATCACTATTTCTTTCTACATAAAACACTTGATTTTCAGGAATAAACACCTCAATTTTAACCGCTTGGTTTCTGAATTTACTCTTTAAATCAACCAACAAATAATCATCAAAAATAAGTTGTTTTTCGTTTAATATAAAATTATATTTTACTTCTTCTGCTCTTTTTTTGGCATTGATAAGCGAATTTCCCTCTGCAATTTTACTCACAACCACATAAGGTTGACTTTCTTTGGTTTTTTTGAAATGTAATTTGAGATTGTTCGAATACATTACTTCGTTTTCGTTTTCGTCCAAAACCAATTTGAATTTCGTATGTCGGTTGCGGTTGTTAAACCTTTCGTTTCCAAGCAAATTAACGTGAAGTGTATCGCTTGGCTGAATGTATATCTGTTGAGTTTCCGATACTTTTTCTTCAAAAGCCACTTCGTTTGTTTGTTTGATTCCGATGATGATTAAAGCCAATATCGAAATAATCCAAGTTGCAAATAAAGTGTAATTAAAAATTCTTCCGAAAGGTTTTGAATTCGAAATCAGAATTCGGAATCCCAAAATCATAAGAGCTACAAACGGAATTCCGATTGCCAATAAAAACAACATTGCCAAAACCCAAATCGGCACTTCCGAATAGTTGAAAGTCTCTGAAATTCCCATCCAAGGCAACTGAAAATAAGCAGTAGAACCCAATGTAATCAAGGCAATTATCAACGAAACCAAAGCTGTTACAGATAAGATGATGACAAAAACTCCGATGATTTTACCGATGACCTTGAAAAATCCTAAAAAAAAATCTCCAATGGAATTTCCGACTTTTTTGGCTCCGTCCTGAACCTTGTTCCCGTATTTTTGGTAGTCAATATCGCTTACTTTTTGAGTAATAGTATCAAATTCTTCACGTACTTTTTTCTCAATATTAGAAATATTGACCGCTTCGCCTTTCATTTCCAATTTTTCGGAAGTTGTTTTAGCTTCGGGAATTACTATCCAAAGGATAATGTACAGCAAAATTCCTGTTCCGTAGAAGAAAAACAAAATAAGTGCAATAATTCGCAACCATACTTTGTCAATTCCGAAATAATGTCCCAGTCCTGCCAAAACTCCTCCTAAAATTCCTCCGTCTGTATCTCGATACAGTTTTTTGGTTTTTGTCGAACTGTAAGTCGGTTGCGTTTTGGGTTCTTCATCATCAATGCGATAATCCTGTGGTTCTCCCATTACGGCAATTACCTCGTCCAAATCTTTCATCGAAATAACCTGTTTGTCCGATTTTAGTTTTTCAGAAAATAATTCCGATATCCGATATTCGATATCCGACATTATTTCGGCTTTTCCGTCAGAATCCGATAGTTGCTTTTTGATTGCCTCAAAATATCTCGATAATTTCAGATACGCATCTTCGTCAATATGGAAGAACATTCCTCCTAAATTTATGTTTACGGTTTTATTCATTTTGGTTACGATTTTTGGTTAGTAATAATGGTTACAGCTTGTGATAGTTCGTTCCAAGTTTCGGCTAAACCTTCTAAAAAAGTTTCTCCGTCCTTTGTCAGCTCATAATATTTTCTGGGAGGTCCGCTTGTGGATTCTTCCCATCTATAATTGAGTAATCCGTCATTTTTCAGTCGTGTCAGAAGCGGATAAATCGTCCCCTCCACAACGAGTAACTTTGCGTTTTTGAGCGTGTCGAGAATCTCCGAAGTATAAGCCTCTTTCTGTTTTAAGACAGACAAGATACAAAACTCCAAAACTCCCTTTCGCATTTGTGCTTTTGTGTTTTCTATGTTCATTTTTTTTAGGTATAAAATTTTGAGGTTTTGAGGTTATGAAGTTCGGACTTTGTACCTTCGTAACTTCATAATCTCGTAACCTTATTTAATAAAGTTTATCGTAAAAGGATATTTCCATAAAATTCCGTTTGAAGCTTTGACAGCTCCGTATATGGCTAAAAATATTTCTGCTATTTTCATAATTATCAAAAACAATATCAATAGTATTCCGATACTTCCTATGACAGATAAATTTGCGAAATCTATTTTCTGCACATAAAAATCTCCGTTTTCTGTATATTGGGAAATCAGTACGTTTTTCATTATGCTGAAAATTATAATCGGAATAGTAATAATGCACATTATTGCAGAATACACAAATACACTCAACTGAAAATTAATAACTTGTTTTCCGTTGTGATTTATAAATTCAGACTTTTTTGAACCGATGCTCCAAAGAATTATCGGAACAATAAAATTTCCAAACGGAATTATATATTGTGTCAGAATCCCTAAATGTATTCCTGTTGCAGTCAATTTGTGGTTGTTATTTTCCATCTTAAAAAAACATATAGTATTATCTGATGCAAATATATATCTAAAAACAAATACTATGCAATACAAAGTACTGTAATTTAACTTTTATTTAACAAAAGGAAATTGTTTTCAAACAACAATTTAAAGTCATTTTCTACAAATAAATCTATCTGACACTGCTCCGTAGGGACTAATTACAGACCAAATCATTACATTACTTATCCTGAAAAGTCACTGTATTACAGATTATATCTTTACAACTATAAGCCTGAAACTAATTAACAATAATAAGAGATTAAGATATTTTTTAGCTAAATTTGTTTTTCAAAAAATATCTTTATGGAATTTACTCCTTCAAAATTACATAGGTTTCTGATGTTTAAACTCCCCTCTGCTTATATAAGCGGAGTAAGGGTTGAAACCATAAACGAAAATCAATGTGCAGCAACCGTAACCCATAAATGGATAAACCAAAATCCGTTTAAGTCAATGTATTTTGCGGTTCAGGCAATGGCAGCCGAACTTTCGACAGGAGCATTGGTAATGTACCACATCCAAAAAAGCGGAAAGAAAATCTCGATGTTGGTATTTTCCAATAAGAGTAATTTTACCAAAAAAGCAACAGGAAAAATTACGTTTACCTGTACTGACGGACACAAAATTGAAGAAGCAATCCAAAAGGCAATCGAAACCGGAGAAGGACAAACTTGTTGGATGAAGTCTATCGGAACTAACCAAAAAGGAGAACAGGTTTCGGAATTTGATTTTGAATGGACGATTAAAGCAAAAAACTAAAAATTTATTTTCTCTCTCTCCTATCCACCAAATAAATCGGTTTTCTGCTTTTCGGATCAAAAACGATAGGATTCAGTTCTGCAAACGGAGCAAACTCTACTTTAGGAGTTACTCTTAATTTGGATTGTAAATATTCTTTGATTTGATTTAGAAACTCATACGAAGTATCGCTCGAAGCTACTCGAATCAAGATGTCGTCATTTCCCGTTTCGTTCGTATAAAGCTCGATAAGATACAACTCAACTTGGTCAAAAAATTTAAGCAAATCATAGATAGCAGGCGGATAAATCGTGGTTCCTTTGTACTTAATCATCTGTTCTTTTCTACCCAAAACAGGACCTACTCTTTGGGTATTTCGGCCACATTTACACTTTTCGGAAAAAACCTGAACCATATCTCCAGTTTTAAAGCGAAGTAAAGGCATTGCTTCGACTCCCAAGGTGGTGATGGTGAGTTCGCCTGATTCTCCTTCTGCCACAGGCTTGTTGTCATCATCCAAAACTTCAATAATTATAAGCTCGGGATGGTGATGTCCTCCGTTTTGAAATTCACATTCTGTAAAAGCGGTACTCATTTCGGTTGAAGCATAGGTCGAATACAACTCAATATTCCATTTAGAGAGAATTTTATCGGTTAAGATGCTGTTGGATAAATCCTGATTTCGCAAGGCTTCTCCAATACAAACCACTCCTTTTACGCTCGAATTGCGATAGTCTATTTCGTTTGCTTCTGCATATTCTATCATTTTGAGCAAAAAAGAAGGTACAGCAATCAGATATTTCGGTTGATTTTCCAAAATAGAATCCCATTGCAATTGCGGAGTGCCCGCTCCGATGCGAATCGCTCCTGCTCCGAGTTTACGAAGTCCTAAAAAATAAGCCAATCCTGCTACAAAACGCCTGTCGATGGTGGTCATCAACTGCACTACATCGCCTTTTTGGATACCCGAACAAGCCAATGAAATGGCTTCGTTATAAGCCAATCGCTCTAAATCATTATCGGTAAGCCCGAACGAAACCGGTTTCCCTAAAGTACCCGAAGTAGTCGAATAATCAATGATTTCAGACATCGGAACACAGAAGAAATCTTTGTTGTGAAGCTGTAAATCTGTTTTAGTGGTAACCGGAAGGAGCCTTAAATCTTCGAGGGTTCTGATTTGAGAAATGTCAATTCCGTTTTTAGAAAACATCGCTTGATAAAAAGGCGATTTTTGGTTTATGTAACGCAACGATTCACGAAGTTTTTCTTCCTGAAACGTTTTTATTTCGTGGATTGAGGCTAATTCTATTTTTGGAATCATCTTAATTTCTTGTCTATTATCCGGAGATATTTCTCGATATTTCTTTGGTCAGGCAAGGTAGTAATTTCTTTGGAAAGTGCTTTTCTAAATTCTATTTCCGAAGCTGTATAATAACCTTTATCGTAATAATATTTCCCGATTTTGTAATAAACCGACCACAAATCAGGGTTTAACTGCTGATAATTCCGTATTTCCGAAGGAGTTAAATCCAGTTTTCCAGAAAGAGCTTTATTTATTTTACGTTCTTCAATTCGGAATCGTTCGTAATTTTTAAATGTGTCGGAATCGGCAAAATCATCTCTAGAAATAGTCAGCTGTTTTTGATGTTGTGAAGTAAATTCACTTTTATCCGAAGAAAATATTTTATTTAAATCATAAGCGACAAATTCGCCCAACTGATACGGACTTGACGAAACCCAAACGAGTAAATCTTCAGGTTGAAAAATCACCGAATGATGCCCTAACAATTGATTGAGTGCTTTTTCGTTTCCGTAACCGATTTTTTGGCTTTGCAATCCTTCTGTATTTCGCAAGAGTTCAGCAACATTTTGCGGATTCATCTTTGATTGCTCGGACAAGATTTCTTGCATTCGGTCAAACCGATACTGCGAATGACTTTCCAAAATATGTTGGCTGTTATTTTCATCGTTTTGATAGGCTTCGCTTCTGAAATGATTCGAGCAAATAAGCTGGGAGGAATTTTCGACCTCAAATACTCCAAAATTTTCAGGAGACATTTCAATAAGTACTGCTTTTCGGTCTATTGCACTGCCTATCATCAAGGATTCTGACACAAAAACTTCTCTTTTTTGGGCAATCTCGATAGCTTGCTCGATAGTAGTAGCATATTGCAAAATTTCTCTTGCCACAATCGAAATCGGAGTTTTAGCCACTAACGGAATATCCGATTTTCCGGCATTCATCGTAATGGTCAAACCTGCTTTATTCATTCCTGAAACCACTCCGACCATTCCTGCCCAAGTAACCATTACAAACGGATTTCCCTCATCGGGATTGACAAAAGCAATGATTTTATTTTTAGCGAAATCATCGCCTGCATAAAAATCGAAATTCCGCCCTAAAAGCAACTTTCCGTCTGTAGTTTTATCGTCCCACAAGGCTACAGACGAACAACCGACCAAAGCCAAATCCTGCATGGCATGCCCAATATCGTGAGCTCCGTGCAAATAAAGACTGCGTAAATATTTGGGTGCTAAATAATCGTAATCATCGGTAGCATAACGCGAAACACCGTAAATTTCTGTTTTATATTCTTCAGGAACGTGCAGATACATTTTTCGGTTGTACCATTTCAGAAATTCCCGAAGCAACGACTGTTTGAATTTCGACGGAACCAACTCCTGCACTTTTCCGAAAAAAACATTTTCCTGATAGTGGAACAACGATTCGTATAAAGCTCCCATCGCAAGTCCTCGCTCAAGCGGATTGCCCGAAACATATAATTCCCATTGTCCGAATTCATTCTGGAGTAAATAATTTTCTCCCGAACTAAACAAGGAATCCGAATGTTGGGTAACCATCGGAATTTGATGTTCATAATCTGTATTGGGTTGGTGGTTGATGGATTTGGAAACTCCGCAAGAGCACAGTATTGTAAGCGAAAACAGATACAATATACTGTTTGTTTTGAGCCACGGATTACACAGATTAAAAGGATTTTTGTTTCTCGCAAAGAATATTTTAAGTGCTATAATTTCTCGCAAAGACGTAAAGTCGCAAAGCATTTTTAAAATTTTCGACTTTGCGTCTTTGCGAGAGAAATCAAAAAAATTATACTTTTTCATTCTCTTTTTGTTTTTCCAAAGCCGAAACCTCCACATTGATTTTATCCAAAAGATATTGTTTTCCGACGATTTCCGTACAGGTCAAAACCGCTCCGATGGTTACTCCCAACACTCCGTGCATATTGATACTTTGTCCGGTCAAAAACAAATTATCAAGCTTGGTTTTAGGCGATATAAAAGTCTTTAACGGATTTTCGGAATCCTTGATATATCCGTATAAATTCCCGTTATAACCTCCAATATAATCTCTGTACGACAAAGGCGTCGAAACATAAACCGATTTTATTTTTCCTTTGATTTGAGGATAACGTTTTTCTATTTCACGCATAAAAACAGCCGCTTTTTCTTGCTTAAAAGCTTCGTAATCCGCTCCTCTATCAGACGGATTGGCAACCGTATTGTGAGTGTCCTGCCACTTTTCGAATTCTGAAAAATGTAAATACGTGATTCCAGTCATGCTTTCTGCCCATTCTTGATTTTCTTCTGAAACATTCATCGAAAGCATAAACGCTTCGGGCCAAGATTCGGGAGTATATTCGTTGGCATTCCACACTCGTTTACTATCTCTAAAATGATAGTTATTGTAGTTCATATACTCCACAGATTCCGGTTCAAAAACAATATAAACACTCAATGCAGCAGGTAACACTTCCAGACCTTTAATCCGTGAATAATACGATTTTCGGAACTTATCGCTTCCGACCATATCAAGTGTGGTTTTCGGCTCGATATTCGAAATAAAAACATCTCCGAAATACGACATTCCGTCTTTGGTATTGGCACTTGTAATACGGTTTTCTTCAGAGGTAAAATCAACAACTTCTTTGTGTTTATAAACCTCTCCTCCGTATTTTTTGAGTTGTTTGATGAGTTGCTTGGTAATCTGACTTCCTCCGTTCAGACATCTCCAAGCACTCTGAATATAAGAGTTTACAGACAAAGCGTGAACGTAAAGCGGAGTTTTATCAGGAATTCCGGCATACAAAAAATTAGAGCCTGCCAAAACTGCTCTTAATTTCTCGTTTTGAGTTAATTCCTCAAAATATTTCTGGGCATTTACGGACAACACTTCTGCCGGGTGACCTTCTCCGTAATTCAGATTATAAAGCGGAAAAGCATCACATATTTCTTGAATTTTAGCACAATATTTCTCGATTGCCTGTTTTTCGTCAGGGAAATGTTTGAGTAGTTGTTTTATAAAATTATCATAACCTTGAGCGTGCGGATATTCCACAGAATCGTCTCCAAACGAAATCACATCATAAGCATCTTTGTTCATTCGCGACAGCTTAAGATGATCCATAATCCCAAGATAACTAAAGTATTTGTATAGATTTTGTCCTTTGTCTAAAGCTCCGATGTAATGAATTCCCGTATCAAAAATGCGTTTATCCCGAGCAAAAGTCTGTAAATTTCCTCCGAACTGTTGGTTTTTTTCGAGTACGCAAACGCTTTTGCCTTCTTTAGCCAAAATAATGGCAGACACCAATCCTCCGAGACCACTCCCGACAATTATTACATCGTATTTTTTTATGTTATTCATTCCAGCAAGCCTATAAAGCTATTTGCCACAAATGTAGTATAATTTTAATAAAGAAAAGTTGGTATTCTAACTGTCTAAAAATGGTTGTTAAAGTGATAATCTTTCAGGATTTTGGTAATTATTAAAAAACCTTAAAAGCTCAATATATCATTATTTTGGTTAATGCAGTAGTAAAGTGTAATCTGTTTTGTTATGGTTATTTGATAAGTGTTTTTGTAGTCGGTCGGTTTAAAATTGACATTTTCTTTTTGTAGCAAACCGATTACTTCTTCCACTTTATCTATAAAATTATGAACTTCGTTTATCGTCCATTTATGTTGCAAAAAATCAATGTTATCCAAATAGTCATATTCTGCTTTTAGCGACCATCAATTTTTCTCATAATTACCTTTGGAATAAATGCGGAAATTTCCTTTTTGTCTCTTCCATTACGGTTTCGTGAGATTTTGTTCCGTGCTTTTCAATAGAATGAAAAGCCTCATCAATAGCATTTTTTTGCTCTTTAGTCAGAGAAATTTCTTTGGATTTGCTCATAATGATTTTAATCTTTTCTATCAAAGAATAATCTTGTAATTCATTAATCCAACTAATAATACTCTGCTTGTCCTTTTGAAGTCGTTCCACATTCATATTCCATTTATTTATGTTTTAATCGGGCTATTTTTTGATGCATTTCTTCATTTGAAAAAACATTTCCATTTTTTAAGTCGTCGAAAGCCTCATCTATTTTTTTATTGTAATCCTCTAAACTCAAAGCATTACCCAAACGTAAACGGATTTTTTCTTTTAGTTCAGCAACTCCCATAATTCTCTATTTTAGAAATAGTTATACAAATATACAAAATTATTTTACGGGTTATGGCTTGTAGCTAATTTTCTCTCAAACCCTCTCACTCCATCTTTACTGACAAATTCCGTAAATTCATTGAGGTTTTTGATGTTTGAAAGTCCTGAATCATTTATCAAGAATATCTTTTTTACAAAATTTGGAATTACTAAAGTATCATTTATTTCGGTAGAAATCAAAAGTGTATCGCTTTCGTCTTCTGACAAAGTCAACGCATCGGTATAACGAATATTTCTTTTTCCTACAGGATAATTCACTTTGGCTGCATCTCGTTTATCCTCATCGGTAATGAAACTAACAATTTTACGTGTTGGATATTGCCAAGTTAAAAGTAAATCCGTTTGTCCGAAATTATCCGCTATATGATAAATCTTCGCATTGCTATCAATCAAGGTAAACAAAGCGTGATAAGCGGTTTTGTTTTGGTTAAAATCAGATTTTACGGCATGGATAATATCCAAATCTTTGTAGAGATAAGCCAAATACAAACGTTTTTCAAAATAATCTTCTTGTTCGATTTGTTTGCGAAGAACTGCAAATTCGGCTTTGAAAAAACGACTTATTTTTTTGGTTCTTTCGGAATATTTTTGTCCGAAATCTGTATTGTCAGGAGTAATCCGTTCACCAATTTTGACCGTCATACTTCCGTTATAAATAATATAATCTCCTTTAGGAAGCAGTTCTGAATTTCCGTGAACGTAAATCGGTAAAACATCCAAGTTAAATTGTTCTGCTAAATAAAACGCACCTTTATGAAAACGCTGAATGTGATTGTCTTCTGAACGTGTTCCTTCCGGAAATACCATAAGTGAATATCCTTGTTCGACTTTTTTACGCAAATGCTCGACACTGCCATCTACGCCTTGCGAAACGGGATAAAATCCGGCTAATTTTACAAACTTTCCGAAAACCGGAGAATTATAGACCCAATCGTTGACTAAAAAAATAATGTTGGGGCTGACCATGCTCAGGGTAAGCGAATCTAAAAATGAAGTGTGATTAGCGATAATAACTGCCGGTTTCTCAAAATCTTCTCTGTTTGGGTTTAAGATTTCTTTTTTCACAAACGGATTAGAATATAAAACCGAGGTAAGGAATTTGGACATAAACTTCCGTAGATTCCGCATTTTATTTTCTTTGTTACCCAGAGGAACCAATACATAACCACGTCCGATTAGCGAGAGGAACATACTTCCTAATCCGTAATACAAAAATGATATTACCGAATGTAAAAACAATCTTAACGTTATAGGAGATTTATGATTTTTCACTCGATTAGTAATACAAATCTTAAAGACTATCGGATAGAAAACAAACGTAATAATTAGTGCCGAAAAAACTCCGATTAGCGATAACATAGAAATCGATTTCAGGGCAGGATGTTCTGCAAAAATCAAGGCTCCGATTGCCAGAATTGTCGTTAAAACAGCTAATAAAATCGAAGTTCTATACGTGGTGAGTTCGCTTTTTCCGTAGGAGTGTTCTTTTTGCAAAGCCGTGGTCATAAAAATCGTAAAGTCAATTCCGTGTCCGAAAATAAGCGTGGTCACAATCGTACTAAAGATATTGAGTTGAATATCGAGTAATCCCATAAGTCCCATGGTGATGAATCCGGTAATGGTAATCGGAACAAGACTGATGAGCACTAATTCGAACCTTCTGAAAAAATACCACAAAATCAGGATAACAGCTATAAACGAATAGTTTATTAGTCGGTTAAAATCGTCTTTGAGATGTCCTAAAAAGGTTTCGTTAAGTTGTTTTCGGTCAATGATGACAACCTCTTTTTCCTTTTCAGTAATAGATTTCACAAAGTCGCTTCGTTTGTCATCATCCACTTTAACTACCGAAGTAACCGTAAATAATCCGTCTTTTTCACTGATGAATTCATCCGTAAAAAAAGTTGGTATTTCGGTATATTGCTCTAAAGAAACAGCAGGTGGAGTTTGTTCAAGAAGTTCGTAAAATCGGTTATGTGTTTCGGGTTTAAACCCTATTTCCTCTCCTGATTCTATCAAGTTTTTTTTGAGGTTTTCCTTTTTATCAAGTTCCCAAAAATGATTCCAATCACTGATTTTTTGCTGCTGTTCTTGTTGAGAAAGTACAATCCCGGAAAGGGAGCTAAAATCTAAAATTTCGCTATTTTTTTTGTAGGATTCTAAATTGTTTTTTAGAGTTGCATTTTTATGCAAGACCTCTTCCCTATCGGTTCCGTGCACCACCAAATACAAAGATTTTGAAGTCAGATTGGTTGCGTTTTCGAGTTGTTTTTCAACTGCTTTTATTTCGTCAGGAATGTAGTTTAGTTTTGACAAATCGTCGTCAAAAGTTACTTTTTGATAGGTAAAAAAGCTAATTCCGATAAGTAATAAACTTCCGTAAATCAGCACCTTATTTTTTTCGAACGAATAAGCAGCCAATTTGTCTAAAATTGATTTACGAGTGATTCTTTCGGCAGTTTTTGGTCGGTATAAATGAGGAATGAAAATGATGGTAAATACAGCTGACATCACTACGGTAATCGAAGCAAAAATTCCTAAATCTTGTAACGCTTCTGAATTCACAAAAAGCAAACACAAAAAAGCAACCGAAGTAGTCGTACTACTCATTATCAAAGGCTTAACCACACCTTTAAAAAGTTGATTTACACCCGGATTATTTCGGTAATACGTCAAAATATGTAGTGCATAATCGATGGTAATTCCGAGTAAAACTGCTCCGATACTAATCGAAATAGCCGAAATTTTATCCCTCAAAAAGTACATACACATCAAGGCAAACAATCCTCCGAAAATCGACGGAATAAAGATAATAATCGGAGCGTAAACCTTTCGATAATAAAGAATTAACAACAGCATTAATATTCCCATAGAAACCAAAACGGTGGTCAGGATATCGGATTTAATCTGTTTGGCATTTGCCACAGCTATAAACGATGAACCAAAATAATCTAAATGGACTTTTCCTACAAATTCTGTGTTGAGTTCGGTTTTAATTTGATTTAATCGACCAATAAAATCCGTATTTTTTTCGGTTTCGCTTCCCGATAAAACCGGGTCGATAAACAACAGTAAAGATTTCTCGTCTTTTGTAACCACATAACCGTCAACCAAATTGAAATCATCAGAAACGTTGAGCTTCTGTAACTTTTGCAAAGCCATAAATGAGATTCCCAAAGGGTCTGCTACAATAAAATCTTTAGCAACGATTCCGGTAGGCGAAATCAAGGTTTTCAGGTTGTTTTCTACTTGACGAGTAATGCTGTCTTGAGCTAATTTATCGTTAATCTTACGGTATTCTTCTTGGTCTAAAAACAGTGGTAAATGCTGATAAACAAAATCAAAAGTTTGTTTAATATTCGCCTCATCAACCCTTCCTTGAACGCTTTTTATATATTCCGAACAACATTCTAATTTTTCTAAAAACAAAGAGGCAGTTTGCGTCATTTCTTCTGTAGTTCCGCTATCCGACTTGGAAATCAAAACGGTAATCTTATCGGAAAATTTGAGCTGTTGTACTACTTTGGTCGTAATATCTCCCTGCTCACTTTTCGGGATAACCCTCGTAATGTCTTCCTCAAAAGTGATTTTCGAGGCAAAATATCCGAATACCAAAAGCATCAGCAAAGACACAGCAACCGAGAGCCCTTTATTTTTGTTGATAAACCAATAAATTTTTATAAAAAAAGCGGACATTAAGTAGGTATTTATATAATTTTTCGTCTAGACAGCGAAAGTAGTAAATAACTACCAAACCCGAAAAGGAAAGCCATAAATACAGCCAAAATCACACTTCCGATAAGGTATTGTAACAGATGGTCCTGAATCATCGAAAAAGTGATTTCTTTGCTGAAACTAAAAGTCGATAAACTCGGAACTACCCCACCTCCTACTTTGAGTGAAAGCCAAATAATTACGGGAATCACAGGTGGAATACTGATGTTCGAAAAAGTAAAAGCCAAGAGTTTATTCCACTTGAATAAAACGGAAAGAAATAAAACGGTAAACGTTTGAAATCCCCATATCGGAAGTATTCCAACAAGTACTCCCAAGGCAATTGACAAAGCTTTAATTCGGTTGGAATCTTTACTGCCTAAAAGGTCTTCTTGTATGAATTTTTTAATGCTTTTTTTTTTGAAATTCCGAATGAAATTCCTCGGAATAATATACAGCAAAGTGATGGCTACCAGCACTGTATTGAGAATACTAATTCGGGTAAAATCTTTGAAAGGCCTGAAATGCGACACTCTTTGGTCCATATCGTAAAGCACTTTTACCGGAATATTTTTGACTTTTACGCCTTTCCAAGCTGCTCTTACGATAACTTCAATTTCGAATTCAAATTTTTTGGTATAAAACTTTTGCGGAATATGAGTTAACGGATACAACCTATAACCCGATTGTGTATCTTCGAGCTTAATTCCCGTTTCAAACCAAAACCAAAAATTGGAAAATCGATTTCCAAAGCTGCTTTTTTTCGGAATTCCATCCTGATTCATATTTCGATTTCCGATAAGCAAAACAGGTTCTTCTGCTGTTTTTAAAGCCTCGATAAAAGTCGGAATATCATCCGGGTAATGTTGTCCGTCTGAATCTATCGTAATGGCATTTTTAAATCCTTTTTCTCTCGCTACACCAAAAGCTACCGCCAACGCATTTCCTTTTCCTTTGTTTTCAGGCAAATGAATTGGAATGATTTGAGGATAATTTTTCAGGATTTCGGAAGTAGAATCTGTTGAACCGTCATTCACCACTATAACCGACTGCGTATATTCCAATACTCCGTCAAGAACTCGTTTTAAGGTTCTTTCGTTGTTATAAGTCGGAACAATAACAACTGTTTTGAGGTTCTCTATATCGGAATTAGTAAATGACATTTTTGTTGTTAGGTTTACCTAAAAGATTTCGACTGCTTAATGTATTGCTGAACGTATAATTTCAGTTCCGCATCTTTTGTAGAATCTATATTTTTTTGAATAAGAGCAACATCTTCCGAAATATTCGAATTGTATTTCAACGCTTTCGGAATATTCTCCTGAACACTCAAGCGAATCAAACGAATTTCGATATTTTCAGGTTCTTTATTTACGGATTCGTCTATAAGCTCTGCCCCTTTTACAAAAAGCTGTTTTTTGTTGTTTTTGTCCGTTGCGTTTTTGGATTGTAAAACCAAAGAAGCTCCTTTATAAGCCTGAAAAACAGGTTTTTTAGTATCTGTTTTTTCCATATACGCAATAAAATCCTGCTGTTTTGACTTTGAATCCGTAACATTGCTGTACAGATTTCGTATCTCTGTAAGATTTCCCGACAAAGACAAAACAAAAAGTAATAGAATGGCTTTGAGTTTCATTTATCCTAATATCTTATACGTATTGGTCAATTTCAGAGCGATAGTTTCTCCGAACGAAGTTGTATTTTTGACTTTTACTTCTTCGTCTGTTGCAAGTATATCCAATTCCAATTTTAAATCGGGAGTTATTTCAGGATTGATAAGAGCCATAAATTTCACATTCGAAGCAATGGATAAAAAAAGTTTTTTACCTGTAATTTCTTCGGTTAATTCTTTGATAATCTGCATCATTCCCACTCCGGGAGTAACCGGATTATCAGGAAAATGTCCTTTGAACACTTCGTGCTTGTCGTTAAGGGTAATTTCAGCCGAAAATAATTGGTCTGATACCTTGTCCAACGAATTTATTTTATAAAAATTCTGTAATAACATCGCTTTATTCTTTTAAACTAAATGTATAAGACAATCCTAGCTGAAACAAAAAGTTGGTGTGATAATCATTATGATAATAGTAATAATAATCGTCATAATAGTCCGAATAATACACATCAACTATTCCCTTTTTTAATCGTGCTTCGATGGCTAAATCATTGGTAATATTATATCCTATCCCGAAAACAAAAGCCAAATCCACTCCGGAATTTGAATAATAATTCGTGTTTGCTTCTATGTCAAAAGTAGGTCCTATATGGAAATTAACTCCTGACGGAAGATTGAATTTATTGACCAAACTAAGAGAAATATACGTAAAAGTTAAATCTCTTCGTTCGGTTATGGTCTGCCCTTGATTGTAGTCGTAACGACCTACCATAACGTTAGAAGCTCCCTGATTGGTATAGATAATTTCGGGTTGCATCGTATAGAATCTTCCGAGTTTAAGCTCCCCGAAAATCCCGACATAAAAATCGGTTTTATAATCGGATTCGGTTTGGGTAAGTGTCGCAAAATTGAGTCCTCCCCTAACTCCGGGCTTAAAGCTAACTTGTGCATTTACAGCTAATAAACCTGTAAAAAAAAGTGCAATAGCAAGTAGTGTTTTTTTCATAGTATTAAATTTTCAACAGTTTTATTTCTAATGGTATATTATGGTGCGTAATATTTATTTCTTCCGCAAAAGTATCTTTTTTGTTTTGAAATTCAAACGTAATCTTTTCTTTTGATTTTTTGGTAAAAATTATTTTACCCAAGAAATTATTTTCTTTATTTTCAAACAGATAGACATTCCCTTTGTTTTGTTTTGAATCGTAAATCAATTCGTCTTTCGCAGCAAAAGTTGAATTGATCGGATAAACCGATTGCAGCAACAACCTGAAATCAGTTTCTAAAACCTTTAAAATTCTCTTGTTGTTAAATCCATCTACGACAAAATTCACCTTAAATTCATCAGCAGAAACCTCAAAATCAAGGAGTTTATTTCCGAAATCGGTTGTAAAAACTACTCGATGAAAAATGTTGTCGATTTTTTTGATGACGACAATTCCACCTGATTGTTTTCCGAAAATAGCCATATTGGCTTTGTAGATATAATCGGAATCCTTATCGGAAAAATAAGGATTGACGTATTCCGAAATGGTGTTTTCTGTTATTTTCGCATCTTTGGGTTTGTACGAGCCACAACCTGCAAAAACAACAAAAAGACTAATTAGTAAAATCCGAAGGGCTGACTTTTGCATTGAGTTGCTGATTTTTGAATATTATTTTGGTATAATCTCCCGAAGATTCGTTAAGTTTTACTTCCGAAACTACCAATTTGTCAAACGGAAAATACAATTCGACCTCCTCGATTACCTGTTTTAAATCTTTTGCTTTAGGGATGAATTTAGCGATATAATGCGTTTTATTTTTAAAATAGCTGATGGTAAATTCGTTGTCGTCAAACATATTTCCGCTTACACTTCCGACAATCAGCTTATTGATTTTCTCGAACATTTTATTAGTCGATGCGTCAAAACTCGTTCTATTTCCTTGGTCGTTGATATGGATTTTCCCTTTTCGGAAAACAATGCTGTACTGATAAGGTTTTGTATATCTCCAATTCAGCAAATCGGGAGCTTGAAAAACCATATTTCCCGAAGTTTCGATTTCTTTGGAAAGAAAACTTAAATGTTTGTATTGGATAAAATCCGTTTTCAGACTTTTGATTTTTTCGGATTGCTGCATCACTTCTTTTTTGAAAGTAGCAATTTCGGCAGTCGAAAGTTTCTGTTCTTGTGCAAACGAACTAAAACTCCATAAAATAAAGAATATCTGTAAGGCTTTAGGCATCTTTTATTAGTTTTTCGATGGTCACAATTTGGTAATTTTCACGTTGCAAAGTTAACAATAACTGTTCCAATACCCAGAGGGTCTTCTCGGAAGTATCGTGAAGCAAGATAATGCTTCCGGGTTTTATTTTGTTTGTAATGCGTTGTAAAATCTTATTTTTATCTTCGATAACAGTATCAAGCGAACGAATATTCCAACCGATAACCTGATGGTTTACCGCTTTTACTGCTTTGGCTATATGCGGATTTGTTACTCCAAAAGGAGGTCTGAAATAATGATTTTTTTCTCCTGTGATTTTCTCGATTAACAAATCGGTTTTTTGTAGTTCTTCCTTTACTTTTTGAGCTGAAAAAAAACCAAACGAATTACTGTGACTGTACGAATGATTCCCTATTTGATGTTCTTCGGTATGGA
Organism: uncultured Flavobacteriaceae bacterium; assembly: GCA_934675205.1. Classification (GTDB taxonomy): domain Bacteria; phylum Bacteroidota; class Bacteroidia; order Flavobacteriales; family Flavobacteriaceae; genus Flavobacterium. The sequence continues at coordinate 137,981 of CAKUPQ010000003.1, read as the reverse complement.
TTCTTCTGAAAATATCAGGATGCTTTTCGATTTGTTTTCCGATGCAAAAAAAAGTAGCTTTTACATCGAATTTTTGAAGTACATCAAGAATTTTCGGAGTAAATTCCGTTGGTCCGTCATCAAAAGTGATAGCAATTATTTTTTTACTGGTTTTTTTCCGATAAAAAACAGGAAGAAAATATCCTAACCGAATGTCAAAAGCTCCCCAAGCGGTAAGACCTAACCAAACAATTCCCACTACTAATATCCAACCATAATACCCGAAAATTATCATTCCGATAATAAGCAGGATGCAAAGTAAGGATATGGTTTTGTATCGAAACATTGGGATTGATGATTAACGATTTTTGATTGTAGATTTTTTTATTTTCTCAACAACACCAAACTATGATCTAATCCTCTGTATTGGTTGTACAATAAAACTGTTTTATAGTGTTCTTTTTGAATTGAATTGATTCTTATAACCTCCGGAATTTGTTGTTTTTTCAGCATATTTGCAGCAACCCAAAGTCCGAAAGCCGAAGCAGTATTGTATTCTCCGCTCAAATGTTTATAATACACTCCAACCGATTCCGTAAAATAATCGGTTGCTTTCGCAAAATAGTCATCAAATTCTACATCTCCGTTATTTCCTAAAACAATCACGTCTATTTCTGATGTCTTAAGATTATTTTTCTTAAGAAAAGCATCAAAAAAATCTGGTAATTGTTCTTTTTTTACTTTATTTCTGATCTGAATATCAACCACTTCTGCATAGGTCGAATCTTTACGAATATTTTCTAATGCAAAAAATGTAGCTCCTTCCGAAAAAACAGCTCCTTTGGATTTGGATTCTAACACCGAAAAAGGTTTTTCTTCTTCAGGTTTAATAAGTCCGATAAGCTTATACAACGAAAAAGTATGATTGGCATATTCGTCAATTCCTCCTGTCAAAACACTATTTGCTTCTCCCGTTTGAAGTTGCATACACGCATCAAGCAAAGCAGATTCAAACGAAACAGCTCCGTTTACGTACGTAAAATTATATCCCTTGCAGGAAAGTCGCAAAGCAATTTGTGCTGCAACCGTATTGTGAGTAGATTGTATAAACGAAGTTGGAGTCAAAAACTGCTCGTTGTTGTCCAACATATTCCTCAAAAATTTCTCCGAATCTTGCGAACAACCCATTCCTGTTCCTGTGATGATGGCATCTACTTGTTCTAATCCTGCTTTTTGAAGCGCTTGTGCCGATGTGGCTACTCCCATTTTTATTCCTTTTGCCATTCGTCTGATAGCTGCAGGCGGAATAAACGCTTTGTAATCCGGTTCAACAGCGAACAATGTATTTTCGGTTTCGTTTATCGCTACTGATTCTAAAAAATCCGATTCAAAAGTATTTTGAGCCGATATAGCCGAAATTCCGTTGATAAAACATTTTTTCATCGTTTAGGATTTAGAAAAGATTAATGACGAACAATTTCCTCCAAAACCAAACGAATTAGACAATACCGTATGGATTTCTTTTGGAGTTAATTCGGTAGTTGGAATCAAGTTAAATTCTTCCATTTTATCTTTAAAGTTCAAATTCGGAAAAACCACATTGTTTTGCAAAGCCAATATGCTGTAAACCGCTTCTATAGCTGCAGCTGCTGCCAGAGTATGCCCTGTAAAGGGTTTGGTCGAGCTGAAAAGCGGTATATTATTTCCGAAAATTCGTTGTAAAGCCCGACCTTCGGACAAATCGTTATTCGGAGTTGCTGTTCCGTGAACATTGATATAATCAATATGTTCAGGTGATAAATTAGCCATTTTCAAAGCTTTTTCGATAGCTAAAAAAGCTCCCTCTCCATCTTCTGACGAGGCCGTCTGATGATAAGCATCATTGGCATTTCCGAAGCCAGAAAGATAAGCTAGAACTGTTCGGTTTTGTTCTTTGACAATCTTATCCGATTCCAAAACCAAATAAGCTGCTGCCTCTCCCAAATTCAGACCTTTGCGGTTATTATCAAACGGAGTGTTGTACGAATCAGTCAAAATCATTAATGTATTAAATCCGTTGATGGTAAACTTACTCAACGCATCACTTCCTCCGACAATTACCCGTTCTAACTGACCTGAAGCAATCAGTTTTGCTCCAAACATTACTGCATTGGCAGCCGAAGAACAAGCGGTACTTATCGTAGTTACCAATCCTTCAATGCCTAAAATATCAGCTATTTTGTGCGAAGCATCACCTGCATCGTGCGAAGTAATAAATCTTCGGATTTCGGGATTGTCAAAATATTCGTAAAAATATTGTTCGGTTTTGTCCATTCCTCCTACGCTTGTAGAAGAAACTAATCCGGTTGGGTAGTCATTTATATTTTGAATACCTGCATTTTCAACCGCTTTTTGTGCTGCATACGCACCTAAAAGCGTAGTTCTCGAAAAATTGTGATTTTCGGGCAGGCCTAACATAGAGGTTAATTGAGAATTGGTGAATTTTACTTCGCCAAACTTCAAAACACCTTTATGAATGGTATCGATATACTCCAAATCAGAAATCCCCGACTTGCTATTAATTAAGGCGTTGAAATTCTCTTCTACCGTACTTCCGATAGCAGAAATAATCCCTATTCCCGTAATCGCAATCTTCATTAAAAAACGATTTAATTTGTTTTTATTTTTGTTACTACCGATTAAAGAATTTACGGATTATCAATTCCTTTTTCATCGCTGTAATCTGTAGTAAAATAAGTTTTAAAAGAACCTTATTTTGTTCTGTTTGCCTCAATATAATCAGCCATCGTTTGGATAGAAGTAAAAATTGCTCTTCCTTCTTTCGGGTCAGCTAATCTGATTCCGTAGTCTTTATCCATCAGTACGATAAGCTCCAAAGCATCAATCGAATCCAATGCTAAACCATCTCCAAAAAGTGCATCGTCATCTGCAATATCTTCCACAGTTAAGTCTTCAAGATTAAGCGTTTCGATGATTTTAGCCTTTAATTCTTCTTTCAAATTTCCCATTTTATTCTGTATATAATTTTTTGATTGTTTCCATATCGTGTTTTTGCATTCCTGTTTCTGAAATCAGACACATAAAAGCCTTGTATTCCTGTTGAAAATACTCCACCCAACCCCAAAGCACCTTTTTTGATTTTCCCGATTTTAATAAATATTCTGAATATTCTGTCAAAAATTCAGGATTAAAAGCCTCAAATATAAAGAAACTATTTTCAGAATACAACTTATGCCTGATACTTATCTCTCCAATACAAATATTGGGTAAGGTATAAACAAAAACTGCGGGACTCGGATAGTAATTTTCCTTGTCTGCTATGGATTGTTGATATTTGTAATCGGTATCCAATGAAGAAGAACGGTTAGCCAAAACCAAAGCAATATCGTTATCCGACTCGTTCAGATTTTGATTTTTAAGTACAATTTCCGCTCCTAAAAAAGCGAGTTTACTCAAATTATCCATTTTGAAAAACTTCGGATAGTCGATTTCAAAATGTTTATAAGCCGCTTTCGAAAAAGCCGAAAAATCTTTCAAATCCGAGCCGAACAACTCTTTTCCGTCCGAAATAACTTTGTTATTTTGGATAAGTACAGTTGATTCTATGTAAAATTCTTTATTCAATTTCTTTATACTTTTTCAAACAAAATCGCTGTATTACAGCCTCCAAATCCAGAGGCTGTTTTCAAAAAATAATTCATATTTTTAGTTTGAGCTTCCGTAAAAACCGTAATCGGTTTTGAAACTCCCGATTCCTGAAGTCCCAATGACGGGAGAACTGTATTTTGATGTAAGGCTTCTATACTGATAATTGTTTCTAACAACCCAGAAGCTCCTAGGGTATGACCGTAATTTGCCTTTAGGCTAAAAAGCGGAACCTCTGCCATATTCATCCGGTCAAAAGCAATAGCTTCCATTTCGTCATTGTACAAAGTTGCTGTTCCGTGAGCCGATATAAAACCGACCTGTTCGGGTAAAATTCCCGCTTCCTTAAAAGCACTCTGCATACTTCTGAAAAGCCCCTCTCCTGTTCGGGATGGTCCAGAAATATGATTGGCATCGTTTACGGAACCTTCTCCTAAAATCTTAACTGCATTTGCACTTTTTTGTTTAGACAAATAGGCTGCTGCTACGGCTTCGCCTAAATTGATTCCTTTTCTATCTTTATCATACGGTCTGCACACTTCATCACTCATTGCCTGAAACGAATTAAATCCCGAAATTACAAACTCCGAAATTTCATCTCCTGCCACGACAAAAGCCTCTTCATAATCCGAGAACTGCAACATTCGCTTGGCAACCGAAAGTGCCAAAACCCCAGAAACACAAGCATTTGAAACTACAATTGGTTCGGTTGTAAAACCAAAAAAACCAGCTACTTTTTGAGCTAATTTTCCTAAATTAGCTGCTGAAAATGCTGAGGTCTGATTTTCTAAAAGCGTAATATTCCCTTTGGTTGTTGATAAAACTAAGACAGATTTATTGGTTATTTTCTTGTTCTTGATTATCGGATATAAAACCAATATTAATAGCTTTTCTAATCGGGTAAAATTGCTACCCGAACAAATTTCTGAAAATTTTAGGTTTATCTCTTCATCTGCAATTTCACCCAACAGCACATTCGGAAACATCGGATATTTATCCGAAACAGAAATTCCTGATTTTCCGTTCAGTACAGCATCAATATTCGACTGCACATCAAATCCTAACGGAGTAATGCAATTGGTTTGCAAAATATATACAGCATTATCCATCACAATATTCCCATTTGTTGTTTCCAGTTTTCGTAAAACGTTGGATTATTCAACGACAGTATTCCTTCTTTATCTACAAATACTTGAGTAGTTTGTCCTATACAAGCCAATTCGTTATTTTGATTATAAATTTTATACGAAAAAATGATTTTGGCTGCCAAAGTAGGAAGAAGTGTTGTTTCGATAGTAGCGTATTCACCATACTTTAAAGGTGATTTATGCTCACATTCCGATTTTACGATAGGCACAACATAACCTTGCTTTTCGATATCCAAATACGTCAGGTTGTGTTCGCGTCCGAAAGCTTCACGTCCTTCTTCGAAATAAACGAGATAATTTCCGTGCCATACTATCCCGAGCGGGTCGGTTTCGTTAAAACGAATTCTAAATTTATAGGTAGAAGTAACTGTTTTTTGTGTTTCAGACCGTTCTTTTCTTTTTGTCATAAATAATCGAAATGGTTAATGCTGCTGCAAAAAACAAAAATAGTAAAATTATATGAGGGAGAATCTCTACAAAACCTCCTTGTCTTAAAAGTACATCATAAAATGCTTCTAATCCCCAGTTCATAGGCGAAATTTTAGCAAACCATTGCATCATTTCGGGCATCGCAAAAACAGGCACCCAAACTCCCCCTAATGCTGCCAGAATAATGACTGAAGTAGCTCCAAAAGGAGCTGATTGCTCTTGAGTTTTAGCAAAAGTTCCGAGTAAAACTCCAAAACCAATAGCGGCTAATCCGGAAAAAAGTGCTACAACGATGAGCCAGCCTAAATTGGTCCATTCCAAAGGAATTAATCCGAAATACGGAAAAACAAACTTTCCGATTAATAACATTACAAAAAACTGCAACAAACAAATAATGAGATACGTAATTATTTTTCCTCCCAAAAACACCAAATGCGAAACCGGACTTGTGAGCAAACGCACGTAAGTTCCTTGATTTTTTTCTTTTACCAAATTAATCGAAAGCGGAACTACAATAAAAAACATAGCAAATAATGTCCAAGCAGGTACATTGTGTTGCACCGAGTTGGGTTGGGTTTGCTCATTGTTAGTCGTTGGTGAAATTTCTTGAAAAACAATCAGACTTTCCTGCTCAAAAAATGAATCTTCTTCATCTGTAGCAAGCTGCTCCTGAAAAGCCTTGTATATAGATTGATTTTCGATTTGACTAACAATTTTCCCAATAGCATTCTGCACGCCTGACTTAAATGACAGATGTGTAGCCGGGTCAAAATATAGTTTAATTTCTTTAGCTGAAAATGGTTTTTGTGTTTCAGTCTCTTCTCCCAAGCCAAAACTACTTATTACCTTTTCTACATTTTGATTGACATTTTGGTTTAATTCTTTGCTCAAATCTTCTGGGATTACGATTCCCATTTGGTATTTTCCTTTAAAAACCAAGTTCTCTAATTCTTGTTCCGTAATCGGAGTTCCGTTTATTTCGGAAATCAACATAAAAGAATCGCTTTCTGATAGTTGTTGAACGATGGTTTTTGATATTTCGCCTTGGTCGTTATCTACAAAAGCAATTTCTATTTTGGTCGAAATCGCCTTAAACGAACTGTCTTGAATGAGCGTTACGGTTATCACCAAAATAAGCGGCATTACAAAAAGTACGATCAGACCACCCCAATCTCTTGAAAGCAGTAACATTTCTTTTTTAATGGATTGTCCTAATTTATGCCTCATCTCGAAGTTGTTTTCCGGTTAAACTTATAAAAACCTCTTCTAAATTCGACGTATTTTCGGTATGTTGAATCAGATTTTTGGGTGTATCACAAGCGAAGATTTCACCTCGGTCGATAATGGCTATTCGAGTGCAAAAATTCTCTGCTTCGGACAAGTGATGCGAAGTATATACAATGGTTGTTCCGAGGCTGTTGAGCTCTTCTAAATATTCTATAATAACGTTTTTCGACTGTACATCTACCCCAACCGTTGGTTCATCCAAAAACAATATTTTCGGATTGTGCAACACACCTGCAATAAGATTAATTCTGCGTTTCATTCCTCCCGAAAAAGTTCCTATTTTTTTGTCTGCGAATTCTAAAAGTCCTAATCTTTCTAATCCTTGATTGATTTTTTGATTCAAATCTTTGCCTTTAAGTCCGTACATTCCAGCAAAATAAGCAATATTTTCACGAGCTGTTAATGTTGAATAAAGGGCATATTCTTGGGGTACCACTCCAATATGCTGATGGATTTCAGTTTTATGAGTAGCATAGGTTTTTTCAAGAATCGAAATCTTTCCGGAAGTAGGTTTAAGTAAACCGCACATCATCGAAATCAAAGTAGTTTTCCCAGCTCCGTTCGGACCTAAAAGTCCAAAAATTTCTTTTTGAGCAATAGCCAAAGAAACTCCTTTCACCACAAAGTTATCGGTGTTTTTGTATTGTTTGTAGAGGTTGTTTATCTGTATAACGTTTTGCGACATAGTCCGTTTTTAAAACCCTGCGAAGTTACGTTTTTTTTAGTGTCCCTACTTTTTTTGTTTTTTAATTCTATTGATTTACCCAAAAATCATCTGTCAGGTAAAATACCGTATCTATAAAATAAAGCACTCCGTTTTGAGTAAGAACATTTTCATCGTGTAAATCTTCCAAAATAATTCCCAATTCAGGGTTGAAATAATCATTATTTCGGGTATTTGAAAATCCGTTTTGGGTTAAAAATTCTTTTACTTGCTGTATATCTGTTGTAGTAGTAACCGTTACAAAAGATTGTTTTACAACAGCATACAAAACGTTTTTATCATCTTTGGTAAATCCAAGCAATTTGTAAGCTGTATCAGAAAAAAAGTAATTATGAAGTAACAGATTATTAAAATAATCTTCCCACGAATTGTAGTAAATAGTGTCGTTTAGCTTAATAACGTGCTTTGTGTCTTTGAGATAAACCTTTTGTTCAGCACCTTCGCTTATATATTGAGAAAAATCTATATCGTTAATCCAAAGGCTGTTTTCAGAAATATATTTTTCGACTATCTCTGTTTCTTGTTTTTTGTAGTGCTTTGTTCCTTTAGCTGTTGTGCCTGTTTCCGAGCTTTCTCTAACGTAACGGGATATTGTTTGGATAGCTGTTCCAAACCTAACCTTGCTCTTTCCTGAAAGGATATTGTATAACTCATTTTTCATTGGTTTTGCTAACAAAACAAAGATACATAATTAATTACGAATTACAAATTACGAGGAATTAGCTCAATTTCAAACTGCCTTTTTCAGCTTTTTAAAAAACACTTCTTCTCTATCGGCAATTTCCAACATATTTTTGGACAGCAAGGCATACACATCCTGTTCGTTACTCCGTTTTTTATATACTCTTGCAATTTGTACTGCCAAATCTCTCCACATATCTCCAATTTGTGTCATTTCTTTGGAGAGTTCACGTAATTTTTCGTTTTTCAAAATATCTGCTGCTTCTTGTAGAAAAGCAGCATAAATAAATCGAAAACCTCCGCCTCCTGTTCCGATTTCTTCTTGCATTCGGATGAGCTGCCCTAAATAATGGTTGGTCTTGGCTATTCCGATTTTGTTAGGCCATTTTGTAATGTTTTTCGCTACTGTCCGAATGGCTTTTACTCCCGCAATCGGAACGGGTGCCAACATATCGTTACAGTTCTTTTTGATGGCTTTTCGGATGGCTTGCTCCCAGTTGATTTCTTTCGGAATAAAAACAGGATAATACAAATGCCCTTTGGGAGACAAAGCACCTTTGGCAAAGCGAACTTTTTCTAATTCCTGATGCGAAAGTGTTGTAGTGTATTGCATCACCGGATCACTAATCAAATAATCGGTATCGGTTTTTCCGTACACAACCAAATTATGTGCATTAAAATGAAAGCGGTATTCATCCGGAAAATAGGTCAATCCGTACACACCCACTTGCAATCCGGTTGGAATGTTATTTTTAAGGTTTTGATCTAAAGCTTGTTGTGCTTTTTGAGGAGAATTGAATTTTTGTCTTTTGATTTTTATTCCCAACAGTTTGGCTGCTCGCTTAAAAATCCATCCTGGCATAGGTCTGTAACTAAAAGCAGGTGAAAAATTGACTTTTATAAAAGGTAAATATACAAAAAACAAACCCGAACCTAAACCAAAAACCATCGGCTCGCTTAACTCAATGCCTTGATGTTTTAGTAAATTTGAAGCGACACCATTCTCACAATGAGCTGATTGCTGATGTTTAAAATCTAACTGCATTTTTTATTTCTTTAAAAGCCACAGATTACACAGATTAAAAGGATTTCTTTATTATTTTAAAAAATCTGTGAAAATCCTTTAATCCGTGGCTAAAAAATTATCCTTTAAAGTTTTTTAACTCTTCTGCCGAAATATCAAAAACATCTGCATATTTCTTTAGAATCTTATCATTTAATTTAGCAAAAACAGACGGTTTAAAATGTCTTTTCACGCTCCATTTCCACATCGAAACATAGCTTGCTAAAATCGACACATCCATTTTGTTTTTTTCCATAAAATAAACAATCGGGCTTACTTCATTCTTTATAACTTGCTGTCTGGCTTGTTCTATTCGCTGTTCGATAAGCTGCATCGAACTGTCAAGCGCAATAGATTTAGGCTCCCAACCCGAACTTAAAGCGGTAGTATAATTCCCTTTTTCGTCAACCGCATAGCACAATTCTTTGAGGTCTCTTTTAGACAAACTACTTTGATCTTGAGGTATTTGGTCGGTTTTCATCTGATTATTTTTATTTTCTTTCAAAGATCAGGTGGAACGCTCGTCATCACTTAATCTAAAAAAAATTCTTTATAAGCGTTTCATCTTATTGCTCTCTGATAAACAAATTCATTTCTGTTTCTAAAAGTACTTTTTCTTCTGCAAAAATAGTACATGCTATCAAACACAATACAAAATCTTCGGTATCCATTTTCGAAATGAGTTTGGCTTTCGAGGTAAGTGTTTGATTTACCAAAGGTAATTCCTTTATAGATAACTTTTTGATAGCTCCTATAAATCCAACTAATTGAACTAGTTCTGCTCCTTCGACAAAATAATTTTGAGCCACTATGGCAGAACAGGTTTGAGCTGCATTTTCAATCAATCCGGATTCTGAAAAATATCCGTTTTCTGCAAAAATACATTTTTCAGTAACCAAAAAAGTTGTTTCTACGCTTTGGTCGTCAATAGCTGTAATCAAATCGACCATAAGCATAGGAGCTCTATGGGGTAAAAAATTTCGTATTTCTATAGGTAAAACTCGCTCCATCTATTTTGCCAAAACGGTTTTCATTTGAGCTTTTGCAATGATATTCTGATCAATTTTCGATACAATATCCACCAAAGTAACTCCCATAAATTCTTGTAAAATTTCTGCAGAAGTTTCTACTTTTTGTCCGATTTTCGGAAGTTCTAAAATTTCGACTGATTTTATAGAACCTATATATCCTGTTGGAGCTGGTTTTTGATCGATATGATACTGAAATCCTGTGTGTAAAGCTACGGTTTGAGCCATGTGTTCAATCAATCCGGAAGCGGTCAGCTCTTGCGAATCAGTCAATATATTCTCTGTATTTACCGTAATTGAAGCTGTTATTTGTTGGTCTGAAAAAGCAATCAGGCTATCCACCATTACAAACGGATGTTTTTGAGGAATAAGTCCTTGTACAAATTCGGTATCGGTTATCGGAAAAGTATAATTCATCATACTACGGTTAAATAAGCATACGCATACGAAAAACGTCCGCTTTCAGGAACAGAAAGCAATAAGGTGTCTCCTTTTTTGAGTTTACCTGAATTCATCAATTCCTCTAACATCAAATAAATCGAGGCTGAACCTACGTTTCCAACATACGGCAAATTGATAAACCATTTTTCTTTGGGAATCCCTATTCCATAATCGTACAATTTATCGTGAAGTTTATCAATAAAATATCCAGACGAAACGTGAGGTAAGAAATAAGTTATATCTTCTGTTGTGATATTGTGTTTTTTCAAAGCTTCACGCATACTCAAAGCTCCTTTTTCGAGGATATTTTCGTCCAAAATTTTAACGTCCTGCTTGATAGAAAATACAGATTGCTCCAACCATTCTTCGGTTTTGTAATCGTTCCAAGGTTTTATGCTTCCGTCTTCCTGCTTATCTCCTCCCGCATACATACAGGTTTCAAGCTCGTACGCATACGAATAAAAATCGATCCATTCGATTTTAAGAGACTGTTCTCCTACGGGTTTATTTTGTAGTAAAAAAGCTCCTGCTCCGTCGGAAAGCATCCAACGTAAAAAATCTTTTTTAAAAGCAATTACAGGCTGTTCTTCAAGAGTTTTCAGATTTTCGGCTTCGTGTTTGAATCGGTCAGAAAGTAGCCAAGTAGATACTTTTTCGGAACCTGTACAAACAGCATTTTCGGAATTTCCTGATTTTACGGATAGAAAACCGTATTTAAGTGCATTCATTCCAGCACAACAAACTCCCGATGAGGAATTTAGTTCCAAAGAATGATTTTTTAATAATCCGTGAACCATAGCCGAATGCGAAGGCAAAAGCTGGTCGGGTGTTGAGGTTCCGCAAGACAAAACTTGCATATCTTTTAATGAAAAGTTTTCGCTTTGGAGATTTTCAATAGCATTTTTAGTGAGCTCTGCATTGGAATGCGTCGAAACTCTGTTATTATCCAAAGCATAATATCTTCGGACTATTTTATTATTCCGCAAAATAATACTTTTTGCTTTGGAACGTTGCTCGTTAATTAAACCTAGTTTTTGTTCTATATCGTCATTAGATATAGGTTCGTTAGGTAAGAATTTAGCGGCTCGGGTTATATATACGTCAAACATAAATACATTCTAAACGCCTTTAAAATAGGCGATTTCTTTTTTAATTTTGTTGTACCTAAAAAGATATGTTAATATATAAATCAGGTTTACAATAGGTGACAAAAACCAAATTGCGACCACAAGATAGTAATAAAATCCTTTTAAGCGCTTTTTTCTTGCATTTCCTTGTTTTTTGGTAATAAAGGCTGCCCACTTGGCAAACATTCTGTTGGCTGTTTTGTCAATTTGAATCAAAAAGTGACGGATTTCAACAGCGCCTTTTTTCAATAAATTATCTTGTAATAATTCAAAATTATCTGCGTGTAAATGTTTTAGAATCACTTCTCCGAATTTTGATGCTTGGTCGATTTCATGTTGAGCGATTCCGGGTGTAGGCAAAATTCCGAACTTTCGTTTTTCTCCCGAAAACATCCATTTTACGATAGTATAAGCACTAATCAAATTCGGATTTCGGTCTGCCAAGGCGATATTTCCGACTAATTTTGCGTTAAGTTCTTGGAATATTTTTTTGACTTTCTCTTGTGCCATAGCCCACATATTACGACTTCCGATAATTGTGATTACTGGAGTATTGTCAAATAATTGTTTGGCATATTGACTTTTCAGAAACGAATTGGCAGGAATCGAAGGACTCAAATACCAAGGCTGATAAGCAAACAGAATCAAATCGTATTTTTTGGATAAAATCTGCTCCGAAACTGGTTTTATCGGATGTGGATTTTGCAAAAAAGTATCGGGAAATGCTCCAAAGAAAGTTTCGTTTGTCCACGGAAAAGGAAATTCGTTTTCCATTTCGATATTCAGAAAATCAAGTTGTATCTGATTGTCTTCTCTCAAAGGTTTTGCAACCTGATCGGCTATTTCCTTTAGCTGACCCGATTGAGAGTAATATATTACCAAAACATTTTTTGTCATTTGCCCAACATTTTATACCATAAATTGACTGTTACAGAAAAGTCAAAGGAGCAAATTTAACAATTTTGCACAAACAAGAATCATTTTCTTTTACTATTACTAAAAACTTTAGGAATCCAACGTGGTGTGGTTTTGCAATAATCAATATACTCTTTTCCTAGAACTGAAATCAAATAAGGTTCTTCGTAACGGGCAACATAAACGTACGAAAATCGCAACCACAGCAAAAACCAAATCATAATTATTGGAGAATGATACACCAAAATCTGACCAATCAGTACAAAATGTAACGACCACATCATCGGGTGACGAACTATGCCAAACAAGCCATTGTTGACTACTTTTTTAGGAAGTGAAAAAGGACTTGGATTTTGTTTTTTGGTCAAAAACATCTGAAAAGCACTCCACAAAGCAATAAATAACCCCAGATTCATAATTACAATTCCTACATATTTGATGCTATTTATAATCGGAATATCAATTCCGAAGTGATTTTCTATGCTCAAGCAGAATTGAGGAAACAAATATAAAACCGAAAAAGGACCTATCAAACCATATATCAATGCATCTATTTGTTTCTTGGTAAATCTGTAAAGTGCTTTCATACTGCTATTTTTAATAAAAATGCAAATATAATAATCATTTAAGAACCATCAAATAAGATGTTATTTTTTTGATACAATAAACAGAACTTTATCCCCTGATGGAAGAAAATATAAATCATAACATCACGATAGAAAAAATAGCCTCTAAAATAAAAAGGTTACGAATTCAGAAGGGATATAGTAGTCACGAAACCTTTGCCTATGACCATGAACTACCAAGAGTTCAATATTGGCGTATGGAGAAAGGAACTAACTTTACTATTAAAAATTTGTTGAAAATTTTAGATATTCATCAAATCAGCATTGAAGATTTTTTTTCTGATTTGGATAACTAATGATTTTAAAGAAAATCATTTTCAGTTTTAGTTTAGCCACGGATTAAAGGATTCTACGGATTTTTAAAAATCCTTTAAATCTGTGTAATCTGTGGCAAAAAATTATTCTTTCCAAAAATCAAAAAAGTTAAACCACTGCAACGGATATTTTTTAAGCATTGATTCCAGATTAGAAACGTAAATTTCGAGCAATGCATGTGCATCTCGGTGTTTTACTTCTGCCTCCCGAGCATATAAATGATAGTGCAAATTCGGTTCTTTCATCACATATACAAACACAACAGGAACTTTTAATCGAGAGGCAATCAAGAAAGTTCCCAACGGGAATTTGGCCTTTTTTCCGAAAAATTCAGCTTCGAGCGTTTTACTTCCGTCAAAATAGCGATCACCGGTAAAGCAAATCAACTCATTTTTCGAAAGTGCCGCATTAATTTCAAAAATATGCGACATATCGTCTCTTACGATGATGTATTTAATAGAAGATTCTTCGCTAATACTTTCGAGATATTCTTTGATGATATTGCGTTCCATATCGGTAGTAACTAAATTGATTTGCATATCAAAATCAATGTCCGCAAAAAATCTTTCGGCAACTTCAAAATTCCCGATGTGGGCACTGATAAGAATTCCGCCTTTTTTGTCGGCAAGTATTCGTTTTAGGGTCTGGATTCCGTCAAATTCGTAGGTAAATCGTTCACGAAGTCCTGAAGAAATAGCTACTTTATCAATCAGTACTTTACCGAAGGTAAGGTAACTTTGATAAACTGAACTTTTGGATTTTAGATAAGAATAACCGTGTCGTTTTCTGAAATAAGAAAAAATGGCTTTGTTACTTTTCCATGCGGTTAAAAAGTAATATAAAGCCACAAAATACAACACAAAATAAGCAGTTTTCACTCCTGCTTTTTTTATGAAAAATACAAATATTTTATATCCGAGCAGTGTTCCTCTGGACTTTCCGTCCCATTGGCTCATTATGCTTTTTGTTTAATTTTAGCCTGAATCAAGTTATAAAAATCACTGAAAGTAGTGATGCTCACAAAATCTGCTTCCCCTAATTTCACTCCGAAGTTCGATTCGATAGTTACTACCAAGTCCACATAATCAAGGCTGTCAAGCCCTAAAGTTTCTTTTAAATTTGCATCTTCCTGAATCGTAGAACCATCTACCTCAAATTCGTCAACCAAAAAGTCGTTTACAATTTTTACGATTTCCTCTCTGTTCATCTCATATATATTTTCCAATCGGCAAAATTAACTTTTTTTTACGAATAAGCAAGGGTATTTTTATTTCCAAAAAATCTCTCTTTTACTCTTCAAACTTCTTAATCACCACAGCCGAATTCGTCCCTCCAAATCCAAATGAATTGGACAAAAACGTATTAATTTTTGCTTTTTGAGTTTCGGCTATAAGATTCAGTTTAGCGGAGTCTTCGTCTGGATTTTTTAAATTGATATTCGGAGCGATAAAGTCGTTTTGCATCATCAGAATCGAATAGACAATTTCACTTGCTCCTGCCATCCAACATTCGTGCCCGGTCATCGACTTGGTTGAACTTACCGGAGTATTATTCTGTCCGAAAACTTCAAAAATTGCTTTTGCCTCGTTGCTGTCTCCCACCGGAGTTGAAGTTGCGTGAGCATTGATATAGTCAATTTGCGAAGCTTCCACATTTGCATTTTCCAAAGCTCTTTTCATCGCAACTGCAGGTCCTTCGACATTTGGAGTCGAGATATGACCTCCGTTTGACGAAAACCCATAACCGATAACTTCTGCAATAATATTTGCTCCTCTTTTTACAGCTGATTCGTAACTTTCTAAAATAAGTGTGGCTGCACCTCCACTCGGAACCAATCCGTTGCGAGAAGCATCAAAAGGACGAGAGGCTTGAGTTGGAGTATCTTCATTTTCTGAAAAAACACCCAATCCGTCAAAACTTCCCATAGCATATTTGTTGATTTCCTGTGTTCCTCCACAAATAACAATATCCTGAAATCCTCCTTTAATCAAAGAAAAACCCAATCCAATAGAATGCGAACCACTGGCACAAGCTGCACTAATGGTCATATTCACACCTCTTAGTCTAAAAATAGTGGACAAATTCATCGTTACGGTGGAATTCATAGATTTGAAAATCGCTCCCGAACCAATCAGTGTGGTATCTTTTTTCTCACGAACAATATCAACTGCTTCGATAATAGCTTTCGACACACTATCATTTCCGTATAGAATTCCGACTTCATTGGAATCAAAAAAATCTTCTTCAATTCCAGCTTGTTTTAAGGCTTGAATTGTAGCCATATAAGCATATTCGGTTTCTTCTCCGATACTCACTCGTTGTCTTCGGTTGAGCAATGGTTTTAAATCCGGTTTCGGAACCATTCCGGTAAGGGCAGAACGAAAACCAAAATCTTTGCGTTCCTGATCAAAAACAATTCCCGATTTTCCTTCATATAAAGATTTGGTTACTTCTTCTAAAGAAGTTCCGATGCAGGAATAAATTCCCATTCCCGTTATAACAACTCTTTTGTTCATTTTTTTAGTATTGGTGTTGAATAGTTGTAAATATCCCCCTAAATCATTTAATCATAAAAATTAAAGTCATAAAAAACTACTTTATTTCTGTAATCAAACCATCAATCTTACTAAGCATATCAATCATAATGTTCCAAGAATTTTTAAGTAAAATATACTCGCTACTATTATGTGGAGAATCTAAAAAAGAGAATTTACGTAATGAACCAAATCGATGAATTTCTTGTGTACGAAACACATCATCAAATTTTTGAATATGTTCAAGTACATCTATAAAATCATCACTTAAAAATTCTACCTCTTTGGATAATTTCTTAAAGGCTTTTTTCTTGCTTTTTGACGAATTATATTGATTATAAAGCTCCTCTGAATTTATAAGAAGTAAAATTCCCATTATCTTATCCCACATTGCTCTATAGCGAGGAATAAAATTAGAATCGTAATAATAAATTTCAAGTCTTTTTAAAAACAAACTCGAATTATCAAGAATACTTTGATTTTCAACTTTTTTAATTAGATTTTGAGAATTCCAAATTGCTCCTGAATTGAAGCTATCTATCATTAATATTGTGAAATTCATTTTTAAATCAAGTAACGCAAAAAAAGTTCTTTCTCCGTGATTTCCGTGAGGAATTAATTTTTCATAAGCAACTATTAAATTTATATATGAAAAATCCGCACCTGTTTTTTGACTCAAAAAAACAGAAATTAGATTTTCTATTTTTGTTACATCTTCTATATTTTTAATAAGTTCCTTTGTCATAATATTTTTGTTCATAATAAATTACGAATAAACCCCCCCATTAATATTGATCACTTCTCCCGTAATATAACCTGATTTTTTTGACACTAAAAAACTAACCAAATCAGCTACTTCTTCTGCTTCCCCGAAACGATTAGCAGGTACTAATTTCACCAATTCACTTTCGTTCAACTCGCTGGTCATATCCGTTTTGATAAATCCGGGAGCCACTGCATTTACGGTAATATTTCGTTTGCCAACTTCTTGAGCCAAGGCTTTTGTCGCTCCGACTAATGCACCTTTGGCAGCCGAATAATTGGTCTGTCCCGGAGTTCCTTTTACTCCCGAAACAGAAACCATATTGATAATGCGTCCGTATTTGTTTCGAAGTAATTTTTGAATAAAGAAATTCGTTACATTAAAAAATCCGTCAAGGCTAATGTTTATCACATCATTCCAGTCTTTTTTAGGCATCCACATAAAGAGTCCGTCTTTAGTGATTCCTGCATTATTGATAATTACCTCAACTATTGCATCAGGATTATTCTGTTGCCATTGTGTCAGAACATCTGTTACTTCCTGATGATTTGATACATCAAATTTTATAATTTCTCCTTTTCCTCCTGCTTTTATTACTTCTTCTAAAGTTGCTAAAGCAGCCGATTCATTTGACTGATAATTGATCAGGATATTATAATCAGTATCTTCTGCTAACTTTTTGCAAATAGCACTTCCGATTCCACGAGAACCTCCTGTAACGATTGCGTATTTCATTTTTTATCTAAAGTTTATTTACTAAAAAGCTCTACATTGTCATACCATTTCCCTAAAACAGAGCCATCTTTTTGGATGAATCCCCATTTTTTTCCTTTTTTTACACGAGCTACTCCGTTATTAAATCCTTTGCTTTCAAAGTTAAAAAGTCCGAAACCTCCTGCAGTAATCTGATATTCGGCAGGAATTACCATTTTTCCCGATTTATCAATGAATCCCCACTCTTTTCCTTCTTTGACAGGAGCTAATCCGTCTTTACTAAACACCTCTGCATCAGCATATTTAAAGTCAACTACAAGTTCTCCTTTTTTATTGATGTATCCCCATTTTTTATTACTAAAAACAGGAGCTAATCCGTTTTCGAAGGCTCTAACTTTCTCATAAGTAGGCTCTATAATCCAATTTCCTTTAAGGTCGATATAGCCGATTTTTCCGTCTTTTTTAGCATAAGCCAATCCGTCAGAAAAATCCCATATTTTTTCTACTCCCTCGATAGTTTTAAAAGTACCATTCGTAATAATTCCAAATTGTCCGTCTTTTTTAGCTTGTGTTACTCCATTTGTATAAATTCCCACTTCTTCGTATTCCACCGGAACTACTACTTTACCTGATTTGTTTATAATTCCCCATTTTCCGTTGTTTCGAACTCGGGCAAAATCACCTTCAAAATCTTTAATCACATCATAGGTTGGAGCTAAAATAACTTTTCCGGAAGGGTTCATAAACCCGACTTTTCCTTCTTTTCTAATAAAAGCCATGCCCTGATTAAAATCAAAGATTTTATCCGTTTCTGCAAGTTGAAGTCGTTCTCCTTTTTTATTAATATAAAACCACTCTTTGTTTTGAAATACTACAGCTATTCCTGAATTAAATCCTTTAACTCTGTCATAAGTAGGTTCAATCACCCATTCTCCTTTTGAATTGATAAAACCCCATTTTTTGTTAGATGAAGCAGCTGCTACTCCATCGCTAAAACTACCTAAATGATCAAATTTGGGTTCAATTATCTCTTTTCCGGTTTTATCGATAATTCCGTACTTTTTCTTTTCTCCAACCACCGCAAATTCTTGCGATATGCCTAACTGGAAAACCAACAGTGTAAATAAAAAAATAATTCTTTTCATAATAAATCTATTTAATTAGACAAATAATCTTTCACTTGTTGAATATACGGATAAAGCACCTGATCTTCTTTAAACACGGGTACGATTTTTCGTATTTCATTATAAATTTCTCGTGTTTGAGCTGAAATTTTGTCTTGACATTTTAGATACTCAATAGCTTGAACTACTGTAATAAAATGTACGCTCAAAACTTCAAAAGCATTTTCGATAACTTTAGCTGTTATGAGTGCGCTATTGGTTCCCATACTCACAATATCCTGATTGTCATTGTTATTCGGAATACTGTGTACATACATCGGATTGGATAACATTTGACTTTCGGCTGTTGTAGAAGTTGCTGTAAATTGCGCTCCTTGCATACCAAAATTAAATCCTAATGTTCCTAAATTCACAAATGGAGGGAAAATTTCGTTTATTTTTGAATTCAACAAATAATTGAGTTGTCGTTCTGCCAGCATCGTAAGTTTTGTGATTACGATTTTGAGTTTATCCATTTCGAGCGAAATATAATCTCCGTGGAAATTACCTCCGTGATACACTTGTTTGGTTTTTAAATCTACAATCGGATTGTCATTAGCAGAGTTTAGCTCATTTTCTAAAACTTGTTCCACATAATTTACCGTATCCAAAACAGCACCTAAAATTTGCGGTACACAACGGATAGAATAATATTCCTGAACCTTATCTTTAAAAACTTTTTCTTGATTTTCTCCACTATAAAGATGCTTGTCTCGCTTTCGGATAAGTTGGCTATCTTTGAGATGTTCTCGCATTCTTTTTGCAACTTCTTGTTGTCCTTTATGAAGTTTTGCATCATTTAATTCTTCTGAGAAATGATCGTCATAAGCCGCTACCATTTCGTTGATAGCACACGAAATCTTCAAACTCCAATCAATCAGTTTTTTGGCATTTACCAAGTTGATAATTCCGATTCCTGTCATGACCGAAGTTCCGTTCATAAGCGAAAGTCCTTCACGTAAATGAATTTTCATCGGAGTTAAGTTTTCTATTTCGAAAACCTCCTGAGTGGTTTTTCTTTTTCCTTTGTAAAATACTTCACCTTCTCCGATAAGCACCAAAGCTAAATGGGCTAATTGCACCAAATCTCCACTTGCTCCTACTCCTCCATGCGAAAAAATAAGCGGAGTAATATCTCGGTTTATCAGTTCTTTCATCAATTCAATAACAGAAAAATGCACACCTGAATTTCCTAACGAAAGTGAGTTCATTCGGGCTAAAATAGCTGCTTTTGCTTGTTGCTCCGAAAGAGGTTGTCCTATACCCGAAGCGTGACTTCTGATTAGATTATATTGCAGTTGAGTTTGCTGTTCTTTTTCTATTTTGTATTGAGCCATTGGCCCAAAACCTGTATTTACTCCGTAAATTATTTTTTCGGAAGAAAATTCTTTCAGAAAGGTAAAACTTTCGTTTACTTTTTGGCAAACCTCTTGGCTTATCGAAACTTTTTCTTTGCCAAAAATTACCGATTCGAATTCGGCTATACTCAAATAGTTATTTAAGATTTTCATGTATCCGTTGCGTGGTTTTTAAAATACAAAAGTTGTTTTATTTCGGTAAATATAACTACTTTTGAGTGCAAATATAAAATTTATTATTCTTCTATGGATGAGTTTGTTGATGTTCTGGTAATTGGAGCAGGTCCTTCGGGTTGTGTTTCGTCTTGTTATCTCCATAATAACGGGGCAAAAGTAAAGGTTGTCGAAAAAACAAAATTTCCTCGATTAGTAGTCGGAGAAAGTCTGATTCCGAGAGTAATGGACCATTTTGACGAAGCCGGTTTGATGGATGCCTTGAATAAAATGAATTTTGAAATAAAGCGTGGTGCTCGATTTATCAGAGGCAATGACGTTTGTAATTTTGATTTTAGCGAAAATTATACCGATGGTTGGACGTGGACTTGGCAAGTGCCTAGAGCCGATTTTGACAATACCATGGCACAAGAAGTCATCCGAAAAGGGATTGATTTGGAATTTGAATCCGAAGTGATTGCCATTGAATTTGACGGAAAAAATTCCATTACAACCGTAAAAGACAAAGACGGAAACCTCAAAAAAATTCATGCAAAATTTGTGATTGATTCCAGTGGATACGGTAGGGTTTTACCGAGATTATTAGATTTGGATGCTCCCTCAGGATTAGCCCCACACTCAGCAATTTTTACACACATCAAAGATATAAACCGTCCGGAAAATGACGTTATTTCGTTTGATATCATCGAAACCGAAGTATGGCTTTGGGTGATTCAGTTTTCTAACGGAAATACCAGTGTCGGCATCGTAGGTCCTACGGATTTTATAAACAATATTTCTTCCGAATCGACTGCTGATGCACTGCGAAAAGCTATCGGAATGTCAGAACATAATCGCGAGCGTTTCGGAGGGTTAGACTTTTTGTTTGAACCTCGAAAATTAGAAAATTATTCTCGTTCGGTTAAAAAAATGTACGGAGACGGATTTGCCCTTACCGGAAACAGTACGGAATTTTTAGACCCTGTATTTTCATCGGGAGTTGCCTTTGCTACCGAATCGGGAATGTTAGCTGCCAAATTAGCACTGCGAGAAATTAACGGTGAAAAAATAGATTGGGAAACCCAATTTAGCGATTATATGAAACAAGGTATAGATACTTTTAGAACCTATGTAGAAGAGTGGTACACCGGAAATCTACAAACCCTGTTTTTTCACCAGCCCGAAAATCCAGATGTAAAAAGAAAAATATGTTCGGTTTTAGCAGGTTACGTTTGGGATCAATCCAATCCGTTTGTCAAAAAACACAAGAACATTATTAAAAACATGGCTCATATGATAAATATAGGAAAAGATATTGAAATGTAATTTCGCTCTCTTTTAAACAAAAAAGGCTGTCCGAAGACAGCCTTTTTTGTATATGATTTTTAAGATTATTTTACTTTTTTCGAAAGCATTTTACCTAAAGATTTCGCAGTTTTAGCATATCCTTCAGCAATTCTGTCATTAGTATTTGGTACACCTATAAAATTATCTCCAAGAGCATTTTTACTTGTAATCTCTAACAAGACGACATCTGGATTAGTTGTTTCTACAAACTTTAATACTGTATTTACTTTGGCAGGCTGTTTCATTACTCCTCCAAACCATCCCGGATAAATCCATACCGTTTGAACAATCAAAGTGTATTTAGCTTGTGAGTTATTTTCAGAAGTTTTAATCGAAGTGTTTTTGTTCATAGAAGCCAAAAACTTTTCTACAAAAGTGTTGTTTTTAGAATGCTTCCAATCATTTTTCCACTTTTCAGCCTCTGCACTTCCTTTGTCCGCAGATATATCATTTTCTCTCTTCTTGATATAGGCTTCCTCGGTCATGTTTTCTTTATAAAATTTCATTTGCGAATAATCCATCACAAGATTTAATTCTTTTTGTCCTTTCAGAAAATCAAAATTTCCCGAAACAACTTTCATCTTTTGTGCAGAAACAACCGAGGTTATCGCTACAAAAAATAATAGTACTATTTTTTTCATATAATTAAATATTTAATTGTTAAAGGACAAATATAGAATCTTTTTCTAATCAATTTACAAATATCATTTATTTTCCGATAAATAATTCTATCTTTGCCCTGTCTCAAAGGGGTGCTCCAAATAACGAGCTGAGATTATACCCAACGAACCTGATTCAGATAATGCTGACGTAGGGAGAAGACAACAAATCTAAATAGAGTGCACGCTGTTTTTTTGTGTTGTCGGAGAATTCATTTATTTTTATTAACCAGAGAATAATTACCCCTTTTATTCGTAAACAATTTATTTACGGATGAAAAATTTATTCATTAACAAAAAAAAGAAAAAAGAAAAGAGAAAGAAGAGTTTTCTTAATTTAGTCCCTCTATTCTCTATTTTCTATTCTCTATTTTCTTATTCACAACAAGACAGCCTTGTAATCAAAGATCAAGTAATTGACGAAGTCTTGATCACAGGTGTTCGAGCCACTGCACAAACTCCTGTTACTTTTAACAATGTGAGCAAAGAAGAGCTTAAATCACGAAATTTAGGTCAGGATATTCCAACACTTTTGGGCTATTTACCTTCGGTTGTGATGACTTCGGATGCCGGAAACGGAATCGGATATTCAGGAATACGTGTTCGTGGCTCTGATGCTACACGAGTGAACATTACCATTAACGGAATTCCGTATAACGACTCGGAAAGTCACGGAACATTTTGGGTAAATATGCCCGATTTGGTTTCGTCTGTCGAGAATATTCAGGTGCAACGAGGAGTCGGGACTTCAACTAACGGAGCAGGTGCTTTTGGGGCAAGTATCAATTTATTAACCGATGCTGTTCAGGAAAAAGCAAGTGCAGAAATTTCGAATGCGTTCGGAAGTTACAATACGTGGAAGCACAACGTAAAGTTCTCAACCGGAAAAATTGGAGAACATTTTGAACTTTCCGGACGATTATCTAAAATCAAATCAGACGGATACATCGACAGAGCTTGGGTTGATATGAAGTCGTATTTTCTTCAAGGAGCTTATCAGGATGAAAACCGTTTGATAAAAGCCGTAATGTTTGGTGGAGATCAAGTAACGTATCAGGCATGGAACGGACTTGAGGATTTAGACAAGTTAGAAAATGACCGAACCTACAACACTTCGGGAGAAATGTATGACAGAGACGGAAACTTTTTAGGGTTTTACAAAAACGAAACCGATAACTACAAGCAAGACCATTATCAATTGCATTGGAACGAAAGACTTTCGAACAATTGGAATACAAATCTGGCTTTTCATTACACCAGAGGAGAAGGATTCTACGAAAATTATAGAAACGATAATGATTTAGCAGACTACGGAATCGCTCCTGTTGAAGTAAATGGAGAACTTATTGAAAGCTCAAATGTCGTACGTCAAAAATGGTTAGACAATCACTTTTACGGAACTGTTTTTTCAGCGAATTATCGTGATAGTAATTGGAATGTAGTTTTTGGTGGAGGATTAAACAAATACGAAGGTGACCATTTTGGGTATATCACTTATGCTCGAGAAGTTCCGATGGAAAATTATCCGCATCAATATTATTTTGACACATCAACCAAAACTGATGTGAATTTTTACGGAAAAGCCAATTACAGAATTACGGAAAAATGGAATGCTTTTGCAGATATGCAATACCGAACGGTTTCGTATAAAGCCAACGGACAGGAAACAGGTTTGGTTGATGATAGTTTTGGTTTCTTTAATCCAAAAGCGGGAATTACTTATTATGTCAACGATACGAACAGCCTTTATTTTTCGTATGCTAGAGCTAACAGAGAACCAAATCGTGATGACTACGAAAACGGAAATCCAAAACCGGAAACACTCGATGATTTCGAATTAGGTTGGAGATTGAACAAAGAACGCTTTAAACTGAATTTGAACGGATATTATATGCGATACCAAAACCAATTGGTGTTGACTGGAGCTTTGAACGATGTCGGTGCTCCTGTACGGGAAAATTCGGGTGATTCGTACCGTTTAGGAATCGAAGTAGATGCTACAATTGTCGCTTCTGATAGGTGGATTTTCCGTCCGAATATCGCTGTCAGTCAAAATAAAAACATTGACTTTTTTACTGAAAGAGATGGTGAATTGCAAGATTTAGGAAATACAAACATCGCTTTTTCGCCTGATGTGATTCTCTCGAATAGTATTACGTTTATTCCGATGGAAAATATGCAAATTTCGCTTTTATCAAAATATGTCGGAAGTCAATATATGAGCAATTTAGATTTGAAAAGCTCTAAACTTGATTCGTATTTTATCAACGATTTAAATGCTTCTTATACCCTAAAAACCAATAAAGTGTTTGAATCCATCACTATTTCAGCATTAGTAAACAATATTCTGGACGAAAAATATATCTCTAACGGATATTTCTATTCGTATGATGATAACTGGAGTAATCCGAACCAAATCACGACTATTGACGGAGCAGGATATTATCCGCAAGCCACAAGGAATTTTTTGGTGGGAGTTACACTTGCTTTTTAGCCTGAAACTTCAGAAAAATTCTACACAGAGCCGTACAAGTAAGTGCGGCTCTTTTGTTGTAATAAAAGCCTATCTTTGCAAAAATTGAAATATCGTGAATTACCTATCTGTCGAAAATATATCAAAATCCTATGGTGAAAGAGTCTTGTTTGAAGATCTTTCGTTCGGAATCAACAAGGACCAAAAAATTGCTTTCGTAGCCAAAAACGGAACCGGAAAAACTTCTATCCTTAAAATCATTACAGACGAAGATATGCCTGATTCGGGTCAGGTAATTATGAGAAAAGAAATCAAAATGGCTTTCCTTTCTCAAGAACCAAAGTTAAATCCGGAACTCACCATCGAAGAAAGTATTTTTGCTTCAGATAATGTGGTGCTGAAAGTTATCGAGCAATACGAAAAAGCACTCGAAAATCCTGAAGATGAAGAAGCCTACCAAAAGGCTTTCGATAAAATGGATTTGCACAATGCTTGGGATTTTGAAACCCAATACAAGCAAATTCTTTTCAAACTTAAATTAGAAGATTTAAAACTTAAAGTCAAAAGCCTTTCGGGAGGACAGAAAAAACGTTTGGCATTGGCTACTATTCTTCTGAACAAACCTGATTTATTGATTTTGGATGAACCTACCAACCATTTGGATTTGGAAATGATTGAATGGTTAGAAAATTATTTTGCAAAAGAACCGATTACCTTGTTTATGGTTACTCACGACAGGTATTTTTTGGAGCGAGTTTGTAACGAAATTATCGAACTCGAAAACGGAAAACTCTATCAATACAAAGGGAATTATTCCTATTATCTGACCAAAAAAGAAGAACGTATTGCAGCCGAAAATGCTTCGATTGACAAAGCAAAAAATCTTTTCGTAAAGGAATTGGACTGGATGCGAAGACAACCCAAAGCCCGTACTACAAAATCGAAATCCCGTCAGGACGATTTTTATGTAATCAAAGAAAAAGCACATTCCAGACGTAAAGAACATCAGGTAGAGTTAGAAATCAATATGGAACGAATGGGAAGCAAGATTATCGAGCTTCACAAGGTTTCTAAAAAATTCAATGATAAAGTCATTCTGAATGGTTTTGATTATACCTTCAACAAAGGCGAACGCATCGGGATTATCGGAAAAAACGGAACCGGAAAATCGACTTTCTTGAATATTCTAACACAAACTATTCCGCCTGATTCAGGGAAAGTAGTGATCGGAGAAACCATCAAAGTCGGTTATTATACCCAAAGTGGAATCAACCCGAAACCCGAACAGAAAGTAATTGATATCATCAAAGAATTTGGTGAATACATTCCACTTACCAAAGGTAGAACCATTTCGGCAGGGCAACTTTTAGAACGCTTTTTATTCGACAGAAAAAAACAGCACGATTATGTTGAAAAATTAAGTGGAGGAGAGTTAAAACGACTGTATTTATGTACGGTTTTGATTCAAAATCCGAACTTTTTGATTTTGGACGAACCTACCAATGATTTGGATATTGTAACGTTAAACGTACTCGAAAACTTCCTTTTGGATTATCCGGGATGTCTTTTGGTAGTTTCGCACGACCGTTATTTTATGGATAAAATCGTGGATCATTTGTTCGTTTTTAGAGGAGAAGGAGAAATTGAAGATTTCCCTGGAAATTACTCTGATTTCAGAATTTATGAAGATTCAGCCGAACCTGTAAAAGAAGAAAAATCAGAAGGTTCAACTTCTAAAAATAACTGGAAAGAACAACAATCCAAAAAATCTCTTTCGTTTAACGAACAGAAAGAATTCCAGAAAATAGAACGAGAAATCAAAGATCTGGAATATCAGAAAAAGCAAATCGAAACTGAATTCTCTGAAGGAAAAGTTGCTGATGATAAGATTGAGGCGAAAGGTTTAGAGCTTCAAAAAATCATTAAAGCATTAGAAGAAAAGGAAGAACGATGGTTTGAATTAAGTGCGAAAATGGAAAGTTAAAAATTATAAATTTTAAATGATTTTTCAAATAAAAAGATACATAAAATTTCTGATAAAATCAACCAATCAACATGGAGTTCATTCTCCTTTTGTATATGATTTGGTTACAAAGTGTTTTTATGCTGAAAAGAACTATCCCGAGCACGCTTCCTACAACAAAAAACAGCGACTTTTTTTAAGAATTGTTGATTATTTTAAGCCAAAAACAGTTTGGGCAGTTAGTGATTACCCTATTGACGTGCCTTGGAAAGAAACTTTTGAACTTGCTTCTTTTCCAAAACCTGACTTAAAAAATTTTGAAAACCTCCTCCCTACCCTTACCAATGATTCTGTATGGGTTTTCGGGAGAATCCACGAAAATACTGAAAATGAAAAAATTTGGAAACAGATAATACAACACGAAAAAGTAACCGTAACCGTTGATACTTTTTATTTTGGGTTGGTTTTCTTTAGAAAAGAACAGGAAAAAGAACATTTCACAATAAGAGTTTAACAAACTTTATCATAAGACCAGGTTAAATAAATTGTTTCGGTGTGATTTTTTCAAAAGTTTTGTAATCGAAATCATCACCTTATTTATTATGACACGACTTATACTTTATTTTGCTACTCTTGTTTTGGGTTTATTTACTGCAAATGCCCAACAGATTACGGGAAGAATCGTAGATGCTGAAACTAACGAAAGTATTCCGTTTGCAACCGTAAAAATCAAAGGAACCGATTTAATTTCCAATAATGACGGGTATTTTACACTTTCTTCCGAGAACGATTCCGATTTGATGACAGTTTCATTTATCGGATATACTCCTCAAAACATTTCTGTAAATCAATTAAAATCAAACAACAACATTATTAAACTTGTTCAGGGAGTTTATGACATCGAAGGAGTTTATGTTTCCAACATAAAGCCCGACCCGAACGAAATAATGAAATTAGTTAATGAAAAACTTTCAGAAAATTATGGGGATTTTGATTATAAATACAGGATTTTTACTCGGGAAAGCACTACATTCAGTCCTGAAATTTTAGAGGTGGATATTAAAAAATCATCAGGATATTCTAAAGATGAGTTGAAAAAAGCCAATGAAAATGTCAAAAAATTCACAAACAATCTCCTTAAAAACTCCCCTCAACAATTTACCGATGTTCTTTTGGATTATTATTTTACTTGGAAAAAAAATGACGAAAACAAAAAAGGAGGTTATTCCAAAGCCGAAGTCATAAAAGGTATTGTCCTGAAAGATGAAAATCGTTCCACTTCTTTTGATGATATTGAAAAATCGGCTTTGGAGTTACTCACAAAACACTTGGACACTACTAAATTTTATCGTATTAAAAGCGGACTTATCGGCTCTCGTGATACAATTTCTTTCAGTGAGGAATACAACAGGCAACAAACTGAAAAAAGAAGAAAAAAGAATAACTACAAGGCTCCCGAACATAAAAATCTGTCCAATATAAAAGGAAAAATAGGGTTTACCCAATCTAAAGCAAATTTGAAACATCCCGATTTTTCTTTTATAAACAAGCCCGAACTATATTATTACTCTTATACAGGAGCTACTTATATTGACGACCAATTAGTTTATGTTTTAGAGTTTAAACCTAAAAAAAGTAAAGCAAAGCATATTGGAAAAATATATATTTCTGAAGAAGATTTTGCTGTTTTGAAAGTTGATTATACTTTGGCAGACGGTAAAAGAATGGGAGGAATAAATCTGAAACTTATATTGGGAGTAAAAGCTTTTGATAATGTTCATCAGGGAACGCTTATCTTTACACAAAATCCGAATTCCAAAAAGTATTATTTGCTCTATTCTTCACAAGAATCGGGACAATATTTTTACATCAACCGACCTCTGAAACTTATCGAAATAAACAAAAACAGGAAAGAACGGGAATTATTATCTTTTAATGTAAAAGTTGAGGGAAATACAAGCGAAAAAACCGAATATCTGAATATGGGAGTTCAGTCCGTTAGTGAAAAGGATTTAGACGCTATCAAAGAAAAAGAATTTGAATACCAAATCCTCAAAAAATACGATCCAAGCATTTGGAAAGGCTACAACATCATCGAACCTTTAGAAGAAATGAAAAATTTCAAAACGACAGAGTAATTTTGTAACAAAAATGCTGTACATTCGTCTAATTTTAAAAAAACTTCATTTTATGACACGACTTATATTTTTTCTGACGCGATTTATAGTGTATTTTACTATTCTTGTTTTGGGTTTAGTGACTGCGAATGCTCAACAAATTACGGGAAGAGTAATAGATTCTGAAACAAGTGAAAGTATTCCGTATGCAACGATTCGGGTTGGGGAAACGGATTTGATTTCCAATGATGATGGATATTTTACACTTTCGGGAGAAAATGCAAATGAATCGGCTTTGCTGTCGGTTTCGTTTATCGGATATGCAACTCAAAAAATTTCTGTAAGTGAGCTGAAACAAAACAATAATATTATTCGTCTTAAAGAAGTTTTGTATGATATTGGAGGAGTTTATGTGTCAAACGTAAAACCCGACCCGAACGAAGTAATGAAATTGGTAAACGAAAAATTAGCCAAAAACTATAAAAGTATGGATTACAAAAGCACGGTTTTTATTCGTGGAAGTACAACTTTCAGCCCTAAAAACTTTGAGATGAAACTCAAAAAAGCAACCGATTTATCTAAATCCGAAGTAAAAGAAATCAACCAAGAAATACAATATCTAATAGCCAAATCTACGAATACTCCTGCCAAAATATATTCCGACAGACTAACCGATGTTTATAAAACAACCGATGAAAAAAATAAAGCGGTTTATAAATTGGACGTAAAAAAAGCAGTCCAACTAAAGGACGAAAACCGCTCTTCCGACTACGAAGAATTACAGAAATCAAGTAGTCAGGTTTTTCACAAAGTAATGGATACAACCAAATTCTACCGCATAAAAAGCGGTTTAATCGGTACAAAAGACACTATTTCTTTCAGTAAAGAATACAACAAAAAGAAAAAGAACAAAAAAGATAGTAAAGATTCTAATGTAAGCTCTGCCAAATCAGGAATAGAGCGTATTATCAATCAAAGTTCGTTTAACGGAACAGCTACATTTTTATCATCTAATATTGATTTTGTCAAAGATACCGAAGCCTATACTTACAACTATGTGGAGGCAACTTATTTGGGTGATGATTTGGTTTTGGTTATTGATTTCAAACCTAAAAAATCAAGAGCCAAATATTCGGGAAGAATGTACATCAACGAAGATGATTATGCCATTATAAGAGCTGATTATAAATTAGCAGACGGCAAAAAACCACAGGGAATTAATCTCAAACTCTTACTTGGAGTTAAGATGTCCGAAGCATTGACCAAAGGAGTGGTTATATACCGAAAAAATCCGATTACCAATACCTATTATCTGAATTATTCCTTACAGGAAAAAGAACAGTATTTTTACCTGAATCGTCCTATTAAATTTATAGAACTTACCGATGGTAAGGAAAAAGATAAAATTGCTTACGATATAAAAGTCGAGGGAAACAATTCCGAAAAAATCGAATATTTGAATATTTCGATGCAGAATATTTCCAAATCGGATTATGATTCATTCCAAGAAAAAGAATTTGAATACCAAATTCTCAAAAAATACGACCCAAGCATTTGGAAAGGCTACAACATTATCGAACCTTTAGAAGAAATGAAAAAATTTGAAGTAGTAGAATAAAGTCCGAAGTCCGAAGTTTAGAAAATTCAAGTTTTCAACTTCGGACTTTGGACTAAAAAAAACTACCTTTGCAGTCTTTTTTTAATTAATTATGCGGACAAGGTCAATCAAGAAAAATAAAATCAATGTAGTTACGTTAGGTTGCTCCAAAAACGTTTATGATAGTGAAGTTCTTATGGGGCAGCTTCGTGCCAACGGAAAAGAAGTTACTCACGAGGCACAAGGCAAAGACGAGGGGAACATTATCGTAATCAACACTTGTGGTTTTATTGATAATGCAAAGGAAGAATCGGTAAATACGATTCTGAATTATGTGGACAAAAAAGAGCAGGGATTGGTGGATAAGGTTTTCGTAACAGGCTGTTTATCCGAACGATACAAACCCGATTTGATTAAGGAAATTCCTGATGTTGACCAATATTTCGGAACTACGGAATTGCCACTTTTGCTTAAAGCTTTGGGTGCAGATTACAAACACGAGCTATTGGGAGAACGACTGACGACAACTCCAAAAAATTATGCTTATCTGAAGATTTCCGAAGGGTGCGACAGACCTTGCAGTTTTTGTGCGATTCCGCTTATGCGAGGAAAACACGTTTCGCAACCGATTGAAAAATTGGTTAAAGAAGCACAGAATTTAGCCAAAAACGGAGTTAAGGAACTGATTCTGATTGCACAGGATTTGACTTATTATGGATTGGATATTTACAAAAAACGGAATTTAGCCGAGCTTTTGGAAAACCTTGTAAAAGTTGAGGGAATCGAGTGGATTCGTTTGCATTATGCCTTTCCGACAGGGTTTCCGATGGACGTTTTGGAACTGATGAAACGTGAGCCGAAAATCTGTAATTATCTGGATATTCCATTACAACATATCTCGGATAATATATTAAAGTCAATGCGTAGAGGAACGACCTACGAAAAAACAACCAATCTTCTGAAAGAATTCAGAAAAGCTGTTCCCGAAATGGCAATCCGAACGACTTTGATTGTGGGTTATCCCGGAGAAACAGAAGAAGATTTCCAAATCCTGAAAAATTGGGTTGAAGAAATGCGTTTCGAGAGATTAGGTTGTTTTACCTATTCTCACGAAGAAAACACACACGCTTATTTACTGGAAGATGATGTTCCTCAAGATGTAAAACAACAAAGAGCCAACGAAATTATGGAAATTCAGGCTCAAATTTCGTGGGAATTAAATCAGGAAAAAATCGGACAGACTTTTAAATGTGTAATTGACCGAAAAGAAGGACAATATTTTATCGGAAGAACCGAATTTGACAGCCCTGACGTAGATAACGAAGTACTTGTTGATGCTACACAAACCTACCTCAAAACAGGAGAATTTGTCAATATCAAAATTACCGATGCCACCGAATTTGATTTATACGGAGAGCCTGTTTAATTTGAATTTTGACATTGTTATTGAAATTGAAATTGATTTTTGATATTGTCATTGATATTAAATTATGCAAAGTATCATTCTTCTTTTTTTATGCTTGATTATCGGATTAGCCTTACAAAGAGTCAGTGCTTTTCCTAAAAACACACATATAGTGCTCAATCAATACATTTTGTGGGTTGCACTTCCTGCAATGGCATTGTATTATTTGCCAAAAATAGAACTCGGATTAGACTTGCTTTTTCCCGCTTCAGTTGCTTGGATAGCTTTCGGATTGGCTTATGTATTTTTCAACTTTTTAGGAAAGCGGTTGGGTTGGAGCAAAAAACTCATCGGTTGTCTGATTCTGACAGGAGGTTTAGGGAATACTTCGTTTGTCGGAATCCCCGTTATCGAAGCACTTTTCGGAAAAGAGGGGTTAAAAACCCTGATTATTGTTGATTTACCGGGTACGTTTATCGTGCTTTCTACTTTGGGAATTTTGGTAGCAAGTGCTTATTCCAAAACAACACAATCAACTTCGATTATTCGGAAAATAATGGTTTTTCCGCCTTTTATTGCTTTTATAATCGGGTTATTATTAGCTGTTATCAAAGTTGATTTTCCGTTTGAGTTATCCGAAACATTCCGAACTTTAGGTGCTACGGTTTCTCCGATTGCCCTTATTTCGGTTGGTTTTCAGTTGAAGTTCGACAGAAAAAGCAAGCATTATAAATATTTAGCTTTGGGATTGGCTTTTCAGTTGTTGATTATTCCTTCGGTGATTTTCGGGTTGTTTTACGGAGTTTTCGGAAAAACGGATTTAGCAACACAGGTTTGTATTATCGAAGCTGCAATGGCTCCGATGATTACGGGAGCCATTTTGGCAAGTTCGTACGGACTTAAACCTCAACTCTCCAATATGATGGTAGGTTTTGGAATTCCGATTTCATTTATTACCATTGCTTTTTGGTATTGGCTGATTCAGGTTGTGATGTAGTTCGATTTTTTTATCTTAATTTTGCTTCTGAAAAAAACTTAAAAAAAGAAACTAATTTTATTTGTGTAGTATAAATATTTTTTGTTCCTTTGCACCTCGATTTTAGAATTAACGAATAAATACTAAAGATAATGTCAAGAGTTTGTGAACTTACAGGCAAAAGAGCGATGGTAGGAAACAATGTTTCACACGCGATGAACAAAACTAAAAGAAAATTCTCTGTGAATTTACTTAAAAAACGTTTTTATCTTCCGGAAGAAGACAGATGGATTACTTTAAAAGTATCTGCCTCTGCTATTAAAACAATTAACAAAAAAGGAATTTCTGCTGTACTGAAAGAAGCAAGAGATAAAGGTATTGCTATCTAAATCACAGCACTAAAATTATATCAAAATGGCAAAGAAAGGTAATAGAATTCAGGTAATTTTAGAATGTACCGAGCATAAAGAAACCGGACTTCCGGGAACTTCTCGTTACATCACGACTAAAAACAAAAAAAATACTCCGGACAGATTGGAAATTAAAAAATTCAACCCTATCCTAAAGAGAGTAACAGTTCATAAAGAAATTAAATAATTGAGTCAAAATGGCAAAGAAAACGGTAGCAACCCTTCGTACAGCTTCTAAAAGATTAACCAAAGCTATAAAAATGGTTAGATCTGAAAAAACAGGTGCTTACACTTTCGTTGAAAGCGTTATGGCTCCTGAATTAGTTGATGATTTCTTGAAAAAGAAGTAATCCTATACACATACAGAAGTAAAAGTCCTTTGATTGATTTCAAAGGACTTTTTTATTTTATTTAGCTCAAAATACTTTTGCTAATAAGCTAAAAAAACAATACTTTTGCATTTATTTAGATTCAGTTAATATAACTAATATGAAAGTATTTAAAAACCTTTTCTTATTTGCTTTAGTAAGCTCGTTGTTTATTTCTTGTAACAATAAAAAATCTGAAAATCAGGAAATTATCAATCACAAAATCGTTTCGTTAAACGGAGCAGTTACCGAAATTCTTTCTGCTTTAGGACAAGAAAACAATATTGTCGGAGTGGACGTAACCAGTACTTATCCGGAAGGAATCAAAGAAAAAGCACAAGATTTAGGACACGTTCGTTCGATTTCTATCGAAAGTCTAATCGCTTTGCAACCGACACTAGTTTTGGCATCCGATAAAGATTTGAATACGGAACTGATTACTAAACTCAAAGAGACAAATATCAAAGTAAAAACAATTCATCAGGAACAGTCTATTGAGGGAACAAAACAATTCATCAAAGATGTAGCAGAGGCTGTCGGAGATACAGATTACACTTCACTTATTGAACAAATAGATGCTGATTTTGCAGATCTAAACCAATTCGAAACAGCTCCAAAAGTATTGTTCATCTATGCAAGAGGAGCAGGAACACTTATGGTTGCTGGGAAAAATACTCCAATGCAAAAAATCATCGAAATTGCAGGAGGAGAAAATGCAGTCAATGATTTCGAGGATTTCAAACCACTTACTCCGGAGGCATTAATTCAATCAAACCCTGACTATTTGCTATTTTTCGCAACCGGTTTAGAAAGCTTGGGAGGAATTGACGGAGTTTTGCAACTGCAAGGAATCGAACAAACCAATGCAGGAAAAAATAACCAAATCATTGCTATGGACGGAGCTTTGCTTTCAGGTTTCGGACCAAGAGTAGGACAAGCAGCTAAAGAATTGAATCAACTTTTATCTAAATAAAGTCCGAAGTCTTTAGTCCGAAACAGTTAGCTTTCTTCGGACTAAAGACTTCGGACTTCGGACTCAAAATGCAAACTAAACTTCCTTTATATCTTATTTTAAGCTTCGTATTGTTAATCGGATTAGCAATAATCTCGCTATATATGGGAGTTTATGAGTTTAACAGCTCTTTTTCAGAAATCATCTCAAGTTTTTTCGGAGAAAACCCTTCTGTTTCACAAACCGACCAATATGTCTTCTTGGACATTAGGCTTTCACGAATTGTAATGGCAATCCTCATCGGAAGTGCTTTGGCAGTTTCGGGAACCTGTTTGCAGGGAATGTTCAAAAATCCGCTTGCAACACCCGATTTAATCGGAATCACAGCAGGAGCTTCGCTTTTTGCAGCTATTGCAATAGTATTGGGAGCATTCATCAAACCCTATATTCCCGAGACAATGCACTTTTCGTTTTTGAGCATTTCGGCTTTTGTCGGGTCATTTATTACGATGAGCTTGGTGTACAGAATTTCGACTTCAAACGGAAAAACCAATGTTGTGATGATGTTGCTTTCGGGAGTTGCCTTTTCGGCTTTGGGATTTGCTGTTATGGGACTTATGATTTATCTCTCAAAAGAAGAACAGTTAAGAGATTTGACTTTTTGGAATCTCGGAAGTCTTGGAGGTGCGAGTTGGACAAAAAACGGAATTTTATCGGTTATAATTTTGATTTCGTACTATTTCCTTATCGGAAAAGGGAAAACGCTCAATGCAATGATGTTGGGAGAAAAAGACGCAATGCACTTGGGAATTCCTGTTGAAAGAACTAAAAAGCAAATCGTTTTGTTTACAGCTCTTTTGGTTGGAGGCTCGGTTGCTTTTTCGGGAACTATCGGATTTATCGGACTGATTATCCCGTATATTTTAAGACTAATTTTCAAATCGAATTATTATATTATCCTGCCTTTATCGGCTGTTTTAGGGAGTATTTTACTCTTGGGAGCAGATACGATAAGCAGAACAATTGTGGCTCCGTCTGAAATCCCAATCGGAATTCTGACTGCATTTATGGGAGCACCTATTTTTATTACAATATTGTTGAAACAGAAAAAATCATTATAGAAGTTTACAGTTTACGGTTTACAATTGTTCTGCCAGCTGTAAACCGTAAACTGTAAACCGTAAACTAAAAATGCTAAAAGGAAAAAACATATCATATTCTCACAAGGATTTTAAAATCTTGAGTGAAATTGATTTTTCTGCACAAAACGGAAAGATGATTGCGATTGTCGGACCGAATGGAGCAGGAAAATCCACGCTTTTGAGTGTTTTATCCAACGAATTGGAACGATTTGACAATATCCTTTTCAAAGAAAAAACGTTCAAAGAATGGCATACGGGAGAATTATCACAACACAAAGCAAAATTCTCGCAACAATATAATTCGGATATTCCGCTTTTGGTTGGAGATGTTACCCTTATGGGTCGTTATCCGTATTTTGACAATAATCCGAATGAAAATGATTTAATTGCTGTCGAAAATGCGATGAAACAAACCGATGTTTTTCATTTAAAAGACAGGGATTACAACACACTTTCGGGAGGAGAAAAGCAGAGAGTTCATTTGGCTCGGGTTTTGGCTCAATTGGATAACGATATTCAAAACAAGCTGATTTTTTTGGACGAACCTCTGAATAATTTGGATATTTATCATCAATACCGAATATTAGAAAATATCCGAAAATTTACCAAAAAAGGAAATACAGCCGTTTTGGTTTTGCACGATTTGAACCTGACTGCACGTTTTTCAGACGAAGTTTTTCTGATGAAAGGGGGAAAAGTTGTCGCTAATGATATTCCGCTAAATATTTTTACCAAAGAAATCATAACCGACGTATATAATTTTCCGTGTACGATTTTTGAAAATCCGGTAGATAAAAAACCAATGATTTTTTTTGGAACATAGAGTAGATTAAAACAATACATTATATATTAAAAATGAATTTACTACAAAAATGGGAAGCTCTCAAAGCAGAAAACCCACACCTCAGAATACGGAATGCGGCTCAACAATTAGGAGTTAGCGAAGTGGAGCTTTTAGCTACAAAAACAGGACAGAACGTAATCCGTTTACGTCCAGAATTTGAAAATATCCTGTTGGATTTAGAACCTCTCGGAAAGTTGATGGGACTTACCCGAAACGAAGAATGTGTCCACGAACGTAAGGGAATTTATGCAAACGGAGATTTCTCAAATTCACACGCAGGATTGTTTGTGAATGACGATATTGATATGCGAATCTTTTTGTCGGCTTGGGAAAAGGTTTATGCAGTTACGGAAGAATCCGAACACGGAACTCGTACGAGTTTGCAGTTTTTTGGGAAAGACGGAGAATCCATTCACAAGATTTATCTGACTAAAGACAGCAACGAACAGGCTTACAGGGATTTGGTTGAAAAATACAAATCGGAAGACCAATCAACCAACGAAACAGCTGCTGCTCTTCCGTTAGATATTGAAGAAAAACCCGATGCTGATGTTGATGTAGAAGGATTTCATACTGCTTGGAAAGGGCTTAAAGACACTCACGATTTCTTCGGAATGTTAAAGAAATTCGGAGTAACCCGAACTCAGGCATTGCGATTGGCTCCATCGGAATATTATGCTCAAAAAATTGATAATCAAGCTTCGGTAAAATTATTAGAATTAGCTGCCCAGACCAAAACTCCGATTATGGTTTTTGTAGGAAATAGAGGAAATATCCAAATTCATACCGGAAGAATCCGCAAAACAATGTGGCACAGAGAATGGTTTAACGTAATGGATCCGGATTTTAACCTGCATTTGGATATGTCAAAAATCGCATCGACTTATATAGTACGCAAACCTGCTGAAGGAGATATTGTAACTTCGGTTGAAGTATTCAACGAAATGGGAGATTTAATCGTTCAGTTCTTCGGAAAACGCAAACCGGGAATTCCGGAACTCGAAGAATGGAGAGAAATCGTTAAACAACTTTCGTAAATAAAAATACCCTTTCAAAATAAAATTGAAAGGGTATTTTTTTGTTTGCAAAGCCTGAATTAAAATAACTTATCTTCTGCTTACTTTAAAAGTTTTAGTAATTCCTTCGATAGTTACATTCAAAATATAATTCCCTGTCAAAAGCAAAGTCATATCAAGCTGATTATTGTTTATGGGTACATCCATTTTTTGTCCTAAAAGATTAAATACCTCGATATTCGATATTTCTTGATTAGCTTTCAAATTCAATACATCACTTACAGGATTCGGATACATATTGAAATTATATTTATTAAAGTTATCTACATCTAAAGTTACGGTAACCGTAATTGCCAATGCATCACTTGTACAATCTCCAACTGTTTGAGTAACATAATAAGTCGTGCCGTTCACAAGCTCGGTTGTATCAGGAATTTCTTGAGTCAAATCGGCATCTGCATACCACGTAAGATTTTGTCCTGTAACAACTAAATCAGATAGTAAACTTCCTTCTTCTGCTGTCTGTTCAGAATCACCATCAGGTGCGGTTATGTCTGAACAAGGGGCAATTAAGGTAACCGTAATTGCCAATGCATCACTTGTACAATCTCCAACAGTTTGGGTAACATAATAAGTCGTTGCGTTGATAAGCTCGGTTGTATCAGGAATTTCTTGAGTCAAATCGGCATCTGCATACCACGTAAGATTTTGTCCTGTAACAACTAAATCAGATAGTAAACTTCCTTCTTCTGCTGTCTGTTCAGAATCTCCGTTTGGTTCGGTCACATCTTCACAAGGGTCGATAAAAGTCACGGTAATTGCTAATACAGCACTTGTACAATCTCCAACAGTTTGGGTAACATAATAAGTCGCTCCGTTCATAAGCTCGGTCGTATCAGGAATTTCTTGCGTCAAATCAGCATCCGCATACCACGTAAGATTTTGTCCTGTAACAACTAAATCAGAAATAAGACTTCCTTCTTCTACTGCTTGTGTAGAATCTCCTCCAGGAAGAGTAGGAAGCGGAGAAACTGTTACAAGAACTTCTATTCGATCTGACACACATTCTTCTGCAGGTGTCCCTGCAGTAACAGTCCAATTATAAAAGAAATAATAAACTGTCGGGTTTCCACCTGTTGTATTGACGCTTCCTGCAGTTACTGCACCTACAGTTCCTATAGAATAAGGAAACCCAGGATGTTCGGAACTAAACTCTCTAACCATAGTAGGAGATGAAGACGCAACAAGACGATATCCATTACCCTGTGGAACATCAAAATCCAAAGTTATTGTATGCTGTAACGGAGAAGAAGTACTACCTCCTGCTGGTAATGTGAGTGAGGTTGTTTCCATAACATTCCAGTTATCATCCAGCAAATTAATAACAATAGCTCCTCCTGCTGATGCGATAATAAAAACATCCACAGAGTTGAGTACAAAATCTTCGTAAGCATCAAATACTAGCCCCCAAGGAGAAGTAGTAGCTACGACTTCCGAACCACTATTACTACTCGGAGCTACCCTCGCACCTCCAGTAATAACAGCACCTGTTCCTGGAGTTCCATAATTTACAGATTCTACCCAATAAGAAGTATCCGATGTCAAAATAGGAGTCGTAAAGGACGCTCCTTCTCCTATCGAAGAAGTTGCAGATTCAGAATCATACCAAAACACATCTTCTCCATCAGAAACAGCAGTCAAAGTAGTTGACATTCCTGAACATATCGTTACAGGATTAGCACTAATTGTTGGTTCATCACAAGTCTGAGCATCTACAGCACTGATTCCAAACAATAACCCAAATACAGAAAACGCAGTTGTTTTCTTTTTACAAATTAATTTTAGTAATTTTTTCATCATAATTTTATTTAATAGCATTAATTATTCTTAAAAAAAACAAAAACTCGACTGCAAGTTATTAAAAAATATATAAATAACATAGTTATATGAATTTTTAGACTATATATGAAGAAAGAAAACCTTTGTTATTTTTACCTTTAGAACTCTGTTTAAAAAGAATTATATTTGGGCATTCATAATAATAAACAATGAACCTACCCTATTTTATAGCAAAACGACTGACTTCCGAAAAGAAAGAAAAGGCAAGTATTTCAAGTCCGATACTGACTATTGCGGTTATTGCTATTGCTTTGGGAATTATTATGATGTTGGTTTCGGTTGCAACGGGAATCGGGCTTCGGGAGAAAATCCGTGAAAAAATTTCGGCTTTCAACGGGCACATTATTATTTCAAATTTCGACAACAACCAATCAGAAGTTAGCCTCACTCCTATTGATAAGAATCAAGATTTTTATCCAAATTTTTCTTCGGTAAGTGACATTAACCATATTCAGGCTGTAATTACTAAAGCAGGAGTTATCCGAACCGAAACTACTTTTGAAGGTATTATTTTTAAAGGAGTAGGAACAGATTATAGGTTTAAAAATTTAGAAGAATACCTCGTTCAGGGAAGAATTCCAAACGTTACGGAAGAACGAGAAAATGCAGAGGTTCTAATTTCAGAGTATTTGGCCAAACGAATGGAATTTACGCTCGGAGATAAATTCACAACCCATTTTTTAAAAGACGACCCAAACGAAAGACCCAACTTACGTCAGTTTGAAATTGTTGGGATATATAATTCAGGATTTCAAGAATTTGATGCTAACTTTATCTTTGGAGATATTAGACACCTACAAAGAATGAATCGGTGGAGCGCTAATCAAATCGGAAATTTTGAAGTTTTTGTAAATGATTTTAATCAGATTCAGCAAAAGGGAGATGAAGTTCACTCACAAACTCCTTCTGTACTTGATACACAAACTATTATAGAAAAATATTACTCCATTTTCGAATGGCTTAAAATTACGGATTCCAACATTTATTTGATTATTATATTAATGTTATTGGTCGGAATCATCAATATTGCGGTTGCACTTTTGGTTATGATATTGGAACGAACCCAAATGATTGGAATTCTCAAGGCAATGGGAGCTGATAATTGGAAGGTACGTAAAATATTTTTATACAATGCTTTTTACCTGATTTCGAGAGGACTTTTTTGGGGAAATCTCATCGGATTGGGGATATTACTGATTCAGAAATATTTTGGAGTGGTTAAATTAGACCCGAAAAGCTACTACGTAAACCAAGCTCCTGTCTATCTGAATTGGGATTATATTTTGGCTCTGAATATCGGAACGGTTGTTGTTTGTTTGATGGTGCTTTTGATTCCGTCTTATATTATTACGAAAATTTCACCTGTTAAAGCCATCCGGTTTGAATAAAAACAAGAAAACCACAATCCGACTTTCGTCAGATTGTGGTTAATAATGAAAAATCTATTTTTAACTCTCTAAATTTCTATTCCAATTCACTTTGAGCTCTTTTCTCTGCTCTTTTTTCTTTCCACATTTCAATAGAATGACCTGTTACCCAGTAGAAAGCAAATCCTATAAGAAATAACAAAAGCCAAAATCCCATTGTAAAAATTGTTAAAAACAAAAGAAATCCTAAATATTGCTGAAAATCAAACATAACTTTATTTTTTGTTTACTCAAAGCACAAATGTATAACTA
Organism: uncultured Flavobacteriaceae bacterium; assembly: GCA_934675205.1. Lineage (GTDB taxonomy): Bacteria > Bacteroidota > Bacteroidia > Flavobacteriales > Flavobacteriaceae > Flavobacterium. The sequence continues at coordinate 97,041 of CAKUPQ010000003.1, read as the reverse complement.
TAATTTTATTTTTAAAAATGAAATTGATTTTTTTTTATTTACAAATTCATTTATTTCTTTTTTTCAGCATACACAATATAATATCTTGGAGTAAACCTTCTCAAGATTGGACGAATTCCGATTTTGTTTGTTGGGTTTGTCCATTTAGCTCGGTCAATGATTTTCCAGCCTGTTTTTTCCAAAAGCCAGTCCAATTGCCAATCTTCAAATTCGTGGTAATGTCTGTCCCACATATCTGTTTTACTTCGGTAAGCAGGACTAAACCACAACCGCAAAGGAACGGAAATAACCAATTTATCCGATTTTATTTCCTTTAATAAAGAGTACGGATTCAGCAAATGCTCCAGGATTTCAAAAGCGGTTACAACTGTATAATTTCCGCTTTTCAAAGCTGAAAAATCTTCATCTAAATCCTCTCCCTTTGTATTAACTACCTGATAACCTTCTGATTTCAATATTTTAGAAAATGGATTTTCAACTCCTAAATCCAATAATTTTTCGGAAGTAGAAATATGTTTTTTTAAGAATTCTAAAGTTTGATTATATCGTTTTTTAGGAAAATATTGCTCGTACATTGACTTAACTATTATCTTTGCTAAAGTATAAAATTTTAGAAACTTAGAAAAGTTAATATCAGTTAATGAAAAATAATTCCGTTACAAAACAGATTTTTTGGTTTAGTCTTATCAATTATATTGGTGTGGCTGTCGGAATTGTTTCCACTCTCTATATCTATCCCGAAAATCCTGAATTTTTGGGAATTATCCGAATGGTAGAATCCTTTTCTCAAGTGATTTTTCCGCTTATTCTGATTGGGGCATCACAGGCACTGGTTCACTTCTACCCTACTCTATCGGTCGAAAATAAAAACCGATTGTTTCTGTATAGCTTATATTCGGTTTTGGTAAATTCCGTTTTGGCTTTTGGGCTTATTTTTTTGATTGCATCACTTTTTGATTTTGAATTTAAAAGCTTGGTTTGGTTGGCTTTACCGCTTGGAATTTCGATTGCATTTAACGAAGTTTTTAAACGTCAATCGCTTAATTTACAGAAGATTGCATTTCCTTCATTTTTTGAAAAAATCATTCCGAAAATTACACTTCCTCTGATTTTTATTTTGGTCGGAATACATTTTATCCAAGAAAAACAAGGGGTTTGGATTTTTGTACTTTCGTATATTCTAATTCTTTTCCTTACGGGAATTTACACCTTAAAAAAAGACAAAACCCGTTGGGATTCAGGTTTCAGAAAGGTTTTTGAAAATTTCTCCAAAAAGGAATATTTTCGATACAGCCTGTTTGCTTTTACGGGAAGTTTGGGGTCGCTTTTGGCTTTCCGGATTGATACGATAATGCTCGGATTTCTGGGTTATGAGATGAAAGAAATCGGAATTTACAACATCGGAGTTTTGGTAGCCTCTACACTTATTATTCCTGCTACGGGAATTTTTGCTATCAATTCTCCTGTCATTTCCGAATTAGTCAAACAAAATAAGATAAAAGAGTTAAGCAGTAAGTACAAAGAGAATGCAAAGCTACTTTTTGCTATAGGAGCTGTATTGTACAGCTGTGTTTTTTTGGGTATAAATGATTTATTTTCACTTCTTCCTGCCAAAGAAAATCTGCTACAAGCTGTTCCGATACTTTTGGTTTTAGGACTTGGAATGGTTATCAATATGGGAACAGGATTTAACTCCGAAATCATTACTTTTTCTAAATATTACCGATTTAATGTGATTGCTATTTTGGTAATGATTGTCCTAAATATCGGACTGAATCTGCTTTTTGTACTTCAGTTCAAAATGGGAATGATTGGAGTGGCTTATTCTTCGTTTATTTCAATTTCGGTTTTTAACTTGCTAAAGACGTTTTATATCAAACAAAAAATCGGAATTCTTCCGTTTGACAAGAAGTATTTACAATTATTTTCAGTGATTATTTCGGTTGGAATCCTTGTTTATTTCTTACCGACTCTGACTTCACATTTTTGGAATTTTGCACTAAAATCAGGGCTTTGTCTTGTGCTTAATCTGATTTTGATTTATAAGCTGAATATCATAGGACGTAAAGATTATTAAATTTATTTCGTATTTTTGTGTATTAGTATATGACAAAAATTCACAAATAACTAAATTATGGAAGCGATAAGACAATTTGTAGAAGTTAAAGATAATTCGTTTAATGTGTTTTTGCCTAAAAATTTTAAAGCAAAAAGCGTAGAAATTATCATAATCCCTAATGAGGAAGATGAATATGAGGAACTTTCGGATGATTTAAAAGCAATTTTGGACGAAAGACTACAAGAAAAAGATGAGGATTGTATTTCGGCTGAAGAGTCCATTAAAATACTAAAGCAAAAATATGGACTTTAAACTCATTTTATCCAAAAGGGCTCAAAACGAAATCGAAAAAGCAATAGAGTTTATGGTAAAGACAGTTCGTTTGCTCCTGCTTACTTCATAGAAAAACTTGAGAATGCATACAACGACATTCTGAAAAACCCTTTTGCACAAAGATTGAGATACAATAACGTACGTTCCTGCAAAATTAAAAAGTTCCCTTATGATTTGTATTTTGTCATCAATGAACAAAAACAAAATATCAGAATATTATCCTGTTTTCATCAGAAAAGAAATCCTAAAAACAGACCTCAAAAACCTCTTTAAAGTAGTTAGTGTCTTTTTAGAATTAAAAATTTAACACTTTCCTTATTTGCAGATAACAATTTTATTACCTACTTTTGGCTATCTTTAATTTTTTAAAAAACATAACTATGAAAAAGATTTTACTTTCTGTAGCATTTGTAGTTGCTACAATCACAGGTGCTAATGCACAACAAACTATTTCTTTTGAGGCATCAGAAGGATTTACTTTAGGGGATATTAATGGACAAAATGGTTGGGTAGTTACAGGAGACGGAGCAGGAGGGTTTATCAGTAATCAAAACGTCACAAGCGATTTGGCTTCCGAAGGAACACAGGCTTTAAAAATTGCTGTGGATAGTAATTTTGGTACTCAAAGTAACCCTGTTATGGGAGCTTTTTACAATTACTCTACTCCTGTTGAATTTGAAACGGCTGTTATCTCTTTTGATATTTATATCGTAGATGAAATTGACGATGCAAGTGATTATAGATTCGGAACAGTTAATCTAACAGCTGGATTTTTCACAACAATACTTCATTTTTCATATAATGGTGCAGTAGCGGCTCTTTCAAATGAAGCATTTACTACAACTGACTTTACTTGGACACCAGAGACCTGGTATAATGTAAGGGTCGAAACAACAGCTAATGATGTGTCTTACTATATAAATGATGTTCTTATTCATCAAGGTGTTCAAATAAACAATCAACTAAACGATATTGAGCAAGTTAGATTCGTTCACGATAATTGGAGTGGAGTTGACGGTTATGCTATCATAGACAACTTTAAGACTAATGATGAAGATGCTTCAACAGGGAATTTTACAGCTTCTTCTTTCTCTGTTTATCCAAATCCTGCAAAAGATGTGTTAAACATTTCTAACTCTATCAATGCAGAAATCAACTCTGTAATTGTTACAGACATCAATGGAAGAACAGTTAAACAAGCTAATTCTAATGTATCTCAAATCAATGTTTCTGATTTGAATGCAGGGGTTTATTTTGTAAACATCAACTCTAACGAGGGAAGTACTACTAAAAAGATTGTAAAACAATAATTTACAGGTTTTATAAATAAAAAAATCCCGTTTCATTCTTAAATGAAACGGGATTTTTTTATAGCTTAAAATTATAAATTATTCGTTCAATAATTTTTCGATATCTTCTATAATTGCATCAACTCCAGGCCTGAATTCTCCGTATGGATCTTCCTCAAAACCTTCTTCATCAAGAAAGTTTAAAGCAGAATAATACAAAATCGGGTTTCCGAAATTGTCAGTTCTACATCTTATTTTTCCGTTTTTGTCGATAAGGGCAAATAATCCGGAATGTTCAAACCCTCCCGGTGCATCTATATTTTCCCCTACATACATATTGAACTTTCTAGCTAATTTATGAATGTCTTCCTGTCTTTCGGAAGTCAGAAAATGCCAATTATCCGAAGTGATGTTCAAATGAGTTTCTTTGTGGTTTTTCAATACTTCGGGAGTATCATGTTTTGGATTTATCGTAACGGAAACGATTCCGAAATCTTTTTTGTTCGTAAACTTTTTCTCAACATCAATCAAATTTCGATTCATAATCGGACAAATAGTCGGACAGGTCGAAAAGAAAAATTCCAACACATAGACTTTTCCCAACATATCTTTGTCGCTTATGGTTTGGTTTTTTTGATTGGTAAGCGAAAAAGACGGGACATTATCAATTACTACCAGTCCGCTTTTTTTAGTTTTCACGACTCTATTGAGTCGGTCGCCTTCTACAATGTTGTTATTTTTGAATCCGTCTATAATTTTCGGAATAGCCCAAATTCCGAAAATCAAAATTATAAAACTGATACCAATATATGATTTGTTTTTCATGTGCCTCACCCCAACTTTACAGGGATTTGATTTTAGTTTATTTTCTATTTTCTATTTTCTCAATTCCTAATTCCTGATTTCTATTTTTCTTATAAGCTGCTCTGTATTCGTAAAGGATTATTTTAAAATCGTCTTCCATTTCGTTTTTGAGTTCGGCAGGAGAAACGGTTGAATATCCTTCTTTATATTCGTCTTTTCCTTTTTTGTTCATTCCTTTTCGTCCTCTCAAATTTCTTTCCTTGTCCAAAATATAAACGAAAGGAGTACCTGCATTTTCGTCCAGAGTATTCACTAAACCAAGTTTGTCATAATAATTTTGGATTTCCTCTTGTTCTGCAAAAACGAATTTCCAACCCGAAAATGAAGCTAATTTTGCCCATTCAAATTCATAAATAAGCTGTTCTACTTCTACTTTGGATTCGACAGGAACAATCATCACAATCTGAAAGTCCAAAAACGATTTGTTCTTGTTATAAATCAGTTGATTCAGATTAAAAGCATTGCTTTTGTTGGCTAAAACCTCTACTCCCATAAATCCGAGAATCGTAATTTTATCTTGAAGTTTTACAGATTCTCCGCTTAACGATTCCCAATGAGGAAGTTCATCAACTTTTTCGGCAATAGTTGGTAATTTGGTAAACGTATTTACTCCCGAAGCAAAAAACAAATACATTGAAATCGGAAAGACAAATAGAAATATTACAATGATACCTTTTTTCATTGGTAAAGGCTTTAAAAGTTCATACAAAGATACAAAAAAAGGCAGTATTACTACTGCCTTTCCTGTTTATATAATATCGTATTAAAATATCCATTTACTGATTGACCTCGGTCCGTTCATCACATCGTGGATATAAACTGCCTCGATAAGAAAGAGCACAACAATATAGATAATCAAAAATATGGTTGTCCCAACTATTGACCAACGAAGTGATGCTTTTTCTCCTTCCATATGCATAAAAGCCCAAACAATGTAATAAGCCTTAATGATAGTAAGAATAATGAATATCCAGTTCAAAATCGAAGTTCCCAAAAAATCAGAATGATATATAGATTCGGGTTTTAAAATACCTAATACTACCTCAACGATTGTCAGTGCTGATAATATCCAGAATACATTCCAGATTCTTTTTGTGTTTGATGTGTGACCTTGTGCCATAACTTTTTATACTAACTAATAGAATTATACCAAATAGAAGAATGTAAATACGAATACCCAAACCAAATCTACAAAGTGCCAATAAAGTCCTACTTTTTCGACCATTTCGTAAGAGCCCCTACGTTCGTAAGTTCCTAAAAGAACGTTTATAAATATAATGATGTTCAGTAAAATACCGATAGAAACGTGGAATCCGTGGAATCCTGTAATAAAGAAAAACAAGTTAGCAAACAATTTGTTTCCGTATTCGTTTCTTACGTGTCCTGCTCCTTTTACTACGTATTTTGCATCTTGAATTCTTTCAACAGAAGCCTCACGAGTAAGCACTACTTTATGCTTGTCTTTGTTAAGTGTAGGATGTATCGAAGTATCTCCTTTTTGCTCATCTGTACTTCTATAAATAAATTCCGTTCTAATCAAAACATTCGGATTCGCTTTTACTCCTGCAATAACCTCTTCCGTAGTATATTGAGGTCTTTTTGCCTCTTTAGTAAACCAAAGTCCTCTACTGCTTGTATTGTTCACTCTTTCGGTTGGAATTGGTTGAGCTACCTGATCTAAAGAAAGACGGTTACCTTCAGTATCTACAAATTGTAATATTGATCCACCTTTGGTCTCAACAGCTCCATAAGTTCCTTTAATAAAGTTTGTCCACTCATAAGCCTGTGAACCTACGAAAAATAAACCTCCTGCAATGGTCAGTGCCAGATATGTAACAACCTTATTTTTTTTCATCTGATGTCCCGCATCTACGGCAAGTACCATAGTTACTGACGAAAAAATCAAAATAAAGGTCATTAATGCCACGAAATACATCGGATTATCTCCGTGGAAAAACGGAAAGTGATTAAAAACTTCGTCCGCAATAGGCCAAATGTCGATAAATTTGAACCTCATAAATCCGTAAGAAATCAAAAATCCTGTAAAAGTAAGAGAGTCTGATAGGATAAAAATCCACATCATTAACTTTCCGTAACTTGCTCCTAACGGTTCGTTACCACCTTCCCAAACTTTTTCTTTAGCTGTTGAAGTAGCTGTTGTCTCCATAATTTTTTGTTAAAATAAAAAATTTGTCAAATGTACGTTTTTTTCTTATTTAAAGAAATACAAAAATAAAAACAAATACAACCACAAAAAGTCAAGAAAGTGCCAGAACATCGCACTTAACTCAATTCCAAGCGGTTGAGAGGAGTTATATTTTTGTTTATAATGATTATAAATTACAATCAGTAGCGAAATCATTCCTGCAAACAAGTGAACAATGTGCATTATCACTACAATATATACGAATGAAGTCGTTACGGTACTTTCTGCTCCCGTAAAAAAATATCCGTTTTTGATGATTTGGTCAAATCCGATAAACTGTAATATTACAAAGCTGATTCCCAAAGCAAACGTAATCCCTAAAAACAGTGAAGTATTGGCTCTGTCGTCTCGTTTTATGGCTTTTACTGCAAAATGAAAAGTAAAACTACTGATAACAATTACAACCGTACTAATCAAAAAAGAAAAAGGCAGTTCGAAATCACTTAACCAGTCGGGTCTTGATTTACTAACAATGTAAGCACTCGTAAGTCCTGCGAACATCATAAACATACTAATCATACCCACCCACAACATCGTTTTGAATGTTTTGGATTTTCGGCCGTAATCGTCAAAAACCTGATTTTCTCGTATCATAATAATTACCGTATAAATTTATCCAAAACATATACTATTTGCAAAAGCGTAATATACGAAACACTCACAAGCATAAGTGTTCGTGCTGTTTTGGCATCTCTTTTTTTGTATAATTTGAAAGCATACATTATAAACCAGATTCCCAACCCTAAAATAATTACAGCCGAAATTGGAGTGATGTACAATCTTCCTAAAATCCCCTCTTTAAAGTACCCTATAACCGGAACAATCGAAGTTACAACCGTCCAAAATGTGTACATTATTACTTGTATTGCAGTTCCTTTATCTCGTTTTCCGTTAGGTAACATATAAATGTCTGCCTTTTTGTAATCTTCGAATAAAAACCAGCCAATAGCCCAAAAATGTGGAAACTGCCAAAAAAACTGAATCATAAAAAGTGTTCCTGCTTCAATTCCGAAGCTGTCCGTAGCTGCAACCCATCCGAGCATAAACGGAATCGCTCCCGGAAAAGCTCCCACAAAGACCGAAAGCGGAGTCATCGTTTTCAGGGGAGTATAAACACTCACATACAAAAATATCGAAATCGCTCCGAACATTGCTGATTTCGGATTGATGTTGTACAAAATGACAAGTCCTAAAATAGTAAGAACAGTTGCAATTACAAAAGCGGTTGTTGGGGTTAATCGTCCTGAAGGAACGGGACGATTTTTGGTTCGTTCCATTTTTGCATCCGAATCTTTTTCGATGATTTGGTTAAAGGCATTTGATGCTCCAACCATACAATATCCTCCGACAGCCAACATCAAAAGTGTCATCCAGTTACTCGAAGTGAACTCAACTACTCCCAGTAAATATCCTGCAATAGACGAAAAGACCACACTTGCGGCCAAACGGAATTTGGTAATTTCTTTAAACTCGGAAATTGCTGTTTTTATAGAAAAAGTAGTGTCAGTTGAAGTCAAAGCTGTTTTCATAGGATTCTAAAACTTGGCAAAGATACTGCTTTCAAATGAAAGTGAAAAGAATATTTTGTGTATTTACAAACCAATATTGATTAGACGCAGGACTTATATAACTTAAATCTTATATCTTCAAGTCGTACGTCCTACATCTTCAAGTCGTACTCTTATGTCTTAACATCTTCAAGTTTAATTTATCAAAAGTTTTTCTATTTTTGTACAGGATTTCAACTATTTATGAAAGTATATTTTAACCTGGGATTGATTTTGTTTTCCTCTGTTTTTTTGTCCTGTAAGGATAAAACCATAAACGATAATTTTACTGACACAAGAGTTCAGGACTCTATTAATGAAGTAAAAAAAGCTGAAGAAATCGAAAAAAATCGTCCGAGAACTGCTGCTGATATTATTCTGAACAAAGAACTTACTTTCGATAAATACACACTCGAAGACACCTATCCGTACAAAGACACCACACGAGTTTTTCAGTGGGATAAAATCAAAGAGAAATTAGCTTATGTCGAGAATTTCCAAAAGGAAAAAATCACGTATGCCGTTTTGCAGAACTACAAAAATATGAATCGTGAAGCTCCAACCGTAAAAAAATTCGTCCGAAACGAATATACACGAGTTTCCGATACTTTGGGTGTAGAGCGTTATCAGTCTGCTCCTCTTTATATTGTGGGAGAAACCGATGCTCCTACAATTTATGGCAGAGATGGTTCAATCGTAAAGCTAATCAGTAGTGACACACTTGATATGGTTCGGATTGAGGGAATCTCGTTTTCAGGAACTTGGGATGTTCCGAAACGATATGTAAAAACACTCGGAGACAGCATTCACTTTAACCATATTATTTTTGTCGATGTTACTAATCAGAACATAACTTTTATAGAAAGAGATGAAAACGAATGGGTTATCCGTTCGATGAATCCTGCTACTTCGGGAGTTCATAAACCTCCGTATGCAATGGAAACTCCTCTCGGAATGTTTATCATCCAGGAAAACAAATCAAAAATGTTATTCTATGAAGACGGAACAACCGAAATTGGTGGATTTGCTCCTTATGCGAGTCGTTTTACAAACGGAGGTTACATTCACGGAGTTCCGACAAACAACCCCAACGGAAACATTATAGAATACAGTGCAACTTTAGGGACATTTCCACGTTCGCATATGTGCGTACGGAATGCCTCTTCACACGCAAAATTTATTTATGATAACGCAAAACCCCTGAAATCTTTGGTAATTGTGATTGATTAATAAATTTTAACACTTTGAAATTCAAATAATTATTATTTTTGCCCGTTATAATAAAGTTGATATTGATACAAAAATCATAAACGAATGCGAATTTTACTGTTATTTATAATTGCACTTTTATTTACCTCCTTTAATGTTGTTTCTCTTGCAGAACAGAGAACCGCAACAATCGAATCCCCTACAAAATCCATAGACAAAAAGTCGGTTTATACAGAGCTTTACAACGACTTCGGGCTCAATCAAACTGTTCAGTTCAACGCTTTTGAACAAGCAATGCAAGGGCTGGAAAAGATAGATGCAAAAAACAAAAATATCATTACCATTATTGATTTCACACTCCCCTCAACCGACAAGAGAATGGTCGTTTTGGATTTGAAAAAAAAACAGGTTTTATTCCATACTATCGTTTCGCACGGACGAAATTCAGGGGAAAAATATGCAACTTCATTTTCTAACAAACACGGTTCATATCAGAGTTCGTTAGGATTTTATTTAACCGAAAAAACCTATTTCGGAGCAAACGGATATTCACTCGTGCTTGAGGGATTGGAAAAAGACATCAACTGTCAGGCAAAACCAAGAGCAGTCGTGATTCACGGAGCGGATTATTGCAGTGAAGAAGTTATCAAATCGACAGGAAGATTAGGCAGAAGCTACGGTTGCCCCGCACTTCCGAGAGAAATAAATGATGCAATTATCAACACTATCAAAGACGGAACACTTCTTTATATCTATGCTGACAACAAAGAATATCTGTCCTCTTCAAAAATCATCAACCAAAAAGACAGCTATTTGGCTGAAAATGAAAATTCCAAAAAGAACAATAAAGTTTAATTCGTTTGAGAATAAAATTCAGAAATGACCTCAAGCTCCGTTCTAAAAGCGAGCATCTTATCTGCAAAAAGCTTAAGTCCTTCTGTTCTCAATCTTTCAGCATCTTCTTTGTAGTATCTTTCTAACAACTCTTTATTTTCTGCGAAATATTGAGTAGAATAGGTTACTCCTCCCATTTCTTCTTCAACCAAAACCCTAACCAGTTTAGCTTTGAAGAATTTTCCCGTTGCCAAAACATCATTAATGTGTTTTTGTTGCATCCACAAAAGCCAATCTTCGTGAACACTTTCGTCTATATTTATAGTTACGTTGTAGATTATCATTTTTTTACTGTGAGCAATAGGCTGTAAGCCATAAGCATAAAGCCTACTGCTTATTGCCTAAAGCAAATTATTAAAATTCTGCACTTTTCGGAGTTCTCGGAAACGGAATCACATCTCTAATGTTGGTCATTCCTGTAACAAAGAGTACAAGTCTTTCAAATCCAAGTCCGAAACCACTGTGAACAGCCGTTCCGAAACGTCTGGTATCCAAATACCACCACATTTCTTCTTCGGGAATGTTTAGAGCTTTCATCTTTTCGACCAAAACATCGTGTCTTTCTTCTCTTTGAGAGCCTCCCACGATTTCCCCAATTCCCGGGAATAAAATATCCATCGCACGAACCGTATTCCCGTCTTCGTTCAAACGCATATAAAATGCTTTGATTTTTGCAGGATAATCAAACAAAATCACAGGACGTTTGAAGTGTTTTTCAACCAAAAATCGTTCGTGTTCACTTTGTAAATCTGCTCCCCATTCCTCAATCAAATATTGGAATTTTTTGCTTTTGTTCGGTTTTGAATTTTTCAGGATATCAATCGCTTCGGTATAAGAAACTCTCTTAAAGTTATTATCCAAAACGAATTTCAACTTTTCGATAAGCGACATTTCGCTTCTTTCGTTTTGAGGTTTTTGCTTTTCTTCATCTAACAAACGTTGCTCCAAGAATTTCAAATCCGTTTCGCATCTGTCAAGCACATATTTAATAACGTATTTGATGAAATCTTCAGCCAAATCCATATTCGCATCTAAATCATTGAAAGCTACTTCGGGTTCAATCATCCAAAATTCAGCCAAATGCCTTGACGTATTCGAGTTTTCAGCTCTGAAAGTAGGTCCGAAAGTATAAACTTTTCCGAGTGCCATTGCATAGGTTTCCGCTTCCAACTGTCCCGAAACAGTAAGGTTGGTTTCTTTTCCGAAGAAATCTTCCGAATAGTCGATTTTTCCGTTTTCATCTTTTGGAGGATTCCCAACTTCTAACGAAGTTACCTGAAACATCTCTCCTGCCCCTTCTGCATCTGACCCTGTAATAATCGGAGTATTCACATAGAAAAATCCGTTTTCCTGAAAATACTGATGTACCGCAAACGAAAGTACCGAACGAACTCGCATAATCGCACCAAAAGTATTGGTACGGATTCTCAAATGTGCATTTTCTCTCAACAATTCCAAACTCGGACGGTTTTTGAGCTGAATCGGATAGGCATCTACATCACATTCTCCTAAAACTTCAACCTCCGAAACCTGAATTTCGTATTTCTGTCCTGCTCCCTGGCTTTCAACCAAAGTTCCCTTAACCGAAATGGCAGAGCCTACGGTTATTTTTTTTAATAATTCTTCCGAAAAATTCTCAAAATCAATTACACATTGGATGGTATCAAGCGTAGAACCATCATTGAGTGCAATAAAACGATTACTTCTAAAAGTGCGTACCCAGCCCTTTGCTACGACTACGTTTAATAATTTTGAGCCTGTCAAAAGCTCTTTTATATAAGTGTGCTTCATTTCAAATTATTTTTTTCAGAGTGCAAATATACATATTTAATGGAACACAGATGACACAGATTTTTATGATTTTCACAGATAAAATCATTCAAAAATATTCAAGTGTTAATTAAACTCGGGATTTTCAGGGGCATTCGACCAGATAATATATTTTTCTCCAAGGGCTTCTAACTGCTCTTTCCAAAAATCGGTTTGTGCTTTAGACAAAATGCTACTCTTGTATGTATTTTCGACTACAATCCACGAATTGGACTGCAATTCGTCTTCGAGTTGTCCGACTCCCCAACCGGAATAACCTAAAAAGAAACGGATATTATGCTCTGAAATATTTCCGGTATTGATTTGTTTTTTTACCGTTTCAAAATCACCTCCCCAGAATATTCCGTCTGAAATTTCGGTGCTGTACGGGATAATTTCGGGTTTGTTGTGAATAAAATAGAGGTTGTCCTGCTCAACCGGACCTCCGTTATAAACAGGAAACGGAATTTCAACATCGGGAACCAGGTCAGAAACAGCGTAATTTATGGGTTTGTTTACCATAAAACCCGTAGCTCCATCAGAATTATATTCCGTAATCAGAATAACGGAACGTCCGAAAACCATATCCTGAAGTAACGATGGGTCGGACAAAAGTAATTTCCCTTTTTGAATGGTATCAAGCATACTGATAAATTATATAAACTGACTGTATGTTGTATGATGTAAAACTATATGATGGATATTGTAACAGTTTTTAATTTTTAAATAAAAAAAGGTGCCTGTTCATCAACCGGCACCTTTTTAATTTTTTAGAAATAAACAAGATTATTTCTTTTTGTTTACAGCACCTTCTAAATCAGCACCTGCTTTAAACTTCACAACGTTTTTAGCAGCGATTTTGATAGTTTTACCTGTTTGTGGGTTTCTTCCATCTCTTGCAGCTCTTTTAGAAACTGAAAAAGAACCGAATCCTACTAAAGAAACTCTGTCTCCTTTTTTCAAAGTTTTAGCTACGTTTTCAGTAACTGATTCTAACGCTTTTTTAGCAGCTACTTTAGAAATTCCAGCATCAGCTGCAATAGCATCAATTAATTCTGATTTGTTCATAATTTAATAATTTAATGGTTTGGTTAAACAATGATTTATTTTTATCCCGAACAAAATTAGGTGCTTTTATGAGCTACACAAGTATTTTCCTTTATTTTTCTTAAATTTGTTGATAAATCATAGTATTTTGTTAATAAACACAGTATGCTTTTCCCTAAAAATCAGGTTTGTCATAGATTCACAGAGCTTTCGCATTGTCTGAAAACTCGAATCCGTTGAGAAATTCGGCTGTTGTCATTCGTTTTTTGGCAGGAAACTGCAACATCTTTATATTAATGTATCCTCCCGAAACGGCAATTTTGATTTCTCTCTTTGTAGAAAAGATTTTTCCAATCTCAAAATTATGATTTGATTCTTCTTTTTCAGCCTCATAAATTTTCACGTTCCATTGTTCGGATTTATCTTCGATAAACGTCCACGCACACGGATAAGGCGAAAGTCCTCGTATGAGATTATGAATTTCGAAAAGCGGTTTTGTCCAGTCGATTTTTGTGTTTTCTTTATTGAGTTTGTAGGCTGTTTTTAAATCTCTCGAATCGGGTTGAACAGTAGTTTTCGCTTCTCCTTTTTCGATGAGCTGTAACGTATTGATAACCGTTTTTCTTCCGAGGTTCATCAACCTGTCGTGCAGACTTCCTGCGTTTTCGTTTTCTCCTATCTCTAAAGAATCATTGAGAATCATTGCTCCGGTATCAATTTTTTCGTCTATAAAAAACGTGGTAACTCCCGTTTGGGTTTCTCCGTTGATGATTGCCCAATTTATCGGAGCTGCCCCTCTGTAATCAGGGAGTAACGATGCGTGAAGATTAAAAGTTCCCCGTTCAGGCATCTGCCAGACCTGTTTCGGTAACATTCTGAAAGCAACCACAACCTGCAAATTTGCATTTAGCGATTTTAATTCTTTCAAAAATGTTTCATCTTTCAGGTTTGTTGGTTGGAGAATTTTCAGGCCTTTTTCCAAAGCAAACTGCTTAACCGAAGAAACCGAGAGTTTCTGCCCTCTCCCAGCAGGTTTGTCAGGAGCTGTGATGACTCCGACAACATCATAATTCTGTTCTAATATAGCCTCAAGGATTCCCGTTGCAAAATCGGGAGTTCCCATAAAAACGATTCTCAATTTGTTCATTAGTGTTTTTTTATAAAAGAACAAAGATAGGGAGAATTAGAGTTGTTTGTCAAAAGTGGAGTCAAAGATATTGGTAAAACCTTTGATGATTTTCGCTTCTTTGTCGATAATTGATGCTCGGGTTTCACGGGTTACGACCCATTTGTCTTTTACTTCTTCAAGGTCTGAAATCTGGTAATGTTTGATTTTCGGATTCGGGACGGTTTTGTGCTTTTCCAAAAAAGCTTTCCAATCTTCGTGATTATCATCAAGATTTATGGCAATCAAATCAATATTCGGGTGTTTTCCGATAATTTTTTGGAGCTTTCTGTGAACAGCAAAGAAATGATTTTCGTTTTTCTTTGACCAAAAATAAAGAATCGTTTTTCTTTGGAACAAATCATTGCTCGAAACTTCGTTATTGTTAAGGTCTTTTAAAACAATATTCGGAAGAAGACCTGTTTCGGAAAGGTTTTGAATTGATTTAACCAAGCCTTTTACTTTATCTTTCTTTTCGGTATCGGTCGAAATTTGATAGTATTTTTCTAAAAAGACAGTATCATAAGCATTTTCTTCCTTATCCATTAAGTAGCGAAAAGCAATATTATTGGCAATTTTGTTCTTTAACGATTGATTGTTGGTAATGGTGTCTGCAATTTCTATTTTTCTTAAAGTTGTTTTCGGGTCAAACAAAAAACCGCTATTTTCTGTATTGGCAATGTTGTCAATAGTTGTATTAATGTATTGTATATAAGGCCAAAAATCAATTAATGGCTCATTATTGAAGTTTACGCTTTTTCGGTAACTGTAAAAATTTGACGAAAGATTCGGCAGTGTTTCTTTCATCATTCTTCTTCTGTGAGCAACAGGATAAAATTCTTTTTTGGTATAATACGGATAATCAGCACTTGCCTTGGCTACTACGTCAAAATCCTCATTCCATTGAATATCCTCTTTTTTTGAAGTATAGAAATTTAAAACCTCTTGATAAGACGAATCTGCTTTTTTAACAAATTCTTCTTCTTCCAAATCAAAAGTAGGAAACATCGAGCCTCTGTCTTTTTGATTTTTGAGATACATTTCAATCAAAAAGTTGTTTTTTTCGTCTCCTTTTCCGCAGAAAACCAACGATTCATCAAAATTTAACGTATTAATGCGAATCATCAAACTATCATTTTTGTCAAAATATACATATTGATATTCTGATTCGTGCTTAAAGCTGTATAAACCTATCGGAAGAGAATCGAATTTTATAAAAAAACGATTGTTTGAGTCAAGAGCAATGCTATCCAACACCTGTTCTCCTTTGTAAAAGAAAACCCATTTATCCTTCGGATTTATGATTTCACCTCCAAAATAAGCTGAATAATCGTTTGATTTGGAGTTGGAACAAGAAGAAAACAACAGTCCCAATCCAAAGAGTGATAATAATGTATATGAAAAAGATGTGTTCATAATCAAAAACTTATAACAAAAGTATTGATAGCTGATGTATTAGGCTGTTAATAGCTCGTTAAATAACACTTTTTTAATGGTTAATGATAAATTACAATTAAAATAGTAACTATTACCATTGATTAAATCGTATCATAATAAAGTGCCTTAACAATTCCGTCTGAAAGTCCGATTTTAGGCACATAAATTTGTTTTGCTCCACTCCATTTCATTGAGTTCAAATAGATTTTAGAGGCAGGAATGATTACGTCTGCCCGGTCTGCATTCATGCCTAAATCGGAAATTCTTTCCTCGTAAGTCATTTTGCTCAATGCATTAAACTGACTCTGAACATAGCTCAAAGTCAAGGGTTTGTCTTGTGATTTTCCCGACATCTTAAAGAGTCTGTTGATGTTTCCTCCCGAACCGATTAAAGCTACATTGGTATAGTCTTTTGTATTGGCTCTAATCCATTTTTCGATTTCAACCCAAACCGAATCCGTAACCTGATTGTTCAGAAAACGAACCGTTCCTGCTTTGAACGATTTGGAAGTAATCATTTTTCCTTCGGAAAAAAGCGTAAATTCCGTACTACCTCCTCCTACATCGACATACAAATAGGTTTCGTCCGTATTTATCAAATGGTGCAAATCGGTTGAAGCGATGATTTTCGCTTCTTTTTTTCCGTCTATAATATGTATTTTTACTCCGGTTTTCTTTTTGATATAAGCCACAACATCTTCTCCGTTCAGAGCTTCCCGCATTGCAGAAGTGGCACAAGCCATATATTTTTCTACTTTATGGACTTTCATCAAAAGCGAATAAGCCTTAACAGCATCGACCATTCGTTCGATATTTTCTTCCGAAATTTCTCCAACCGTAAAGGCGTCCTGCCCCAAACGAATCGGAACACGCACTAACGAACTCTTGCTGAATTGTGCAGGTTTTCCTTTTTGCTCCACAATATTTGCAACCAACAAACGTATCGCATTCGAGCCAATATCAATAGCTCCGTATTTCTTTATCTGTAACATTTTGCTTTTTTAGAGCTATAAATATAAGAAGTTTTTGGAATGAAGAAAAATTGTTTCAAATAAAAAAGCCTCACAATATTTTTACTGTAAGGCTCAAAACAAGAATATTTTTATTATTCTGCTTTATACATTTGTTTGTCATCAATATATAAAGTCAAATCTTTAGTGTCGAACCTGAAAATGTCATTTTGGTATGATTCTTCTTCGTTTTTGTCTAAAATAATTGTTTCATTTTTGGTTGGTAAAAACAATTCGAGTTTTGAACGGTCGTCATTAAACAACACGAAAGCACTTATAACAGCCTCTCCTTCAGCTACCTCAATCGGATTTAAGCGTTGCCCAACCTCAAAAACCTGTATGCAACCTTGTTGCAATTCGCTCCAAGTTTCTCCTGCTGCGGTAAGACACCCGTGTTTATCTTTTTCTCCTCCAATAAGTTCTTCTGTTGTAATTTGTTCTTCTGTGTTTTCAGAAGAATCATTTTTTGCCTTGTTACAAGCTGTCAAAACAAAAAATCCCAATGATAATACTACTACTTTTTTCATTTCTTTAAATTTATGTGTGTTATTAATAGTCAAAGTTATAAAAAAACAAAAACAGTTTCTTAGTGCGATGACACTAATTTCAGTCCTATTATCGAAATTATCAAAGTGGAAATGAAAAATATCCTCCAAAAATCAATCGGTTCTTTAAAAAATATAATCCCCATAAGCACTGTCCCGACTGCTCCTATTCCTGCCCAAACCGCATAAGCTGTGCCGATAGGCAAAACTTTTGAAGCCTTGATAAGTAATCCCATACTGATGCTAACACTTATCAGAAAGCCTAAATACCATAAATATTTTTCCGTTCCGACTGCATTGTTGGCTCTTCCGATACAATACGTAAAAGCTATTTCAAACAATCCTCCGATAATCAATAAAATCCAACTCATTTTTTATTTTTTTTTTTATTTATTCCTCTAACTTTCTCTGATAATATTTGTACATTTCTTGTTGCGAACGGAATTCTTTTTTCCCATCAGCCGAAACATATTTATTATCTAATTCTTCCGAATGAATACGAGCTTTTACGTTTGCTCTCCAACCGATATTAAAGGCATCAATCAGCTCTTTTTGGATGTCCTCATCATAAATCGGACAAGTAACCTCTACCCTTTCGTCAATATTTCGGGTCATAAAATCAGCTGACGAAATATAAACATTCGGACTTCCGCTATTCCCAAAAATGTAAATTCGGGAATGTTCCAAAAAGTTATCCACAACACTGATGGCTTCGATATTTTCGCTCATTCCCTCAACTTGTGGAATCAAACAACATATTCCTCTGACTATCAAACGAATCTGAACCCCATTCTGACTTGCCTCATACAGTTTGTCAATCATTCCGAAATCCGTAAGGCTATTCATTTTCAGATAAATATAAGCCTCTTTTCCTTCAATTGCGTTTAGGATTTCTCGGTCAATCAGTTTATAAAAACGGTTTCTTGTATAGTGTGGAGAAACAATCAAATGCTTGTAATTCTGTAATTTATAATTCACATCAAGAAATTCAAACACTTTTTCGACCTCTTTCAGGATTTTTTGGTTGGCTGTCAAAAGCGTAACATCAGTATAAACTTTTGCGGTCGATTCGTTGAAATTTCCGGTAGAAATAAATCCGTAACGCTTAATTTTTCCTTCTTCAATTCTTTCGATAACACAGGTTTTTGCATGAACTTTCAGTCCTTTTATCCCGAAAATAAGTTCAATTCCCTCGTCTTGCATCTGTCGGGAATATCTAATGTTGCTTTCTTCGTCAAACCTTGCCTGTAATTCGACTTGAGCTACAACCCGTTTTCCGTTTTTAACCGCATTGATAAGCGAACTGATAATCTGTGAATTTTTTGCCAAGCGATACAACGTAATTTTTATCGTAGTAACATTCGGGTCAAGAGCTGCTTCCCTCAAAAACTTAATCAGATACGAAAACGACTGATAAGGCGTGTGAATCAAATAATCTTTTTCTGCGATTTTGCTCATAATACTTCCTTCCAGACTCAAGCCTTTTATGGGAAGTGCAGGAGTTTTTCCGTACGACAAATCGCTTCTCCCTAAATCGGGAAACTTCATATAATCTCGTCTGTTGTGGTATCTTCCTCCGGGAATCAAGCTGTCGGTAGCATCAATCCCCATTTTTTCTAAAAAGAAATTCAACGTATCATTTTCGATTTCTTTGTCATAAACAAAGCGAACAGGCTCTCCCAATCTCCTTTCCTGTATTCCTCTGTATATCTTTTCCATCAAACTTTTGCTCATATCTCCACCTATATCCAATTCCGCATCACGGGTAATCTTAATCATATGAGCCGAAATACTTTTGTACGAAAACAAGCTGAAAATATTATCCAAATTCAAACGAATAACATCGTCAAGCATAATGATATATTGCTTTTCACCTTCTTTCGGAAGTACGACAAAACGGTTGATATTAGGAGGAATCTCGATAATGGCATAACGAATATCCTTGACATTAGCTTTCATCACGAGCTTTACAGCCAAATAGCCCGAAGTATCTTTCAGATGCGGAAATTCATCTAAATCATTCAAAATAATCGTGACCAATTCAGGTGAAACTCTCTGCAAGAAAAAATCTTTGACATATTGCTTTTGAGATTCCGTTACTTCGTTTTCATGTATGATATAAATTCCCTTATTTTTGAGTTCGTTTTCAATATCGTTTAGTATTCGCAAACTCTCTGCCTGTTGTTTGATAACGATATCCGTAATATCATACAACAATTCATCAGAGGAAATTCCTCCAAGTAGCTTTTTGCCCGATTTTCCTGCCATTTGCAGTCGTCTGATAGCCGAATACCGAACACGAAAAAATTCATCTAAATTGTTTGAGAAAATTCCCAAAAAACGAAACCTATCCAAAAGCGGAACTCTAACATCACCTGCCTCCTGCAATACTCTCGCATTAAAACCCAACCAACTTTTTTCTCGGTCTATATATCTGTAATTTTTTTCTTTGTTAAGGTGCATCATAGCTTACTACAATATTTTTAAATCCCACAAATATCGGAATAACTTTAATATGGAATTTTAAAAAATGTTTAATTTTTGAAATCAGAAATTAAAACTTACAACTAAAAATTCAGAGCCTAAAGGCTTTTGTTTTTCAAAGAGTTTTTCGATAAGGTTTTCTCCGTATGCCACATAGAATTCCGAGAAATTCCCGACTCTTTCCTGTAAGTTTTGGTTAGGAAAAAGTTCGTTTTGCAAGGAAGCAATCTGTTCTAACTTGTCTGAAAAATATTTTTTATTGGCTTTCAGAAGTCGTTTTTCGAGATTTTCCAAACCTTTGATTTGTTTTCTTTCCTGTGCATTGACAGCTCCTACAAAAGATTTATCGGTTTTGTGAACTGCTTTTTTGAGAATGTCAAACTGTTGTTCTAACTGTTGTTTCAACCCTGAAAAATCAACATTTGTTTGCGAAAACTCCGTAGCTTTTCGGTTAATCAGATTGAACTGTTTTTCAAATAAATCCAAAAAGGAAAGGTTTAATTTTTCTCTTTTCTTATTTTGTTTTTCCGTAACCAATAATACCGAATTACGAAGTAAAAGTACAGGAAACGGAACTTTAACTTCCTTAAAAGAAGATTTTAGTTCCAACCAATAAGCGAGCTCCCCTCCTCCTCCGACATAACATAAATTCGGTAAAATAATCTCCTGATACAAAGGACGCATTATCACATTCGGGCTAAATTTCTCCGGATTTGAATCTGTTAAATCGAGGATTTCGTTTTCCGAAAAACGCAAGTCTGTATTATTGACAACATAAGTGTCGTTATTTTTGATAATCCGTTCCCGAAGATTTTTATCTAAATAAAAAAGATTGATTTCTCTCGGATTTACCTGAATAGTAGAAGGAAAATCTTTAATCGTTTCTGATACTTTTTTGTACGAAGTCTGATTTAAAAGTTCGTTTTTCACGTACGGAGCAAACAAACTTTTGAGGTTTTTGTCGTTTCCGTCAATAATCACCAGTCCGTATTCGGAGAATAATTCGTTTACCAAAAACCGAGTGGCATCGGTCAGATTATCGTGTTTCAGATAGGCATTTTCAAAGAGATTTTTGAGGTATTCCGCATTTTTTGACGTTCCGATTTCATTCGAAAAAACCTTAAAAACTTCATCTAATCCGTTTGTGTCCAACTCTCCGACAGCTCCGTTTGCTTGTCTGTTCCACGAAATTGTTTTTCCGTGAAGATGAAAATGATTGATTTCGTCAAAATCGTGATCTTCGGTAGCCAGCCAAAAAACAGGTACAAAATTATATTCGGAATACTTGGCTTTCAGCTCTTTGGTCAGATTGATAACCGAAATGATTTTGTACAAAAAATACAAATGTCCCGTAAACAAATTCAGCTGATGTCCGGTAGTTATGGTAAAGGTATTGCTTTCTTTGAGCAGCTCAATATTTTGCGAAGTTAGGGCAGAAACATTCAGGTTTTTGTATTGTTCCGAAAGCGAATGAGCCAAAATATCTCTGTTGTTTTGACTAAAATTTTTCTTTTCTTCGATTTGAAGTTTGAAATTCTCTAAAGTCGGAAAGTGATTGTAAAGAGGTTTTACATTTTCGGATTGATTCAGGTAATCAACCATTATTTTTGAGAAATAACCCGAATTTTGAAAAGTAATACAATCCGAAGACATAGAATCTGTTTTAAATTTAAAAAAAGTAAATTTACAAAAATTCAAACTAAAATTTAAACTTCCTTTTTTATTTTTTTCGGAATAGCGTACTTTTGTACACAATTAAACGATTAAACATAAAAGGAAATGGGAAGAGCCTTTGAATTTAGAAAAGCAAGAAAAATGAAACGTTGGTCAGCAATGGCAAGAACCTTTACCCGAATCGGGAAAGATATTGTAATGGCTGTTAAGGAGGGAGGACCAAACCCCGAAACCAATGCACGTTTAAGGGCTGTTATGCAAAATGCCAAGTCGGCTAATATGCCTAAAGAAAACGTAGAACGTGCTATTAAGAAAGCCTCTGACAAAGATACAGCTAACTATAAAGAAGTGCTTTTTGAGGGATATGCCCCTCACGGAATCGCAATTCTTATTGAAACAGCTACGGATAACAACAACAGAACCGTTGCCAACATCAGAAGTTACTTTAATAAATGTGACGGAACTCTCGGAACACAAGGCTCGGTTGAGTTTATGTTTGACCACACCTGTAATTTCCGAATTCCGAATAACGGACAGGACATCGAAGAATTAGAACTTGAAATGATTGATTTTGGTGTGGAAGAAATCTTTGCAGACGAAGACGGAATCGTAATGTATGCTCCGTTTGAGAGTTTTGGAGCCATCCAAAAAGAACTCGAAAACAGAGAAACAGAAATTTTATCTTCAGGTTTTGACAGGATTCCGCAAGTAACCAAAAAACTGACCCCCGAACAAGTGGCAGACGTTGAAAAACTTTTGGAAAAAATCGAAGAAGACGATGATGTTCAGAATGTTTTTCACACTATGGAAGAAGTTGAATAGTTTGCAGTCGCAGTTTTCAGTAAACAGTTTATAAACCCGACAGGTTTTGAAAACCTGTCGGGTTTATAACTTTAAGCCATAGTCTTTTCTTTTTTCATCGTTTCTATAAAAGACATTAAATCATCGACTTCTACATGTCCCATAAGGACAATTTTGTACCACTGGTTGGTTTGATCGTGTTTTTGGGGAACAAGCTGAAATCTATCAGCAATTTCTTCGGGTATGTATTTAGACTTGATTGTTACGATATTCATAAACGGATTTCGGTAGTATTCGATTCCGAGTTTGTCTAACTCTTTACAAAACCAAGATGTTCTCATCTGCAAAACACTTATATTTTCGTACCAACCATAAGGTCCATACGTAAAGAGAATCATCCAAACAGCTACTGCATTCGCTCCCGAACGAGAGCCACAAAGCGTTAAATCCATTCCCTCAACATATTCAGCTTCTTTAGTCAGCACATTTTCGATAAGTCCTTTTCTGCACACAAAAATTCCCGTTCCATAAGGAGCTTGTAACATCTTGTGAGCATCAATGGTAATCGAACTTACTTTCGGGTTATTGAAATTCAGATTGTTTTCCTTGTTGCTGAATGGATAGATAAAACCTCCGTAAGCCCCATCAATATGGAGTTTGTATTCCAGATTTTCCTTTTCTAAAATATCCGTATAATCCGAAATATCATCTACAGAACCAAACATTGTCGTTCCCATATTTACCACCACGATAAAATATTTTTTACCGTTGTTTTTGGCTTCTGTAATGATTTGTGCTAATTTTTCTTTTTCGATTTGTCGGGAATCAAAATCAACGGGAATCCGCAACCAATCTAACATCAACAAATTCGAACCTTTCGGAATGGAATAATGCGTGTCTTCGGTCGAAACAATTGCAATTTCATCAGGATTTGCCTTGCATTCGTTGATAAAATAATTGCGGTACATCCACATAGCCTGAATGTTAGCCTCTGTTCCTCCGGGAGAAATATAGCCGTCAAACGAATCGGGAGTAGCTCCGAAAATATCTACTGCAATCACATCAAGTACTTCTCTTTCTATGTTTTGCGTTCCTTTAAATGCTCTTTCGGAAGTCCCTAAAGTATGGCAACCAATATTATTCGGGTTAGCTACAAAAGCCTGTAAAGTCGGAGCATCTTTCAGAAACGGAGCATCGTCATAAAATACTTTTCCGTCTAATTTCGAGGCAGGATATCCGAGTGAAATATCGTCTGAAAAATTGACTACTTCATTCAGAGCCTTTGCTATATGTTCACGTCTTTGCTGAACGGTTAATTTTTTCCAATAATGCATATATCAATTATTTACGTTTTAATAAAGTACAAAGTTAAAAAGAAATGCTCTAAAAGAATATGATTTAGGTCATTCAAAAAAACAAAAAAGCCGAATAACTTTTCAGCTATCCGACTTTTGCCTGTCTGTCATTGCGAACGGAACGAAGTGAAGTGCGGCAATCTAAACAGATTGTCTACCTGTCGGCAGACAGGCTTCGTCGTACCTCCTCGCAATGACAAGCAATTACTTATCTATTGAACCTAAAACTCTTTTCATAAAAACATTGAGAGCCTCTTTTTTGTCGGTTCCGTCTTTGGTCATTTTATGAACTTCCAAAGCTCCGTACATATTTGAGATTAACTCTGCAATTACGTCAAGTTCTTCATCTTTCAGAGAAGAAAGCTCTGTTAGATTTTCTAAAACTTCGAGAGTTTCTACAATATAATCTTCGTCATTATCCTCAATAAATTGAGTCAAATGTTTAATTAGCGGTAATTTCATTTACTAAATCAATTAAAACTTCCTGTTTGTTTGTTTGCGTTTCTCCGACCAATTTTCCGTCTATAAAAGTTGCAAAAGTTGGTAAATTACTCACATTTGCCAATTTTCTTGATTCAGGAAATTGTTCTGCATCTACGATTACAAAAGTAACGTCTTCTTTTTCGGTAGAAAGTTTTTTGAATTTAGGTTTCATAATTCTGCAGTTTCCACACCACGAAGCCGAAAACTGAACAGCCACTTTTTTGTTTGAATTTACTACTTCCTGTAGCGTATCGTTTTCTAATTCTAATAACATTTCGCTTTCTTTTTTAGTTTACGTGAGATGCTAAATATTCTGCTGTACTTTGTCTGTCTGCATTCATTGCATCTTTTCCTTCTTCCCAGTTTGCAGGACAAACTTCACCTTTAACCTGAACGTGCGTATAAGCATCAATCAATCTTAAATATTCTTTTACGTTTCTTCCCAAAGGCATATCGTTTACTGATTCGTGGAAGATTTTACCGGTTTCGTCAATCAAATAGGTAGCTCTGTAAGTTACGTTTGAACCTTCGATGATAACATCATCTAACTTTTCGTTATACACTTGTTCTGCATCAAGAATCCCTAATGCATTAGAAAGATTTCTTGTTGTATCAGCCAAAAGAGGATATGTTACTCCTTCGATTCCTCCATTGTTTTTAGGTGTGTTTAACCAAGCGAAGTGAACTTCGTTTGTATCAACAGAGGCTCCGATAACGATAGTATTTCTCTTTTCAAACTCTCCTAAAGCTTCCTGAAAAGCGTGTAATTCTGTAGGGCAAACAAAAGTAAAATCTTTCGGATACCAAAACAACAATACTTTTTTGTTGTTGTTTGTAGCTTCTTCTAAAACGTTGATTCTCAAGTTATCTCCCATTTCAGAGATTGCATCAACGGTAATGTTTGGGAATTGTTTTCCAACTAATGCCATTTTTTTATTATTTATAAAGGTTAATATTTATTTTCTCGTGCAAAGATACGGATTAGAAACAAGATTAAAATAAATTTTGATTATCTATTCTTATAACGAAATAGATTTTATTTATAAAAAAGTTTCTCTCACTTTCTTTTGTATGTTTTTTACTACTTTTGTAAAGTTACAAAAAATAAAACAAAGTGTTCTTAAAGAAAATCAATCAAAATCTTAATTTATCGTTAGCTGAAAATGGCTTTACCGAAGCCAACGAATTGCAGGAAGAAACGTTTTCACTTATCAAAAGTGGCAATGATCTGGTTATCTCCTCTGCTGATGAAAGCGGAAAAACCACTACTTTGGCTCTGAATATTATTCAAAGGCTTGACGAGCCTTACCAACAATCTCCCAGAGCTCTTGTGATTGTTCAGAATAAAGAAAAAGTTTTGGAACTTGTCGAGATATTCGAAAAGCTAAACCGATACAATAAACTACGAATTTATCACACCTACGAACAAACCGATATTGACAATGATAAAAATCTGATTTCGGTTGGGATTGATGTGCTTATAGGCACTCCCAAAAAACTCAGTGACTTATTTTCGGGAGCTGGTTTTGACATTAACCGACTGAAAATGTTTATTGTTGATGATTTGGATATTATTCTAAAAAATAGAAACGAACAACTCATTACCCGTTTATCAGATGCTATCGAAAAAACACAGCGAATTTTTACGGTTTCCGAAATTAGCGATAAAGTCGAAATGCTTTCTGAAAAACTGATGCCTAATCCGACCTATATCGAAATGGGATTGGAAGAAGATAACTACGAATAATGCGAATGTAACGAATAAAAAAGCGAAAGATAAATCTTTCGCTTTTTTGGTTTAATCCCAGTTTATTTTCTTTACTTTTCCGAATTCTAAAATTCTTTTGTGCCAAGGTTTTTTTTCGGTTTCTGCTCCGTAGCCATAGCCATAACCGTAGCCATAACCATACCCGTAACCTTTTCTGGAATACGTATCATTGAGTAAGACAGACATATTCGGAAGTTTTTTCTCTTTATAAAGTTTTTGAGGTATATGGAGTAAACGCTTGTCAAGATAATTTTCTCTGATAATATAGATAAACGCATCTGCATTTTGAGCAATCAGCAAAGTATCTGTTACCAAATTCATCGGAGCAGTATCTACAATAATGTAATCAAATTGCGTTTTCAGATACTCAAACATCTCCTCTACTCTTGAGCTCATCAGAAGTTCAGCCGGATTCGGAGGAACAACTCCCGTAGGCAGCACATAAAAATCTTTGTACCCGTCTTGCTTTATGATAAAAGAATCAATATCCGTATCATTAGAAACCAAATAATTAGTCAATCCTTTTCTTGATAATTTCAGGTAATTTTCTAATTTCGGATTACGAATATCCATTCCGATCAGCAATGTCTTTTTGCCTGACAAAGCAAAGGTTCCTGCCAAATTTACTGCAATGAATGTCTTTCCTTCTTTAGGCATAGTGGAAGTAATAAAAATCGTTTTGGCTCTGCCTTCCGGCACTTGCCCTAACATAAATTCTATATTGGTTCTGACAATACGAATGGCTTCAGCCGAACTCGAACGACTTCCTGACTTGATGATTTCTTCATTGGATTCTGAACGGGGAACATCTCCTAAAAACGGAATGGTAAGCAATCGCTCAATATCCAATCTGCTCTTAACCTTGGTATCTAATAAATTTATTACATAAATAACAGCAAACGGAATCAAAACTCCCAAAATAAGAGCAGCTAAATAAATAATCGTTCTTTTCGGAGATACCGGAGCATTCGAAGCCAATGCGGAATCAATTATTCTGGCATTCGGAGCTACCGATACCATAGAAATTTCGGTTTCTTCTCGTTTTTGCAACAAATACCAATAAAGAGCATCTTTGACTCCTTGTTCTCTTACGATTCCTTTAAATTCTCTTTCTAAAACAGGTATTGTACTGATTCTTCCGCTTAAAACTCGTCTCTGTCTGTTGATTTCGTTTCTTGTCAATACAAGATTAGACCTTGTTTGAGCTAAATTTTCGCGTATAGATTTTTTAAGCGTATTTATTTCTTGGTCTATTTGTTGCATTTTTGAGCTTTCAGGGCCTGCACTCGGAGCTAACTTGTTGCGTTCTAAAACCATTTTGTTATGCTCGTTTATAGCTGCTGCCAAAGCTGGGTCGCTCGTAAGGGCATCTAACATCGGAAAAGTTTGCCCGGTAGTATCTTCATCTAAAAAACCCTGAGTAACATTGTCTATAACTCCTATTTTATTGTTTACGTCAATATATCTCTTTTCAAACTCACTTGCATTACTTACATAAATATCCGCTTCAGAAACAATGTTCGTTATTCCTTTTTCTTTTTTAAACTTTTCTGTTTGTCCTTCAACTTTGTTGAGTTCTTCTACCAAAATATCTAACCGGTCTGTTAAGAATTTAGAGGTGTTTTCAGACACAAATCTTCGGTCTGCAATTCCGTCTGAGTTGTATAATTCGATAAGTGTATTCAGGTAATCTACTGCTTTTTCTCTGCTGCTGTTCATCACGGTAAGTTCCAAAACACTCGTAAACTTCCCGGTAGTAACCACATTAAAACTTCCTCTGAATCTTGAAGCTACCGTTTCGGGGGCTTCGACAGCTATACCTACCTCAAACTTGTCGTTACCATTTTTTTCTTCATTTTTGGTAACAATAAAGCTTCCTAACGTATTGGTAACGGAATCTCCGTATTGGTATGTTCCTATTGTTTCTTCGTGTAAACGCAAAGAATAGGTGTTTTCATTTACCCCTTCTAAAAACAATCCGTAAATTCCACCTGTATATGATTTGTCAAAATCAACAAAATCAATCGTTACGGGAGATCTTTTGTACAAATCAACCGTTTTGATTCGTCCTTCACTAAAATAACTGATATAGAGGTCTAATTTTTTTACTACTTTTTCCGAAAGCGTACGGGAGCTCAAAACGTGCATTTCGTTTTCGACATTGTCCTTTACCGTAGTGCTTAAATCAGAAAGTATGGTAAGCTCATTGGCTGCTCCTCCTCTATAATCGTCTTTGAGCATTAACAAAGCATTTGCTTTATATACAGGAGTAGCATACCTTAAATACAAAAAGGCACACACAAGGCTAACCAACACCCCTACCACAAACCACTTCCAGTATATCAGATAAAGTTCTACCTGTTGACGGATATTTATGTTTTCCGAACGCTCGTCTTCGTAATTAAATTCTTTAAAATTTTCCATAAATATTATCGTGTTACTGCAACAATTATAGTTACTAACAGAGATATAGCCGAAATAGCTACGGTAAGGTCTCTACCTATCACAGACGAATTGACCTGAGTCTTGTTAGGCTCCACATACACCACATCGTTTTGTTTGAGATAATAAAAATCAGAATTCATAAAATCCGGATTGGTTATATCTACTTTTGTAAATGTTCGTTTTCCGTCAAATTCTCTGATAATCAAAACATCTTTCCGTTTTCCGTAAATGGTCATATCGCCTGCTAAACTCAAAGCCTGAAACAAAGTAATCCTTTCTGTGTTAATCGGAAACGTTCCGGGGCTTGCTACTTCTCCCTGAACGGTAACCTTAAAGTTTAATATCCGAAGATTGATTAATGCATCCGCTACTTGGGGCTTTATTACATCTGTCAATGCAGTTATCGCCTCTTCTCTTGTCAATCCACCTAATTTGATTTTGCCGATTTCCGGAAAATCAATAAAGCCATCTTTATCAATCAAATAAGTTTGAATCCGTTGCTGTCCTCCTGCTGATTCAGAATTTATCTGAAGATTTATAGTAGGAAGGTTAAAATCTTCTGCCAACATCTCCGCTTTGGAATTTACAATGATACTCAACAAATCATCAGGCTGCAGGGTTGTCGTATATGGATTGAGGTCTTCTGTCTTATCTGCTTCTAACTGATTCAAATAAACAATTTTTTTTCTTGAAGCACAAGAAGTCAGCAACAATAGGGTAATAATAATAAAAGATACAGTGTGTTTTTTCATTTTCATTTTTTAATTAACGTCTAATGCTTCAAATTCTGAATTCATACTCCTGAATTCGGGAACAATTTTTTTCATTTGAGCAACAATTTCTTTTTTATCAAATGATTGAGTTTTTCGAATCAGTTCGTCTATTTCTGTTCCGACAACTTCAAATTCATCGCAGAGTTCTTGTGCAATCATAATTTTTTCGTGATGGGTCGGGAGCGTCTTGGCAGAATCATTCAATAATTCTTCATATAATTTTTCTCCCGGTCTTAATCCGATTGTTTTGATGGTTATCTCTTTATCAGGAATAAACCCGGCTAATTTTATCATTTTATAAGCCAAATCAATGATTTTGACCGGTTTACCCATATCAAAAATATAGATTTCTCCACCTTTTCCCATAGCTCCAGCCTCTAAAACCAACTGACAGGCTTCGGGAATCGTCATAAAATACCGTATTATATCGGGATGCGTAATTGTTATAGGTCCACCCTCCTCAATCTGTTTTGAAAACAAGGGAACAACCGATCCGTTCGACCCCAACACATTACCAAATCGGGTTGTTATGTATTTAGGAGAATGTTCATTGCTATTCTTTTGTAGCTTAAAATGTAACGACTGAACGTATTTTTCTGCAATCCGTTTTGAGGCTCCCATCACATTGCTCGGATTAACCGCTTTATCGGTCGAAACCATTACAAATTTTTCAATATTATATTTTTTTGCCAAATCAGCTATGATTTTCGTACCTAAAATATTAGTCAAAACAGCTTGTGAGGGGTTTTCTTCCATAAGCGGAACGTGCTTGTAAGCAGCTGCGTGATATACCACATCGGGTTTAAACTGTTCAAAAATCGACTCCATCATAACCTGATTTCTGACATCAGCTATAAGCGGACAAATCTTTACAGAAGCCTTTACTTTATCAAGTTCAAGTACCAGTTGGTGTAACGGACTTTCTGCCAAATCAACCATAATTATTCGTTTCGGGTTGAAATTGATTACCTGCCATACAATCTCACTTCCAATAGAGCCTGCAGCCCCCGTAATCAGAACCGTTTTGTCTTTCAGCTGATTAGAAATACTGTTATTGTTCAAAACAATCGGTTTTCGTTCTAACAAATCCTGAATCTGAAAACTTTTTACTTTTTTGGAAATTGCTGTTTGATTTTCCCAATCACTAATCAACGGAACGGTATATACCTTATAATCAAATTCCAAACAACTGTCCACAATTTGTATTTTTTCTTCTTTTGTAAGATTTTTATCGGCTATAATCAAAGCCGTTGCCCCTTTAGAACGAAGATGAACAGGAACTTTTTTGTCTTGAGCAATGATCGGTAAATCTAATATTCTCTTTGATGTATTAGATGTTTTTTTGTCTAAGAAACCTACAATATTAAACCTTGAAGGAACTTCGGAAGTCAAAGCATTGGCAACCGCAATAGCATTTGAGTCTGTTCCGTAAATCATTACTTTTACAAGGTTTTTGTTTTTACTTTCGTTAAGATATTTATCAAAAACATTCTTAATCAGCACTCTGTAAATGAATAAGGCAGAAAACGAAAAAACAAAATTGATGAGCAATCCTGTGGTCAGAAACAGTTTGCTGTTTTTTCCAAAAATCAAAACGACCACAACATTTGCCAAAACGGATAATGCAAACCAAACAATCTGCGAAAAGAAAATTTTTACCGCATCTATGTACGAAGAATGTCGGATAATTCCGGAATACACTCTGAATATTCTTAAAGACAGTATATTGAAAAGCAGATATACCCCTAACGAGAAGAAAAAATGGTTTTTCGGAACATAATTCTGTCCGATTCCTCCTAAAAGATAATAGGTTAAAATAGCCGTAAAAATCAGAATCGAAACATCAATCAAAAGAATAATCCATCTCGGCACATAACCCAAATTGTGTACACGTAACCCCAGCCAATTAAGAGAAACAGCCTCTTTCAAGATACTGATTACACTTGATTTTCTGATGTCTTTTTCTTTTTTCATTACAAAACCAAAGGGCTAATTTAAGTCTTTATTTTAAAATTATCCAAACATTTTATTAAAAACACTTTTTATTCTTTCTCTGTCTGTATCCGTAAGGTTTGACCCAGACGGCAGACATAAGCCCTTTTCAAATAAATTTTGTGCTTCATTTTTTCCGTAATACGGATATTTCTCAAAAATTGGCTGCAGGTGCATGGCTTTCCACAACGGACGGCTTTCGATATTTTCTTTTTCTAAAGCTAATCTTAATTTTTCTCTTTCCTGATAGGAATCCAACACTATACAACTCAACCAATGATTGGAATAAAAATCTGCGTTTGGTTCAGAAAAGACCGTTACATTATCAATATTTTTGAAATACTCTGCATAAAAATCGTGCATTCCCCTGCGATTGGCAATGTGTTTGTCCAAAACCTCCATTTGCCCCCGACCGATTCCTGCACAAATATTGCTCATTCTGTAATTGTACCCGATATGTGAATGCTCATAATGTGGAGCATTATCCCGAGCCTGAGTCGAATAAAAAACCGCTTTATCTTTTAGTTCTTTGGTATGTGTTACAATAGCTCCTCCTCCCGAAGTGGTGATAATTTTGTTTCCGTTAAACGAAAGAATCGCAATATCTCCGAAAGTTCCGCATTTTTGATTTTTGTAGGTGCTTCCGAGTGCTTCTGCTGCATCTTCCAGAATCGGAATTTGGTATTTATCGGCTACTTCTCTGATTTCTTTTGCTTTAAAAGGCATTCCGTACAGGTGAACTGCGATGATGGCTTTTGGTTTTTTGCCTTTCGAAATTCGGTCTGTAATGGCTTGTTCCAAAGCCACAGGACACATA
Source organism: uncultured Flavobacteriaceae bacterium (assembly GCA_934675205.1). Taxonomy (GTDB): domain Bacteria; phylum Bacteroidota; class Bacteroidia; order Flavobacteriales; family Flavobacteriaceae; genus Flavobacterium. The sequence continues at coordinate 65,035 of CAKUPQ010000003.1, read as the reverse complement.
TTCCAAGTGTCTTTTTCGGAATCTATAAAAACGGGAATTGCCCCTTGATACAAAATCGGATTGGCAGAAGCCGAGAACGTCATACTCTGACAAATGACCTCATCATCTCTCTGAACTCCCAACAAAATAAGCCCTAAATGCAAGGCTGCTGTTCCGGAACTCAAAGCCCCTACACAAACATCAGAGCCGAGATATTTTTCTAAATCCTGCTCAAATCCGGAAACATTAGGACCTAAAGGTGCGACCCAATTGGTATCGAATGCTTCCTGAACAAACTTTTGTTCTGCCCCTCCCATGTGAGGAGAAGAAAGCCAAATTTTTGAATTGCTCATTTACCTGTTTAAATCTATCGGCAAAAATACTAAAAAAAAGATACCCTAACGGACTTTTTTTACATTACTTCACAAAAGAAACTACCGTACGAATGATGATGTTAATATCTGTAATCAGATTGCGGTTATAATAGTAGTCCAAATTCATTTTTACCTTATCGGGAAAAATGACTGTATCGTTGTATTGCAACGGATTGGATTGTTGTTCTAAAAGAGTTTCCTCCTCAGCATATTTGATACTTGCTTCGGAAGTGATTCCGGGTTTGAGCTCCAGAATCTTACGGTTTTCTCCTTGAAGTTGGTCATAATAACCCGGAATATCAGGACGGAATCCCACAAAAGACATATCTCCTATCAACACGTTAAAGAGCTGTGGTAATTCGTCTATTTTTGATTTTCGGAAAAACTTCCCTACGGGAGATATTTTTTCGGTTTTCGGGTGAATGGTTTTCAGTTTATAAATCGTAAAAAGTTTTCCGTACTGCCCTACCCTCTGTTGCGTGAAAATTCCGTTTGATTGCGTGTCAAGGCTCGCTACAAAATAGCTGATCATCAAAATCGGACTCCACACAATAATGAGTAAGACAGAAAAAAACAGGTCGAAAAGTCGTTTGGCAAGCATTCTTTTATTTTTAGTTTTTATGGGTACAACCGCAAAAAATATTTTTATTCAAGAGTTTTTATAGATATAACCATAAAACTTTTTAATATAGCAATCTAAAAAATCATATTTTGCACTGTCAGAATACAAAAATAATTCAGTACACCACAAAATTTATGAATACCACAAAAACAATCATTTAATGGTTAGCCACAGATGCACAGATATAAATTTCAAAGATAAATTTTATTCGAATAATAATCTCATAAATATTGAATGCTTTGCATTCAATAAAATCTGTGAAATTTTTATCTATTTCAAACAAAAAAATCATCTGTGCATCTGTGGCTACATCATATTTACTTGCAAATCAAATTTTAAAAATTTTTGTCGTGTACTAATCAAAAATAATTTAAACTATTCACTCCACTCCAAATTCTTTCCAAGGCACTACTTTTCCTGCGGTTCGGTTTTGTCGGTCATTTCCTCCGTAAACCAAAGCTTTGTTCAGATCTTTCCAACCCGAAAGTTGCTGAAACTTTTCCATTCCTTCAAACATATTGGGCATCACGGTCATTGAGGCTTTGAACTCCACAATGCGGAAACCTTTGTCGTTTTCGATTAAAAAATCCACTTCATTGCCCGAAGAATCCCTCCAAAACCAAAGGTCGTCCACCACGTTTTTGTGCGACATCTGTTTGATGTATTCGGCTATCATCATATTTTCAAACAGACTTCCTTTCAGAGCATGAGTTTGCAGTTGTTTTTCGTCTGTTATTTTCAACAAATGGCACAACAATCCCGAATCATAAAAATACAATTTCGGGGTTTTGACGATGCGTTTACTAAAATTTTTGTAATACGGATACAACTGATACACGATATAACTGTTTTCCAAAGCCGATAACCACGCTTTTGCTGTAGGTTGGGTGATACCACATTCGTTTGCCAACGCATTCAGATTGAGCAATTGCCCTGCTCGGGTAGCACACAAAGCCAGGAAATTCTGAAACAAACGCATATTGCGAATATTGATTAATTCGGTTACGTCTCGTTGAATATAAGTCTGCACATAGTTGGTATAAAATGTTTTTGACGGAATATTTCGGTCGTAAATAGCAGGATAAAACCCTTTGACCAAGTTGTATAAAAAATCATCTTCATTGAGCCAACCGGCTGATTTCATTTCGTTGTTATCAAAAGGGAATAACTTAAAAATCGCCACCCTACCTGCTAAACTTTGGGTAATACTCTGCATCAAATGGAAATTTTGCGAACCCGACAAGATGAACTGCCCCATAATTCCCGAATCATCTACAATAGATTGTATGTACGAAAACAAATGCGGTACTCTTTGTGCTTCATCAAAAATCACAAATTTGTCAAACTCTGCCAAAAAACCATTCGGGTCTTTTTCGGCATACGAACGCATATCGGGGTTTTCGAGATTGACATAACGATAATCGGGAAATTCGGTTTTGAGCATCGTTGTTTTACCTGATTGCCGAGGTCCGGTAACAGCAACAACAGGATATTTAGCTAACAAATCCTGTATGGGGAATTTTATATTTCTGAATAAAGACATAGTGCATTGAATTTCAATACAAATGTATAACTAATTTTGAAATTACAAGGGATAAAATTTGAAATTGTTATATTTGAAATTTGAAATTACAAGAGATGAATTTTGAAATTGCAAAGGGTGAATTTTGAAATTACAAGAGATGAATTTTGAAATATTTTCACAGTCTAAAACTTTGGAAAAGTTAGGGTTTAATAATTCTTCCCGGATTGCCGACTACCGTTGCTCCGTCAGGAACATCTTTGATGATAACCGCTCCTGCTCCGACGTTCGTTTCTTTACCTACTTTTACAGACTGTATAGTAGTAGCTCCAATACCTAAAAAACTTCTTTCTTCTATAACTGTAAACCCACCACAATTTACTCCGGGAGAAAGGGTTGTGTAATCTGAAAATTGACAATTATGCCCTACAGCTACATTCATATTGATGGTTACAAAATTGCCTAATATCGTTTCATAATTAATCGTAGTACCGGGATATATTATACAGCCTTGTCCCATTGTGACTTTTTGTCCTATCCAAACTGTCGGATGAATAAAATTCGGGAAGATTATATTAGACTGGCTTTTCAGCTTTTCAGCTATTCTTTTTTTTGTAATTGGGTTTGCGATAGCAATGGCTACCGCAAAAGATGTCTGAATATCTAAAAGTGTATCTACATTTCCTATTACAGGAAGCCCGTAACAAGTTTGATTTCTTTTCGTTTGATCATCGTCTAAAAATCCTTTTACTTCATAACTCCCCATTTCTTGAGAATGATAAGCAATGAATCCTCCAACATCTCCTGCTCCGATTATATATAACTCCATAATTTAAAAAAAATACTAATTATGACCATTGAAAGCCTCTGTTGTAACAAACCCTTCTTTTGAAATTCCCTCTCGTTTGAACACCTTTTTAAAAGTTAAAAACAAGATTTTTATATCCAGTCCAAAACTAAAATTATCTACATACCATACATCATATTCAAACTTTTTTGTCCAAGAAATAGCATTTCTTCCGTTAACCTGAGCCCAACCTGTAATTCCCGGCCGAACATCGTGTCTCTTCTTTTGTTCCGGACTATACAATGGCAAATAATAGGTTCGTAAAGGTCTTGGTCCTATTAATGACATATCTCCCTTTAGTACATTGATTAGCTGTGGAATTTCATCTAAAGATGTTTTCCTTACAAAGCTACCGATTTTGGTTAAACGTTCTGCATCGGGTAATAAATTTCCGTCCTTATCTTTTTTGTCGTTCATCGTCTTGAACTTGATGATTTTGAAAATACGTTCGTCTTTACCCGGTCGTTCCTGAAAAAAAAACGGCTTTCCCTGATTAGCAAAAAACAATCCAATGATTACCACTATAAAAACTGGTAATAAACAGATTAAGCCAACTAACGCAATTGAAAAATCAAAAAAACGTTTAATAAAATTTTTGTAGCTATCCATTTAGTATTTTAATTATACTTCTCTAAAATTTCTTTCAAACCTTTCTTAACCGGTAACTGCCATAGAATTTTGCACCAATTATGGTTTCCTTCAATAAAATCCACACCATCATTTGTAAGTGCTATGTCCCAACCTACTCCTCTGTTTTGAGGATAATGCAAAGCTATTTTTTCTGTTAATTTAATAATTTCATTCCACATAGGAATTTGAAAATCAATTAGCTCAACCCCTGTTACAGGATGATGTGTAACATCTTCTTTAGTAATGTCACTAAAAACTCCCGGTCCTGAAATTTTTCCGGTTTCAATATCAATCGGGCAGGCTATATTTCCGGAAGCTAAATTATCAACGTGGCTATTAACACTAACTCTCATTCGAGCACCGATAAAATCCACACCTCCACTATTATTGATAACCGTAAACATTCGTATCGTGTTTAATCCCGTAGAGGACAGTTCATTAATTTTATCGTGTTGTTGAATAAATGATTCTGCCATATCGTATCCTTTAGATGCCATATAAACAGCTAATTTTTCCATTGAATAATCTTCTGAGTTTACTACTTCAACACCATATCCACACTGACCTAACGAATCTTTCAAGACTAACTTTCCTGTTTTATTTTCTAAAACAGCTTTGGCTTCTGTATTATTCTTTTTAATATCTTCTATCCTGCAATAAGGATGAGAAATAAAATCTTTGTAAACTTTATAGAATTCTAATTTATTTTCTAAAACAGAACGGGTACTCTTGGGGTTTGTTTTTAAATCAAATTCATATTTATAACCGGTACCAACCCATTGCGACCTTTCAACATCATTTTTTTCAAAAAACCGAAATATAAAGTAGTCCATTATACCAATATTGTATTTATAACAGGATTTTATCATATCCAAAAGAATCGAAAATTTGGATTTCCCTGTTAATACTGCGGTATAGTTTAAAAACTTTGAAAACTGTTTGTAATCAAGTTCTTTTAAATAATACAAAAAATATTTTGTTCTGGTTATTGTTTGCATTTTTGTGTTGTTATAAAATTAATCCAATAATCGTATTCCTCTTTTATACTACCCCAAACTAACTTATTGTTAAATTTTTGTTCAACTTTCTTTCTGATTGCTTTTCCAAAATCTATTCTTACCTGTTCTTCTTCATACATATATTTCATTTTCTCATACAAATCTGTAGTATCCTTAACTTTTATCAGCAATCCGTTTTTGTTAGGGTCAATTATCTCGTTACAACCATTAATATCTGTTGCAATAACAGGTACACTCATAGCACCAGCTTGTAAAAGTATATTTGGGAAACCTTCTCTGTAGGTTGGCAAAATTAAAACATCAATCATTTGTAGATATAACCTTACGTCATCTGTTCGGCCCGGAAACTTTATATCCTCTGAATTATTGATAAACGTAACCGTTTCCTCAGAAACAGGTCCGTTTACCTGCTCCAAAGTTCCAATTAATAATAATTTTATCTTTGAAATCGGCATTTCCTGTTTAAGTTTAAGAAAAGCTTCAACTAATTCCTCAATACCTTTTTCTTTTGCTAATCGACCTATAAAACAAAAAATAAAATCTGATTTTGAATACCCTAAACTTTCTCTAAGTGCATTTGCCTTTTCAACGGAGTTGAAAAAATCACTTTTATAATATTCCAAATCAATCCCATTTGAACTACCATTGGCAATTACTTTTATCTTTTCAAGGCTTGTAAAATCATTTTCAATAATATATGTCGCTAATCCGGTTGAATTAGGATAAATTCTATGGGCTAATTTATAGGTCAACTTTTCTGTTTGACGAAGTATCTTTAGTTTTATGCCTTTTATCTCCATTAACGGCATACCACCCACAGTATGTAACCTAACCGGAACTCCTGCAATTTTGGATGCAATCATTCCTAATAAACCTGCTTTAGGTGTATGGGTATGCACTATGTCTGGTTTTTCCTTTTTAAAAAGTTCAACCAATCTTTTTAATGCTATTATATCTTTTCTAAAATTAATAGTTCGTACCATTGGAATATCTATCATACGAATACCCTCTCGTTCTTCAATTTCTTGAAAATCTTTTTCAACAAAACTCGATACACCAATCACCTCATAAAACTGATTAAGATATGCTAATTGTCCAACAAGTATCTTATTCATTGATATGGGAACCGTTGTAATTCTTATGACTTTATGCCTCTTCATAAAATTATTGCTTTAAACCACCTTGTTTTTGCCTATCTAATAATCTAGAACTACCACCTAAAACAAGTTTTTTATTTCTATTATTTGGCACCAACTATTCTTTTTTTGAAGCAATTGAATTTTGAAATGATTTTATAACTTCATGAGGAACATTTAGTTCTGTATCAAACCAATTTCCTTGACGATCAAAATATCCACCTGATTCTAATAATGCTTGACTTGAAAAACCGTAACTCATTTCAACAATTTTACCTAAACCGTTTGTTTTATCGACTACATAATCAAATCCCATACATTTGATTTTTAACTTGTCACAAACTTCAAAAGCAGAATCTATAATTTGCTGCGTTATCAAGCTTTTATCATAAAATAAATCTCCGCCACCAGATGCTCGAAAATCTCCTTTTCTAACATTTCTTGCTATAAAACTCAATTTATCTCCAATTACAACAACTTTCAAATCGAATCCATCATTTTGAATAAACTCTTGAAAATACACATAATTTTTTTCGTTAGGAAATAATTTTGATTTGCTATAATTCCTTAGAAATTCCGGTATTCTTTTTACTCTTTTAAATAAAACGTTTAATGATTTTGCTGATTTTAAATTTGATGTACTTTTAAAAACAATGCTTGGATTACTTTCATATCCCGTTGAAAACATCTTTTCAATATAATTTTTAGCATCATTTTTATTGTTCATTATTTTCACATTGTGTGAACCCGAACCATTTTTTAGTTTTGCAACAATTGGAAAATCTGCACCATTATTTGTCCATTTTATTGCTTCTTCTTTATCCATAAAAAAGAAGTATTTTGGAATTGATGCACCTATTGATTGAAGTAAAAAAGACTCTGCTACTTTATCATCAAAATGCCAAGCTTCGTTATAACCTGGAAAAACCTCAACACCAGCACTTTGTAATGAATACAAAATACTTCTGGAAAACATCATGTGAGCATAATTGAATCCTGAAAAATGCCATAGAACAAGATTAAATTGTAAAAGATGGTCAATTAAATTTAACTTGGCTTCGTCCACCATTTCATATTCTACATTATTCTCATCGCAATATTCTTTCCATGGAATAGCCCAAGAACCTGAATGTGTTGTACTTTTTGAATTATAAATTATAGCTATCTTCATAAATATTGTAAAGATTATTTAACAAACTGTTTAACGTTATTGTAATATTTTTTTTGGTTGCTTCTAGAATTTAATATCATCATAACCGATTTCCATCTTAGTCGCTTCAAATACCATTTTAAATTTCGGAGTTTTTTTCTTTCCAAAATATAATCGGTAAAAAGTCCGTTTCTGAAATTTATGTACTCCGTTTTTTCGGTTGTCAAAAAATCTGTATATTTTTTTAGATTTTCCGAAATTAATTCTGTTCCAAGAATCATTTCATTATCTCCAAGATAAATAGGAACTGTGAAATGATTTTGTAAAACATTATTGTTGTATTCTAATCCAAGAATAACAGAACTTTTATTGTTATCTGTTTGCTTAATTAATGGTTCTTTTGACAATTCGGTATAAACATCATCAAAACAAAAATTCCCTAAACTGTGAGCCAAAACTGATCCTTTACTTAACTCAACACCTTGCAAAACATGAGGATGATGACCATAGTAAACATAAGGAGCAACTTTTGACAATTCTCTTGCTAAGAATAGATGATCATAATTTGGGAAATTTACATGTTCTTGTCCAGCATGTACACTGAAGATAGAGTTTATTTCTTTTGATTGGTTCAATTCTAATTGCTTCTTAACTTCGGCAAAATTATATTCGTTTATTCCGTTTTTTCCCAATCCCATAGGATTGGTTGAATAACAGCAATAACCATTCAGATAGATTTTTGTATCGTCTTTTTGGATAATCAAATCAGGTTGACCATGTGTTCCAAAATATAAAATATCATTTTCTTTTAAAATTCTTATCGTCTCTTTAAACGAATCTACACCATAATCAAAAATATGGTTATTTGACAAGTTAACGACATTGACACCTAAGTATTTCAGCAATTCAATATTCTCAAAATCTGCTCCGATATAAGCCGATTTACTTCCAAAACTTTTGGCTTTTTTATCTCGAAAAGGTGTTTCAAAATTTGCAATTACATAATCAAATTTTGACAATTCTTGTTTCACTTTACTGAAATAAGAATAGACATCGGGGTTGTTATTGACACAATATTTACCAAAAAAAGCAACATCTCCAAGTAACGCTATTTTAATCATTTGAATGAATTATTTTTTATTAACAATCTGTTTTGCATAATAATGTAAGGCATAAGAAACTACCGACTGAGGTAAAAATCTCCTCAACTTTTGAATTTGTTTCACTTTTTTTATCTCGTTATATTTTAATAACCATGATAATTTTTTCAATCTCTTTTGTTCTGCCAAAAAAGTTTTAAAATTGAAATTCACTGACATTGACAGCAAAATCAAATATTGGTATGCCAAAAATGACATAATATAAGTATGGTTAACTTTATCTTTTGTTTCTAGTGCTTTTATGCTCTCATTATTTACAATATCAAATAATGTATCATATTTTTTCTTGTTGAAAGCATACGTTAACGAATCGGTTACTTGCTTTCTGTAAACATGAAATCGTGTATTTACAAAACTAAAATTGGTCGACTTTTGAATAAGTTGAATAAACCATGGAATATCTTCTGAGCTTCTTAAATTTGGAAAATAAATTTCATTTGCTGCCAACAATTCCTTTTTAATTAATTTTCCCCAAGGTGGAGCTGGAATAAATGAATTTAAAAACAGCTGTTTTACTTTTGCATCTTTATCAATAGTAGTCATCAAAATCTCGTGAAAATTAGGTCTATCCATATATATATCACTGTTTTGAAAGTATCTTTTGTAATTAAAAAAGACTAAATCCACTTCATAATCAACGGAATTATAATAATCCATCAAATCTTTCAATCCGTTTTTATCATCCCAAAAATCATCGGCATCCTGAAAAATAATCCATTCTCCTTTTGCTTCTAAAAGCCCTTTGTTTCTTGTAAGTGCTGCTCCTTCATTCTTTTTATGGATAACTTTTACTTTATCGCTTTTTTGCTTGAAATTATCACATAGTAAACCAGAATTATCTTTAGATTCATCGTTAACCAATATAATTTCTATATTTTCATAGGTTTGCTCAAGAATACTTTCAACGCATTGCGACAAGTAATTTTCAGCGTTATATACTGGAATAATTATTGATATCAAGGGATAGTCTTTCATACTTTTAAATCTAAAAATTCTAAAATTTCATTCATAATTATTTTCTGGTCTAACCTGTCTTTAATCATTTTAGCCGACTGCCCCAATTGCATTCGTTTTTCAGGATGTTCTATTAACCAATCTATTGTTTCAGCCATTTTTGATATATTTCCGTTTTCAACAATAATTCCCGATACCCCGTCTTCAATAATGTCTCTCGGTCCTGCTATAAAATCAAAAGCAACACACGCACATCCGGCAGCCATAGCTTCTGTCAAGGCATTGGGAAAGCCTTCACTTCTTGAAGGAATTACATAAATTCCAGCTTGTGCATAATATTTATCAATATCTTGAACTTTTCCAAGAAACTTAATTCTGTCAAAAACACCTAATCTTTTTGCTTGTTCTTTCAAATCAGTACCCTCTTCGTCTCCCCCTGCAATATGTAATTCCCATTGTTTGTTTTTTACCAATGCAAAACTTTCAATAAGCAAATCTAAACCCTTTAAATGGTCTCCCAATCTGCCTACTTCTAAAATAACCTGCTGCCGTTCTATTTCAGGATATAGGGTTACTTCCCTCAACATATTAGGGATTACCTTTATTTTTGATTTCTTATAATACTGTTGCTGATACTGTGCTGCAATAGAAGTTTGAGCAATAACACCTTCCGGAGAACGCAAAAGATATCCTAATCTATTAATAAGTTTAAAAGGCTGTTTCCAAACAAATAAAGGACTTGACCTTTCTGATATAAAAAATGGTGTGGAAATACCTACCATAGCAAATGCCGAAATGGCTCCATAAAACTTATTAAATACAAGTACACTATCGGGTTTATGTTTTTTTATACATCTTCTCAGCCAAATTATGCTTTTTAGCATTGAAAGCTTTTTAGTATTGAATCCAATCGGTTCTTCTAAAACAATAGGGGCGTGAAGTTTAAAAAAATGTTCTTTTTTGAATAGAGAAATAAAAATAACGTCTATGCCTTGTTCACACAAAGCATTGGCTACATTTACCGAGGCTCTTTCCATCCCTCCCATAGCCAAACAAGGAGCTATTATTAGTATTTTTCGTTTCATTTACAAAAATCTTGCTATTACCTGTTCTTCATAAACTTTATCTTCAATGTCAGCCACAACTCTGCCTCCCTTGGCTTCACTCGTATATTTTCCTTCAATAACCACTTTCGTTTTTGCTCCTCGCAAAAACCACTCATATTCTACATCAAGATTACCAATATCTAATGCCTGACGACCTGCTAATCCTAATTCATAGGCAAGAGGTTTTGCTGTTGGTCCCATAGCAATCAAATACAGCGAATCTTCAGCTTGCGTTTTTGCGAATGACAACAGTTGGTCAAACTGGTCAAAAGCATTATGAGCAGGTCCTAAAATTCTTTTTACACTTTTTGCGTTTTTAAACAAATCGTTTCCTACCCCTAATCTGCTTTTTTCTCCTTCGATTAAAACAATATTTTTGCCTTCCCATATACTCATTACTTTTTTGAACCAACCATCACTATGACTCGTATCTTCATAATCCATATACAATCGGGTCATTGATGCATTGTAATATATTTTGTCTTTCCTTAAGAACTTTCTAATTTTGGGGTAAGTCCACGAAATAACAGCTCGCCACGTGAGTTTTGACGGTTTTTTCAGATTCTCCATCGACTGGTAACCAATAGGCAAACCAATTAAAATATTTGAATCTTCTGAAACAAGTATATTTATAAAATATTGCCGCAATCTGACATCTTGTTTTTGAAATGGTAATGAACGTTTTTCTGCTATATACAATAATTCTCCATCTCCAAACCTACAAATAGAAACTTTGTCCTTGAGGATCTTATCAATAGTTTCGGGAATGCTTTTTACTTTAGGCAAAGGATATATTCTTATCACTACGGGATAAATAAAACTCAGGAAATGCTTAAATGCTTTACGTGGATATTTGAAGAAACTGCTGTATTGTAGGTTCATACTATTTTTTATTTAAGATATTCTTCTAATATCCACTCTACTTGGTTAAACTTCCCTTCGTGCCAATTCAAATTTTTATCCCAATAACCCGGGCAATTTCTATATGGTTCGTGTGCAAATCCATAGTTAATCTCTACAATTAATGGATAACCGTTTTGATCAAACACAAAGTCATAAGCCACACAATTAGCCTTTAATTTTTCTGAAGTATCAAATGCAATCTTCACGCATTGTTCATCTATTAATTCTTTTTCAAACTTAATAACTCCACCTCCCGATGCTCTAAAATCATTAGGCCTTGTCATTCTTTTGATAGCAAAAGCTTTTCCTCCAATCGTTATCACTCTGATATCCGAATCATTATTAGGAATAAATTCCTGAAAATAAATATATCCCTTTTGCCTACCGACCGTCCTTGCGAATCTTGTTGAAACAAAAACTCTCCGCAAACTTTTCATTGCATTAATTAATGTAAGCTTACCTTGTTTATAACGCAAATACTGTTCTTTTAAATCATTCCATTTATCATAAGCCGCGAACCCCTTTCCAAAAGCTTTATTTACCATTTTTACCGCTTCACGCTTTGAGCGGATTAACTTTACATTCGTTGAACCTGCTCCTCCTCTTAATTTAAAAACTTTTGGGAAATCAGCTTTTTTCACCCATTCCAAAGCTTCTTTCTTTTCATAAAAAACCCAAGATTGGGCAACAGGAGCATTGATCGCTTCTAACAGATACTTTTGTCCTACTTTGTCATCAAAATGCCATCCTGCATTAAAATCAGGAAACACCTCTTTACCAGATTGTTCTAGAGAAAATAAAAGTCCTTTGGCAAACAATACATCTTTGGCATCGGAATGGTGATGATGCCATAACAAAACTTCACAATCTTGAAGCTGTTCAATAATATCAGAAGAATAACAATTCACTATTTTATATGGAATGTTATAATTTTCACAATAATTTATCCATTCACTGCTAAAACCCCAAGAAGATTTATGTATCGCTATTTTCATTTTTTATCGTTTAAAATTTTCAACAATACATCTCTATGAGCTTCACACCTAACTAAATTCAGATATAAAAGTCTTTTCTTATTATTTTTCAAGAAATTAGGTATGATTCCCATTGAAAATAATTTATGTAAATATTTTGAAGTATATGGTTGTAAGTAATGAATATACTGATTATATATGCTTGCTATAAACTCATCATATTTTTTTTCAAGTAACTTATCACTAGCAATGACTTCAGTTTTTTCTTTTTCAGAATTCAAAAAATCTGATGTATCTGTGCTTGATAAAAGTGATAACTCTAAACTGCTGTCATAGTTTAATTTCACAGGAATAGTTTTTAATGTTATTCTTTCTTTCTCAATAAACAAATTAGCTACAACACCTATATTCCATAAATCATTTGATCCTTTTCGGGGAAAAATAAAATTCCCAGTCCCATAAACGATGGGAACTCCATCGAATATTTCATAACCATTATATCTATGTGTATGATGAGCTATAACCGCGTCTGCTCCTTGTAGTGCAAAATATCTCAATGTTTTTTTAAATCTTGGACTTGGATATTTGTGCATCTCTGCACCTCCATGAACAATTACAATAACTTTATCTACTTCTTTTTTTAGTTTTTGAATAGCTAATGTATTTTCAATCAAGTCTAAAGGAGCCGCACCATGATAATCACCATTTGTATTGGAAAATTCATTTTCAGCAAAATTTATTATTCCTAAATTTATATCTCCAAACTTTTTCTTAAAAGGAAGAGATGCCTTTTCTAAATTGACATCAGCACCAATATACTTAATTGTATTTTCATTAAGATTTTGGATCGTCATATCTAGTCCTCGTTCTCCTTGATCCATTATATGATTATTGGCTAATGTAACTAAATCAACATTCAATTCTTTTAAAAACTTAACACAGCTTTTATCCATAAATAAACTTGGACCATATTTATCTTTGGGTGTTATTTTATCAACTGTTGGTGCTTCAAAATTCACAATATTCAAATCAGCCTTTTTAAAGACATTTTTCACCTCGGAATTAATACTTAACGTATTTATAAATTCAGAATTAATATAAAAATCACCTGCTATGTTAATTGAAATCATCTTTTTTCTGTTTTTAAAATCTTTTCTCCCAACTCTACACTATTAATAAATTTTACCTGTGGCCAACGCTTAATAACTTTCATCAAAAGTTCTTCCATTAACTCCAAGGTTTGTGTTCTATTATCTTCAACTAATCCTCCCATAAAATTCAAACGATGTGAGCTGATTACTGCTGGTTTATTCCATAAAAATGCATTGCTTATTTGCCTGAAACATTTATCAGCATGCTCTTTTTTATTCATTGTCGTTGATGGTTCAAAAATACAATTACGAACCAAATAAGATTGCCCAAGTGCGTTCTTACTTCCTGAATTTCTACGCAACATAGCTCCATTGTTCATTTTTGGCAATTGTTGCATCCTTGATGACTGAATAAACTTGACATCCATCTTACTCAATACTCTTTCTACATCTTCAGACCAAATATAATTTGGAGCTATAAAACTTTTTGATTTATAACCAAAAAACTCCTCAAACTTTACTACAGCTTCTTCAAGACAAGGAGCAATAAAATCATTAAACTCTTCCTGATTAGCATAATCAAATTCAGCTAAAAAAGTAGTTCTTTTTTCCGAACTGACATTTGTGCTTATGCCATAAACATTATTATTGAAAGCCAGCATAGTTTCTTCGGAACCATTTTTCAAAAACTGCATCCAATAGGTCACATTCAAATGCTCCAATCCATGTAATTGCGGATAAAAATAACCTGCTTCAACAAGCTTATTTAATCCTTCGTTGTAACTATCTAAAAGTTCTTCCTCTTTCAAGTAATCCCAAAAATATTCTCTATGGTATTCTTCAAAGTTACTTTGCTTAATTTTCTTAAAATCAGGATTAGCTAGTATATAATTAGCCGTTATAACAGGTTTCTTCTCCGTTAATTGGAAAATGTTATTAAAAGTACTTTGTAATGCCTGAAAATCCTGATTGTTTTCTAAACTATCATATCTCAAAAAATGACATTTATCTATTCGCAATCCATTTTTAAGCAATTCATCATAGGAATCAACAGAAGGCATCCGGATACTCCCCCAATCGTCAGACTCTATAACCACCAACTTTTCTTTAGTAGTCCAGTCATTTCGTGAATTCAAATAAAAGGATATGTTTTGTTTAATTTTTTTTATCATAAATCTGTGATAGTAATAAATTCAACATCAGGCCATTTTTTTAGTATCTGACTTAATAAGTCATCCAAAGCTTTTAATCCTTTTTCTCTGTTTTGCTCCTCTATACCTCCTACAAAAGATGCCCGATGATTGGATATAATTGCCGGTTGTTTACAATCAAAAGCTTGTTGAATGCCTTTCAGACAAGAATCAACTCCGTTGTCATATTGAGACATATTAGATTCAAAAACTACATTTCGTACAAAATATCTAAATCCATAAGCGGATTTTTGCCCCAAAAACCTAAATCGTTTCTGATCCTTTTTATGCAACCTGGGCAATTGTTGTATTCTTGGCACATCCAACCAGCTTACGCCATATTGCCGTAAAACCGGCTGTATATCTTTAGGATGATAAGTAGCCGGAGGACAAAAATATATCGATTTATATCCATATACCTCTTCAAATAATTCAAGTGCAGATGCTGTTATCTTTTTTGCGGATTCAAAATCCTGTGCATCAATGGCATTCAGGCTTGCTCCCAAACCTTTTAAATCTTTCCTAATCAAGTTAGGTTGGGATAAAAAGAAAAACTCATCTTCAAATACTTTACGTGCCATAGAATCGGGATTTTGAAGTTCTGCCATCCACCAGTTTATCTGTACATGTTCTCTTGCATGGGATAAAGGTATAAAAAGTTTTTCTTTAATTCCCTGCATTGTCAAGTCAAAAACCCGGTCAGAAGTTGGATAACGCTTATAAGAATCTGTATTTTTTTCAAACACATAATGTTTAAAATCATTGGCTTTAATTGCTTCAAAATCAGGATTTGCAACGTTTGTTACCGCTGTAACACAAGCCGGATTTCCCAAATAATCTTTATGTTTAACCAATACTTCAAACAACAGCTCTAAATCTTTATTGGATTCCAAACAATCATATCGGTCAAAGCGATTAGCATCTACATTAATGCCTTTTTTCCGTAAAATCTCTCTGGTTTCAAATGATTTTAAACGAACACTCCCCCAATCATCCGATAAGAAAAGGATTTGCTTTTTTGAAGTCTGATAGCCTAACTTGGCAGTAATTTTTTTTAAAATCTGTTTCATATTAAAATAACCAGTCTATTAAAGGCCACTCAAGGTCATAGCCAAAAGGAATTAATATTGTTGGAGCAAACAGGATTGTATTGATAGAAGGAGCTGCAGCTCGAAACGTAATCAGAACTGACAAAAGTATTGTGCCTAAACTAACCAATCCATGTGGAGAATCTAATCTTTTGTAATGATATTTTGAAAATAAAACAATAGACAATATCGCAGCAAACACATAATACACCGTCATAAAACGTCCTCCGGAAGGCACTAAATTAACTATATTGGCATAAGCCAAAAACAGTAAAGTAAAGTTTAAAAGATTAAGTTCACTCTGGAGTAACTTTTTCCTGACAGAAAGAAAAGCCAGCCCGACAAGATTAAATAACAAAAGATATCTCGTCAATATCGGAGTCAGCTTCATAAACCAGGCAGCATTAGTCCTTTGTTCTGCTACATTTTCAGCATAACCTTCGTGAGTATAAGCATTGACTTTTGTTTCAAAAGCAGGACTAATCATTTCGGCATAGGTTCTGACTATCTCTAAATCTAATTCTGATATAGCGAAAGTGAGAAGTGCAAGACCTAAATAAACCCACTTGTGATTTCCTAAAAAAAACCATAGTATAAGAATTACATTGGCTGTTAAAAACGAAAAATGCACACTACAAGCGGCAAGACTAAATAAAAAATACCTTTTGTCTTTATTAAAAATAATGTGTAAAGCACCATATATAAAAATCCAGGCTGCTGTCCACATTCTAAATCCATTAATATTAAATATGGGAATCAGAGAGATAAGAAAGATAGTATATAATATCGTTAGTTTATTTTTACTCATCTGAAACCGCCTGTTGACAAAATCTATGGATTTCAACCAAAAAAAACCAAAAATCAGTGCATATACAGCAAACAATATATGATGAGAATCTGTAAATCTTGAAATTATAAAATTGATTAGCGGTTGAACAAAATCAAGAGATGTTTCATATAAGCCAGTAATATGTTCATTAAGGGCAGATGCAGAAAAGGGCTTGCCATAGTCAGCTTTTAGCCTTTCGGCATATCGATCTCCGTCCATTACTTCATTTATCACAAACGTAAAGCCATATAAAGCACAAAATGCAAGAATAATATTTTTTGTATTGAACTTGTTGTAATGCTTAATAGCCATAATAAGCCCCATAATAGGCCAAATGATTGCTACTACAATAGTATTCCGTTTATTATATGTGTTATCTTTAATCATCTGATAACTTTAGAAAGCTTTTTGCAACATTAACAATATTATATTGTTCAATATTACCCGTTATGAACTGATTTGTATAATTTCGTTCTAAAAATTCATCTACTAATCGCTTTTGTACGTTTTGAGGATATACATTAAGCACCGGTCTTTTAGTTAAGGCGTAATCTATCAGCTTACTCGGGCTTGCTGTATCCATTCCATTGTCTAAATTAACAAGAAAATCCATTTTGCTTAATTCATACAACAACACATCTCTGGATACAGCCTGATGCAAAACAAGTTTTCCATTTGCCTGTTGTTCTAATTGTCTTAAAGACTCCAAGTTTTTGGAATAGATATGAAACTCAAAATCAACATCTTCTCTCGAAAGAAGATAATTTATCAGCCGGTGCGGACTGCGAATTCCCGTTGAGGCAATTCCACCGGCATACGCAAAACGGATTTTTGTTGAGTCAGGTGAATATTGAGCAAGTTGTACATTCTCAAAATTAAACCCTTGCGGGATTACTCTAAACTTATTTTGATATTTTGGATTGTAAGCCTTTATGGCTCCCGTTGTTGGAACAATAACATAATCTGCTTTCTTTAAAAAGTTATTTTCTAATGACTTAAAGTAAAACGGAGGCGACATACTTTCCAGCTTGTTACCCACAAATGGGTCTCCACAATCTGCTATCCAAGTATCCGCAAGTTGTTTTTTAGTTTGAAATTTCGCTACTGCCCAATGATTTTCGTGTGGTACAGCGATACTGATCAGCAAATCGTATTTTTTTGTTACCGTTTTTAAATATCCCGGTAACTTGAAATAGATTTCAATATTTGGATATTCAAAAAAAAGAAACAAAAGTCGCCCTAACTTTCTCGACCAATCTCCAAATAATTTAGACCTTTTTAAACCCTTCCACACCAATGGTTTATAAAATTCTAAATTTATAGTATTCTGCTTGGCGAAATCCAACATCTCGCTTGACTTTACATTTCCGGGTAATAAAACAGTAACATTATTCCCCTGTCTTGCTAACTCTTTTGCCAACTCGGTAGTCCGAAATGAACGAGGAGAGTTTTCAGGATAAAAAGTGCGGGATATAATAAGTATTTTCTTTGAAGTCATTGATGTTTCTGGTTTTGGAGTTTTTCTTATTGTTTTATTTTTTTACTATCGCTTTTTGCTAATGCAATAAATTTTTTCTCAATAAACTCATAAGTAAAAACGGATAGAGAAAGCGTAATTATTGTGGTTAAAATTATCATCAAATAAAAACTATCTATATGTAAACAAATCATCAAAGCCTTGATAACTAAAATATGTAAGAGATATATAGAAAAAGAAATATCCCCTAAATAATTCATTAGCTTAATTAACTTGTTTTTTATATTTAGGCTGTAATAATTTTCAAAAATCAGAAAACTAACAAACAAGAAACTTGATGCAAATAATGAATAAAATAGATTATATTTAAAACTGTGTGCACCAAAAAACAAAATAATTGATAGAATAAGTAATAAAGTGTAAACCCCTTTTGAAAATTTTGGCAATATATTTTTAGGATAAAACTCTCCTACCAAACATCCAATAACGAATAAATATACATAAGGAGTTTTCCATAAGCTTATTATTAAAGAAATAAAAGGTATGTTATCTTTCACATATTCATATTTAACTAAAAAATAACTCAAGAAAAACAACAACGGTATAATAAGAAAAATACTTCTTTTATTCCATTTAAAAAAAATTATTAAAAAAAATAGGAAATAAAAATTTAATTCAAAAAGAGTTGACCACGCTACTCCAACTATTAAACTATTATAAGACCAATAAGAATCCCAAGGAAACATTAAAAAATTCTGCACTAATATTTTAATACCATAATTCTCATTTAAAACATAAATATTAAAACATAAATACAGTATCAATGCTGTAATATACATTGGATAAATCCTAAAACATCTTTTTTTAAAATAACTTTTTGTTCGGGTTGTAGGTTTTGTTGTAATGTAAATTAAATATCCACTCAATATAAAAAAAATATCTACACTATACTGGCCCGAAATATAAAAATCACCTAATGGTTTAATTCCTAAATATTGAAAGACGTGCAGGAACATTACAGTAGTAGCCGCTATTCCTCTTAAAATTTGCAATGATATATTTTTCCTTTGAATAGTTTCCAAAATCTTTATTTGTTATGTTGTTTATAAAAATCTGATTTTTCAAATTTTTCCTTTGGAATAAATCCATAAAACTCTTCCTTGTCTTTCCATGGAATAAAATTTTCAGGATTAAGATGTTTAATAACTTTTGCCGGCGTACCACCAATAACGCAAAAACCTTCCGGAAAACTTTTAGTAACAACACTACCCGCAGCAACTATTGTTCTTGTTCCTAAAACAACCCCTGGAAGAACAACACTATTCATTCCTACCCAAGAATAATCTCCAATTATTACCTCATCGTGATTATACTTTTTTTGGTCATACAAATCGTGATTACTGCTCAAAATACCTACATTAGGTCCTAACTGTACATAATTTCCAAAAGAAACCTTTCCTGCACCTTGTATATAATTACCCGGTCTTCCTATCAAACAATTAATTCCCACATATATTTTATGCGGATTAGCTAATAAACAGTTACTATGAGCCGGCCAATATCTTTTTTGTAAACCCATTTTAAATTTTATAAATTCCCAATAGGAAGCAGCTTGTTGTTTAGTCAATAAAAATTTTTTATACTCTTCTGAATAAGGAAGAAATATAGATATAATGTTTTTTATTACTTTTTTCATCTTTTTATCTTTGATAGCAATGGTTTTATTATAGAAATATAGTCTATTTTTTTATAGTGAACCCATAATCCAAATATTAAAACATATAAGGCGAAGATAATTATAATCATAAGCATTTTGTTTATATGAATAAAATAGGTAAACAAATATCTTAAAAAATATAAAACTACAAATGACGGTACAACAATATTTAAAATTAATTTTATTGGAAATAAATCAACAAACCTAATTTTAAAAAAATATGATATAAATAAAAGCATTGCAATAATTCTCCCCAATTGACATAATACAGAAACACCAGTAATCAAATAAGGAGACTCAAAGAATGACGCTGAAATCCATTCTAAAATCACCAGTACTATCGCTCCATACATATGAACTTTAAAATAATAATTTTGGCCTCCTATTGCAAGCATTAGTGATGCATAAGCCATCACGGTAAAAAAATTGGCTAATAACTTTATTTGAAAAAAAACACCAGAGTTATGGTATTGTTCTCCATATAACAATACCATAATAATATCCGCAAAACAAAAACAGAAAACAACAAGAGGATAAATCAGCTTAACTGTTTTACTCATCACTGACCTCCAAAGTGTAATAACTTCACTTTTAGCATTTTGTCCTTTATCAAATACTTGCTTGGAAAAAACCGGAGATAATACCACCGATGTTGCTCCTATTATCATTCCTACAAAAGGTAATTCCATAGAACCATTAGCAAACTCTGCAAAAACCTCACTCCCAAAATAACGGCTTATAAAAAACTGGTCAGAAGAAGCAATAATAATTCCCCAAATACTTGCACCCATAATAGGCAATGTATAATCTAATATATTCTTTAAACTATACGGGCTTTTTACTTTTATATGTCCTTTTAAGGGTCTATTTTTAAAATACATTGCACTTAAAAAGCAGAGAAAAGAAGAAATGGTAAAACCAATAATTGCAGAGATAATAGTCCCGTCAAAAAAAATAACCGGTATCACTACACACAACAATATAAAAAGCTGTGTTAGAATCCTATATACTGCTAAGAACTTTGTTTGCTTATAAGTTGCTAGAATGCCCTCAATCCCCATAGTGGGAAGCATAAAAAAAGGAACAATTGCAAAATACCGAAGTGGCCTTGTTAAATCATTATTATTAAGAAAATTAGCAATAAAATCAGCTCCCAAAAACAAAAATACGGACATTATTGCCCCTAAAGACATCAACAATAAATTTATTTTTGAAATCAGATCTTTTGCTTGTCCTTTGTTTACTCTTGGTAAAAAATAACTAAAAGCCCTCGGCAGTCCTAAAGTAAAAACAGCAATTAACGAACTATACACATACATCACCTGCTTGTAAGTTCCGTAGTCTGATTTATTAAAATACCTACTCAATAACATCGAACTCACAATAACAAACCCAAAAGCCGATAAGCTTCCTAACATCACCCAAAAGGCTTGTACTGTATTACTGCTATTATTGTTCATTTGCTATAATCTCAATTTCTTAAAACCCAACCTTTAATAAATGCCCAACAATCCTCTCTGCAGCTTTTCCGTCCCATAATTCGGGGATTCCTCCTTTTTTCCAGTTTCCTGTAAATAGTTTTTCCAAAGCAGGTTTTATAGCTTCGGGGTTTGTACCAATCAATTCATTTGTTCCTACGGTAATAGTTTCAGGACGTTCGGTATTGTCACGCAAAGTAATACACGGTATTCCCATTACAGTGGTTTCTTCGGTAATTCCTCCGGAGTCTGTAATCACTGCTTTTGCATTTTTCACCAAATAGTTAAACTCCAAATATCCCATTGGGTTTACAATATGCAGGTTGTCGGCTGCAATTCCCAAATCAGAAAATATCTTTGCTGTACGAGGGTGTATCGGGAATATAACAGGTAATCCTTGTACGTTATTTACAATTTCCTTCATTGTGTTTTTTAGCTTTTCTGCTGCATCAACATTGGCAGGACGGTGCATCGTAAGCATCAAATATTCTTTTTCTTTTAATTGAAGTTCATCAAAAATATTCGGTTTGGTAAATTTAGTAATATTTGTAAGTAAAGTATCAATCATCACGTTTCCTACAAAAAAGATTTGTTCTTCTTTTACACCTGTATTCCGTAGGTTTTGGTTAGCTACTTCTGAAGTTGTAAAAAAATAATCCGTCAAAGCATCGGTAACCATACGGTTGATTTCTTCAGGCATAGACAAATCCCAACTACGAATACCTGCTTCAATATGAGCCACTTTAGTATTCAGCTTTTTGGCTACAATACTACAAGCCATTGTACTCGTTACATCACCTACCACCACAACCAAATCTGTTGGGTTTTCCATTAGCTCTTTTTCAAAAGCAATCATAATGGCAGCTGTCTGCTCGGCTTGGGTTCCTCCTCCACAACCTAAATTAGCATCAGGCTCGGGAATGTTCAGTTCCTCAAAAAAAGTATCACTCATCGCTTTGTCATAATGCTGACCCGTATGTACCAAACGAAAGTTTATATCTTTCCCTTGCTCTTGTGCCTTGTGAATAGCGTGTATGACAGGAGCAATCTTCATAAAATTAGGACGTGCACCTGCTATTAAAGTAATATTCATATTTCCTTGTTTTTAACTTGTATTATTCTTACAACTTACTATCTGCTTTTTCCTCCAAAATCCCTTTTACATCATAGACTACTCCGTTTTCTTTTTTCAGAGCATCTAAATCTAATTTCAGGAATTCTTTGTGTGCTACTCCTAATACCACCGCATCAAATTTCAAGTCCGAAGTAAGGGTTTGTGTGCTTTTCAATCCGTATTCGTGCATTACTTCATCAGGATTAGCCCAAGGGTCAAAAATGGTTACTTTGATTTGGTAATCTTCCAAAGCCTTAACCACATCAACAATTTTTGTATTCCGAACGTCCGGAGTATTCTCTTTAAAAGTGATTCCAAGCATCAGAATTTCTGCTCCGCTTACGTTGATTCCTTTTTTAATCATACACTTCACCACCTGCGAAGCTACATATTCTCCCATTGAGTCGTTCAGTCTTCTTCCTGCCAGAATAATTTCGGGGTGATAACCGTGTTCCTGTGCTTTTTGAGCTAAATAATACGGGTCAACCCCGATACAATGTCCTCCTACCAATCCGGGTTTGAAAGGCAAAAAGTTCCATTTTGTTCCTGCTGCCTCCAAAACTGCGTGGGTATCAATATTCAAAATATTGAAAATTTTAGCCAATTCGTTTACGAAAGCAATATTGATATCCCGTTGTGAGTTTTCGATAACTTTGGCTGCTTCTGCTACCTTAATCGTCGGAGCT
Organism: uncultured Flavobacteriaceae bacterium; assembly: GCA_934675205.1. Classification (GTDB taxonomy): domain Bacteria; phylum Bacteroidota; class Bacteroidia; order Flavobacteriales; family Flavobacteriaceae; genus Flavobacterium. The sequence goes on along the minus strand of CAKUPQ010000003.1, from coordinate 41,989 downwards.
AAATGTGTTCCTGCTACGATAACCGATTTGTATAATTCATCGACTTTTTTCCCTATTTCGGGAGTAGAGCCTGAAGTTACTTTCAAAATTTTTTCAACCGTATGTTCTTTATCTCCCGGGTTGATTCTTTCAGGAGAATAACCTGCAAAAAAGTCCTCATTAAACTTCAATCCCGAAACTCTTTCCAAAACAGGAATACATTCTTCTTCTGTAACTCCTGGGTAAACAGTCGATTCATAAATTACAATATCTCCTTTCGACAACACTTTTCCGACTGTTTCGGAAGATTTGTATAATGGTGTCAAATCAGGTCTATTGTTTTTATCAACAGGAGTCGGAACCGTAACTACATAATAATTACAATCTTTAATATCCTCCAAATTATTGCTTACAAACAATCCGTTTTCTGAATTATTTGACGATTTCAAGACAGCTTGTAAAACATCGTCTTCAACCTCTAAAGTCAAATCTTTTCCTTGTCTTAATTCGTCAATTCTTCTTTGGTTAATGTCAAAACCAACCACATTGTATTGGGTTGCAAACAATCTTGCCAAAGGCAATCCTACATAGCCCAATCCGATAACTGCAATTTTAATGCTCATATTTTTATTTTTATTTTTGAGGTTATAAAGTTATGAAGTTATAAAGTGAAAAATATCACATAATTCCATAACCTCAAACTCCGTAACCTCGTAACTTTCTACTTATTCAAAATTCTCAACAAATATTCTCCGTACCCGCTTTTTTTCAGAGGTTCGGCTACCTCACGAAGTTTTTCCTCCGAAATATACCCCATTCGGTAAGCTACTTCTTCAATAGAACCGATTTTCAGACCTTGTCGCTCTTCAATTACCTGAACAAACTGCCCTGCCTGCATCAACGAATTAAAAGTTCCGGTGTCCAACCAAGCGGTTCCACGATCAAAAATACTAACTTTTAACTTTCCTTGGTTTAAATATTCTTTATTAATGTCTGTAATTTCGTATTCTCCCCTTGCCGAAGGTTTGATATTTTTAGCGATTTCAACCACTTCATTATCATAAAAATACAATCCGGGAACGGCATAATTCGATTTTGGCTCTGTTGGTTTTTCTTCTATCGAAATTACATTTTTATCTTTGTCGAATTCCACAACTCCATATCGTTCGGGGTCGGTAACAGGATATGCAAAAACGATTCCCCCTTCCGGATTTGCGGAACTTTGCAATAATTTTGACATTCCACTTCCGTAAAAAATATTGTCTCCCAATACCAAAGCAACTTTGTCTTTTCCGATGAATTTTTCTCCAATCACAAAAGCCTGTGCCAAACCATTAGGTTCAGGTTGTTCTGCATATTCAAACCTGCAACCAATTTGAGAGCCGTCTCCCAATAATTTCTTGAAATTCGGCAAATCATACGGAGTGGAAATTATTAAAATCTCATTAATTCCTGCCAACATTAAAGTCGATAACGGATAATAAATCATCGGTTTGTCATAAACAGGCATCAATTGCTTGCTGACAGCCAACGTCAATGGATGTAATCTGGTTCCCGAGCCTCCTGCTAATATGATTCCTTTCATACTACGAATTTTACGAATGTGTTACTAATGCTACGAATATTGCGAATGATGCGAATGATGCGAATGATACGAATGATACGAATGATGCGAATAGTGCGAATGATGCGAATATTGTAAATTTTATTTATATTTTGTATTTAAAACTCTTTTATATGTAAGCAACTTTGTTCCAAAATTAACCAGTAAGCCTAACTCTGATTCCGTTGCTTTTAAATAATTTTTCACTTGACTATAAAAAATTTCAGGAACTTGACTAACTGCCTTTACTTCAACTATTATTTTGTCATAACAAATAAAATCAGCTCTGTATTTTTTCTTCATTTTTTCTTCTTCATAATATAAATCAAGTGTTACCTGCTTTCTAAAAGGAATATTCTGATTTATAAATTCTTTTTCTAATGCTTCTTCATAAACAGCTTCCAAAAATCCAGAACCTAAATTATTATGTACTTTCATACAAGCTCCGATTATTTGAAAACTTTCGTCTTTATATAAAATATCAACTTCCCTTTTATCCGATTCTCCCGATTCGTTGTATTCGTCAAATTCGTTGTATTCGTTGTCCCCGTACTGTTTTTTATAATAATTCAAATATTCTCCCGAGGTTACATTTTTGAGCCATTCTTCATTCTCTAAATACCAATCAATGGTTTGGGCTAATCCCTGTTCGAAGGTAACACTTGGTTTCCAACCTAATTCCTTATTAATTTTTGAGGCATCAATAGCATATCTTTTGTCGTGTCCGGGACGATCTTTGACGTAAGTAATCAACTTTTCGGATTCTCCCGCTTCTCTACCTAATTTGGAATCCATAAGTCTGCATAGCAATTTTACCAAATCAATATTTTTCCATTCGTTAAAACCTCCGATATTATAGGTTTCCCCATTTCCTCCTTTGTGAAAAGCCAAATCAATAGCTGTAGCGTGGTCTTTGACAAACAGCCAGTCTCTTGTATAGTTTCCGTCTCCGTAAACAGGAAGCGGTTTTTTATGGATAATATTATTAATGAATAACGGAATCAGCTTTTCGGGAAAATGATTCGGGCCGTAATTGTTGGAACAGTTCGAAATTACAAACGGTAAACCATACGTTTCTCCGTAAGCTCTTACAAAATGGTCTGAGCTTGCTTTTGAGGCAGAATAAGGCGAGTTCGGACTATACGAAGTGGTTTCCACAAAAAATCCGTCTTCTCCCAAACTTCCGTAAACCTCGTCTGTACTGATGTGGTAAAAGCGTTTTCCCTCAAAATCATTTTTCCAAATCTCTTTGAAGGCATTCAAAAGGTTCATCGTTCCGATTACGTTTGTTTTCACAAAAGCCAACGGGTCTGTAATTGACCTGTCCACGTGAGATTCAGCAGCCAAATGGATTACTCCGTCAAATTGATGTTCCGAAAACAATTTATTTATAAAATCGGCATCGGTTATATCTGCTTTTATAAACGTATAATTCGGCTCATTCTCAATATCCGACAGATTTTCAGGATTTCCCGCATAAGTCAACGCATCCAGATTATAAATCTGATACTTCGGGTATTTCGTTACGAACAACCGAACCACGTGCGAACCTATAAATCCCGCTCCTCCTGTTATGAGTATTTTTTTCATTTCTTTTTTTACTACGAATTTTTACGAATGATGCGAATTAACGATTTAACGATTTAACAAATAAACGAATCAACCATTCAACAAAAATCAACTTCCAATCCCCTGATACACAAATCCTATTTCTTCTAACTTATTTTTATCCAAAATATTTCTTCCGTCAAAAATAAAGGCAGGTTTTAACATTGAGTCGTAAATGCGTTTCCAATCGTAATTTTTAAACTCGTCCCATTCTGTAAGCACTGCGATTGCGTGAGCATTTTCGACAGCTTTGTAAGGGTCATTTATTACTTTTAATCGTTTACGGTTTTCATCTGACGAACGAGAATCGAGATAATCCAAATCAAAATACACTTGATTTTCGGCTACTTTCGGGTCATAAACCTGAATATTTGCGTGTTCGTTCAACAAATTATCTGCTACATAAATCGCAGCTGATTCTCTCGTATCGTTAGTATCTTTTTTGAAAGCCCAACCCAAAAACGCAATCTTTTTGTCCGAAACCGTATTGTATAATTTCTTTACGATATTTCGTGAAAAACGGTTTTTCTGATGGTCGTTCATCTTGATAACTTGCTCCCAATATTCAGCTACTTCGTCCAATCCGTAGGACTTGGAAATATAAACCAAATTCAGAATGTCTTTCTGAAAGCACGAACCTCCGAATCCGACAGAAGCCTTTAAAAATTTATTTCCGATTCTCGAATCCATTCCGATAGCACGAGCTACTTCATTTACATCGGCTTCGGTTTTTTCGCATAACTCCGAAATGGCATTTATAGACGAAACCCTTTGAGCCAAAAATGCATTGGCTGTCAGTTTTGAGAGTTCAGAAGACCATACGTTCGTGGTTAAAATATTTTCTTTATTCACCCATTTTCCATATATATCAACCAAAGCCTGAATCGCTTTGTTTCCCTCTTCAGTAGAGGTTTCTCCTCCAATCAAAACCCGGTCAGGATTCAGCAAATCCTGTACTGCCGTTCCCTCTGCCAAAAACTCGGGATTGGACAAAATCTGAAATTTCACTCCGTTTCCGGTATTGTCCAAAATATCTTTAATCGCATTGGCAGTACGAACAGGAAGAGTGGATTTTTCTACTATAATTTTATCCGAAGTCGATAGTTTTGCAATCTGCCTTGCAGCCAGTTCTATATATTTCAAATCGGCAGCCATTCCTTTTCCCTCTCCATAGGTTTTGGTCGGAGTATTAACCGAAATAAAAATCATATCAGCTTCCTTAATAGCACTTTCGACATCAGTCGAAAAGAACAGATTTCGTCCTCTGGCTTCTTTGACGATTTCGCTCAAACCTGGTTCGTAAATCGGAATTTTCGTTACATCAGCATCGTTCCAATCATTGATTCTCTTTTCATTCAAATCAACAACCGTAACTTTTATGTCAGGGCATTTGTAAGCCAAAACACTCATTGTCGGACCTCCTACATATCCTGCTCCGATACAACATATATTTTTTATTTTCATTTCTCTTATTTTAAGTTTTCCCAATACCATTTTACAGCTTCTTTCAAGCCGTTTTTCATAGAATATTCAGGGTTATAATTCAATAAATTCTTTGCTTTGTCAATACTTGCCAACGAATGTGGAATATCCCCTACCCTGTTTGGTCCGTGAATGACCTCTACATTTGCAATTTCAGAATCGTATTCCGATAGAAATTCTTTCAGATAACCAACCAAATCGTTCAGAGTTGTTCTGTCTCCGAAAGCGGTGTTATAAACCGTATTTACAGCCTCCGTATTTTCTGTTGTCATTGCTAATTCATTCATCTGAATGACATTGTCAATATACGTAAAATCTCTCGAGTAGTTTCCGTCCCCATTGATAACAGGGCTTTCGTGACTGATGAACTTCTTAACAAAAAGCGGAATCACAGCTGCATAAGCTCCGTTTGGGTCTTGCTTACGTCCGAAAACATTAAAATAACGAAGTCCGATAGTCTGCAAACCGTAGGTTTTTGCGAAAATATCTGCATATAATTCGTTTACATATTTGGTAATGGCATACGGAGAAAGTGGTTTTCCGATTTTATCTTCTACTTTCGGAAGACTTTCCGAATCTCCATAAGTCGAAGAACTTGCTGCATAAACAAAGCGTTTTATTCCCTCATCTCTTGAGGCAACCAGCATATTCAGAAATCCCGAAACATTTACGTCATTGCTCGTAATCGGGTCGTTTATCGAGCGAGGAACCGAACCTAAAGCTGCCTGATGCAATACATACGTTGCTCCTTGTACAGCTTTTTTGCAATCTTCCAAGTTGCGAATATCTCCCTCAATCAGTTCAAAATCAGGATTAGAAAACAGTTGCTCAATATTATATCTGTGTCCTGTTGCAAAATTGTCCAAACAGGTAACTTTATATCCTTTCGATAAAAAATATTCACATAGATTTGAGCCTATGAATCCTGCTCCTCCCGTAATCAGTATCTTCTGCATACTACGAATTTTATGAATATATACGAATACTACGAATTAAAAAATAGTATTCTCATATTTTCAAATTTTAAACAAGCTACAAATATACAGTTTTTAACCTTGTTGCAATGAAATTTCAAACGGAATTCTTTTTTGAATACTTCTTCCTAACGTAACCTCATCGGCATATTCAAGTTCATCTCCAATGGAGATTCCTCTTGCTATAGTTGAGAAAATCACATCACAATCTTTGATTTGTCTGTAAATATAAAAATTAGTTGTGTCTCCTTCCATCGTAGGACTTAACGCAAAAATAACTTCAGAAACTGTTCCTGCCTTTACTTTTTCGACCAATGAAGCAATCGTAAGGTTGGAAGGACCTATTCCGTCAATCGGAGAAATTTTTCCTCCCAAAACGTGATATACCCCTCTGAATTGCCCTGTGTTTTCGACAGCCATTACGTCCCGAACATCTTCAACCACACAAATTATACTCTGATTTCTGTTCGGATTGGCACAAACTTCACAAATATCCGAATCCGAAATATTATGGCATTTTTTACAGAAAATTATATTTTGTGTAACATCAATAAGCGATTGAGCCAATATTTCGGTTTGCTCTTTGGGTTGCTTGAGCAAATGTAAAACCAATCGCAAAGCAGTTCTTTTCCCAATTCCGGGAAGTTGCGACATTTCCTGAACTGCTTTTTCTACTATTTTTGAAGAAAATTCCATTTTGCAAAAATATAGATTTAAGATTGATGATTAACGATTTTTGATTGCAGATTTTATAATAGCTAAAAAATCTAAAAAAAGCAAAAATAGATTTAAAATTGTAGTTTTGTAAAGTTCTTAAACCATCAATCTTAAATCAAATATGATTCTAATCACAGGAGGAACGGGGCTTGTCGGAGCTAATCTTTTGCTTTTACTACTCGAAAAAGGCGAAAAAGTTCGGGCTATTTACAGAAACGAAAAAAGCAAAAACAAGACAAAAACTCTTTTTGAGTTGTATAAAAAAGAAGATTTATTCCCACAAATCGAATGGATTCAAGCGGATATAAACGATGTTCCCGCTTTGGAAAAAGCCTTTGACAATATCGGATACGTGTATCATTGTGCGGCTTATGTTTCACTTTCTTCTGCTGATGAAAAAATGTATAAAATCAACATTGAAGGAACAGCCAATATAGTCAATCTCTCAATAGATTTTGGAGTAAAAAAGTTGTGTTACGTAAGCTCGATTGCGGCTCTCGGAACTCCCGAAAATCCAAATAACATGATCACAGAAGAAACAGAATGGAATCCGAATTTCAATAATTCTGATTATGCGATTTCAAAATACGGAGGAGAAATGGAGGTTTTCAGAGGTTCGCAAGAAAATTTAGACGTTGTGGTAGTCAATCCGGGGATTATTTTAGGAGTTGAATTTTGGGATTATGGAAGTACTGTGTTTTTCAAGAAAGTTAAAAACGGTCTACCTTTTTATACCCAAGGAAAAACAGGATTTGTAGCTGTGTCTGATGTGGTTCAAATTATGTACGAACTAATGAAAAGCGAAATCAAATCCGAACGATTTATTTTGGTTGCAGAGAATATGACAATTCAGGATTTTCTGAATAAAATTGCTGATGCTATTGAGACAAAACGTCCGAAATACCACGCAAAACCGTATATAACAAATTTTGCTTCTGCAATTGACGGGGTTTTCTCAACTTTGTTTTTTAGAGAAAGAAAATTCACGAAATCAATGCACTATTCGGCTCATTCGCAAACTGTTTTTTCCAACCAAAAAATCAAAAATGCTTTAGGTTTTGAGTTTACAGATATAACGGAGTATATAAACGAGGTCGGGAGGTATTATTTAGAAATCGAAAAAAGCTAAAAAATACAAAGTGTTTTTTTAGCTACGTTTTTTTTGATTTTTTAAATCCTGTTGATTTTTTCGATTAAATTTTTAAAAACTAATCCCCTTAATGATATTCACTACCGAGTTGATGATATATTGAATCCCGATGGCAAGCACGATGAAACCCATAATTCTCGAAATGGCAACAATTCCGGACGCTCCGAGAACTTTTGCCAAATATTGAGCACTTCTCAAAATCAGAAATATTACAACTCCGATAGCCAGTACTGCTAAACAAATCAAAATTCTGTCCACACTGCCAGGATAATCCTGATACGAAGCAATCATAAGCGAAATCGACCCGGGCCCTGCCAACATCGGAATGGCAAGTGGAGAAAGAGCAATATCACTTCGGTTTTGAGCATCGTTCTGCACTTCTTTTTTGATTCCCCTGTTTTTGCTGAATCCTCCCGAAAGTAAAGCAAAACCTGAACTCATAATCACGATTCCTCCTGCAATTCTCAACGAATCAATACTGATTCCGAAAAAATTAAGAGCATATTCTCCGATAAAAAACGAAATCGTCAGAATGATAACTACGTTAATAGCTGTCCAAAGTGAAGTTCTCGAACGAGATTGTTTGGAATCTCCGTCTGTCAGAGCAATAAAAATCGGAATTGCTCCCAATGGGTTCAAAACCGAAAACAATGCAAAAAAGATGTAAATAAATACGTTGTCCACTTATTATGATTTTTGTGCAAAGATATATTAAATTCTGTCTGAAAATCATTATATTTGTGTAAATTTTTCATACTATGAAAGCTAAAAAAACACTCGTAATAGGAGCATCAAGCAATCCCGAAAGATATTCGTACAAAGCTATTGAAAGATTACAACATCACAATCAGCCTGTTGTGGCTGTCGGAAGAAGGCAAACCGAAGTTTTGGGGGTTCCTGTCGAAAAAGAGAAAATACATTTTGACGGAATTGATACGGTTACGCTTTATCTTAACCCAAAAAATCAGGTAGAATACTACAATTATATTATAAGCCTAAATCCCAAAAGAGTTATCTTCAATCCCGGAACAGAAAACCCCGAACTGTACGAAATCCTAACTCAAAACGGAATCGAATACGAAGAGGCCTGTACGTTGGTTTTGCTCGGGACAGGACAATATTAAGTTTTGTATATAAACAGTTCGTTCCTATGGCACATTTAAGATAACATTGTTCTAAAATAGTGTGTAATAAATATATTACGATATTTTCTCTGTGAATATTTGCGTGTACTTTGCAAATCTCTGCGATATAGTTAGTTGTTACACAGAGTTTCACAGAGCTATTTATTATTTTAGAACAATGCTATATAGATAAAAGTTTAAACGAGTGTTATATCGAACTTATCGATAGGCAAGTTTGTGGCATCACTTTTTGACACAAAAAACACAAAAGTAATAGATCACACAAAATAAAATATTAGGGCACATCTATATTAAAAAATATGGATTTGCCCTAATATTTTTATTTATTAATTTGTTTGATAAAATTAATTAAGTATATTGCACTTCTTTTTTAACCAAATTTTAATTTTTAACAAAATGAACAAATTTACATTTAGTGATTCCTCCGGGAATCGAACGGGAAAAGCAAAACGTTGGCTCGGATGGCTGGCGTTTGGCGGAGTGCTCCTGTTAGGTCAAATCGGATTTGCCTATCTGATGCCTAACCTGAAAGAAGCCTCAAACAACGAACTTGTTTCAACAGAAACACAGACAGAACAAATTGCAACAGCCAACAACTATCAGGTTGCATTGGCAAGTGCAGACGATGATGATCCTTTTGACTGCTCTCAAATCTCACCAAGTACAGGAACGGGAGGAGGTTATCTTATAGGAGGAGATAACAGCCAGGAATTAGCAGGAGACTTTATGGTATATGCGGGAAACACATTCGATGTTACTACCGTAAAAGTTAGTGTTAACACCTCTTCTACGGCTACTTTTGACGTTATTTTCTGGTCAGATAATGCAGGAGTTCCGGATACTGTTCTTAATACAATAACAGGTGTTACATCAACAAGTCCTGTTCTTTCAGCAGGAACGTATTATATGCACACACTTGACATTTCGTCTGAAAACCTTTCGTTTGCTCCTATAGCAGATACAAGATATTGGGTACAGGTAACAACAACCGGTGCAACCGCTTGGGAAAGAAGATCAAACACTCTAGCTTTAGGTGTAGATGATGTTTACAGACAAAATAGCGGTACTTGGAATACAATCTATACCGACCCTGCGAACAATGAGTACAACCTTGTTTATGAGGTTGTCGGAGAATGTACAGGTTGTATGCCTCCGACTAACTTGACGGTTACTCAATCTTCAGATGACGTTACGCTTGGCTGGACAGGAAGTGGAGGTGATTATGATGTGGAATGGGGTATGTCTGGTTTTGTATTGGGTACAGGTACTCAAATAACCGGATTAACGACTAACTCTACAGTTATCTCAACATCTACTTTAGATACAGGAGTTTATGAGTTTTATGTATCTCAAGAATGTATAGACGGAGATATGAGTGCTTGGGCAGGTCCGTTTTCGTTTGGAATAGGATACTATTCGGGTGGAGATATTCCTACACTATATGGAGCACCAACTTCAAGTGCTGGTGCTGCTTGTACTCCTGAAGCTATCTTGACTATAGATGTTCCGGCAGGTTATCAGATTTCAAACATCAATGTTCAGTATGATATGACTGCTTGGGGAGGTGCCTGGATGTCAGAACAACGCTCAGCATTGTGGTCTCCTACTATCAATATGGGAGAAACAACTATTGCTACCGGAACAGGAGCTACTGCCGGAACATTCAGCTATGACCGAAATACTTCTTTTGCCAACGGAGCAACAGGAAGTGTGGATTTTGTATTAAAAGCATGGAGAACTTATGGAGGTAGCGGTTGTGGTACCACCTACAACTATGTGAATAACAATACATGGATAATTACACCTACTTTTGAATTACTTCCTGACTGTCCTACACCAATTAGTTTGAATGTAAATGGAACTACTTATACATCAGCTGATTTATCTTGGTTAAGTCCGGGGACTGCTTTTGACATTGAGTATGGAGTTTCAGGATTTACTCCGACAGGAAACCCGAATGATGCAACTACCACAGCAGTTGGTAACCCTTATACTCTTACAGGACTTACAGCAGAAACATCTTACCAATATTATGTACGTCAGAACTGTACAGCAGACGGAGACGGATACAGTACTTGGGCAGGACCTTTCTCTTTCTTTACAGGTTATTGTGAGGCATCTTCTCTTTATACAGGATACAGAATCACTGATTTCTCTACTACGAGTGGATATACCAATATCTCAAACCTAAACAATGGTATTGCCAATTCTTATAACAATTATTCTGCTTTTTCGGTTAGTCAATCAGAAGGAGGCAGCTTTGATTATGCAGTAAGCGTTCCGGGTTATACCAATGTTGAAATCTGGATTGATTACAACAACAATATGATGTTTGATACCGATGAGTTGGTAGCAGAACACGTATATGGCACTGCTAATACTACCTTTACGGGAACTATTGATCTTCCTGCTACCATAGCTGAAGGAGATTATCGTATGAGAGTACGTTCACGTTATTATTGGAATTCATCAGCACAACCTTGTGGAAGTATGAATTACGGAGAAACTGAAGATTACACGGTTTCTATCGTTCCTATGCCTGATTGTATGCCACCAAGTGCTTTGACAGCTACTCCTGTATCTTTATCAGAAGTAACGCTTGGCTGGACAAGTGCAGGCAGCACGTTTGATGTAGAATGGGGAGCTGCAGGATTTACATTAGGAAGTGGTACTCAAATCAACGGATTAACTACAACTACTACATCAGTAAACGTAACGATTGATACACCTTATCAATATTATGTACGTCAGGATTGTACAGCAGACGGAGACGGATACAGCCTTTGGGCAGGACCTTTCCCTTTCCAAACAGGATATTGTATTCCTCAATATCTGTATGGTTGTTCAAACGGAGCTAAAATCAGTAATTTCGTAACATCTGATGCAATATTAAATATTGCTAATAATACAGGTACAGGTTCTTGTGGAGCAGATGGCTATAATAACTTTACTGCTATATCTGCTGCGGCTCCCGAAAATTCTGATGTTTCTGTTGCGGTATCGATCGGTAGCTATGGTGCAGGAGTAAGAATCTGGATTGACTGGAACAGCAACGGTGTTTTTGAAACTGACGAGTTGATGACTGAAAGTACAGCAGTAATTGCAACCGGAGGTACTTTTACAGGCGACTTTACTGTTCCTGCAGGAACTCCGAACGGAGATTACCGAATGAGAGTAAGAGTAGTTGAAGGCAATACAGGATTTGACCCTTGTACTATTTATAATTATGGAGAAACGGAAGATTATACCTTTACAGTAATCGACCCTCCTGCTTGTATGCCTCCAAGCGGATTAGCAGTTGATGGAGTTACATTTACTTCAGCTGATTTATCTTGGAACAGTGCAGGAACTTCGTTTGATATCGAATACGGAGTTTCAGGATTTACTCCGACAGGAAGTCCGAATGATGCTACTACTACGGGAGTAACTTCTCCTTATACTTTAGGAGGTCTTACAGCAGAAACTAACTATCAATATTATGTACGTCAGGATTGTACAGCAGACGGAGACGGATATAGCCTTTGGGCGGGACCTTTCCCTTTCTATACAGGGTATTGTGTGACATCTTCTCTTTATACAGGAAACAGAATCACTGATTTCTCTACTACGAGTGGATATACCAATATCTTGAATCTGAATAACGGCGTTGCCAATGCTTACAACGACTATTCTGCTTTGTCAGTTACTCAATCTGAAGGAGGTAGCTTTGACTATGCTGTAAGTGTTCCGTCTTATACCAATGTTGAAATCTGGATTGATTTTAACAACAATATGATATTTGATACGGACGAACTGGTAGCAGAACACGTATATGGCACTGCTAATACTACCTTTACGGGAACTATCGATCTTCCTGCTACCATAGCTGACGGAGATTACCGTATGAGGGTACGTTCACGTTATTATTGGAATTCATCAGCACAACCTTGTGGAAGTATGAATTACGGAGAAACAGAAGATTATACACTTACCGTAACGCCTGTTCCTGCTTGTATGCCTCCAAGTGGATTGGGAGTTGCAGGAGTTACTTTCAACTCGGCAACTTTGTCTTGGAGTAGTGCAGGAGATACATTTGATGTAGAATATGGAGTTTCAGGATTTACCCCAACAGGAAACCCGACTGATGCAACTACTACGGGAGTTAGTAATCTTTTTGAGCTTACAGGTCTTACAGCAGAAACTCACTATCAGTATTATGTACGTCAGGATTGTACAGCAGACGGAGACGGATACAGCCTTTGGTCAGGACCTTTCCCGTTCTATACAGGTTATTGTTTAACTTCTGTAGAGTGGGTTTCTACATCCTACCGTATTACTGATTTTTCTACTACTTACGGGTACACCAATATAATGAATTTGAATAACGGTGTTAACAACGATTACAACAACTTCTCTAACCTTTCAGTTACTCAATCTGAGGGAGGAAGTTTTAATTATGCAGTAAGCGTTCCGTCTTATACCAATCTGGAAATTTGGGTTGATTTTAACAACAATATGATGTTTGATACAGACGAGCTGGTAGCAGAACACGTATATCTTGCAGCAGCTACAACTTTTACGGGAACTATCAATATTCCTACCGGTTTAGCTGATGGAGATTACCGTATCAGAGTACGTTCACGTTATTATTATAATACAATAGCAAACCCTTGTGGACAGATAAGCTACGGAGAGGTAGAAGATTATACACTTACCATAGTGCCTGTACCGGATTGTATGCCTCCAAATGGTCTTTCGGCTACTCCTACCTCTTTAACAGAAGTAACGCTTGCTTGGAGTACTACAGGAGATTTGTTTGATGTAGAATGGGGTCCTCAAGGATTCGCATTAGGAAGTGGTACTCAAATCAACGGATTGACTACGAATTCTACATCAGTAGATGTAACGATTGATGTTCCTTATCAGTTTTATGTACGTCAGGATTGTACAGCAGACGGAGACGGATACAGCCTTTGGTCAGGTCCTTTCAACTTCAAAACAGGATATTGTGTTCCTCAATATCTGTACGGATGTGCAGGTGGAGCTAAAATTACTAATGTTGAAACCTTTGATGCTTTAGATAACATTGCAAACGATACAGGCAACACATCTTGTGGGGCAAATGGTTACAACAATTTCTCATCTATCTCTGCAACAGCGGTTGATGGAACAACTGTTCCTTTTGAAGTAGGAATTGGCGGTTGGGCTGCTGCTGTAAAAGTTTGGGTAGATTGGAACAACAACGGTGTTTTTGAATCAACTGAACTAATGTCTGAAAGTACAGGAACAATTGCTTCGGGAGGTACTTATTCAGGAGAGATTGCTATTCCTTTAGGTTCAGCAGGAGGTAGTTACAGACTTCGTGTAAGAGCAGTTGAAAGCACTACGGTTTTTGATGCTTGTAATATTCAAAATTACGGAGAAACAGAAGATTATACGCTTATAGTTATTGAACAGCCTGATTGTATGTTCCCTCAAAATATGATAGCAGTAAATACTTCTGCTACGGGAGTATCTTTATCTTGGTCAAGCACAGGAACAGTATTTGACATTGAGTATGGCCCAGCAGGATTTACTCCAGGAACAGGAACAATGATTCCGGGAGTTGGTAATCCTTATACGTTAAGCCCTCTTACAGGAGGAGTTACTTATGACTATTATGTACGTCAAGATTGTACTATTGATGGTGACGGATATAGTATGTGGAGAGGGCCTATAAGTTTTACTCCGGGAGTATTTGAAGGAAATATACCTACATTGCTTAATGCAGATCCACAGGTTGATGATATTGCTTGTGCAACTTCATTTGCCATAGACGTACCAGACGGTCAGTTTTTAGCAAGTCTTCAGGTACAATACGTGATGACATCTGCTAATCCTGCTTATACAAGCCACCAACGTTCAGTGCTTTACTCTTCTACCCTTGGAATGGGAGAAGCAGCAGTGGCACTTCCGACAGGTGGTGAAGATTTCCCTGGTGTGATCTACTATAACAGAGCTGTAACCTTTGCTAACGGAGCTACCGGAACAATTGAATTTGAACTGAAAGCCTGGAGAACAACAGGAGGTTCAGGTTGTGGTGAAAACCTTGTTTTTGTGGAAGACGGAACTTGGGTACTTAATGCAACATTTGAAGATATTCCTGCTTGTCCTAATCCTGCTACAGATTTAGGTTATGCTAATCCTACTGCAGATTCAGTAGATTTAGTATGGACATCTGCAGAAGCCGGAACATTCCAAGTGAAATGGGGTAATGTTGGATTTAATGTTGAAACAGAAGGAACTGAAATTTCAGATATTGACGCATTCTCTTACACATTATCAGGATTAGATTCTACTATTCCTTACGATTTCTATGTTCGTAGAGATTGTAGTACTGATGACGAAGATGAGTTCGGAGAATGGGCAGGACCTGTACGATTCAATTCAGGGCACTGTATTCCTTATGCAACTCAAGGATTCTACTTTACCTTGTTTAATACAACCAATGCTGTGGAGAATGTAACTTATTCTTACCCTGATACGGCTTTAGGAACAGGTTATGTGGATAATATGGCTATGATTATCACAGAAGATGCAGGTGAAACATTCAACTTCACTTCTAACTTTGTTGGAGGAGCAAGTGGATTGAGAATCTGGGTGGACTGGAATAACGACTTTATATTTGGAGATGATGAACAAGTGTTCTTCCTTGCAGGTGGAACCGGTAACAAATCAGGAACAATTACAATTCCTGCTGATACACCGGGTGGAGACTACCGAATGAGAGTTCGTGCTCAAACCGGAGCTACAGCTAACCCTCCTGCTTGTGGACTAGTAGCTCAAGGAGAGGCTCTTGACTTTACTTTGAGAGTTTCTTGTGATGAGGTGGCAACTCCAACAGGACTTGCAACACAACAATTTACAGTAGGACAAACGTTGGCTGACCTTGATGTAACAGGAGATAACTTGGTATGGTATGCTGATGAAGACCTTACTATTGTTCTTGACCCAAGTACAGAGCTTGTGGATGCTACTATTTATTATGTAGTAAGCACAAACGGAGGTTGTCAAAGTGATTATTTGGCTGTTACGGTTGAGCAAACATCAGGTGTTGCAGACTTTAACAACTTCGGATTCAGATATTATCCGAATCCTGTGACTGATATGATGTATTTGAGTGCTAACACTCCAATCAGCAATGTTACAGTAATCAATATGCTTGGACAAGAGGTAAATGTACCTGCAAATTCAGACAACACCAGTTTGGATATGTCAGGATTACCAACAGGAAATTATCTGATAAAAGTAACTATCGAAGGCGTTTCGAAAATGCTGAAAGTAGTGAAGAAATAAAAGTAATTTTTTAATCTAACAAAAAGGCTGTCTGAAATTCAGACAGCCTTTTTCATTTTTATTCATTAGTTTTGCAACTTCATAGAAACAAATGAAAATTGGAATTATCAACTCTTGATATTACAACCCAAAAATCTTTATTAGTTTATTTTTCGGAAGATAGCATCAAAGACCTTGAACCTCCCGAAAAGTTTACTTTTCCCTTTTTTTATACCCCTCACCCACTTGCTAAAATTGCTGTTGGAGAACTCCAAAATTATTTGGAAAACCAAGCTGATTTAGAACATAATTTTGGTTTAAACCCTAACCAAAACGGACTTGTCATCGGAAAAATGTTTGGGGTTTTGGTGGTTGAAGATAAACAACAAAAGTTAGGCTATTTATCCGCTTTTTCCGGAAAATTGGCAGGAACTAATATCCATCAGAAATTTGTTCCTCCCGTTTTTGATATGCTTACCGAAAACAGTTTTTTCTTACAAGAAGAAGAAATTCTGAACCGTATAAACAGACAAATCGAGCAAATCGAGTCAGACGAAAATTATATCTTTCTGAAATCCGATTTTGAAAAACATACCGCTTGGACTAATCAGAAATTAACCAATTTCAAAACACAACTCAAACAGAATAAGGCTGAACGAAAAAAATTACGGGAACAACAACAGCAAATACTGTCAGAAAAAGATTATGCTGTTTTTGAAGAAGATTTGATTAAACAAAGTTTGAGAGACAAACACGAACTTCGGGTTTTGGAAAACAATCTAAAACAGGCTTCAGACGATTATAAAATCAAAATAGAACACTTTGACCGTCAGATTGAACAACTGAAAACAGAACGAAAAGAAAAGTCATCACTCTTACAACAACAGCTTTTCGAACAATATTCTTTTTTGAACCAATACGGAAAAACAAAAAGCCTAAAGGCAATTTTTGGTGAAACCGTTTTCGGAAAACCACCTGCAGGAGCAGGAGAATGTGCTACTCCAAAGCTGTTGCACTACGCTTTTCAGAACGAACTCAAACCCCTTGCTATGGCTGAATTTTGGTGGGGAGCATCTCCTAAATCTGAAATCCGAAAACACAAACAGTTTTATCCTGCCTGTACCGGAAAATGTGAGCCTATTCTCAACTATATGTTAGAGGGAATTCAAACTGACGAAAATCCGTTTATAAAAAACTTGGGAGAGGGCAAAAAACTCGAAATCGTTTATGAAGACGACAGTTTTGTGATTGTGAATAAACCTTTTGATTTGCTTTCGGTTTCGGGCATACATATTAAAGATTCGGTTTATACAAGGCTAAAATCCGTTTTGCAAACCGAACCTCTGATGATTCATCGTTTGGATATGGCAACTTCAGGGCTTTTGGTGGTGGCTAAAACCAAAGAAGCTCACAAACACATTCAAAAACAATTCCTGAAACGAACCGTTCAAAAACGATATACCGCTTTGCTTTCGAAAGTGATTGATAAGAATGAGGGAGAAATACATCTTCCGCTTCGTGGAGATTTATACGACAGACCAAGACAGCTTGTGTGTTTCGAATTTGGCAAAAAGGCGATTACGAAATTTGAGGTTATTGAGAGAATAAACAACACTACAAAAGTTCATTTTTATCCGATAACCGGAAGAACACATCAACTGCGAGTACACTCTGCTCACAAATTAGGGCTCAACGCTCCGATTGTCGGAGATGATTTGTACGGAAACTCGTCCGACCGATTGTATTTACACGCATCACATCTAGAATTTATCCACCCGACAACACAAGAAAAAGTTACTTTTGAAGTAAAGGAGGGGTTTTAGTTTCCAGTCGCAGTTTTCAGTTGAGATAGTGAAAAAATATTACTGAATACTAAAACTGTTCACTAATCACAAATCCTCCACTCCAGGCATTTTGAAAATTAAATCCTCCTGTGATTGCATCAATATTAAGAATTTCTCCTGCAAAATAAAGGTTTTTGTGGATTTTGCTTTCCATCGTTTTGAAGTTGATTTCTTTCAGGTCAATTCCTCCTGCTGTTACAAATTCATCTTTAAACGTGCTTTTTCCGTTTACTTGAAATTGGCAATTTGTAATTTGGTTGGCTAAATTGTTGAGTTGTTTTTTGCTCAAATCAGCCCATTTCAAATCATCGGAAATTTCGGAAGCAACCACTAAATTTTCCCATAATCGGGTTGGAATATCAAAGGCTTTTCGGTTTTTGATACGTTTTTTAGAATCTTCAGTTTTTATTTTTTTCAGTTCTTCGGAACATTCCTCGAAAGAGAAATAATCCAACCAATTTACCGAAATTGAAAATTGATAACTTCTATCAAATAGTTCCCTTGCTCCCCAAGCTGAAAGTTTCAGAATGGCAGGACCACTCAAACCCCAATGCGTGATGAGCAAAGCTCCCGATTCTTGCAATTTGTACTGGTTGATTTTCACAGAAGCTTGAGTGGATAATCCCATTAAATCTTTGATGCGAATATCTTTGATATTAAAGGTAAACAAAGACGGAACAGGACTGATTATTTTATGTCCTAAACCCTCTAATAATTCCCATATTTTAGGGTTGCTCCCTGTGGTGAAAATTAAATTTTCACAAGAATATTTCTCATTTTGAGTTTCGACTTTCCAACCGTTATCCGATTTAAAAACCGATTGCACACTTTGGGAAATCAGCACCTCAATTTTTAGTTTTTTGGCATTTTCTAAAAAGCAATCTATAATGGTTTGGGAAGAATCCGTTATCGGAAACATTCGGTTGTCGTCTTCGGTTTTGAGCTTTACGTTGTGCTTTTCAAACCAAGCGACAGTATCTTTCGGAGAAAAAACAGAAAACGGACTCCGCAACTCCTTTTCTCCTCTGGGATAGAATTTTACCAATTCGGAAACCTCAAAACAATTATGCGTAACATTACACCTTCCTCCTCCCGAAATACGGACTTTGGTAAGAGTTTCTTTTCCTCTTTCTAAAATGGCAATTTTGAGTTTCGGATTTTTTTCGGCTATGTTTATGGCTGAGAAAAATCCTGCTGCACCCCCTCCGACAATAAGAATATCGTACTGTTTCATTTTACAAAAGTAATTATAAAAAAAGACCTGACAGGTTTTAAAAACTCGTCAGGTCTGTAAAAAAATGAAAATATCTTTATTTTACTTTAATATTATCAACTCTCCATTGTGCAGCACCAGAGCTTGTAGAAGTATATTTGAATGCTATTCTCACATTATTATTTCCTACATAGCTGTTTAAAGAAACGTTTCCGGAATTTGTCCAAGCAAAATTTGATGCAGTTGCCATAGTTGCAGATAATAGTGTCCAAGTAGCTGTTGAAGGCATCGCATCATCAACATAATCAGTAGAAACATATACCTGAAGTGCATTTCCTGTAAAGTTTTTAGCGGTTTGGAAAGACAATATTGCAGTCGGAACATCACTTAAATCAATAGCAGGAGAAATTAACCAATCTTCATTAGCAACAGCTCCACCTGAAAAACCGTTCATATCAGCACAATTACCCGGATTTCCGTTTGTTGTATTAAGTGTCCAAACTTGAGCTCCTGTTACGCTTTTTCTAAACCAATGGTCAAAACCATCCGTAAAAGACTCTGAAAATAAAACAGGAAATCTTGGATTTGCTAACTGAATATCTCTTTCATTACGAACCATAAATTGGTAATCACTTCCGTATCTAGTCAAAACTCCTCTGATTTTTCCACTTCCTTCTGCGACAGGATTAGAGGCAAAATTTGAATATTGACTGATTCTTACAATAATATCATTTCCTTCATTATCCTCAATTTTGTGATTAGTTGAGCCTCCTATGGTCGGTAAACTTTCATCAAAATATTTTGCTCCCACTGAAGCATCTGTAAACTGAACAGCATCAAATTCGATCAACATATTCAGGTAATCCTCATTTTTAGCTTGTTCTATAGTAATATTATTTACGATTTCGTCTTCATTTACACTTCCCTCACAAGCAGGAATGATAATATCACGATACAATACAGAGGCAATTCTTCCTACATTTCCCTGATAAGCAGTTCCAATCTGAAGACCTCTTGTCTGACTACTTCTTCTTTGAACATATAATAAGCTGTCTAATTTAATATATACTTTTTGTCCCGGAGGGAATTTAGTATATAAATTATAATCATCAATAGGCATACTGAATCCTTTGCTGTTATCCAAAGAAACGAATGAAATGGATTTGTAGAAGTTTCCTCCCATATCGCTTGAGGTTACATAAGCCTCAATTACATCATTACCTATGTACTGCTGCATTGTACTTGTTGCAACAATATCAGAAACCTCTTTAGTTACAGTCAGCTCCTCACAATTAACGCTTAAATCGGGAGTGCCATAATGGTCATCATTAGCACAACCTGTAAACAAAGCTAAAACAGCAATTGCTAAAATTAGTTTTATACTTTTCATTGTTAGTTATTTTTATGAATTTTAATATTATCAACCTCCCAAGTTTTTGATGCTGAACTTGTTGAAGTATATTTGAATGCTACAAATACTTTTTCTCCTGCAAATGACGAAATATCAATGATTCCGGAATTTGTCCAAACATAATTTATTGAAGTTAAGTCCAAAGTAGCCGGTATATTTGTCCAAGTAGCATCGTTAGGATTACCTCCGGAATAATCAGTAGAAATTTTTACTTCTAAAGGATTTCCGTTTTGAAGTGAAGAGGCTGACTGAAAAGAAAACAATACCGAAGCCGCATCAGTTAAGTCAACTTCAGGAGAAATCAACCAATCTTCATTTTCGTTGTTAGTGCCGGAATACCCACTCATTCTGGCACAATTACCCGGATTTCCGAATTGCGTATCCAATACCCAAACCTGAGCTCCCGTTACATTATATTTAGTCCAGTTTTCCCAAGTATTATTTTCAAATCCGTCTTCAAAAACAGGAATTGTTAATGCCGGAATTGCTGTATCATCTTCGCTAACACAACTTGAAAAAGTCAGAGCAACAGATAATATTAGTATTGATTTTATAAGCTTTTTCATAATTTTTCTTTTTTAGAAGTTAATATATACATTAACAAAATATGTTCTTCCGTATCCGTAGAAATATTTAGGTCCAAAAGAACGAGCTCCGTTTTGAGTATCAGCAACCATATCAGGATACGCTGCTTTTCTGGATTGCTCAAAACCTCCTGTTTTGTATTCTACGTCAAGCAAGTTGTTGATTGAAGCAAAGAATCCGATAGTATTTCTATTTTTGCTACTTATTCTCCAAGATTTTCCTCCTGTTAAATTAACCAAAAAGAAACTGTCAAATTTTTCTTGTTTTAAGAATCCTCTTACATTTTCTTCGGTTGCTCCCGAATAAGCCATACCTGTTGAAGCATCTGTCGTAAATTTATCTGTTCTCAATATGCTTGACACATCAAGATAGTTATCATCAAGATAGTTTACGTTTGCTCCGATGTGCCAGAATTTTGGGTCACGATATTCGATTCCGAATGAATAAGCTTGTTGAGGCATTCCCGAAAGTCTGTAATTTTTAAGATAGGCTTTTCCTAAATTCATCAATGGGTTTCCTCCGTTTGCAGCAATTTCGTCATCATTAATTTTTAAATTAGGATTGTTCGAAACGATATACTGTCCGTAAGAAGCAGCTCCGGTAAGTTTAATGGTTTGTGTTATTTGGCACTCAAGACCTAATTCTACACCAATATTTTGTTTATCAATACCTGTTAAGATTTCACTTACAAAAGCATCTTCATCTCCTGTTCCGTCTCCGATACTTTCTGCATAATAGAACGAAATTTTGGTAGCATCTTTAATTTTAGACATAAATCCTGTAACTCTACCTTTGAATTTAGGAGTTCTGATGATATAACTCGCATCAGCATTTATGATTATTTCATTTTCCAAATCAGGAGTAAATCCGTTGTTCAAACGTGCATTAGCAAAAGTGTTTCTCAAAGTAGGTGCTTTGGTCAAGTAAGCTCCGTTAAAGTCAAATAAATGATTCCCTGTAAGTTTATAAGTTAAACCTCCTTTGAAACCAAAGTTTTCAAATACTTTAGACCCGCTTTTTCCATAAGAATTGTCAGCATAAATTCCGTTTCTGTACATTCCTTCTCTTTCGTATTCTGTACGGGAGAATGTTTGTGCCAAATAGAAATCAAATTTTCTGTAATTGAATTTGAATTGCGTAAAAGCATCATAAACATTCGCATATAATTTATAATTATATCCGTATTCTTCCCTTTCTCCTACAGTTCGATTCGGGTTATTCAAATCTGATTGAGAAGCATCCCCTACATAAAACTGGTCAACATCTCTAAAATAACTACCTCCTAACAAATCCGTTAAATATTGATAATTGTGAGAACGCAAGTTTCTGTAAATAACACCTCCGTTAAATGTAATGTTATCCGACAAAGTTGAATGCAAAACCACATTAGCCGATATTTGGTTGTCGCTTACTCTGTCTTCATACAGCACATAAGCACTGCTTCCGTCTCCTGTACTTTGATTAGCACTATAAATATCAGCCCAGTTGATTTGACTGTTATTTCTGAAAAAAGTTTCAGCTATACCTGCCAATTCAGGCATTTCATTATTAATATAGTAGCTTGGTAAATTTTTGTAGTAAGTAGGGTCAGGATTGTTAGCTGCAAGATAATCAAATCTTGAATTGGCAATATGTCCTGTCTGGTAAGCAACATTTGTGTTTAATCTTGTGTTGTCGTTCATTCTCCAGTAATGGCTCAAAATAAGAATAGGTTCTTCTACGTCTTTATCACGAGAATTGCGTTTTTTTCCGTCGTGCCAACCCCAATAAGAGTTGTATCTAACTCCCATTAAATCATTTACTTCTTGTGTATTCGGAGAGTTTTTCCCTCTGCTGTTTTGAGCATAAATTGAAGTAAGGTTCAAGCTGTGTTTGTCGTTAAATCTTTTTTCAACCGAAGCAAAAAGTGATTTTGCATCATAATCAGTTCCTTCAAAATGTCCTTCGTCAGCCATTCTGTACGAACCTGAAATCGTATAAGCCCAACCATTTCTGTCCATTCCGGAAGCGTGGGTTGCCATTGCTCTCCAGTTGTAATTGGTATTTGTACCTGAAAAAGTAACTCTTGTTCCTACTCTATGGAAAGAAGCTCTTGTATTGATGTACTGCGTTCCTAAAATTCCCCCGAAAGCCTGGTTTACAGGTTTTGTTCCTGTCGTAAACTCCTGATTACGGGTTGCATCGTTTAATCCTCCCCAATTACTCCATTGAGGTCTTCCGTCATACAGTTTGTTCATCGTAATACCGTTTATCATAACGTTTCCGTATTCGTTATCCAAACCTCTGATTCTGAAACGAGCCTGTCCCCAATTAAAAGCAGCCACCTGCTCAAAAACATCTCTTGATGCCTGTAAAAGTCCCGAAGTAGTTTCTGAACCCGAATTATCATCACCTAAATCGTTTTCTGTCAGAGTGATTAAGCTCAATTGTAATTCCTCTGTAATATCTTCTTCTAAAAAAATAACAGAAAAATCAAGAATTTGTCCTTCTTCAAGCTCAATAGGAAGTAATTGTAAAGCATAACCATTACTTCTTATCTGAATTAGATGATTTCCTGCCGGAACATTCTCTAATAAAAATACACCATCAATGTTAGTTAATTTTGTGATGTTGGTGTTTTGAACAGATACTACCACGTTGTGGAGTGGTCTTTGACTTTTAGAATCAACAACTTTACCTGTAACAGTGCCACTTTGTTGAGCAAAAGCCAAAACAGCTTGCATCATAAACAAGATGCTTAGTACGAGTTTTCTCATAAAAAAATTAAAAATTATAGATTATTTTGTTGATAAGAAACAATTTCTTAATCGGGGCAAATGTACATCATTTAATAATATTATTTACCTTTGGCCCGAACTTTGTTTATGAATTTACATTAACTTAATATTAATTATCACCCCCCCTAAAGCACAATAATTTTATGAAAATTAAAACCCTTATTACGTTCTTGTTTACACTTTTAATAATCTTTTCAACAGAAGCTCAAAAGAAGTATAAAGTACATACCATTGCTTTCTATAATGTAGAAAATCTTTTTGATACAATCCGAAATACTGAAATAAACGATGCAGAATACACTCCTCAAGGAGGTGGCTGGACGTATAAAAAATACAGACAAAAAATAGATAATCTAAGTAGAGTAATTTCGGAGATTGGTATAAACGATCAACAAAAAGAACCTCCTGCTATTCTTGGAGTAGCAGAGATAGAGAACAGAGGTGTTCTGGAAGATTTGGTAAA
Source organism: uncultured Flavobacteriaceae bacterium (assembly GCA_934675205.1). Lineage (GTDB taxonomy): Bacteria > Bacteroidota > Bacteroidia > Flavobacteriales > Flavobacteriaceae > Flavobacterium. The sequence goes on along the minus strand of CAKUPQ010000003.1, from coordinate 17,745 downwards.
ACACCCTAAACTTGCCCGATACGATTACGGAATTATGCATTACGATTCTCCTGACCGCAGAGGTATTGATGTAGCTCTTTTATACAGAAAAAAAGATTTTGTCATAACAAGCTCTAGTGCTATTCCTCTTATTATCTATAATACAGATGGAAGCGGAAAACGGGTTTATACCCGTGACCAGCTTTTGGTAAGTGGTTATCTTGATGGAGAAGAAATGCACTTTATCGTCAATCACTGGCCTTCGCGTTCGGGAGGAGAAAAAAGAAGTTCGCCTTATCGTGAACAGGCAGGTGCTTTGAACAAGAAAATCATCGACTCGCTTTTACAAATCAACCCGAAAGCAAAAGTAATGACAATGGGAGATATGAATGACGGTCCTTATAATAAAAGTATAAAACAATCTTTGGGTGCAGAACGCAAAAAGGAAAACACAAAGATGAACGGAGTATTCAATCCGTTTGAAGAATTGTCAAAAAAAGGATTGGGAACTTTGGCTTATCGTGATGCTTGGGATTTGTTTGACCAAATCATCATTACAGGAACTTTTCTTGATACCAACGACAAAGATTATTCTACTTATAAGTATTGGAAAGCAGGAATTTTCAACAAACCATATCTTGTACAAAAAGAAGGACAATACAAAGGTTATCCTTTACGAAATTCAAACGGGGAAGTAGGATTTAGCGACCACTTTGCTGTTTATCTATATTTGATTAAAGAGGCAAACTAAATATTTTATTTATTGTTGTAGAGACGGGTAATTATCCGTCTCTACGTGTTTTAAGAAATAATCAAATACAAAGTTTTTAAATTTTTCCTAAAATATAATTTGTTTTTAGAAGTTATAGTAATTTTGGGAAATATTCATATCGGTATGAAACAGATTTGGTTTATTATTTTGTTTTTGTTATTTGCTTTTGAGATGAAAGCACAACCTGTTATTGAGAACGATTCGCTTGATGATGAGGCTATTTGGAAAGAAATTTTAATGGAAGAAATTTATATCACCAATGAAATCCTTACTCCGGAAGAAATCGAAGCAAGAAAGCAGTTTTTAATTTTAAAAAGACGGGTTTACAGAACCTATCCGTATGCAAAGATTGCCTCAGAAAGGCTGGAAATTCTCAATCAGAATTTAGCCAAACTGAAAACCAAAAAAGAGAAGAAAAAGTTTCTGAAAATTACCGAAGAGTATATGGAAAACGAGTTCGAGGCAAGATTAAAAAACCTTTCCCGAAAAGACGGACAAATCCTGGTAAAGCTCATCAACAGGCAGACAGGACAAACTACTTACGATTTGGTTAAAAATTTAAAAAGCGGCTGGAGTGCCTATTGGTACGAAAAAGCAGCCAAACTTTATAATATTGATATGAAAACTACCTATCAGCCCTATACCGTAAAAGAAGATTTTTGGATTGAAGATATTTTGCTTGAAGGATTTGAAAACAGACTGCTCATCGAGCAGAAACCAAAAAACAAAATTGACTACGTGAGGCTTAAAAATATTTGGAAAGAAAAAGAGTAGTAGTCAGTGGTCAGTGGTCAGTAAACAGTTTACAGAAATATAAAATTAATCCGTCTTCAAAAGTTTCTCTGCAATGGCTATACAGACATCATCAAGCATTTGATAAACATTTTCAAATCCGTCTTCTCCTCCATAGTAAGGATCAGGAACATCTGTGTTTTCATTGTCAAAAAGTTCATTCATTATCATTTTGACTTTGCTCTTTGCCTTTTGGTTCGGCACTAAAGCCATCACATTTTTATAGTTGCTGTTATCCATTACATAAATGTAATCGAAATCGTCAAAATCCTTTACCGAAAATTGTCTTGCTCTTTGAGCAGAAATATCAATTCCGTATTTTTTAGCAATTTGTACCGAACGCTTATCAGGATGTTCTCCCGAATGCCAGCCTCCCGTACCTGCTGAATCTACCAAAAAATTATTTTTAGAAAGTTTAGATTGCAAAATCCCCTCTGCCAAAGGACTTCTACAAATATTCCCTAAGCAAACCATTAAGATTTTGATTTTCATTATTACATCGAAAGTTTTTTGTTGAGGTCTTCAACAAATTTTTTGAATTGCTTATCGGTTTCAACCAAATTATCAACCGTTTTACAAGCGTGAAGAACCGTTGCGTGATCTCTATCCCCAATTTGAGAACCGATATTCTGCAACGAAGATTTAGTATATTTCTTCGCAAAAAACATCGCTAACTGACGAGCCTGAACAATATGACGTTTTCTGGTTTTGGACTGCATTGTTTCAACATCCAACTGAAAATAATCCGAAACAACTTTTTGGATATAGTCGATAGAGATTTCTCTTTTTACGTTTTTAACGAATTTCTCAACTACAGTTTTCGCTAAATCAAGGGTAACTTCTTTTTTGTTGAAAGATGATTGGGCAATAAGCGAAATAATCGCACCCTCAAGCTCTCTTACATTCGATTTGATGTTTTGAGCTACGTATTCTACGATTTCGTCAGACATTTCTACTCCGTCTCGATACAAAATGTTTTTCAGAATGGAGAAACGAGTTTCGTAGTCAGGTTGTTGCAATTCGGCTGAAAGCCCCCATTTGAAACGGGACAATAAGCGTTGCTCAATATCCTGCATATCAACAGGCGCTTTGTCGGAAGTCAAGATTACCTGTTTTCCGTTTTGGTGTAGGTGGTTGAAAATGTGGAAAAATACGTCTTGTGTTTTTTCTTTTCCGGAAAAAAACTGAACATCATCAATAATTAGTGTATCAACTAATTGATAAAAATGTATAAAATCGTTTCTTGTATTTCTGCGAATTGAATCTACAAATTGCTGTACAAAAACTTCTGCGGAAATATATAGAACGGTTTTTTCAGGATGTTTTTCTTTGATTTCCACTCCGATTGCGTGAGCCAAGTGGGTTTTTCCAAGCCCGACACCTCCGAAAATCAACAACGGATTGAATGACGTTCCTCCCGGTTTGTTTGCAACAGCCATACCTGCCGAACGAGCCAAACGATTTGAATCTCCCTCTAAAAAACTATCAAAATTATAGTTTGAATTGAGCTGTGATTCGATTTTTATGTTTCTGATGCCCGGAATTATAAACGGATTTTTGAGTTCAGGGTCTTTATTTTGAATCGGAAAATCAACTTCTTGCGGTTTTATAGAAGCCTTGTCAGAACCCGGTAGCTGTTCCGTAAAAGGCTGTCTTTTGCCGACCGTATTTTCCATATTTATTTTGTAAAGTAGTTTAGCCCCCTCCCCTAACTCTTTGGTCAGAGATAATTTAAGTAACTTAACATAATGCTCCTCTAACCATTCGTAAAAAAACTTGCTCGGAACCTGAATATGAAGAACATTTCCTGAAAGTTCAATAGCTTTTATCGGCTCGAACCAAGTCTTGAATGCTTGTTCCTGAATATTGTCTTTTATAAAAGACAGACAATTTCCCCATACCGATTGAGCAGTTTTGTTCATGTTCTTAATTAAGTTATCTTTGGTGATTTTAAAACTCGTTCAAATTCAGGAACTAAACAGAAAATTAGTTGCCTTGATTTGAGTTAGCAAATATGTAAATAAAAATCCTTAAAAAAAAATTAAATACCTATTGATTTTTTAAAAATATTTGTTATAGATAAAATGTTTTTCTTGAAAACCAAATATAGTAAAAAAATATGAAAGAATTTCAATTTACCACAAGAGTTCGCTATGCCGAAACCGACCAAATGGGAGTCGTTTATCACGGGAATTATGCTGTATTTTTTGAGATGGGACGCGTGGAATGGCTACGGAATATGGGAGTTTCGTATAAATCAATGGAAGAAAACGGAATTATGCTTCCTGTGGTTTCGCTTACGATGAATTACAAAAAACCAGCTCGGTATGATGACTTGCTTACCGTAAAAACCATATTCAAAAGTCAGACCTCCGTAAAGATAGAATTTGACTACGAAATTTATAACGAAAGCGGAGAGTTATTAACAACAGGCTACTCAATGCTCGTATTTGTGGATATGAAAACAGGTCGTCCGATACTTCCTCCCGATTATATTTTAGAGAAGCTGAAAGGGTTATAAAAGTGAAGAATATCTTATCGGTTATTTGATAAGGTGGCTTCATTACCTCATAATATTATTTGATACTATCAAAGGTATAAAATGAAACTATCAGGTTCTACATTTTTAATTTATCAATAATTATTCTCCGCATAATTTGCGGTGATTAGAGCGGTTTTTCTCCGCAAAAGTATTTTCTATCTTTCCAACGCACTTTCCAGTGCTAAGGCAAACTCATTTTTCCTCCTGCTCGTGTGAGCATCACACTCGTATGGTGTTTTATTTATTAGACACGGGCAAGATACCCGCATCAGCGGGAGGGAGTTATATGTAAGTATAAGTTCGTTGCTCATTTCGGATTCCATTATAAATTTAACTTTTTTCTTGGTCTAATATTTCTATAAGTTTATTTTTTTCTGTTAGATTAAGCCTTGTGTTTAGGTCAATTAAATGAAGAAATAAATTTGCCATAATAATTTGGGCTTCGGATAAAATTTTGGTATCAAAATCTATTCGTTTTCCCTTGTGTATCATTTTGTGTCTTACTTCATAAATTGTCGTAATAACTGTTTTAATTCTTTCCTTTTCTTGATGTTGATTGCTTAATGCTTTTGAAAGTCGGGCTTTTGTTTTTTGCTCCATTTTGTAATCTTCGTCCTCTTTTAAAAAAAGACTTTCTAAAAGTGTTATCAGATTTACACAACGCAGATGCAAATCCCAATTAGAAATTGCCGAACCAAAAAGATGAATTAATTGAATAATTATGTCGTGCAGTTCGTCATTTTTTCTAAGTAGAAGATAATCCGAAAAAACTTTCAAGCCGCTTTCGTATGCAGAGTTATAAAGTTTTTGTGAGTAGTTTGACGGATAGTTGTTGAACTTCAAGTTTATTGACAAACTTTCACTGTCATTTGGCTTTTGTGTCAGAAAATTAGATTGAACTTGATAACCTAGCTTGTAATTCAAATCAAACATTGTTTTCTTTTCAGGAATAACGGCTGATTCACTATAAAGCTTGAGGACACTAACAGCAATTTCAGCCTCTTGCTTTGCTAATTCTTCCGCTTTATCTCTTTCCGCATTGACATCAACTTTTGCAAGAACTTGTCCTTGAAAATCTTTTCTGAATATTTGAGCAAAAGTTTCTTCTGTCATTGTTTCGTCTTTGCCTTTCAAAGAAGTGTACAAATTGTCAAGATATTCTTTTGTGAAAAATGTAAATTCAACGTTTCCAACTTTGAACGCTTGTTCAATTTCAAGATTTAATACAGGAAAGAAAAAGGTATAAATTTTAACGGCTGTGTCCGCTTGTGTTATCAAGTAATCAAACAAATTGCTTTCTGCTCTTTGTTTTTTGTAAACATCAACAACCCAATCAAAAAATTTTCTTTCAATAAAATTAAGTGAAACTTTTGGATTTAATTGTTCTGTTGAATGTGCTTTTTTTACAAGGTCTTTAAATTTTACAAATTGCGTTTCGTCAAAACCAACACTTCCGTTTTCATCAACTAAAAACATTGCGATTGTATTTCCAATATGGTCTGTTGTTATTTCAGTTGCAGCACCAACAACTTTATCCGACAAATCTGTAAAACCTCGTTCTTTTGAAGAACCAACTAATTCGGCACGTTCAGACGGAACTTCTTTTGGTTTAGTAACAACCAATTTAATAAGTTCAAACGCTTCTTTATTTAGTTCGTTAATCATTCCAACTCAATTTTATCAATCTCTTTCATCAATCTATCCGTTTCGCTTAATGCCACAATGATTTTCTGATAATGCAGAATATCCTCAAAATCGAGGGTTCTGTCTTTACGGTCTTTAAGCCATTTTTGTGCAGGTTGATAGCCTCCGATATAAAAATTCCAAGCCGTTTCGGGTACGTTATCAAAATATTGAGTATCGTTAATGTAAACTCTGCCTGTCACTGCGAGGAACGAAGCAGTCTTTTCATTAGATTGCTTCACTTCGTTCGCAATGACGAAACGTGGTTTACCTACTACATTATCTCCGTCTTCGGGATATTGGGTAATGTATTGCTCCGTAACAGGACTTTCCAGTAAGTGTATTTGTCGTATTTGACTGCCTAAATCTACTAATTTCCAAAAGGTATCTTTATTGGTCGGATAAGGCACTCTCGGAAAATCTATTTTAAGGAATTCTTTATATTTCTCTCTGTAAGACGGACTGTGTAAAACAGCATAAATATAATCTAAAACATCAATAGGGGCAAAACTTTGTTTGTACTCGTTTTGCAGTTCGTTATTGTTTTGGGAAAAACACAGATTGCCGTTTTCTTTTTCGGGAACAAACTGTAAATCCAACCCTTTTTCTATTTCGGAGATTATTTCCATATTAAAGTTTGGAATACGTTTATCCGAATTATCAATATGTAACTGATTATCACTTTTAGGATATAAATAAAGAGGAAAAACAGAACCTGTTCCAAATAATTTTGCACTTGCTGTAAAATTACCTTCAATTATTTTGTTAGTAATAAAATTATGACGGTAATCTTGGGTTGTTTGTCTTGGTATTACTAAACCAATATTAGGTTGTAAAAAATGTTGCATTACCTCAAACCTTGAACGTCCAATAAATCCTCCTGAATTTTTAGTTATTATTGTTTCTCTTACATCAAAAGGTCTGTAATTAATTTTTACTTGTTTGAAAGTATCTCTTACAATACTTTCTTTTGCTTTTGTAAAAGTCCAACCACTTGAATCTTGTTTTTCTATATATTTACTCTTTAAACTTTCAATGTTTTCGTTTTTAAAATCATTAATTATAGTTTGAAGTACTTGTTTTGAGAACTGAATAGCTAGAACATCACATTTTGTTTCTATTCCATTTGAATTTAAATTAAAAATTTTATCAACTTTAAATCCTTCTCTATATTTTTCTTCTGATGAAAAATCTTTTGGAACAAAAAAGAAATTAGGTTCTTGATATTGTAGCTCTTGCCAATCAAGAGTTTTAATAGAATTTTCAAAAAGGGCTTTATATTTTAATTCTCGTTTTCCATATAAATCAGAATGGAATACTTTTCCTAATTCATTTTTTTTCTTTAATTCTGTTTTTACAAAAATATTTATCGAAACGCCTTGCATAATATCAAACACATTTTGGTCAGCACTTCCGTCAAGTGCAGTTTCTTTTTTCTTTGCATTTCCGTGTAAATCCAAAATGTAAATCTTATCAAAACTTTCCAAAAGACTTTTTCGCATTTGTCGATGCGTAATTCCGTCAATAAAACTGTTATTTGAAATGTATGCTAAAATTCCCGTTTTGGTTTTATCTACAAAATATTGTCCATAGCGAATAAACTTTATATAATCATCGTCAAGATTTATTTTTCGTTCATTTAGATTCTTTTTATAATCATCAATCAAAGTTTGTATCCAATTTCCTTTATTCGTACTACTAACAGCATAAGGGGGATTTCCAATAACACACATTACAGGTGTATCTCTTTTTATACGGTTGGCTTCATTGGCTTCGCTGCTCAACCAATTAGCAAATAATGTTCCTGTATCAGGGTGGCTTTCTTCCAAGCTGTTGGTAAGATATACCCGTAATCGTTGGTCTTGAATAGGTTTAAATCCTGTATCAGTCAATAATAAATCCAGTTGCAGATGTGCCATTGCATAACTTGCCATCAATAGCTCAAATCCGTTCAGTCGTGGTAATAAATGTTGTTCTACATAATTACTCCAAATACCTTGTTGTCCTATAAACTTTTTATGAATATGCTTTACTACTTCTGCCAAAAACGTACCTGTTCCCGTAGCAGGGTCGAGTATCTGCACTTTGTGTACTTCCTGCTCAAAGGTTTTTATATTATCCTTAAATCGTTTATCGGTTTCCTGTGCGTGAACTTTTATTTTGGTTTTGCTTGTATCTGCTAATCCTTGTGGCAGGTTAAATTCTGTTTTCAGAATATCATCTACTGCACGAACAATAAAATTTACCACAGGTTGTGGCGTGTACCAAACTCCTCTTGCTTTTCGTAGTTTGGGATCATATTCACTCAAAAAAGTTTCGTAAAAATGGATAATCGGGTCTTCCATTTTGGTTGTCTTTCCGTAATCTTTGAGAATTTCGGCAACATTACAAGCCAAAAATATATTGACCAAATCATCAACAATCCACTTGATACGGTTATCCAAATCAGGACCTGCAATATACCCGAACAACCTCCTCAAAAACGGATTGGTTTTCGGAATAAGTTCCGCAGCTTCCTGTCTGCTAAAAGTAGGTAAAGTCGGGTCGTGCAAACGTGCTGCAAACATTCCGTAAGCAATGGTTTGTGCATATACATCTGCAAATCCTTTGGGGGTAATATCGTGAATAAGCAGATTTTTAAAGGCTTCTTTTTGTTCCCGAAGTGTACTGTTTTCGTAATTATCCTCATCACTCGTCAAAGCTTTCTCTATAACATCCGAAAGCAATCGGGCTTTCCCTGCCATCATTTCAGCCAACTTTTTTGGGCTTTTTATGGTTTGTCCAATATGTAGAGTAAAATCTTTTATCAGGTTTTCAAATACAATAAAGTTTTCCGAAACAGGTTTTATTTCTCCGTTAACGACTTCCCCAACAGCTATTTTGGTAATAAATTCTCCATTTCTATATAAGTGAAAATCTAAATAATCCGTAAAAATCAAATTATCCAATGAAGATTTATAACGGTCAAACTGCTCTTTGTTTCCCGATTTTTTCAATCCCTCAAGGTCTTTATCCCCAATATCTTTCGCTTCAATAAAACCTACGGGAACATCTTTTTTGGTAAGAATATAATCAGGTGCTCCACACGATTGCCTTTTAGGTTCGTTGGTAGCAATCACATCAGGAACAATCGTTTCGATAAGCCTTGCCAAATCCCCTCTAAAGGTATGTTCGGTTGCATTGCCTAATTTATATCGTTGGTCAAGAGTAGTAATGTATTGTTGTAAGGTCATCTTTGATAAATGAAAATATTTTGGATTTAGTATGTGTTATTTATTACAAATATAATTATTTACCAATGCAAAACTGACTAAATATATTTCCGAGCAGCTCCTCGTTTCCTATGGCTTGCTGACCTGTGATAGTGTTAAAATGCTCTATTGCAGAACGAATATCAATAGCCATCAAATCAGAAGACAAACCGCTTTCCAGTCCGAAACGCACTTTTTGGATTTCTTCCAATGCTTTCAGAAGTGAATCGTAATGCCTTGTATTGGTAACTATGGTTTCGTTATTTCGTAAAGCTCCCGTATTTACGAAAGACAAAAGCGTGTTTTTGAGTTCTTCGATTCCGATGTTTTGCTTTGCGGAGATGAACAAAAGATTTGAGATTTGAGATTTGAGATTTGAGATTTGGTTTTCGTCTAACAAATCAACTTTATTGATAACTACAACAAGTGGTTTTTGAGGATACTTCGTTTTTATTTCTTCGATTTGAGGTATCAGACTTTCGACTTTTGACTTTTGACTTTCGACTAAAAACAAGACAACCTGTGCCTGCTCGATTTTCTCGAAAGTCTTTTGAATTCCGATGCTTTCTACCACATCTTTGGTATCACGGATTCCTGCTGTATCGATAAAACGAAAACCGATTCCGTCAATTACCAATTCGTCTTCGATTGTATCTCTTGTTGTTCCTGCAATATCAGATACGATAGCCCTTTCTTCGTTGAGAAGAGCATTCAAAAGAGTTGATTTCCCTACGTTTGGCTCTCCGACAATAGCTACGGGAATTCCGTTTTTGATTACGTTTCCAACTGCAAAGGAATCAATCAGTCTTTTTAAAACAAACTCGATTCGGTTAAGCAATTCTTTGAATTGCGTTCGGTCGGCAAATTCAACATCTTCTTCTGAAAAATCGAGTTCTAACTCAATAAGTGAGGCGAAATTTAGGAGTTCTTCACGAAGTTTTGAAATCTCATTTGAGAATCCACCACGCATTTGTTGCATTGCAATTTGATGGGAAGCTTCGTTATCAGAATTTATCAAGTCAGCTACCGCTTCTGCTTGGGATAAATCCATTTTTCCGTTCAAAAACGAACGTAAGGTAAACTCTCCTGCTGTTGCTATTCGACAACCTTTACGAAGCAATAACTGAATGATTTGTTGTTGAATAAAAACCGAACCGTGACACGAAATTTCCACTACATCTTCTCCCGTATAAGAATTCGGATTTCTGAAAACCGAAACCAACACTTGGTCTAATGTTTTAGCTTGCCCTGAGCTTGTCGAAGGGTCAACAATGTGCCCCAAATGAATAGTATGGGTTTTTTGTTTGGTCAAATCTTTGTTTCTGACCGAGCGAAAAACCTCGTTAGCTATCGAAATAGCCTTATTTCCTGAAATTCGTATAATAGCAACAGCTCCTGCTCCCGAAGGAGTAGCAAGTGCTACAATAGTATCTTGGTTTAGCATCGCAAAAATAGTTTCTACAAAAATACGATATTTTCGGAGAGTGTTTTAAAACTAAAATTATTCTGATAAAAATCATTTTTAAATATAGGTTTTTTTGTACCTTTATGGTATCTAACAACACTGCTATGAAAAATATCTTATTTCCAACGGATTTCTCTCAAACAGCTGACAATGCTTTTGTTTATGCTTTGCATTTAGCTAAAAGCCTCGGAGCTGATTTACACGTTTTGCATACGTATTCGATGCCTATAGTGTCCGGACTTGGAGTAGAAAGTTCGGAAGTTGTTCAACAAGTGTACGAAAATGTAGAACTGACGAGCTTCGAAAAACTCAAAGAACAAGCTTCCGTTCTTCGGAATGTTGCAGAACAAGAAAACGCATCAGAAGTCAAACTCTCGTTTTTGTTTCAGGAAGGTGATTTGATTATGAATATCTTGGAAGCCATTTCAAAAGAAAATATCGATTTGGTCGTAATGGGAACAACCGGAGCTTCGGGATTCGAACAGAAATTCTTTGGTTCAAATACGATAAATGCCATAAAAGCCGTAGATATTCCTATTTTGGCTGTTCCGCATTTGGCTAAATTCAACGGAATTACCAAAATCGGATTCACAACAATTTTTAAAGATTCCGATAAGCAACCTTTGGCAGAAGTTTTAAAATTAGCCGAAGATTTCGATGCAAAAGTTCGTTGTTTTCACGTAGCAAAAGATACACAAGACGTAACCATCGAATTGGCTGTAAGAGATTGGAAAAGAGATTTTGCTTCGGATAAGCTGAAATTTATCATCAACCCGTTAGACGAACAAACTGTTGAAGAACATATTTCTGATTTCGTAAAAGATTTTAATATCAGTATTTTAGCAATCGTCAAACGAAATCAAACTTTTTTTGAACGGTTGTTCGGGTCAAGTCTTTCTAAAAAATTAGCCTCAAAACCCGAAGTTCCGTTGTTGATAATCAAAGAAGCAAAAAATCAGTAATGGATATTGATAAAATTTTCAAAAACAACGAAAAATGGATTGATGATAAGCTCAATCGTCAATCCGATTATTTTAAAAAATTAGCCGAAGGACAAGACCCTAAAATTCTTTATATCGGCTGTTCGGATTCTCGTGTTACAGCTGAAGAATTGATGGGAGCGGCTCCTGGAGAGGTTTTTGTTCACAGAAATATAGCCAATATGGTTGTGAGCATTGATATGAATGTAATGTCGGTTATCAATTATGCTGTCGGACTTCTTAATGTCGAACAGATTATCGTTTGCGGACATTATGGTTGTGGTGGAGTAAAAGCCGCTATGGAGGCAAAGGATATGGGAATTTTGAATCCTTGGCTTCGGAACATTCGCGATGTGTACAGAATGCACAAAGAAGATTTGAACAAAATCGAAAACGAACAAGAACGATATAACAAACTTGTTGAGTTTAATGTTCAGGAACAATGTCTAAACGTGATTAAAACCGCAGTTGTTCAGAAAGCCTATCACGAAAGAGGATTGAAAGTTCACGGTTGGGTTTTTGATATTCATTCCGGTAAACTCATTGATTTGAAAATAGATTTCGAAAAAATGCTGAAAGAAACTCAGGAGATTTATAATTTGTTTTTGAAGTAAGTTATTGGTTGTCAGTTGTGGATAATACTGACACTAAAAACTACCCACTATCTCCTCAATCGGTGTCTTATAATCAAACCACAAAACATCGGGATTTCGTTTGAACCACGTAAGCTGTCTTTTGGCAAATCTTCGGGTGTTTGTTTTGATTTCTTCAATGGCAAAATCAAGAGAGGTTTTTCCGTCAAAATAATCGAATAACTCTCTGTAACCTACAGTTTGCAAAGCATTTAATTCTTTGTAAGGATAAAGGTTTTCGACTTCTTTCAGAAGTCCGTTTGCTATCATTATATCTACTCTTCGGTTGATTCTGTCATAAATAATTTCTCGCTCTGCACCCAATCCGATTATAATCGTTTTGAAATTCCGAGTGTTTTTCTTTTGGTTCAAAAAAGACGAATACGGCTTTCCACTTCCTACGGAAACCTCCACAAAACGCATCATTCGTTGAGGATTTTCAAGAGTTTGAGGATTTTCGGATTTTAATTTTTCGTAATAATCAGAATCAACTTCTTGAAGTTTTTTCTGCAAAAAAGAAATGCCTTTTTGCTCGTATTCCCTTTTGATTTCTTTGCGAATGTTCGGCTCAATTTCAGGAAAATCATCAAAACCTTTCACAATTGCATCTACATACAATCCCGAACCTCCAACCATTACTTGAACTTTGTTTTTTTGGAATAATTCGTCTAATTTCTCAAGAGCTTCCCGTTCAAAATCTCCTACATTATAACTCTCTAAAATACTTTTATTTTGAATAAAGTGATGCGGAACTGCATTTAACTCTTCTTCACTCGGAACAGCTGTTCCGATAGTCATTTCCTTAAAAAACTGTCTTGAATCACACGAAATAATCTCACAACCGAAGTGTTTTGCCAATTCGATGGCTTTGGTAGTTTTTCCGATAGCCGTAGTTCCGACAACAATTAGTAAAGTGTTATTCATTTTCTAATTCAAATCCGCAATTATAACAATAAATGCTTTGTTCTCTGTGGTCTGATTTTCCACAATGCTGACAATCTCTTTTCTGCTTTTTGTTGTTGATTGCATTGGCATATTCGGCTGTTATGATTCCTGTGGGGACAGCAATAATTCCGTAACCCATAACCATAATAAGCGAGGCAATGATTTTTCCGACAGCCGTAATCGGAGTAATATCCCCAAAACCAACCGTAGTAAGCGTTACGATAACCCAATAAATACTATCGGGAATACTTTGGAATCCGTTTTCGCCTTTTTCGACCACATACATCAAAGCTCCCAAAAGACAACTCACAATAATTATAAAATAAATAAAAACCGTAATTTTCTTTCGACTTGCTTTTATGGCTAATTTCAGGTGGGATTCCTGTCCGGTAAAGCTCGTGAGATTCAAAATTCTAAAAAGACGTAACAAACGTAATGCTCTTACCACGGCAAGTACCTGACTTCCCGGAATGAAAAACGAAAGATACATCGGAAGTATCGCAATCAAATCAATGATTCCGTAAAAACTGAAAATATATTCCTTGGGTTTTTTGGTCGAAATTATCCTTAAAATATATTCTATCGTAAAGAAAACCGTAATTATCCACTCCGAAACGTGAAGAAACGTGTGATATTTTGCGTCTAAAGATTTTACACTTTCGAGCATTACCAAAAGAATACTCAAAAATATGAGTCCTAAAAGTATTAAATCAAATAACTTTCCGTAAAAAGTATTTACTCCGTAAATAATAATGTGGACTTTCTGCCTGAAAATATCCCAATTTGATTTTTCTTCCCGCATTTTAAAAATGAAATAAACATCAAAGATACATTATTTTCTATTTCAAAATAATAAACTCACATCGTCTGTTGATAGAATGTTCTTCTTCCGAACAGTTATCTCCACAAGGCACCAAAAGTTTGGTTTCTCCGTAACCTTTCCACTTTAGTCTGTTTTGTTCTATTCCCTGACTAGCGATATACTCAACGGCTGATTTTGCCCGTCTTGACGAAAGAGCAAGGTTATACATTTCTGAAGCCCGAGAATCGGTGTGTGCACCGAGTTCAATCTCAATACGAGGGTATTTTTTCATCAAATCAACCAATACGTTCAGTACTGTTTTGGCTTCGGGTTTGATATCCCATTTATCAAAGTCAAAATAAATATTTTCGAGTTGTACATACGTAAGTCCGTCATCTTTTTTAACGATAATTTCTTCCGCATTGTCATAAGTTTCGATAAGTAGCTCAATATCTTTGAATATTCTTCCTTCTTCATTGGTTTCAATCCATTCCGAATAAGGAATATAAAAATCTCTAATTGCCTCCAAACGATACTTTGTATTCGGCTCACTCGAGAACATATATTTGGCATTCTGCCCTACAACTATTTGAGAAATCAACCTACTTTGGTCATCGTACAAAGAAACGGTCGTTCCAGGCAGTAACTCAAAAGTGGCTATATCCCTTATTTCTCCTTCAATCGTATTTTTTCTACTCATAAAGATTCGAGTAAACGAATACAGATTGTCCAATCCTTTTCTGTTTGAAGACAGATAACCGTACTTCTTTTCTTGGTCAAATATGAACGAAAAATCATCGTATCCCGTATTGATTTCTTCTCCCAAGTTTTCAGGAGTTCCGAATTTTCCGTCTATTCTATTACTTACAAATATATCAAGTCCTCCAAATCCTTGATGTCCGTCAGAGGCAAAATACAATTCGTGATTACGCGATATAAACGGAAATTGTTCTCTGTGTTTTGTATTTATATTTTCCCCAAGATTAACAGGACTACCATAGGTTCCGTCTTCGTTTATATCTACATAAAACAAATCTAAAGAACCTAAAGTACCAGGCATATCACTGGCAAAATACAATCTGGTTTCTTCATTGTTCAGTGCAGGATTTTGTACTGAATAATAATCATTCGAAAAAGGGAGTTCGGTTACATTTGTCCATTTTTCATCTACATATTCGGCTCTGAACAACTTTACACTTGCAAATTCAACTCCATCTACTTCCACTCTTTTGTCACTTGTTCTGTTAAAGTACATTATTGTTCCGTCTTTCGTAAAAACAGCACAAGCCTCGTGAGTACCGGTATTAATTTCCTCCGAAAAAGGCTCAATATTGATTAACATTCCCTCTTCTGAAACTTCTCCTGAAAACAAATCTAAATAAGGCTTGTCGTTCCAACCATAAAGAGGACTTTCCTGATTTCTGACACCTGCAAAAACAACCTTTTCTCCAAAAAATGAAAGTCCGAAATCTCCCATTTGAGGATTTTGTGTCATCGGTTGTAGTTCATACTTAAATGTAGTTGTTTCCTTGAGGTTATCAATAAATTTTTGTGTATTTACTTCATATCCGTAATATTCTCCCAAAATACGGTCTGCTCTTTCATAATCCTTTACAACTTTTAGGGAATGAGCATATCGAAATAAATATTCCTTGCCTATTTTATCTTTATGAGTCCCATATAAGCGTCCGTAAATTTGATTTGCTTCTACCATTCGGTTGGTATAAAAATAACTATCAGCCAAATTTTCGAGTACCTCTTGATTAGGATTTTTGACAGATTCATAAATCTGGGTTGCCTCAACATAATGTCTTTGGGCAAATAGTTCATTTGCCTTTTTTATATCTTTTTTTTGGGCAAAAGCACCAAAAACAGTTAAGAATATAATTAAGTTGAGAAGTACTTTCATGCAATCAAAAATTTAAAAGAATCTCGGAGATTTATCATATCCGGGAACTGTATTTTTTTTCTTATTCTTGTTTAAATCAAATAACAATATAAACTCGTGCGAACCTGAATTAAAACGGCTCAAATTGGTAATTGTATGGTCATACGCATAGCCAATTCTCATATTCTGAAATACTCTGAAATTTACCAAACCACTAAATGAGTCTTCTATTCTATGTGCCACACCGATTTCAAAAACATTATTAATCAACACATTAGCTGTTACATCTATCGAAATAGGAGCACCGGTAACGGCCTTTGCCATAAAGGCAGGCTTGAGTTTTAACTTATCTCCATTCAGGTTAAAGACATATCCTCCCGTAATATAATAATGTATATTTTCTGTTCCTGTAGCTGTATATATACCATCGTTTCTATCCAAATGTTTTGATTCCAACATATTTGGAGCTGACATTCCCAAGTAATAATTATCACTGAAATAAAATAATCCCACTCCTACATTTGGAAAAATTCTACTGACACTATTGGCAAAAGCAGGGTCAGGATTAGGATCAACAAGTTGGAAATTATGAAAATCTGTATCATAAAACGTAACTCCTCCTTTAAGACCAAATGATAATTTGTTTTTACCAAGGTCTAATACGTAAGCAAAATCAGCAAAAACATTGGTTTCGTTTACTACATCTCCAATTCTATCATTAACCACAGAAAGTCCTGCCTCCACATTTTTTATAAGAGGAGAATGAACAAAAAATGTTCCTGTTTGTGGTCCTCCGACTGAACCCACCCATTGAGCTCGATAAAGCCCTCCAAAATTGATTTGACCTTCTTCGGCTGTGGCATAAGCAGGATTCAGTGCACTCATATTATACATATATTGAGTGAATTGAGAGTTCTGCTGGGCATAAGACATAGTTACAAACATCATAATGCTTATAAGATTCAATTGCCTGTATGTAATGTTTTTTTTCAAAAAAATATTTTTTTTATTATCTACTCAAATATAATCTCCCTTGTAAAGGCTTTTTCTGACCATCATTAAATTCCAATATAAAGAAATAAACTCCCACAGGTGCAACTCCATTATCAAATTTAATATTACCTCCTGTTGCTTTTCCATCCCAATCAGGTTTTGAAGCATTTCCTTTAAATAATATATTTCCGTAACGATTATAAATCTCAATCTTAAAATTAGGATATAACTCACGTATATACTTTATTTCAAAAAAGTCATTTATACCATCGTCATTTGGTGAAAATCCGTCCGGAATCAAAATGTCTTCACAAGCATCATTTTCTACTACCGTTACCGTTGCACTATCTGTACTACAACCATCGGTAAAAGAATACGTATAAACTCCAAAGTTATCCACAACAGGATTGAAAATACCTGTACCACTCGACAAAGCAGGCGTCCAAATTCCCCCAACATCAGGTGTACCACCTAATTGGGCAAACAAATTGATAAGAGTAGTGTCATTCGGACAAATCGCAGGTAATACAACATCATCTCCTGCATCATAAACAGGCTGTTCAACAACCGTTACCGTAGCTGTACCACTACAACCGTCATTAAACGTATAAACATAAGTGCCAAAATTGTCAACAGCAGGATTGAAAATTCCCGTACCACTTGTCAATGCAGGAACCCAAACTCCTCCAACATCGGGAGTGCCTCCTAATTCGTCAAACAAATCTATCAGAGTAGTAGCATCAGAACAAACCAAAACAGCAGGATTACTGATGCCCGGATCGAAAACATCTTGAGCAACAATCGTTACCGTAGCACTATCTGTACTACAACCATCGGTAAAAGAATACGTATAAACTCCAAAGTTATCCACAACAGGATTGAAAATACCTGTACCACTCGACAAAGCAGGCGTCCAAATTCCCCCAACATCAGGTGTACCACCTAATTGGGCAAACAAATTGATAAGAGTAGTGTCATTCGGACAAATCGCAGGTAATACAACATCATCTCCTGCATCATA
>CAKUPQ010000002.1 GCA_934675205.1 uncultured Flavobacteriaceae bacterium | reverse complement strand
CATTCCGAACAGAGAAGTTAAGCCCGACTGCGCAGATGGTACTGCATCAGTGGGAGAGTATGTCATCGCCTTTTTTTTAATGAAGTCCTTTGATTTTAAATCAAAGGACTTTTTTTATTAATGTGCAATGCAGTTCGACTGTATGCAGAATAACAGACAAACTTAAAGTAACGACTTTTTTTATTGAAATCCTTATCGGAAAAGATAGGGACTTTTTTTATTTAGCTTTTCTAAAGTCAATATCATAAACCGATTGTTTCGTAAAATAGATAGCAAAATAGTGATTCTCGTAAAAATTTGTAATAAGAACAATTGTAGTTAAAAATCTCATTATCACTTCTTGTTGCTTTATAGTCAATTCCTTTTGAAATATAGTCAATTAAACAAAAAAATGATATAATTTTGTATCTATAAAGCATTGGTTTTGTTTATTGGTTTACAAGACAAATTTACTCAACCCTTACTTTTTTATAATTCAATTAGCAATTTGAATTAATTATGATGCTTACAAAATTTCAGAACGAACTTTTAAAAAATCACAATACAATACAGCAAAAAAAACTTCTTCTTGCTATAAGTGGAGGAATTGACAGTATGGTTTTACTTGATTTGACGCAAAAGTCAAAACTCAATATTTCTGTCGCACACTGTAATTTCGGCTTAAGAGGAGCAGAAAGCGATTCAGACGAAAATTTTGTAAATGATTACTGCAAACAACATAAAATCCCTTGTTTTATCAATAGTTTTGATACCGAAAAATATGCTTCGGAAAACAAAAAATCCATTCAGATTGCTGCAAGGGAATTGCGTTATAATTGGTTTTTTGAATTGAAAAATAAGCACAATTTCGATTATATCGTAACAGCTCATCATTTGGACGATAGTTTGGAAACGTTTTTTATCAATCTTTCGAGGGGAACAGGAATCGAAGGGCTTACGGGAATTCGTGAAAACGAAAATATCATTCGTCCGTTGCTTGGTTTTTCGAGGAAAGAAATTGAGAAATATGCAACCGAAAATCATATAAAATGGAGAGAGGATTCTTCCAATACTTCCGATAAATATCTACGGAATAACATCAGGCATAATATTGTTCCGTTATTTAAAGAGTTAAACCCTGATTTTCTGAATTCGTTTTCAAAAACTATTGCTAATTTACAGGAAGTCCAATCTTTTTCAGACGAAGTTTCAGATGAATTTTTATATAAATTGATTATTCAGGATAATGGTAGTAATTACTTGAAAATAAATGAATTACTGAAATATAAAAACTATAAATTCATACTGTATAAATGGCTTTCAAAATACGGATTTACCGCTTGGAATGATATTTATAATCTGATAGAATCCCAAAGTGGAAAATTCGTAGAAACGGAAAATTTCAGATTGTTGAAAAACAGAAACGAACTGATTTTATCCGAAAAAAATAACAATTTTTTAGAGAAAGAATTTCTGATTTCAGAAAGTAAAATTGATTATCCGATAGGTTTGCAAATTTCGGAAGTAAGCCAAATTTCGGAAACGAACAATCCGAATGAAATTTATGTTGATAAAAACTTGTTAAAATTTCCGCTTTTACTCGGAAAATGGAAAGAAGGTCTGTATTTTTACCCTTTTGGAATGCAAGGCAAATCAAAAAAAGTAAGCAAGTTTTTTAAAGACGAAAAACTGTCTAACTTAGAAAAAGAAAACTCTTGGATTCTGTATTCTGATAATCAGATAGTTTGGATTGTCGGAATGCGATTGGACGAGCGATTTAAAGTAACATCAAACACAACTTCTATATTAAAGATTGAATATTTATTATGAAAAAAATCATTTTACTGCTAACACTTTTTGTTGGATTTTTAGGGTTTTCACAAGAGAATAAAGCGAAGTTTTCGGTTGCTGTCGAAAAACTTTCTGATACCGAATACTTGATTACATACAATGCTCAAATTGAGCCTAATTGGAGATTATATTCTACGGTTTTACCTGATATGACGGCACTTCCTACGGAATTTATTTACCTGAACGAAGACGGAAATTATACAGTCGGTAAAATCGAGGAATTTGGGTCGTCTATAAAATATGACCCGATTTTTCAGGCTGAAATGGGGTATTTTGAGAATAATGCCAAATTCACTCAAAAAATAGAACTGACAAATCCTGACACGGAATTTATTGAGGTTGATATTGACTTTCAGACTTGTGACGATGCAAGTTGTATTCCGGGTTATGAAAATTTGAAATTTACCCTTGATGGAGAAATTATAAAAGAGGTTGTCGAGATTGACCAAGAGAGTATCGAAAAGAAAAATCAATTGATTATTGATGTAAAAGGAAGAGATAATTTTAAGACTGAAATCACCGAAAGTTCTCAGGCAAGTTACTGGAATATTTTTGCACTTGGTTTTGTGGGAGGGTTGATTGCATTGCTTACACCTTGTGTTTTCCCGATGATTCCGCTTACGGTTTCGTTTTTTACCAAGCGTTCCACAACAAGACAAAAGGGAATTTCCAATGCGGTTTTGTACGGAGCTTTTATCGTGATTATCTATTTATTATTGAGTATTCCGTTCCATTTAATGGATAGTTTAGACCCTGAAATCCTTAATAATATCTCGACAAATACGTGGCTGAACATCATTTTCTTTGTGATTTTTATGTTTTTTGCCTTTTCGTTTTTCGGATATTACGAAATCACACTTCCGAGTTCGTGGGGAAATAAAATGGATAATGCCTCAAATATCGGAGGAATCATCGGAATTTTCTTTATGGCTCTGACTTTGGCTATTGTTTCGTTTTCGTGTACGGGACCGATTTTAGGTTCACTTTTAGCAGGCTCACTCACAGCTGATGGAGGAGCAATGCAACTCACTGCAGGAATGGTCGGATTTGGGGTCGCATTGGCTTTGCCTTTTGCCCTTTTTGCCCTTTTCCCGAGTTGGTTGAACTCACTTCCGAAATCAGGAGGTTGGCTCAATACGATTAAGGTTGTTTTAGGGTTTTTAGAATTGGCTTTAGCACTGAAATTCTTGTCGAACGCAGATTTGGTACAAGGTTGGGGACTTATCAAACGTGAGCTATTCATCGGATTGTGGATTGTGATTTTTGCAGGATTGGCTCTTTATTTATTCGGACTTATCAGATTTCCACACGATTCTCCTAACCAAAAAATCGGTTTCGGAAGAAAGTTTTTAGGGATTATAACTTCGTTATTCGTGTTGTATATGATTCCGGGACTTACGAATCATTCGGAATACAAAAACCTGAAATTATTAAGTGGTTTTCCGCCACCAATGTTTTATAGTTATTACGCTCAAAAAAGCGAATGTCCGTTAGGATTGAATTGCTTTAAGGATTGGGACGAAGGACTGGCTTATGCCAAAGAACACAACAAACCAATTCTACTGGACTTTACAGGTTGGGCTTGTGTAAACTGTCGTAAAATGGAAGAAAATGTTTGGTCTGAAACCGAAGTTTACAACTTAATTAACGATAATTACGTATTGATTTCACTTTACGTAGATGATCGAAAAGATCTTCCGGAAGACAAACAATTTGACTTTGAACGAACAGACGGAAATGTCAAGAAAATCAAGACTATTGGAGATAAATGGGCTACTTTTCAGATAGTAAATTTCCAAACAGCTTCGCAACCTTATTATTTGTTGTTGAGTCCTGAACTCGAAATGTTGAATACTCCAAAAGAATACACTGATAAAGCTGATTATACGAATTGGCTTAAAACAGGATTGGAGAATTTTAGAAAATAGCAGGGTGCTGGGTGTCGGGTGCTGGAAGATACATCTGACACTGACACTCGGCATCAAACATCCAACAAAATATGAAACTATCAGAACTCTCAAACTCGGAATATCCTCCCTATTACGAAAGATACATCTCAAATCTGTCTTCTGATTTGGATTTGTTTGAGGAATTGGAAGCTTCCCATCATTACTTTATCAAGTTTGTTCAGGATATTCCGATGGAAAAGCACGATTATAGTTACGATACAGGTAAATGGACTATCAAAGAAATCATTCAGCACCTGATAGACTGCGAACGGGTTTTTGCTTATCGGGCTTTGCGTTTTTCCCGAAACGACAAAACCGAATTAGCAGGATTTGACCAAAATGATTATGTCGAAAATTCCAATGCAAACCAAAGACATCTCAAAGATTTACTAATGGAGTTTTCATTGGTAAGACATTCTACTTTGTCGCTTTTTAAATCGTTTACCAAAGATGCTTTACAACGAAAAGGAACTGCAAATAAGGTAGAAATGTCCGTTCGGGCTTTAGGATTTATGATAATCGGACACCAGGAACATCATAAAAAAGTTTTTCAAGAAAGATATTTATAAAAATTACGAATTACGAATTTCAAATTACGAAATTTTGTCATAGCGAGAACGACCAATAACCAACTTTAAACCTTAAACTTTAAACAAAAAAATGAACTTTGATAGAAAAAACCTAACCGATACAGAACTTTTGGACTTATACAAAAAGCTCTTAAAACCAAGACTTATTGAAGAAAAAATGCTGATTTTACTTCGTCAGGGAAAGGTATCAAAATGGTTTTCAGGAATTGGTCAGGAGGCGATTTCGGTTGGAGTTACTTCCGTTTTGCAAAAGGACGAATACGTGCTTCCTATGCATAGGAATTTAGGTGTTTTTACCACTCGTGAAATTCCTTTGCACCGACTTTTCTCACAATGGCAAGGAAAAGCAAACGGATTTACCAAAGGACGTGATCGCTCTTTCCATTTTGGAACACAGGAATACAAAATCATCGGAATGATTTCGCATTTAGGACCTCAACTCGGAGTAGCAGACGGAATCGCATTAGCTCATAAACTCAAAAAAGAAAACAAGCTAACGGCTGTTTTTACAGGAGAAGGAGCAACAAGTGAGGGAGATTTTCACGAGGCACTAAACATTGCATCGGTTTGGGAATTACCGGTTTTGTTTGTGGTCGAAAACAACGGATATGGACTTTCAACTCCTACAAACGAGCAATTTCGTTGCGAAAATATAGCTGATAAAGGAATCGGTTACGGAATGGAATCTCATATTATTGACGGAAATAATATTTTGGAAGTTTACACCAAACTCTCTGAAATAGCTGATTCGGTTCGTCAGAATCCAAGACCTGTTTTGTTGGAATTCAAAACCTTCCGAATGAGAGGACACGAGGAAGCAAGCGGAGTGAAATATGTTCCGAAAGAACTTATGGAAGAATGGGCTAAAAAGGACCCAATCGAAAATTATAAAAATTATTTGCTTTCAAACGGAGTTTTATCGGAAGAACAAGACGAAAAATTCCGTAAAGAAATCAAAACAGAAATTGACGAACATTACCAAAAAGCATCAGAAGAACCTGTAATTACTGCCAATTTAGAGCAGGAATTATCAGATGTATATGCTCCGTATCATTTTGCAGAGATTTTCCCTACTTCCGAAACAGAAAATATCCGTTTTATTGATGCGATTTCGCAAGGATTGAAACAATCGTTGGAAAAGCACGAAAATTTGGTTGTAATGGGGCAGGATATTGCAGAATACGGAGGTGCTTTCAAAATTACGGAGGGATTTGTGGAGCAATTCGGAAAAGACCGAATTAGAAACACTCCGATTTGTGAATCAGCTATAGTTTCAACTGGAATGGGACTTTCGATAAACGGACACAAAGCTGTTATTGAAATGCAGTTTGCAGATTTTGTTTCTACTGGATTCAACCCGATTGTAAATTATTTGGCTAAAAATCATTATCGTTGGAACGAAAAAGCCGATGTAGTGGTTCGAATGCCTTGTGGTGCGGGAGTTCAGGCAGGACCTTTTCACTCTCAAACCAATGAGGCTTGGTTCACGAAAACTCCCGGATTGAAAGTAGTTTACCCTGCTTTTCCGTATGATGCCAAAGGACTTTTGGCAACAGCCATAAACGACCCGAATCCTGTTTTATTTTTTGAACACAAAGTTCTGTACAGAAGTATTTATCAAGATGTTCCGAAAGATTATTACACACTTCCATTCGGAAAAGCATCGCTATTAAAAGAAGGAAATGAGGTTACGATTATAACTTTCGGTTCGGGAGTGCATTGGGCTTTAGAAGTTTTAGAAAAAAATCAAAACATAAAAGCGGATTTATTGGATTTACGTTCGCTTCAACCTTTGGATACAGAAGCGATTTTTTCTTCAGTTAAGAAAACAGGTAAAGTTATTATTCTTCAAGAAGACACTTTGTTTGGAGGAATTTCAAGTGATATTTCGGCTATGATTACCGAAAACTGTTTCAAATATTTAGATGCTCCCGTAAAACGTGTCGGAAGTATCGAAACTCCGATTCCGTTTACTAAAAATTTAGAAGAACAATATCTTCCGAAAAACAGATTTGAAACAGAACTAAAAGATTTGTTAGCTTATTGATTTTTGTTAAAGTCGTAAAAAAGGCTGTAATTTGGTAGAAGAATTACTACTTTTACAACATTAAATTTTAAATATTTTATAGTATGAAAAAAGTTACATTTATGCTTTTTGCATTCTTATCAATGACGATAGGATTTGCACAAACGGAAACTCTTGCAGAGTGGACTCCTGTTACAGTATTAGCGACTGATAGTTATGGAGTAAGCCCTTTTACAGCATCAACCACAGCTGACAATTTAGTTATTGGAGGATTAACAAGAGGAAGTGGGATTGGAACAACTTCGGGAACACCAGCAGCTAATGCTTGGGGAGGTACAGGATTTTCAGCTACATCTGCTGTTGAAGCTGTTGACGAAAATGAATTTGTTACATTTACTATTACAGCAGATACGGGTTATACGTTTTCAATTGAAAGTATAGAGCCTTATAACATCAGACGTTCTGCTGCCGGACCTACAACAGGACAATGGCAATATCAAGTAGATAGTGGAACTTTCACTGATATTGGCTCTGCGATTACTTGGGGAACTACTACGAGTAATTCGGGAAATAATCAAACTGCAATTGATTTAAGTGGTATTTCGGACTTACAGGATATTGAAGCAGATACAACAGTAACGTTCAGACTTCTTTTATGGGGAGCTTCAGGCACAGGAGGAACTTGGTATTTTAACGGTCACAATAATGCTACGAACAAAACATTAACCGTTTTAGGGACGGTAGAAGAAGAATCTATCACTCCTCCGCCAGCTTGTGATATTTCGGTTACGATTTCAAGTTCGGGTTGGGGAGATGTAGTTACGTGGAATTTATTAGATGGAGATGGTACCTCTGTGCTTTCAGGAGGTACTTATGGTTCTAATTATTCTGACACTCAAGTTTATATTGCACTTAATCCTCCTTATACATTACAGATTGTTCACGCTTCTAATACTACCTGGTGTGATAATGATGTTGATTATCTGGTAACCATAGGAGGTGTTACAGAAATTTCGGGAACAATTACAGACCCTTGCTCAGGAGGAACGACAAATCTTCCGCTTACAACAGACTTAACGGCTTGTATTCCTTCGTGTCCTGCTCCAGCTAACTTATCGGCTGATAATTTAACCTTTACTTCCGCAGAACTTTCGTGGACAGGTAATGGGACACTTTTTGATATTGAATGGGGGATAGAAGGATTTACACAAGGTGACGGAACAGAAGTAACCGGTTTATTTACCAATACATATCTTCTTGATGGAGTACTGACAGCAGAAACTTCTTACGATTTCTATGTACGTGAGGATTGTGGAACTGATGGTTTAAGTACTTGGGCAGGACCTTATACTTTCTTTACGGGATACTGTGGGGTTTCTACAGACTGGACAAGTGATTACATAAGTGCATTCTCTACTACGGGAGCGATTCAGAACGTAAGCTATTCCGCTACTTCACAGCCTTCAGGTTCTTATGCAAACGAAACGACTCAAGTTATTCAGCAAGCACAAGGCTTGTCAGTTGATTTCTCTTCAACTTTTGTTGGAGGAGGTAATGCAATCAAGATATGGGTTGATGTAAATAATGACTTTGTTTTTGATGAGGTTACGGAAGTAGTGTTCTATGAGGCAAGTACTGCTGCTACCAAAACAGGTACGGTAACAGTTCCTGTTGATTTACCTGTAGGAGAGTATAGAGTAAGAGTAAGAGGGCAATTTGGCTCTACTGCTAACCCTCCTGCTTGTGGAAATGTCCCTTACGGTTCTACAATTGACTTTACTCTTCAGGTAACAGCTGCTCCTTCTTGTTTGCCTCCGACAGTTTTGAGTGCAACAACTACCTCGAATTCCGCAACTTTGTCTTGGATAAGTACAGGTACATTATTTGATGTTGAATATGGAGCTTTAGGATTTGTTCAAGGAACAGGAACGCTTGAAAACGAAGTTTCTAATCCATATACTGTAAACGGTCTTGCAGCAGGAGCTTATGATTTCTATGTTCGTCAGGATTGTGGAGCAGGGGATGAAAGTATTTGGGCAGGTCCTTATTCGTTCATTGTCGGAGCTTATCAAGGAGGAGATATTCCTACGCAAAGTGGTACTTCAGCAGGTATAACAGTTAATTCTACTGACTATTGTACACCTGAACCAACCCTAACTATTGATGTTCCTGCAGGTATGCAAATAGCAAGTTTACAAGTGCAATACAGCATGACCGCGCATAACGGAGCTTGGATGAGCGAACAACGTTCGTTTATTTATTCACCCACTTTAAACACAGGTGAAGCTACTATGACTTCTGGTACAGGAACTGCTGGAACATTGGAGTATAATCGTTCTATGGATTTTGCCAATGGCGCTACTGGAAGTGTTGACTTTGTATTAAGAGCTTGGAGAACTTGGTCTACTTTTGGAGAAGAAGGATGTTCAGTTTACAATAATTATGTAAATAATGGTACATGGGTAATTATCCCTACTTTCGAACCATTTGTTGATCCTTGTGCTGATATAACTACTCCAGTCGGAGATGCTATTCAAACACTTGATTTAGGTGATACTCTTGCTGATTTAGATGTTACAGGAACTGATTTAACTTGGTATTCTGATGTTGCTCTTACTACAGAAGTTGCTGAAACTTTAGTTTTTGATCAAGTAGGAGAGTTTACGTATTATGTAACTCAAACTGTGGGTGATTGTACTAGTGATGCTTTGGCAATCACAGTTACAGTTGTTGATCCTTGTGCAGGAGGTATGGTTGTTCCTGTGTTTTCTCCAGTAAATTCAATTTGTCAAGGAGGATTTTTGTTGGCATTACCGACAACTTCTACCAACGGAATTACAGGAACGTGGTCTCCAGCTTTGAATAATATGGAAACAACCACTTATGAGTTTACTCCTGATGCAGGACAATGTGCTACAACAGTTACAATGACTATTGAAGTGAACGTAGTTACTCCTCCAACAGCAGAATCTCCACAAACTCTTGTAGCAATAATTCAAACCGTAGAAGATATCGTTGTAACTGATGTAACAGGAACATTGACTTGGTATGATGCTGACGGAAACGTGGTTGATGATTCTACAATTCTTGAGGAAGGAACTTATACTTTCTATGTAACGCAAACTATCGGAGATTGCGAAAGCGAGGCTACTGAAGTTGTAGTTGTAGTTACGTCAGAGGTAAGTACAGGTACATTTGATAATGCATCATTCAGAGCTTATCCAAACCCTGTTAATGATTTCCTTAACGTATCGTACAGCAAAGAAATTACCAATGTTGTTGTTGTAAATATGCTTGGTCAGATAATTGTTGAAAAAGCTGTTAATACAACAGAAACTCAAATTGATATGACATCCTTACCAACAGGAAGTTACTTCGTAAAGGTAACTGTTGATGAAGCTGTTAAAACAATAAAAGTTATTAAGCAATAAAGAGTAACTTTTAAATACAAAAAAATCCGTCTTGTTCTAAACAAGACGGATTTTTTATTTTGTAATCTGTGAAAATCTGTGTAATCTCTGCCTGTCGACAGACAGGTGTGGTTAATTTGAATCATAACTCATAATTCATAATTCATAATTAATTTACAACCACCCTTTTTCTTTCATCCATTCATCGTTGAACATTTTTCCGACATAACGGCTTCCCGAATCGTGAAAAAGTACTACTACCACATCATCAGCTTTGAAATGTTCTTTAAGTTGTAATACGCCTTTGATAGCTGACCCGGCTGAATTTCCTACGAAAATCCCTTCTTCTTTGGCTAATTTTCTCTGATAAATGGCAGCATCTTTATCGGTTACTTTTTCAAATCCGTCAATAAGCGAAAAATCTACGTTTTCAGGTAAAATATCTTCTCCAATTCCTTCGGTTACATACGGATAGATTTCGTTTTCGTCAAAAACTCCCGTTTCGTGGTATTTTTTAAAAACGGAACCGTATGTATCAATTCCCCAAATTTTGATATTCGGATTTTTCTCTTTGAGGTATTTTCCAACTCCCGAAATTGTTCCTCCTGTACCTACTCCAACCACAAAATGTGTGATTTTTCCTTCGGTTTGTTCCCATATTTCAGGTCCTGTTTGTTCGTAGTGAGCAATCGAGTTAGATGGATTATCATATTGGTTTACGTACCACGAATTCGGAGTTTCTTCTGCCAATCTTTTAGAAACCGAATAGTAGGAGCGAGGGTCATCAGGCTCAACATTAGTCGGACAAACCACAACTTCTGCTCCGACAGCTTTCAGAATATCCATTTTTTCTTTGGATTGCTTATCGGAAATCACACAAATTAATTTATATCCTTTTATAATTGCTCCAAGAGCCAACCCCATTCCGGTATTTCCTGAAGTTCCTTCAATGATTGTCCCTCCTGGTTTTAGTCTTCCGTCTTTTTCGGCATCTTCAATCATTTTGATTGCCATTCTGTCCTTTACGGAATTCCCAGGGTTGAATGTTTCTACTTTTGCCAAAACCAAAGCGGGAATTTCTTTTGTGATTTTGTTGATTTTTACTAACGGAGTATTTCCAATGGTTTCTAAAATGTTTTCTGCGTATTTCATAATTTATATTAATAATAGTCTTTATTCTAACTAACTATCCAATTTTATTTGATTTTTCTCTGTTACATTTTTCACATAATAGTTGAATATTTCGATAGGTATTAGCCCCTCCTTTTGAAAAGGGTATAATATGGTCAAATTCTAATTTTTCATTACTACCACATTGAACACATTTACCATTATCACGATTCCAAACTAAATCTTTTACCTCTTGTGATATGTGTCTTTCGGAGGTTACTAAAACTATTTTCTCAGGGAGGATACCCTCCTCAACAAGTTCTTTCAATGCCTCTTCCTTTAGTTTTCTTTTTCGTTCCTTTTCTTTGTATTCTTGTTTTATTCTTAATTTTTCTAACTCATCAGCCCACACTTTGTTTTCTTCTTTTTTTTCCTCTACCTTTTGATTTATTCTGTCTATACAATCATTATAGTATTTTTCATAGAATAGAAATAGTTTTTCTAATTCCGTTATACTTTCAATCGGCTTAACATACTCGTCTATAATTCCAAAACGATACAATTTTTCTTCTATTTCCGTTTTTATTTCTAAATCATGAACTTTAAACTCTGCTTCAATATAATAATTAAGCATATACATTTTTTGAGAGCCTACCAATGTGAGTGCAATTTCCTTTAAAGGAAATATACTTATTTCTTTATGGCTATAAATTTTAGAAAAAAGAAGCATTGTTCCATTGATAAAATAAAAAATCCTATTAACCTCTTTTTCAATAAAGTTATTTATTTCTTCTTTTGTCAATTCTACTATTACAGACTCTTGTATTATTGGTTTAGGTTGGTTTTGAGGTTCAAGAACTTCATTATTCGGTTTTTCTCTTAAAGAAACAACCTCTTTTTTATTCTTTCCAAATATGTTTTTAATTAACCTAATCATAATTTGTAAATTTAAATCAGTTCATAAAAAAATATTAACCAACAACCATTAACCATTAACTATTAACTATTTTCCTAATCATCGCATCATCTTCCAAAAGGATTTTATAATAATCTTCTTCAGAAAAAAGTTGTCGTATAAATTCGGCTTTTAGGTATTTTTCGATAGTTGTTTTGTTTTTATCCAATGGCAAATGGATTCCCTTTTCGGTCAGATAGATTTTAAATTCGTTATAATAAAAATGCTTGTCAGCAAGGTGTTTGCGAACTTCTGTCCCGTTCATTTTAAGGAAATCAGCACGTTTTTTGTCGATGATTTCAAAGGCGAAATTACTCGACAAAGCCGAATTCATCATAAATACAACCGATTCATTCTCAAGAGTTTCTTCCAAAATAATATCCGGATAAATTCCTCCTCCTCCGTAAACTGTTTTTCCTTTTTTGGTTGTGAATTTCAAACTGTCATTGGGTTTGTATTCTTTTTTGTCTTCCGAAAAACTGTGATAATAGTCTTCTTCCGAAACATTTTTGTACGGTTTCTGAATCGAACGTCCTGTCGGAGTGTAATATTGAGCAACTGTCAAGCGGACAACCGAACCATCTCCCAAAGGCATTTCCCTCTGAACCAACCCTTTTCCGTACGAAAGTTTTCCGACAATCGTTCCTCTGTCGTTATCCTGAATCGCACCTGCTAAAATTTCGCTCGAAGAAGCCGAGTTTTCATTGATTAAAACAAATAATTCTCCGTCTTCAAAAAGTCCTTTTTTGGTGGCAAATGACTTGTTTTCCGTCCCTCTTTTGTCTTTGGTAACGACAATCAGTTCGTCTTGTTTCAAGAATTCGTCAGCCATTGCAATAGCCGCTTCTACATAGCCTCCTCCATTATCCCGCAAGTCCAAGACCAAAGTTTTGATGTTTTGTTTTACCAATTTTTCCAAAGCATCTCGAAATTCTTTTGCAGTTGTTTCAGCAAAGCGATTTACTTTGATATATCCTGTATTTTCATTCAATTTTAATGCAATATCCACACTTTTTAGAGGAATAACATCTCTAGTAATGGTGTAATTATAGGTTTTATCCTCCGTTTTACGGAAAATTTGTACATTGAGGTTTGATTTTTTTTCGCCTCTTAATTTAGAAACAATAGTATTAGAAGAATAATCTTTTCCGAAAATTGTATCGTTATCAGCAATCAGAATTCTGTCTCCTGCTTTGAGTCCTGCCTTTTCAGAAGGGCCGTCTTCAACCGTTCGGATAACAGTAAGCGTATCTTTGTACATATAAAAATTGATTCCGATTCCCACGAAATTTCCACGCATACTTTCTTCGACATATTCAAATTCGTCCTTTCCGATATAAACCGAATGAGGGTCGAGATGAGCCAAAATTCCGTTTACGGTACGTTCGATAATCGAATCGGTATCCACATCTTCGACATATTCGTTTTCGATAAAATAAATCAATCGGTCAATTTTGTCCCTCGAATTTTTATTCGATTTAAAAGGGATTACTTTCGAAGGAAAATCCAAAAGACTTCCCAAAAGAATTCCGATAGCTAAAATAAAAGCTACGAAAACAGGAATGTATATTGATTTGATTTTCACGGTTTTTAGTCTAAATTAGGGATAAAATCCACCTGAACACCTGCTCTTTTCAGAAAATCAATTCCCGAAGTGTCTTTATAGCCATTTTGATAAACCACTCTTGTAATTCCCGATTGATGAATGAGTTTGCTACATTCTTTGCAAGGCGAAAGTGTAATATAAAGTGTTGCTCCCTCACAAGTTTGTGTGGAACGAGCCACTTTCAGAATCGCATTTGCCTCTGCGTGAAGTACATACCATTTTGTCATATTATCTTCGTCTTCACAACAATTCTCAAAACCTGATGGAGTTCCGTTGTATCCGTCCGAAATAATCATTCTGTCCTTAACGATTATTGCCCCTACTTTTTTGCGTTGGCAATACGAAAGATTAGCCCATTCTTTGGCAATTTTGAGATAGGCTTTGTCGTATTTGTTTTGTTTTTCTTCGGTCATTTTTAGAAAACGAATAAGCGTACAAATATAGGTAATTTTGTAGGGTTATTCGTAAAAAAATCCTCACAAATTCTGTTAAAGATAATTGTAAAATCCGTATATTTGTACGACTTTAAAAAAATAATACAACTATGTCGTTTTCAGAATTATTTGACAGTGGTTTTAAAACCAGAAACAAAGGACATTTCTCAGCTATCGTTCGTGTAGCATTGTCTGACGGGGCAATTTCCGAAAAAGAAAAACAATTTTTAGATAAACTTGCCAAACAGCTCGAAATCAATGAGGAAGAATATAGAGATATTTTGTCCGACCCTACTAAATACCCTATAAATCCTCCATATCTGTATATCAACAGATTAGAGCGTCTTTATGATTTAGGACGTATGGTTCGTTTGGATAATGACCTTGATGAAAAGCAATCCGAAGTGCTTACTCGTTTTGCTTTGGCTCTCGGATTTACTCCCTCAAATGTGGAGTATATCGTAGATAAAGCTCTCAAACTTATTGATGAAAAAGTCGATATTGATGACTTTGTATTCGAAATGAAAAATATGAATAAATAAAAAAATATTTGTTTAAATGATAAAAACCTGTAAATTTGACATTTGCAGGTTTTTTTAATTTATAATATTATGAGATTAATCAGAACAATATGTGTTGCTTTATTAGTAAGCTTTGTGGGGTTTGCCCAAGATAATTTAGAAGTAAAATCGTCAGAAACCTTAAACGGAACATTGGAACAACAATTTGATTATGTTTATAAAAAATCAAATAATTATGAGGCTTATAGGGTAGTTTCTAAAAAACATTTTGAACATCTGAAAAAAAGCAGTCTTGATTCGGTTAAAATTTATAAAAGCGAAATTAATGTTCTTAACTCAAAATTGGCTTCCCAGACTGGTGAATTGGAGAGTCTGACTAAAGAATTAGCCGATGTAAAGGTAGATTTTAACACAGTAAAACAACAAAAAGACGAAGTTTCTTTTTTAGGAATAAGTCTTGATAATGGTTTATTTAATATTATTGTTCTCGGAGTTGTAATTTTCCTCGGATTGCTTTTGGCTTTGTTTATTATGAAGTTCAAAGGTGCCAAAACGGAATCTAAAGTAGCAGTTGATAATCTCTCAAAAGTAGAAGACGAATATGTTGATTACAAACGTAGAGCAATGGAGAAGGAGCAACAATTAGGTCGAAAACTCCAAGACGAGATTAATAAGAATAAGAAGAAGGAGTAAATAGTATCTTAATTTTTGAGGGACGTGTATTAGCACGTCCCTCAAAAAAATATTACTTCTGTTGTGGAGGGTATTTTTCTAAAATTTTATTTACAAACTCGTTAATACGTTCTTCTTTTTTGTCAATATTTTTTGTCAAAACTCCTTCTCCGACTCCTTGCCAAACGAGTTCTTTTTTCTTTCCGTCTATCAAATCAATATAGAGTGTTCCTTCGGTTGTTCTGGAAACAGATGAGTTATTTACTCCCATTCCGAAAGGCCCCCAACCCCAACCATATCCGTAATTCCATTGGTTTACATCAATTCTTTCGGTTGCTTCGGTAAAAATATTGACCAACAAATCAGGATTTTCGGAAGTAGTCATTCCCTTTGTTTGAAGTTCTTTTTCGATAGCTTTTAAGATACGTTTTTTATCTAAATCGTGAATTTTTACTTTATCGATTCCGTCTTTGTAAAAAGCATAGGTTTTATATTGCAAATAATCAACCGATTTGTCATAATCAGAGGTTACCCGAACCGAAGAACAGGACATCAAAAACCCTGTAAAAGTCAATAGTATAAGTGTTTTTAGTGTTTTCATAACGTTTTATTTTTGAGGATTATACAGCAAATATTATTCCATTATTTCTTCGTAGAGCTTTTGCAAGTACCGTTTGGTTGAAGCCTTACTTTTAAAATCGGTTTCCATATATTTTTGAGTGCGTTCGGCACTTTCTTTGAGATATTCGACATAGTCTTCGATTTTTTCCTTGATTATCACTTCGTATTTACTGTGAAACCGCACATAAACTGCATTATCTCCATCTCTCGAAGTGGTCATATACCGTTCGTATCGCAATTCTTTTATCTTTTCTTCCAATTGAAAAATAATGTTATCTGCATTTTCGTCACTCAGAATAATCTCGATTGAATTTTCTTTATCAATAATTTTATGAAGAATCAGAATTTCGTAATAATCCCTGTTTTCCCAAGCAATAGTAAGCCTTTTCATTAAATACTCCCGTTCTTGTTTGTCTTCATCAGTACAAGCTAAATCAGGGTGTGCTAATTTGACTAACTTTTTGTAAATCCTGTGAAAATCCAAATCCGTATCAATGGCTCTCTGCTTTAATTTTCTTATTCTTTCTTCTTCCTCTTTTCTGCGAAAATCATCTTCCAACCTTTTTCCAAAACGCTTTCTGAATTCAGGGTTTTCAAAGTTTTCGGGAGTAAAATCCTCGTCATCTTTCCCGAAATCTTTTCTTTTCAAATCGTCATACAATTTTTTAGCTCCCTCTTTATCCAAAGGATTGACTTTTTCGGAATAATAGGTTTTTACCTTTTTCTTGTTTTCGTCTAATACATCGGAATAATATTCTTTTTCCTCAAGCAATCTGTATTGCGACATTATCAAATCGTACAGCAGTTCCTTATGCCATTTTGCAAAATCCTTATCAAAAAACCTGTCGGACAAATGAAGAATGTAATTTTGTTTCGTTCTGCAAAATTCCGAATCAGCTTTTGAGGCTATTTTTTTGTACAATTCCTTGACTTTCCGAAATTCTTTCAGCTCTTTTTCAAGATGTTCCTTATGCCTGTTGATTTCATCTAATTTGGAAAGAACTTTTTTAATTTTTTTATTCTGTACATCTGATTTTACCTTTTCCGTAAAAATTAGTTTTAGTTCCGTTGATGATTGCTGTTCTTGGTGCATTTGTTTTTTGCTTAAAACTCCAAAACCGAATCATCTACTATATTAGGAATACTGACTTTCAGTAAAGGTTGTGTTTCCATTGCTCTTTTTATGGCAAAAACTGCTCCCTCATTTCTTGCCCAACTTCTACGGGAAATTCCGTTGTTTACGTCCCAGAAAAGCATTGATTCCAAGCGTTTTGAGGCTTCTTTTGTTCCGTCAAGCAACATTCCGAATCCTCCGTTGATTACTTCTCCCCAGCCTACACCTCCTCCGTTGTGAATCGAAACCCAAGTTGCTCCTCTAAAGCTATCTCCAATCACATTATGAATAGCCATATCAGCTGTAAAACGTGAACCGTCATAAATATTCGATGTTTCTCTGAAAGGCGAATCTGTTCCCGAAACATCGTGGTGGTCACGACCTAAAACAACAAATCCGATTTCGCCTTTGGCAATAGCCTGATTAAAAGCTTCCGCAATTTTGATTCTTCCTTCTGCATCAGCATACAGGATTCGGGCTTGTGAACCGACAACTAATTTGTTTTCTCTTGCTCCTTTTATCCAACGGATATTATCAGCCATTTGCTGTTGGATTTCGTCAGGTGAATTTTTCATCATTTCCTCCAAAACCTGACAGGCAATTTCATCGGTTTTTTGTAAATCTTCTTCTTTTCCCGAAGCACAAACCCAACGGAAAGGTCCGAATCCGTAATCAAAACACATCGGTCCCATAATATCCTGAACATAAGACGGATATTTAAACTCTCTTCCTAAAGTCGGATTTTCTGATAAAATATTTGCTCCCGCTCTCGAAGATTCCAACAAAAACGCATTTCCGTAATCAAAGAAATACGTTCCTCTTTTTGTATGAATATTGATTGCATCAACCTGTCTTCTTAAACTTTCCTGTACTTTTTCTTTGAATAATTCAGGATTATTTGCCATCATTTCATTCGATTCCTCGAAAGACAATCCAACAGGATAATAACCTCCAGCCCAAGGGTTATGCAACGAAGTTTGGTCTGAACCCAAATCAATATAAACATTTTCTTTTGCAAAATGTTCCCATACCTCCACTACGTTTCCTTCAAAAGCAATCGAAACAACTTCTTTGTTTGCTTTGGCTTTTTTTACCCTTTGGGTAAGCTCGTTCAAATTGGAAATTACTTCATCAACCCACCCTTGCGAATGTCTTGTATGAACCGCTTTCGGATTGACTTCTGCACAAATCGTGATACAACCTGCAATATTTCCCGCTTTGGGTTGAGCCCCGCTCATTCCTCCCAAGCCTGAAGTAACAAATACTTTTCCTTCAAGTCCTTCGCCATTTTTAGAGATTTTACGTCCTCCGTTTAAAACCGTAATTGTAGTTCCGTGAACGATTCCCTGTGGTCCGATATACATATAACTACCTGCTGTCATTTGTCCGTATTGGGTAACTCCAAGTGCGTTGAATTTTTCCCAATCATCAGGTTTGGAATAATTCGGAATCATCATTCCGTTGGTTACGACCACTCTCGGAGCTTCTTTGTGGGACGGGAATAATCCCATCGGATGACCGGAATACATTACTAAAGTCTGCTCATCTGTCATTTCGGACAAATAGTGCATCGTGAGTAAATATTGAGCCCAATTCTGAAAAACCGCTCCGTTTCCTCCATAGGTGATGAGTTCGTGCGGATGTTGAGCTACCGCATAATCCAAATTGTTCTGAATCATCAGCATAATGGCTTTTGCCTGTTCTGAATTTCCGGGATATTCCGAAATCGGTCTGGCATACATTTTATAATCAGGACGGAAACGATACATATATATACGTCCGTAAGTGTTGAGTTCGTCCAGAAATTCTTTGACTAATTCTTTGTGGTGTTTCGGTTCGAAATAACGAAGTGCATTGCGAAGAGCTAATTTTTTTTCTTCTTCTGATAATATTTCTTTTCGCTTTGGAGCGTGATTGATATTTGTGTCGTAAGGTTTTGGATTTGGCAATTCTGTTGGAATACCTTGTTTTATTTGTTGTTGGAAAGTCATTATTTGTTTATTTTTCGTGAAAGCACAAAAATAGCAAAAAACTTCTTTTTTACTCTGAAAATAATAGGTAAAAAAGTTTTGTAGTTTAAAATCAAATACTTACTTTTGCACCCTTATTTATAACAAATTAAATTTTTATTTATGAATCATTACGAAGCTGTTTTCATTTTGAATCCCGTTTTATCTGAACAACAGGTAAAGGAAACAGTAAGCAAATTTGAGGATTTTCTTACTTCACGTGGGGCTAAAATGATATCGAAAGAAGATTGGGGGCTGAAAAAATTAGCTTACGAAATCCAACACAAAAAAAGTGGTTTTTACCATTTATTTGAATTCCAAGTTGCAGGAGATGTTATTGCACCTTTTGAAACTGAATTCAAACGTGACGAAAGAGTTATGCGTTTCTTAACCGTATCACTTGACAAACACGCTGTTGCTTGGGCTGAAAGAAGAAGAGAAAAACTTAAATCAAAAGCAAACTAATTATGGCAACAATAGAACAATCTGCAAAAGGAAAAAGAGACGGAGATATCAGATATCTTACTCCTCTTAATATAGATACTAACAAACAAAAAAAATACTGTCGTTTCAAAAAAGCAGGTATCAAATACATCGACTATAAAGATGCTGATTACCTTTTGAAATTCGTTAACGAGCAAGGAAAAATCCTTCCAAGACGTTTGACAGGAACTTCTTTGAAATACCAAAGAAAAGTATCAGTAGCTGTTAAAAGAGCTCGTCATTTGGCACTTATGCCTTATGTAGCTGACTTACTAAAATAATTAAATTAAATAATTAACGTTGTTGGTTTCTGACTTTCAGAACCTAACTCAATAAAAAAGGACATCAACTTATGGAAATCATTTTAAAACAAGACGTAGCAAATTTAGGATTTAAAGATGACGTTGTAAACGTAAAACCAGGTTACGGACGTAACTATCTAATTCCTCAAGGACTTGCAATACTTGCTACACCATCTGCAAAAAAAGTTTTAGCTGAAAACTTAAAACAAAGAGCTTTCAAAGAGCAAAAAATTGTTGAAGATGCTAAAAAAATAGCAGAAGCTCTTAAAGCTGTTGAAATTAAAATTACAGCTAAAGCAGGTGGAGAAAAACTTTTTGGTTCGGTAACTAACATTGACATCGTTGAGGCTTTGGCTAAAGCAGGACACGAAATCGATAGAAAATTCGTTACTTCCGGAACAGTAAAAAGAACAGGTAAATATACTGCTAATGTTCGTCTTCACAGAGATGTAATCGTAGAATTACCTTACGAAATCATTGCAGAGCAATAATATTCGTAAACCATAAAACTGAAAAACCTTTCCCGAAACGGAAAGGTTTTTTTATAACTTGTAACTATGAAATACACACGATTAACCAAAGAACAATTTGAAGAACTGCATCAGGAATTTGCTAACTTTCTGGCTTCTCAAAACATTGACAAAACCGAATGGGAACAAATCAAAACTGAAAAACCCGAAATTGCAGAGCAAGAACTCGATGTTTTTTCGGATCTGATTTGGGAAGGAGCTTTGAGTAAAACCGAATATTTGGAACATTTCTCGAAAAGTCATGTTTTTTTGTTTCATTTTATGGAAAACAAGGCTCATTCGATTGTAATCTATTGTACTAATCCAAATATAGATTTTCTGACCAAAGAGGGACTTATATGGCTTTCGGAGCATATTTCGTCAAACAACCTGTCTGCCGAACAAACAGAAATTGAAATCAAACAAGGTAAAAAATCGTTTGAAGATAAAAAGTCTAATATTTTTAGCTTAATTCAACAAGGAGCTTTAATCAGTAACGGAGATTTATACAATCAAGTAAAGCATATTTTTGGGATTTAGAATCTTAAAATGTTAATAACTTATCCTTAAAATAAGAAGTGTTTTGATTTTGTAAATTCCCTTAAATTTCGTATATTTGCTTGTTATTGACAATTAAAAATTATTATGAGCGAAGAAGCAAAAAAGACCAATTATTCTGCAGACAGTATTCAGGCATTAGAGGGAATGGAGCATGTAAGAATGCGTCCGTCAATGTATATCGGAGATACAGGTACACGAGGTTTACACCATTTGGTATATGAAGTAGTGGATAACTCGATTGATGAGGCTCTTGCAGGACATTGTGATACAATTAAAGTTACCATAAATGAGGACAATTCCATTACGGTTGAAGACAACGGACGTGGAATTCCTGTTGACATACACAAAAAAGAAGGAGTTTCGGCTCTTGAGGTTGTAATGACCAAAATCGGAGCAGGAGGAAAGTTCGATAAAGATTCCTACAAAGTTTCGGGAGGATTGCACGGAGTTGGAGTTTCGTGTGTGAATGCCTTGTCAGACCATCTGAAAGCTACGGTTTACAGAGAAGGAAAAATATACGAACAAGAATATTCAAAAGGAAAAGTTCTATATCCTGTAAAACAGGTCGGAGATACAGACAAAAGAGGAACAACAGTTTGGTTCAAGCCGGACGAAACTATTTTTACGCAAATTCTAACGTATTCTTATGATACTTTGGCAGCTCGTTTACGAGAGCTGGCTTTCCTTAATAAAGGTATCGTTATCACACTTACTGATAAACGTGAAAATGATTCTGAAGGAAATTTTGTTTCTGAAACTTTCCATTCGGAAGAAGGGTTAAAAGAATTTATAAAATTCTTGGACAGAAGTCGTGTGCCTATTATTGGTAATGTAATTTCAATGGAAAGCGACAAAGGAGTAATTCCTGTTGAAGTTGCGATGATTTATAACGATGGATATACCGAAAATATTTTTTCGTATGTAAACAACATCAATACACACGAGGGAGGAACGCATTTGCAAGGTTTCCGTACAGGACTTACTCGTGTACTTAAAAAATATGCAGACGCATCAGGACTTATCGAAAAGAACAAGCTAAAACCTGAGAATATTTCGGGAGAAGATTTCCGTGAAGGATTGACAGCCATTATTTCGGTAAAAGTTGCTGAACCACAATTTCAAGGTCAGACAAAAACTAAGTTAGGAAATCAGGAGGTTGTTTCTGTGGTTTCTCAAGCGGTAGGAGACATGCTTGAGTCTTATTTGGAAGAAAA
The DNA here is from genome assembly GCA_934675205.1 of uncultured Flavobacteriaceae bacterium. Lineage (GTDB taxonomy): Bacteria > Bacteroidota > Bacteroidia > Flavobacteriales > Flavobacteriaceae > Flavobacterium. The sequence goes on along the minus strand of CAKUPQ010000002.1, from coordinate 676,380 downwards.
TCCAAAAGAGGCAGCTGTTATTGTTGATAAAGTAATTACGGCAGCAAAAGCTCGTATTGCAGCAGCAAAAGCTCGTGAGGGAATCCAACGCAAAACCGTAATGGGTGGGGGAGGACTTCCCGGAAAACTTTCGGATTGTTCTGAAACTGACCCTGCAAAATGCGAAGTATTTTTAGTGGAGGGAGATTCGGCAGGTGGAACAGCAAAACAAGGACGTGATAGAAATTTCCAAGCGATTATGCCACTTCGTGGAAAAATCCTGAACGTAGAAAAAGCAATGCAACACAAAGTTTTTGAAAACGAAGAAATCCGAAATATTTTCACGGCACTTGGAGTTACTATCGGAACAGAAGAAGATGCAAAAGCACTTAATTTATCAAAATTGCGTTATCACAAAGTAGTGATTATGTGTGATGCTGATGTTGATGGTAGCCATATTTCTACACTTATTTTGACGTTTTTCTTCCGTTTTATGAGAGAGCTTATCGAAAACGGTTATGTTTATATCGCTACTCCTCCTTTGTATATGGTTAAAAAAGGAAACAAAAAGGAATATGCTTGGACTGATGACCAAAGAGATAAAATTCTCCAAGAAATGGGAGGAGGAACATCTGTTCAACGATATAAAGGTTTGGGAGAGATGAATGCAGAACAGCTTTGGGAAACTACGATGAATCCTGAAAATAGAACTTTACGTCAGGTTTCTATCGAATCTTTGGCAGAGGCAGACCGAATTTTCTCTATGCTTATGGGAGATGAAGTTCCACCTCGTAGAGAATTTATCGAAAAGAATGCAGTTTATGCTAAAATTGATGCTTAATCTCAATTAACAATAAATAAAAAAGCCACTTTCACAACATACTGAAAGTGGCTTTTTTATAAAGATTAAGGATATTCACAAAAAAATGGCAAGCGACCTACATCGCACCGCTACAACCACATACCTTTGCTGTGTTCCCACCCTGGAGGATTTTGCAGGAGCTGGTCGTGTAGGACTTGCCTTTGCAAAGGTATGATAATTTTCTATCTTTGCAAATCTTTGTTAATACAATATTATCTGAAAAACTCTATGAAAACCCGTAACTTATTTATATCGTTCGGATTAGCTTTTGCTCTTTTCTCTTGCGAAGACGACAGTCCGAAATTCAGAATTGACACTTCTGTGTTGAAACAACACCACAAAACAAATGAATCTGTTTCGCTCGGGATTGTAAACGAAAAAAACAAAAAAGTCGATTCGATTGTGTATTATTTTGATAATAAGAAAATTACATCTGTAAAAGGAGATGAAAAAATTTCTTTTGATTTGAAGAATGAAAGATTCGGAAAAAAATCCATTAAAGGATTAGTGTTTTTTGATGGAAAATCAGAAGAAGTTACTACCAATATAGAAGTCGTTTCGAGTATCGAACCTCAATTATTGGAGTACGAAATCATCAATACATACCATCACGACATCGGAGCTTATACGCAAGGACTGGAATTTTATAACGGAATCCTTTATGAGAGCACAGGACAATACGGACGTTCTTCTATCCGAAAAACCGAAGTAAAAACAGGAAATGTTACTCAAAAAGTAAATCTTGAAAATAAATATTTCGGAGAGGGAATGACGGTTTTGAACGGAAAATTATATCAACTTACCTGGAGGGAAAAAACAGGTTTTGTTTATAATCCTGAAACTTTGGAAAAAGAAAGGGAATTTACCTATTTTAAAAATGTTGAAGGTTGGGGGCTTACCAATGACGGAAAAAATCTCTATTTTTCGGACGGAACAGAAACCATTTACATTCTTGATCCTGAAACAATGCAGCAGGTTGATTATATTAACGTATATACGGCTCTGACGAAAATTCCGGGAGTAAACGAAATGGAATGGATTGACGGAAAAATATTTGCTAATATTTATACTCGTGATGCTGTTGCAATCATTGACCCGAAAACGGGAGCTGTTGAAAACGTAATTGATTTGTCGGCTTTGAAGTCAAAAGTTACCCAACACGGAGAATTGGACGTGCTGAACGGAATTGCTTATAATTCCGCTACTCAAACAATCTTCGTAACCGGAAAAAATTGGGATAGAATGTTCGAGATAAAAATAAAATATGAGTGATCTCAAACGAGAAATTCTGCAAACCAATGACGGTTCGTTTACCATTCATCTTCCGGAGTGGAACGAAAGCTATCACTCCAAACACGGAGCCATTCAGGAGGCTTATCACGTTTTTATCAAAAACGGATTGGATTTTTTTGCGGATAAAAACGAAGTTTCCATACTTGAAATCGGTTTCGGAACAGGACTTAATACCTTTATTACACTTTTAGAAAGTCAAAAACGGAATCAAAAGATTCATTATACAGGAATCGAAGCCTTTCCGGTATCAAGCGAAATTTATCAAAAACTTAACTACCACGAGCTTCTGAAGAATTTGGATTTATTCGTAGCTTTGCATCATTCCGAATGGAATAAAAAGCAGGAGATTACTTCGGATTTTTCGTCAGAAAAAATTCAGATGAAATTTGAAGAAATTACGTTTACAAACAAGTTTGATTTGATTTATTTTGATGCTTTCGGTTTCAGAGTTCAACCCGAATTATGGAGTTTAGATATTTTTCAAAAAATGTTCAAAGCTCTGAAAAATGAGGGAATTCTCACAACGTATGCTTGTAGAGGAGTGATAACAAGGAACTTAAAAGAAAGCGGTTTTCAGGTCAAAAAGGTTTCGGGACCTATCGGAAAAAGAGAAATGACACTTGCTTTTAAAAACACAAAAAATTAACGTTTCGTCCATACTATTTGTATAGTGTTTTGCGTTAGTATAACAACCAAAATTTAAAAAACTAATCCTTATGGGAAGAGCAATGTTTACCTACACCAAAAAAGTATTGGAAAGTGTGAGTTTCGACCCTTTACTCTTTTATAAAGAATTAGAAAAAGCAGTCAAATCGTTGTTGCCTTATGAGTTAGAAGAACTTAAAGAATGGTTGCTTGCTTTCACAAAAGAAAGGCCTGAATTACAAAATTGTATTTCGCTTATGGAATAAGCAAACTTTATAATAGTGTTTTCGTACTGTAAGTTGTAACTAAAATATACCAATCGATTTTTCCGATTTTATTCGCATTTGTCAAAAAAAACCTTTAAATTTGCGTGCAATTCAACTACAAATTGCAAATGACAACACACAACACCAAAATAATAGGAGAAGGGCTTACTTATGATGATGTTCTTTTGATTCCTAATTATTCAGAAGTTTTACCGAGAGAGGTAAGTATCAAATCAAAATTTTCCCGAAACATAACTTTGAATGTTCCTATCGTATCTGCTGCTATGGATACCGTAACCGAAAGTGCAATGGCTATTGCTATTGCTCGTGAGGGAGGAATCGGGGTATTACACAAAAATATGACTATCGAGGCTCAAGCACAGGAAGTCAGAAAAGTAAAGCGTTCGGAATCAGGAATGATAATAGACCCGGTTACACTTTCGCTTACTTCAACTGTCGGAGATGCTAAAGCTGTAATGAAAGAGTACAGTATCGGAGGAATTCCGATTGTAGATGAAAACAGAGTTTTGAAAGGAATCGTTACCAATCGCGATTTGCGTTTTGAAAAAGACAATTCGAGAGTGCTGACACAAGTAATGACTTCCGAGAATTTAGTAACTGCCAAAGAAGGGACAACCCTCGAAATTGCAGAGGGAATTCTTCAGGAAAACAAAATCGAAAAACTTCCTGTTGTCAATGACAAAAATCAATTAGTCGGACTTATTACTTTTAGGGATATTACCAAATTATTCCAAAAACCGAATGCTAACAAAGACAAATACGGAAGACTTCGTGTAGCAGCAGCAGTTGGAGTAACGGCTGATGTTATGCAACGTACCGAAGCTCTTGTCAATGCAGGGGTTGATGCAGTAATCATCGACACAGCCCACGGACATACCAAAGGAGTTGTTGATGTATTAAAACAGGTAAAAGCTGCATTTACTCAAATTGATGTAGTTGTCGGAAATATTGCTACTCCCGAAGCGGCTAAATATTTGGTCGAAAATGGAGCTGATGCGGTAAAAGTCGGAATCGGACCAGGTTCTATTTGTACGACTCGTGTGGTTGCAGGAGTTGGATTTCCTCAATTTTCCGCTGTTTTGGAAGTGGCAGAAGCTATCAAAGATAGTGGAGTTCCTGTCATTGCAGATGGAGGAGTTCGTTATACAGGAGATATTCCGAAAGCCATTGCAGCAGGTGCATCGAGTGTGATGTTAGGCTCATTATTAGCAGGAACAAAAGAATCTCCGGGAGAAACTATTATTTTTGAAGGAAGAAAATACAAGTCTTATCGCGGAATGGGATCTGTCGAGGCAATGCAGGAAGGGTCTAAAGACCGCTATTTTCAAGATGTGGAAGACGATATTAAGAAACTCGTTCCCGAAGGAATTGTAGGTAGAGTTCCGTACAAAGGAGAATTGAACGAAAGTATGCAGCAATTCATCGGAGGACTTCGTGCAGGAATGGGATATTGTGGTTCTAAAGATATTGAAACACTTCAAAAAACAGGACGTTTTGTGAAAATAACCTCAAGCGGAATCCACGAAAGCCACCCTCATAACGTAACTATAACTAAAGAAGCACCAAATTATTCAAGGAAATAGTTTTATCTAAAGTCTTTTGGAAAAATAACTTTCTGAACTGTTCCTTTAGCAATGTTATTCCACTGGCTTTGTTCAAATGAAATGGATACAAAGCCACAGGTTTTTACGTTTTCTAAAAAGATATTTCCGTATTCGTTGATAAAATCGGTAATGGCAGGATTGTGCCCGAAAATAATCAGATTATCAAAGCGGTCGTTACATTTTCTGATTTCGATATCAAGTTGCTTGTCGTCAAATGTATAGAGTGAGTCTTTAAATATAATCAATTCCTCCGGACATTTTAGATTTTGAGCAAATATTTTGGCTGTTTCGGAAGCTCTTTTGGCTGTACTTGACCAAAATACAAACGAATTCGGAAGGTACGTCTGAATTTTTTCAGACATCAGGTAAGCATCTTTTATTCCCCTATGTGCCAAAGGTCTTTCTTTGTCAAGCACAGGCAAGTCCCAACTTGATTTTGCATGTCTGATGAGTATAAGTTTTTTCATAATCTTGGTGCTTTTATCTGACCAAAATATAAAATATTTTTTAAACTCAAATAAAAATATGTAATTTTTTTAGCTTTTTTGTTTGATAATTAAAATCTCATTGTAGTGTTCAATCTCTGAAAACTCAATAATATCAAACTTTTCTTGATTAAAATTTAATTTATAGTTATTATTTCTTTCAATATCTTCAGGAGAGGTTTTCATCGTATTAAATAAAACAGCTCCATTTTGCTTTAACAATAAAATCAAATCATCTGAAAAAGTTTTTTGAAATAAAAAATCGGGCATTTCCCTATCTTGAAAAATATCAATAATGATTAAATCATATTTTTCGGTTTCCGTTTTTACGAATTGTTCCGCATCAGCAATTGTTATTTGGAGATTCGGAATTTTATCCAACCCGAAATATTTATTGGCAATTTCAATAATATTTTTGTCAATTTCAATGCCTTTTATTTTTCCGTTGTAACCGATTTCGTCAACCAAAGTTTTGATGACACTTCCTCCTGCTACTCCCAAAATCAGAATGTTTTGCATTTCTCTGATGGACTCAAAACCAATTTGCTTTAACCCAAAACGCAAGACTTTTTGTAAACTTCCGTATGAATAATTTACATTTTCGGAGTCCAAAACGAACTCTCCGTTATATAAAGTAACCTCAATAGATTTGTTGAATTCAGAATCCGTTTTGTGGAGATTTATCGGAAAGATATAGCTTAATAGTTTTCTGAACATTGATTTTTTTTAGAACTGTAAAGATACTATATTCTGCATTTGGTAGTACATAGCCTAAAAAAATATTGTCCGTATTAATTATTTAGACAGATAAAAAGACAAACATTATTTTTTTTATCAGAAATTTAATAAATTAGCAGACTGATTGATTTGGTTTTTCAGTAGTTACAAGAAACGACTGAATCATATGCTTTTTTTAACCCATTTTAATTATTTTAACTATGAACAATTTTACATTTAATGATTCCGGAGGGAATCAAACGAGAAAGACAAAACGATGGCTCAAACTGCTGACGTTTTGTATGATGATTTTGGTAGCTCCAACAGGGTTTGGACAAACAACAGGAACTATTCAGATTGGGGCAGGTAATGGTACAGTTAACGGAAGTACCGCTATTCCTGTCAGCAATTATGTGTACAATTACAGTCAGCAAATTGTAACCGCTTCCGAATTTGCACAAGGAGGAGGAGTTGCTGGAGATATTACAAAAATACGGTATAAACCTACCGTAATTGGTACTATAACTGTATGGAACAGCTGGACAGTTTGGATTGGAAACACTACCAAAACAGAATTTGCTACTGATACAGATTGGGTTGCTTTAGCTGATATGACACAGGTTTTTACGGGAATAATTCCGGCTGCTGTTGCAAACGACTGGTTTGAGATTGAATTTACCGTACCCTTTGATTACACAGGAGGAAATTTAGTAGTAGCTGTTCACGAAAACACTTTAGGTTGGACTTCTTCTCCTACTTTCAGTTCTTATACCTCTACTCCTAACTCGGGAATTATGTATAGGGATGATACTACAAATCCAAGTCCTGCAACTCCTCCTACGGCTTTTGCTCGGGTAGCTGTTCTTCCACAGATACAATTTGAAGGAGTATTGGCTGATTGTACTGTTCCTACATCTTTGACAGCAACAAATATTGAACAAACTACGGCAGATTTAGGTTGGACAAACAGTGGAACTTTGTTTGATGTTGAGTGGGGACCACAAGGATTTACCCAAGGTACAGGTACATCAGGCACAAGTACTACTAACACTTATCAAGTAACGGGATTAAGCCCTATGACTACTTATGATTTTTATGTCCGTCAAGATTGTAGCGGAGATGAAAGTTATTGGGCTGGACCTTTTTCTTTTACTACCGCTTGTGGTACAGTTGCTACACTTTTTGAAAACTTTGATAGCTACGGAACAGGTAACATCGTACCCGATTGCTGGGTAAGATTAGCTCCTGTTGCAACTCCAGGCTCTCAAACTATCACTACTACAACTCCAGCTTCGGGAACAAGAAATATTTATCAATATGCAACTGCTACACAGAATCCTATTATAGTAGTTCTTCCTCCATTTTCAAATATTGATGCAGGAACACATTGGTTAAGATTTAAAGCAAGAGTAACAACTATTCCGGGTATTCTTCACGTAGGTTACGTTACAGATGTTACAGATTATGATTCTTTTGTTTTGTTAGAGTCTTTAACGATTAACAACACTGCTTATACTGCACTTGACTCTGAATATACGGTAGCTGTTCCGACAACTATTCCTGCAGGAGCAAGACTTGCTATTAAAAATCAAGCTGATGCCAAGTCATATTATTGGGACGATGTATATTGGGAAGAAGCACCTGCTTGTCTTCCTCCGTCATCTTTAACAGCTACTCCTACCTCTTTGACAGAGGTAACTCTTGCTTGGAACAGTGCAGGAAGTTTGTTTGATGTAGAATGGGGTACTCCGGGATTCACATTGGGAACAGGTACTCAAATTAATGGTATTACGACTACTTTTACTGATATAGTAGTAACAGCTGATACAAATTATCAGTTTTATGTACGTCAGGATTGTGATGTTGCCGGTGTAAGTATTTGGGCAGGTCCTTTCAACTTCAAAACAGGATATTGTGATGTAACATCTACAAATACGAGTACGTACGGTATTAGTAATTTTACCACAACAGGAGGAATTACAAATATAAATAATACTTCGGGTGTAGGCTCTTATTCTAATTATACAAGTCAATCCGTATCTCAATTTGAAGGTGGTGCAGATGTACAGTTTACAATTACCTATACGACTGGTACTGCTGGTATGAGAGTTTGGATTGATTGGAACAACAATATGGTTTTTGACCCAAGTGAGCTTGTTTATAGCTCGGGAGCTTATGTTGCTACAGGTACAGGAACAATAACTATTCCGGCAGGAACACCTGTTGGAGATTACCGTATGCGTGTAGTAGCAAACTGGTTGAATACAACTCCACCTGCTTGTGGAGATTTAGGTAATGCAACGTATGGAGAGGCAGAAGATTATACTTTCTCTGTAATAGTTCCACCTACTTGTATGCCTCCGACAGGTCTTTCGGCTACCCCAACATCTTTAACATCTGTAACACTTGGTTGGACAAGTACAGGAAGTTTGTTTGATTTGGAATGGGGACCTGCTGGATTTACGGTAGGAACTGGAACTCAAATTTATGGTTTAACAACTAATTCGACAAGTGTTACAACAGTAATTGATACTCCTTATCAGTTCTACGTTCGTCAGGATTGTAGTGCAAATGGTGATGGAGAAAGCCTTTGGGCTGGACCTTTTAGCTTCCAGACAGGATATTGTACTCCTGCTTATTTGTATGGTTGTTCAAACGGATCTAAAATCTCTAATTTTGAAACTACTGATGCAATAATCAATATTGCTAACAACACAGGTACAGCTACTTGTGGAGCAAACGGTTACAACAACTTTACAAGTATGGCTGTATCAACTATTGAAAGTGGAACAGTTTCATTCAATGTTGGAGTTGGAAGTTACAGTGGTGGAGTAAAAGTTTGGATAGACTGGAACAACAATGGTGTTTTTGAAACCAGTGAATTAATGTCTGAAAGTGCAGCAACAATTGCTGCAGGAGGTACTTATTCCGGAACCATTACTGTTCCGTTAGGTACTGCATTAGGAGATTACAGAATGCGTGTAAGAGTTGTTGAAGGCTCTACAACTTTTGATGCTTGTTCTCTTTACAACTACGGAGAAACAGAGGATTATACAGTAACAATAATCACTCCTCCTACTTGTCTTCCTCCTACTGCTTTAGGATTCAGTTCTGTTTCTGCAACAGAAGCAATGCTTAACTGGACAAGTGCAGGTAATAATTTTGATGTAGAATATGGTGTTTCAGGATTTACATTAGGTAATGGAACTCAAATTACTGATATCCCGACTAACTCCACATTAATACCTGTAGTAATAGATACTGCATATCAGTTCTATGTTCGTCAGAATTGTGGAGTTGATGGAGTAAGTGTTTGGGTAGGACCATTCTCTTTCTATACAGGATATTGTGCGGTAACATCTACAAGTACTGCTTACGGTATCAGTAATTTTGTAACCACAGGAGGAATTGTAAACATTAATAATGCTTCGACTGGAGGCTCTTATTCTAATTATACAGCTCAATCCGTAGCTCAATTTGAAGGTGGTGCAGACGTACAGTTTACGATTACTTCTGCAAATGGTACTGCAGGTATGAGAATTTGGATTGACTGGAACAATGACTTTGATTTTAACGACCCAGGAGAACTTGTTTATAGTTCGGGAGCTTATGTTAATCCAGGTACAGGAACAATAACTATTCCGGCAGGAACACCTGTTGGAGATTATCGTATGCGTGTAGTAGCAAACTGGTTGAGTACAACTCCGTCTGCTTGTGGAGATTTAGGAAATGCTCTTTATGGAGAGGCAGAAGATTATACATTTTCCGTAATAGTTCCTCCTCTTTGTATGCCTCCGACAGGTCTTTCAGCTACTCCTACATCTTTAACATCTGTAACGCTTGGTTGGACAAGTACAGGAAGTTTGTTTGATGTAGAATGGGGACCTACTGGATTTACGGTAGGAACTGGAACTCAAATTTATGGTTTAACAACTAATTCGACAAGTGTTACAACAGTAATTGATACTCCTTATCAGTTCTACGTTCGTCAGGATTGTAGTGCAAATGGTGATGGAGAAAGCCTTTGGGCTGGACCTTTTAGCTTCCAGACAGGATATTGTACTCCTGCTTATTTGTATGGTTGTTCAAACGGATCTAAAATCTCTAATTTTGAAACTACTGATGCAATAATCAATATTGCTAACAACACAGGTACAGCTACTTGTGGAGCAAACGGTTACAACAACTTTACAAGTATGGCTGTATCAACTATTGAAAGTGGAACAGTTTCATTCAATGTTGGAGTTGGAAGTTACAGTGGTGGAGTAAAAGTTTGGATAGACTGGAACAACAATGGTGTTTTTGAAACCAGTGAATTAATGTCTGAAAGTGCAGCAACAATTGCTGCAGGAGGTACTTATTCCGGAACCATTACTGTTCCGTTAGGTACTGCATTAGGAGATTACAGAATGCGTGTAAGAGTTGTTGAAGGCTCTACAACTTTTGATGCTTGTTCTCTTTACAACTACGGAGAAACAGAGGATTATACAGTAACGATAATTACACCTCCTGCCTGTTTACCTCCAAATACTTTGACAGCTACTCCTACTTCTTTATCAGAAGTAACCCTTGGCTGGACAAGTGCAGGAAGTTTATTTGACGTAGAATGGGGACCTCAAGGGTTCACTTTAGGAAGTGGAACTCAAATCAATGATGTTCCTACAAACTCTACATCAGTATCTGTAACAATTGATGTACCTTATCAGTTTTATGTTCGTCAGGATTGTAACGCAAACGGAGATGGAGAAAGCCTTTGGGTAGGTCCGTTTAACTTCAAAACCGGGTATTGCGTTCCTGCTTATTTGTATGGTTGTACAAACGGAGCTAAAATCTCTAATTTTGAAACTTTTGATGCTTTAGAGAACATTGCAAACAATACTGGTACTGGTTCTTGTGGAGCAAATGGTTATAACAATTTCTCATCTATATCAGCAGTAGTTGTTGAAGGAGCAGTTGTTCCGTTTACAGTAGGAGTTGGTAGTTATTCGGGTGGAGTTAAAATTTGGGTTGATTGGAACGAAAACGGTGTTTTTGAAACCAGTGAAATCGTAGCTGCAAGTGCTGCTACAATTGCTTCGGGAGGTACTTTTACAGACAGTTTTACAATTCCAACAGGTACTCCAATAGGAGAATACAGACTTCGTGTAAGAGTTGTTGAAGGTTCTACAACTTTTGATGCGTGTAATTCTCAAAGTTATGGAGAAACCGAAGATTATACCCTTGAGGTTATTACTCCTCCAGCTTGTATGTTCCCACAAAATCTACAAGCTGTGAATATTTCGGCTTCTTCTGTTTCTTTGTCTTGGACAAGTACTGGTACAGTATTCGAAATCGAATATGGCCCTCAAGGATTTACTCCGGGAACAGGAACAATCATTCCGGAAGTTGGAAATCCTTATACTTTAGGTGGACTTACTGGTGGGGTGGCTTATCAGTTCTATGTTCGTCAGGATTGTACTGCTGCAGGGGACGATTACAGTCTTTGGAGAGGTCCGCTAACCTTTACTCCGGGAGTTTTCCAAGGAAATATTCCTACTTTGCTTAATGCTAATCCACAAGTTGAAGATATTGCTTGTGCAACTTCATTTGCAATAGATGTTCCTACAGGTCAGCAAATAGCGAGTCTTTCCGTACAATATGTGATGACATCTGCTAATCCTGCTTATACAAGCCACCAACGTTCAGTGCTTTACTCTTCTACCCTTGGAATGGGAGAAGCTACAGTTGCACTTCCTGTGGGTGGTGAAGATTTCCCTGGTGTTATCTATTATAACAGAACTGTTGATTTTGCTAACGGAGCTACCGGAACTGTTGAATTTGAGCTGAAAGCTTGGAGAACAACTGGAGGTACAGGTTGCGGTACAACCCTTGTTTTTGTGGAAGACGGAACTTGGGTGCTTAATGCAACATTTGAAGACATCCCATCTTGTCCTAATCCTGCTACAGATTTAGGTTATATCAATCCTACTGCAGATTCAGTAGATTTAGTATGGACATCTGCAGAAACCGGAACATTCCAAGTGAAATGGGGTAATGTCGGATTTAACCCTGAACTAACAGGAACTGAAATTTCAGATATTGATACATTCTCTTACACATTATCGGGATTAGATTCATCAATACAATATGATTTCTATGTTCGTAGAGATTGTAGTACTGATGACGAAGATGATTTCGGAGAATGGGTAGGACCTGTACGATTCAATTCAGGACACTGTATTCCTTATGCAACTCAAGGATTCTACTTTACTTTGTTTAATACAACCAATGCTGTAGAAAACGTAACTTATTCATATCCGGGACCTGCTTTGGGAACAGGTTATGTAAATAGTACGACTATGATTATCACAGAAGATGCAGGAGAAACATTCAACTTTACTTCTAACTATGTTGGAGGAGCAAGTGGATTGAGAATCTGGGTGGACTGGAATAACGACTTTATATTTGAAGATGATGAACAAGTGTTCTTCCTTGCAGGTGGAACCGGTACCAAATCAGGAACAATTACAATTCCTGTTGGTACACCGGGTGGAGACTACCGAATGAGAGTGCGTGCTGAACAAGGAGCAACAACCACACCTCCTGCTTGTGGTCTAATCACTCAAGGAGAGGCTCTTGACTTTACTTTGAGAGTTTCTTGTGATGAGATGGCAACTCCAACAGGACTTGCAACACAACAGTTCGAAGCAGGAGAAACGTTGGCTGACCTTGATGTAACAGGAGATAACTTGGTTTGGTATGCTGATGAAGACCTTACTATTGTTCTTGACCCAAGTACAGAACTTGTTGATGCTACTATTTATTATGTAGTAAGCACAAACGGAGGTTGTCAAAGTGATTATTTGGCAGTTACGGTTGAGCAAACATCAGGTGTTGCAGACTTTAACAACTTCGGATTCAGATATTATCCGAATCCTGTGACTGATATGATGTATTTGAGTGCTAACACTCCAATCAGCAATGTTACAGTAATCAATATGCTTGGACAAGAGGTAAATGTACCTGCAAATTCAGACAACACCAGTTTGGATATGTCAGGATTACCAACAGGAAATTATTTGATCAAAGTAACTATCGAAGGCGTTTCGAAAATGCTGAAAGTAGTGAAGAAATAAATCCAATAAAAATGTGAAATGAAAACCTCCTCAAAATATTTTGAGGAGGTTTTTTAATTTAAAAATTGCCCTATTATGAAATTGAAATCAAAAACTCAATCGTATCCACATTATCGGCATAATCCCATAATTGGGGATGTTGGGTTTGTCCGAATCCAACCGAATTTCCAATCAGATTATTACTTACGATACATTGAATCAATTCGTTATCTTGGTTTAATCGGTTTTTGAGTGTTTCCAAATCGGAATAATATTCGTAAAAAACAGCCGAAATAGGAGAGGAATACGAAGTATCTTCTTTGAGAACCAAAAATTCATTATCCAGAACCAAAAAATTACTCATCAAGAAAACAGCCTTGTTATAATCATAATTATTGATGTATTTCTGATTGTTGATAATTTCTCGATATTCGTACATTGCCTTAAAAAACTTCTCAAAATCATAGTCTTTCGGGACGAAAAGTTTAGAAACATTCCTGCAACCCAAACCGAAATAGGTAAAAATATCTTTCCCCAAACCGATTAAATCTTCTTTGGATTCTTCTCCGTTTAGAACCGCAACCGAATTTCGGTTTTTTCGGATAATATTTGGTTTATCCTTAAAATAATATTCAAAATATCGAGCTGTATTGTTGCTTCCTGTGGCTATAATGGCATCAAATTGCTCTATTTTTCCGTCTGTAAATTCGATTCTATTTTCTAAAGTTAGTTCAGTTTTAATCAAATATTCAGCCAAAAACGGAAGTAATTTTTGATCGTTTGAAGACGTTTTGACAAGAGCTTTATGACCTGAAATAAGCACACTTAAAAAATCGTGAAATCCGACAAGGGGAATATTTCCTGCCAAAATAAGTCCGATAGTTTTTGGTTCTCTTTCGGGTATATCATAAGCAGAGAGCCATTTGTCAAGGTTTTCTTCCGTAAGGGCATCAGCCCAAGATTGAACGGAAAAATTAACTTCACTTTCCGTAAACCAACCATTATAATGCTTTTGATTTTCGATAAGATTCATAAAATCGTCGAAAAACAAATCATTAAACAAAACATCAGAATTTTTAATATTTTGATTCTCTTTGAATTGTGATAAGAATTTACCAAGTTCTATAAATGCATTTTTTGTTTTTTCTAACACCATAATATTTGTTTATGAATGGTTTTGCTCGTAATTTTGCACAAAAATAGGTTTAATTCCTCAAAAACTTGAAACTTTAAACCTGAAACCATTAAACAAAAATAATAATGGCAATTATAATAACAGACGATTGTATCAATTGTGGTGCTTGTGAACCCGAGTGTCCGAATAATGCAATTTACGAAGGTGCAGACGACTGGAGATACAAAGACGGAACATCACTAAAAGGGAAAATCGTTCTTCCGAACGGAAAAGAAGTCGATGCAGACGAAGTTCAGACACCAATTTCAGACGATTTTTATTATATCGTTCCCGATAAATGTACCGAATGTCTTGGTTTCCACGAAGAGCCTCAATGTGCGGCTGTTTGCCCTGTGGATTGTTGTATTCCTGACGAAAACAACGTAGAAGACGAAGAAACACTACTCAACAGACAAGCGTTTTTGCACAACGAATAAAGCAAATTCGCAAATCTGTAAATTCGCAAAAAAAAATATGAAAATAGCACTTTTAGGATACGGAAAAATGGGACAAGCAATTGAGAAAATTGCTGTTCAAAGAGGACACGAAATTGTCCTTAAAAAATCAATAGATGACAACTTTGACGGACTCGAAAAAGCTGATGTTGCTATTGATTTTTCAGCTCCTGATAGTGCAGTTACACATATTTCGGAATGTTTGAACAGAGGAATTCCGATTGTGTCAGGAACGACAGGTTGGTTGGGAAAATATGACGAAATGGTCAAACTTTGTCAGGAAAAAAACGGAAGTTTTATTTATGGTTCAAACTTTAGTTTGGGAGTAAATCTTTTCTTTTTGCTCAACGAAAAATTATCCGAAATGATGAAGAAATTCCCTGATTATTCAGTCGAAATGGAAGAAATTCATCATACTCAAAAATTAGATGCTCCAAGTGGAACAGCTATTTCGTTAGCTAATCAAATCATAGCCAATTCTGATTATTCTGATTGGAAATTAGGAAAAACACAAGACAAAACCATCGGAATCGAAGCCAAACGCATCGAAAATGTTCCGGGAACCCATACGGTTGTCTATAAATCTGAAATTGACGAAATCGAAATCAAGCATACAGCCCATTCCAGAGAGGGTTTTGCACTCGGAGCAGTAATGGCTTCGGAGTGGATTATCGGAAAAAAAGGAATTTTTACGATGAAAGACGTGCTTGGTTTGTAACTTTTTGAATATCTTGCAGACTTATTTTGATATAGCCACAGATGCACAGATATTTGTGGAATTAATTTATAAATAAAATAAACACAGATTTCAGATATTTTATCTGTGCATCTGTGGCTAAACTAAAAACAAAAACGTATGTCATTAACAGGTTGGGCTATATTTTTTCTGATTATTCAGGTTGTTCACTTTTTGGGAACTTGGAAATTATACCAAAAAGCAGGTAGAAAATCTTGGGAAGCACTTATTCCGATTTACAACGGAATCGTTCTGATGAAAATTATCAACCGACCGAAATGGTATGTTTTTTTGCTTTTCGTTCCGATTGTGAATTTACTGATGTTTCCTGTAGTTTGGGTTGAAACCATTCGCAGTTTCGGAAAAAATAAAACCATTGACACTTGGTTGGTTGTACTTACGTTAGGACTTTATATTTATTATCTGAATTATGTAGAAATCAACAAACTAACGTATATCGAAGACAGAAGTCTGAAACCTGCAAACGGAGTAGCTGATTTTGTGAGTTCGATTGTTTTTGCTGTGATTGTAGCAACTGTTATCCATACCTATTTTATCCAACCGTTTGTAATTCCGACAGGTTCACTCGAAAAAACACTTTTGATTGGAGATTTTCTATTGGTAAGTAAGGTAAATTATGGAGCAAGAACTCCGATGACAGCAGTTGCTCTACCAATGGTTCACGATACTATTCCGCTTATTCCTACTTCGTATGAAGGACTTCCTAAAGGAATCAATCGTTATAGATCATATCTCAAAAAACCACAAATTCCGTCTTTCCGTCTTTGGGGGTTTGATGAAGTTAAGAAAAATGATATTGTGGTTTTCAACTGGCCTGTAGATACGATTCGATATTTTGGAGATAAAACAGCAATGAATATCCGAAAACCGATTGATAAAAAATCAAATTATGTTAAGCGTTGTGTAGGGACAGCAGGGGATTTGATTGAAGGACGTAACGGAGATTTGTATGTTAATGGTGAATTATTGATATTGTCTGACAGGGCAAAACCGATGTATTTTTCTGATGTACTATTCAAGGAAGATATTCCGATGAATTTGACTCGCTATGACATAGAACCGAGAGCTTTTTTCTATACTATTAAATCTAATCTTTGGGACGATCTTGCGGTTAAAAATTATTTTGCAAATCCACAAAACAGAGTTAGTTTACAAGAACAAAGTAGAGATTCGATAAATGTATATGCTGTCGGTTATATAGATAATTCGGGAGTAATGGAGCGTTTGGAGATTAAGCGATACGGATTAAAAGCATTTGTTACTGTTCAACAAGCGGAACAACTTAAAACAGATTTAGGAGCAGAAGTTGTTCGGATAGAATTTGCAGAAACAGATGAGATTTTTCCTCATACCAAAAATTGGAGTGTAGATAATTTCGGGCCGATTTATATTCCGAAAAAAGGAGCAACAGTTGAGTTGAACCAAGAAACGTTGCCTTTTTATAAAGACATCATTCGTGAATACGAAGGAAATCAACTAATGGTAACAGGAAATGATATTTATATTAATAGAGAATTGGTTACATCTTATACTTTCAAACAAGATTATTACTGGATGATGGGAGATAACCGACACAATTCGGAAGACAGCAGAATGTGGGGCTATGTTCCTGCAGACCATATTGTCGGAAAACCTGTGTTTATTTGGTTTAGCTATGATTCCTTAAACAAAAAAGTACGTTGGGACAGGGTTTTCACAACCGTTGGAGGAGATGGAGAACCAAAGTCCTATTTCCGTTGGTTTTTAATTGTTTTAGCAGGATATTTTGTTGTAGATTATTTACTGAAAAGAAAGAAGAAAAAAACAAATTCGTAATTGTTTTTACCCAAATATTTGTTTTTCGGTTAAATACGTAAGCATTATTTTGTCAAAGCTATCTTCCACAGCTACAGGAACATATTTGATTCGGTATTGCGAGCAGATAAGCGAAATCTTGTCAAAATAATTTTTGACAGTTTTGTTGTATTCCTCCTGAATATTCTCTGCAAACAGGTTTATTTCTTCTCCGCTTTCCAAATCAATGAATTTTTTGGGAGTATTGCTAAACTCGAAATTCAGTTCGTGTTTTTTGCTGTAAACGTGAAAAACAATTACTTTGTGTTTGTTGTGTTTCAGGTGTTGCAAAGCTCTAAAAAGCTCTTCTTCGTCTTGATTCTGAAACATATCTGTAAACAGCACAATCATCGAACGTCTGTGAATCTTTTCGGCAATTTGATGTAAAAATTCAACTGTATTGGTCGATTTTTTTTGAGTGGTAGGAACGGTAATATTTTCCAGCGTGTTCAGTAA
Source organism: uncultured Flavobacteriaceae bacterium (assembly GCA_934675205.1). GTDB lineage: Bacteria > Bacteroidota > Bacteroidia > Flavobacteriales > Flavobacteriaceae > Flavobacterium. The sequence continues at coordinate 658,739 of CAKUPQ010000002.1, read as the reverse complement.
CATTCTGTGATGTCTTTCGCTTCCTTTTTCGGAGGTGTAATATTCATACGTATCCGAATAAATACTCAATCCGAAAGCATCTCGTTGTTTTTTTAATAAATTCATCAAAACAGCAGATGCCAAAACCGAAAAACCGATTTTGTTTTTATAAAAAGGCTCGTCTTCCTGTAATTTCGGATAGTGCATCGAAGACGAATTATCCAAAATCAGATGACATCTCAAATTGGTTTCTTCCTCAAATCGTTTGGTATATAATCTATCGGTTCGGGCAAAGAGCTTCCAATCAATATTTTTGGTACTTTCACCTGTGTTGTAAATTTTATGTTCGGCAAATTCGGCCGAAAATCCGTGAAACGGACTTTTGTGCATTCCTGAAATAAAACCCTCCACAACCTGATTAGCCAAAAGTTCCAAGTTCTGAAAAGCCGCAACCTTTTCGAAATTCTGTTCTATCTTCATAAAGTCAAAGCTACATAATTTTTTTATAAAATCTATTCTCTATTCTCTATTTTATATTCTCTACAAAAAAGGTTACTTTTGTTCAAATTTTATTTTTATGAAACACATTATAGGTTTTATTAGTTTGGTTTTATTGTTATCGGGTTGTGATGACGGAGATATGTCGGTAACAAACTTTAACTTTACTTCATTGAGTGTGAGCAAATGCTCTAACAACACATTTATATATAATGTAAATCAGAATGAGGCTTTGATTTTGGATATTCCGTTGAATAATTTTATAAACTTCGAGACGATTGACGAAAACGGAGATATTACCCCAAGAATTTACACTTTGAATGCGAGTGATAAATTGGTTTACAGATTGTATAACGGAGCGATAAACAACTCAATTTTATGTTCGGATTTTCCGGTTTCCGAACCACAAGTTACAGACGAATGGACAGCAATTGCAGGAGCTACGGTTGAGATCACTACGGTTGCCAATCCTGATACTCAAAACGGAGGAATACTCGGAATTTCGGGTTATACACATCATATTGTGATAAAAGATGCCATCTTCAAAAAAGGCAATAGCCAAATGGTGTATGAAGAGCTTGTATTCGGAAATTATACGACTCCAAATTTGATAAAATTTAATTTCACAGATGTTGTTAATAATTGCCCGACAAACCCTGCTAACACTTTGTTGTATAAACTCAATTTAAGAGAGGCTTTGGTAATGGATTTAGACCAAGATTTGTTTCCGAATGAAATAACGAACGGAACTCCCAGAACAAGACTTATCAATTCGGTTACGAATCCTATTATTTATAAGGTTTTTGACAATAATGTAACGGGAGCCTATTTTTGTTCGGCTATTCCGCAGACTTCTCCAAATATTGTTGAGGAATGGTATGCACAAAACGGAGAAACAACAGAAGATGGAACAACAGGTATTATTGAAGTCGAAACCGAAGCAGTTTTTGACGAAATTACAGGAGATTTGGTAGGATACATTCATCATATAACACTCAAAAGTGTAACTTTCGGCAATACAAATACTTCTTTTACTTTGGAAGAATATTATGTCGGAGGATACGGAGTAGAAATTTAGTTTTCAGTTTTCAGTCTCAGTTTTCAGTCGAAACCCTGAACTTTTAAACCTAAAACTAACCAATAACCAATAATCATTAACCAATAACCAAATGGACATCAATTTCAACATAAACGAAGATTACAACAAATTATTAGTTTCAGATTTACGAAAAAGATTTGCTAAAGTAAGCAAAGGAGGAGGAGAAAAACGCATTGAAAAACTCCATTCCGAAGGAAAAATGACTGCTCGTGAACGCATTGATTACCTTTTGGATAAAGGAGCACAAAGTATCGAAATCGGAGCTTTTGCAGGAGAGGGAATGTATCAGGAACACGGAGGTTGTCCAAGTGGAGGAGTGGTTGTAAAAATCGGATATGTTTCTGGCAAACAAGTAATTGTAGTAGCTAATGACGCTACGGTAAAAGCAGGTGCGTGGTTTCCGATTACAGGGAAAAAGAATTTAAGAGCACAAGAAATTTCGATAGAAAATAAACTTCCGATTATTTATTTAGTGGATAGTGCAGGAGTGTATTTGCCTATGCAGGACGAAATTTTTCCTGATAAAGAACATTTCGGACGGATTTTCCGAAATAATGCCATTATGAGTAGTATGGGAATCACCCAAATTGCAGCTGTTATGGGAAGTTGTGTGGCAGGAGGGGCTTATCTTCCGATTATGAGTGATGAGGCTCTGATTGTCGATAAAACAGGAAGCATATTTTTGGCAGGAAGTTATTTGGTGAAAGCTGCAATCGGAGAAAGTATTGATAACGAAACACTTGGAGGAGCAACTACACATTGCGAAATTTCGGGAGTAACCGATTTTAAAGCAAAAGACGACAAAGATGCTTTGGATAGAATTAAAAGTATAGTCGGAAAAATCGGAGATTTTGATAAAGCGGGATATAACCGAGTTGAACCTCAAAAACCGACTTTGGACGAAAAAGAAATCTACGGAATTTTACCAAAATCAAGAACCGAACAGTATGATATGTACGAAATTATCAAGCGTTTGGTCGATAATTCCGAGTTTGACGAATACAAAGCAGGTTACGGGCAAACCATAATTACCGCTTATGCCAGAATTGACGGTTGGGCTGTGGGAATCATTGCCAATCAAAGAAAAGTCGTAAAAACTACGGGAGCGAAAACCAAACCGAGCGAAATGCAGTTCGGAGGAGTGATTTATTCGGATAGTGCAGATAAAGCAACCCGTTTTATAGCCAATTGTAATCAGAAAAAAATTCCGTTGGTATTTTTGCAGGATGTTACAGGATTTATGGTTGGAAGTAAATCCGAACACGGAGGAATCATCAAAGACGGAGCTAAAATGGTGAATGCGGTTTCAAATTCAGTCGTTCCGAAATTTACGGTTGTAGTCGGAAATTCCTACGGAGCAGGAAACTATGCAATGTGTGGAAAAGCCTATGACCCTCGATTGATTTTTGCCTGGCCAAGTGCAGAATTGGCTGTTATGGGAGGAGCACAGGCTGCAAAAGTTTTGTTACAGATTGAGGCATCTTCGCTTAAAGCAAAAGGAGAAGCACTTACTCCCGAAAAAGAAGCGGAGCTTTTTGATAAAATCAAAGCGAAATACGATGCACAGGTTTCTCCGTATTATGCAGCAGCACGATTGTGGACTGATGGAATTATCGACCCTTTAGATACCCGAAAATGGATTTCTATGGGAATCGAAGCCGCTAATCACGCTCCTATTGAAAAGCAGTTTAACTTGGGAGTGATACAGGTTTGATGTTGGATGTTTGATGCTGGGTGTCGAGTGTCATTGCGAACGTAGAGAAATAAAGTGAAGCAATCTAAAAAAAGATGAAACATTTTGAAATCAGACTATTACAAGTTTTGAAAAATAAATTAGAATAAGCCTGATGTTTTTTGGCTCAATTATTGCCTTTCGATTTAACAAATCAACGATTCAACAATTAAACATTTACTTTATATGAAAAAAATTGTCTTTATTTTATCTGTTTTTACAGCAGTTGTGCTGCAAAGTTGTACAGGACCTGAAGGTCCGAGAGGTCCACAAGGTGTTCCCGGTCCTGCGAGTGAGGTGTTTGAAATAACCTCATCATTTACTTCTACTGATAATTATACTATTAATGTTCCTCTGACTCCTGCTATATATAGTTCTGATGTGGTTTTGGTTTACGAACTTGCAGGGATTTACAACGGAAATGATATTTGGAGTTCACTTCCGGTTCAGTATTATTTAGATGGAGGAGATTTGCGTTATTTCTTTGATTTTACAAGAAATGATATTCAGATTTATTTAGACACGAATTTGAATCCTGCTTCATTGCCTGATATGTACCGAATTAATAAAACATTCCGAATTGTGATTGTACCCGGATATTTTTCTTTGGACGGAATCAATACTTCGGATATCAATGCAGTTATGGGAGTTTTGAATCTAAACAACGATTCTGTTCAGCTTTTAGATTAGAAGTTCTATTTTTTGTATTTTTGAGCTTTTGAACTAACTCAAATGGAAATATCTACGATATTATTAGTATTATCAGCTTTTGTTTTGGCTTTGGGGCTTTCGTGGTTTCAGTATTTTTACAAGTCGAAAAGTAAATTAAAAGCAAATAAACTCCTTTTTTTACTTCGTTTTTTGGCTCTTTTTGGAGTGTTACTCTTGTTGATTAACCCGAAAATAACCCAAACCAATCACGAAATCGTAAAAACTCCACTTGTTGTGGCTGTGGATAATTCCCGTTCGATAAAAGAGCTGAATCAAAACGAAATTGCTTTAGCCGTAAAAGAAAAAATACAATCAAACAGCGATTTAAAAGAAAAATTTGATGTTCAAGTTTTCGGATTTGATTCGGAAAGTCGATTGTCAGACGAGTTTGATTTTAACGGAAATCAGACGAGAATTGACAAATTAGCCAAAAATACAACCTCCATTTTCCGAAACAAAACCTTTCCGACTGTGCTTTTGTCAGACGGAAATCAGACTTTAGGAGCTGATTATTTGTATGCTTTTCCGAATGGAAATTTCGTTTATCCCATTATTTTAGGAGATACGATTGTGCATCTTGATTTGAAAATAAACCAGCTCAATGCCAACCGATATGCCTTTCATAAAAATAAATTTCCGGTCGAAATATTTTTAGGATATGAAGGAGAAAAAACAATAGAATCTGATTTCACAATAAGACAAGGAGAAAGTGTTTTGTTTCGGGAGAAAGTAATATTTAGCAAAGACAAAAAATCTCACATTGTCAATGCCTTATTAGATGCATCTAAAGTAGGAGTTCAAGTATATAAAGCAGTTGTTTCGTCTTCCGAAAACGAAAAAAACACGTATAATAACGTCAAAAACTTTGCAGTCGAAATCATTGACCAAAAGACAGAAGTTGGCATAATTTCCGACATTACACACCCCGATTTGGGAGCTTTAAAACGAGCAATCGAAAGCAACGAACAACATAAAGTTTCGATTTTGAATACACAAAAAATAACTTCGTTATCCGATTTTGACGTAGTTGTTTTGTACCAACCGACACAATCGTTTCAGAAAGTTTTTACGGAAATCAAAAATGCGGACAAAAATTATTTTCTGATAACAGGAAAACATACGGATTTTAATTTTTTAAGCAATCAGCAAAATGTTTTTGGTTTCAGACAATCCATGCAAAAAGAAGATTATTTGGCTGATTATAAATCGGGATTTTCATCTTTTGCACAGGAAAATATTGGTTTTGACGATTTTCCTCCTTTAGAAAACTTGTACGGAAATCTCGAAATCAAACAGCACATTTCCACGCTTTTGGAGGCTAAAATCCGAAATATAAATACCGAAAAGCCACTTTTGTTTTTCTCTGAAAATGGTTCGCAACGAACAGCTGTTCTACTTGGAGAAGGAATTTGGAAATGGAGGTTAAGCCATTTTTCCAAAACGGAATCTTTTGAGGATTTTGATATTTTCGTGAATAAAATCACCCAATATTTGGCTACGGATAACAAGAAAAAATCACTTGTCGTAAACCACGAAAACTTCTATAATTCGGGAGAAAACATCGAAATTTCGGCTCAATATTTCAATAAAAATTATGAGTTTGACCAGAATGCAAGACTTTCGATTTCGGTCAAAAACAATGCGACAAATCAGACAAAATCATACGATTTGCTCAAAAGTCACAACTATTACAAAGTAAATCTTGACGGATTGGAAGCAGGGGAATATTCGTTTATGGTTAAGGAACTTTCGACAAACACCTCATATACAGGGAATTTTGAAGTGATTGATTTCGACATCGAAAAGCAATATACTAATGCAGATTACAAAAAACTGCAACTTTTGGCTCAAAACACAAACGGAAAAGTATTTTTTGAAAGCACTATTAATACTTTGATTGACGAATTATTAGCCAACGAAAACTTTAAATCCGTTCAGAAAGAGCAAACCAAAAAAATACCTTTGATTGATTTCTGGACACTTCTCGGAATTATTGTTGCTTTGCTTGGTTTGGAATGGTTTATCAGAAAGTATAACGGATTGTTGTAAGGTGTTGAGATAATTTTTTATAAACTTTTAACTTCTTCAATCCTTATATTCTGTACTTTTGCAAGCGGTATGAGTACAAAAGAAAAAATCTGGAACAAAAACTTTATTATTGCTTGTATAGCAAACTTTTTGGTTGCTTGTTCGTTCAATTTATTAATGCCTATTATTCCAATTTTTTTATCAGAAGAATTGAAAGTTGAGGCTTCACAAATCGGAATCGTTTTATCTTCGTATGCGATTGCACTTTTGCTGATTCGTCCGTTTTGTGGGTATTGGGTTGATGTGTATAAACGTAAGCCTTTATTTTTGTTTGGGCTTATTTGTTTTATAACCATTTATTTAGGTTATTATTTTGTCGCTTTTTCGGTTGCTTATTTTGTGATTCTTCGCTTTATTCACGGACTTTTCTGGGGATTGACAACCGTTTCTTCCAATACGGTTGCTATTGATTTGATTCCTGCCTCACGAAGAGCCGAAGGAATCGGATATTTTGGAGTAAACACCAATATTGCAATGGCAATTGCTCCTTTTATAGCTGTTAATATTTACGAATCCAAAGGTTTTTATGCTCTTGTAACCTGTGCTTTGATAATGGGAATTTTATCCATTATTGCTGTGTGGTTTATTAAAATTCCGAAAAGGGAAAAATTAGACAAAATTCCTCCGATGTCTTCGGATAGATTTATGTTGGTTAAAGGAATTCCGATATTTTTCAATCAGCTTTTTATCACTTTTGGATGGGGAACTTTAGTGGCTTTTGCTGTCCTGTACGGAAGACAGACAGGAGTAGATAATCCGGGAGTTTTCTTTTTGTTTTTGGCTTGTGGATTGATTCTGTCCAGAGTTACATCAGGACGTTTTGTAGATAAAGGCTATATTCACCAAGTAATGGCTGTGGCACTTTTGGTTATTGTCGGAGGGTTTATATTTTTTGCACTTTTTCACTCGGTTGAGGCTTTTTGTTTGTCCGCTTTTTTGATTGGTTTAGGCTACGGAACGCTTTTTCCAGCCCTACAAACCATTTATATCAATATGGCTTCGAGTTCCAAAAGAGGAACTGCCAATTCTACTTATCTGACAGGTTTTGACTTGGGAATCGGAATCGGAATGCTGGTCGGAGCTTATATCGGAGACCATTATAGCTTTTCGACTATGTATCTGATTACTGCAGGTTTGTGCTTTGTCGGACTTGTTATTTATTGGGTTAATTCAAGACGGGTTTTTGAAAAAAATCGAATTAAGTAATTATGAGTTATGAATTCGTAATTTCAAATTCATAATTTTATAAATGTTCTATTCAAAAACAAACTTCCGTTTTTCTTTATCAAACCAAACTAATTCATTAGAGAATAATTCGTCAAAAACTTCATTTTTAATCAGATTTTCGGGGGTATCTTTTTGGGTTTTGTCAGGAGTCATTACGATAATTTCATCACAAAATTCGATAGCCAAATCAATATCGTGTGTTGAAAACAAAACTAATTTTTCGGTTTGTTGGGCTAATTTTTTTAGCAATTTAAAAACCGAAATTTTATGCAGTAAATCCAAATGCGTAGTGGGTTCGTCCAAAATCATCAGCTCGGTATTTTGAGCCAAAGCACGTGCAATCATCACTCTTTGGAGCTGTCCGTCACTTAATTCAAAGTACTTTTTATTGGTAAACTCTTGAATTTGCGTGAGTTCTATTGATTTTTGCACCTGTTCTTTATCCGAATCTGATAATTCTCCTATCCAATTTGTGTAGGGTTGTCTTCCGAGAGCAACAAGTTCGTAAACCGATAAATTGCTCGGAGGCAATTTTTCCGTCAAAACTACACTTATATATTGAGCTAATTCTTTTTGAGGAATTTCAGAAATATTTTTATCGTTCAAAAAAATGTTTCCATTAAACGGTTTTTCAAATCCAAGAATGGTTTTTAAAAGTGTAGATTTTCCGATTCCGTTTGCTCCGACTAATGCTGTAAGTTTTTCTTTATTGAGTTCTAAATCAATGTTTTCAGCTACAACAATTTCAGATTTTGAAGTTTTGTAACCAATGGTTAAGTCCGATATTTTTAGAATGGAATTCATTTTTCAAAAATACAAAAAATAGTTTACAGTCGCAGTCGCAGTTGGCAGTTCTGAAAACTGCGACTGAAAACTGCGACTGAAAACTAAAAAAACTATCTTTGCATTAAATTCAGAAAAAAATTGAGTCTCTATAAAAGTCTTTTCAAGCAAACGACCATTTACGGATTAGCTACGGTTGTTCCGAGAATGTTCAGTTTTATTTTGCTTCCTCTTTACGTTTCCTACTTGAATACTGCAAGTGATTACGGAGAAATAACCGTTATCTTTTCGTATTTGGTATTTATGAATGTGATTCTGTCTTACGGAATGGAAACTTCATTTTTTAGGTTTTACAGCTCGGAAGAAAAAAAACAAACTGTTATTCAGACTTCTACGATTTCGATTTTTTGGAGTTCTGTCGGATTTTTGATTTTGGCTTTGCTCACTCAAAACACGATTGCCAATCTGATAAAAGTTGATATAGAATACATTACTTATATCATTTGGATTTTGTTTTTGGACGCATTGGTTGTGATTCCGTTTTCTAAACTTCGGATAAAGCAAAGACCTATTCGGTTTGCTTTTATAAAGATTCTGAATACACTTATAAATCTCGGACTAAATATTTTCTTTTTGGTTTTTCTTCCAAAATTAGCCCATCAAAATCCTGATTCTGTTTTTAGTCTGATTTATGTAGAGGATTTTCAGGTCGGGTATATATTCGTGTCAAATCTGATAGCGAGTCTGCTTACGTTTTTGTATTTTCTTCCTGATTATATTAAGCTGAATTGGGCTTTCGACTCCGAATTATGGAAACGAATGATGAAATACAGTCTTCCTGTTTTGGTTGCGGGAATTGCCTTTGCGATAAACGAGCATTTTGACAAAATCCTTTTGGATTATATACTTCCCGAAGATATAGCTCAACACGAAGTCGGAATTTATGGAGCTTGTTACAAACTCGGACTTTTTATGGTTTTGTTTGCAACAGCTTTTCGTTTGGGAATTGAGCCATTTTTCTTTAGCTATGCTAAAAACGAAAACGCTCCGAAAACCTACGCAAATATTACCAAATATTTTGTGATTTTCGGCTCGTTAATTTTGCTTGTAGTCATTGTTTTTTCAGATATTTTAAAGCAAATAATGATTCCGAACGAGGTTTATTGGGACGGAATGATTGTCGTTCCTCTAATTATTTTGGCTAATTTCTTTTTGGGAATTTATCACAATCTTTCGGTTTGGTACAAACTGACGGACAAAACCAAAATGGGAGCTTATATTTCGATTGTTGGAGCAATCTTGACCCTTATTTTGAACTTTATTTTAATTCCTAAATATTCGTATATGGGTTCTGCCATCGCTACTTTGGTCGCTTACGGAACGATGATGATTATTTCGTACATTCTCGGAAAAAAATATTATTACATTCCGTATGATATGAAAAAAATCGGAATCTATCTTGGAGTTTCCGTGCTGTTTTCTTATGTTTATTTCTATCATTTCAGAGAAAATTATTTTGTCGGAATCGGGTTTATAGCCTTGTTTTCGGGAGTGATTTATTATTTGGAAAAAGATACACTTAAAGCTGTTCTAAAAAGATAATCGGATATTAAACCACATAGATACATAGAAAGAATATTTTATATCAGAATTAGATAGTTTACCTTTGGTAAAACATAGGTTTTTTTGTGAAACTATGTGTTTTGTCGAAGACAACTAAAATATAAAACCTATGTAACTATGTGGTAAAATAATACTTACAATTATATATTTTATGTTACGAAGTAAACCCAAAAATAAAAAGTATTACATTTTTGTTGCGATAGTGTTTATCGTGCTTTTTGTGTTGAACAAAGCGGATTTTGGTTTTTTGAAATCGAATAAAGAAACAGCATTTTCCGAACCAAAAAAGACGGAAGAAGTTGTTACTCATAATACAGAAGGAGTTTATTTTTTACCGACTTCGACTACCAATCAGGTGGTGGAACATTCCACATATTATCTGTCGTATTCCGAAAAATATGAACAGGCAGAATGGGTTGCTTATGAGTTGAAACAGGAACATATTTCGGGAGGAAAGCACAAAAGACCTTACTTTAACCAAGACCCCAAAGTAAAAACCGAATCAGCACATTGGAACAATTACAAAAATTCGGGTTATACAAGAGGGCATTTACTTCCTGCAGGAGATAGGATTTTTTCAAAAGAGGCTTATGACGAAACGTTTTTTACTTCGAATATTTCACCTCAATTGTACGAATTCAATACGGGAATTTGGAACAGTTTGGAGATGAAAGTTCGGAATTTCGTCCGAAAAAACGGAAAAGTTTATGTGGTTACAGGAGGAATTTTAACCGATAATCTCAAAACCATCGGAAAAGAAAAAGTAGCTGTTCCCGAATATTTCTATAAAATATTGCTTTATCAAGACGGGAAAGAGTACAAAATGCTTACTTATCTGATTCCGCACAAAGAAGAAAACCGAAAACCTCTGAACGAGTATATTGTTACTACTGATAGCATCGAAACCCTTACAAGCATTGATTTCTTTCATTTTTTAGATGATAAAATTGAGGAGAAATTGGAGAGTGCTGTACAGCCTGTTTGGTTTAAATGATATTTTTTAAACTCTAACGAAGTTCTAAACTTCGTTAGTTTTTTATAAACGACATAAATCACACAAAATCATAAAAATCTGTGCCATCTATGCTCTTTCAACGTAAATAATTACTAAATTTGCACCCTAAAATTTTTCAAGAATGATAAAGATAACATTACCTGACGGTTCGGTTAAGGAGTTTCAGAGTGGAGTAACTCCGATGGAAGTTGCTAAAAGTATAAGCGAGGGATTGGCAAGAAACGTGATTTCTGCCTCTTTCAATAGTACGGCTGTGGAAACGGAAACCCCTTTGACCACTGACGGTTCTTTGGTTCTTTATACTTGGAATGACAAAGAAGGGAAAAAGGCATTTTGGCATTCGACTTCCCACGTTTTGGCACAGGCTTTACAGGAATTATACCCGAATATCAAGCTGACAATCGGACCTGCAATCGAAAACGGATTTTATTATGACGTAGATTTCGGAGAAAATAAAATTTCGGACAACGATTTCAAAAAGATTGAGGACAAAATGCTTGAAATAGCTCGTGAAAAGCACGATTTCAAAATGCGTTCGGCTACAAAAGCAGCCGCTTTGGATTTTTATAAAAAAGAAAATAATCCGTATAAAGTTGAGTTGATTGAGAATTTGGAAGACGGAACTATTACGTTTTGCGACCATTCCAACTTTACGGATTTATGTCGTGGAGGACACATTCCGAATACGGGAATTATCAAAGCAGTTAAGATTTTGAGTGTAGCAGGAGCATATTGGAGAGGAGATGAAAAGAACAAGCAATTAACTCGTGTGTACGGAATTTCGTTCCCAAAACAAAAAGATTTAACGGAATATCTCGAACTTTTAGAAGAAGCTAAAAAACGTGACCACAGAAAGTTAGGAAAGGAATTAGAATTGTTCCATTTTTCGCAAAAAGTAGGACAAGGCCTTCCTTTATGGCTTCCCAAAGGAGCCGCACTTCGTGACAGATTGGAGCAGTTTTTGAAAAAAGCACAGAAAAAAGCAGGTTACGAACAAGTTGTTTCCCCTCATATCGGACACAAAGAATTGTATGTAACTTCCGGGCATTATGCCAAATACGGAGCAGATAGTTTCCAACCGATTCACACTCCGAACGAAGGAGAGGAATTTTTGCTAAAACCGATGAACTGCCCTCATCACTGTGAAATTTATAAAGCAAAACCTTGGAGTTATAAGGATTTGCCAAAGAGATATGCAGAATTCGGAACAGTTTATCGTTACGAACAATCGGGAGAATTACACGGACTTACCAGAGTTCGAGGGTTTACTCAAGATGATGCACACATTTTCTGTATGCAGGAGCAGTTGGACGAGGAATTCAAAAAAGTAATTGATTTGGTGTTGTATGTTTTCGGGTCTTTAGGATTCGAGAATTTTACAGCACAAGTTTCCGTTCGTGATTTGGACAATCCCGATAAATATATCGGTTCGGTTGAGAATTGGGAAAAAGCGGAACAAGCGATTATTTCGGCTGTGAAAGACAAAGGTTTGGATTACGTTATCGAAAGTGGAGAAGCAGCATTTTATGGACCAAAATTAGATTTTATGGTCAAAGATGCTCTCGGAAGACAATGGCAATTAGGAACTATTCAAGTAGATTACAATTTACCAGAACGCTTTGATTTAACTTATGTAGGTTCAGATGATAAACTGCACAGACCTGTGATGATTCACAGAGCTCCGTTTGGTTCGATGGAGCGTTTTGTAGCGATTTTATTGGAGCATACCGCAGGAAATCTTCCTCTTTGGTTGGTGCCTGAACAGGCTATAATCCTGTCTTTGAGTGAGAAATACGAAAATTATGCGAAAAAAGTTTTAAATTTGCTGGAAAATTACGAAATTCGCACCCTCATTGACAACCGAAACGAAACTATCGGGAAGAAAATCCGTGAGGCAGAGATGCAAAAAATCCCGTTTATGCTGATTGTAGGGGAAGAAGAGGAAAAAACAAATACGATTTCGCTTCGTATCCAAGGACAAGACGGAAAAGGAAATACAAGGATTTCGATTGAAGATTTTGCTAAATTTGTTCAAGAAGAAGTCGCAAAAACATTAAAGCCTTTTTAATATTGGTTAATAGTTAAAAAGTTATTTGTTATCAGCAGATTGCCAAACACGATTAACTAATAACGAATAACTAACACAAAATAAGAAGTTTAACTTAAATTTTTAGAGCCATAGCTATAAGAAACAACAGAAGGTATCAACCTCGTGTAGAGAAAAAAGACCCTCACAGAATTAATGAACATATAAGAGTGCCTGAGGTACGTCTTGTAGGAGATAACGTAGAAATGGGAGTTTACAAAACTGCTGTTGCCTTAAAAAAGGCAGAGGAGTTAGAATTGGATTTGGTAGAGATTTCGCCAAATGCAGAACCTCCTGTTTGTAAAATTATGGACTACAAAAAGTTTCTTTACGAACAAAAGAAAAGAGATAAAGAACTTAAAGCAAAATCGGCACAGATTACTGTAAAAGAAATTCGTTTTGGTCCTCAAACGGACGAACACGACTACGAATTCAAAAGAAAAAATGCAGAAAAATTCCTTAAAGAAGGGTCTAAGCTAAAAGCTTTTGTATTCTTCAAAGGTCGTTCTATTATTTATAAAGAACAAGGTCAGATTTTGTTGTTGCGTTTAGCACAGGATTTGGAAGAATACGGAAAAGTAGAGGCAATGCCTGTCTTGGAAGGAAAGCGTATGACAATGTACATCGCACCTAAAAAGAAAAAATAAATCGTAGAGACGGATAATTATCCCTCTGTACAAAAAAATAAGATTAAGTAATTAAATAAAACGTAGGAAAAATGCCTAAAATGAAAACCAAATCGGGAGCAAAGAAACGTTTCAAAGTAACCGGTACAGGAAAAATCAAGAGAAAGCACGCTTTCAAAAGTCATATTTTGACTAAAAAATCGAAAAAGCGTAAATTAGCTTTAACGCATTCAGGACTTGTAAACCAAGCTGATGAAAGAAGCGTAAAAGAACAATTGAGATTAGTATAGTTTTAAGTGTTGAGTGTTGAGTTGTAAGTTAACTCAAAACTCAAAACTAAGAACTCAAAACTCAATTAGTTGGTTAAAACAATTTAATAACCCTGTAACAGGCACATAAGATTTCTTGAAACATCAGAAACGCCTTTTACAAAAAAACAAAAAGAATTATGCCAAGATCAGTAAATTCAGTTGCTAAAAGAGCACGTAGAAAAAAAGTTTTAAAACAAGCCAAAGGATACTTTGGAAGACGTAAAAATGTTTGGACAGTTGCCAAAAATGCGGTAGAAAAAGCGATGCAATACGCTTACCGTGACAGAAAGCAGAAAAAGAGAAATTTCAGAGCTTTATGGATTACCCGTATCAATGCAGGTGCAAGACTTCACGGAATGTCGTACTCGCAGTTTATGGGGAAAGTTAAAGCAAACGGAATCGAACTTAATCGTAAAGTTCTTGCAGATTTAGCAATGAACCACCCACAAGCTTTCGAAGCAATTGTAAACAAAGTAAAATAATTCGTCTAACAAACGTTACTTAATCTTATACGAAAAACCACTCCCAAAGGAGTGGTTTTTTTATGATTTTTAGATTATTCGCAAAAAAATCAAATTAAAATCGTAAATTCGCAAACTGTAAAATAGCACAAATATTTATGGCACGATTTGAATTAAAACTCCCAAAAATGGGGGAAAGTGTAGCAGAAGCAACCATTACAAACTGGCTGAAAGAAGTCGGAGATAAAATAGAAACAGACGAAACGGTACTCGAAATCGCAACCGATAAGGTAGATAGTGAAGTTCCATCTGAAGTTTCGGGAATATTGGTAGAAAAGTTGTTCCAAAAAGACGATTTGGTTCAGGTAGGGCAAACTATTGCTATTATCGAAACGGAAGGAGAGGGGGCAGTTGCTTCTGAACCTGCAAAGCAGGAAACTCCCGTTCAGGCAGTAGCAGAAGTGGCTAAAGTCGTAGAAGTTGCCAAACAGACTGTTGAAACGAATTTTGCCGATTCGGATAAATTCTTTTCACCATTGGTTAAAAATATAGCCAAAGAGGAGGGAGTTTCTCTTTCTGAATTGGAAAGTATAAAAGGAACAGGAAAAGACGGACGAGTTACTAAAAGTGATATTTTAGACTATATTAAAAATAGAGGTTCAAAGCCTGTACAAGCTGTTCAGCCTGTTGTTGTACAACCGACAACTACTACGCAACAACCAACACCCGAAAAACAAGCTGTTCCAGTATCGGTAAACGGACAAGACGAAATCATCGAAATGGACAGAATGCGTAAACTGATTTCGCATCATATGGTTCAGTCGGTTCAGACCTCGGCTCACGTGCAATCGTTTATCGAGGTTGATGTGACCAACATCGTAAAATGGAGGGATAAAGTGAAAAATGCTTTTGAAAAACGTGAGGGAGAAAAACTTACGTTTACTCCGATTTTTATGGAGGCTGTTGCGAAGGCCATAAAAGATTTTCCTCTTATCAATATTTCGGTTGAGGGAGATTACATCATCAAAAAGAAAAATATTAACCTCGGAATGGCAGCTGCACTTCCGAACGGAAATCTTATTGTTCCGGTTATCAGAAATGCAGACCAATTGAATTTAGTCGGAATGGCAAAAGCAGTAAACGATTTGGCTAACCGAGCAAGAATCGGAAAACTAAAACCGGACGATACACAAGGAGGAACTTATACTGTTACGAATGTCGGAACTTTCGGAAGTGTATTCGGAACACCGATTATCAATCAGCCACAAGTAGGAATTTTAGCTCTTGGAGCTATCCGAAAAGTACCTGCCGTTATCGAAACTCCCGAAGGAGATTTTATAGGAATTCGTCAGAAAATGTTCCTTTCGCACAGCTATGACCACAGAGTAGTGGACGGAGCTTTAGGAGGACAATTCGTAAAACGAGTGGCAGAGTATTTAGAGGCTTGGGATATTAATAGAGATTTTTAATCTTTAATTAAATAGTATTAAAAAACGAGGGAATTTCCCTCGTTTTTTTATAAACTTTTCATTAGCACATCTTTTAACTCACTTAGAATCATTGCGGTAGCTCCCCACACTATTTTGTTGTTAAGCGTAAAGGCAGGAACTCCCATAAACTCACTGTAACTTGCTTTGACATTATGGGTTACGATTTTTGTGTTCATAAAATCGTTTAGAGAAACTTCGATTATACCCGAAACTTCATCTTCCTGAAGAATGAATTTTGGTTCAAAATCCAAATGTCCGATAAACGGATGTACCAAAAAATTACTCGGAGGAACGTATATTTCGGATAAATGAGTTACTAATTTGATTTTCTGTTGCGAAATTCCGATTTCTTCTTCGGTTTCCCGAACGGCTGTGTGCGATAAATCTCTGTCTTGTTCTTCAAATTTTCCTCCCGGAAAAGCGACTTGAGAAGAATGGATACCTCGAGAAGTACGAACTATCAGAACCAAAAAAGTTTCTGATTTTTTGGGGTAAAACAAAGCTAAAACTCCTGCTTTTTTCGGGTTTAAGTCGGAATAATCCCATAATTTCATCATCTTGATTCTGTCCATAGGAGCCATTTTTAGATGAGATTCCGAAGCTAATAGAGGAGCTTTTTGTATTTTTGGTACGTTATTCAGAAATAGGTCAAAATTCATAGTTCGGTTTTAATTATGGAACGCAGATGACACAGATTAGGTTGATTTACACAGATAAAAATCATATATTATCATAAAAATCTGTGTCATCTGCGTTCTATTTAATTTTATAAAAGTAGAAAAAAATGTATAGCAAAGAAGAGGTTCGTGAGTTAAAAAAAGAATTTTGGACAACTTTTTCGGAAGAATATCCGAGAAAATGGTTGTTGTATGATACAAAAATCAAAGATTTTTCCTTTAAGTTTTATATTGATAATAAGCGTGTTGAAGTGCTTTTGGCTATCGAAAACAAAGATTTGGAACTTCGGAAAATTTACTTTCAGAAAATAGAATCCCTAAAAGCGATTTTGGAAGAAGAATTTTTGCCTAATGTATTGTTTGATGAACATTTTGTATTGAGCAACGGAAAAGAGATTTCAAAAATATGGATCGAAAAAGACCGAATTAGTTTTCACAACAGAGCAAATTGGAAAGAAATCTTCGGTTTTTTCTACGAAAAAATGGACGCTTTCGAGCGATTTTTCTACGAATATGAAGATTATATCCGAGATTTAGAAACGAATGTTTGATAATTTTTTGTAGATTTACTCCATTAAAGTTTTAATCATAAAATCATAATTGAAATGAAAAAAATCCTAACATTTTTATTTGTATTACCGTTTATCAGTTGTGCTGAATTACAACAGATTGCAGACCAAATGCCCCAAACAACAACAGGAACACTCGATATAAGCAACGGACTTAAAGAAGCTCTGAACAATGGAATTTCTAAACAAGTAACCAAGCTGACAGCAACAGACGGATTTTTTAAAAATGAAATGGTTAAAATCTTGTTACCGCAAGAATTACAAAAAGTAGATAAAACACTTCGTGATATTGGTCTTTCTTCTTTGGCTGATGAGGGATTGAAAGTGTTAAACAGAGCTGCGGAAGATGCGGTAAAAGAAGCAACTCCGATTTTTGTTGATGCTATCAAGGGAATGAGCTTTAACGATGCCAAAAATATCTTGATGGGAACAGATAATGCTGCTACGAATTATTTGCAAAATACAACTTCAAATGCTTTGTATTCTAAATTTAGCCCTGTAGTGAGTAATTCGTTTAATAAAGTGGGAGCAAACAAAGTCTGGACGGATATTATTACCCGATATAATCAGATTCCGCTTGTTAATAAAGTAAACCCTGATTTGACGGATTATGTAACCAACAAAGCAATGGAAGGAGTTTTTACGATGATTTCTGTTGAGGAAAAAAACATCAGAACTGACCTGAATGCAAGAACTTCGGATTTGCTCAAAAGGGTTTTTGCGATGCAGGATAATAAATAGACTTTAAAATTTATTTTTAGCCACAGATTACACACCTGCCTGACGGCAGTCAGGGATTAAAAGGATTTTTCAGAAAAAAAATCTGTAAAATCCTTTAATGTGTGGCTAAAAAAGATTCAAAATAAATTTAAACAGCTATCAAGTGCCCCATAACCACGAACAAAAAGCCATAAAAACGGTTTATTTCAGCATTTTTGGAAATTTACTCCTCGCTGTCTGTAAATATTTGGCAGGATTTTTTGGAAATTCTTATGCACTGATTGCTGATGCTATCGAATCGGCTACGGATACTTTTTCTTCGGTTTTGGTTTTATTGGGCTTTAAGTATGCCAACCGTCCTGCTGACGAAAATCACCCATACGGACACGGCAGGATAGAACCTCTGATTACGTTTTTGGTTGTCGGATTTTTGGTTATTTCCGCTTTTGTTATTGCTACGGAAAGTATAAAAAACATTCAGAATCCTCACGAGCCTCCTAAATCGTGGACACTTATCGTTTTGGGAATTATTATCTTATGGAAAGAAATTTCGTATAGGATTGTAATACGTAAAAGCAGAGAAATCAGTTCCTCCTCGCTCAAAGCAGATGCGTGGCATCATCGAAGTGATGCGATAACATCGGTTGCTGCATTTATCGGAATTACGATTGCTTTGGTAATGGGAGAGGGCTTTGAATCGGCTGATGATTGGGCCGCTTTGTTTTCATCAGCATTGATTTTGTATAATTGTTATCGTATTTTCCGTCCTGCTTTGGGGGAAATTATGGACGAAAATATGTATTCCGGTTTGATTGAAACAATCCGACAAAAATCGGTTGAGGTGGAGGGAATAATTGCTATCGAAAAATGCTTTGTCCGAAAAGTGGGAATGAAATATCAAGTGGATTTACACGCTATCGTAGATGCCGATATTTCTGTTCGGGAAGGACACGAAATTTCCCATAATCTGAAAGATTATTTACTACACGAATTCCCCGAAATAGCAAATGTTTTGGTTCATATTGAACCAAGTTCTGTCAGGTTATAGATTTAAATTTTTAAAATTCCTCTAAAACCTCTAGCTCCATAATATGATTCGGCTCCGTTGTGATAGGTAAAAACCGTTCCGTAACGGAAATCACAAAACAAAGCTCCTCCTAATTTTCGGATATTATCGGGAGTTTTTATCCAACTCGAAGTTTTTGTATCGAATTTTTCTAATTCTTGTAATTTTCGATATTGATTTTCATCTAATATTTCGATTCCGATTTCGTTGGCTAAATCCAAAGCACTGTTTTTCGGTTTGTGTTCTTTTCGGGAATCCAATGCCTGTCTGTCGTAACAAATACTTCGTCTTCCTTTCGGACTTTCGGGAGAACAATCGCAAAAGATATATTCATCTGAATCTTTATTATAATCAATTACATCAGGCTCTCCTTCGGTTTCTTCCATTTTAAGAAGTATTAATAATTTATCGGGATTTGATTCCAGTTTAGATTGAATTTTATTCCAATCCAAACCCGGATGACGATTCATATTCTTCTCAAAACGGGTTTTTAAAGTTTTAAGAAGTTTGGATTGCTGGTCTTGCGAGAGTTTCATTTTTATATTCAATAGCTTATAAGTACGAAGATAACAAATTTTATTTGGAAAAGACAGATAAGGTTTTGTCTTTGTGGTTAATAATCATTTTGTGTCTTTTTAAAATGATTCAACAAACTTTCAATGTTTTCTTTTCCTACAGGATTTTTACTATGAACCACAAATTCGGGTAATTTTTTCTGATAATCTAAACAATAATTTACTAACCATTTAGCACAGTCAAAACCGCTTTCTTCTAAACCCAAATCGTGGTCGAACGAGATAAAATCAGGTAATCCGTTTTGTAAAATAAATACTGTAAATTCTTCATAATTCTTAACTAAAACAAATTTTTCAGGAGCAGAACGAAGGTCATCAAGATATAAAAGTACTTTTTTCTCTTCAATTTTACTTATCAAAAGAGGATTTTTGTCCTGTCCGTAATAATATATGATTTTACTTATTTCTTCTAACTCGTGATAGTTTTTGTCAGTCATTACCGTATGGTTGAAATAATTTTTAAGACTTTTGACTGTTTCCGAAACAGACTGCTCCAACTGTTTTTCAATATCTCTTAAACGAGCCGCTTTTTCGTATTTCATATTTTGGAGAGCCTGTGTTTTTTTCTCTCTGATATGTTCGAGTTCCCACTCTTTTTGCAGAAGTTGTAGTTTGTAATTCATATGTTTTTGTTTTCCTGCAAATCTAAAACCCGAAAAAGTCAAACTATGTCGTTTTGAAAAACAAGAAATCCCGAAAATTTTTAGGTTTCGGGATTGAAGTTTTAATGTTTCATCATTTTTTCAAGTCTTGATTTTTCCACTCCAAAACATTGTTAATTATAGAATTACAATATTCTTCTTCAAAATTACTTCCCTTTCTTTTCACATAACTTGGGTGATAAGCATACGCAATAATAGCATTATCATATTTATAGAATATTGTTTTTGATTTTTCATCTTGATTCTCAATATATTTCTCTTTAAATAAATCTAAAAATAGTTCATCTAAAAACTCTCCCGTTCCTCCACATAATATTACATTTGGCTGATAATATTCTATTTGTTTTTTCAGAATGTTTCCAAATTCTTTATGAAAAGATTGTAGTTCAGAAGCATCAGCTTGAGCTAAACCTGATACTTTTTTTAAATTTACAATTGCAACTTTTTTTAATGTTTCAACGACATTATAATCATCAAAAATATATGGAATATCATTCCATTTTAAATTATTTATAATACCATACGTTGTATAAATTAAGGGAAGATATGTTCCTCCCCAACCTTTTTTTATTCCTGTATTAGTTGTTTCATCTTTGAAGTCTTTGAACAAATCTCTCATATCCCATTCTCCCTCATCACTATCACTATTGACTTCTTTTAAAATCCACATTATTTTTAAATCGCTATTCAAGTATCCATCTACATCAACAATTCCATCGTGAATAGCCTTTCTTCCTTGATAAACTATTTTACTAATTTCTTCGTCAATTTCTTTAATTCTATTTTCTAATTCTAACTTATTCATAAGTGTATTTTTTTTATTTCCTCAAATATACCAAATTTAATTCCTTTTAATCCAAGCTCGTCCTTCATTTTTAGAATAATACAACCCTTTGGAGGTGGTTGCTAATATTTCGTTTCCATTACTTATCAATTCCTGAAAATCTCCACAAGCACTCCCAAAATAACGACCTGTCCAACTTCTTCCGTCATTGGTAGAATATTCTATTTTGTGTGCATTTTTCGGGTTAATACGAACAAGTTCTTTTCCTCTGTTTACAATTTGTGCCATAATTTTATTTTTTTGTTTATGAATATTTACATTTCCAAATCGGATATCATTTCTCCAAAGAGTTTTTTTCAGATTCATCTTTAGTATAAAACTGATAATCTACTTTTATATCAATCCAAACACTATCAATCGCAAGAATATCTTCTGTAGCTAAATTACTGTCAAAACAAATGCAGTGCATTGCAAATCCGAAATACATATCTTCTAATAATGTACCTTTGGTAAAATAACTTTCGTTCCAACCATCTGAAAATTCTAATCCTTCTTTAGGCAAGAAATACCAAAAACATTCAGCAATCGGGTCTCCTTCTTCCACATTGTATTTTTTGTTTACTTTTTTGGAAGAAGTAAAACACATCAAATTTGTATCAAAATTATAATCGTCAATAATTCCGCTTTTTACCATTTCATCTAATTGATTTTTAAGCTGTTTCCCGAATTCAATGGCTCTTTGCTCTTCTTTTTCGACTTTATCCTTTAGGATTTTGAAAATTTCAAATTGTTTTTCACTCAAATTCATAACATTTATTTTTAAGCAAATCTAAAACTTGAAAATGCCAAACTATGTCGTCTAAAATATTTTTTTGAACGTCATAGTTTGGCTTTAGCTCATTCGATGTTTGCAGAAAATTAAATACTATGAAAATTGCAATTATCGGAAGTCGGACATTTTTAGATTATGAATTATTGTCTGATACAATTAAAAATTATCTCTCTGAAAACAATCTTATCATAAAATCGGTTGTTTCTGGTGGTGCAAAAGGTGCGGATACTTTGGCTGAAAAATTTGCTTTGGAAAACACTATCGAAATGATTGTTTTTAAACCCGATTGGAAACGTTTCGGAAAAAGAGCCGGATTTATGCGAAATACACTTATTATCGAAAATTCGGATATTGTGTTTGCTTTTTGGGACGGAAAATCTTCGGGAACAAAAGATTCTATTGAAAAAGCAAAATCTCTAAACAAAAAAGTTATTATTACTCATTATGAAAATTTAATCGTATGAAAATTGCAATTATAGGAAGCAGAGCTTTTTCCGATTACGAAATGTTGTCCTCTTTTCTGAATGAATTTCTGAAAAACAACCAAATAAATCCTGGAGAAATTGTTTCTGGTGGTGCAAAAGGTGCGGATACTTTGGCTGAAAAGTTTGCTTTGGAAAACAACATAGAAACTGTCATTTTTAATCCTGATTGGGAACAATTCGGAAGAAATGCCTGTTCGGCTCGCAATACTCAAATTGTCGAATATTCCGATATTGTGTTCGCTTTTTGGGACGGAAAATCTCCAGGAACAAAAGATTCTATTACTAAAGCCGAAAAACTCGGAAAAACAGTAATTATAAAAATATTTTCTAATACTAAAACCAAATAATTATGCCACAAATAATTATTCATATTGATGAAAAACAACTTAAACAATTAGAATCTGTTATGAAAAATAACGGACAAACAGATTTGGATAATGAAACTTTTTCAGGTACAGAAATCAAAATTTCGATGTCTGCTTTTGGTCATTTTCTTGAAGTTTCAGGTCATAAATCAGAAGACTTAGGAAATGTTGTTGTTGAAATTTCTGAAGAATAGAATTTAAAAGAGGTTATTTAAAAGGTCTTTATTCTGTCATTCTGAATTTATTTCAGAATCTACTCAAAATTAAAATTCACAAAAGTATATTTTTCGTTTTTTCGGGAAATGGTAACAGAATTATCTTTTTTAAAAATAAGTGATTCTTTTATCATTTTTTCTAACTCTTCATCAGAAAGATGAGATACATCATTTTTATGAAAAATTATCGAATTTGCCTGAATTCCGTCCCAAATCCAAGTCTCAAAAACACAATCTAATTCACCAAATTTATTTTCTGTTCTAAACAAGATAGCTCCATCATCTCTTGGTATATTATCAAAATTTTTCATTTTGTTTTGATTTTTTTACTTTGAATAAAAAACCTCTATCATTACGATAGAGGTTGATTGAGAAAATTTTTTATTTTGTTTGATAGTATATTTTTTTATGATTGCTGATATATAAATTTATTTTATTTTGAATTTTTTCAATAACATTATTTTGTTTCAGATATTCAGTTACTAAATCAGATTCTTTAAAATCTTTTATTTCTTCTCTAATAACCGACCTTTTCCCACTCGATTTTTCATTTGTGGTAAATTTTCTCGGAACAATTCCTAAAAACAACATATTCGTAGAGTATTCATATCTCAAATAATAAAAATTTATTGAATCTTTGTTATCTGAAAAAAGTAATGTCTTTGATGCTTTTGATGTCCAAATATTAAATTTAACATTATCAAATTCTATTTTCCAATCTATTTCTGAGTGAATTTTTTGTCCTTTAATTTTTTCAAAAATTTCTGAAACGTAATCTTGTCTAACTTCTTCAAAATTCTTGTAAATCTCTAAAGATTCAGTATAATTATTTTTTATAACTTCTTTTAATTCGTCTTTCATTTCTGTATTTGTAGTTTGGTTGGTCAATTTTTTTAATAAATAAGTATATTGGTTGAGAACTTCTCTTACCATTGGTTTGTCAAAAGCTTCTTTAGCACAAGCTTCAATCCAATTCAGAATATCTGTTTTGTATGAAATAATTTGATAATCAACATCGTCTTGTGCTTTACTTTCATCTCCTTTTAAAGTGAGATATAATATTTTAGCTTCAGGATAAGCCGTTTTGTATCGTTTTAACTGATTTGTTTGTTCAGGTGCATAAATTTTATTTTCTATCACAAATTTACAACCTGTTGTATCTTTTAAAATTAAATCAATTCTACCTCCTTCAGTCTTATCTTCATTTATTTTTCCGATATGAAGTTCTTTTTCACAAATTGAAGATTCATAATCTAATTCAAAATCGTCATTTTTTTCAAAAACCTGTTTTACAAATAATTCTAAAGGTTTACTCCCTAATGAATGATTTCCTTTTGGATTTAGTAATTCTCCAAGAATGGCAGAATGCGTTCTGACTTCATCTGAATCCATTCCCATAATCGAAAAAATATTGAATCGTTCTCCCGAAAGTTCTGCGTGTTTTTCGTATAAATCTATTATGGATTTTACTTGTTTTAATAGAAGATTGTATTGCATATTTAGTAT
The DNA here is from genome assembly GCA_934675205.1 of uncultured Flavobacteriaceae bacterium. Taxonomy (GTDB): domain Bacteria; phylum Bacteroidota; class Bacteroidia; order Flavobacteriales; family Flavobacteriaceae; genus Flavobacterium. The sequence goes on along the minus strand of CAKUPQ010000002.1, from coordinate 634,554 downwards.
TAAATTGTTCTTATTAAACTTCCGTTTTCTTTTCGTAGTTCCATTTTTCCATTAGTTTTTGTAACTAAAATATCATTTCCATTAAATTTTGCATTGGTACAATTACTGGTAGAAATAATTCGAACTTGAGAGCCATTTTCTTTTCGTAAAACAACTTGACCTTTATCATTGGTTACTACTATTAAACTTCCATCATTATTTATATCAGCATTTATAGCTCCCGAAGTTTGAATGATACGAATTAATGAACCATTAGGTTTTCTTAATTCTAATTTTCCGTTTACAATTTTTAGAATATTCATAGTTCTGTGGTTTTATTTTGCCTACTCTAAATCGGTTTTCGGCTTTCCCTTTTCTAAGTTTAAACAAACATAAATAAAAATGACAAATATGTAATCATATAGCCTTGTATTTTTTTGGACTTTGCAGAGTTATGTCAAAACAATTTGTTGATAAAGACTTATTAGCCGAAATTACTCTCGGAATCAAAACCTTACGTAAGGAAAAGAATATCACACTTGAAACATTCTTTTTCGACACAGGTATTCATCTTGCCCGAATCGAACAAGGAAAAACCAATATTACTGTTTCTACACTTTCGCAAATTTGTAGTTATTTTAGTATTTCGCTTAAAGACTTTTTTATCTTTTTGGATGAGTTACAACATAAATCCCGACAAAAGTAACTACTCAATAAGCCAAATGATGTCGTTTGAAAATATTTTTTTCATAAAAAGACCTATTCATAAACCTTAACCATATTTTTCATTCGCCTTTTTAGGTTTTCAGCCAACGATTTTGGCTCAAGAACTTTTACAAATTCTCCTTGAGAAAGCAATTCCATTTCAAAATCATAACTCGGAATTAAATTCAGTTCAACAGTCATTTTATCATCAATAATTTCCGTGATTTTTTGGGACGAATGTAAAGGCATTGTTTTGATGTATTTCCCTTGATTTTCGGTAAAAAGAAGTTTTATTTTTTCGGGTTTTCGGTTGTTGGGACTTATGATTCCGAAACAATCTTCAAAGTATTTTCTGACATCGGTTTTTTGAGGATATTGGAATTTTATATCTGAAATATGTAAATCCAAAATTCTGTCCAAACCAAAAATCCGTAAGGCTTTTTTGTCCAAATCAAAAGCAACCACATACCAACGTCCTTTAAATTCTTTGAGTAAATAAGGCTCGATAATCCGTTTTTCTGATTGGTCTTCCCAAAATTTGTGATACGAAATCTGCATCTGAAACCTGTTCTGAATTGCGTGAAGAATTCCGTTTAAATGTTTTGTCCCCTTTGGTTTTCGGGTGTCAAACTGAATAAAATTTCCCATTGTATTATTCAGATTCAAAGCCTGAAAAATATCCAAAGCCTCAAACATTCGTTCGCTATATGCGTCATTATCATCGCTTACGATTCGGTAAACCTTATCCGAACGGTCAAATTTTATTTCAACTCCGTGAATTTCTTGAATGTCCATTATATCCCTCTGAAAAGTACGAAGAGAAAATTTTATTTCGGAATCTTCCTGTTCAACCCTGTCGAGAATTTCCTCAAACGTAGCGGGTCTTGAACGCAATTTCTGAATAATGATTTTGTGACGGATTAACGATTCTTTTCTTGACATAACTTTATAAATTTTGTCAAAGATAGAAATCAAAAACGACAATATATGTCGTTTTTATACGAAAAAGAATTTTTATTCAATTAAAAATCTTTTTCAGTAACCAAAAAATCTTTTCCTATCAAACTTTGTAAAACCGTTTTGTCGGAATTTGTATAGAAAACAGCTTTTCCTTTTTCAATAGAGTGGGAGAGCAGTCCGTTTTGTTCGAGTATGCTTTGGGTTTGTTTGGCAACAGCCTTCCCTGAATCTATAATCTGAATGTGTTTGGGAAGTATTTTCTGAATTTGCGGAATCAGATACGGATAATGCGTACAGCCCAAAACCAAAAAATCAATGTTTTGCTCAATCATCGGTTGCAGGTATTGATGTAGTAAATCGGTCATTTTTTGGGAATTTATTTGTCCCGATTCGATAAGTTGCACCAAATTATGTCCGATTTGCTCGATAAAATCCACGTTCGAAAAATTGGCAGTCGATTTTGCAAAAAGTTCACTATTTATGGTTCCTTGAGTGGCTAAAACCCCAACTTTATGCGTTTTGGAATGTATGGCCGCAGGTTTTATGGCAGGTTCGATTCCGATAAAGGGAACATTATATTTAGCTCTTAATTCCTTAATCGCATTGGTAGTAGCTGTATTACAGGCAACTACGATTATTTTCGCATTTTGGTTTAATAAATACTCCGTATTTTTCTCGGAAAGAGCAATGATTTCGTCTTTGGATTTATATCCGTAAGGTGCATTTTTACTATCAGCCAAATAGATTGTATTTTCGTTTGGTAACAAATCGTGAATTTGCTTCCAAATAGAAGTTCCTCCAACTCCTGAATCAAATATACCTATCGGATTGTACATCACAAACTTAAAAAATAAAGTTCTTTAATAGCCTTGCTGACTTACCCATCGTTGGTATTTTGCAGCATTTACGTTGTGTTGAGTTAATGTTTTTGCAAATTCGTGATAACCAAAATTTTCTACACTTGCACAAAAATACAAAAAATCGTGTTTTTCGTAATTCAAAACAGCATCAATAGACGAAATATCAGGCATCGCAATCGGTCCGGGAGGAAGTCCTGAAAATTTATACGTATTATAAGGCGAGTTAGCCTCCAAATGTTTGAATAAAACCCTTTTGATGATTTGGTCAAAGTCTCCCGTATGCTTTTTGACGGCAAAAATTACGGTTGGGTCGGCTTGAAGTAACATTCCTTTGCTTAAACGATTCAGATAAACTCCTGCTACTTTGGGTCTTTCGTCAATTTTAACCGTTTCTTTCTGAACAATTGAAGCCAATGTACTCACTTCTTGCGGGGTCATATTCAGGTTTTCGGCTTTTTGAAGTCTTTCTTCTGTCCAAAATTTTTGGTATTCTTTTGCCATTCTTTCCCGAAACTTGGAAGCGGAAGTATTCCAAAAAAACTCATACGTATTCGGAATAAACATCGAAATTCCCGTTTCTTGCGAAAATCCGTTTTCGGTTAAAAAGTCATTATCTGTAATTGCCTGAAGAATCGACAGACTATCAGGCTCGATTTGTTGTGCAATTCTTCCTGCAAACTCTTCGATAGTTTCCTGATTATTAAAAGTCAATTTTACAGGAATATTCTGCCTTAATGCATTTACAATATCATTGCTGTTCATTCCTTTTTTCAATAGAAATTTTCCTGATTTCACATTGTGAGGATAGCTTTTTTTCTCTGCTGTCATTCGGAATTTGTCCATATCCGAAAGATAAGGATTTAGAATTTCCTCTACATTTTTGTAGGTTGCACCACTCGGAATATACACAAAAATCTCCCTTTCGGAAAACGAAATATTATCCGCAAAAATTTTTCTGTAAATGGAATACCCGTAAGCCGATGCTCCCAAAACAATGACTACTAAAAGTAAAGCAATGATATTTTTTAGTTTCATAATTCTCCCTAAATCCCTCCGAAGAAAGGACTTTTATTTGTTTATAAGTTGAAAAAGTAGTTCGTCTTTGTAATTTTTTCCGTCAAAAATCCAATCTTTTTTGATTCCTATTTGTTTAAAGTTATGCTTTAAGAAAAGGTTTATACTTTCTTTATTATCAATTAAAATATTGCAAAATAATTGATGTAATTGCAAGGTTCTAAAAGCGTAATCAATCAATGTTTGAAGTGCTTCTGAAGCATAGCCTAAACCTCTGTTTTTTTCGTCTGAAATCAAAATCCCTACTCCTGCCCTTTTGTTTTTCGGATCAAAATCAAATAAGTCTATCAAACCTATTTTGGAATCATCGTCCGTTTTGCAAATCACTAAACGCAGTTCCTTCAAAGCATAAATATCTTCCGATAAGGTGCGTTCGATATACTGCTTTAAAACAAATTTACTGTAAGGTGTTTGGTTACTGCTCAACTCCCAAATATCCGGATTATTTTCAGTTTCGTACAAAAAATCCAAGTCTTCGGGCTCAATTGAGCGTAAATAGATATTTTTATTTTGTAACTTCAAGTTTATATTTTTTTGTACTAATTTTAATTAGAAGTTTGGAGTCAAATTGTATTTCTTATAGAAGTTATTCAGTATTTCGATAACTTCATCTTCGTGGTCTACAACTTTAAACAAATCCATATCTTCCGGACTAATATTGTTATTTTCTTCTAGAAGCACTTTTTTGATCCAATCGATAAGTCCGCTCCAAAATTCACTTCCTACCAAAATAATCGGGAAACGTGCATTTTTATGCGTTTGAATAAGAGTGATGGCTTCGAAGAGTTCGTCTAAAGTTCCGAATCCTCCAGGCATTACTACAAAACCTTGCGAATATTTTACAAACATCACTTTTCGTACAAAAAAGTAATCAAATTGTAGGTTTTTATCGCTATCAATATAAGGGTTAAAGTGCTGTTCGAACGGTAAATCGATGTTCAATCCGGCTGAGACTCCACCTCCCAAATGAGCTCCTTTGTTTCCGGCTTCCATAATTCCGGGCCCTCCACCTGTAATAACTCCGTAACCGGCTTGTGTAATTTTATATGCAATTTTTTCGGTCAACTGATAGTATTTATCATCAGGTTTTGTACGTGCCGAACCAAATATCGAAACGCAAGGACCGATTCTAGACATCGACTCATACCCGTTTACAAACTCCGACATTATCTTAAAAATAGCCCAAGAATCATTCGCTTTTACTTCGTTCCACGTTTTTTGTGTAAATACTTCTGTTATTTTTTTGTCTTCCATTTTTTATGGTTTTAGGTTTAAAGTTTTTTTGGTTTCAAGTTGTGATGTTTTATTTTTTAGATTTAACAATCTCACTAATATAACTCTTTTTTAGAAAAAATTATTTTGAATCTTCATAATAGGTTATTTCTCTCTCTATAACCACAGACGGTTTAGGTGTTTTAACCCCTCTCAAATATGCGGTGCATTTTGTCCAGTTGTTATATTTATCATATTCGTATTCATAATAGCGAGGAGCATAAGGATTACGCCACCATTCTTCATAGGGGTCTTTTCTTTCGTTGACCATTTTACTCCTTTCACTCAAAAACTCTCTTTTGATGATATTTCCATAAGTATTGTAATGAATCTTGGAATGTATGTCTCTATATTCATAACTGCCACCATTATTCCATTTATAAAAATATATTGAATCTAAAATCTCTTCCTTATAGAGTAAGTAGTTTTCTGTGGGGTGATATCCATATTTATAGGTTTTATTTAATTTAGGTTCGGGTCTATTTGTGCCTGTAGAAAACACCTCTAGTTCTATTACCCTATTTTGATTGTCATAGACCATTTCATAAATTAATTTGTTTCTAGTATTTACTTTTGAGTTTTGATTATCTACACCAATGTTATTCATCACTAACTTAACGATACGGTCTTGATTGTCATAGTGATAATCCCATTCAAATCTTAAATTTTCTTGGTCTGAAAGATGCTTCTTGGGTGATTTGTTAAACATTTTTAGAGTATCCTGATAATTAACACAATCAAAATAATATTTGATATACTCTTTTTGTTTTCTTATTCTGCCTTTTGTGTCAAAATCATATATATAGAGATATATAGATAAGTCTTCTTCTTTGCTATCTAATTTATAGTTGTTGACATTTAATTTATAAATGTCATGTTTTATATTAAGCTCTCCTAAAACTTCCACAAAACTATATTTAGGTTAAAAACTCATTTTTTTCTTAAGGTCTATACTGTCATATACTGTTTTATACAAAAACCTGTCTTTACTTGTATCAATGTAGCTAAAAATTTTTATGGTGTCAATAATTCTATTATTATTGCCACTTGGCATATTGTAAACATGATTTTTCTGATCAAATAGTGCAGGCAGTAAGAATAGTTTATATAGAAGTCCGTTTTCATAAAGAATGTAGCCCCCTCCTCCAACATCTTTATTGTAATAAAAATTGTCTTGAACAGTCTCCTGATCTTCACTATTGGTAATGGTTACCGATTTTATCTCTTTTACATGACCTTTAAGGTTATATATTTCAAGTTCTGTGTTTACTCCATTCAACCTGTTGCCGCTACTTTCTTTTTGTGCTTGGCAAGCATTAACAAAAAGGAAAATAAAAATTGATAAGTATGTATAAAATAGTTTCATTCGACTAAGATAATTCTTTTTTCAAAAATTTAGCTGTATAGCTTTTTTTGTTTTGTGCAATTTCTTCGGGAGTTCCGACTGCTACGACTTTTCCTCCGTCTTTTCCTCCCTCGTAACCGATGTCAATAATATAATCCGAAAGTTTAATTACATCAAGATTATGTTCGATAATCAGCACTGTATTCCCTTTTTCGACAAGTCGGTTGATGACTTCCATAAGTACTTTTACATCTTCAAAATGTAGTCCTGTGGTGGGTTCGTCCAAAATATAAAACGTATTTCCCGTATCTTTTTTGGAAAGTTCGGTTGCTAATTTTACCCGTTGAGCTTCTCCTCCCGAAAGTGTCGTACTTTGCTGACCAAGCGTGATATATCCCAATCCTACGTCTTGAATAGTTTTTATTTTTCGATTGATTTTTGGAATATTCTCAAAAAACGGAACGGCTTCATCAATAGTCATATCGAGTATATCTGCAATCGATTTTCCTTTGTAGCGAATTTCGAGTGTTTCACGATTAAAACGCTTTCCGTAACACGAATCACATTCGACATAAACATCGGGTAAAAATCCCATTTCGATGGTTTTTACTCCCGAACCTTCACAGGTTTCACATCGTCCTCCTTTTACGTTAAAGCTAAAACGTCCGGGTTTGTAACCACGAATCATTGCTTCGGGAGTTTGCGTGAAAAGCGAACGGATTTCCGAGAAAACTTCGGTATAAGTAGCAGGGTTTGAACGAGGTGTTCTCCCAATCGGACTTTGATCAATTGCAATTACCTTGTCGATATGTTCCAGTCCCTCAATCTTTTTGTAAGGCATCGGTTTTTTGACCGCATTAAAAAAATGTGCGTTCAGAATAGGGTAGAGGGTTTGGTTTATCAATGTGGATTTTCCACTTCCCGAAACTCCCGTAATTCCGATAAGCGTTCCGAGTGGAAACTCAACTGAAACATTTTTGAGGTTATTTCCCGTAGCTCCCGAAAGCTTCAGGAATTTTCCGTTTCCTTTTCGTCTTTCCTTCGGAATCTCGATTTCTTTGATTCCGTTCAGATAGGAGGCGGTTAAAGTTTTTTCCTTTAAAAGTTGTTTCGGAGTGCCTTTGCTGACGATTGTTCCTCCGAATTTCCCTGCTTTTGGTCCAATATCAATTACATAATCGGCTTCCAAAATCATATCTTTATCGTGCTCGACAACCAAAACGGAATTACCGATATCCCGTAATTGTTTGAGGGAAGCAATCAGTTTTTCGTTATCTCTCTGATGCAATCCGATGCTCGGTTCGTCCAAAATATACAGCACTCCGACCAATTGCGACCCGATTTGTGTAGCCAAACGAATCCGTTGTGCTTCTCCACCCGAAAGTGAACCAGAACTTCGGTTGATGCTTAAATAAGTAAGTCCAACATCTAAAAGGAATTTCAATCGTGTAGAAATTTCCTTTACGATTTCGTACGAAATTGCTTTTTGCTTTTCGGACAAATGCTTTTCAACATCCAAAAACCAATTGTATAATTCCTCAATATCCATCGAGGCTAATTCGTAGATGTTTTTTTCGTTTACCTTAAAATAAAGAGCTTCTTTTCTTAAACGACTTCCTCCGCAACTCGGACAATGTACTTCGTCCATAAACTCTTTTGCCCAACGTTTTATGGAAGTAGAATCGGTTTCGTTGTGTTGGTTTTTGATGAAATTTGCAATTCCTTCAAAATCAATTTTATAATCACGAGTGATTCCCATTACTTCCGATTTTACGGAGAATTTTTCGTTTCCTCCGTTCAGAATTATATCCATTGCTTCTTGCGGAATGTCCTCAATCGCATCGGAGAGCCTAAAGTCGAATTTAGCTCCGATAATCTCTAATTGTTTGAAAATCCACGAGTTTTTATATTCTCCGAGTGGAGCAAATCCTCCGCTTTTTATAGATAATTTCGGATTCGGAATGACTTTGTTCAGGTTGATTTCGTTTACTGTTCCAAGCCCGTTGCAGTCGGGACAAGCTCCTTTCGGGGAATTGAACGAAAACGTATTCGGCTCGGGACTTGGGTACGAAATCCCCGAATCCAAACACATCAAAGTCCGACTGAAAAACCGAACTTCCTGACTCTCCTGCTCCAAAACCATAAGCGTATCTTCTCCGTGATACATTGCCGTTTTTATACTTTCCGACAAACGATTATCCAAATCTTTGTGGTCGTCAATAAGTAATCTGTCGATTACGATTTCGATGTCGTGGGTTTTGTATCGGTCGAGTTTCATTCCTTTTTCAAGGTCTTTGACTTCTCCGTTTACACGAACTTTTACGAATCCCTGTTTGGCAATCTGCTCAAATAATTCTCTGTAATGCCCTTTTCTGGAACGGATTACGGGAGATAAAATCGAAATGCGTTTTCCTTGATATTGTCCTGTGATAAGTTCTTTGATTTGCTCATCGGTATAACTTACCATTTTTTTTCCCGTATTGTAACTGAAAGCATCAGAACCTCTTGCAAAAAGCAAACGCAAAAAATCGTAAATTTCGGTTACAGTTCCAACCGTTGAACGTGGATTTTTACTTGTAGTTTTCTGTTCGATGGCAATTACAGGAGATAATCCGTCAATTTTATCTACATCAGGACGTTCCAATCCTCCTAAAAACTGCCTTGCATAAGCAGAGAACGTTTCGATGTATCTTCGTTGTCCTTCCGAATAAATCGTGTCAAAAGCCAAAGACGACTTACCCGAACCCGAAAGTCCCGTAATAACGACTAATTTTTCCCTCGGAATGGTAACATCTATGTTTTTCAGATTATGAACTCTCGCTCCATAAACCTCTATGTTTTCTTGTATTTCAGACATAAATTTTGGCAAAATGCAAAGATAACTATTTATGGTGAATGGTTAATTATAAATGGTGAATGGTTAATTTTTTGGTTAAAAAAAATCCACTATTTCCGAAGAAATAATGGATTTAGAATCAAGGATTAAAAATTTGGTTTTTAATACGTAAAATCAAAATATCCGTCTGTTACTTCCAAAATATCTGACGAATCCAACATATTTTTGGCTGTGAAATAAAATTTACCGATAGGGAGATATGTAAATCGTATTGATATAGTATTTCGTATTTTTGTGAGAAATTATAATTTTACATCAGTCTTGAAATAATTATAATTGACAATCTTCGGATAACAACCAACACCTATATCATTTTAGCGAATATACATAACAACAAAAGTTTTTTTTCAATATATTTGACCTAAACAAATAACTAACAATTATGAGCTATTATAAAGTAGAAAATTTAGAGCAGTATTTCAAGATGTACAACAAATCTGTTCGTGAACCGAGAAAGTTTTGGGAACGTATAGCAGACGAAAATTTTACTTGGTATCAGAGATGGGACAAGGTGTTGGAATACGATATGTCAAAGGCAGAAATCAGTTGGTTTGTAAACGGAAAGTTGAACATTACCAAAAATTGTATTGACAGACATCTGAACAAAAGAGGAAATAAAACCGCTATTATTTTTGAGCCGAACGATCCGAAAGAAGAGGCACAACACATTACGTATAACGAGCTTTACGAAAGAGTTTGCAAAATGGCAAACGTATTGAAAGAGCAAGGAGTTAAGAAAGGGGATAGAGTTTGTATTTATCTTCCGATGATTCCCGAATTGGCTGTTACGTTATTGGCTTGTGCGAGAATCGGAGCTGTTCACTCGGTTGTATTTGCAGGGTTTTCTGCCTCTGCTTTGAGTTCGAGAATCATAGACTGTGATGCTAAATTTTTGATTACTGCAGACGGTTCGTACAGAGGAAATAAAACCATTGATTTAAAAGGAATCGTAGATGAAGCTTTGGAAAAAGCAACTTTGGTAGAAACGGTTTTGGTTGTTAAAAGAACGCATACAGACGTTCCGATGAAAGAGGGAAGAGACAAATGGTTACAACCTTTGTTGGATACAGCTTCTGCCAGTAATGTAGCTGAAATTATGGATTCAGAAGACCCGCTATTCATTCTTTATACTTCGGGTTCGACAGGAAAACCAAAAGGAATGGTGCATACCACAGCTGGTTATATGATTTATACGGCTTATACATTCCAGAATGTTTTCCGTTACGAAGAAAACGATATTTATTGGTGTACGGCTGATATTGGCTGGATTACGGGACATTCATACATTGTTTACGGACCTTTATTAAACGGAGCTACAACAGTTTTGTTTGAAGGGATTCCGAATTACCCTGATTTCGGGCGTTTTTGGGAAACGATTGAAAAGCATAAAATAACTTCGTTTTATACCGCTCCGACTGCCATTCGTTCATTAGCCAAAGAAAGTGCAGATTGGGTTACCAAACATGATCTATCGTCAATTAAAGTATTGGGTTCTGTTGGAGAGCCAATCAATGAGGAAGCTTGGCACTGGTACAACAACCACGTAGGAGATAAGCGTTGTCCGATTACCGATACGTGGTGGCAAACCGAAACGGGAGGAATTATGATTGCACCACTTCCGTTTGTAACCCCTACAAAACCTACGTATGCTACACTTCCGCTTCCGGGAGTTCAGGCTGTTTTGATGGATGACAAACGAAACGAAATTGAAGATAATCAGGTTACGGGAAGTTTGTGTATTAAATTCCCTTGGCCCGGAATTGCAAGAACGATTTGGGGCGACCACCAAAGATATATAGATACGTATTTTTCGGCTTTTCCGGGAAAATATTTTACAGGAGACGGAGCTTTGCGGGACGAAGTCGGATATTACAGAATTACGGGTAGGGTAGATGATGTGGTCATTGTTTCAGGGCATAATCTCGGAACAGCACCGATTGAAGACGCTATCAACGAACACCCTGCTGTTGCGGAATCTGCGATTGTTGGTTATCCTCACGATATTAAAGGAAATGCCCTTTACGGATTTATTACCCTCAAGCAGACAGGGAAAACAAGAGACCAAACCAATCTGCGAAACGAAATCAATCAACATATTGCTACCCATATCGGACCGATTGCGAAGTTGGATAAGATTCAGTTTGTGGCAGGACTTCCGAAAACCCGTTCGGGGAAAATTATGCGTAGGATTTTACGGAAAATAGCCGAGGGAGATTTCTCTAATTTCGGAGATACTTCAACACTATTGAATCCTGAAAGTATTGATTTGATTAAAGATAACAGGGTAGAGTAGTTTTAATTGTATAATTGTATAATGTATATTGTATTTTGCTTATCAGATACAATATACATTATGCGTTTTACAGCTATACAATATACAAAAAAATAAAACAATGCTTTCAATAATCATCAGTCTTATTTGTAGCGTAAGCGTAGGAATTTTACTAAAAATTGCCAAAAAGTATGATGTTACTTTTATGCAGATTATTGGGTGGAATTACCTTGTTGCTCTGCTACTTGCAAAGTTTATCTTTAGTCCTGATTTAAGTGAAACAGCTGTAAACAATTTACCTTTTTTGATTCTTTCGGGTTTGTGGATTTTATTGCCTATGGTATTTTTGATTCAGGCACTTTCGATTAAACACGTAGGAATCGTAAAAACCGATATTGCTCAACGATTATCGCTTTTTATTCCGATTGTGGCATCGTATTTCTTGTTTGACGAAAGGTTTACGACTTACAAAATTATCGGGCTTATCATTGCATTTATTGCTATTTTCTTTACGTTAGACAAAGCGGAAATCAACCAAAATACGAATAAAAAATGGCAATATCCTTTATTGGTTTTATTGGGATTCGGAGTAATTGATGTTTTGTTCAAAAAAATGGTTATTTTTTCGGAACTTGCTTTTACAACTACGTTGTACCTGACTTTTATCGGAGCTTTGGTTGTGGCTTGGCTGATAAACGGATTTTTGATTGTTACGAAAAAACAAAAATTCGGAATCAATAATATTTTTTGGGGAATCGCTCTCGGATTGTTGAATTTCGGGAATATTTATTTTTATCTGAAAGCTCACAAAGAATTATCCGAAAATCCGTCAACGGTTTTTGCCACGATGAATTTGGGAGTAATTATCCTCGGAAGTTTTATCGGAGTATTGTTTTTTAAAGAAAAACTCAACAAAAAGAACTACTTCGGAATTGTTTTAGCCCTTGTTGCGGTTGTACTAATTGTGATTTCGCAGGTTTATGGGAGGTGAAAAGAGAGGATTACTATAGTCAATTATTCACACCATTCTCCTCAATTCTCTTTCGTTTTCGATACTGATTTTTTTACCGATTAGGTCAATAAATCCTTCTTTTTTGAAATCGGATAAAAGTCGGATACAGCTTTCGGTTGCAGTTCCGATAATTCCTGAAAGCTCTTCTCTGGAAAGTTGGATTTTTAGAGTTCGGTCTTCGTTGATTCCGAATTTATCTTTCAGGTAGAGTAGGGTATAGGCTAATCGTTCTTTGACGGTTTTTTGAGCCATATTAACCAAATCGTTGTCGGCTTCTTTGAGGTTTTCGCAGACATTTCGGAGCACTTCCAACGAAAAATCAATGTTGTTTTTGAAGAATCCCATAACTTCGGCTTTCGGAACAAAGCATACTTCCATATCTTCGAGAGCTGTCGCACTCAAATTCAGAGGTTCTTCGTTTACCAAAGAGCGTTCGCCCAAAACATCTCCTTTAGAAATGAGCTTTATGATATGATTTTTACCGTTATCACTTAACTTGGAAATCTTGCAGACACCGTTTTTGATACAGAAAATTCCGTTTAAGGTTTGTCCTTCTTCAAAAAGATTTTCACCTTTTTTGATTGTATAAGAAGTCTTACAATCGGACACTCGGAGTAATTCTTCTTTGCTTAATGTTTTAAAAGCACTGAATTCTCGCGCAATACATTGTTCACATTTGCTCATACCCAAATGATTTTAAATTACATCAAAGATAAAAAATATATATTACAAAACTATATTATATGACAAAAATCATATTTTTACTTTAAATCTAAAGGGAACTTTGCACAAGGTAAAAGAGCAAATTTATGGAATCAAATCATTGTTTCCATTGTGGAGATGAATTCTCTGAAAAACAAAGAATTGTATTTGACGAAAAATCCTTTTGTTGTGTAGGTTGTAAAACGGTTTACGAAATATTCAGGGAAAGTGATTTGATTTCGTATTACGAAATCGAGAAAAATGCAGGAACGGCTCCACGGGATACACAAGGAAAATTCGATTTTTTAGACAACGAAAAAATTGTCGATAAGTTATTGGAATTCAAAGAAGATGATACGCATATCATTTCGCTTTACGTTCCGTATATCCATTGCAGTTCGTGTATTTGGATACTCGAAAACCTGAATAAATTACAGGAGGGAATCATCACTTCACAAGTAAATTTTCATCAGAAAAAAGTCCGTATAACCTTTAATCCGAATGGTACTTCGGTCAAAAAAATCGTACTTCTTCTCTGTAAAATCGGTTATGAACCTTATATTTCGTTAGAAAATTACGACCAAAAAAAACCAAAAACCGACCGAAGTCTGATTTATAAAGTCGGAGTTGCCTTTTTCTGTTTCGGAAATATTATGCTTTTGTCTTTTCCTGAATACTTTGGAGTTGAGGATATCTGGATGGAAAAGTACAGACCTTTCTTTAGGTGGTTGATTTTTGCTTTGGCACTTCCTACGTTTTTGTATTCTGCAAGTGTGTATCATAAAGCGGCCTATCACAGTCTTAAAGCCAAAACGTTTGACATTAATATTCCGATGTCTTTAGGACTTATTGTGATGTTTGTCCGAAGTACGATAGATATTATTTTCGGTTACGGACAAGGATTTTTCGATACGTTGGCTTCTCTTGTTTTCTTTATGCTTTTAGGAAAATTATTCCAACAGAAAACCTACGATTTCTTGTCGTTTGAAAGGGATTTTAAGTCGTATTTTCCGATTGCGGTAACCAAAATCAATTCTGATAAATCCGAAAGTTCGGTTTCGGTTTATGACTTGGAAAAAGGGGATAGGTTGCTTATCCGAAATCAGGAGCTTATTCCCGTTGACGGAATCCTGATAAGCAGTTCAATCCATATAGATTACAGTTTTGTAACAGGAGAGGCTGTTCCGATTGCCAAAAAATCGGGAGATAAGATTTTTGCAGGAGGAAAACAACTCGGAAACCTTATGGAAATGGAAGTTACTGATTCTGTTTCGCAAAGTTACCTGACGCAATTATGGGATAATGAGGTTTTTGACAAGAAAAACAATCAGAGTTATACTACGCTTATCACGAAAGTCAGCCATTATTTTACTCCGATTTTGCTGTTGATTGCCTTTACCGGACTTGGATTTTGGCTTCCGAAAGATGTCAATACGGCTTTTAATGTATTTACGGCTGTTTTGATTATTGCCTGTCCGTGTGCGTTGGCTCTTTCGACTCCTTTTACGTTGGGGAACATCATCAGGATTTTAGGAAAATGGAAATTTTACCTGAAAAACACGACTGTTATCGAACAAATGGCAAAAATTGATACTATCGTTTTTGATAAAACAGGAACGATTACGACTAACAAAAAATCGAATATTTATTTTGAGGGAAATGAACTTTCGGAAGACGAACGCATCGGAATCAAGAATTTAGTACATATTTCGAATCACCCTTTGAGCAGGAAATTGTATGATTATCTGCCTGATGTCGAAAAAGTGGAAATTACTGATTTTCAGGAAATAACAGGAAAAGGAGTTCAGGGAATCATTAACGGAAAATTATACAAAGTCGGTTCGTCTTCGTATATCGAAACGGAATCCAACAGCAATTTACAGACGAATGTTTATATCAGTATTGACGGAAAATTCGTAGGGAAATACATTTTTGACAATCAATACCGAAACGGATTAAACGAATTGTTTAATGAATTAAGCCCGAATTACGAGCTTAAAATTCTGTCGGGAGATAACGAGGGAGAACGGGAAACGCTCGGAAATATGTTGCCCTTATCAACCGAAATGGTGTTTAACCAAAAGCCCGAACAAAAGCTCCAATTCATCGAAAACCTGCAACAACAGGGAAAAAACGTAATGATGATAGGAGACGGACTCAACGATGCAGGAGCTTTGGCTCAAAGCAATGTTGGGATTTCGGTTTCGGAAGATGTAAATGTTTTTTCTCCCGCTTGTGACGGAATCCTCGATGCCTCGAAATTCAACATAATCGGAAAATTTTTAAAGCTGTCCCAAAAAGCGATGCGTACCATAAAAATGAGTTTTGCTCTATCGCTAATCTATAACATAATCGGAATTACGTTTGCCCTAATGGGAAAACTTTCACCTTTGTTTGCTGCTATTCTGATGCCGATAAGTACAGTAACCATAATAGGTTTCGTTACGATAGCCTCAAATCTGTGGGCAAGAAAAATTCTAAAGAAATAGGAGAGAATCCATTACGTCAAAATATCAAAACCACTTTTAAATAGTTGTTTTTATTTAGAATGTTTATGATATTCGTGTTTTTAGTATCTTATAATTAGTTATTTAACATAAAATATATATGTTTGCCTTTCGATATTAATACAACGGCTTATGGAAACTGAAAGAATGTTTAACGAAATGAAACACGTCACTTCGAGTGAAATTACCGCAACGTAGTGAAGGGAATTTTGTATCGAGAAGCGAACTGACGGAGGAGTTTAATTATACCCACAAATCACTTTGAATGGCTCTCGATACAATTTTTACTTCGTTGCACTACGTAAAAAACAACGTCACTTCGAGTGGTTCTCGATACAATTTTTACTCCGTTACACTACGTAAAAATCACTCGAACTGACGGACTTGGTTTAATTATACCCACACGTCACTTCGAGTGAAATTACCGCAACGTAGTGAAGGGAATTTTGTATCGAGAAGTATAAAATTTAAAGTATGACAAAAGTCATATTTTAGGGTTATAGCCCTTATTACCTTTGCTGGTATAAAATTAAATGGTATGAGCGTCATTTATATCTTAATCTCTATTAGTATCGTTGTAGCTGTGTTCTTTTTGTTTGCTTTTTTCAGGGCAGTCAAAACAGGACAATATGACGATGATTATACACCATCAGTGCGAATGCTGTTTGATGATGAATTAAAAAAAACAAAAACTAAAGAAACCAAAAAAACAGAAACTAAATTAGAAAAAATTGACTAAATTATGGAAGTACAACAGTTTTCTTACGACAACAAAATTGTAAAGAAATTTCTTTACGCTTGTATAGTATTTGGAGTTGTCGGTATGTTGGTAGGGCTTTTATTGGCTACAATGTATCTTTTTCCGAATATTACAGAGGGAATTCCTTGGTTGAGCTATGGTAGATTACGTCCGCTGCACACCAATGCAGTTATTTTCGCCTTTGTCGGAAATGCTATTTTTGCGGGAATTTACTATTCTCTGCAAAGATTACTCAAAGCAAGAATGTTCAGTGATGTTTTGAGTAATATCAACTTTTGGGGTTGGCAGCTTGTTATTGTTGCAGCTGCAATTTCACTTCCGTTAGGATATTCATCATCAAAAGAATATGCCGAGTTGGAATGGCCTATTGACATTGCCATTGCAGTGGTTTGGGTTGTTTTCGGTATTAATATGATTGGTACGATTTTGCGAAGACGTGAAAGACACTTGTATGTGGCTATTTGGTTTTACCTTGCTACGTTCGTAACGGTTGCTGTACTTCATATTTTCAACAGTTTGGCAATTCCTGTAAGTGCGATGAAAAGTTACTCTGTGTATGCAGGAGTACAAGATGCATTAGTACAATGGTGGTACGGACACAATGCGGTTGCTTTCTTTTTGACTACGCCTTTCCTCGGATTGATGTATTACTTTGTACCGAAAGCGGCAAACCGACCTGTTTATTCGTATAGATTATCAATCATTCACTTTTGGTCATTGATTTTCATTTATATCTGGGCAGGACCTCACCACTTATTATATACTTCACTTCCTGATTGGGCTCAAAATTTAGGAGTTGTGTTCTCCGTGATGCTCTTGGCTCCGTCTTGGGGAGGTATGATTAACGGACTTTTGACACTTCGTGGAGTTTGGGATAAAGTAAGAGAAGAACCTGTTTTGAAATTTTTCGTAGTGGCAATTACGGGTTATGGTATGGCTACTTTTGAAGGACCTATGCTTTCGCTTAAAAACGTAAATGCCATTGCTCACTTTACGGATTGGATTGTGGCTCACGTTCACGTTGGAGCTTTGGCTTGGAACGGATTTTTAACTTTCGGTATGATTTACTGGTTAGTTCCGAGAATGTGGAAAACGGAATTATATTCTAAAAAATTAGCTAACTTCCATTTTTGGATTGGAACATTAGGAATCGTATTGTATGCTGTTCCGTTGTATGTAGCGGGAGTGGTGCAACACCAAATGTGGAAAGATTTCAATCCGGACGGAACGCTTAAAAATAACTTTATGCAGACCGTAGAAGCGATTATGCCAATGTACTGGATGAGAGCTATCGGAGGAACGCTTTTCGTAATCGGTCTTTTAGTATTATGTTATAATGTTATTAAAACAATCAAGAAAGGACAAGTGGTTACAGACGAATTGGCTGAAGCACCAGCACTTACCAAAATTAAAAGTAGTCGTCTTAAAGGAGAGCGTTTCCACGGTTGGTTAGAGCGTAAACCAATTCAACTTACCATTTTGGCTACCATTGCCATTTTGATTGGAGGTATCGTCCAGATTATTCCGACATTGGTTGTAAAATCGAATATTCCGACTATTTCAACAGTTACACCTTATACGCCTTTGGAGTTAGAAGGACGTGATTTATATATCAGAGAGGGTTGTGTGGGGTGCCATACCCAGATGATTCGTCCTTTCAGACACGAAGTAGAACGCTACGGAGAATACTCGAAATCAGGAGAATTTGTGTATGACCACCCATTCTTATGGGGTTCTAAACGTACAGGACCTGATTTGATGAGGATAGGAGGAAAGTACAACGATAACTGGCATTTTAATCATATGTGGGACCCTCAATCGACTTCGACAGGTTCAATTATGCCAAGCTACCAATGGCTGTTTGACAACAAAGCAATGGATTTTTCTAAAACAGAAGCAAAAATGAGGGCTTTACGCAAAATCGGAGTAGATTATACAGATGAGGATATTGCTAATGCACAAGCAAGTATCAAAGCTCAAGGTGAACAGATTGAAAAAAGTCTTCACAGCGACCCTGAATTTGTAAAATCGTACGAGCAAAGTAAGAAAAACGCACAGGCAAGAGGAGAGGAGTTTGTTCCGATGAGCCAAAGAGAAATCACAGCTATGATTGCTTATTTACAACGTTTGGGAACAGATATTAAGATTAAAGAATAAATCAGTTCACAGTTTACGGTTTACAGTTCGAGTAGCGAAGCGTATCGAGAACAACTTTAAACCTTAAACCAAAAAAACTTTAAACAAAATAATTATGCTAAAGTTTATAAAACAAAATATGGAAACTATATCGGGAATAGAAATATTCCCGATTATATCGCTTTTGATATTCTTTTTCTTCTTTGTAGGGCTTTACTGGTGGGTATTTACCTATAAAAAAGAGAAAATTCAGGAATTGAGCAATATGCCTTTAGACGAGAACGACAACAACAAAAACAACATACAACTATGAGAAAATTAATCCCTGTATATGTAAGAATCCCACTTATAATGGCTATTGCATATTTTGCAATGGAATATTTTATTGATTCGGGAGATAAACCTGCCTTTATGGTTTATCCGGCTGTTTCTATATTTTTAGGAGCATTATTGTTAGTTCTGATTGCAATAGAGGTTGTTTTTGATGCTTTTGAGAATATCACATACAGCATTATGAACGAAGAGCAACGCAAAGAGTATGATGAGAAAAACAAGATAAACCTTGATATTACTCAAAGTACTACGTACAAAAAAATAATGAAAGCTCTTACCAAATCAAAAAGTATTGAAGAGGAAGGAGAGTTGCTTATGGATCACGAATATGACGGAATCCGGGAGTTGGATAATGTACTTCCTCCTTGGTGGACGTACCTGTTTTATGGTTGTATTATATTTGCGATAGGATATTTGGGATATTATCATATTTTTGGAGGAGAAGACCAAATTCAGGAGTACGAACGCAAAAACTCGGAGGCACTTTTAGCTATTGAAGAATGGAAAAAAACGGCTGTTGATTTGGTTGATGCAAGTAATGTGGTTGCGATGACAGACGACTCAAACTTGGCTGCAGGTAAAGCTATTTATATGGAAAGATGTGTGGCTTGTCACTTGGCAGACGGAGGAGGAAGTATCGGACCTAACCTTACTGATGATTATTGGATTTTGGGAGGAGGAATCAAAGAAATTTTCCATACGGTTTCCGAAGGAGGACGTGAAGGAAAAGGTATGATTCCTTGGAAATCAGAGCTTAAACCGGTGGAAATTCAACAGGTTTCGAGTTATATTCTGACTTTGGTCGGAACAACTCCTGCAGTCGGAAAAGAAGCAGAAGGAGATTTGTGGGTACAGGAGGGTGCTGAAACTGTTGAGGCAGAAACAGAGGCTGTTTCGGAAGAAGAAAATTAATTTTTTAGCCACAGATTACACACCTGCCTGACGGCGGTCAGGGATTAAAAAGATTATCAAAAATCCATAAAATCCTTTAATCTGTGGCAAAAAAAGATTTTAAAAACAAAAAATTATGTCTGATTTTCAGGACGAATCTTTTAGAGATAGTATTTCGACCATTACCGAAGAGGGTAAAAGGGCTTGGGTTTACCCAAAAAAGCCCAAAGGGAGATACTATGACAAAAGAAAAATAGTAAGTTACGTTCTTTTACTGATGTTATTTTCGTTTCCGTTTATCAAAATCAACGGACATCAGTTTATCTTATTGAATTTTTTTGAAAGGAAGTTCCACATTTTCGGAGTTCCGTTTTGGCCACAGGATTTTTATCTGATAATGATTTCGATGGTTGTCGGAGTGGTATTCGTAACGCTTTTTACGGTTGCTTTCGGACGTATTTTCTGTGGTTGGATTTGTCCGCAAACTATTTTTATGGAAATGGTTTTCAGACGGATAGAATTCTGGATTGAAGGAGACAGAAACGCACAGATAAAGCTTGATAAACAAAAATGGGATTCAGAAAAAGTCCGAAAAAAAGGACTCAAATGGTTTATCTTTTTTGTGATTTCGTTTTTGATTGCGAATGTATTTTTGGCTTACCTTATCGGAAGTGATGAAGTACTGAAAATGGTAACTGAAAATCCTTTGGATAATACACGGACTTTGATAGCTCTTTTTATTTTTACGGGAGTTTTCTATTTCGTTTTCGCTTGGTTTCGGGAGCAGGTTTGTATCATTGCCTGTCCGTACGGAAGATTGCAGGGAGTTCTTTTGGATAACAAATCCATTGTAGTTGCTTATGATTATGTAAGGGGAGAAAAAGAAAAGGGGAGAGCCAGAATCAACAAAAAAGAGAACAGGGAAGAAGCTGGTTGGGGAGATTGTATAGACTGTAAGCAATGTGTGGTGGTTTGCCCTACGGGAATTGATATCAGGCACGGAACGCAGTTGGAGTGCGTAAACTGTACTGCCTGTATGGACGAATGTGATGATGTAATGGAAAAAGTAGGTTTTGAAAAAGGACTTATCCGTTATGCATCGGAAGCCGAAATTACTAAAAAAGAAAAGTTTGTATTTACAGCCCGAATGAAAGGATATACAGCTGTGCTTGCAATTCTGATTGGGCTTTTGATAGGAATGTCGTTTTTGAGAAGTCAGTTGCAGGTAACAATGCAACGGATTTCGGGACAGCTTTACGAAGTAAAAGGCGAAAATATTAGCAATGTTTATACCTTTAGAATTATAAACAAAACAACCGAGGATTTTGATGATGTTCACTTCAAATTATTAAGCCCGAAAGGAGAGATTATAATGGTTGGGGCAGAACACTTTCAAATAGAGAAAGAATCGGAACACAAGGGAACGCTTTTTGTTGAAATTCATCCTGCATTCTTGACCGAAGACAAAATGAAACTGACAATAGGAGTGTATGACGGAGAACAAGAAGTCGAAAAAATTAAAACAAATTTCTTGAGTCCGAGACAGTTTAATTAGTTGACAGTTATCGGTTTACAGTTTACAGTCGCAGTAGGCAGATAACCGACAACTGACAACCAAACTTTAAACCTTAAACAAAAAAGAAAATGAAAATGAAAATAAATTGGGGAGTAGGAATAGTGATTGTAATGGCAATTTTTATGTCTTGTATTTTGTATTTTGTCATTAAGGTGCAGTCAGACTCAAAATATGATAACGAATTGGTTTTGAGTGACTATTACAAATACGAAATGAGCCTTGAGGGGCAACAGCAGAAAGAACGGAATGCCAACGCTTTGACCACAAAGTTAGAAATAAATCAATTAGATAACGGAGTAGATGTTGTGTTCCCTGACGAATTTGATTATACTAAAATAGAAGGAAAAATATCCCTATATCGACCGTCTGACGAAAAACAAGATTTTGAAATTCCGATTTCATTATCTTCTTCTAATTTGCTCATACCTGGAAATGTTTTAGCAGACGGTCGTTGGGATATCTATGTTGATTGGAAGTACGAAGGTACGGAATATTTCAACAAAAAAAGTGTTAGTTTATAAAAAGCGGATTTGCGAATTAGCAGATTTACAAAACAAAAATATGTTGTTTTCGGCTGTCATATTAGGGTTGGTTTCGAGTCTGCATTGTGTGGGAATGTGCGGACCCATAGCGATGATGCTTCCGGTTGACAGAACAAACAATACAAAAAAAACATTACAGATTATCCTATATCATTTAGGAAGACTTTTAAGCTACGGAACTTTAGGTTTGATTTTTGGTTTAATAGGTAGGAGTCTGTATCTGGCAGGAATTCAGCAACAACTGTCCATAATTATAGGAGTTATTATTATTTCCGTAGCTATAATTCCGGAACGGATTTTTGTCAGATACAACTTCTCAAAACCAATTTACAGAGCTATTTCGTTTGTCAAAACTTCATTGGGAAAACAATTCAAAAACCGCTCGAATAAATCCATATTTACCATCGGAATCCTTAACGGTTTTTTGCCTTGTGCAATGGTTTATGTCGCATTATTCGGAGCTTTAGCAATGCAAAATGCCTTATATGGAATGCTCTTTATGATGCTCTACGGATTAGGAACAGTTCCGCTTATGAGTTTGGTGGTTTATTTTAGTTCCTATATCAAAAATTCATTGGGAAAAAACTTAACCAGAATAATTCCGGTCGTAACCGTATGTATTGGAGCTTTATTTATACTCCGTGGATTAGGTCTGGATATCCCGTTTGTTTCGCCTTCTAATTTACAATTGTTTGTAGGCGGTGGTGCAGATTGTGGCTAGCCTAATACCAACTTATAGTCTTTGGTTTGCATAAACTCATTGAAAATCTCTTCAGACTTTTTCATCAACAATTCGTATTGTTTGGCTCCGTGAGAAATTCTTTTTACACCTAATTTTTGTAAAGACTTGTAATCGGGTAATTGCGGTGTAGCAAATACATTAAGAGGTAAATCTACACGCGAGGTAAAATTCAATATATCTGTATCTTGAAGCAAAGGGATAAATATTCCGTCGGCTCCAGCTGCTTTATAAATAGTTGCTCGAGATATAGATTCGTTAAGACTATCCGAATGTTGGGTAGTATAAGTGTCAATTCGAGCATTAATAAAAACTGTAGTAGTAGCTTTAATCGCTTTGATTTTTTCGGCTAATAATTCAGAATTTCCTAAAATTCTTTTACCATTTTTTACAATTCCGTCTTCTAAATTTATTCCTACAACACCAATTTCTACAAGCTGTTTGACATATTGAGCAACTTGTTCGGGATCCTCAGAATATCCCGCCTCAAAATCCACAGATAGTGGAATTTTAGCCACGTTTTTGATATGTTTTATGACAAACAGTAATTCTTCGACACTAATGTTTTCTCCATCTTCAAATCCTAAAGAATTGGCTATGGCATGGCTGGATGAACCCAAAGCTTTATAACCAGCTTGCTGAGCCAATTTAGCACTATGAGCATCCCAAACATTAGCTAATAACAAAGGATTTTCTTGATGATGTAATGATTTAAAAATATTGAATGTGTTCATAATTATTTCATTTAAGGTTAAACAATCGTTTATAATTATATTTGTAGCAAAAATCATACTAAAAAGAAATTAAAGAATCATTTAACTCGGCATATAAACTTATAAATAAGCCAAAATAAAGTAGTGAAAGTATATTATTCAATTTTACATAATAATCAAGTAAATCGCTGAAAAGCCCTTATTTTACTGAATTCTATTTGTATTATAATTTACATTATGTAAAATAGAATATTTCAAAAACCCTACTTCAGCAATACTTATCAGTTTTGTATGTTTTTGTGAAATGAGTTCTCGACAAGCTCATACCCCTTATAAGTTTGAGAGTTTAATATACAAAAATCTATTATTATAACTTTTCCACATATTATATTCCGTATTATTTTCATTTGCTTTCCAACCTTTTCATAAATTAAAGCATCTATATAATAAACAAGCAAACGCAGTAAACAATATTATATATAGTTGATGCGTTATTTGTTAAAGTGATTGTGTTATTAACCTTTAAAACTTAATATTATGAACAATTTCTCAAAAAAAGAATGGATTGATTTGGTTTTTGATGGCAAAAACAAATCGTATGGAGCTTACGAATTACGTGCAAAAAGTGGAAATATAATGCTTAAAGCACTTTTTATCGGAATTATGTTAGCTGGTTCTTTAATCAGTATTCCTGTAATTGCGAATCATTTCGGAGAACCTATAATTATAGCTGAAAATCCTGAAAAAGAACCTTTTATAGACAAGGTTATTCCCTTTATTCCTGAAAAAAAACCTGACGACCCTGTTGTAGAAACGGAAAAGCCAAAGCTCAAAAAGAAAGAATTATCGGCTGAAACTCAAAAAAAGTACGTAGAAACCAACATTACCCAAGACGAAACTACGGATAATGATTTGACTTCTAAAGACGATTTTGAGGGCTTTAAGACAGGAAACGAAGAATTTGAGGGAAATCCTGAAGGAAGTTTGACTACCTCCTCTCCTTCTGATGAAGAAAATGACGGAGACGAAAACGGTACTGCAACAGGAACAGATGACGGGAAAGGAGAAATTTTTGCAGACTTTCGATTGGACAAAAAGGCTGAATTTCCGGGAGGAATTCAGAATTTTATAAAAACTGTTCAGAGAGGTTATAAAGTGCCTGATATACAAGCTAATCAATATACGGTTTATGTTTCTTTTGTGGTTGAAATTGACGGTTCAATATCAGACATTAAAGTAGTAAGAGACCCCGGACACGGACTCGGACAGGAAGCCATAAGAACACTGAAAAACATCAAAACCAAATGGGAACCCGGAATTTATCAAGGAAAACCCGTAAGAATGTTATACTACTTACCTATCAAAGTATCAGTAAAATAAACAAAAAAGTCCTCAAATTTGAGGACTTTTTTTATGTGTTATTGAGATTATTTTTTCTCAAACAACGTCCCGATTAGGGGAATTGGTTTTTCAACTCCGTTGACAGCATTGATAAGCCCGAAAACCCAAAGAACGATAAATACATAAGAAACATAGCTCAAAAATCCAAGCGAAGGAATAGTCAATGCAATACTTGTAACAATAATATTGACGACAAATGCAACAATCATCAGCCCTAAAGATTGTCTTAAATGGTATTTTAGTAAGCTGTCTGCTTTGTCTTTTCCAACAAAATAAGCAATTAACCACCCGATAATGGTGATGTACGAAATAATTGAAAGTGTTTTGTTATCCATAATATAATTTGATTTTGATTAAATAATAATCCAAAATTATAAAAAATAGTTATTAATATTGAAGCAAAAAACCAAACTTATAAACAGTTTATTAAGATTGGTGATTAACGATTGTAGATTTCGTGTACTTCTTAAATCAAAAATCATCAGTCCTAAATCTTAAATCAAAAAGGGTCAGGCACTCTCTCAATTTCGGGTTCGTCTTCTTTTTTAGGATCTGCCTTTCTGTGTTGAGCTCTACGTCTGATAAATTCTTCGTATTCTTTGTTAAAATCGGAATCCATATCAAAATACGACTCGGAAGTTTGTTTTTCGTCCTCTTCTTTTTTCTTTTTAGGGAAAATTCTTCTTGCCAATTCTCCAAAAGAATCAAAATCGACTTCCCACGTAAGCCCGATTCCTTGGGTATAGCCTATCCCCTCCCCAAAATAATTAATATCATTTTCCCTGTTAAATACCCGAGCATTCAGACTTCTGTCTTCGTTCAGACGCATCAGAATTTCCACATTTCCGACCACAACCGATTGTTGCGTTCCTCCTACGGGAACTCCGAGCTTTCCGTTTATGGTAATGTCTTCGTTGATTTGCGTGGATAAGTTAATTCCCAATCGGTCGGAATCGTCAATATCTCTTGTTTGGTTTGGGTCTCGGTTGGCAACGGTATAGTCCACTCCTATCTGAAATACGCTGTTATCATCTAAAATCAGGTTATTGAAAATCTTACTTGCTGTTTCGGTCAGACTTCCTGCCAAAGCACCCGATGCCATTCCTGCACTTCCCAAGAAATTTCGAGTTGCCAAAAGGGCAAATGCCTGTGTTCTTCGGGTATCTGCATCAGATAATTTATACTGAATTTCAGACTGCAAAACAGAACTCACACTCGGAAACGTAATATCAAAATCGGGCTCTTGCAATGCCTCAAGCGTTCCTTTTACGTCAATAATCAGGTTTACGGGAATTTTTTGGTTAAATGACGGATTATCCAACAATACCGCAGGGTTCGCCTCCGTTGCATAAACTGCCTGAATGTTCATATTTGCCAAAAGCGGGTTTCCGCTCCACGTAATCGTTCCTCCTTTTCTTACGTTAAACTCTTTGCTTATCAGTCCTCCGTATCGGAAATCGTATTTTCCTTCTTCAACGGTAAAAATTCCGTTCATCGTAAATCGTCCTAACGTATTGATATCAAGCTCTAAAGTTCCGTTTCCTTTTCCTCCCCGAATAGCGTGTCCGGTATCTCTGTCGATTATAATGTCAATTACTGCATCGGGAGTTACGTTCAGATTCAGCTTTAATTCCAATCCTGTTGTGGTAAAGCGGTTTTCGAGTGATGATTCACTGTTATATTTTTGATCAGGGCTTAAAAAATTGATGTGCGATGCCTCTCCTGCCGATTTGGAATCCCCGACAGGAATAATGATATGCGTTCCTTTTTCGGAAGTTGCATCAGCACTAATAACCAAGCCCGAAGTCGCACCTTTGATAGTCGCATTTCCTTTGATAAAAGCCGTTCCGTAATACATCGCATCATCGGTATAATCCGTGTCCAAAACCAATAATCGGTTAGAGCTTAAATTCAAATCCAGTACCCAATCATTGAACAACTTATGATTGATTGCTCCGCTTAAATTTCCTTTGGTTTTGTATTTGGTATCGGTCAGATTTACGTGTCCGAAAAGAATTTGTCTTTCGGTAATATCTATTATCGTATTGTTGTCAAAATCGAAATCCGTATTCAGATAAGCCACTTTCATACCTGCCCTGTCCAAAAATAGTCTTCCGTTGATTTCAGGGTTTTTCAGGTTGCCCGAAACGGTTGCCCGTCCTGTGGCAAAACCACGAATATTCGTCATAACTTCTCCTCCAAATTCGCCAAACGGACTTAAATTGAGGTTGTTCATACGAATATCCAAATTGGCAATGGTCTGTTTATTAATGTTTTGTAAATCTCCCTCCATTACAAAAACATCATCATCATCTCTGAACAGATAGGCATTGATTCCGAATCGGCTCAATGTTTCATCTCCCTCCGCATCTATGGTTAAATCTCCTAATTCTATTTCATTGACTGCCAAGTTCATAATCTCCAAAGACGAAATCGGTCGGAACGTATTTTCGTCCTGTCGGAAATGCACATTTCCGTTGAGTAATCCTTCCAAACGGAGCTTATCGATATACGGAGTGATTTTCGACAAATCGACATCTCGGAAGTTCAAATCCAAATCTTTATAGTCCGAGCCTTTGATGATTCCTCCAAACTGCACAAACTGATTCTGATGCGAAAGCATAAAATTATCAATGCTCAAATCACTCAAAGACTTATAAAAAACCACCCGACTATCGTGGTTGTCGTATTCGTTCAGATGCCACATATAATCCTTGAAATGCAACTCCGATTTTTGGAATCCTACAATCGAATTTCTGTCTTCATCAATGGTATAATACATATTCAGATTGTAAAAATCCTGTTGCTTTTCCCCTCCTTTAAACTCCGTTCTGAAATATAACGTATCGTTATTTTTTACGTTAATCATACCAAAATCCGAGATTTTATAGTATTTGTTGCTGATGCTGTCCATTTCGACATACGCATTGTATAGCGGATTTTTGTTATCTACCTGCAAGTCGATTCTGTGAACGGTATTCTCTCCTATTTCCAAAGTCGGAGTAGCAAAATTCAGCCTGAACATTTCTTCATCAGGATTGATATTTCCTCGTATAAACGTATTATTCCCAAAAGAAATCTGCGGAAAAAATACTTCAACAATTTTGTTATAAATCGAAAAATTAAACCTTAAAAACTGTTTTTCTCTGATTTTATGTGGTAAATAATTGGTGTATAAACTACCCAAAGCATTTTCAAAAATCTTCGGGAGCTCCACATAACTGAATCTTCCTGTAACATTTCCCTCAATAATATCGGGGGAATTTATGGTAATCGTACGGACTTTATCGTTATCAAATTCGGACGTAACAGTAAAGTCTTCAAAAAAGTAAATATCTCTCTGGTTCTGATACGAGGCTCTCGAAAAATTCAGTTTTCCTGCCATATCGTCAAGCGAATTTCCTACTCCCTCAAAAACGATATTTCCTTTGAGAATCGAAACCGAATCCCTTTCAATCAGGTTGATTTTGTTCAGATTTACATAATCGGCTTGTACTTCAAAATCGTAATGTTTTACTTTAGATGTAACATCTAAAATACCTTCAAATGAAAGCTTTACATTATCATCATCTATATGGACTTCTCCTTGAAAATAAGGTTGTTTCATCTCTCCGTTTACAAGGATTTTCCGATAATTATATCCGTTCAGATAAAAGGAAGAAACCGTTCCGTCAATAGTCGTGTTTACGGTTTCCTGCGTAAATCCTTTTCCGTTGGCATTTAGATCTGAAGTGATTTTTCCAACCGATTTTGTATTTAAAAACTCCCCTAAATCAAAATTTTGGGTTGTAATATTCCCCTGATACGAAGTATTATCCGAATCGGTTATGTTTTGCATTTTCAAATCGGTAGTCAGGTTTCCGATTTGGGTTACGATATTCGATTTTAGATTTAAGTCATTCTTTGTCAGATACATATCTCCATTAAGAACAACCCTGCCCAAATTGTCTAACTGTTCGGGTAGCTTTGTTCCTAAAACATTCGGGAGCAAGTCTTTAAGCAAATTATTTGTGGTGTTTAGTTCGTGAATTTTCCCTGAAATCGTAAATCCTCTTTCTTGTACAACCGTAATATTTTTGAAGTGTAAATCTCCATTTACCACCATATTTCTATCCGACAAAAACAAATCTTCAGCCAAAAAATCGTTGAGCGTTCCCTTTACTTTCGCACTGAAATCAAAGATTTTATGTTGAGCTATTTCGGGATAAAAAAAGTAAATATCACTACTTGCCAATTTACTTCCGTTTTCAAAATCGACAGTCATCACAACTTTATCCGTAAACTCTGCCAAATCTCCTTGATTGTAATCCAAAATGATATTTCCTTTCAGATAAGTTTTCTCTTTGGTTGTAGCCTCCAAATCCAAAATATGTATCTGATTGTCAGAATACTTTATTTTTCCGGTTAAGTTTTCGACAAAAACTCCGGTATGATACTGAAACGAAAACAATTCCGAATCGGCTGTAATCAAATCTCCGTTTATCGAAAAATCTTTTAAATGTGTATTTAACCTTGTAAAATCAACAGCTACGGGAGTTTCCCGATTTTGATTTTCGACTTTAAATCGTCCGTTAATGATTTTCAGATTATCAGCAGTCATTATAAACGGCTTATCCGATTTTGGGTTGTCATTTTCAAAACTTTCGACAAAAATATCAATGTTGGAATTTTCCTCCCCTTTATAAGTTGTCAGGTAAAACGTAAGATTATCAGCTTTTAAATCTCCGAAAATCAAATCACCTTTGACTGCCCTCCCGACACTTAAAATCTTGGTTTGAATGTTTTTGGAATAAATAAGCGTATCTTGATGGTGGTCTTTGATAAGTACCCCTCTTAACTTTACCCCTCCAAAAACCGAAATTGCTACTTTTTCTACATTTATATCAGCTCCTGTAGATTTTTTAAGCTCTTTGGTTACGATTCCTCCTATAAAAGTCTGAACGGGAGGAAGTATAACAAGTATTCCTAATAGCAATATCAACAGGAGAATTCCCACAAAAACACGGATAATTATTTTTCTGAATTTTTTGATACTGCTAAAATGTTTACTTTTGTACTGCAAATATAGTTAATTAGCCACAGATGTACAGATAATGTTTTTATAGATTTTAAAATTTAATTTAGCCACAGATTTCACAGATTTAATCCGTGAAAATTCTTTTAATCTGTGGTAAAAAATAAAAATCTGTGCATCTGTGGCTAAAAATAGATAATTCAAATTTCGTTCCATTTTATGGATAATAAACCTGTTTTTTTATTGGCCATCGAAAGTTCGTGCGATGATACAGCTGCTGCCGTACTTTGTAATGATAGAATTTTGTCGAATATCGTTGCTAATCAGAGTGTTCACGAACAATACGGAGGAGTTGTTCCCGAATTGGCATCAAGAGCCCACGAAAAAAACATTGTTCCGGTTGTTCATCAGGCTTTGCAAAAGGCAGGAATCACCAAAGAACAGCTTTCTGCCATTGCTTTTACGCAAGGTCCGGGACTAATGGGTTCGCTTTTGGTAGGTGGAAGTTTTGCCAAATCGTTGAGTTTGGCTTTGGAAATCCCTCTTATAGGAGTGAATCATATGCAAGGACATATTTTGGCACATTTTATTGATGAAGACGGATTTGACAAGCCCGAATTTCCGTTTTTGGCAATGACAATCAGTGGAGGTCATACCCAAATTATCAAAGTAACCGATTATTTTGAAATGGAAGTTATCGGAGAAACAACCGATGATGCTGTGGGAGAAGCTTTCGACAAAAGTGCGAAAATTCTCGGGCTTCCCTATCCCGGAGGACCTTTGATTGACAAATATGCACAATTAGGAAATCCTGTTTTTGAGTTTACCAAACCCAAAGTGGACGGACTTAATTTCAGCTTTAGCGGACTGAAAACCCAAATTCTATATTTTATCCAAAAGAAAATCAAAGAAAATCCGAATTTTATCGAAGAAAATCTGAATGATATTTGTGCCTCCATTCAGCATATTATTATCGAAATCATAATGGATAAGCTCAAAACAGCTGTCAAAGAAACAGAAATCAGTCAAATTGCTATCGGAGGAGGTGTTTCTGCCAATTCAGGAATACGAAAAGCCCTCAAAGAAGCAGAACACAAATACGGCTGGAAAACTTTTGTGCCCAAGTTTGAATACACAACCGATAATGCAGCAATGATAGGAATTACAGGTTATCTGAAATACAAAAAAGGAATGTTTGATGACGTTTCGATTGTGAGTAAGGCCAGAATGGAAATTTAATTAAAATTATAAGTTATGAGTTATAAGTCTTTAGTTAAAATATTACTACTGTCTCTAATTTTATTGTTTACTTCTTGTGCCAAATCACAAGAAGTGAAAGAATATAATGATGAAAAAAAATACCCGTTAATTTTTAGTGAGTTAGATGAGATAAACTTAAAAGGAAAGATAAAAGAAGTAGCAGGTTATACAAAGTATAACAATATAGATAAAGATAAAGAAAATTTCAATCAGGGATTAAGACATTA
This sequence comes from uncultured Flavobacteriaceae bacterium, assembly GCA_934675205.1. Taxonomy (GTDB): domain Bacteria; phylum Bacteroidota; class Bacteroidia; order Flavobacteriales; family Flavobacteriaceae; genus Flavobacterium. The sequence continues at coordinate 603,378 of CAKUPQ010000002.1, read as the reverse complement.
CGATATTCAAACACCACGTTATAGAAAGTTTAATAAATGGGGGGGGGCGATTCAGTCTGCATTGGAATTTTATGTGGATACCTTAACATTAACAGTTACTGATACATTAGAAATTAACGTAAAAGAATATTTAGATGAAAAAGAAAAGGTGTCAAGATGTATAAACAGAAAATTTGAATATCCTTTCATTAACCCTCACCCTGTTTTTTCCAACTTTAGAGAATATACTATTCGAAGTTTTACAAATGATTGGCATTATAAATATATAGACGAACACCATTATGCGTATAATGATGCTGGATATCCTCTTGAAGAAAAGATGTTTAGTTTAATAGATGAAAACCACAATGGCGTACATGACGAAGGAGAAGATAAAAAATTAAGAAAGATAACAGTATTCAATTATGATAAGGATAACAAAATCTTATCAAAAGACATTCGCTTCAAACCAAGCGATAATGTTCCTAACTCTGCTGATACTGATCTAATAGACGAGTTTAGTGTTCATGTTTCTTCTGTTGGTCACTACGAATATCGTTATGATGAAAAAGGAAGGATAACGGAAGTTTTAATACATATAGACAAGGAACTCTATAAAAAAACCAAATATACATATCATCCTGAAGGCTGGGTAATGAAACGGGAAATAGATGCTTATGTTGCAGGAATAATGTTTCACGAGAACGGTTGGAAGTTTGTGGTTGAGCTTAATAAAAACGGAGATTTTACTAAAGGCTGGACATACAACAGTAAAGGAGAGCTTATCAATGAGCGTTTTTATGAATATGAAGAATATGACAGCCATAATAACTGGTTAAAATGTAATTTATATACAGACAAAGAAAAAATACGTCCTGCTGTTGTTTACAAACGTAGGATAGAATATTATGAAGATTAGTTTAAAAATTTGAGAACAACCACTTCACGATATATAGAAAACCCAAAGCAGTTTAAAGAACAAATGCTGAATTGGTCAAATCAGTTCAGAGAAGTCGTGTATTTGGATAGCAACGATTATCCTCAAAAGTATTCGTCTTATGATATGGTTTTGGCTGTTGAGGCTTTTACTTCAATACAAACCGATTATTTTGATGCGTTTAGTAAATTGAGCGAATATTATCACACAACCAAAGATTGGCTTTTTGGATATTTATCGTATGATTTAAAAAATGATGTTGAAAAGCTCACTTCAGAAAATTTAGACGGACTCCATTTTCCCGATTTATTCTTTTTTCAACCTAAAAAACTGTTTTTGCTCAAAGGCAATCAGCTTGAAATTCAGTATTTAAAAATGGTTGATGACGAAATTGAGTCTGATGTTCAAAATATCCTTCGACAAGCTCAGGATGACGTCACTCTGAGCTTGTCGAAGAGTCAAATAAAGCAACGAATTCCCAAAGAAAAATATCTCGAAAAAGTTTCTAACGTATTGAAATACATACAAAAAGGTGATATTTATGAGGCTAATTTTTGTATGGAATTTTATGCAGAAAATGCAGAAATCAATCCTTTGGAAACTTATAAAAAGCTAAACGAAATTTCCGAAGTACCTTTTTCGGTTTATTTTAAGAATGAGAATCATTATGTTTTGTGTTCTTCTCCTGAAAGATATTTGAGAAATGAAAGTGATAAAATCATTTCCCAACCCATCAAAGGAACTTCCAAAAGATTTGAAGACCCGAATTTAGATAATCAATCCAAAACAGAACTTCAACAAAACGAAAAAGAACGTTCTGAAAATATTATGATTGTTGATTTGGTTCGTAACGATTTATCCCGAACAGCCGAAAAATCATCGGTTAAAGTGGAGGAACTTTGTGGGGTTTATTCCTTTAAACAGGTTCATCATTTGATTTCGACTATTACTTCAAATAAAAATTCAGAAAATTCTGTAATAGAAGTGATTAAAAATTCTTTCCCTATGGGAAGTATGACGGGAGCTCCGAAAATTTCGGCTATGCAGATTATCGAAAATCAGGAAGAAACAAAACGGGGAATTTACAGTGGTTCCATCGGATATTTCGACCCAAACGGAAACTTTGATTTTAACGTGGTTATCCGAAGTATTCTGTATAATTCTGAAAATAATTATTTGTCTTTTTCCGTAGGAAGTGCCATTACTTCAAAATGCAATCCCGAACAGGAATATGAGGAATGTTTATTGAAAGCCAAAGCAATGAAAATAGTTTTGGGCTGTGTCTAAACCTCGTAGAGACGGAAATTATCCGTCTCTACAAAGAAATCTATCGTTTAATTATTTTATGAGTTGTTTCTTTTTCTACGGTTTTTAATTTCAGGAAGTATATTCCTGCCTGAAGCTCGTTCAAGTATAATGTAGCATTATTTGTTATTCCTTTTTTAACTAACTTTCCGTCTAAAGTAAATAGTGAATACTCGAATCCATATTCTTCCGAAATCAAATAAATTTTATCATCAAAAGGGTTAGGATATACTTTAACCTCAAAAGATTGCTGATAATCCACATCACTTTCATCCTCTGTAAATACTGCTTTTACATAAGTATCACCTGTCAGAGATGCAACCAATTCAGGGTCAGTTCCTGACTGTGCTCCTTCCCAATGACTGAACACATATCCCTCACTCGGAACGGCAGTTATCGTAATCGGAATATCCTCAAAATAAGTCCCTGTCCAAGGATACGGATTTTCTACAATTCCGATTGTACTCGAAAGTATATCTATCGTATTTACCTTTACGTATCCGTGATTTTCGTCAGACACATCAATCATTACCTCAAAAGCATTGTCAATATCAAATTTCTGCATAATATGATTTTGTTGAATAAGAGGTCTTTCTTGAGCAAAAGTCTTCATAACGTTTACGTTGCTATCCCAAACGTTATATGATTCAATCATTCCCCATCTGTGGATGTGTTCTTCAATTTCAGGCTCTATAACACTTTGCATTTCGTTTATTAAACTAACGACTCTTGACGAAAGAAATGTCGTATTTAGCAAATCTGCAAAACGATTGATAAAGTGATTTTTATATACTTCATTTTCTAACAATCTCCTCATAAGAAGTGTAGATTGGTTAAAAAAATCCGCATTCGGCTCCCAAGACTCGTGAAATTTTGTGGCTGAATCTAATGTGTTGTGATTGTATCCGTTATTGTGTTGTAAATCGAATCCGAAATCGGTGTCTTTCACCACATACCTCCATCTTCCGTCTTGTCCATAAGGTACATTTGGAGTATAAGTTACTTTTTTCCGAAAATACTCATGGTTATTGTGAGGCCAATCATAGTTAGCCACAAAAACATTCGTAATATAATAATCCGTAAAGTTTATTGGGTCTATAAGCGTTGTAACGTACTCAAAATTAGAATCATCTTCTAAAGAATTATTATCAAGATAATCCATCATACTCCAAAAGTGAACAGAATCTCCGACATCTACTATTCCGTCATTCTCTAAAAAATCAAGCTCATCTTCATCTATTCCGAATACTCGGTCAAAATAATTTTCGTCATATCTTTCTCTGATGTTATAAATTCCGCTATATTCCGAATTTACAAATAAGATAACAGGTTGATATTCTTGCGTTTCAACATTAAGATGTTTTACTAATTGTTGGGTAAAAGCATCTCGAAACATCGTTTTGTATCCGTCATTTCCCGAATTGCGGAGTATAATCCGTTTAAAACTGTCATAATCGTAATCGTTAAAAAACGAATGATTAAACTTACTTATTCCATATCCTGATTTTGCATAAAGCCTTATCGAACGATTGGACATATGACGACTTCCGTTTCCATGATTCCGAATTCCTGCATCGTGATTCAGGAGTTCTGTTCCGTTTTCTATATAACTGAAATTCAGACGTAATTCCGACTCACTTCCCGATGCCCAATAATTAGCATCTGTCCAAACATCCGATTGATCATCAGGATTATCTATTCTCCATTGGTCGAACAGCTGTCCTGCTACATTGAGTCCGTTTTCATAGCCATAATATTTGTCTTCATCAATATTTAGACTGACAACAGGCAGTGTATATCTGTCCGCACCTTGTGGAGTAACATAATAATTTCGCACGACAATATCACTGTATTCTGAATCTACAACAGCCCTTGCTTTGACCACAGTTCCTTTAAAAACAGGGGTTTGAGGAATATACTGATTATTAAAAAAAGTCGTAGGTATTGCAGAGGTTTTGTTAGGTTCGTTACTCCTATCTTCTATTAAAATCGAATTAGCATAAGTCAAAGTTTCAAAACTGTTTTGCAAAAGACTTCCAAACGGGTCTCCCGGATTTTGAGGATAGCTGATTTTGTAATTATAAGTTACACCTCCAATATTATCCAAATATGGGTCAGAGCCGTCTAAAGTGTAAATAATTGTGGCTGTCGGGTCTGGATGTGAGATAGTTAATATAAATTCATTTTCATAAAACCCTGAATTTGCCGAAAAAGTAGGAATATCTACTTGAGCATTTAGGCATAAAACATTAATAAAGACCGTTAAAGAAAGTAATATTTTTTTCATTGATTTCGTTTTAATTCATTTTTAGCAAAAAAATTCTTGGGGATAATATATCCTTAAAAAATGAGTAAAATGTTTAATTTGGAAGTAGTAATAACCGTAAAAGTCGGCAAACCTAAATAAAAAAGTTTAATTTTTGAAGTAAAGATTAAATTTTAACACCTTGTGCTATTTTATATTTAAATCTGTATTTGACCTAATCAATAAATTGCTTAATTCCTTAAAATTGATTACATTTGCTCGATTTTATTCAAAACACATTTATATAAAACTTAATAAATTATGGCAAAAATTAAAGTAGCTAATCCCGTAGTGGAATTGGACGGAGATGAGATGACAAGAATCATTTGGTCGTTTATTAAAGAACAACTTATTCTTCCTTATTTAGATTTAGACATCAAATATTACGATTTAGGAATCGAACATCGTGATGCAACCAATGACCAAGTTACGATTGACTCGGCTGAAGCTATCAAAAAATACAACGTAGGTATCAAATGTGCTACCATTACTCCGGATGAAGCTCGTGTGGAAGAATTCGGATTGAAAGAAATGTGGAAATCTCCAAACGGAACTATCCGTAATATTGTTGGGGGAACTGTTTTCAGAGAGCCAATCATCATGAGCAACGTACCAAGATATGTTCAAGGTTGGACACAACCGATTGTTATCGGACGTCACGCTTTCGGAGATCAATACAAAGCTACGGACAAAGTTATCAAAGGAAAAGGAACTTTAACTATGAGCTTTACCAACGAAGCTGGAGAAACAACTTCTTGGGAAGTTTACAATTTCAAAGGAGATGGAGTTGCGATGAGCATGTATAACACAGACGAGTCTATCTACGGATTTGCTCACTCATCGTTCCAAATGGCATTGACTAAAAAATGGCCTTTGTACCTTTCTACGAAAAATACGATTCTAAAGGCTTATGACGGACGTTTCAAAGATATCTTTGAGGAAGTTTATCAGGAGCATTATAAAGCACAGTTTGAAGCAATCGGAATTGTTTACGAACACAGATTGATTGACGATATGGTGGCAAGTGCAATGAAGTGGAACGGTGGATTTGTTTGGGCTTGTAAAAACTATGACGGAGACGTTCAATCAGATACCGTAGCTCAAGGTTTCGGTTCGTTAGGACTTATGACTTCAGTATTGGTTACTCCTGACGGAAAAACAGTTGAAGCAGAAGCTGCTCACGGAACAGTAACACGTCATTACCGTCAGCACCAACAAGGTAAAAAGACTTCTACCAACCCAATCGCTTCAATTTTTGCTTGGACAAGAGGATTGATGCACAGAGGAAAATTAGACAACAACCAAGAGCTAATCAATTTCTGTGAAAAATTAGAACAAGTTTGTATCGAAACAGTAGAAAGCGGGAAAATGACTAAAGATTTGGCTATGCTTGTAAAACCAGAAGGTCTTACCGAAGCTGATTATCTAACAACAGAAGATTTCTTGCAAACACTTAAAGTGAATTTAGACAAGAAATTAGCTTAATTTTTTACTGATTTACAAATATTAAAAGACTATATCATTTTGATATGGTCTTTTATTTTTTAACTTTACAACGTCTTGTCATTGCGAACGTAGAGAAACGAAGTGAAGCAATCTCAATAAATATTTAGATTGCTTCGTTCCTCGCAATGACAAAGAGTAATAAAAATTTTTCAAAATGAAAAAAATATACTTTCTTGTTTTTTTATTTACAATAATCGGTTGTACTTCTGTTGAAAAAGCGGATTTACAAAACCTAAACGGATATTGGGAAATCACTAAAGTCATTCAATCTGACGGAAAAGAAATTGATTTCGGAATGAATACGATTTACGATTATTACGAAATTGATGAAAACGAAAAGGGATTTTATAAAAAAGCCTCTCCGCAACTCGACGGAACTTTTATTGTGGATGAATATCAAGAAGAAATCGAAATTATCGAAGATAATGATGAGTTCAAAATCAAATTTCATTCAGAGTTTGACAATAGAGAAGTTACAATTATCGAAGTAACAGCCAACAAGTTGATTCTGAAAAATTATGATGATAAAACCTATTATTACAAAAGAGCCGAAGCGATAAACTTACTTGAAAATGAAGAGTAACACCAAACGAAATAACGACAGTTTTCTGATTTCGGACGTGCTGAAAGAATTTATCGAAAAGAATAAACTCGAAAAAGGATTAGATGCTGTCGATGTCAAACAGGCTTGGATAAACCTTATGGGAAACGGAGTAAACACTTATACCAAAGAGGTTATCCTCAAGAATAATGTGCTTTATGTCTGGCTTACTTCATCTGTTTTAAGAGAAGAATTACTCTACGGAAAAAATAAAATCATTAAAATGATTAACGAAGAAATCGGGAAAGAAGTCGTTAAAGATGTAGTATTAAGATAGTTATGTAGTTATAAGGTTACGGAGTTACGTAGTCCTATCCTAACTTTATAACCTCATAACTACATAACCTCGTAACTTAAAAAAAATGGGAAAGCATAAATTAAGAGAAGACAAAAAATGTCAGAATTGCGAGGGATTTGTCCGTAAGCGATTTTGCCCAAAATGCGGACAGGAAAACGTAGAAACAAGGCAGTCGTTTCATTATTTGTTTACACATTTTATCGAAGATTTGGTGCATTATGACGGTAGTTTCTGGAAAACCCTGAAATACCTCCTGTTCAAACCGGGAGTTCTTACTAAAGAATACCTTGAAGGAAAACGAAAAAGATATGTAGCTCCGGTGAAGCTCTATATTTTTGTCAGCTTTTTTGTGTTTTTTGTGGGAGGAATTATTTCTAAAATGAGTTTCAAATCTGATTTTGACGGATTCGGAATTAATAAACCTAAAAAGACAATTGAAATAACCGAAGAACAACGAAAAAAGGACAGTTTAATGGTTGCCAAAAATTCCGAAAGCTGGCCTTTTGGTACAAAAGAAAAAACACTCAAAGAATACGACTCCATTCAGAATAATTTACCTGAAAATTTAAAAGATAAAGGAATGGACAGAATCGTCAACCGAAAAGAAATCGAACTAAAACAAAAATACACCAAGTCCCAACTCGGAATAAAAATAATGGAGGTTGCCCAAAAAAATATTCCGAAATTCCTGTTTTTCTATATGCCTGTTTTTGCGTTTTTTATGTGGGTATTTCACAGCAAAAAGAAATGGTTTTATTTCGACCACGGAATTTTTACGTTGCACTATTTTTCGTTCCTATTACTGGCTTTTTTCACTTCTCTTTCGGTCGTAAATACCATTTCTGAGCTTACCGGATGGGCGATAAAAACCATAGCTGTTATCGCTAATTTTGCCATCTATATTTGGACATTTATCTATTTTTTTAAAGCACATAGAACGGTTTACGGCTATTCAAGAATAAGTACACTTTTCAGAGGATTATTCCTGCTTTTCCTGAATATGATATTTTTACTTTTCGGAATTGCAGTCTATATGTTTTTTATCTTTTATCTGATGTAAAATCCAAATTCAGACCTCACAGGTTTTTAAAACCTGTGAGGTCTTTAACTTTAAACCTTTAACTTTAAACCAAAAATATGCAAACCCTAATCATCAATATAAAACAATTAGTCCAAGTCAGAGAAATCAATGTAGAAATGGTTTCGGGAGCTGATATGTCGAATTTACCTGTTTTGGAAAATGCTTATTTATTGATTGAAAACGATTTGATTTCCGATTTCGGGCTGATGAAAGATTTACCTGAAATCGAAATTCAAAGCGTAATTGATGCTACTGGAAAAGTGGTGCTTCCGACTTGGGTGGATTCGCATACGCATATCGTCTATGCAGGAAACCGTGTACAGGAATTTGTCGATAGAATCAACGGACTTTCGTATGAGGAAATCGCTAATCGTGGAGGAGGAATTTTAAATTCTGCCAAATTGCTCAACGAAACCTCAGAAGAGGAATTATACAATCAGTCCAAAGCACGTTTGGAAGAGGTAATCTCGCAAGGAACAGGAGCTGTTGAAATCAAATCAGGCTATGGGCTCACTGTTGAAGGAGAACTTAAAATGCTTCGTGTAATAAAAAGATTACGAGAAGATTATAACTTTCCGATAAAAGCTACTTTTTTAGGAGCTCACGCTTTTCCAAAGGAATATAAAGAAAATCAACAGGCTTATATTGATTTGCTTATAAACGAAATGCTTCCGAAAATAGCAAAAGAAAAATTAGCTGATTATATTGATGCTTTTTTAGAAACGGGTTATTTTTCGGTAGAGCAAACCAAGCAGATTATTGAGGCAGGAAAACAATACGGACTTCAGGCAAAAATCCACGTCAATCAGTTTACAACTATTGGAGGAATTCAGATGTGTGTTGAAAATGATGTACTTTCGGTTGACCATCTTGAAGTTATGAATGACGAAGATATTCAGGCTTTAAAAGGCACGAAAACAATGCCTGTAGCACTGCCATCCTGCTCGTATTTTATCAGTATTCCCTATACTCCTGCCCGAAAAATGATTTCGGAGGGATTGCCTTTGGCTTTGGCTTCCGACTTTAATCCCGGAACAACTCCAAGCGGAAATATGAATTTTGTTGTGGCAACTGCCTGTATCAAAATGAAAATGACTCCCGAAGAAGCCATAAATGCAGCTACGATAAACGGAGCTTATGCTATGGGATTGCAAAACGAAGTCGGAAGTATCACAAAAGGCAAAAAAGCCAATCTAATTATTACCAAAGAAATCCCGAATTACTACCAAATCCCCTACTCTTTCGGAACAAATCTGATTGATAAAGTCTTAATCAACGGTAAAGTTTTTCGTTAAAACTAAAAAAAGACCTGCCAAATTTTTACAACTTGGCAGGTCTAAAAAATAAACTTTAAATTTTACTGCTTAACGACTTTGATTACTTTAATCATCTCATCAGTTTTTACTTTCACTAAATAATTTCCTGTTGGTAAAGCTGACATATCTATCTGAATATCTGTTGCATTTTTTGTTTCAGAAATAAGCGTTTGACCTAACATATTAGTTACTTCGATACCTGTAATTTCGTTGCTGTATGAGATATTAAAAATATCACGAACAGGATTCGGATAGGTTGTAAATGATTTTCCGTCAAAAATGGTATTGCTCAAAGTTACTTCCACAGTAATAGCCAAAGCATCACTTTCGCAACCACCCACGACCTGAATTACATAATAGGTTGTTTGGTCAATAGCTTGGGTTGTTGAAGGAATTTCTGTGGTAAGGTCAGCATCTGAAAACCAAACAAAATAATCTGCTCCCGATTCTCCGCTAATAACCAAATCAGCAAGTGTTTGTCCTTGTGTAAGTGTCTGTTGTGGCTCTCCTGTCGGAGCATCAAAAACCATATCAGGATAGCAACAACCATCATAAGGCTCGTGTATTTCAATTACTATCTCTGCTGTGTCACACGCATCTTTCTGATATTCGATAATAATAGTTTCTACTCCCTCATCAATACCGTCCAGTAAAGCAGTAATAGGAAAAGCCACACAAGTTTCCCCAGCAGGAATGATATATTGGGGCAAGAAGGGTAAATAATCAACAAATTCAGTTGCTGTTCCTGTTACGGAAACTATATCAATAACGTGGTCATTCAGTAAAGGCTCATCAAGGCAGAATACAAGCTGATTACCCGAGCAACCCTCAATAACACTTGTTCCTCCATAAGCATACTCAACTTGAGCATTTACATAAGCTCCCTCTGCATAAAAACCTCCTTCTTGTAGAAATAACCAAGAATCAACCTCTGCAGTTGTACTATCTGCAATCATTATTCTGATGTGATACTCTTCACACGGAATCACATCTGCCTGTGCCTGGAGCATAACAGTAAACCCGTCCATAGCATTATCATAAGTTCCAGAGCAGTTATCTATAAAATACATAGGGTTAGAGTAGCAGTTCCCCATACCTATCGGGTTGGAGGAATTACAAGGTACCGTAGCATTGGCAGGACATTGATTTCCTCTGTTGATGGTATTTGTACATATTCTTGGGCCATTTGGAGCAACAGCTATGTTTACTCCGGGATATGCACCAAAACCGGGACCACTAATAAAAATTCCTAATACATCATTAAGAGCTGAATTAACCCATTCGTTATATTCTTCCGAGCCAAACTGAAAGTTTACCTTAAGTTTATTAGTAGTAGGTATAAAATTAAACCCCAATATAATTCCGTCATAGGTAGCAGATATTCCTGCAAGGGCGTTCAACTCCGTAATACCTGCACCACCTGTATCGTCACTTCTTTGAGTAGAAGCAGGACCTTGTAACCAATCCGAAGTATCTACATAACCTGTGGATAAAACAAGACCGTTATCCATAGAAGGTTGAAATCCTGACTGTTCTCCACCTGTATAAGTGGCAATTTGGGCACCGTTTCCTGTAATATAAGCATTAGAATACGTAATCCCCTGACCAAGAATTTCTTCAATATAGTCATTTGCTGTTTGCCCCGAAGTAAGTACAATTTGCCCGAAGGTCTGATTGGCAGAGAAAAGCAGTACAGACCATACAAAGAATAGTAGTTTTTTGTTCATAATATTGATTTTAAATAAGGTTAATAAAACCAAAGATACAAAAAATTCTTACCTTTGCTATAAATATTAAAACCTTCCATATAATGCAACATATTATTGACCGTTTCAAAAGCTATGTTACCATAGATACCGAATCAGACCCAAATTCAGACACTACTCCAAGTACAGCCAAACAATGGGATTTAGCCAACAAACTGGTTGAAGAACTCAAAGCTATCGGACTAAAAGAAGTTACCATAGACAAAAATGCTTACATTATGGCTACACTTCCGAGCAATGTAGAACACGAAGTGCCAACCATCGGGTTTATAGCTCACTTTGATACAACTCCTGATTTTACGGGAGCTAATGTTAAACCTCAAATTGTAAAGAACTATGATGGAGGGGATATTGTTCTGAACAAAAAACAAAATATTATTCTTTCTCCTAAATATTTCAAAGATTTACTGCAATACAAAGGACAAACCTTGATTACCACAGACGGAACGACACTTTTGGGAGCAGATGACAAAGCGGGAATTACGGAAATTGTTACCGCTATGGAATATCTGATTAAAAACCCCGATATCAAACACGGAAAAATCAGAATCGGATTTACTCCCGATGAAGAAATCGGTCGTGGAGCTCACAAATTTGATGTAAAGAAATTCGGAGCAGAATGGGCTTACACTATGGACGGAAGTCAAATCGGAGAATTGGAATACGAAAACTTTAATGCAGCAGGAGTAAAAGTTGTGATTAAAGGAAAAAGCGTACACCCCGGTTATGCTAAAGGAAAAATGATTAACTCAATGCTGATTGCCAATAAGTTTATCAACGAATTACCAAAAAAAGAAGTTCCCGAAAAGACAAAAGGCTACGAAGGATTCTTTCACGTAACGGGAATCAAAGGAAGTTTGGAGCATACCGAAATCGGAATGATAATCCGTGACCACAGCAAAAAGAAATTTGAAGACCGTAAAAAATTTGTTGAGAAAATTGTTGAGAAAATCAATAAAAAATACGCTTCAAAATTCGGAGAAGATATTATTTCGGCTGAAATCAAAGACCAATATTTCAATATGAAAGAAATGGTTAAGCCGGTTTATCATATTGTTGAAATTGCAGAAAAAGCAATGAACGAATTAGGAATCAAACCAATCATCAAACCAATCCGAGGAGGAACAGACGGCTCACAGCTTTCCTATATGGGACTTCCCTGCCCTAACATTTTCGCAGGAGGACACAACTTTCACGGAAAATATGAATACGTTCCTGTGGAAAGTATGCAGAGAGCAACCGAAGTAATTGTAAAGATTGCCGAACTTACCGCTGAAAAATATCGTAATAAATTTTCGGATAAATGATTTTTGTAGAGACGGGCAAATTGCCCGTCTCTATATTTTTAATACCTATACAACACCGCATTGATATTCATTCCTGCTCCAACTGATGCAAACAGAATCACATTGCCTTTTTGGAGCTCCTGATTTTCAACTTTTCCTTTTACGAGCAAATCATACAAAGTTGGAACAGTTGCTACACTACTGTTTCCGAGCAAATGAATACTCATAGGCATTATACCATCGGGAGGAGTTTGTTTGAACTGCTTGTAAAATCTGTGAATGATAGCTTCATCCATTTTTTCGTTTGCCTGATGAATCAGCACTTTTTTGACCTGCTCAATCGGAATATTTGCTTTTTCAAGACAGGATTTCATCGCTTTCGGAACATTCGTAAGAGCAAATTCATAAATTTTTCGTCCATACATTTTGATATATCGCACATCGGGGTTTAAGTCTTTGTTAAACGAATTTCCGAAATACAGAAAATTAGCCTCATCATAAGCAAAAGTTGCACTTTCGTAGGCTAAAAACCCCTCTTCTTGGGTGGCTTCGATAACGGTTGCTCCTGCTCCGTCCGAATAAATCATACTGTCTCTGTCGTGTATGTCCACCACTCTCGAAAGTGTTTCTGCTCCGATTACCAGACATTTTTTTGCCATCCCTGCTTTGATATAGGCTTGAGCCTGAATAAATCCTTCAATCCAACCCGGACAACCGAACAGAATATCATAAGCCACGCATTTCGGATTTTTTATTTTCAGATTGTGCTTAACCCTTGTAGCCAAACTCGGAACGGTATCCGTTTGAATAGCTCCCTGCTTTACGTTTCCGAAATTATGGGCAAAAATGATATAATCAAGTGTTTCAGGGTCAATTCCCGAATCTTCAACAGCTTTTTGAGCAGCAATTGTACCAATATCCGAAGTATTCAAATTATCGGTTACATACCTTCTTTCCTTGATTCCCGTAATTTCAAGGAATTTTTGAGCTACTTCTTCATTGGAATGCGGAAAAGGAGTTCCGTCTTCATTCAAAAAAGTATGCTTTGCAAAATCTAAATTCGTAACCCTTTCTGTCGGAATATAACTTCCTGAACCTGTAATTCGGATATTCATAATTGATTGTTTTATATTTTTCATACCAAAGTTAAAGAATATGATTCAAACAATACAATGATTTTTTGTAAATACAGGTAAAAATTTAAACGATTCGAGCTTTTTATTGATTTTATTATATAAGATTAAAATTTTTAAAAAGTAAAAGTATTAAATATTATTTTTACAATAAACTGATTTTCAATAAGTTATTTAGTTTTTATTTTTTTGGCACGCTTGTTGGTAAATATCAATCGTAGGGAACTACAAAATAAAGTACTAACTTTTAATACTTACGGTTATGAAAACAAATTTATTTACATCAGTTTTAGTTACTATGCTTTTTGCAGGTGTAACTTTTGGTCAAGACGTTACAACCGTAACAGCTACCAATTATGATATTAGCGACAATTTAGACCTTCGGGCTGTAGCTTCCATTTTTGGAGAATCTAAAGATTTGGCAGATTTTGAATACAGAATTAATAACCCGAAAACTCAAATTTCAAATCTTGATTTGAACAGAGACGGACAAGTAGATTATTTAAGAGTAATAGAATCTATTGAAGGAAATACGCACTTAATCGTACTTCAGTCTGTTTTGGGAAGAGATATGTATCAAGATGTGGCAACTATAGAAGTTGAGAAAAATACCCGAAACAATACCGTTCAGGTGCAAGTGGTCGGAGATGTATTCTTATACGGAAACAATTATATTTATGAGCCTGTTTATTACGTAAGACCTGTAATTCTCAATACTTTTTGGCACAGAGGTTATGTAGCTTATTATTCGCCTTGGTATTGGGGCTATTATCCGACTTATTGGTCTTATTGGTCTCCTTGCCCGATATTCAGATACAGAACTCACGTACACACTTACGTAAATGTTTACAACACCTATAACTATGTAGATGTGAGAAGAAGCACAAGAGCTGTAGCAATGCATAACTCGGTACGTTCAAATGCTTATGAAAGACAAAATCCGAATCAGTCTTTTAACCGAAGAAATGACGGGGTAAAAAACTCATACGTTATGAATCAGACAAGAGGAAATACTACAGCAAACGTAAACACCACAAGAACAAGTTCTTTGAATACAAACTCAAACGCTACAAGAAGCAACTCTGTCGGAAATACAAATACGACAAGAAATAATTCGGTAGCAACAAGCTCAAACGCTACAAGAAGTTCATCTTTAGGAAATAGTTCAAACGCTACAAGAAGTAGCTCTGTGGGAACATCAAGTTCTCCTACAAGAAGTTCATCTTTAGGAAATAGCTCAAGCCCTACAAGAAGTAGCTCTGTGGGAACATCAAGTTCTCCTACAAGAAGTTCATCTTTAGGAAATAGTTCAAACTCTACAAGAAGTAGCTCTGTGGGAACATCAAGTTCTCCCACCAGAAGTTCATCTTTAGGAAATAGTTCAAGCCCTACAAGAAGTAGCTCTGTTGGAACATCAAGTTCTCCCACTAGAAGTTCATCTTTAGGAAGTAGTAGCTCAAGCTCTACAAGAGGGAGTTCTGTTGGAGATGCAAGAAGTTCTTCTTCAAGCAGAGCAACAAGATAAAAAGTTGAGTTAGTTAAATAAAAATTCCCGAAATTACTTTCGGGAATTTTTTTGTTTATTTATTTATAGTAATTGATTGATTTGTTTATTTTTGTATAGCTATTAAATGAAAAAAGATGAAAAAAGCAGTTTTAATTCCTATACTTTATTTGATTTCGATAACGGCTTCTTCTCAAGGAGTTGAGTCTTTAGCACTTGCAGCAGGAGATGCAGGTCATTTAGGAAAAAATTATGTCAATCCTTTTGTCAAAGGATTTATGTATGATTTGAATTCGGGTTGGTACACAACAGCCAAAACACATAAAAAATTCGGGTTTGACATTACCATAAATCCGAGTATATCTTTTGTGCCGACTTCTGATGAGTTTTTTACGTTTAACCCCAATGATTACCAATATTTGACATTGCCAAACGGAGAAACTAGAGTGCCTACGGTGATGAGCACTTCCGAACACGAAACCTTGGTAAGAGTGGAAATTCCTCATCAAGACGGAAACATAAAAGTAGCTGAATTTAATATGCCTAAAGGTATTGCGGGGGATTTACCGTTTAATGCTGTTCCTGTTCCGATGGCTCAAATAGGTATGGGAGTATTTGCCAATACTGATGTTAAAGTCAGGTTTGTGCCGAATATAACCATCGAAGAAGATTTTAGCTTTAATTTGTTCGGTTTAGGATTACAGCACGATTTGACACAGTATTTTGGTATGGAAGAATCTCCTTTGAATGTATCTGTTTTAGGTGCATTTACAAATATGAGAACGGCTTACAGAATTGAAAATGACCCGGCTTATGCAAATGTAGAAGTAAGAAACGGAGAAACAGAATTCAAAGTAAATGCTTGGACAATACAGGGGATTGCTTCTTTAGATTTCAAACTGATAACTTTTTATGGAGCTGTGGGATACAATCACGGAAAAACTACCGCAAAAATGAAAGGAGAATATGCCCTTACTTATGATTTAGAAGATACAGGAGGAAATTTTATCCATACAATAAGTGAAACTATTTATGACCCTGTAAATCAAAGTTTTCAGGTAAGCGGAGTACGAGGAACTTTAGGAACTCGACTGAACTTGGGATTCTTCAAAATATTTGGAGATTATACCTTTCAGGAATACAATACCTTAACAGCAGGAATAGCGTTGAGTTTTAATTAATGGTTAATGATTAGTGCTTAATGGTTGAGGCTATCGAAATCAATCTCAAATCCTAATTCGTAATTCATAATTCGTAATTAATTTTTGTACTTTTGCAAAACTTTTTTAAACAACATAAACACATTAAATAAATGAAAGTAACAATTGTAGGAGCAGGAAACGTAGGAGCTACCTGTGCAGATGCTATTGCATTCAGAAGAATTGCAAGTGAAATAGTTTTATTGGATATCAAAGAGGGTTTTGCAGAAGGTAAAGCTCTTGATATTACACAAACACAAACCACTTTAGGTTTTAATACAAGAGTAACAGGAAGTACAAACGACTATTCCAAAACAGCAGGAAGTGATGTTGTTGTGATTACTTCGGGAATTCCGAGAAAACCGGGTATGACTCGTGAAGAACTTATTGGAATCAATGTCGGAATCGTAAAAGGTGTTGCAGAAAATATTTTGAAATATTCTCCGAATACGATTATTGTTGTAGTATCAAACCCGATGGATACAATGACTTATTTGGCTCTAAAAGCTACAGGACTTCCGAAAAACAGAATTATCGGAATGGGTGGAGCTTTGGACAGCTCACGTTTTAAAACCTATTTGTCTTTAGCTTTGGACAAACCGGCAAACGATATTCAAGGAATGGTAATCGGAGGACACGGAGATACGACTATGATTCCGCTTACCAGATTAGCAAGTTATAACGGAGTTCCTGTTTCTGAATTTTTGTCAAAAGACGAATTAGCTAAAGTTTCAGCTGATACAATGGTTGGAGGAGCAACACTTACAGCTCTTTTAGGAACTTCCGCTTGGTATGCTCCGGGAGCATCAGTTGCTTATTTGGTAGATAGCATTTTGAACGATCAAAAGAAAATGATTCCTTGTTCGGTACTACTTGAGGGAGAATACGGACAATCTGATATTTGTATGGGAGTTCCTTGTATTATCGGAAAGAACGGAGTTGAAAAAATCATAGACATCAATCTTGACGAAAACGAAAAAGCATTATTTACTAAAAGTGCAGATGCTGTTCGCAATATGAACGATGCTTTGGCTTCGGTTTTGTAAAATAAAATATGATTTACTTTTTTAGAGCTGTACAAATTGTATGGCTCTTTTTTTATTTCATTTTTTTGATTCCAACGAAAAACTACTTTGGGCTTCGGACTAACATAGATTCAATATTTTATGGAAAATAAATTGGTTAATCTTTTGTGAAGTTATATATTTGTCCGTTTTTTCGGTAGAGCCTTATTCATCGGGAAAACAAAACCAAATAATCTAAAATTTAATTAAATGCAGAACAAAGGACTTATCAGATTTTTTGCAATTTTGTTTGCAATCGTATGTGTTTATCAACTTTCGTTTACTT
This sequence comes from uncultured Flavobacteriaceae bacterium, assembly GCA_934675205.1. Classification (GTDB taxonomy): domain Bacteria; phylum Bacteroidota; class Bacteroidia; order Flavobacteriales; family Flavobacteriaceae; genus Flavobacterium. Next base: position 585,812 of record CAKUPQ010000002.1, on the reverse strand, counting down.
ATGTAGCAAACAAAGTTAAGAAAGATGCTTTAGCTTTTTCGGAAGGAGATAGGCAAAAAGAAGTAGCTTATCTTGATTCAATCCGAAAAGAAAAAGTATATCTCGGAAATACTTATGAAGAGGTTGAGGCAAAACAAATCAACAAAGGTCTTGATTTGGAAGGAGGGATTAACGTAACACTTCAAATTTCAGTTAAAGACATTATTAATGGATTGGCTAACAATTCGCAAAACCCTGTTTTTGTAAAGGCTTTATCAGAAACCGATAAAACCAGAAGGGCACAAGAAAGCTATCTTGATGCATTTTTCAGAGCTTTTGACCAGGCTAACAAAGAGGCTGGAAGCACTGTAAAATTAGCATCTCCTGATATTTTTGCCAACAGAAATTTTGACGATACAGAAATCAACATCAACACTTCTGATGCAGACGTAAAAAAGGTTTTGGCCAAAAAAGTTGATGAGTCGGTAGAGAGTGCTTACCAGATTTTGAGAGAGCGTATCGACAAATTTGGAGTTACGCAACCCAACATTCAGAAAATCGGAAATACAGGACGTATTTTGGTTGAATTACCGGGAGCAAAAGATGAGGCACGTATCAAAAAACTTCTCCAAAGTACAGCTCAATTGGAGTTTTGGGAAGTTTACAAAATGGAAGAAATCGGAAATTTCTTGATGACTGCTAACGAAGAACTTAAAAAACAAGCAGCACCTCAAACAGAAGAAACCCTGCAAGATACATTAGCTCCCAAAAGCGATATCGAAGCGTTACTTACTGATACAACTTCTGATGAAAAAGTAGCTTTAGGACCAATTCTTGACAAAATGGCTGCTTATGGAGGAGGTCAGGTTTTAGGATATTATGCTGTAAGAGATACTGCTGAAATTTCGGGATATTTACGTCAGTCTAATATCAGAGCATTACTTTCGGGAGACCAAAGATATGTGAAGTTCTTGTGGAGCAAACCATCAACACAACACATTGCAGAAAAGCAGATTGTAAGACCTTCAAACGAGGTTAAATCTGAAAAAGTAGAAGTTGTAGAACTATATGCTATCAAAGGAAACAGAGACAACAAACCTGCACTTGGAGGAGGAGCTGTGGTTGATGCACGTTCGGATTTTGACCAATTCGGAAAACCTGCTGTTTCGATGAGAATGAACTCTAACGGAGCTAAAGAATGGGAAAAATTAACCCGTGATGTAGCCTCAAGACAAGGAGCTGTAGCTATTGTATTGGATAATCAGGTGTATTCTGCTCCAAACGTAAATGAAGCCATTTCTGGAGGAAGTTCAAGTATTTCCGGAAATTTCAAATTAGAAGAAACTACCGATTTAGCCAATATCCTAAAAGCAGGTAAACTTCCTGCCTCTGCAGATATTGTACAGTCAGCTGTGGTTGGTCCATCACTCGGACAACAAGCTATTGACAACGGAATGATGTCGTTTGCTATTGGTTTTGCAGTAGTATTGCTTTGGATGGTATTCTATTACGGACGTACAGGTATGTATGCTAACGTAGCTTTGTTAGTAAACTTGCTTTTCATTTTCGGAATTTTAGCTTCTTTGGGAGCAGTACTGACACTTCCGGGTATTGCAGGTATTGTGCTTACAATGGGTACTGCCATTGATGCGAACATCATTATTAACGAAAGGGTAAAAGAAGAACTTCGAACCGGAAAATCAACTCGTGAGGCAGTTGACTACGCTTTCAGTTGGAATGGGGCTTTGTCATCTGTATTTGATGCGAATATTACGACTTTCTTGGTAGGTATTATCTTGTTTATTTTCGGTTCAGGACCGATTCAAGGATTTGCCACTACCCTACTTATCGGTATTCTTACCATTTTGTTTACAGCTATCTTTATTCCGAAACTATTTATTTACGGAAGATTAGATAAAGGAAAAGAAGTGAAATTCTCAACTTCATTTACTGAAAATTGGTTTGTAGGAACAAACTTTAATTTCTTGGGTAAAAAGAAATTAGCTTATATCATTTCTGGTATTGCTGTTCTTATTTCTATTGTAGCTCTTTCAACAAAAGGATTGAATCCGGGAGTTGATTTTGTAGGAGGAAGAACCTATCAGGTTAAATTTGACAAACCGGTTGATGCCAACGAAATCAAAGATAAGTTGCATAACGCATTCGGAAGTGCTGAGGCTAAAACTTTCGGAAGTGCAGATCAGTTGAGAATCACAACCAAATACAAAGTTGAAGAAGAAAGCACCGAAGTTGATAACGAAATCAATCAAATGCTTTATGATAATTTGAAAGAATATCTACCGGATACGCTTACGTTTGAAGAATTTATGTCTTCTCACGAAGACAAGCAATTGGGAGTTCTTCAGACTTCAAAAGTAGGGCCAACCATTGCAGATGATTTGAAATACGACTCGATGAAAGCTGTATTTGGAGCTTTAGCAGTAATGTTCTTATATATTTTAATCAGTTTCAGAAGATGGCAGTTTTCTTTAGGAGCCGTTGTCGGATTGGCTCAAAACGTAATTATCGTATTGGGAGTTTACTCTCTTACGTATTCGATTATGCCTTTCAATATGGAGCTTGACCAACACCTTATTGCAGCTATTCTGACCGTTGTGGCTTATTCGATTAACGATACCGTAATCGTATTTGACAGGGTTCGTGAATTCTTGAGAAACAGACAATCACAACATACGGGAGAAAGCTTTACCGATACGGTAAATCACGCTTTAAATACAACTTTGAGTAGAACGATTAACGTTTCGTTGAGTTTATCAATAGTATTGTTAGCAATCTTTATTTTCGGAGGAGAATCACTTCGAGGATTTATCTTTGCTATCCTAATTGGTATTATTGTAGGTACGTTCACTTCGTTATTCATCGCTACTCCGATTATGGCTGATACGATGATAAAAAGCGGAGCAGACAAAATTGTTGATGAAGAAACTTCAACCGAAGAAGTAAAGGCTTAACATAGATAAACAGATTAAAAAATCCCTTAAAACTTTTTCGTTTTAAGGGATTTTTTTTAAGTGTTCAATCGCAGTTGACAAACTCCCCCTTTGGAGGTTGAGAGGCTAAAGCACATTCAGATTCTGTTCTTTGATTTTTTCGAGTTCGTCTTTCATTTGTACGACTAATTTCTGCATTTCGGAGTGGTTTGATTTCGACCCCATCGTATTTATTTCTCGACCGATTTCTTGCGTAATAAAACCTAATTTTCTTCCGCTTGATTTTTCGGAAGTCATTGTTTGCAGAAAATAGTTCAAATGATTTTCCAAACGGACTTTTTCTTCTGTAATATCGTATTTTTCCAAATAATAAATCAACTCCTGCTCAAAACGGTTTTCGTCCACAGTAATTTTCAGGTTGCTCAAAGCATCACGAAGACGGGTTTTTACGATTTCGATACGTTCTTTATCCAATGAAACCGCTTGGGTCATAAGCGAACGTATTTTGTCGATACGCTTTTCAAAATCAGCTTGAAGTACCCTACCCTCCGCACTTCTGAAGTCCGTAAAAGTACGAATAGCCTCATTAATGGTCTTTTGAATTTCAGCCCATTCGTTTTCGTCTATTTCATCACGTTCCGTTTTTAGGGTATCGGGCATTCTGACAGCCATTTTCATAAGTTCGGTTGTGTCAGCCTCGGGCAAAATAGCTTGCATTTGCCTGATGTATCCCATTACAATCGGAACATTTATTTTTGTTGAAGTTTCTTCTGAAGTTATTTCCGAAAATATCGAAAAATCTACTTTTCCCCTTTCAATTTCCTGTGCTATTTGGTTGCGTACAGCAAATTCTTTTTCTCTGTAAGTGGAGGGAATTCTGACGTTTAAATCAAGATTTTTACTATTAAGCGATTTGATTTCGACTGTAATCTTTTTTGCAGGAAGTTGTAGTATAACTTTCCCGAATCCGGTCATTGATTGTACCATATTTCATTTGAATTAAGCTACAAAAGTAAGTATTTAACTGTAAATACAACTTTTATTTTTCCAGAGTTCGCATAAACGAAGCTCTGTTCATCGACAAGCTAAATGCCAAACTCATAAATATAATCCACGAAATAAGGAACGAGGCAAATTTTTCAACCCCAAACTGTAGAAATTCATTTTTAGAAAAAACCTGCATTACCAATACAATAACAGCATAACAGATTGTGATTATTAGGTAGCTGAATCGTTTGTTGTCTATTCGGAATAAAAACGAAAAGAAATAAAACAGTAAAAGCGAGGCAAAATATCCTCCTAATGTTACCAGAACAATTCCTTTGAATGCTGAATCTCCTTGGTTTACAATGGTAATATCTTGTAGCAATTCGTCAAAAAAGTAAGTTACAATACCCAAACCAATAAAAACAGCATAGCTCTGTACTACCGACAGGAAAATCCCGAAAGGCTTGTTGTTAACTTTCAGCCTTTTGAAATTTATTAATCCGACCGATAAGGCAAAAATCAAAGGTAGAAACATCAAAGCCTTTTCTATTGACGGAATCAGTAAAACGGTAATTACAACTAACAAAGGACTTAAAAATGTTCTTAACATTATGGGTGTTTTTTTTAAATTTTCAACTTTTACAGATAAAATCCCGAGTAGTAATTCCTCGGGATTCTAAAGATACTAATTTATTATGAAAAAATTATTGGGTTCTGAATAAAATTGAGAGTTTTATGCTTTCGTCGATTTTGATTGCTCCTCCCAACTTTGTGGGAGGGTGAAGGTCAAAATCACTAAATTTTAATTCTATACCTCCTTTTAGATGTTTCCCTTCTTTTTTCAAAACAAGGTTCTGAAAAGTTTTCTTTTTTCCTGCTAACTCAAGGTGAAGATTATAGCTATAATTTTCGCCTTGCTTCCGCACGTCTGACAGGTTAATCATCACATTCGGATATTCTTTCTCTTTGAGGGTTTTTTTAAAATCCCTGTTGAGTAGGAAATTCCCACATCCGAATTCTTTTACAGGTATCTTGTCAGTAAATCCTGTTTTGTGGCTTAAAAAAAGTGTGTCTTTGGTTTGATGAATATCATAATTACAAGTAAAATCCCCTAATGATGTAGAGCCTTCTACAATAAACCTTTTTGAATTTAGTAGTAAATAACTATTCTTATGTCTTGAAAATCCTGCAAGTACAAGAAATAAGATTAAGTAACCAAAGACACGCATATTTTATAATTAGAACGCAATTACAGCCTCTGCAACAAATCCGTTGAATTTACCTTCGTGTAAGATGCTTGTGTTGTTGTATCCGTCATATTTTTGGTTTACGTACTCTAACTTAACCAAAATGTTTTTAGTCATAAAGTAACCTCCACCAATATTGAAACGAGTTACATCAATATCATCTCCGTTTGCCAAATCTCCACTAACATTGTTATATCTACCGGCTACATAAAAGTTTTCGTTTCCTCCAAAACGGTATAACAATTCGGCTCCTGTTTGCAAAAAGCTTCTTGTATCGCTTTCTGCTTTTGCTTTTCCTGAAACAGTTTCAACCAACCCGAAGAACTCTAATCCTTTGTATTTAACAAACGGATTAACCATAAAGGCAGTCATTTCGTTAGTGAATCCAGGATTAACAAGTCCTGATGAATAGTTTGCTGACGATGAAGCTGCGGTATTTTCCATTACGAAATAATATCTCGAACCTGCTCTGTCCCCTCCGTACAAATATGTTCTTGCAGAGTGTGCAGTATGGTACATAGATCCTGTTATTCTCAATCTCAAATCTTGGTCAATTTGCTTGTCATAACCCAATTTCAACATAGTTGAAGGGCTTGTAGTTCCTTCTGATGCAGTTTGGTTTAGTTTACCGTTGGTTACTCCAACCATTCCTAACCAACCATTATGACGGTAGTAAACTTCTGCTCCAACCTCTGTAGTGAAAGCATCCATAATGTAATTTCCTACGAACGGATTATAAATTGCCAAAGCGTTATCTGACCTTCTGAAGTGAGCATCTCCATAGTTGTTCTCCATGTGTCCGAACTTCAAAGTTACTTTGTCCATTACACCTTTAAGAAAATCTTTTTCGATAAAATCTAATTTATCAATAGTGATATATCCTCCTTTTACATAAGGTTCCGGGTGGTGTCTTGAAGAGAGATATGTTCTTAAATGCAGGTTGATACCGTCATAAAGTTTAACATCTAAATCCAAGTTAGCCGTAGCCAGGTTAAAGTTGTTCCCGATAGCGTATAATTGGTTTGCGTTTACACCCGAACCGTTATCTACAAAATCCGCTTTATTTTCGTGGTCAAGGGCTTGGAACTGCAATGCAAACGCCGCACCTATTTTTACGTGAACATCATTCGATGTACTTGTTGTGTCTTTTGGAGCTTCAAAAACATTTACTCCATTTTTATCATACGTTCTGAAATTTCGAAGTTCCTGTGCTTGTCCTACAAAGGCAACTCCTATTAGAGCTATACTACTCAATACAATCTTTCTCATTTGTTTAAAAATTAAAGTTATTATTTGGTTTATTTAAATTTTACGTTAAAAGAGATTTTTACATCATCTCCTGTTTTGATAGTTCCCATCATTGCTGTTGGAGGAGTAATTCCGTATTCTGACAATTTGAACGAATAACTTCCGCTTAATCCGTAAACCCCACCTGATGCGGTTTCTTTAGCTTTCAGACTTACCGATTTTGTGCTTCCTGCAATATTGAAAGTTCCTGTAAGCGTCCAAGTATCTCCCGATTTAGAAGCACTTTTCAAAGTGAAAACTACGTTTTTATGCTTGTTTGTTTTCATCGCTTCATAAGCCTTTTTGTCCATTGCACTTTTACCGCTTTTGATGGTTTCTGCCGGCATCGTAACCGTTAATGACTTGATTTCTGTCAGCTTACCCGCTGTTTCGGTTGCAGTCATACTACCCGTAGCTGTTGATGAAGGCATTTCCCAATCGTGAAGTGTTGATGTTCCAGAAACTTTTAAATTAGGTTTTGCCTCTAACTGAAACGTTTTTTGTGCAAATCCAAACTGAACTAACATAGCGAAACTCGCTGTAAACAATACTCGTTTTAAAAAAAATCTGCTCATAATTATAATAGTTTTAAATTATGGTACAAATTTCTACCCAAAAAAGAATTTTGAGAATGATAAATATCATTGTTCTATAAAGAAGATTAAAATATTTAATAATGTACATTCTTCGAATTATATCAGAATACAACAAAAAATCATACCTTTAACCACATTTTACAAAAACAGGAATTTAATAAATGAACGATAATTTTAAAATGATAGCCAAAACCCTATTTGGTTTTGAAGAAATAGCAGCAACTGAACTCCGAAACCTTGGAGCTCAAAAAGTAGAAACGGGAGTCAGAATGGTCAGTTTTTACGGAGATAAAGGCTTTATGTACAAAGCCAATATTGCACTTCGTACAGCTCTGAAAATTCTGAAACCTATCAAAGAATTTCGGGTTTTTAACGAACAAAGTCTATACAAAGGAATCCAAAGTATTGATTGGACGGATTACCTTTCTAACAACAAAACTTTTGTGATTGACACAACCGTAAATTCCGATATTTTCAACCATTCGCAATTTGTGGCTCTCAAAGCTAAAGATGCTATTGTGGACCAATTCAGGGAATTGACAGGACAAAGACCAAACATTGACAAAGATTTTCCCGATTTGAGAATCAATGTTCATATTCAGAACGAAACTTGCTCGGTTTCGTTAGATACTTCGGGAAATTCACTACATCACAGAGGATATAGAACCGCTACCAATATTGCTCCGATAAACGAAGTTTTAGCAGCCGGAATGTTGCTTTTGTCAGGTTGGGACGGACAATGTGATTTTCTTGACCCGATGTGCGGAAGTGGAACTATTTTGGCAGAAGCAGCAATGATTGCCTGTAACATTCCTGCCAACATCAACCGAAAAGAATTTGCTTTTGAAAAATGGAACGATTGGGATAATGATTTATTCGATAAAGTAACCGATTCGTTATTGAAAAAAACAAGAGATTTTCATTATACAATCAAAGGATTTGACAAAGCTCCGTCTGCTGTTCAGAAAGCGAAAGACAATATCAAAAATGCTAATCTTGATGAATATATAAGCATTTATCAGGAAAATTTTTTCGATACCAAAAAAGAAACAGACGAAAAATTATTTATGCTTTTCAACCCTCCGTACGGAGAACGATTGGATATTGATTTGGAACGATTTTATAAAGAAATCGGAGATACTTTCAAGCAGAATTACCCGAATACAGAGGCTTGGTTTATTACTGCAAATCTCGAAGCCCTGAAATTTGTAGGGTTAAGACCGTCTCGAAAAATCAAACTCTTTAACGGAAAGCTCGAAGCAAGACTTGTAAAATATGAAATCTACGAGGGAAGTAAAAAAGGGAAATATATGTAGTTATCAGTGTTCAGTTTGCAGTATTCAGTACGTCAGTTTAAAACTATTTACAGAATACTGAACACTAACAGCTGAATACTAAATAACTGACAACTATTCTTTCAGAATAAAAGGTTGTTCTACGTCCCAATTGGCTCGGACATCAATTTTATCAGGAAAATAAATCACTTTTTCGGGTTGTATTTTTTTGAGGTAATTTCCGGTATCCCAAATTTTATTTTGGTTAGAATCATAAATAATCCGTAAATTATACATATTCGGATTGAGGTAGAAAAATTCTATAATACTACTTTCTTCCGAATATTGCTCTGCCAAAATCTTTCCTTTGTCATCGGTAAGCTGTACGATTATAGGGAATTCCCGTACATTTTGCAAGGTTATCCTCAAGTTCCCGTAATCGGAATAATTTGAAGTAGAAAAATCGGTTGTTATCGTGTCGTTTGCCTTTCCGAAAAAGTCCGTAACCGCATTTGGATACATCGTAAACAGATATTTTTGTTTTTCTTCTTTTTCAAAAATCAACTCAAATTTCTGAGTCCATTCATCGTATTTTGTTTCAAAATCAACAGCCAGAGAATCTTTTGTCATCAACTCAAATTTCGATTTATCAAACGAAATAAGAGGTGTTGTTGATTCGTAAATCACATTTTCCCTAAAGCTCAATCGCTTTGATGATTTCATCGAAAGCGATAAGGTATCTGATTTTTTTTCCTTTAATTTTACAACAAAATCTTTGGTAATAGTGTCTTTAAATATTTTTAGTCCGAGAGAATCAACCTCAATCGGCTTGTACCAAATATTCAGAGAATCTTTATCCTTAACTTTTGTGATAATGGTTTCTAAAAGCTGATTTCCGTTTCGCAGTTCGATTTTTGTGTTTTCAGCTTTACCTTCGTGAGCAAAAGTCAGCTTGTTTTTTGAGGTTTCAAATGCTCTGACAGGTTTGAAATCGGGAATTTCACTAAACATTTCGAGACTAAAATCTTCATCTGTCGGAACAGAAATCGTCTGACTGTAAAAAGCCATTTTGTCCTGTTTCGGGTCAAAACGGTTATTGTTATTTTTGTCTTTCAAGGCAACCAAAAGGTAGTTTCCTTCTTTCAGATTTTCCAAAGAAAAAGCAACACTATCAAGCGTATTGGTTATATATCTCGGATTTTCTTTGTAAATAACCGAATCGGTAAAAGTTTCGTTTATTTCATACAGCATAACCGAAACAAACTTTTCCGTTTCTTTATCCAAAGCATCTTTTACATATCCGTTTATCGAAAGCGAATCAATGTAACTTCCTGTCGAAAACACATATCGGTAGCCTTGTAATTTGTTTCCCTCGTTATTATCTTCTATGCTTTGTCCGAAGTTTAAGCTGTATGTAGTATTGGGCTGAAGTGTATCTCTTAAACGGATTTTGATGAATTTACTCGCAGAAAACGGAGTAATTTCCGGTTTGTTTTTCATCGGAGGAGAAATGATAAGCTGTTTGCTTACGTCTTTCAGCTTTACGTATTCATCAAACAATATGGTTATTTCCTGCGAATTGAAATGTGTGCTGAAATTTTCGGGAGAAGTTTTCAGGACTTGAGGAGGAAATTCATCTTTTTCTCCACCTGTGATATACCCTCTTTTGGCACAACCCAAAGCAACAAATACAATGATAACTACAAGAAAAACTTTTTTATACATAGTCGTTTTAACGAATAGCAAATTTACATTAAATCTCTCGATTACACACAAACAGATAAAAATTAACATATTTTTGTTTTCTTTAACTATTTTTCTTATGTTTGAGGTATCTTTTTAATCTTTAAAATCATTTTATTATGAGAAAAATTCACTTCTTTGCTATTTGTACAGGCTTGTTCTTGTTTTCCTGTGCAGATGATATTGTTGAAAACAATCCAGCAAACACCAACCTCAAAGAAAAACAAGAAAATGTTGTAGTTACGAGAGTTCTCACTGATGCTGAACAGTCATTTAAAGACAAGATTATGCGTTTGGCAGGTAATGAGTTTCGCAATGAACTTAACACAATGACTGATAAGGAGCTGGAAAATCTTGCTGTATCTTTTTTGTTACCTGAAAGTAACAGAATCCTTTTAGAAAACGGATATACCGAAAAGAACGTATCAGAAATACATTTCAAAATGATAATTTGAAACTCGTGCAGACAGCTTTGGCTACATATGCAGAAAAAACTAAAACTAACTACTAAAATCAATTATCATGAAAAAGTATATTATTTACATTATAGCAACATTCCTATTTTTTGGAACAGCACAGGCACAAGGAGTATCACTTACGATAATCAATGACTCTCAAAATAGTACTTCTGCTGGGTCTTATACTGCTTGGCCTTCTCTCTGTATTATGGAAGATGGATTGCCTTGTAGTGCTTATGACGAGTATAAAAATCTGTATCATTTTAAGTTAAATCCTAATACTTCTGTTTATATACCGGACGGTAGCTATTATTATACCAACGCTTATCCTCCTTATAATAATGGTACACTTCATTCTTATTTAGGAACTATGAACCTTAACTATATAGGACAGCGTTTTGTTTTATTAGGAACCTATAGTAGCACTATACCAGGAAACGAATACAACCATTATCCCGCAGGTATAATGGGGCTTTCTACTGGCTCAATAGAATGTCTGTATGAAGAACTTACGAACTGTTATGCTTACGTTAGCTCCCCTAACTCGTATTATATTAAAGGGTATTATGTGGATAATTTTAATCCTTTGATGTGCAGTTATACTAATTTGATTTGTGATATTAAATATAACAGGTACGGGTCATTGGCTATTCTTGTCTATCAATAACAACAACAGCCTTCCAAGGGGAGGCTGTATTAAAAAATAAATTATTATGAAGCTATTTTTACGCATTTTTATATTACTGCTCGTTATACAGGGGTATGCACAGCAGTTTCCTTATGAGCGGGAGTGGGCAACCTATTTTGCAAGGGCAGTTTTTGATAAGCAAGGTAACGCTATTGCTGTAACCACTGCTTCTAATCCACAATTACTTCCTTATGTTACAAATCCAGAAAATACAGGAACATTATTACTGGCTAAACTGAATACTAACCAAACTTTAGCATTTGCAGTTAAGTTTGGAACTTCTTCTAACAGTCCGGGAGTAATGTCTAATATGTCCATAGATACTGACTCACAAGGGAATATCTATATTTTTGGAGAGACCACAGCTACTGATGGTATTGGTACTACGGGAGCTTATCAGTCTGAATTTAACGACAACTGGTCTGACCCTTATGATTTGTATTATCCCGGTATGGAAGACCCCATAACCGTACCTCCTTCTCAATGCAGTGACGGGTTTATTATGAAGTTCAGCCCACAGGGAGAAAAATTGTGGGGAACGTATTTTAACGGGAATAAAGAGGTAAAACAGCTGAAAGGAAAGATAGTAGGAGATTTTATTTATGTAGCTGGGATTACCACCTCTTATCAGGGAATTGCTACTTCCGGCACTTATATACCCGAATGGGGAGATGATGTACCCACACACGAACACAGAATCTTTATGACAAAAATAGATACCCAAACTGGTATTCCCGTTTTAGGCACTTATCTCCATAATGAATCTGTCCATAATGGTTTTGGAGTAGAATATAATTTTACAGCTGATACAGACGGAAATCTGTATAATACCTCTAATAATGGGTTTCTAAAAATTTCTTCTTCGGGGAGCTTTGTTTGGTCATATGACATAACAGATTTTACTTCTAACGACATACGCAATACAGAAACCGATGAGGACGGAAATATTTATATCATAGGACATACCGAATCCGATACAGGAATTGCGACCCCAAGCACCTATAAAACGGTTAAGACAAATCCTACGGAGTTTTTTATCATAAAGTACGATACAGACGGACAGAAATTATGGGGTACGTATTTAGGAAAGGCATATCCTTCTGGAGCTGATAAATATGGTTTTTATGCTAAAGACGAGGATTTATATATAGGATCTGTTACTGACGAAACAGGTTTAGGCTCCTCTGGAGTATATCAGCAGAACAAAAGTGCAGGTGCTGATGGTGTTTTTATGAAACTTGATACCTCTAATGGACAACTCAAATGGTTTTCCTATTATGGAGGGAGCGGGAATGATAGAACTATTCATAGCATAGGGTTTGATACAGAAGACAATATGTATCTCGCAAGTGGGGAGCTACTTGGTGGAACTCCTTCTTCTGCCAATCAGATTATTACATCAAATGCTTTGTTCGATTCCCCTATGACAAGTCCTTATGTAATACGGTTTAGCTATGATGAAGACCTTTCTGTTTCAGAAAATATAACTTCTGTTATGGGTGTTTATCCAAATCCTGTAAATGATGTGATTTATTTACAAAGTAGCCAAATCATAACTTCTGAAACAAATGTAGTTGTATTTGATGCTTTAGGTAGAAAAATACTCAACTTACAGGGAAATAACAGTAATGTGATGTCTTTGAATGTCAGCCACCTTTCAAAAGGTTTGTATTTTATAAACATAACAGAAACTGAAAGTCAAAAAACAGAAAGTATCAAATTTTTGAAAAAATAAAAAAGTTAAGGTTTACAACTTACAAGTTCAATACAAATAAGCTGTAAACCTTAATATTACAATACAAAAAATGAAATTCTTACCCTCTGTAATCTTTTGAATTGGTATCCACTTCTTTAACGAGCTTTCCGTTTTCGTAGAATTTCCAGATTCCTTTTTTAAGTCCGTTTTCGTACATTCCCTGTGCAGTGATATTGCCTTTTGAATCACGATACGTAACCCATCCGTTGAATTGGTTGTTTTTATACGGAATTTCTTCCAATACGATTCCTTTCTCTGAAAATTTCTTGTATATTCCGTCTTTAATTCCGTTTATGTAGTGGGTTTCGGAGGCAATTTTTCCGTTTTTATAAAAAACAACCGATTTTCCGTTGAGCTTTCCGTTTCTGAAAGTTTCAACCGACATTGGTTGGGGAGAATCCTGATGATAGTATTTCCATTCTCCTTCGTTTTGTCTGTCTTTATTTAAAAGTCCCTCGCTTACTTTGTTTCCTTTTTGGTTGAACATCGTTGTATAACAACTTCCGTCCCCTTTAGAAAAATCACGGGTTGCGATAACTTTTCCTGCTTTGGTATCGTCAAAATACTTGAAAATTCCTGTTTCCTTTCCGTTTACGAAAGTCCCTTCATAACGAGGTCTTTGGGATTTTTCGTGAACTCCTTTCCACAATCCGTTACGGTTTCCTTTTGCATCAAATTGGTTGATTTTTTCTTCCTGTGCGAAAGAAAAATTCATACAAATAACCGAGAAAACAAATAAAATTTTACTGAAATTCATATACAATAATTACGAATTAAAAATTACGAATTACGATTAAAACCAATCATATTAACTCAAAAAGCAGAATTTTATTATTTACAAGCAATTTTGTCCACTCTGTTTTGATGTCTTCCTCCCTCAAAATTTGTTTTTAAGAACGTATCAACTATAGCAATAGCCTGTTCCAAAGCAGTAAATCTTGCGGGAATACTCACAATATTTGCATTGTTGTGTTGTCTTGCCAATTCTGCAATTTCTTTCGTCCAACAAAGCGAACAACGGATTCCCTGATGTTTGTTGGCAGTAATGGCAACTCCGTTTCCACTTCCGCAAATCACGATTCCGAAATCGGCTTTTTTGGATTCTACATCAAGGGCAACCGGGTGTACAAAATCAGGATAATCAACACTATCCGCAGTGTCTGTTCCGTGATTTACAACTTCATATCCTTTTGATTCCAAGTGTTTTACGATTTCTTTTTTGTACATCGTACCAGCGTGGTCATTTCCGATAGCTATTTTCATCTTTGTTTTTAAGTTAATGGTTGTCAGTTCAGTTATCGGTTGTCGGTCTGTAAACTGCGACTGCCAACTGAACACTGTTTACTTCTTTTTATTCAGAAGATTTTTCAGAGCATCTTTGGCTTTGTCTTCTGCCTCTTTTTTAACTTCCTCTTTCTTTTCTTCTATTTTTTGGTTGATTTCGTCTTTTGTATCTTCCACTTTTTGGTTGATTTCTTCTTTAGAAGTCGGAATATCAACCTCTTTTCCGATAGCATCTCCTAAAGCATCTTTCCCTTTGTTGATGAGTTCGGTTTTTTGTTTTTCGACAATCTGATTCGCAAGATTGGTTGTAACTTGTTTCATATCGGTTTGAACTTTCGGGCTGTCAAAACTTCCTGTAATATTGGCTTTAATCGGAATCATCATTGTATTTGCCTCGTTTCCGCTCAAACTTGCCAAAAGTCCTGTAACTTCTTTTCCTAAATATTTGGCAGGAACATCAAACATAACTCCATAATTCATCGATTGGTCAAATCCGTGCGTTCCCGAAAGTTGTACGTTTATATCTTCATACTTCAAATCAATCGGTTGGATATTTACTTTTCCGTCTGCAAATGTCAGATGTGCTTTCAGTTTATTCAAATTCAATTTATCGAAATCAATAAAACTCAAATTAGAATCTAAAGCCGATAACAATTTAGATTTATCTGCATTGACTTTCGTTTCTAAAAATTGTCCTAACAAATCTCCGTTTAACGTAGTTAAATCAGGGGTTAGCTCTTTTGCATCAAGCAATCCACTAAGATTGATAGTCGAATTGATTTTTCCCGAAATTACTCCTGCAATCGGTGCTATTTTTTCCAACATTGTCAGTTGAGTAAACGCTTGAGAAATATCCAAATTACTCAAATTCAATCCCATATCAAACTTCGGTTTTGCTTCTTTTGTAGAAACAAGCCCGTCTAATCCGATATTTCCTCCGAAAATAGAAGTCATTACATTTTGCAACGAAACTGTTTCGTCTTTGATGGCTAATTTTCCCGAAACATCTTTCAAAGTCAGATTGTCATACACAACCGTATTCACTTTAGCCGAAATCAAACAATCCAAAAACGAGGGGATTTTTAATTCTTCGGAAGCAGTTGTGGTTTGTGCCGTTTCGGTTGTCGGAACTTCAGTCGAAGTCGTCATAAAATCAGCTACTTCGAGATGATTGGAAGTCAGATTGAAGTTCGCTTTGAGGTTTTGGTCTTTGAACATAAATCCGTAGAAATTATCCAACGTTCCCGTAGCCTGAATATCAGATTTTCCTGTTTTTGTATCAAATTTATTCAGAGCAACGTGAGACGGATTGAACTTTAAATCAGCCTCCGAAATCACAAGCGGTTTAGCCAATTCTTCTCCTTCATACTTAAATCCAGTAAGATTTAATGTTCCTGATGCTTTTATGTTTTCGTATTTTTCTTGTTCAACCGAAAGCATATCCAAATTCAACCCTACATCAGCTTTGAGGATTCCCGATAAATCTTGTTCCAACTGAATCGGATAAGCCTGTGAAAGGTTAGCCAAATTCAGTACTCCGTTTAGATTGGCATCAACCAACATATTTTCGGTAACGTTACGAAGTTTTGCATTCGCATTAAAAACATCTTGGTCGATTTTGAACGATAATTTATCCAAATCAACATAAATATCTTTAGTAAATCCTGTTTCGTTTTTGACTTTTGCATCAATCACGATATTCTGAACCGTTTTCGGTAAATCGGGATATTTGAACGAAGCATTATCCGAAGCCATTGCAATATCAAAAGTTGGAATTGTGGTTTCTGTCAGTTCTCCTTTTACGAAACCTTTAACCGAGAAATCTCCCGTTGTCTTGATGTTTTCTAAACTTCCGGAATAGGCAGACGGAATCAACCCTAAAAAGTTAGAAAACGAAGTGGTAGGTGTACTGAAAGTCAAGTCATACTCCTGCCCTTCTTCTTTCAACTGCAAAAATCCGTCAAACTCCAAAGGCAGTTTGTTGATTAAAGCCATATTTTCTTTAAACGTATATTTAGAATTTTCTAAATCCAAGTTTAAAATCGCATCTAATGTTAGGCTTACGTTGTTCATAAAGTTCGTTCCGTCCATATCAAACGAAGCAACAGCTGTGGTATAAGTGTCTAAATCCACAACAGAATTTGCGAAATCTCCTGTTCCTTTATGATTGATTTTATCCAAAACCATTTTCATATTCGAACCTTGGTCAAGATACGTAAATTTCAGGTTTTCAACCTCGTAGCCTTTCAACTTCATCGAAAAACCTGAATCGTCCGAATGGTCTTCTTCTTCCTGATCATCATCTTTTAAGGCAATATCGAAATTTCCTAATCCGTCTTGGTTGAAAATCACATTAACCTGTGTATCTTTTACGAGGAAATATTCCACATCCATCGTTTCGTCTGTTGATTTAAAAAGTTCTTTAACAGACATTTTTAGGTCAATTCTTTCCGAATAAACCAAGGTATCTCCCTCAAAAGGTGTTTTATTGATAATGCTTAATTTCTGAATAGAAACATTTGCCATCGGAAAACTCTTGAGTAAACTTAAATCAATTTTTTCAAAATCAACCGTAGCATCGAGATTATTATTAATGGCACCAATTACCATTTCCTGTATTTTACCTTTAAACAGAAAAGGTGCAGCAACCAAAGCCACAATTACAACACCCAAAATAATGGCTGTCCATTTCAAAAACTTTTTCATAACGATTTCTAATTTTTATCAAAAGTAATGCAAAAACCAATCCGAAAAGTCTAAAGAAATTGTAAAATTTGTTTCGATTGTCAGTGTTCAGTCATAGACTAATAACCATTAACTTGAAACAAAACAACCTTAAACCAACTTATTCTTTACTGTTGCTTTAATAAATTCTACAAAAATAGGATGCGGATTGATAACGGTACTTTTATATTCCGGGTGGTATTGTACTCCGATAAAAAACGGGTGATTTTTTAACTCGACTACTTCAACCAAACCTGTCTTCGGATTTGTTCCCGAGGCTATAAGTCCCGATTTTTCTAAATCATTTACATATTTATTGTTCAGTTCAAAACGGTGTCTGTGTCGTTCCGAAATCATCTCCTGATTATAAATCGAATGAGCCAAAGTTCCTTTTTTCAACTTACAATCCCAAGCTCCAAGTCGCATTGTTCCTCCTTTTTCCGTTACTTTTTTCTGTTCTTCCATAATATGGATAACAGGATTTTTCGTTTTCGGATTCATCTCGGTCGAATTAGCATCTTTCAGCCCTAATATATTTCGGGAATATTCGATAACTGCCATTTGCATTCCCAAACAAATTCCGAAAAACGGAATTTTATTTTCACGAACATAACGAATCGCTTCAATTTTTCCTTCAATTCCTCTCTCTCCAAATCCGGGAGCAACCAAAATTCCGTCTAATCCTTTCAGTTGTTCGGCTACATTTTCTTTGGTTAAGAATTCCGAATGAATGCTTATAACGTTTACTTTGGTTTGATTTTCGGCTCCTGAATGAACTAAAGCCTCCAAAATCGACTTATACGAATCCTGTAATTCTACATATTTACCTACCAAACCAATGTTTACCGTATGTTTCGGATTTTTGTGCTTTTTCAGAAAATTATTCCAAATCGTTAAATCAGGTTTTGATTTTTTCGGAAGATTCAGCTTTTTGAGAGCGACCACATCTAACCCTTCCTGCAACATCATATTCGGAACGTCATAAATCGTAGAGGCATCAATCGACTGAATAACAGCTTCTTTTTTTACGTTACAGAAAAGAGCGAGTTTTCCTCTTAATTCGTCTGACAATTCGTGTTCGGTTCTGCAAACCAAAATATCCGCTTTGATTCCGCTTTCCATAAGGGTTTTAACAGAATGTTGTGTTGGTTTTGTCTTTAATTCTTTGGCTGCAGCCAAATACGGAACAAGAGTCAAATGAATCGTAATGGCATTATTTTCTCCTAATTCCCACAATAACTGCCTTACGGATTCGATATAAGGCAACGACTCGATATCTCCGACCGTCCCTCCTATTTCTGTAATAACAATGTCAAAATTGCCCGATTCTCCGAGCAGTTGCATACGAGATTTGATTTCGTTGGTAATATGAGGAACTACCTGAACGGTTTTCCCTAAAAACTCTCCTTTTCGCTCCTTTTCGATAACCGAAAGATAGACTCTACCCGTAGTTACGTTATTAGCTTGCGAGGTTGGAACGTTCAGAAATCGTTCGTAATGACCTAAATCCAAATCGGTTTCTGCTCCGTCATCAGTTACAAAACACTCTCCGTGTTCATACGGATTGAGTGTTCCGGGGTCCACATTAATATAAGGGTCAAATTTTTGGATAGTCGTTCTGTAACCCCTTGCCTGAAGTAATTTTGCAAGTGAAGCTGCTATGATTCCTTTACCTAAAGATGAGGTTACTCCTCCCGTAACGAAAATGTATTTTACCGAGTTCATTGTAGTTTAGTGTTGTTTTGTAGTGTTTTATAAAACCCTGCAAAATTAGTCTATTTTTTTAAGAATTGCGAATTAAAAATCACAGAAAATGGATCCTAAAAAAGATTCCGTTTTTTGAGGATTTTGTTTATGAAATTTGTGAAGTGATTTAAGTTCTTAATTATTATGTGAAGATTTAATACACGACAAAATTGTAATTACTTAATAAATAATAAATCCGATATGATTATTACTTGCAAAACAAATTGTAATTCTCTTAAAGGTTATAATTTCTCGCAAAGTCGCAAAACGACTGTATTAAAGAGAAAATCTTTGCGTCTTTGCGAGGGCAAAAAATAAAAGCTGTCTTCTCAGACAGCTTTCAGATTTATGCTAACATCGTAACCGGGTTTTCGATATATTGCCTTAATGTTTGGAGGAATTCGGCTCCCGTAGCTCCGTCAACCGTTCTGTGGTCGCAAGCCAGTGAAAGCATCATCGTATTTCCTATCACGATTTGTCCGTTTTTCACAATCGGTTTTTCAACAATGGCTCCTACTGACAAAATAGCCGAATTCGGTTGGTTGATAATCGAAGTAAACGATTCGATTCCGTACATTCCTAAGTTGGAAATAGTAAACGTACTTCCCTCCATTTCGTTAGGCTGGATTTTTTTACTTCTCGAACGTGATGCCAAATCTTTAACGCTTGCTCCGATTTGAGAAAGTGTCAGGCTATCAGCAAATTTTACAACCGGAACAACTAATCCGTCTTCAACAGCCACAGCCACTCCGATATGTACGTGATGATTCAAAGTTGTAGCCTCATCTTTCCATTGCGAATTTACTTTCGGGTGCTTTTTCAGTGCCATTGCAACTGCTTTGATTACCATATCGTTAAACGAAACTTTGGTATTTGGAACACTATTTATCGTAGCTCTCGAAACAATCGCATTATCCATATTTACCTCAATATTCAAGTAATAATGAGGAGCTGTGAATTTCGATTCTGACAAGCGTTTTGCAATAACTTTTCGCATTTGAGAATTCTTCATTTCTTCTGAAGATTCCTGTCCGACAGCAACAACAGGTTGAGATGTTGCTTTTGCAGGTTCTGACGCAACCGAAACTGCCGGTTGAGCAGACGGAGTGAAATTCTCCACATCAGCTTTTGTGATTCTTCCGTTTTCTCCTGTTCCTTTTACTTGAGAAAGATTGATTCCTTTGTCTTCTGCTATTTTTTTAGCCAATGGAGAGGCAAAAATTCTTCCCTCTTCATTTGAACTTGAAGAAACCGAAGAAACTTCTTCCTTCTTTTCTTCTTTGACAGGTTCTGATTTGGTTTCAGCTTTAGTTCCTCCTTTTCCGAAGTTAGCAACCACTCCCGAAACATCTGTTCCTTCTTTTCCGATAATAGCCAGAATACTGTCAACCGGAGCAGATTCTCCCTCCTGAACTCCAATATATAAAAGTGTTCCCGAGTTAAATGATTCAAATTCCATTGTAGCCTTATCCGTTTCGATTTCGGCTAAAATATCTCCCTCGCTTACTTTATCACCTACTTTTTTAATCCAAATCGCAACCGTTCCGTCTGTCATTGTATCACTCAAACGAGGCATAGTAACCACTTTTACCCCTTCAGGCATTACAAAGTCAGACGAAGATTGTACTGCTTCTTTCTTTTCTTCCGTTTGAGGTTTTTCTTCTGTTTTCGGAGTTGTATTTTCTCCTTTCAAAAGTGCAGAAATATCTTCTCCTTCTTTTCCGATAATAGCCAAAACGCTATCCACAGGAGCAGTTTCTCCTTCCTGAACTCCAATATGCAAAAGCGTTCCCGAATGAAAGGACTCAAATTCCATTGTAGCTTTATCGGTTTCGATTTCGGCTAAAATATCTCCTTCTTTTACTTTATCCCCTACTTTTTTAATCCAAGTAGCGACAGTTCCGTCTGTCATTGTATCGCTTAAGCGAGGCATTGTTATAACTTGTGCCATTCTTATTTCAATTTATGTGGTAAAAACGGATAATCTTCTTGCTCATATACAGCATCGTACATCAAATTTAAATCAGGATACGGAGATTCTTCTGCGAATTTTTCGCATTCCTCAACCAAATCCCTAACTCTGTTATCAATTACTTCGATTTCCTGTTCAGTTGCATATCCTTTTTCTTTGATAATATCCAAAACTTGGGTAATCGGATCAATTTTTCTGTATTCTTCAACTTCGTCTTTGGTTCTGTAATGTTGAGCATCAGACATTGAATGTCCTCTGTAACGATATGTTTTCATTTCCAAAAACGTAGGTCCCTCCCCTTTTCTGGCTCTTTCCATAGCCTCGTGCATTGCTTTAGCAACTTTTTCGGGATT
Source organism: uncultured Flavobacteriaceae bacterium (assembly GCA_934675205.1). GTDB lineage: Bacteria > Bacteroidota > Bacteroidia > Flavobacteriales > Flavobacteriaceae > Flavobacterium. Next base: position 564,767 of record CAKUPQ010000002.1, on the reverse strand, counting down.
CATTCCGTCCACAGGTCCTGATGGCATTTCGTATCCTTTTCCGAGTTTCCAGATTTCAGTATGATTGGCAGTTCTCTCAACCGAAGTTCCCATTGCATATCCGTTGTTTTCACAAATGAATACCACAGGTAATTTCCATAGCATAGCCATATTGAAAGCCTCGTGAAGCGACCCTTGACGAGCTGCTCCATCTCCGAAATAGGTCAAAGTAACTCCTCCTGTTTCAAAATATTTGTCTGCAAAAGCCAATCCTGCTCCCACAGGAATCTGACCTCCTACAATTCCGTGTCCTCCGTAAAATCCGTGTTCTTTAGAAAAAATATGCATCGAACCTCCCAATCCTTGTGAAGTTCCTGTTGCTTTTCCTAACAGTTCAGCCATTACTTTGCGAGGGTCAACTCCCATTCCGATGGGTTGAACGTGGTTTCGGTAAGCCGTTATCATTTTGTCTTTGGACAAATCCATAGCATGTAAAGCACCTGCCAAAACAGCTTCCTGTCCGTTATATAAGTGTAAAAATCCTCTTACTTTTTGTTGAATGTACAAAGCTGCTAATTTGTCTTCAAACTTTCTCCAAAACAACATATCTTCGTACCATTTCAGATATACTTCTTTCGTTATTTCTTTCATATCGAATTAAATTCAGTTAGATTTTCGGTTTAATTTACTTTTTACCAAATGCAAAAGTAAGATTTATTAAAGAGAACAAAAAATTTATTTTACGAAAACGATTTTTTCCAAATAATAACGCTTTCCCAAAAATCAGATATTTGTCATATTCATAAAAAATCATAGAATTCATAGAAATTAATTACATTCGCAACCGATAAATAATAAACCTAATGAGAAAATCAATCTTATGCTTAACCTTACTTCTTGCTATGGCAAGTTGCAAAAAACAGGAAACGGTCATCGTTAATGAAGAAATCATAAGCCTGCAACCTTATACTCCCGAAGCGGTTGAAAATGCAGTTATTTACGAAGTAAATATACGTCAATACTCGAATGAGGGAACACTCACTGCTTTTGCCAAAGATATTCCCGAGCTAAAAAAATTAGGGGTTAAAGTGCTTTGGATAATGCCAATTCAGCCGATTTCGATGACCAAACGAAAAGCAACAGGAGATAAATCTGTTGAGGATATCCAAGACCCTGAAGAACGCAAAAAATATTTAGGGAGCTATTATGCTATTTCCGATTATATGGCTGTAAATCCTGAATACGGAACGCTTGAAGACTTTAAAAACCTGGTAAAAACAGCTCACGAAAACGGAATGTACGTTATTTTGGACTGGGTTGCCAATCATACCGGTTGGGACCACAAATGGATAACCGAACACCCTGAATATTATCAAAAAAATGCAAAAGGCGAAGTAACCGACCCATTAAATCCTGAAACAGGCGAAAGCTGGGGTTGGACAGATGTCGCACACTTAGTTTATGAAGATCAAAACACAGGACTTTATGAGGCTATGTACAATGAAATGTCTTTTTGGGTAAACGAAACCCATATAGACGGATTTCGTTGTGATGTAGCTGATAATGTCAATATAAAATTCTGGGAGTTTTCCATTCCAAAGCTGAAAGAAATCAAGCCTTTGTTTATGTTGGCAGAATCTAACAAAGATTATCTTTTGGACGGACTTTTTGATATGGGTTACGGTTGGGAAACACATCATATAATGAATGAAATTGCACAAGGACGCAAAAACGTAAGTGATTTTGACAAGGCTCTGCAACGGATTGATTCCGTGTATCAAAAGGACGATATTTTTATGAATTTCACTTCCAATCACGATGAAAATTCGTGGAATGGAACGGAATACGAAAGACTCGGAGATGCAGTCGAAACCTTTGCTGTACTCACTTATGTAATGCAGGGAATGCCACTTATTTATAACGGACAGGAATACGATTTTAACCGAAGATTAAAATTTTTCGAAAAAGATTCCATTTCGCATACCAAAGGAAGAATGTTTGATATTTACAAAAAGTTAGGTAAGCTCAAAAACGCAAGTCTTGCCTTGGACGGAGGAGTAAACAAAGCCTCTTATAACAGGCTTTCAACGTCAAGCGATACAAAGATTCTTGCTTTTGAACGTGAGAAGGACGGGCAAAAAGTAATTTTTATAGGAAATTTATCTAAAGAGCCTGTTACTTTTTCCATAGATTTAAAAGGAGAATTTGAAACATATATGGCAGAGGGAACAACAATCCTTTCAGAAGAACAACTAACTTTTCGACCTTGGGAGTACTGGATATTAGTTGATATGCCTGAAAAATAATTTTTGGCTTATTGTTAAAAAAGTTATAATTTCGCGGACTGTTTAATTAAATCAATTTAAAACTAAATGGAAAATTTTATTATTTATTTACCTATTGTTATGGCTGTGATAGGTCTGGCATTTATGTATATCAAAAAAACGTGGATTCTCAAGCAGGATGCAGGAGACGGAAAAATGAAAGAAATTTCGGAATACATCTACGAAGGAGCTTTGGCTTTTCTTAAAGCAGAATACAAATTGCTTACTTTCTTTGTTATCGGAGCGAGTATTGCTTTAGCAGGAATTTCATTTATCGTTCCTACCACACACTGGATGATTGTCATTGCTTTTATTTTCGGAGCAATTTTCTCTGCTTTTGCAGGAAATATCGGAATGAAAATCGCTACAAAAACCAACGTAAGAACAACACAGGCAGCGAGAACAAGTTTGCCTCAAGCTCTGAAAGTATCTTTCGGAGGAGGAACCGTAATGGGACTTGGAGTAGCAGGATTAGCTGTTTTGGGGCTTACCGCTTTCTTTATCATTTTCTTCCATATTTTTATGGACGGACAATGGACTACAACCGACCAAATGACTATCGTTCTGGAAACACTGGCAGGATTCTCTTTAGGGGCTGAATCTATCGCTTTGTTTGCTCGTGTTGGAGGAGGAATTTATACGAAAGCTGCAGATGTTGGAGCTGATTTGGTTGGAAAAGTAGAAGCAGGAATTCCTGAAGACGACCCTCGTAACCCTGCCACTATTGCGGATAACGTAGGAGATAACGTAGGAGATGTTGCCGGTATGGGAGCTGATTTGTTCGGGTCGTATGTAGCAACGGTTTTGGCTGCTATGGTACTTGGAAATTACGTTATCAAAGATATGGGAGGAAATATCGTTTCTGAAGGATTCGGAGGAATCGGACCAATTTTGTTACCAATGGCAATCGCAGGTTTCGGAATCTTATTCTCGATTATCGGAACATTCCTTGTAAAAATAAAAGACAATAATGCCAAAGAAAAACAAGTTCAGGGAGCTTTGAATCTGGGCAACTGGGTGTCTATTATACTCACACTTATTTCTTGCTATTTCTTGGTAGATTATCTATTGCCCGAAACAATGCAAATGTCATTCTTCGGAGAAGGAGTTAAAGAAATTTCTTCTATCAGAGTGTTTTATGCAACCATTGTAGGACTTTTTGTAGGAGGAACGATTTCTTCCGTTACGGAATATTACACAGGATTGGGAACAAAACCGGTTTTGTCTATCGTTCAAAAATCATCCACGGGAGCAGGAACAAATGTAATTGCAGGTTTGGCAACAGGTATGATTTCGACTTTCCCGAGTGTACTTCTTTTTGCAGGAGCTATCTGGGGGTCGTATGCTTTAGCAGGATTCTACGGAGTTGCACTTGCTGCTTCTGCTATGATGGCTACAACGGCTATGCAATTAGCTATTGATGCTTTCGGCCCGATTGCTGATAATGCAGGAGGAATTGCTGAAATGAGTGAATTACCAAAAGAAGTTCGTCAAAAAACCGATATTCTTGACTCGGTAGGAAACACAACCGCAGCAACAGGAAAAGGATTTGCTATTGCTTCGGCTGCACTTACTTCGCTGGCTTTGTTTGCGGCTTATGTAACCTTTACGGAAATTGACGGAATCAACATTTTTAAAGCACCTGTTTTGGCTATGCTTTTTGTAGGAGGAATGATTCCTGTGGTATTCTCTGCTTTGGCAATGAATTCTGTTGGAAAAGCGGCTATGGATATGGTTTATGAAGTAAGAAGACAGTTTAAATCTATTCCCGGAATTATGGAAGGGAAAAATAAACCTGAATACGGAAAATGTGTGGAAATTTCGACTAAAGCCGCACTCCGAGAAATGATGTTACCGGGTATTTTGACTATCGGTTTCCCTATTCTTATTGTGGTTATCGGAAAATTGGTTTATACAGACAATAACCAATTAGTAGCAGAAATGCTTGGAGGATATATGGCAGGAGTAACCGTATCGGGAGTACTTTGGGCTATTTTCCAAAACAATGCAGGAGGTGCTTGGGATAATGCTAAAAAATCATTTGAGGCAGGAGTTGAAATCAACGGAGAAATGACTTACAAAGGTTCTGAAGCTCACAAAGCAGCCGTAACCGGAGATACTGTGGGAGACCCGTTCAAAGATACTTCAGGACCTTCGATGAATATTTTGATTAAACTTACTTGTCTTATCGGATTGGTGATTGCTCCGATTTTGGGAGGGCACACAACCAAAACCGTAGAAGAAGTTGAAGAAACTTCACACAAAATCGAAATGATTGATACTACTAATGATGAAGTTAAAATCGAAGTAGTTCAAAAGTAAATATTTATATTTAAACCGATTTTCAATTATTTTAACCTAATTAAAGCCTTAATAATCATTAAGGCTTTAATTAATTTAAAAAAGATACATTACTCAAACTTATCAACTAATGAAAAAATATGTTGTTCTTTTAGTAGCTTTACTACTATCGCTTATCTCCTACTCTCAAGAGATTCCTGTTCAAATTACAAAAAGCAGTGTTTTTAAAGATGAATATAAACATTCTTCCATTATTTTAGCCGAAGATGACGGAAAAGGTGGTGTTATTATTGTCAGAGACTATCAGGGAGGAACTTTTTCTACAGGAATAGGATATTATTTCGAACATTATGATTCGGAATTAAACCTTATAAAAGAATATGAATACGAACTGTCAAGATCTAAACTTTTAAACCAAAGTTCTGTTTTGGGCTTGATTATGAATGAACAAACTGTCCATATCATAGATTTTGTTTACGAAAAAGACAAAAAGGCATATATATGTTCAGCCGTTTCCTCTGATATTGACAATTTCGATTTTACAAAAAAAGAACTTTTCAGGCTGGATAGTGATGAAATAAAAAAATTCGCTTTCTTCAATAATAGTGAATTTGACGGAGATTCAGGAGCAAGTATGATTATCAATGAAGATAAATCTGCTTTTGTTATTACTGTTGATATTAAAGATAAAAATACAGAAACACATAAGGTTTTTTTATTTGACATTTTTCTGAACAAGCATATAGACCATACTTTTAAGCGTGATATTAAAGATAAAAAGTTTCGTTACGAAAATATTGATGTTTCAAAAGACGGAAAGACACTTTTTCTATTAGGAAAAGCTTATACGACAGAAAGTAAAAAGAAAAAAGAAGGTGGGAAATACCAATATGAATTAACAAGAATAACGAATGATAGCGAAAAAACTCAAGTTTTTGATACCGGAGAAAATTTTGCAGCTTCCTTAAAAACCGTTTTTCTTAAGGACAAACTTGTTTGTATCGGATTATATTCCGAAAAAAAAGACTCCCGATATAAAGGAATTTGTTATTTTGAATTAGAGCCGGCTTCCTTGGATATCAAAATGCAGAAATTCAATCCATTTACCGAACAATTTATGATCGATAAATACGGGAAAAAGAAAGACAAAGAGCTAAAGTTTCTTTCTTTCAGAGATATAATCATTACAGAAAACAATGATCTTATATTTAATGCAGAAGAATTTTATATCAGAACCTACACCCATAGTACACCTACCGGAGGATTCTATACAACTACATCTTATCATTATGATGATATTGTAACTGCAAAAATAAATTCTTCAGGAGAAATTGAATGGGCTAGAAATATTAACAAACGACAATCAACAGGAGGAGATGAGTCTTATATTTCTTATACTTCTGCTTCCAAAGGGAATGAAGCTTACTTTTTCATAAATACCGGAGATAAAATCAAAAAATTAAGCAATAACAGAATACAATTCGGACAAACCCGTGTCAGCAAATCCAATCTGAATATCATAAGAGTAAATCAAAACGGAGATTTTGATTTTCAGGAAATACTCAATGACAAAGACAATGAAGTACCTTTTATGGTAGCAAATGGAATTTATTCGGGAAATTCCGTATTCTTTTTAGGTAGAAAAGGGAAGAAAAAACAACTTCTGAAAATAACTTTATAAAGTTATTTTGTTCACAGTACTTTAAATGAGGTTATTATAATAGCCTCATTTTTTGTTCTGACAAATCAAGGTTTTGCCTATTTAAAGTCTTTTAATCAGCTGGGCAGGTATTTATATATAAATACCCCGCAGTATAGAACTTTGGGGTATTCGTCAGAACAAATCATTCTAATTTAGAGTAAAAAGAATATTATAAAGAAGGTAAGATAACTTTATCAAGAACGTGGATAACACCATTTGCAGTCTGAATATCCGTTAAAATTATATTACTTTCTCTGTTGTTGGCATCAATAATTTTAGCGCCATTTGATAAACTCACAACAAATGAATCTCCTTGAAAAGTAATCACATTCATATTGTTCGTTAAATCTGACGAAAGAACATTCGCACCTGCAACAACGTGATATTTTAAAGTGTTTTCCAATACTTCTTGAGGTACGTCACCCAAACTCGATAATTCCAATTCTGACAATAAATTTACAAAAGCTTGGTTGGTTGGTGCAAAAACCGTAAAAGGTGAACTTTCGGTTCCTGACAAAATCCCTACAAAGTTAGGTTGGTCATCTCTTGTCAAGGCAGAAACCAAAATAGAAAGATCAGGATTTGCCAATGCGTGTGTAACAATAGTCGGTAAACCGATAACCGAATCAACAATATGAATTACTCCGTTCGAAGCATTAAGATCATAAGAAGTTACTGTTGAAGTACCATTCAAAACCACTCCCGAATTAGATACATTTATGTACAAACTTAATTCGTTTGTTGCAGAAGCACCTCCTTTAGCCAAAGTACTCACATAACCCGTAGCCACCTGATTCGAAGGTACTTTTGTACCTAATACGTGGTTAAGCAAAATTTGAGTCAGAGCCTCATTCGGAACTTGCTCAAGAGAACTAAAACCGTTAGACGAAAGAAAATCTGCAAAAGCCTCATCAGTAGGGGCAAAAATTGTGAAATTCACATCTCCCTTGAGAGTTTCAAATAAATTTACTTTCTTTAAAGCCGCTTCTAAACTATTCAAAGACGAATTGTTTTCGATTACGTCAGCTAAACTGTTACTTTGAGGTGTTGTAGTAGTATTGTCATCATTACTACAAGAAATAGTTGCAACTATCGAAGCAACAATCAATAAAGATTTAAACTTTTTCATAATTTATTTTTTTAAATTAGTTAATTATTACACTTCAAAAGTAAATAAATAGTATGTTATTATACTTAATAAAATGTTAAATAATAAAAAATAGTGTTTTTATAAACCAAAATAATATTTAAACAAAAACACACAGAGTAATTAATGAACTAACTACTCTGTATTTTTTTATTAATTTTAAACTAATGTACAGATATACAAAAAATCTTATAGTCAGAATTTTTGTTTCGGATAAATCAAAATCAAGGTTTTGAGTATTGAAGTCTTTTAATCAGTTGGGTAGAATGATAACCGTTTAAAGAAGAACCGCTAATCGTTCCCGATTTTTCTATATCAAGCGTACCATCTTCCAACCAACATTCTTCAGGAAAATAAACATTGACGATTTTTCCGATGACCATAGATGTACTGTTGATTTTTATCGGAACTATTTCCACCAAATTCACTCCTATCTGAATAACCGATTCTTTGACAAAAGGAGCTTTAAAATTATTTTTGAATTCCGGTGTAAGTCCTACAGCATCAAATTCGGAAATTTCAGAACCATATCGGGCTGATGTCTGATGAGCCTTTTCAAATATTGCACTATTGATGTGGTTTATAGTATATTGCTCACTTTCCGTAATATTTGACAAGGTATGTCTTTCGACAGAATCAGGCCGCATAATAAATCCTATCAGTGCAGGGTCGGCCCCTAAATGAAAAACGGAATTAAAAACAGCCACATTCGTTATGTTTTTGCTGTTTATGGTTGCTATCAGATTCAGACTCTTAAAACCACTTAAAGAATTGATAAAAGCTGTTCTTTTACGTTGTTCCAATTGATTTATATCATCGGTATCTAAATACTTTGTCATAATTTCTAATTTAAACAGAATCTAATCCCTCCTTATAAGCCTCCAAAGCCCTTTTTCGGGCAAAATCGTGTTCCACAACAGGTGGATTGGATAAAATATCTTCAAATTCGGGATTCCATTTTTTGATATATTTCAGGTCTTTATCGAACTTTTTGGTTTGTTCGGCAGGATTAAAAATCCTGAAATACGGAGCTGCATCACAACCACAACCTGCAGCCCATTGCCAGTTTCCGTTGTTGGCTGACAAATCGTAATCTAATAATTTTTGAGCAAAATAAGCCTCTCCCCACCTCCAGTCAATCAGTAAATGTTTAGTCAGAAAACTCGCTACAATCATCCGAACACGATTATGCATAAATCCTGTTTGGTTCAGCTCGTTCATTCCTGCATCTACTATCGGATAACCTGTTTTTCCGTTGTACCATTTTTGGAATTCTTCTTCATTATTCCTCCATTTGATGTTTTCGTATTTCTCTTTAAAACAATGATTTACGACTTTCGGAAAATGATACAGAACCTGCATAAAAAATTCCCTCCAAATCAATTCATTCAGCCATACCTCGTTATGTTGCAAAGCAAAATCCACACATTTTCTGACAGAAATTGTTCCGAAACGAAGGGAAATTCCCAAATGTGTCGTATGGTTTAAGGAAGGATAATCCCTGAATTTATCGTAATCGGAAATGATTTTTTCTTCCAAGACAGGTCGGGTAAAAATCATATCCGTTTTTTCAAATCCTATGCTTTCCAAAGAATGAATTTTATGGTTAGAAAGCTGAAAAAAGTTGTTTTGGTTTAAGGAATACGAAGTATAATTTTCTCTTTTTAAGTTCGCTTTCCATTTTTTGGAATATGGGGTATAAACCGTATAAGGCAATCCGTCATCTTTGACGATTTCGGATTTTTCAAAGATAACCTGGTCTTTGAAGTCTAAAAACTGAATGTTCTTTTTTTCGAGTAATTCAGCTACTTCCTTATCTCTTTTAATGGCTTGAGGTTCGTAATCCCGATTGCAATATACCGTTTCAATTTCGTAATCATCAGAAAGCTGTTCAAAAACATTTTTCGGTTTTCCGAAAAAGGTCAGAATTCCCGAATTATGCTGACGTAATTCTTCATTCATCTGTTCCAAAACCTGATGAATATAATCCACTCTCCTGTCCTTTTTATCTTCAAATTGCCTTAAAATATCCGTATCAAAAATAAAAACGGGAAGCAATTTTTTATCGGAATTCAAAGCAAAAGACAAACCGCAATTATCCTCTAAACGTAAATCCCTCCTGAACCAAAAAACCGCAATTTTTTCTTTCATTTTATTGATTGTGTTCTACCCAAACAAGTTCAGAAATTTGAAAATCAAGACTTTGTGCAAGTTCAAGATATTTATTTTTTACTTCTTCCGAAATTATTTTTTCCCGAGAGAGAATCCACAAATATTGGGTATCATTTCCCGAAATCAAAGCGTGTTGGTAATTCTCATCTAAGGCGAGAATATTATAATCTGCATAAAAAGGTCCGAAAAAAGACACTTTCAGCTTTCCGATATTTTGGGTTTCTTTGAATTTTGCTTTTCCTTGGGCTTCTTTCCATTGTTTTTTTTCGTAATCAAAACCCCTATTCAACACCTTAACAGTTCCGTCTTCGTTAAGTGAATAAATAGCTGTTACATTATTCAAACCCTTTTCAAAACGATGTTCCAAACGAGCAATTTCGTACCATTTTCCGGTATAAAGATTGATGTCAAAATTATCAATCGTATCAAATTTTGACTCTTTAGAACAAGAAACAAACAAAGCCATAAAGGCAAAAACGAGCATTATTTTTATTTTATCCATTTGATTTTAAAGTTTTAAATTTCAAGAAAAAATACACATTCCAAACAATCATCATATAACCGTAAACCGTATCTTCCACAGGAATGGTCAGCATTCGGATTCCCAGGAAGTTTTCGGGATTATAATTGACAATGGCTTCTTCGAGTCCTGTTCCCGTAAGCACTCCGTTTACAGGAAAAAATCCGAACATCAGTATCGTATAAACGAATGAAATTTTGCCTATCCAATCGGTTTTAGCTATAAATTTTAGGTAAAACATCGTGATTGCTGTCAATAAAAAAGTTATCCAGGTGTATATTTTATCCAAATTAAGCAAAGCCAAAACCAAAAGAATCAGAATCGAAATAACCGTAAAATATTTTTCGATGTTTTGATTCCATTTCAGGTTAAAAAACTTGTCAAGACAGAAGTACGTAAACATACACGAAAACGGAATACAGATAAAAAACAGCAATTCCTCCAAAGGCAATCCTAAAAAACGGATTCCTAAAAGATAACGGTCATTGAACCACCAAACTCCTATTTCGGTAAACCAGGCATCCCACAAAATAAAAGGAACAGCAACCAAAACACTCGCTTTTAAAAACGGAATAAAATACCTGTCAAACCGTATTTTCGGGTGAAACGAAAATACAAAGCAAATGATAATCGTAAGAAAGTTAATTAAAAGATAAGTGTATTTTTCCATTAGTTTTCATTGTTAAAATACATTTTAAAATATTTAACGGGAACCCACAAAAAACCGAAACATTCTCCTTTTTCCTTTCCCGTATGCTTGTGATGTTGTTTGTGTGCCCTTCTGATTCCCAACAGATACGGATTTTTGGTATTTTTGAGAAAACCGATGCGTTGGTGGATAAAAATATCGTGAACAAAAAAATAGGCAAATCCGTAAATCGTAACTCCCAAACCGATATAAAACCAATGATTAAACCCTTGTGTCGAACCGTAATACATCATCGCAATGGCAGGAACAGCAAAAATGATAAAAAAGTAATCGTTCCGTTCCATTTTTCCTTTTCGGCTGTGGTCGTGATGGTCTTTGTGTAACGACCACAAAAATCCGTGCATTACGTATTTATGCGTAAGCCACGTAATTCCTTCCATCAAAAAAAAGGTAATCAATACTATCAAAAAATTCATAACCTATGTTTTTTGTCGTTAAACTTTTGTTCCAGATAATCGTACCGATAGTCAAAGATACGTTTAAGTTTTTTCTTCACTAAAAACTGATGTACCCACTCTCCCAAAAACCCAAAAGGAAGCTCGTAATCAATCGTATCTTTCATCAGAACACCTTGTTCGTTCGTGATAAATTCGTGATGATGATTCCACAATTTATACGGTCCTTTTTTCTGAAAATCGGTAAAGCTCCTCTGAAAATCAACCTGAATGATTTCGGTTTGCCAACCTAACGGAATCCCCAACAAAGGCGAAACGTAATAATCGATAATCATTCCTTTGTAAATTTCGTCATTTTCAAATTTAGAACGAACCACAAAATTCATATCTTTTGGTGTGATTTCGGATAAATTATTGGCAGATGAAAAAAACTTCCAAGCTGTTTCGATATCGCAATTCAATTGTTGTTCTCTGTATAATCGGTATTTCATTTTGTTTAAGGTTTTATTTTTAGCCACAGATTTACACAGATTTTTACGGATTTTTTTATCGCTAAATCAGTGTAAATCCTTTAATCCGTGGCTAATACCAATATTTTTAATTTTCTAAAAAATGTTTTTCGTCTTTTGTAATTAAATCCGAGCCTTCAAAAAAATCACGAATGAGTTTTTTAAGGTTCGGATTTTCGATGTTCTTAAAGTTTTTCAGAATAAAATCCTTATCCGTATCAATATCCGACTTGTATCCCAAAAATTTCGGAATACTATACTGAATCGAAAGTCGTATGAATCGGATTTCTGTTTCATTCGGATTTTGTCTGATTGCTTTTTCAATATTGTTTTTACCTTTTTTAAAAGAAGATAATTTGCTTATCGGATTAAGAACGTGATTTGCCAAAACTGCCTGAAATGCCCCCAAATAAGCTAGGTCGATGTATTGTAAATCTTTTTTTTCGAGTTCCGAAATCATTGATTTACAAATATTTTTATCCGAAACAGCTTTAGGATACTGCAAACGTATTCTGTCTGAATCCGATTTTTGAGCCTTAATACCGACTACATTCAAAAACAAAAACAGACAGCACAAAAACTTCATAACATTGCCATTCTGAACTGTAAATAACTACTCATCATCAATGAAATTTTCTTTCCGTTATGGATTCGGATACGTTGGTTTACGATTTTTTTGGCAGGTGTACGTTGGATTTTTCGGAATAACGAAACATAATACGTATAAGCCAAATACACTCCAAACCTTGACGAACTCGGAAGCATTTTGATGCCTTTCAGGGCTTCTGCAAATTCCGTTTCGATTTCGGTTTCAATTTGCTTTTTGACAGTACAGTTAAAGTCTTCCATATCCACATTCGGAAAATACGTTCTTCCCAAAACCTGATAATCGTCTTTTAAATCCCTCAAAAAATTCACTTTCTGAAAAGCCGAACCCAACTGCATTGCATAGGGCTTCAGCCTTTCGTACTCTTCTTTATTTCCTTTGACAAAAATCTGTAAGCACATCAACCCAACCACTTCAGCCGAACCCAGAATATATTCCTTATACAAATCGGAATTATAATCGATTTTCTCCAAATCCATTTCCATACTTTTCAGAAACGTGTCGATAAGTTCCCAATCAATTTGGTAATCGTTAACCGTTTGTTGGAAAGAATTCAGAATCGGATTCAACGAAATTTTCTCGTCAATTGCCTGTGTGGTCTGTTCCCTTAACCTGTTCATCAGACGCTTCTTGTCGTAACCGTGAAAGCTATCGACAATTTCGTCTGCCAAACGTACATAACCGTAAACAGCATAAACAGCAGGACGAATATCCGAGCTTAATGCCAAAATTCCAAGCGAAAAACTCGTACTGTACTTTTTGGTGGTTTCCTTACTTACTCTGAACGACAACTCATCAAATAGCTTTTTCATACCTTTTAATATTAGCCTCCCCTAACCCCTCCGAAGGAGGGGAAAAGGAAATAGTTTATTTATACAACTACTTCTTTTCTTACTTTTTTCAATGACTTTACCATTTCTGTTGCTACTATTTTCCCTGAAATAATCGAGGGCGGAACTCCGGGCCCCGGAACGGTAAGTTGTCCTGTATAATACAGATTGCTTACTTTTTTATTTCGGATAGACGGTTTCAGAACAGCTGTTTGCCTTAACGTATTTGCCAATCCGTAAGCATTTCCCTGAAAAGCGTTGTAATCCGATACGAAATCATCAATACAATAACTTTTTTTATAATCGATTTTCTCCAAAAGCCCTTGGGTTTTCGTATGTTTTTCCAAACGGGAAATCATTTCCTGAAAATATTTTTCCCTTTGCTGTTCATTATCTTCAATTCCTGTGGCAACAGGCATTAACAGAAATAAATTCTCTTGATTTTCGGGAGCTACTCCCCTGTCCGTTTTGGAAGGACAACACACATAAAACAACGGTTTGGAAGGCCATTTTTTGTTGTGGTAAATTTCGTTTGCGTGGTCATTCAAATCGTTTTCAAAAAACAACGTATGATGTTTCAGGTTTTCGATACGCTCCTTAAAGCCCAAATAATAAATCAGGCAGGAAGGAGCAAAAGTTTTCTTTTCCCAATACTTTTGGTCATAATTCCGATATTTCTTTTCCAATAATTTTTGTTCGGTATGATGATAATCAGATGAAGCAACTACTGCATCAAACTCCGTTTCTTCTCCGTTGACAGTCAATGAATAAACCTGATTTTCAGCAACATTGATTTTCTCGACATTCGCATTCAGACAGAAAGTAACTCCCTGTTTTCGGGCAACATCTACCATTGCTTCGATAATTTTTATAAAGCCTCCCATTGGATACCACGTTCCGAGCCTGTAACCTCCGTAATTCATCAGACTGTACAAAGCAGGAATATCTTTTGGCATTGCTCCGAGAAAAATTACAGGAAATTCCATCAGTGAAATCAACTTCGGATTTTTGAAAAACCGACGTACGTGTGATTGAAAATCGGTCAGTAAATCAAGCTTTAATGCACTTTTGGCTATCTTGAACGACACGAATTCAAACCACGAATGACAAGGCTTATTGACAAAATCCTGCATTCCGACCTCGTATTTATATTTGGCTTCGTCCATAAATCGGTCTAACTGCAAAGCCGAACCCTTTTCGGTACTTTCAAACAGTTTTCTTAAATCTTCGTACTTTTCGGGTATGGCTATGACTTCATCTTCAAAAACCATTTCAAATTGCGGATTAAGCGAAATCAAATCGTAGTAATCACTTGATTTACAATTAAAATCGGTAAAAAAATTCTCGATAATATCGGGCATCCAATACCAACTCGGTCCCATATCGAACGTATAACCGTTATCGGTTTTGAACTGTCTGGCACGACCTCCGACAGAGCTGTTTTTTTCAAAAACGGTTACTTCGTTCCCCATTGCTCCCAGATAGGCAGCAGCAGAAATTCCCGAAAATCCCGACCCGATAACTGCAATTTTTTTAGCCATATTTTTTAGTTTTTTCCGAACGAATAATCAGAAACAACTGCTTCCAAAAGCTGTTCGGTATTGATATTCTGACAATAAATCGGGTGATGGAATCTGTCCAATTTATTCAGCAGGGTTATAAGCTCCATTTTTTCGGAATAGGTTAAATCTCCTGTTACGATTTGGGTTGCCTGACGGATTTTTTGCATCTGATTCTCCAATGCTTCCAATCCTTTTTGAGTAATCCGAACGACTTTACTTCGTTTATCAATCTCGGAATCGGTTTGTTCTGCCCAACCTTGTTTTATCAAACGGTTGATAATCTGAATTCCGACAGGTTTTTCCTGAATGTTCTTTTTGATGAGTTCCATTTTGGTCATTGCTCCAAAGGCTTTCAGGTTTATCAGGTAAATAAATTCTTCTTGAGTCGAAAAATCCGAACCGTAAATAGCCGATTTAGAATAGGTTTTAGCATAACGGTTCAGATGAACGATAAGCGTATTGATAACACTTTCAGGGCTTCTTCCGTTTTCCTTTCCTTCCCAATCAGGTTCTTGGACAAGCATTTTCGGTTTAATTTTTTGCTCAAAAAACCAATGTTCAAAACCACTCATATCAGCAGTATAAACCTCGTTTCGGTTCTGTTTTTCAAACTCTTGCAATAAAGAAATTACATCTTTGACCAATGAATAATTCATTTTATTTAAATTTTATTATAGTACAAAAGTAAACTTTTTAAATATATAAAAGAATATTTTTACACTTTATTTAAATTATTTTATTAACATTGAAAATTATAAGGATACTTTTGTACTTTCGCTTTTCTATGAAAAGCTTACTCAATCAGGACATTCAGGACTTTATAAATAAGAATATCAATCAGGATATTCAGAAATTAAGCCTGCAAAAAAATCCGTTTAATGATATTGATTATAAAACTATTTTAAACCAAATCGAAGCAAAATCGAAAGCAAAATCCAAACTTTCGACTTGGTTCAATTCTGAAAACATTATTTTTCCAAACAAAATTTCGATTGAACAAACTTCGTCCGAGAAAACAGCAAAATATAAATCCGAACTTGTTTCAGGAAACAATATCATTGACCTTACGGGAGGTTTCGGAGTGGATTGTTATTATTTTTCAAAGATTTTTGAAAAAGTTATTCATTGTGAAATCAATCCTGAATTATCAGAAATCGTAAAACATAATTTCACAGAATTAAAAGCAAAAAATATTCAGTGTTTTCCGAAAGACGGATTGGAAGTTCTGAAAGAATTAAATCAAAAATTCGATTGGGTTTATATTGACCCATCAAGGAGAAATGACACAAAAGGCAAGGTTTTTCTGCTTAAAGATTGCCTTCCTGATGTAACGGTTTTAATAGAAGAATACCTGAATTATTCGGATAAAATTCTGATTAAAACCTCCCCTGTTTATGATATTTCGGTTGGACTTTCGGAACTGAAATTCATCAAAAACATTCATATCGTTTCTTTAGAGAATGAAGTAAAGGAATTACTTTTTGAAATCAATAGCAATTTCAATGACAATATCAATATCAAAACCGTAAATATAACTTCTTCAAAAACCGAAAAATTTGATTTTGTTTTAGATGATGAAGTTTTTGCTACGTATTCCGAACCTCAAAAATACCTGTACGAACCGAATGCGTCTGTAATGAAATCACAAGGTTTTGACCACGTTAGTAATTCGTTTAAAATAAACAAATTACATAAACATTCTCATCTTTTTACTTCAAAGGAATTGATTGATTTTGTAGGAAGGCGTTTTGAAATAAAACAAATTATTCCTTACAAAAAACAGGAAATGAAAGCCTTTTTACAAAACAAAAAAGCTAATATCACAACCCGCAATTTCCCTGAAACAGTAGCTCAAATCCGACAGAAATGGAAAATAGCAGACGGAGGAAATTTGTATTGTTTTTTCACAACCGATATAAAAAACGAGAAAATTGTTTTAATTTGCAACAAAATTTAAAACCTTGATTTTTACACACAAATCTACACAGATTTTATCCGCTTAATTTAATTCGTATGATTCGTAATAATTCGCATAAATTCGTAGTTTTAATAGCTTTTTTCTTTGTTTCCGTATTTGCTTTTGCTCAAAAACCTTGTGAATTTGATTTTGAAGTAAAAAATGACAGCATTGATTTCAGAGAAACCAAAAATCATCTGATTTACGAAAAGGAATTCGGAAAAAAATCCAGTTATGCCTTTATTTCGCTCTTGAATGACGGAGGTTATATAATGTTGAACTATCAGAAAGTTCAGAAAAGCGACAGCTTTATCGAAACCGAATGTTTCGACAAAAATACCCGTATGTACCTGCAACTTACCAATGGAAAAATCTATACACTAATCCATATTGACAACAGTATTTGTTCGACAAGAATCCCCGATTTGGAGAACAAAAGTAATATCAGGGTGTTGAATACTTCGTTCTTTTTTATGAAAGATGACTTTGAGGATTTAAAGAAATTCCCTGTTGCGATTCTGCAAATTCGCTTCGCTACGGGAGAAAAAGACAGCTACGTAATGGAAAAAGAATTGATTTCCAAAAACTTGGAAGTTACTTCTAATCCGGAAAGAATATTTATTGATAATTTTCATTGTATCGAATAATTTATGGAAAATCTGATTCGGCTGACAAAAGAAAAACTTCACGAAATAATAGGTTTTCGCAAGGGAGAAACTAAATTCGGAGAACGAATAGTAACCGTTCCTGATGAGGTTTCTGTTGATGTTTTTTTACAAAATTCCGAGGCAAAATTTGTCCTTTTCGGGATTTCGGAAGATGTCGGAGTAAAAGCTAATTTCGGGAGAACAGGAACAGCTTCCGCTTACGAAAACACTATAAAATCCCTTGTCAATATTCAGCATAATCAATTTGCAAAAGGCTATAATCTGATTGCTTTAGGGCAACTTGATACGACAATATATCAGGAAAAAGCCAAAAATCTGAATCCCGATAACAAAGATGAACTTAAAGAATTGCGGGATTTGGTAAGCCAAATCGACAAGGAAGTTTCGCATTTGATTTCGATTATTGTCAAAAACGAAAAAATTCCGATTGTCATCGGAGGAGGGCACAACAATTCCTACGGAATCATCAAAGGGACAGCACTTGCAAAAGCACGTCCGATAAATTCAATAAATTTTGATGCACATACCGATTTCCGGGCTTTAGAGGGCAGACATTCGGGAAATGGTTTTTCGTATGCTTTTGAAGAGGGTTTTTTAAACAAATATTTTATTTTCGGAATACACGAGAATTATACCTCAAAAGGAGTTCTAAAGAAAATAAAAGAAACGGACGGAAAAGTGCGATACAACACTTATGAGCAAATGTGTGTTCGCAAAGAAAAATATTTTTCGGAAGAATTAGAAGTTGCTTTAGACTTTATTTCGGATACCGATTTCGGAATCGAAATTGATTTGGATTCGGTTGAAAACTTGCCAAGCAGTGCAATGACATTAAGCGGATTTTCGGTTGAAAAACTACGTAAGTTTCTGCATTTTTTCGCTTCGGATTCAAAGGTTTCATACCTGCATATTTGTGAAGGAGCTCCCGATTTGTCAGACGAAAAAAATCCGAACCTCATAGGAAAACTCATTACTTACTTGATTACTGATTTTATGAAAGCCCCTAAAATTGGGAATTAGAAAATTAGGGAATTGGGGAGTTAGTTTTTTAATCTTTATAACCTTTATAACTCCATAACTTCATAACTTTGTAACCTGAAACTTTAAACCTGAAACAAATATAAATGAACACACTAACTACAACCGACTTTAACTTTCCTAACCAAAAATCGGTTTACAGAGGAAAAGTAAGAGAAGTTTACAACATCAATGACGAGCTTTTGGTAATGATTGCAACGGACAGAATTTCCGCTTTTGATGTGGTTTTACCCAAAGGAATTCCGTATAAAGGGCAAATCTTGAATCAGATTGCAACCAAATTTATGCAACTGACTGAAGATATTGTTCCGAATTGGCTTATTGCTACTCCTGACCCGAATGTGGCTGTGGGTCATTTGTGTGAGCCATTCAAAGTCGAAATGGTTATTCGTGGTTATCTTTCAGGACATTCAGCTCGTGAATATGCTTTGGGAAAAAGAGTTCTTTGCGGAGTTTCACTTCCTGAAGGAATGAAAGAAAACGATAAATTTCCACAACCTATCATCACTCCTTCCACAAAAGCGGACAACGGAGAACACGATGAGGATATTTCGAGAGAAGAAATTTTGAGCAGAGGAATCGTATCTGAACAAGATTATTTAATTTTGGAAAAATATACCCGTGTTTTGTTTGAGAGAGGTACGGAAATTGCAAAGAGTAAAGGACTGATTTTGGTTGATACGAAGTACGAATTCGGAAAAACCAAAGACGGAAAAATCGTTTTGATTGACGAAATCCATACTCCCGATTCTTCGAGATATTTTTATGCAGACGGATACGAAGAAAGACAACAAAAAGGAGAAATACAAAAGCAGTTATCAAAGGAGTTTGTTCGTCAATGGCTGATTTCAAACGGGTTTCAAGGAAAAGAAGGGCAACAGATTCCTGAAATGACAGAAGATTACGTAAATTCCGTTTCAGAAAGATATATTGAACTTTACGAAAATATTCTGGGAGAAAAATTCGTTAAAGCAGATGTAACCCATATCGAAAAACGAATTGAAACCAATGTATTGGAATATTTAAAGTAGTAAGACGAGAGTATTAAGACTATTAACCTGAAACAAAACTTTAAACCTTAAACAAAAAACAAAAATGAACACAAAAACAAAACTTTTATTAGCTTTACTTGTTGTTGTAGTATATGCTTGTGCTACCAATCCGTTTACGGGAAAGAATGAACTTAATTTAATTGGAAATAGTGAGATTTTTGCTTCTTCATTCCAGTCTTACAGTGCTTTTCTGAACGAAAACAAAGTAATTACGGGAACAACCGATGCAAATCGCATAAAAACTGTTGGAGAAAAAATCAAAAAAGCAGCCGAAACATACTTGAAATCCGTTGGTAATGAAAGCTATCTTGACGGATATTCGTGGGAATACAATTTGGTTGATGATGCTTCTGTAAATGCGTGGTGTATGCCCGGAGGAAAAATCGTTTTTTATACCGGAATTCTCCCTATTTGTCAGGACGATGCAGGAATTGCAGTAGTTATGGGACACGAAGTGGCTCACGCACTTTTGAATCACGGAAGAAGCAGAATGCAAACTGCAATGGCTACCGAACTTGGAGGACAGGTTTTAGGAGCTGCAACAGCTAACAAATCCGCTACATTTCAACAAGCAGTTGCTATTGCTTATTCGGGAGGAACTCAATTCGGAGTTACGCTACCCTTCAGTAGAAGTAATGAAACAGAAGCAGACGAATTAGGACTACGACTTATGGCTATTGCAGGTTATAATCCTGATAATGCTGTTCCGTTTTGGCAACGTATGGCTGCAAATTCGGGAGGAGCTGAAACTTTAGAATGGATGAGTACCCACCCTTCCAACACAACTCGTATTTCCAATATTCAAAAACAAATTCCGGGAGCTAAAGCAGAAGCTGCAAAATTTGGAGTGAAGTTTTAAATAACGAATAATGCGAATATTAAAAAAAGGCTGTATCAAAATTTTGATACAGCCTTTTTTTTATGATACAATCTATTCTGTATAAGCTGTTAGTATTGCAAGGAATGTAGCCTTTCGACAAGCTCAAGACAGGCTCTGCGGAATGACGTCGCAATCTAAAAAATGAGATTGCTTTGTCGTGCCTCCTCGCAATGACAGTTCGTTTTTCAGTTTTTTATATAATTTCAGACAATTACAACTTCCTTCTTTTAAGTTCCATATTGATAAGATTCAGCTCTCTACCTGTTTGTCCGGCTACGGAAGTATTTTCTTCTGCTCTTCGGATAAGGTAAGGCATTACATCTTTAACAGGTCCGAACGGAAGATATTTAGCCACATTATAACCTTTGTTACCCAAATTAAAGCTGATGTTATCACTCATTCCGTAAAGTTGTCCGAACCAAATTCGTCTATCAGTATGAGAAAGTCCTTTTTCTTCTGTTAATTTCATTAGTTTATAAGAGCTTTCTTCGTTGTGTGTTCCTGCAAAAACTGCCATTGTATCAATATTGTTCATCATATATTCAACAGCATTATCGTAGTTAATATCCGTGGCTTCCTTGCTTTCACAAATCGGATTTTTGTACCCTTTTTCTTTGGCTCTTTCTGCCTCAATTTCCATATAAGCTCCTCTTACGATTTTCATTCCGATATGAAATCCTTTTTGTTTGGCTCTTTCGTGCAGAGATTTCAGATAATCCATTCTGTCCCAACGATACATCTGTAACGTACCGAATACAATTGCTTTTTCTTTGTTGTATTTCGTCATCATTTCTTCAATCAAATCATCAGCCGAATCCTGCATCCACGAATGTTCTGCATCAATCAGAATGATAATATTGTTTTCGTATGATGTTTTGCAAACCTTGTCATAACGAGCCACTACCCTCTCCCATTCTTTTTGTTCCGTTTCGGTCAAGGGATTTTTTGCTCCGACTTTTTCGTATAATTCAAATCTTCCGAATCCTGTCGGTTTAAAAACCACTATCGGAATTCCTGCATTATTTTTTGCGTATTCAATGGTGTTTAGAGTAATCCGAACAGCCTTATCAAATTCTGATTCTGCTTCTTTTCCTTCTGCCGAATAGTCCAAAACAGACGACACACCTTTTGAGTGCATATTATTTACTACTTTCAGACATTCTTCTTCGGATTCTCCTCCACAAAAATGGTCAAAAACCATACTTCTGATAAGTCCTTTGACGGGTAATCTGAAATTTAAAGCTAAATAAGTGAGTTTTGTCCCGATTTTGACCATTGTCGGATTGGCAATTAATTCAAATAAAAATTTGGCTCTTTTGAGTTCTTTATTGCTTTTTAAGGTAAAAGCAATTGCTGTATTATTGAATATTTTTTCCATTGAATTTATCTTTTTTACAAAGGTAATTTATTAGTTGCAATGTTAAAAAATTAAAGACAAAAAAGAATTATTCCGTTTCAAAAATGGTTAATCCAACTCTGAATTTTGGTTCGATATAAGTACTTTTCGGAGGCATAATCAATCCTAAATCAGCTATTTGTTTAATTTCGGAAATGTTGGTTTTGTACATCAAAAAAGCCACTTCAAACTCTTCGTTATCGACTTTGTTTTTGAGTTCTGTAACCGATTGTTTTCCAGATAGATATTCGATGCGTTGGTCGGTTCGCAAATCTCCGATTCCCAAAATAGGATGTAACACAAAATCATACAAAATTTGAGTGTTCAAACTCTGTAAAACATCGGTTGTATTGATTTTATTTGCTTTGAGTTGCAATTTGTAAAAATCTCCGTCAAGATACATTCCGAAAGAGAATTTTTCCTGTGGAGTATAAAGGGTTTGTCCTTTGTTTTCGACAGAAAAATGTTGTTTCAAAAGTTGTAGAAATTCCTTTTTGGAATGTTGGTTCAAATCTTTAATCACCCGATTATATTCGTTGATTTTCAGGCTGCTTTCAGCTATGAGATAACTCATGAAAAACGGGTTTTTACCGGTTTCTTCGTGAAGTTTTGTAGCCGATTCGGTACGATGATGTCCGTCAGCGATGTATAAACAATCCATTGCTGCAAAAGTTTGCTGAATGAATTGTATATCGTTATCATTATCAATTTTCCACAAATAATGAATTTCTTTTTTATTGGTGGCAAATTCGAAATGAGGACGTTTATTTTTTTGCTTTTTTATCCAAAAATTCAATTCCTCCGAATCGGGATAGGTCATCAAAACAGGTTCAGTATAAAAACCTGCATATTTCATATAATCTTTGAACAAATCCACACGATAACCGAATGTATCTTCGTGTTTTTTGATTTTATTTTCTTTGTATTCTTCAACCAAAAGCCCTCCGATAATTCCTACAAAAGTATTGGTTTTGGTTACGATTTTATGAAGATAAAACGCTTCGGAAGTTTCTTTTTGGAGGATTTTTTCGATTTTGTATTCTTTGTATTTGCTGTTTACCTGACGTAATCTCTTTTCGTTATCGACTTTTTGTTGATTCAAATAAAACGGATTCACTACATGTAAAAACGAATACGGATTATAGTCTAACTGAGAGGCCAGTTCGGCTACAGAATAGTCTTCGTAAGCCCGAGAAGTTACCAAAGCAACTTTATCTTTGGTCGGAAGTGCAGCTTTAAAAGGAAGTATTTTCATTTCAAATTATGAATTACATTTTTTAATTGAAATTGTCATCACTATTGTTATTACTATTGACAATTCCAAGTGCTTTATCATCATCAAATTCGCCTTCCCATTTAGCAATTACGACTGATGCCAGACAATTCCCGATTACGTTTACCGAGGTTCGTCCCATATCCATCAGTTCGTCAATTCCTAAAATAGCTGCAATAATAAAAGTCGGAAGTCCGAATTGGTCAGCAGTTGCAATCAGAATGATAAGTGAAGCTCTTGGAATAGCAGCCACTCCTTTGCTGGTTACCATAAGTGTGAAACAAATCAGAAATTGTTCTCCTATAGATAAATTCATTCCGGCTGCTTGAGCTACGAAAATCGAGGCTAATGATAAATACAGTGTGGTTCCGTCCAGATTGAAACTATATCCGGTCGGGACAACAAACGAAACGATTTTTCTCGGAACTCCAAAAGCTTCCATATTACTCATTACTTTTGGAAGTGCTGCATCAGAACTCGTTGTGGCAAAAGCAATGGAAACAGGCTCTTTAATGGCATTTATGAATTTTTTTATCGGAATTTTCCAATACAAAGCAATCGGGAGTAATACTAATAATATAAAAGCAATCAGAGCCAAATATAGTGTCAGTAAAAGCATAAACAGGTATTTGAGAATGTCGATTCCCATGTGCCCCACGGTATATGCCATGGCTGCTCCGACCCCAAACGGAGCAAAATACATAATTATATTGGTGAATTTAAACATAGCCTCTGACAGGCTTTCGGTAAAATCAACGAGTGGTTTTCGTTTTTTTTCTTCGACCATTGCCAATCCGATTCCGAAAATAACCGAGAAAACTACAATCTGCAAAACTTGATTTTCATAAATAGATTTCACAATATTTTCGGGGAAAATATCTCTAAAAAATGCTAAAGTTTTGAAAAGCCAATGCACATTTTCGGGAAGATCTTCAAGCAAAGGTGCATCAGTACTTACTACAGTAGTTTGGGGTAAGTCTTCGTGAGGAATTTGACTCATATCAATTCCTACACCTGCTTTGGTGATATTAATAGCTGCCAGCCCGATAAATAAAGCTAAAGTTGTTGCACAATAAAAGTAAAGCAAACTTTTCCAAGCCATTCTTCCGACTTGTTTCAAATCAGAATGTCCTGCAATTCCATAAACCAAAGTAGCAAACAAAATAGGCCCTACAATGGTTTTTACGAGTTTGATAAACCCTTGACTTAAAGGTTTCATTGCAATGGCAACATCAGGAAAATCATACCCTAAAAAAACTCCGATTACAATACTGGTCAAGATCCATGTGGTTAAATCTTTCCTACGGATTGCATAAACCACGATTCCGACAATAGCCAAAACCCTTGCCCAAAACAAAACGTTTTCGGGAATGTCAATCAGTAAGTTTAATCCGTATAAAACGGAAGTTATAAATAAGGCTGCTATCGGGAATATTTTGAGTATTTTTTTCATTTATGAAGTTATTGGTTAAGGTTAATGGTTGTCAGTTGTCGGTTTACTTACTGAGCACTGACCACTGTTTACTCTTTCTTAAACAGAAACCCAAGTCCCATTGCTTTGAGCATCTTTTTCTCGAACCACCAAAAAAATTTGAATTGTCCGAAAAGAAAACCGATGACAACCAGCAAAACCTGATAAATCGGAAAAATGGCAATAAGTCGTACGGGAACATACCAGAACCCGAGCATTTCTTTGGTAATTCCGAGCCAATTCGTAAAAGGTTTTGATAAATAAGCTGATGCAGAGCCTGTTATAGCAAACACGATAAAGATAATTGTAAGTTGAAAGTTTGAGGTAATACCCCAACGTTGTTTTAATTTTTCCATACATCAAAAGACAAGATTTACAAAGGTATTTTTTTTGTGGAAAAAAGCAAAAAAAAAGACATTTTGTCAGTATTCAAAAAAGATAAAATTTGCTTTTCGGACATTTTAGACATATTTTTTTCTGAATTATGACATTTTAGTTAGATTTTCTCGATGGCACAATGATTGACTAATAGTGGTCAAGCTGAAAAAGTGAAATGAAAACTAATTAAAAAAAGAAAATTATAAAACTATGAGTAAAATAATCGGAATCGATTTAGGAACAACCAACTCGTGTGTTTCTGTAATGGAAGGTAACGAACCGGTTGTAATTCCTAATGCAGAAGGAAAAAGAACAACACCCTCAGTAATTGCATTTGTTGAAGGTGGAGAAATTAAGGTTGGAGACCCTGCAAAACGTCAGGCTGTAACCAATCCGACAAAAACTATTGCTTCTATTAAGCGTTTTATGGGAAATAAATTCTCTGAAAGCTCAAAAGAATCAGGAACTGTACCTTATAAAGTAGTAAAAGGAGATAACGATACACCTCGTGTTGATATTGACGGACGACTTTATACACCACAGGAATTATCTGCTATGACACTTCAGAAAATGAAGAAAACAGCAGAAGATTATTTAGGACAATCTGTAACCGAAGCTGTTATTACCGTTCCTGCTTACTTTAATGATGCTCAAAGACAAGCAACCAAAGAAGCAGGAGAAATTGCAGGACTTACTGTTCGTAGAATCATCAACGAACCAACTGCTGCTGCATTGGCTTACGGATTGGACAAAGCAGGAAAAGACCAAAAAATCGTTGTTTATGATTTGGGAGGAGGAACATTTGACGTTTCTATCCTTGAATTAGGAGACGGAGTTTTTGAAGTACTTTCTACCAATGGAGATACACATTTGGGAGGAGATGATTTTGACCAAGTAATTATTGATTGGTTGGCAAACGAATTCCAATCAGAGCAAGGAGTTGATTTGAAAAAAGACCCAATGGCTTTACAAAGATTGAAAGAAGCTGCCGAAAAGGCTAAAATCGAACTTTCGTCTGCAACGCAAACGGAAATCAATTTGCCTTATATCACTGCAACTGCAGCAGGTCCTCAACACTTGGTTAAAACATTAACTCGTGCTAAATTTGAACAATTATCTGATGATTTGGTAAGACGTTCGATGTTGCCTTGTGAAAAAGCTCTGAAAGATGCAGGAATTTCAAAATCGGATATTGATGAAGTAATTTTGGTTGGAGGTTCAACCCGTATTCCTAAAATTCAAGAAGAAGTTGAAAAATTCTTTGGTAAAAAACCATCAAAAGGAGTTAATCCTGATGAGGTTGTGGCTATCGGAGCTGCTATTCAAGGAGGAGTTTTATCAGGAGATGTAAAAGACGTATTGCTTTTGGACGTAACTCCGCTTTCTTTGGGAATCGAAACTATGGGAAGTGTAATGACCAAACTTATTGAGTCAAATACCACTATTCCGACCAAAAAATCGCAGGTTTTCTCAACTGCAGTAGATAATCAACCAAGTGTGGAAATTCACGTTTTGCAAGGTGAAAGACCAATGGCAAACGATAACAAAACAATTGGACGTTTCCATTTGGACGGAATTCCACCTGCTCCGAGAGGAGTGCCTCAAATCGAAGTAACTTTTGATATTGATGCTAACGGAATCATCAAAGTTTCTGCTACCGATAAAGGAACAGGAAAATCGCACGACATCAGAATCGAAGCCTCTTCAGGACTTACTCCGGAAGAAATCGAAAGAATGAGAAAAGAAGCCGAAATAAATGCAGAGGCTGACAAAAAAGCGAAAGAAACAGCAGATAAAATCAACGAAGCAGACGGAATGATTTTCCAAACGGAAAAACAACTGAAAGAATTCGGAGATAAACTTTCTGCTGACAACAAAGCAGCTATCGAATCTGCTTTGGAAGAGTTAAAAAAGGCTTATGAAACAAGAGATATTGATACGATTCAACCTGCACTTGACAAAATCAATGAGGCTTGGAAAAATGCTTCGGAAGAATTGTACAAAGCTCAAGCTGATAGTCAAACCCAGCAAGCTGAGCCTCAAGCTCAAAATGCAGGAGATTCAACTCAAGATGTTGATTATGAAGAAGTGAAGTAATTTTTTTCATCTAATAGAGAATGGCTGTCTGAATTTTTCAGACAGCCTTTTTTATTTATATATATCCAACATATATTCTATACCATTTGTGTTTTTGCAGTAATCGGATAATGGAATTCAAGAAAATCAAAAAGAAAACCAAAGAAAAGTACAAGAGGAAATAGTCAGCCAAGAGATATTGTACTCGACTGAACAATAGTTTTTTACTATAAAAAAACCTGTAATTTGATATTACAGGTTTTTTTCTATCACTTCTTTTTAATAGCCAGACGGAAACCTTCCCCATGAATGTTTATAATTTCCACATTCGGATCGGGTTTTAGGTATTTACGAAGTTTAGCAATATAAACGTCCATACTACGAGAAGTGAAATAATTATCATCTCTCCATATTTTGGTAAGAGCCAATTCACGAGGCATTAAGTCGTTTTCGTGAAGTGCCAGCATTTTCAATAATTCACATTCTTTCGGAGAAAGTTTGATAGGTTCTTCATTTTTGTAAGTCAAAAAACGAAGTTTTGAATTCAAATGGAAATCTCCGATTTGGAACTCAAATTTAGCACTATCCAATTTACTTGTTTCCTGTGCTTTTCTTTGGATAATCGCATTGATTTTTACCAAAAGAACTTCCGAATCAAAAGGCTTGTTCAGATAATCGTCTGCCCCTACTTTATATCCTTTCAAAACATCTTCTTTCATTGTTTTTGCAGTCAAGAAAATAATAGGCACTTCTTTGTTCTTCTCACGGATTTCTTTTGCTAATGTATATCCATCTTTGTAAGGCATCATCACATCCAAAATACACAAATCAAATGTGTCTTTTTTGAATTTTTCCAAGCCCTCCATACCGTTTTTGGCAAGAGTTACATCAAAATCGTTTAATGCCAAATAATCTCTTAAGATTGCCCCGAAGTTCGCGTCATCTTCGACTAAAAGTATTTTTTTATTTGTTTTCATAATTATTTAGTATGTTTTTAATTAAATTAATTTATTAACGGCAATTTTATTATAAAGGTACTGCCTTTTCCTTTATCACTCTCTACAAAAATCTGACCATTATGGTCCTCTATAATATTTTTTACGTAAGAAAGTCCTAATCCGTGACCTTTTACGTTGTGTACATCTCCTGTATGTTCCCGATAAAATTTCTCAAAAACACGCTTTTGCACTGCTTTGCTCATTCCCTGTCCTTTGTCTTGAATCTTAATCAGAATAAAATCTTTTATGTTTTCGGTATAAACATCAATAACCGGAGCGTCAGGCGAATATTTAATCGCATTGTCCAAAATATTTACCAAAGCACTCGTAAAATGAACATCATTCAAAAGAACGGTTGTTCGGGTAGCCTTGAAATGTTGGGTAATTGTTCCGTTTCGACTTTCCACAATTAAGCGGACATGATCGATGGCATTATTCACAAAATCCACAACATCTTCAGGGTCTTTTTCGATTTCGACTTCCCGTTTTTCGAGTTTTGAAATCCGAAGAACATTTTCAACCTGTGCGTGCATACGCTTGTTTTCTTCCCGAATCATTTGTAAATACCTGTCCGAACGTTCTAAATCTTCCCGAACTTTCGGGTTTTTAATCGCATCTAAAGCCAAATTTATTGTAGCAATCGGAGTTTTGAACTCGTGAGTCATATTGTTGATAAAATCGGTTTTGATTTCGGATATTTTCCGTTGCTTAATGTATTGATTCAAAGCACTGACATAAGCGATAATAATAATAAGTGTAAAAATCAAGCTCAAAACCGTAATCCCGATAACGTCCGAGAATAAGTATTTTTCCTTTTGTGGAAAACTTACCAAAAGCTCTACTTGATTTCTCGTGTCGTCATATTGGTCAAAAACAGGAATCGAAAAAGTCGATTCTTTGTCAAAACGAAATCTATCTGACTTCACTTTTGTTGCCAACCCATTGCTGTAAACAGCAAATTCAAACGGAGTATTTATTCCGTAATTATTGAACTGTTCTTCAAGTAGTTTTTTTGTTTCATCAACCGAAATTCTACTTTGAATCGGTAGTAAAGTGGCTAAATTTTTGAGTGAAATCTCAAATTGAGCTCTTTTCAGAGCATTTGATTCTCCTTCAAATTCGATAACTTCATCGGGAGTGATACCCGAAGAAACAGATTGATTGTCTTTCAGTTGATTACCTCTGTAAATTTCTGCTCTTGACTTTGTCGTATAGCTTCTGACAGGAATTGAATCGGCATTTATATCAAAGAACGAAAGATTTATGTTATAATCGTGTGATGTAATCGTATTAGAAAATAAAATGGTTTCTTTTGTGCTGATGTCTGTCTGAACAGCTTTGAAAGCAATCATATCCTGCTCATTAACAGGTCTTCCAATGCTATCTTTCAATTTGTTGTACTGACTGTAAAAAGCATTCATTTCGTTCTGTTCCAACCTGTCCGAAACACTTGCTATTACTTGTTTTACCTGATATTTAAATTGTTCTTCGCTTTGTTCTAATGAAGATTTAATCCAGTAAACCTGAACCAAAGTAATCCCAATCAAAGCCAAAGACATAAGCACAACAAGGGTGCGAAACAATACTTTATTCATCACTACAAATATATAATTTTAACATTTAACACTTGATCACATTAACCAAAAATTAACAGTAAAAGCTATTATTGTGATGAAATTAATAGTTTATGGAGCTTTTTAACTTCTTTTTTTGAGGATTTTAAATCAATATTTGTGATAACAAAATCGCTTTTTGCGATTTTTTCTGTATCGGAAAGTTGGTTTTTCATTCGTTCGAGAACTTCCTTTTCAGAAACATTATCTCGTTTTATCACTCTTTCGATACGGAGTTTTTCGGGTGCAGTAACCAAAATGATTTTGTCAAATTGCTTTTCGGATTGGGTTTCAAAAATAATAGCTACCTCTTTAATAATATAAGTGTATGCTTTGTATTGTTCCAACCAATTTTTAAAATCTTCGTTTACTTTCGGGTGGATAACCGTATTGAGTTCTTTTAATTTTTCGGGATTATTAAAAACGATTGAAGCTATTTTTTTGCGGTCTAATTTTTGGTTTTTATCAATTACATTTTCGTCAAAAATAGCCTGAACTTCCCGAATAGTTTCAGGATAATCCATAATTTTTTTCGCTTCTGAATCCGCAATATACACAGGAGTCCCAAGCTCTGAAAAGAACTTTGCTATGGTAGATTTTCCACTACCGATTCCTCCCGTAAGACCGATTATTTTTGACATTTTTTATTAAATTATGAATTATTTATAGCTATATTCGGGTACTTTACCAACCACTCCTTTAAAGTGCTTTTCGAGGGTTGAAATATCTCGATTGATGTCATCAGTTACCCAATAAGGCTCTCCTATTTTTACTTCTTTATTTTTCCAAGCAAAAGCTACGGGAACTACAGGAATATTAGCTGTTTTGGCAATATAATAAAAACCTGTTTTCCAATGAGCAACTTTTTTTCGAGTTCCTTCGGGAGCAATGGCCAAGCGAAATTCTTCTTTTTGGTCAACTATTTTGGCAATAGCTTCGACTTTGTTTTCGTTTTGCCCTCGATTGAGTGGTGCACCTCCCATCCACCTAAAATAATATCCAAAAGGAAAGATGAACAATTCTTTTTTGGCTACAAAATTCATTTCTTTTCCGATAATTCCCCTCGTAAATACACCAATATAGAAGTCGTGCCAACTCGTATGAGGAACGACAAGCAATATACATTTTTTGGTTTCTTCCTTAATTGTACCTACAATTTTCCATTTCATTAATCGGAAGAATATAAACTTATAAAGACTACGCTTCATATACATTTTTTATTTCTGTAAAGATACGGAATTGTGCGAATTTATACATAAATAACATAAATTTGCATGATGATTCTTGTCTCCAAAATATTTGTTCCGAAAGGATTTATGGGAGTTGCCCTCTACCCTTTTATTTTTCTGAAAAATCCGAAAGATAAAGACAACTCCGTTTTTATAACCCACGAAAAAATCCATTTAAGACAACAAATCGAACTGCTTATTCTTCCGTTTTATGTGTGGTACGGAATCGAATATTTAGTCCGAATTATCCAATATAAAGACAAAAAAGCAGCTTACAGGAATATTTCATTCGAAAGAGAAGCTTACCAAAACGAAAAAAACCGCAACTATCTGAAAAAAAGAAGTTTTTGGAGGTTTATAAGGTATGTTTAATTGATTGTCGGTTATTGATTTTTGACATTGCTATTGCCATTTATATTGAGTATCTTTGCACTCTCAAAATTCAAAAGAAAAAAACTATATAATGTTATCAGTATCAAATCTATCGGTTCAGTTCGGGAAACGTGTACTTTTTGACGAAGTAAACACCGTATTTACTCAAGGGAACTGCTACGGAATCATCGGAGCAAACGGAGCAGGAAAATCTACTTTTCTGAAAATTCTTTCAGGAGA
Source organism: uncultured Flavobacteriaceae bacterium (assembly GCA_934675205.1). GTDB lineage: Bacteria > Bacteroidota > Bacteroidia > Flavobacteriales > Flavobacteriaceae > Flavobacterium. Next base: position 533,369 of record CAKUPQ010000002.1, on the reverse strand, counting down.
AATCGACCCTACTTCGGGAAGAGTTCATCTTGAACCCGGAAAACGTATGTCTGTTCTGAATCAGAATCACAATATGTTTGACGAGCATACCGTTCTGGAAACCGTAATTATGGGAAACGAAGAGCTGTCTGCTATCAAAAGCGAAATGGACGCTCTTTATCTTGACTATACGGACGAAAATGCAGAAAGAATCGGAGAACTTCAGATAAAATTCGATGAAATGAACGGTTGGAATGCCGAATCGGATGCAGCCACACTTTTGTCAAATCTCGGAATTTCAGAAGATTTTCATTATACTTTGATGAGTGAAATGGAAGGGAAAATGAAAGTTCGTGTGTTATTGGCTCAAGCTCTTTTTGGAAATCCGGATGTGTTGATTATGGATGAGCCTACCAACGATTTGGACTTTGAAACCATTGGTTGGTTAGAAAATTTCTTGGCTAATTACGAAAATACGGTTTTGGTTGTTTCGCACGACAGACACTTTCTTGATGCGGTTTGTACCCACGTTTCGGATATTGATTTCGGGAAAATAAACCACTATTCAGGAAACTATACGTTTTGGTACGAATCTTCACAATTAGCAGCCAAACAAAGAGCTCAACAGAACAAAAAAGCAGAGGAAAAAAAGGCAGAACTCGAAGAATTTATCAGACGATTTTCGGCTAACGTAGCTAAATCAAAACAGGCTACTTCCCGTAAAAAAATGATTGAAAAGCTGAATATCAACGAGATAAAACCATCTTCAAGACGTTATCCTGCTATTATTTTTGAACAAGAACGTGAAGCAGGAGACCAAATCCTGAACGTGCAAGGATTATCTGTTTCGGTTGATGGAGAAACATTGTTCAAAAACATTGATTTAAACGTAGCTAAAGGCGATAAAATCGTTTTATTTTCGAAAGATTCCCGTGCTACATCTGCTTTCTACGAAATCCTAAACGACAAGCTAAAAGCCGATTCGGGAAAAGCAGAATGGGGAATTACAACGATTCAATCCTATCTTCCTGCTGATAACAGTGAATTTTTCCAAGACAGAGATTTGAATCTTGTGGATTGGCTTCGTCAATGGGCAAAAACAGAAGAAGAAAGAGATGAGGTTTACGTTCGTGGTTTCCTTGGGAAAATGATTTTCTCTGGAGAAGAAGCTCTGAAAAAATGTACTGTTTTATCAGGAGGAGAAAAAGTACGTTGTATGATTTCGAGAATGATGATGCTTCGTGCTAACGTACTGATGCTTGATGAACCTACCAACCACCTGGATTTGGAGTCGATTACGGCATTCAATAATTCGCTTAAAAACTTTAAAGGAACGGTTTTGTTTACCACTCACGACCACGAGTTTGCTCAAACCGTAGCAAACCGAGTTGTTGAACTTACTCCAAACGGAGTTATCGACCGATATATGACTTTTGATGAATATCTTGATGACCCGAAAATCAAAGAGTTAAGAGCTAAAATGTATTCTTAAATAGTTTGCAGTCGCAGTTTTCAGTTGTGTAAACTGCGACTGTAAACTAAAGCTCTTTTTTAGAAATCATTTTCAAACTGAAATAGCCCAAAATTCCGATTATCAGAATCATTATTCCCCAAAGCCAGAGTTTGTTTTCAAATAGTGGTTTTTGAACAATTTCTTCTTTTTTAGGGATTGCGATTTCTTCTGAAAGAGAAACATTATTTTTTTCTACATTGTTGAAATAATAAGCGTCATAAGACGGAGCAAAGCTATTTTGATTACCATAATATAAATAGTAATCCGAATCGTAATCATCAACCGAAAAAAGAATATTGAAATATAGTGTTTTCAATACTACGGAATGTATTTCCAAAGGCTGATTATCTTTATTATTTATCGTTATTTTAAAATCTTTGATAAATTTCAAATCTCTACCTGACAAAGCAAATTCTGTACTGTGTTCTGATGATAAAACTCCCGAAGAAAAATACGAATAATGCTTAATGATTCCTTTTTCGGTTTTTGTGCTGTCTTGCAGATATTCTACCGTTACAGTTCTGTTGTAATCAATTATTTTACTTGGATTTACAGAAACAGCATAAACAGGCAAAGATTTTTCCAATGAAAATTCTATGGTTGTAATCTTATTTTTCTTATCTGTTTTTGTAGTTAATTTATCAATAGTAATCGTTCTGAATTTAAGGCTGTCTTTTGATTGGTAATGATTTGAGTGAACACTTTGAATATTTGGTTGTTCTTGAGAACTTATCGAAATTCTGTAATATTTATATTTTGAATCACTAAAAAACAAATCCTCAAAACGATAATTTGTTTCAGAATTATGAATAGCTAAAATTCTGTAATCTTCCAAAATAGTAAACCATTGATTTTGATTATGACTTCCTTCTAAATTCACTTTCCAATCAAAATTTTTATTGCTGAATTTTAAGCCTAATTGATTTATATTTTTATTAGAAGTCTGAATCGTAAAATAATATTTGCCGTCTGAAACAGATTGATTGATTATTTTTAATTCCTGTTTTCTATCAAACTCAAAATCAGGATTTTTATGAATGGTATAACGTACTTCAATCGTATCATTATCCTTAAACCCAAAAATCCGAATATCCGATAAATTTGGTTTTATTTTATCGTACATTTCATCGGGAATTTCAATAGAATTCCAATTTAGAGAATCTTTTTTAACTTCGATTTTTCGTTTGTACAAATAACCCTCTTGGGAAAATCCGTTTACGGAAAATCCAATCAAACAACCTAAAAAAATGTATTTAGCTAACTTTTTCATCTTCCGAAATTTTGTCTTTAAACTTATTATACAAAAACGAAATAATCAATAATAAAACTCCCAAACTAATAAATACAATAATTTTTGAAAGGGTGTTCATTCCTGAAATGTCATAAAACAACAGCTTTAAAAGTGTAATGGCAAACAGCACAATTGCTCCGATTCTCAAATATTTTCTTCGTTTGAAGATTCCTAAATAAATCAAAACCAAAGCGTAAATTCCCCACAAAATACTCAATCCGAGTTTGAAAACTCCTTTGTTTCCAGCTAAATCGAGCCAAGTGATTAGTTCGTTGCTCAAAAACCACAAAATTGAAACATACATTGCAAATTCAGTTGTGAATTTCAGGCTTTTGTTGAGTGGATTCATAAATTCCTGTCTGATGTATTTAAACAAAGTATAAATTCCAAAAGCTATACAAGCGAAAAGTAAATATCGTATCAAAACATATCCGAATCCGATTTTGTAATATTCATTTAAATCTCTGTCGATATAAGCCTCACGAAGTTCTCCCAAAACATACAACCCTCCTGTTTGAGCTACAAACAACGAAATCAAAGTAAAAATAATTGCTACAATTCCGAGAACTTTATTTTTAATTTTTCGGATATTAAACAAAGATAAAATACCGAAAAATAAAATCGAATATCCTATTAAAAATAAATACCTAAATGAATAAATATTATAATTATATATTGCCTGATTTTTATCAAAAATATTTGTGCCCATAAACCAATTACCAAAAAAAAGAATTATCTCATTACTAAATGCAAAATAACTCACAATTCCCAACAAAACAGGAGTAATATAATTCATTACGATTGTCAATCCGTTCTGATTTTCAGTCGTAAAATACTGCTTTTTCTTGGACAGATAAACAATATATCCGAAACCAATCATTACCAAAATCGAAGTCAGAAAAACAACATTGAACAAAACCCTGATTCTTCCCATTAACGAATGATAATTTGTCCAATCTTGAAGTAAGCTAAAGAAAGTCAAAAACATAATTATATACGAAATTTTCTCGTACATAACCACGTTTTTCGTTCTTCCAATCCAAAACAGCAATACAGCCTGTGCAATCCAAAGCAAAGTAACCCAATTTCCGTCTAACTGAATCGGAATAGCAATCGTAATAAAAGTGAAAACCAATCCTAAAACCAAGTAAAATAGCGTTTTATCTACAAGTTTTTTGTTTCGAATAATATATCCGACTGCAAAATGAATAACCGCATTAAACAAAGTAAATAATCCGAGATATTGCCCTGTATTTTCCGAATTTAGGATTCCGTAACCCAACCCGAAATAGATAAACGAATTGAACAGAATCAGAATAATATCCCGTTTTGCCAATCTTTTTTCCTGAATAATTCGGTTGGTAATTGCAACTGCATAAAACATCAAAAAGAAAATTGTAGCAAATACAAAAGCCAAAGCTTTGTCTTCAAATTTTGAATAATCTGCCACAAGCCAAAAAGCAAAAATCAGCCACGTAAACGAAAAAGCTACATAATACAATGATTTCCAATATCTTTTAATCGAAACAGCTAAAATTCCGAGATTGATAATGGTAATATAAATGAATAAAAACATTGCATTTCCAGAATCATTTGAAAGCAAAAACGGAATGGTATAAGCTCCGACCAACCCGATATGGGCAATAACTGAACGGTTGTATTGAAGTGAAGCGAAAACCGTAAAAATGGTGAAAATAACCATTAAGGTAAAAGCTATAATTTGCGGAATCAATCCGTAAAAATCATACGCGAAATAAGTAATGAAATAGAAAATTGCCATTGCTCCACTAACTAAAACAGCACTGTAACTCTCGAATTTTTCTTTGAGTTTTATTCCGAGGCCGAGCAATCCGATTCCGACTAAATATCCTAAAATAATTCTTGTAAGCGGACTTATCAGATTGTTGTCAATCGAGTATTTTCCGAGAATCGTAACTCCGATGATGATGCCTAAAATTCCGATTTTATTAAGCCAACTCTCTCCAATTATTTTTTCTAAATCTGAAGGTTGTTTGGGCTTTTTAGGAATAACTGGTTTTTGTATTTGATTTTTTGGTTCTGCAACAGGAGTAGTCGGCTCTGCAATTTCAGATTTTTCTTCTATTTCTGAAACAGATTCTCCCGATTTTAAAATCTGAATTTCCGAGCGAAGATGTTGTATTTCTTTTGAAAAAACATCCTGTTTTCGAGATAGTTCGTCTAATCTTCTGATTAGTTCGTCTAATTTTTGTGCATTGTTTTCCATAAAAATGGATTAAATTATTTTCAAATGTAATAAAAAATACAGACCTGACAGGTTTTTAAAACCTGTCAGGTCTGTATCTACATCTGAAAAAAGAAAAACACAACCGCTACCCATTCCCTTTTCACTCCCGAAGCGTAACCTAAAGTTCTGTAATTGCTGTCCTGAACTCTTCCGTCTTTGTCGATATATCCCAAAGTGCGGTACGAACTATCTTGAACTTTTCCGTCCTTGTCGATATATCCGACTGTTCTGTACGAAGAATCCTGAATTTTTCCGTCCTTAACATAACCTATGGTTTTGTAGGAACTATCTTGAATTCTGCTATCATTAATATAACCGAGTGTTCTGTAGCTGCTGTCTTGGATTTTTCCGTCAGAACTGATATAATACATTGTGCTATAACTGCTTGACTGAACTCTTTGAGCCTGAACGCTTGTTCCCAAGAAAAGAACAAATAAAAAAAGAAATATGTTTTTCATAGTAATATTTTTTTGAGAATAGTACTCAAAATTGATACCAAACCTTTTAATCATAACAACCCGAATTCAAAACAGTATTTAATCAATTGTGCTGTATTTTTCGATTCTGTTTTTTCCAAAAGACTTTTCCGATGACTGATAACCGTTAATTGGCTGATGAATAACTTATCGGCAATTTCCTGATTGGTAAGCCCTTCTGCAATCAAAGCCAGAACCTCTTTCTCTCTTTTAGTAAAAACAGGAGTTTTGTAAGTGGTTAAAGAGTTGTTGTCCAATATTTTTTTGATTTCGGGAGTGAGAAATTTTTTCCCTGAAGAAACTTTATCAATAGTTTCCAAAAGTTCTTCCGAGCTTGTGTTTTTCAGCAAATAAGAATCGGCTCCGTTCTCTAACATTTTGTTGATGATTCCCGCTTGGTTGTAAGTACTTAAAGCAATAATTCTGATAGTAGGGGCTTGTTGTTTGAGTGTCAGACACAATTCGATTCCGTTGCAATCGGGCAAATTAATATCAAGAAGAATAATGTCAATATCAGGATTTTGCCCTATAAACTCCAAAGCGGAACGTCCGTCCGACATTTGTATGACACTTTCCACATATTCTACCTCATTGAGCATAGCAGAAATTCCTTCTGCTACTACTCTATGGTCTTCTATCATCAATATTTTCATATCAAACAGGTATTTCTATATGTACAGCTGTTCCTGAATTGTTATTGGATTCGATATGCAGGCTTCCTTTCCAATAATTAACTCGTGATTTGATTCCGGCAAGTCCCATTCCGCTTTCTTTCTTTTCTTGTTGGTAATCAAATCCTTTTCCGTTATCTTCTACATCAACAATAATCAAATTCTCATCTTTTCTTATCTGAACTAAAATTTCGGTTGCTTCGGAATGTTTAATGGTATTATTTACCAATTCTTGTACAATGCGGTAAACGGAAATATCCAATTGTTTACCCAGTCCGTTTTCGATGTGATAGGATTGATAAACAATTTTCAAATCTTCATTATCAATGCTTTGCAGGTATTCTTTGACAGCTCCGTCAAGTCCGAACTTTAAAATGCTTTCAGGCATAAGGTTATGGGCTACTCTTCGTAGCTCACTAATAGATTTATCCAACAAAACAACGGACTTTTCAAAAGCAGCTCCGTCTTCTTCTGTGATTATTATTTTTTTCTGCATATTGTTAAGGTTAAGTTTTACACCGCTTAACAGTCCTCCCAAGCCATCATGCAATTCTTTTGCCATTCGGCTGCGTTCGTCTTCCTGTCCTTGAAGCAAGGCTTGTGTAGCGGAAAGCTGTTTTTCGGTTTCCAGCTCAATGATTTTTTGAGCCTGTATTTTCTGTTTGTTTTTATAATTTTTGTAAAGCAAAAAACCAATGATTGCTGTTACCAAAATAATACTAAAAAGGGCAAGATTCAATGTGTTTTTTTGTCTGATTTTCAGGGTTTGTGCTTGTTTTTCGGCATTGAGTGTTCTGATTTCTATCTCTCTTTGCTCGGATTGATATTTAGCCTCAAGCCCTAATATATTGTTTTTGCTCTCTTCTAATTTAATTTCTTGCTGCAGCTCCTCTGCTTTGCGATTATGTTCAAGTGCTTTTTTATAATCTCCGATATTTTCGTAAGCGACAGCCTTTTTTTTATGAAAATCGGATAATTCGTGCTTCATACCTAACATTTCAGCCATCGGAATTCCCTTTTCGATATTCTGTATGGCTTCTGCATATTTTTTATGTTCAATATAAATTTCAGCCAGATACAAATAAGCATACATTTCATTTTCAGGGTAATCGCTTTTTTGAGATGTATGCAGGTCTTACACTACCATAACCTCCTAATCCGGTTCCTAAACCGATACCGGCATTAATGGTAGTTGTTCCGTTTTCAAAAGGTTGAGCAAATACAACTGATGTAATGCCCAACGACAACATAATAAATAACTTTTTCATTTTTATTTTTTTTAGGTTAATACAGGGGCAAAGTTATTTGGCAAAAGCAAGTAGGGCAATCCTCATTAATGAGGATTTTTTATTTTTTTGGTTTTTTAGAGTCTGTACCTTTATAAATTAACACTTTGCTAAAACTAAAAAACTATCTTTGCTAAAAGACCCGAAAAAAAATGAAAAAACTATTTTCTGCCCTATTATTTATCATCTGTTTTCACGGATTTTCTCAAGAAACCATCAATACCATGTTTTATAATTTAGCTCGTTTTCCGAGTGGAGCTCCTGCTAATCGGGAGTTGATTTTACGTGAAATATTGGACGAATATCAACCTGATTTGTTTATGGTTTGCGAATTAGAAACCGAAAACGGAGCTGATTTGATTCTGAATACTTCTCTTTCCAACCAACAGAGTCCGTTTGAGAGAGCGGTTTTTCAGGTAAATTCCTCAAGCGAAACCGATTTTTTACAGAATTTAGTTTTTTACAATACGGATAAATTCGTTTTGCTCGACCAACAAATTCATCAGACATCTTATCGAGACATCAACCAATATTCCTTTAAGTTGAATACAACTCAAAGCGATTTTGACCCGATTTATTTGGAGGTTTTTGTATCGCATCTCAAATCGAGTACGGGAACAGCCAATCAACAGGCACGTTTGTCTATGGTTGAAGTTTTTACTGATGCTCTCGAAAATATCACCAATCCGAATACACATATATTATTTGCGGGAGATTTTAATTTCTATACTTCGTCAGAACCGGGTTACCAGAAAATTTTAAGCCTTGACAATGCTATAAAAATGCTTGATCCTATTAATGCTCCGGGAAGTTGGCACGACAATGCAAATTTTCAATACACACATACACAGGCTACACGGGTTTCTAATACAGGTTTCGGAATCGGAACAGCTTCGGGAGGAATCGACGACCGTTTTGATTTTATTATGATGAGCGAAAATTTCAACACAAGTTCAGATTTTTATTATGTAGAAAACACCTACAAAGCCTACGGAAACAACGGAAATTGTTTAGACAAAAACATCAATGATTCGACTTGTTCGGGAGATTTTTCTTTTGAACTTCGTGATAATCTGTATTATATGAGTGACCACGTTCCGGTTGTAATGCAGTTTGAAACGACCCAAACCTTTTTGTCAAAGCCTGTTTTTGAAAGAAACCCGTTGGTATGGTTTACCTCTTCTAACCTTTCTTACGATTATATCGAATTGGGAATTAATATTCAGGAAGTAAGCCCTGAAACAAAAAATATCTATATTTACAACCTGTTAGGACAAAAAATCCAATCTGTTCCGATAAACAACAACTCATTTATAAAGCTGAATATCAGTGATTTTTCAAACGGATTGTACCTTATACGAATGGATAACAGTACAGAAATTTTGAAATTCTTAAAGAAATAATTGCGTTTTTTTAGCCACAGATGCACAGATGATTTTCTTAAAACTTTAATTTTTGATTTATATCTGTGCATCTGTGGCTAAAAAAATGTGGCTAAATAATTATAAAACAGGTTTGAGCTTATATAGATTTACACTTTTTATCTTTTTACTTTTTTCGGTTTTCAGCCTAAAGGCACAACATCATTCCGAGGTTGAGGTTCGTTTGAAATCCGATGAAGCTTTTTTTGCTGTATATCAAACACTTACATTTAAAAACACATCTGAAATTCCTCTGAAAAAAATTATCCTCAACGATTGGAACAATGCTTTTTCGTCTAAAAATTCCGCTTTGGCAAAACGCTTTTCGGACGAATTTGTCCGTAGTTTTTATTATGCCTCCGAAAGCGAATTAGGAAAAACCACAATTTATTCCCTAACGGACAACAACGACAATCCGATGGAATATTACAGAGTCGAAAAACAAGTTGATTTGGTAGAGGTTTATCTGAAAGAGTTTCTGAATCCGAACGAAAAAATTACGCTTAAAATTCATTACGAAGTAAAACTACCTCACGAAAAATTTACTCGTTACGGATTTGATTCCAACGGAAAAATCGAAGTTCAGAATTGGCTTTTGTTTCCTGCAAGGATAGAAAACAACAATTTTTTGAGGTACAGCAACGAAAATCTGAACGATGCTCCGAATGCTCTTACTGATTTTATAATCAACTTTGAATCAGAACGATATGTAGAAATCACCTCAAATCTTTTGACAAAAAAAACAGACGAAAACAAGTTTGTTTTAGTCGGACAAAACATCAATTCGGTCTATTTGGCTGTGGAACCCAAAACTACTTTTAAGAGTTTTAAAAACAGTTTTATGGAGGTCGAAACCAATTTGTTTGACGAAAATATTGACGAATTCGGAACAGCTCTTATCATTGATAAAATCGTAACTTTTACGCACAACCGACTCGGACAAATCAATCAAAAAAAGATTGTGGTTTCTGATGCGGATTACCGAAAAAATCCGTTTTACGGACTCAATCAACTCCCTTCTTTTTTGCGTCCGTTTCCAGATACTTTTCTGTACGAACTTAAATTTTTGAAAACCTATACCGAAAATTATGTCATTTCGGGTTTGAATATTGATTTCCGAAAAGATAATTGGATTGCTAATGCTATCGAAATGTACCTGATTATGGAATATCTTGAGGAATTTTATCCCGAAATGAAAATGTTGGGAAATGTTTCGAACCTGAAAATTCTTAACGGATTTTACGGTACGAAAATGAATTTCAAAGACCAATTTTATTATTTGTACCTGATGATGGCTCGACGAAATTTAGACCAACCCACAGGAAGTCCGAAAAATGAACTTATCAAATTCAACGAACAGATTGCAGGAAAATACAAGGCAGGATTGGATTTGAAATATTTGGAAGATTTTTTGGAACAGGGAATTTTAGACCAATCCGTTAGAGATTTTTTTGCTCTGAATCAGAAAAAACAAACCTCCGAACAGGATTTTAAAGCTGTTTTGAAATCAAAAACCCAAAAAAATATAGATTGGTATTTTGATGATGTCATACATACCCGAAATCTGATTGACTACAAAATATCCAAAGTCAGAAAAGATAAAGATTCTGTTAAATTTACTCTAAAAAATAAAGGACAAGCTACTGTTCCCGTTTCGGTTTTTGGGATAAAAGACAACGAAATCGTTTTTAAAAATTGGTACGAAAACATTACCACAGACAGTATATTTTCGGTAAAAAACGAAAATTTTGACCGACTGATTATCAATTACGACCAAAAAATTCCCGAATACAATATGCGGAATAATTCCAAGAGTTTAAAGGGATTTTTCCATCAAAACCGACCGCTTAAATTTACACTTTTCAAGGATTTTGAAGACCCAACGAAGAACCAGCTATTTTACATTCCTGATTTTAGGTATAATCTGTACAACGGAGTAGCTCTCGGAATGCGGTTGTCGAACAAATCACTGCTTCGGAAATCTTTGGTTTTTGACGTTTCTCCTTTGTATTCTTTTACACAGCAAACGATTGTCGGTTCTTCATATATCGGTTATGAAAATTTGATTCGGGAAGGCAATCTGTATTCCGTAAACTACGGATTACAAGCCAATTACTATCATTACGCACCTGATGCGACTTATACCAGGATTATTCCCTCTGTACTTTTCAGGATTCGTGAACCAAATTTCAGAGATAATAAAAAACAGTTGATTTTTATACGGCACGTAAACGTACATCGGGAAAAAAGTGATTTTGCCTTAAATCTGAAAGACGAAAATTACTCGGTTTTTAATGTTCGTTATAGTAATTTTCAACAGGAAATAACCAAGCATTTCAGTTTTCAGACTGATGTTCAGCTGTCTAATCTTTTCGGGAAATTATCTTCCGAAATTGAATTCCGAAAGCTGTACAACAACAACAGACAGCTCAATTTGAGATTTTTTGCAGGAATGTTTACCTATCGAAATACGACTTCGGACTTTTTCAGCTTTGCAACCGACCGACCTACGGATTATATGTTCGATTACAACTTTTACGGACGTTCGGAAAATACGGGTTTCTTTTCCCAACAATACATAACCACAGAGGGAGGTTTCAAATCAAAGCTCATTCCGTATGCCAATCAATGGATTGCCTCGACCAATGTGAGCTTTAATATTTGGAACTGGATTGAGGTGTATTCTGATTTCGGATTTATCAAAAACAGATATTCAAGTCCTGAATTTCTGTACGATAGCGGAATCCGTCTAAATCTGGTTACAGATTATTTTGAGGTATATTTTCCTGTTTATTCCAATCTGGGCTGGGAAGTCGGACAACCGAACTATCACGAACACATTCGTTTTGTGATTACCATTGCTCCGAATACACTCCTAAATTTAGTTACCCGAAAATGGTTGTGATATATAAATCTGTGTAAATTTGTGGAAATCTGTGTTTAAAATGAAAAATGTACTATTAGTAATACTATCAGGGATTTTATTTTCGGTAAGTTGGACGACTTACGGATTTCCGATATTTATTTTTGTGGCTTTTGTTCCGCTTTTGTTTGTTGAACAAAATATCAGAATAACCTACAAAAACACAAAATGGAGAGTTTTCGGGTATGCTTATCTGACTTTTCTGATTTGGAATCTTATCACAACAGGCTGGATTTACTATGCGGATTTGTTCGGAATGTTGTTTGCCAATTTGTTTAACTCTCTGATGATGAGTTTGGTGTTTTTGATGTATCATATTTCGGCTAAACGATTTTCTCAAAAACGGAGTTTGTTGTTTTTGACAGCCCTTTGGATGAGTTTTGAATACCTGCACTTACATTGGGATTTTTCGTGGCCCTGGCTGAATCTCGGAAATGTATTTTCCGAAAATATCACTTGGATACAATGGTATGAATTCACAGGAACTTTCGGAGGGAGCTTATGGGTTTTACTTGTGAATGCTTTTGTTTTTTACGGATTATCAAACGAAAAAAAAATCAAACAACTGCTCCCGAAATTTGCCCTTTTTGTCGGAATTCCGATAGTGGTTTCTTTGATAATGTTTCATTTTTACGAAGTAAAAGGTAAGCAAAAAGAAGTGATTGTCTTACAACCGAATATTGACCCTTACTCCGAAAAATATAACTATACGAATACTTCGGTTACAAAACTTTTGTTGGAAGAAACCGATAAAATCATCACTCCAACAACTGAATTTGTCATTGCACCTGAAACAGTTTTGGCAGAGAATCTTCCGTTTAATCATTTTTTGTATTCCGATGTTCCTCAAACTTTGCGAACTTATATCAACAAACACCCAAATGTTCAGTTTTTGTGGGGAATTGACACTTATGATTTGTTTACGGACGAAACTCAAAAAACGATTTATTCTAACAAACATCAGGAGTTTTGGTATAATTCGTACAATATGGCAATTTTTATGAATGAAGATTACCAGTTGCAGAAATACTACAAATCAAAACTCGTAGCCGGAATTGAAACTTTTCCACTCAAACCGATTTTAGAGCCGATTTTAGGAAATATAATGCTTGATTTGGGAGGAACAATTTCGGTTAAAACCATCCAGAAAGAACGGAGTGTTTTTACAGGAAATGACGGAACAAAAGTTGCTCCGATTATCTGTTACGAATCGGTTTATGGGGAATATGTTACGGGATATGTAAAAAATGGAGCGGAATTTTTAGCCATTATTACCAATGATGCGTGGTGGGATAAAGCTCGACCTCAAGGAAAAAGACAATTTTTTGAATTATTCGGAAAAGAATTTTTTAATGAAATTGAACGAAGTGTTGAAACAGGAACTCAAGCACACAAACAGCATTTGTCGTTAGCACGACTTCGAGCTATCGAAACCCGAAAAGACATCGCACGAAGTGCCAACACAGGAATTTCGGCTTTTATCAACCAAAAAGGAGAAATCATAAGCCAAACCAAATACAACGAAAAAACAGCCTTGTTAGGAAAAGTAACCCTAAACCAAAAACAAACGCTATATGTTTTGTTAGGAGATTATATTGCTAAAATTTCGGTTTTAATAGTTGGGGTTTTACTTGTGCTGTTGATTTTCAGCAAAAGGATCTGATTATGTTATTTTGGGTAATCTCCATTTTTTTACGACAACTAAAAGTCGTATTCCGATAATCAAAAGCGAAGTAAACAGATAAATCAAATCGTCTGAAAGGTTTATTTTTTTGAACAGAAAAAACACCAATCCTCCCAAAATACAAATTGTAGCATAGATTTCTTTTCGGAAAATAACCGGAATATCATTACACAAAATATCCCTTACCACACCTCCGAAACAGGCAGTCATCGTTCCGAGAGCGATACAAATGGCAGGGTGCAGTCCTGCCTCAATTCCTTTTTCGATTCCGATAATGGTAAAAATCCCTAATCCGATGGTATCAAACAAAAACAAGGACAATCTCAAATACAGTAATTTTTTTCTGAAAAATAAAGCTACTATCGTTCCGATAGTTACCAAAAGCGGATAGGTTAAATCTTTCATCCAAACAACCGGAGTATTTCCGATAAGCACATCTCGTAACATTCCTCCTCCTAATGCGGTTACAAAAGCAATTATGAAAATTCCGAAAACGTCCATTCGCTTGTTAAACCCTGCCAAAGCTCCCGAAAAAGCAAAAGCTATTGTTCCTAATATTTCTAAAGTGTAAAACATTGCTGTCAGGTATTGTAAAGTAGTGAGTTTCTATTTTATAAAACTTGCTGTTACATAAAACTTCTTCAAATCAACATCAATAAGAGTTTCTTTTTTCGTTTTGATTTTATAGAACTGTGGTTTATTGGTTGCTTTTAAACGGATTTCTTTTCCGTTTAGCGTAATTTCGACAGGCATTTCAAAGTTTTTGACATCGGTTTTCCACGAATAATTGAATCCGTTTTTAACAGGTCTGATTTGCAATTCGGGTAAATCGGAATGATACAAATATTGCTCAAAAACAGGTTGGAGATTGATTCCGCTTTCTTTGATAAAAAATTCAATGACATCTTTTGCCTCAATTATCTGATGTTTAAAGTGATTGGAATAATCCAAAATCAGTTGCCACCATTTTTCGTCATCATTTATAATATGTCGGATTGTATTCAACATCAAAGCTCCTTTGTAATACATATCGGAACTTTTCGGTTTGAAGTTCACTCCAAACTGCCCGACAATCGGTTTTCGGTTTTCAACCATTCGGCTTTGCCCGTTGATGTAATCCATTGCCTTGTCATAACCCCACCTGCATTCCACATAAACCGCTTCAGAATAAGTGGTAAAGCCTTCGTGAATCCACATATCTGCAATATCCTTGCTCGTAATCGAATTTCCAAACCATTCGTGTCCGGTTTCGTGAATGATGATAAAATCAAAGAGCTTCCCTACTCCACTTCCCGAAATATCATTACCTAAATAACCTTTTTTGTATTGGTTTCCGTAAGCTATGGCACTTTGGTGTTCCATTCCTAAATACGGAGTTTCCACTAATTTATAGCTGTCTTCTTTAAAAGGATATGCTCCGAATTTCTCCTGAAAACACTCCAACATCGGTATTACGTCATCGTCAAAATGCTTTTTTGCTTTTTCTTCGTTTTCACGTAAAACGTAATAATCAATATCTAAATCATCTAACGTATCCGAAAAATGGACATAATCTCCAATGTTTAAAGTAATATTATAGTTATTTATAGGGTTATTTACTTCCCAAATCCATTCTGTAAATCCATTAGAAAGTTTTTGTGAAAACATTTTTCTTCCATTGCTAACAGCTACCAAATCATCAGGAACTTTTACAGAAACTGTAACACTTTCCGGTTCATCACTTTGAGAATCTTTACAGGGATACCATAAACTTGCTCCTGTTCCCTGAACAGCTACTCCAATAAATGGCTTTCCGTTACTGTCTTTTTTCCAAACAAAACCTCCGTCCCAAGGAGCATTTTTGGCTTCCTGTGGTTTTCCCGAGTAATGAAACAGTATTGTTTGTTGAGAATCTTTCTTTAATTCCTTAGGAAAATCAATAAAAACAGCATCATATTCTCTTATATATGAAAGTTCTTCAAAAGAAAAATCTGATTCATTAAACAGAACTATCTCATCAACTTTCATATTTTCAAATAAATCTAGTTGGATTCTTTTAGTATTTTCAACAATTCTAAAACCAATATAATTCTTTCCCGAAATAGTTTTATTTTGAACATCTAAAGAAATATCTATAATATATTCCTGTACATCAAAACAAGTCCGTTCAAAAGGCAGTCCTCCCTGTAAAGAATCCCTTTTTGTAAAATTTTGAGAAAAAAGAATTTGAGTAATCAGGCACAAGCCAAAAGCTAATTTAGTCCGAAGTCCAAAGTCCGAAGTCCTTAGCCAAAAGCCAAAAGTTAAAAGTTTTTTCATAGTTTTTGTTTAAGGTTTAAAGTTACGTAAAGAAACAAAAAAAGTGCCTTATTCAGACACTTTTTATCAGTAAAAGTTGAAAGTTCTGAACCTTGAACTTTAAACTTTAAACAAAAATATTAAATTTTCGAGGCATAAACTGCCAAATCAACCAATTTAGACGAATATCCGTACTCATTATCGTACCAAGCTACTATTTTGAAAAAAGTAGAATTAAGAGCAATTCCCGCTTTGGCATCTACAATACAAATATGTGTATCTCCCACAAAATCCTGCGAAACCACATCATCTTCGGTTACAGACATAATTCCTTTTAAATGATTTTCCGATACTTTTTTGAATGTTGCGATGATGTCTTCATAAGTGGTTTCTTTTTGTAACTTAACTGTCAAATCCACTACGGAAACATCTGCTGTCGGAATTCTGAAAGACATTCCCGTAAGTTTTCCTTTCAGTTCAGGAATCACTTTGGTAACCGCTTTCGCAGCTCCCGTACTTGCCGGAATAATATTATTAAGTGCAGAACGTCCTGCTCTAAAATCTTTTTTTGACGGCCCGTCAACTACCATTTG
Organism: uncultured Flavobacteriaceae bacterium; assembly: GCA_934675205.1. Taxonomy (GTDB): domain Bacteria; phylum Bacteroidota; class Bacteroidia; order Flavobacteriales; family Flavobacteriaceae; genus Flavobacterium. The sequence continues at coordinate 516,989 of CAKUPQ010000002.1, read as the reverse complement.
CGAAGCGGTAGCTGCATGTACGGTTGTCATCAACCCTTCTGCAATTCCGAATTCGTCATTCAGAACTTTTGCCAAAGGTGCTAAACAGTTGGTTGTACAAGAAGCATTTGAAATAATTGTATCTTGCGAAGTCAATTTATCTTCATTCACTCCCATTACAAACATCGGAGCGTCTTTGGACGGAGAAGAAATAATCACTTTTTCAGCTCCTGCTTTGATATGTGCATTGGCTGTTTCAAGCGATGTAAAAATTCCGGTACAATCCAAAATAATTTCAGCTCCTACTTCATTCCACTTTAGGTTTGCCGGATCTTTTTCGGCTGTTACACGAATTTTCTTTCCGTTTACAAACAAACTTCCGTCTTTTGTTTCTACTGTTCCGTTAAATCTTCCATGAACTGAATCATATTTTAAAAGATAAGCCAAATGATTTAATTCTAATAAATCATTGACTCCTACTACTTCTACATCATTTCTTTTTACTATTTCTCGTAAAGCTAATCTTCCTATTCTTCCGAATCCGTTAATTCCTATTTTTATCATATTTATTTTTTTGTTTAAAGTTATTTGTTAATGGTTATTAGTTGTCAGCTTACCGAATACTGTGACTGTAAACTTTTTCAGACGCTCATTATGTCCGATACTCTAATCAATTCTTCATCAATTCCCGAATAGCCTTTAATGGCTTTTTCGAGCGGAGTAAGTGCAATTTTATCGTTCAGAAGTCCGACCATATAACCTGATTTTCCCTCCAAAAGACTCTCTACTGCTTTAACTCCAAAACGACTTGCCAAAACCCTGTCAAAACACGAAGGAGCTCCTCCCCTTTGCAAATGTCCCAAAACCGAAACCCGTACATCATATTCAGGCATATTGGTTTCGACATATTCTTTGAGTTCCATTACGTTTTTTCCTGTGGTATTTTCTCCCTCTGCCACAACCACAATACTCGAAGTTTTTCCCGACCTCTTGCTGTGTTCCAAAGATTCCAAAAGCCTTTCCAAACCTAAATTTTCTTCAGGAACCAAAATTTCTTCTGCTCCTGCTCCGATACCTGCATTTAGAGCGATATGCCCTGCATCACGTCCCATAACCTCAATAAAAAACAAGCGGTTATGCGAATTGGCTGTATCTCTAATTTTATCGATCACTTCCACAACTGTATTCAGAGCCGTATCATATCCTAAAGTATGGCTTGTTCCGTAAATATCGTTGTCTATCGTACCGGGAATTCCGATTACGGGAATTCCGAATTCCTTACTGAAAACCATTCCTCCCGTAAAACTTCCATCTCCTCCAATAATTATCAAAGAATCAATGCCTTGTTTCTGCATATTTTCAAAAGCAACTTTTCGTCCTTGTTCTGTCATAAAATCTTTAGAACGTGCTGATTTTAGTATAGTTCCTCCTCTATTGATGATGTTTTTCACACTCCTTGCTCCCATTTCTTTGAAATCTCCCTCAATAAGCCCTTGATAACCCCTATAAATTCCGACACACTCTATATGATAATAAGCACTTGTTCTCACAACTGCACGAATGGCGGCATTCATACCCGGAGCATCTCCTCCCGAGGTCAAAACCGCTATCTTTTTTATTTTAGACATAAATTTCTGTTTATTTCAATGGTGTAAATTTACACATTTTTTTTGTTATTTTTCTCTTGTTTCACAAGCCCTTACGAAAAAATAAACAATCTAAAACACTACATCGTTTTCGGATTTATGTTTCATCAAAAAATAATATCAAAACAAACAATTTTGCAATAAAACTCTGATTTACACCTTCATTTTTATGTTATTGTTATTTATCAAGATTCTTAACAGAAATTACATCAAGAAAAACACATCCTTTTATATTGTTTTCAAATAATTGTTTAAATTTTATTTTTATACATTTGTTCTCCAAAAACAAAAAATAAAATGTCAGTCGCAAAAAAAGATTACAAACGTATTACAACCCGTTCCTTGTTTGAGATGAAACAAAACGAAGAGAAAATTTCGATGCTTACCGCTTATGATTTTACAATGGCTAAAATCGTGGACGAATCGGGAGTTGATGTTATATTAGTCGGAGATTCTGCCAGTAACGTAATGGCAGGACACGAAACCACTTTGCCTATCACATTAGACCAAATGATTTATCACGCATCAAGTGTGGTAAGAGCCATTCATAGGGCTTTGGTTGTTGTGGATTTACCTTTCGGAAGTTATCAGTCCGATCCTAAAGAAGCACTTCGTTCGGCTATCCGAATTATGAAAGAAAGCGGAGGACACGCAGTTAAACTTGAGGGAGGAAGTGAAATCAAAGACAGTATCAAAAAAATCCTAAATGCAGGAATTCCCGTTATGGGACATCTTGGGCTTACTCCACAATCCATCTATAAATTCGGAACTTATACGGTTCGTGCCAAAGAAGAAGAAGAGGCAAACCGACTTATTGAAGATGCTAAAATGCTTGAAAAAATCGGTTGTTTTTCTTTGGTTTTGGAAAAAATACCTGCAAAATTAGCCAAAAGAGTGGCCGAAAGTATCTCTATTCCCGTTATCGGAATCGGAGCAGGAAACGGAGTGGACGGACAAGTACTCGTTATTCACGATATGTTGGGAATGAACAACGAATTTAACCCAAGGTTTTTAAGACGATACCTGAATCTGTACGAACAAATGACAACCGCTATCGGACAATATGTTACGGATGTAAAAGCTGTTGATTTTCCGAATGAGAATGAGCAGTATTAAAAAATTAGGAATTAGGATTGGAGCTTCGACAAGCTCAGCCTGACGGGAATTAGAAATTTCAAACTTAAACTTTAAACCTTAAACAAAAATAATGAGCATAAAAACCCGTCTTATCATAATGAACTTCCTGCAATTTGCAGTGTGGGGAGCTTACCTTACCTCAATGGGTAATTATTTGGCATCTATCGGAATTGCATCAAAAATCGGGCTTTTCTATGCTATGCAAGGAATAGTTTCTATTATTCTTCCGGCTGTTATGGGAATTATTGCAGACCGTTGGATTCCCGTTCAAAGGCTTTTAGGGTATTGCCACGGATTGGCAGCAGCATTTATCATTGCTGCAGGTTATTATGGAATGACAATGGGAACAGAAGCCGAATTTTCGGTATTATTTTCGTTATATTCGTGTAGTGTGGCTTTTTATATGCCTACGATTGCCCTTGCTAATTCGGTTTCATATACGGTTTTGACCCATAATAATTATAATACGGTAAAAAATTTTCCCCCTATCAGAACCTTCGGAACAATAGGATTTATTTGTGCAATGCTTTTTGTTAATTTTACCGGAATCAAAGGCGGAACATTGAGTTTTAACCTGACCAACGAAATCGGTTTTCCGAGTTTTCAGAACAGTTATGCTCAATTCTACGTATCGGGAATTTTAGGAATTATCTTGTTTTTGTACAGTTTCGGTCTTCCTCATTGTCCTATCAATAAAGGAGAAGAAAAAAAATCACTTGCTGATGCTTTGGGGCTAAAAGCCTTTTCGTTATTCAAAGACAAAAGAATGGCGATTTTCTTTATTTTTTCAATGCTTTTAGGGGTTTCACTTCAGATTACCAACGGCTATGCCAATCCGTTTATAGCAAGTTTTAAGGAAATTCCCGAGTTTGCGAATACTTGGGGAGCTAATAATGCGAATGCTCTGATTTCGCTTTCTCAAGTTTCTGAAACTTTGTGTATTTTACTAATTCCGTTTTTCCTGAAAAGATACGGAATCAAAGTAGTAATGCTTATGGCAATGGTATCTTGGGTTTTGCGTTTCGGATTGTTTGCTGTGGGAGACCCCGGAAACGGAGTTTGGATGTTTATCCTTTCGATGATCGTCTATGGAATTGCCTTTGATTTCTTTAACGTATCCGGCTCTTTGTTTGTGGACCAAGAAACCGACACTAAAATGCGGTCTTCAGCTCAAGGTGTTTTTATGATGATGACTAACGGATTCGGAGCAACCATCGGAATGCTCGGAGCTCAAGTAGTGGTCAATCATTTTGTGTATGCTCACGAAAGTGCAGCAACGCAACTCTCGGGTTGGCAGACTTCGTGGTATATATTCGCAGGATATGCTTTGGTCGTAACGATTTTGTTTGCGATTTTGTTTAAATACAAACACAATCCGAATCAGCAGTAATAGAGAAATAAATCAATAATGCGAATTTAAGGAGTAAATCACACGATTTTTAACTCTTAATTTGGTATTAGTAATTTTTATTTTCGGAATAATTTAGATACAAAATTCTATTGTTCCTCACTCTTATTATCTCTAAATTTGTAGTTTGCTTAAACTAAAAGAAATGTCAGGAAATATCCAACAATATATAGACCAACTCAATGAAGCTCAAAAAGCTCCTACCCTTCAGAAAGACGGAGCAATGATTGTGATTGCAGGTGCAGGTTCGGGAAAAACCCGTGTATTGACTGTCCGGATTGCCAATCTGATGAGTCAGGGAGTTGATGCTTTTAATATTTTGGCTTTAACTTTTACCAACAAAGCAGCTCGGGAAATGAAATCCCGTATTGCTCAAATTGTAGGGAATAACGAGGCTAAAAACCTTTGGATGGGAACTTTTCACTCGGTTTTTGCACGAATTTTAAGAGCCGAAAGTGCCAAGTTAGGTTATCCGTCAAATTTTACGATTTACGATACTCAGGATTCCGTTCGCTTGATTGGAGCGATTATCAAGGAAATGCAGTTAGACAAAGACGTTTACAAGCCCAAACAGGTTTTAAACCGAATTTCGTCTTACAAAAACAACCTGATTACGGTTAAGGCTTATTTCAACAATCCCGAACTGATGGAAGCTGATGCGATGAGTAAAAAGCCGAGAATGGGAGAAATCTATCAGAATTATGTAGAACGTTGTTTCAAATCGGGAGCAATGGATTTTGATGATTTACTACTGAAAACCAACGAATTGCTAAATGTTCATCCTGATGTTTTGGCTAAATATCAAAACCGTTTCCGTTATATTTTGGTTGATGAGTATCAGGACACGAATCATTCGCAATATCTGATTGTCAAGGCTTTATCAGATAAATTTCAGAATATTTGTGTGGTGGGAGATGATGCTCAAAGTATTTATGCCTTTCGTGGTGCGAATATCAACAACATTCTGAATTTCCAAAAGGATTATCCGAACGTAAAAACCTATCGTTTGGAACAAAATTATCGTTCGACCCGAAATATCGTTGAAGCGGCCAATACCGTTATCGAAAAAAATAAAGTAAAACTCGAAAAAACCGTTTGGACAGACAATGAAGACGGACAAAAAATCAAAGTTCACAGAAGTCTGACCGATGCAGAAGAAGGTCGTTTTGTGGCTTCGACTATTTTCGAACAAAAGATGCAAAACCAACTTTTGAACGGACAATTTGCTGTTTTATACCGTACCAATGCTCAATCCAGAGCTATTGAAGATGCCCTGAGAAAACGGGATATTCCGTATCGAATTTACGGAGGACTTTCGTTTTACCAAAGAAAGGAAATCAAAGATGTTTTAGCTTATTTACGATTGGTTATCAACCCGAAAGATGAGGAGGCTCTCGTTCGTATAATCAATTATCCCGCTCGTGGAATCGGAGGAACAACTCTGGAAAAACTGACTGTTGCGGCCAATCATTATAAGTGTTCGATTTTTGAGGTGATGGAAAATATCGACAAAATCGACCTGAAACTCAACACTCCTACCAAACAACGTTTGCAGGATTTTGTTACGATGATTAAGAGTTTTCAGATTGTGAGTGAAAGCAACGATGCTTTTTTTACGGCTGATTATGTTACCAAAAAATCGGGACTTTTTCAGGAGCTGAAAAAAGAAGCTACCACTCCCGAAGATGTGGCTCGTATGGAAAACGTAGAGGAACTCCTAAACGGAATTAAAGATTTTATCGAGGGTCAAAAAGAAGTCGATGGAGCAACAGGGAATCTTTCGGAATTTTTGGAAGATGTAGCTTTGGCTACCGATTTGGACAAAGATACGGGAGATGATGACCGGGTGGCAATGATGACGATTCACTTGGCAAAAGGATTGGAATTTCCGTATGTTTTTATTGTCGGATTAGAAGAAGATTTGTTTCCGAATGCGATGAGTTTGAACTCACGAACGGAACTCGAAGAAGAAAGACGACTTTTTTATGTAGCACTCACAAGAGCCGAACATCAGGCTTATTTGTCATATTCCCAAAGCCGATACAAATGGGGAAAATTGGTCGATTGTGAGCCTTCGAGATTTATCGAAGAAATTGACGACCGATATTTGGAATACGAAAACCCCGATTTCAATAAAGGCTACCGATATAAACCAAGCATCAATATTGATATTTTCGGAGATGTGGATAAATCGAAACTCCGACAAATCAAACCCACAAGCGGAACTCCTCCGAAATGGGCTGAAAGCGATTTGCAAAAACCCGATACCGTTCGGAATTTACGAAAGCTAAAACCTACTTCAAGCGAGTCTTTAAATAATAACAATAATATATCTGATAATAAATTAAATATAGGAAATATTGTTCTTCACGAACGCTTCGGAAAAGGACAAATTCTGAATATTGAAGGAGCAGGTGCAGACAAAAAAGCCGAAATAAAATTTGATGTCGGAGGAATTAAAAAATTATTGTTGAGGTTTGCAAAATTGGAAGTGATAGGAGCCTCCCCTAACCCCTCCAAAGGAGGGGAACTGTAAACGTCATTGTGAGGAACATTGATGATTAACGATTTTGATTGCAGAAGTTTGAATAAGTTTTGTAAATTTGAGAAGAAAAAAAGTAAACTCAATCCTAATAATACACAATCAATGTCTCTTTGTAATAATATTCGATGTTTTTCAACAGATGTTTTTCATTTCTTAACTGAAGTATTCAGTCATAAACTAACTTTTTCTGAAATAGGATTAACAGACCATTTGATATTAAATTTAGTTAGATACTGTAAAATGACTGGAGACAATACAATCACAATTTATAAAACATCTTGGAAATATGAATCTAAATATGGAAATGATATTGATTTATTTGTAGAAAATAATTCAGGGAAGTTTAATTGGTATGCTCTACAAGCTAAAGTAATGTCTTATAATGGTGCTTTTAGAGATTTAAAATTCGACAAAACTAAACCTCACCAACAGTGGGAAAAACTTCTTTTACACGAAAGAAGTTTTGGAAGCAAAACATATTATTTATTGTACAGTGGTAAATCGAAAATAAAATTTCCAATTACAAATCCGAAAAGACTTGATTGTATTGGTATTCCTTTAATTGAAGAGCTTGGACTTGGTATAGTAGATACTCAAGTTATTTACGATATACGAAAAACAAAAATTAGGAGTAGTCAAATGTTTTATTTTAAATATATTTTCCCTGACTATATCGACTCTTTTAGAAAGTTATTTTGTTGCTCTGAATTACCAAAAACAACAAAACAATTTTATCACGATGAAATCAATTTATCAGGATATGAAAAAATTTATTCGCACGAAAATAACACAAATGAATCTGGAACAGATAAGCTAGAAAAAGATGGTTGTGCCCCAATTAGAGTAATTATTAAGAAGAAATAAAATCTCTTTAACTAATGACGACAATAGATAATATAAAATTAGATGACACCAATATAGAGTTTAATTATGCTTCTGATTTAGTAAAAAACACTAATAAAATTGTCTATTTAACAGGAAAAGCTGGAACAGGTAAAACTACTTTCCTTAAATACTTAAAGGAAACAACAGAAAAGAATATGGTAATACTTGCTCCAACAGGGGTTGCAGCTATTAATGCAGGAGGACAGACAATACACTCCTTTTTTCAGATAAAACCAAGTATTTATACTCCTAATGATAAGCGTTTAAGAACAAAAGTAGATATAGATGACACGGACAAAAGTACTATTTATGACCATTTCAAATATTTTAAAGAAAAAATAGAAATTATCCGAAATATGGAACTTTTAGTCATTGATGAAATTTCAATGGTTAGGTGTGACTTGTTAGATGTCATTGATAAAATCCTTAGGGTTTTCAGACGAAAAGAAAATAATCCTTTTGGAGGTGTTCAAGTTGTTCTCATTGGAGATACTTTTCAATTACCTCCGATTGCAGATTCTAATCAATGGGATATACTACAATCTTACTATGAAAGTCCTTTCTTCTTTAACTCTAAAGTCATAGAACAAAATAAACTTGTCTATATTGAATTAAAGAAAATTTACAGGCAAAAAGACGAAAAATTTATTGATTTACTCAACAAGATTAGAGAAAATCAATTATCTAACAATGATTTAACTACACTTAACTCTAGATATAAGTCATCATTCGTTATTGATGAGAAGTCTGATTATATAACACTTGCTACCCATAAGGGTGCTGTTAATGAAACTAATCTCTCTATGCTAAATGCCTTAAAAACAAAATTAAAAATTTTTAAGGCTACTATTAGTGGTGTATTTCCTGAAAACATAATGCCTACGGATAAAGTTTTAAAAATAAAAGAAGGGGCACAAGTTATGTTTATAAAAAACGATAAGACAAAAGGTTATTATAATGGAAAAATAGGAAAAATTAAAAATATAGAGAAAGAAGAAATAATAGTTGAAACTTCCGAAGGAAATAAAATTAAAGTTGAAAAACAAAATTGGTATAATATAAAATATAGTTGGGACGAAAACTCCAAAACAATAAAAGAGGAAATAGAAGGTAAATTTTCTCAATTTCCAATAAAACTTGCTTGGGCAATTACCGTGCATAAAAGTCAAGGATTAACTTTTGACAGAGTCATAGCTGATTTAGATGATGCTTTTGCTTCAGGACAAGTGTATGTTGCTCTTAGTAGATGTACTTCTTTTGACGGTTTGATTTTAAAAAATCCAATAAGTTTTAATGCAATTAAAACAGCCCCTCAAGTATTAAAGTTTGCAGAAAACGAAAAAACTAATGCTTTAATACTTCAAAAGTTAAATTCAAACAAACCTACCAAAGTACCTGAAAAAAAAGAATTTGTAAGAGAGAAAAAATCAGACGAAAATAAATTAAAAGAAAAAATAAATAGTCTAAATTCAAAAATATCTGATTATAAAAAAGAAATTTTAGAATTAAAAAGTTCTTTAAAAGAGAGAAATAATTATGTTATAAAAATAAAAAATGATTTTAAAGAAGAATTATCCGAATATAAAAGCGATAATAAATATCGTAAAGAGCAGATAAATAAGGACAATAAAATTATAAAAGAATTAAGAATTGAACTTGAATCTAAAGATTTAGAAAAAATGACTTTAAAAGAAAATCTACTTCAAAAAGAAAAAGAAATTGATAGACTGAAGAATCTAAAATGGTATCAAAAATTATTTTCATAAATTAATTATTATTTTGACCCAAAACTTCAAAACATATCTACTTAAAAATGCTATTTCGGAAAAGCAATTTTCAGAAATAGCGGATAGCCTTGAAATAAAATCCATTAAAAAAGGAGAATTTTTACTCAAAGAAACAGAAATATGCAATCATAGTTTTTTTGTTGAAAAAGGGTTACTACGTTCTTACACTTTGGATAGGAACGGAAAAGAACACATCATTCAGTTTGCTCCCGAGGGTTGGATAATTTCGGACAGAAGTAGTACGTTTTTCAACGAAAAATCTGCAATGTATATTGATACTATTGAGGATTCGGGAGTTGTGTTTTTAGACGAAAAATTCTTTGAAAACCTTTCGTGTTCGAGTGCAGAATTTGCCAAAAGTAATACCCAAGCCCTGCACAACCACATCAGAAACCTACAAAACAGAGTAAATATGCTCCTCGGAGCCACAGCAGAAGACCGTTATTTGCAATTTATCAAAATGTATCCTGATATTTTACTTCGTGTTCCCCAATGGATGATAGCTTCGTATTTGGGAATAACTCCCGAATCATTAAGCAGAGTTCGAAAAGAATTAGCTAAAAAGAATTTTAATACACATCAAAAAACATAAACATCTTATTTTCATATAATTATGCAATAATTCTATTTGATTAAACTCCATTAAAGTTAGCAAAACAAAAAAAGGGATAAACAGTTCAGTTTATCCCTTTTTCTATAATGTATATATAAAAACTTATTTCAAACTTGCTTGTAAATATTCTCTGTTCATACGAGCAATATTTTCCAACGAAATTCCTTTCGGGCATTCCACTTCACAAGCTCCTGTATTGGTACAGTTTCCGAAACCTTCTTCGTCCATTTGGTTAACCATATTCAAAACTCTTTCGGTTGCCTCTATCCTACCTTGTGGCAGTAATGCAAATTGCGAAACTTTTGCAGAAACATATAACATTGCAGATGCATTTTTACAAGATGCCACACAAGCTCCACATCCGATACAAGTTGCCGCATCAAACGATTTGTCTGCATCAACTTTACGAATCGGAATAGCATTTGCATCTTGGGTATTTCCCGAAGTGTTTACCGAAATAAAACCTCCTGCGTGTTGGATTCTGTCAAATGCACTTCTGTCCACAACCAAATCCTTGATTACAGGAAATGCTTTTGCTCGGAAGGGCTCGATAAAAATCGTATCTCCGTCTTTGAACATACGCATGTGCAACTGACAGGTTGTAATTCCTCTGTCGGGTCCGTGAGCTTCTCCGTTGATAAAAAGCGAACACATTCCGCAGATTCCCTCACGACAATCGTGGTCAAAAGCAACAGGATCATCGCCTTTGTTTATCAAATCTTCGTTCAATACGTCAAGCATTTCAAGGAATGACATATCAGGCGAAACTCCGTCAATTTTGTATTCAACAATTTTCCCTTTATCTTGTGCGTTTTTCTGACGCCATATTTTAAGTGTAAGTTTCATAACATTATTGGTTATTGGTTAATAGTTATTGGTTAATTGTCTAAACCTGTACTTTGGTTAATTGTCTTTTGCTTTTGACAAATAGTTTATATAACCATTCAGTATTTTGACACAAACAACTATTAACTGATTTAAATCATCATATTTTATTTTATCAATATATTTTTCTTCTAAAGCAATTTCTAAATCATCAAGTAATTCATACAAAGAACCTCTTGAAATTCTACAAAATTGTATATTTTCTTTATGGTGAAATCTACCATATCCTTCAGCTATATTATTGGTTGTTGAACGAGAAGCCCTACGCATTTGAGAAGCAAGTGCATACTTTTCAAAATCAGGAAAATCTTTAATAAGTTCAGATATTTTTATGCGAAGCTCCCTACATTTCTTCCAACACTCCAAATCTTGAAATGAACTTACCGACCTTTCCATTAACTAATAACCAATAACAAATAACTATTTATAACTACGTTGTACTAATTTAATATTCTCAAATACCAAATCCTCTTTGTGAAGTACAGCTTCTCTTGGATTTCCTTTGTATTCCCAAGCCGCTACGTAAGCGAAGTTTTCGTCATCACGTTGTGCTTCTCCTTCATCTGTTTGATATTCTTCTCTAAAGTGCCCACCACAACTCTCATTTCTGTGGAGTGCATCTTTTGCAAACAATTCTCCTAATTCCAAAAAGTCAGCTACACGAAGTGCTTTTTCTAACTCTTGGTTAAATCCTTCTGCCGTTCCCGGAACTTTTACTTCTTTCCAGAATTCCTCACGAATAGCCTTAATTTCTTCCATTGCCTCAGAAAGTCCTTGAGCATTACGAGCCATTCCTACTTTATCCCACATTACTTTTCCAAGTTTTTTATGAAAATGGTCAACCGAATATTTTCCGTTGTTGTTCATAAAGAAGTCGATTTGTTCTTTTACTTTCTTTTCGGCTTCATCAAATTCAGGTGTATCAGTCGGAATTTTCCCTGTACGGATTTCTTTAGACAAATAATCCCCGATAGTATAAGGCAGTACGAAATATCCGTCAGCTAATCCTTGCATCAGAGCAGAAGCTCCCAAACGGTTTGCTCCGTGGTCAGAGAAATTAGCTTCTCCCGTACAGTAACAACCTTCAATAGTGGTCATCAAGTTATAATCAACCCAAAGTCCTCCCATTGTATAGTGAACTGCAGGGTAAATCATCATCGGAGTTTCATACGGATTTTCATCAACGATTTTTTCGTACATCTGAAAAAGGTTTCCGTATTTGTCTTCGATAACTTTTCTACCTAAATCATAAACCAGCTTAGCATCATTTTCGTCCAAGTGCTTGATACGGGCTTGTTCTGTTCCGTAACGTTGAATGGCAGAGGCAAAGTCAAGATAAACCGCCTCACCTGTCGCATTCACTCCATAACCTGCATCGCAACGCTCTTTGGCAGCACGGGAAGCTACATCACGAGGGACAAGGTTTCCGAAAGCAGGGTAACGTCTTTCCAGATAATAATCTCTATCTTCTTCAGCTATTTGAGTCGGTTTTAATTTTCCTTCTCTGATAGCGTGAACATCTTCCATTTTTTTAGGTACCCAAATACGTCCGTCATTTCTCAATGATTCAGACATCAACGTCAATTTTGACTGATGATCTCCCGAAACGGGAATACAAGTCGGGTGGATTTGCGTATAACAAGGATTAGCGAAGTAAGCTCCTTTTTTGTGAGCTTTCCAAGCAGCTGTTACGTTACTTCCCATTGCATTGGTAGAAAGGAAAAATACGTTTCCGTACCCCCCCGTTCCTAAAACAACTGCATGAGCTGAATGTCTTTCGATTTCTCCCGTAATTAAGTTTCGAGCTATAATTCCACGTGCTTTTCCATCAACAATAACGAGTTCTAACATTTCGTGTCTGTTGTACATTTTTATTTTTCCTCTACCAATCTGACGATTCATAGCAGAATAAGCACCTAAAAGCAACTGTTGTCCTGTTTGTCCTTTTGCATAAAACGTGCGGGAAACCTGTGCTCCTCCGAAAGAACGGTTATCCAAAAGTCCTCCGTATTCACGAGCCAACGGAACTCCTTGAGCTACACATTGGTCAATAATATTTGCAGAAACTTCTGCTAAACGATATACGTTTGCTTCTCTTGCACGATAATCTCCTCCTTTTACAGTGTCATAAAACAATCTGTAGGTGGAATCTCCATCTCCTTGATAATTTTTTGCTGCATTGATACCTCCTTGTGCTGCGATTGAGTGAGCACGTCTTGGAGAATCCTGAAAACAAAATGCTTTTACGTTATATCCTAATTCAGCTAATGTAGCAGCAGCAGAACCTCCTGCTAATCCCGTTCCAACAACAATTACGTCAATTTTACGTTTGTTGGCTGGATTTACCAAGTTGATATGTGCTTTATAATCTGTCCATTTGGTAGAAATGTCCTCTCCTTTTGGTATTTTATTATCTAATGCCATAACTGAAAATTATTTTAAAAAGAAACGAATGTAAATCGGAATAATCGCAAACAACAGAGGAACGATAATCGAAAATCCTACTCCTGTTTTTTTGACAAGTCCGTTGAATTTTGGCGAATTAGCTCCCAAAGACTGGAAAGCACTTGCAAATCCGTGGTACAAGTGGAATCCTAATACAGCCATTGACAATACATAAAATAGTGTAAGCCACAATCCGTATTTGTCGTCTTGGAAGAAATCAACTGTGATTTTGTATAAATCTTTGTAACCCTCTGCAACTTTCAAATCTGCTCTTGCATCATAAAAATCAGTTCTGTTTTTTATCACAAGCTGACCTCCTTCAATCTGTGATACTGCGATATAACTTCCTGCTGTCGTATTATATAATTCTTGGGTTGCTCCAAAATCATCAATAGCAACTTTTTGTAAAGGCATTTTTTCGTCAAAGTGCATTTTTGCCCAAAAGTGCGTCATATGTGAAGCAATGAATACTAATATAAGTGTCCCAAGCACAGCCATATTTCTCGAAGCCCATTTGCTGTTAGCTCCTGCATTTTCTTTAGCATAACCAATTGGTCTTGCTTTTTTGTTTTGGATAGTTAGGACAATTCCGTCAATTGCATGAAAAATAATCGAAATGTACGTTACATAAGACATCACTTTTATAAGTGGATTGGTTGTCATAAAAAGTGCGTACTGATTGAATTGCAAGGAAGTTCCGTAGATGAGTTGTAAGTTTCCGATAAGGTGTCCTACCAAGAACAAACACAGAAACAAACCCGTAAGAGCCATCCAATACTTCTTTGCCAAGGACGACTTTAAAAGTGCAGATTTTGCCATATCACTAAATATTTTTTTGGAAATGTTGAGCAAAAGTAAGACATATTGAAAAATTAACAAATGAAAACAGAATTAAAAACCCTTTTGAAACGTAATTTATAATCAGTTTAAAATAGCTCCAATCCTTATAGATTCAGGTTTTAATTAGTATCGTTTTGATTTTCAATCAATAAAACTCGATTTCTTTCAACAAAACGAATAAAACTTGAAAAAATCATAAAAAAGCATTACTTTTGCAACCCAAATTTAATGAGATATTTAACAAAATGAACATCACAAAACAGCAATCAGACGCTTTAAATGCTATAGTAACTATTAATGTTACCAAAGAAGATTATTCCGACAAGGTTGAAAAATCATTGAACGATTATCGCAAAAACGCTAATATTCCGGGATTTAGAAAGGGACAAATCCCTATGGGAATCGTAAAAAAACAATACGGAAAAGCCGTTCTTTTGGACGAAGTGAACAAAATCTTACAAGATTCTTTAAACAACTATTTGGTCGAAGAAAAATTAGATATTTTAGGAAATCCGCTACCTGTGGTTAAAGACGAATTCGATTGGGATGCAGACGATTTTTCGTTTGATTTCGAACTTGGTTTAGCCCCTGAATTTTCGGTTGATTTGAATGCGAAAAAAGTAAATCGTTACAAAATCACAGCCGATGATGATTTGCTTAACGAACAAGTTGAAAGAATTCAAAAACAATACGGAAAACTATATTCTAAAGAAGTTTCTGAAGAGGGAGATGAATTGAGAGGTACGTTCACTAACGAGGCAGAGGGAATCAATCAAGAAACAACTATTAATACGACTACATTCAAAAACAAAACTACTGCAAAGAAATTCGTTGGAAAAAAAGTTGGAGATGTGGTTACGGTTTCTACCAAAGGATTATTTGCTGACGACCACGATTTGATGAAATATTTAGGAGTTCCTCACGATAATGTTCACGGATTGGACGTTGAGGTTGATTTCACGATTTTGGAAGTAAACGGATATGAATTGGCTGAAATAAACCAAGAATTATTAGACAAATTATTCGGAGAAGGAAACGTAAAATCGGTTGATGAATTAAAACAAAAAATCAAGGAAGATGCTGAAAATCAGTTTGCTTCACAAGCCGACCAAATGTTTTTGAATGACGTAACCGAGAGCTTAATTGAAAACACAAAATTCGATTTACCTGCTGATTTCTTAAAAAGATGGTTACAACAAGCAGGGGAAACTCCGATGAGTCCTGAACAAGCAGAAGAAGAATACAACAAATCTGAAAAAGGATTGCGTTACCAACTTATCGAAGGAAAAATCATTACCGAAAACAATTTGCAAGTAACTTTTGAGGAACTGAAAGCTTATGCTTCGGATATTATCAAAAAGCAAATGGCTCAATTCGGACAAATGAATCCGACTGATGCAGATGTTGAGAATATTGTAGCTCGTATTTTATCAAATCAGGAAGAAATCAAACGTATGTCTGACCAGCTTATGAGTCAGAAAATGTTGCAGCTTTTTGCTGAAAAATCAGGAGCAAAAACCAAAGAAGTTACCTATCCTGAATTTATCAAAATCTCTTACGGAGAATAAATTCACAAAATTTTAATACATTTGAGTATCAGATTTCTTAAATTTGATACTCTTTTTGTTTTTGATTAGACAATTTGAGAGGTTATAAAATTTAACGATTAAACGAATTAACAAATCAACGATTAAACAAATTATTATGAATTACGGAAAAGAGTTTCAGAAATTTGCTACCAAGCACCACAAAATAAACAGCATGTATTACGATAAAATCGTAAGCAAAGTAACACCACCTGTCGGAATGACTCCTTATATATTAGAGGAGCGTCAGCTCAATGTTTCTCAAATGGACGTTTTTTCTCGCCTTATGATGGACAGGGTAATATTTTTGGGAACAGGAATTGACGACCATATTGCAAACATTGTTCAGGCACAATTATTGTTTTTGGAAAGTACCGATGCCTCGAAAGACATTCAGATTTATGTAAACTCTCCCGGAGGAGGTGTGTATGCAGGATTGGGAATTTACGACACGATGCAGTACATCAAACCTGATGTAGCAACAATTTGTACAGGAATGGCAGCCTCTATGGGAGCTGTTTTGCTTTGTGCAGGGGCAGCAGGAAAACGTGCTGCACTTCCCCATTCGAGAGTGATGATTCACCAACCACTTGGAGGAGCACAAGGACAGGCTTCGGACATCGAAATTACAGCTCGTGAAATTCTGAAACTAAAAGGCGAATTGTACGAAATCATTGCAAAACATTCGGGACAAACTATGGAAAAAGTACATCACGACAGCGATAGAGATTATTGGATGATTGCAAGCGAAGCCAAAGAATACGGAATGATTGATGAGGTTTTAACGAGATAAAGTTTTACGAATGACACGAATTTTGACGAATGTAAACGAATGGATTCGTCAAAATTTTATACTGTAACCAAATTAATAAAAAACAATGAAATACATTTCTACACTAATTTTTTTATTCTCTGTTTTGAAATTAAACAGTCAAGAAATAGGATTTAACTGGGTTAATCAAATAGAAGGTAGCTATAACGAAATAATAACCTCACAACTAGACGAGAACAATAACATATATGTCAGTGGTGTCTTTAATGGAGGGCTATTTGATGACGTAAACGGAAGTATTACGTTTAACGGAATAACCAACAACAGTATAACTTTTCTAGAAATGGACGGTGCATTTTTAGCTAAATATTCTAATTTAGGAGAATTAGAATGGGCAATCCCGATTTATGAATTATTTGCTGGTGCAGTCATTAATATTTTTTCATTAAAAATTGATAGTAATGGTAATTTGTATGCTGCAGGGAGATATAGTGGTACTATTGTATTTGATTATGACGCACAAAATATTGAATTATCTTCAACTGACTCAAGTTACGATTCTTTTATTGCTAAATTTGATAATGACGGAAATTTTTTATGGGTTGAGGAAATAAAAGGAAATAATAACGATAACATTGTTTCATTGAGTATATCCGAAGATAATTTAAGTATATATGCTACGGGTAATTTTAATCAAAATGCCATTTTTGGAGACGGAAGTACACAACTGAATAGTAATGGTTTTTCTGATGTTTTTATTGCTAAATATAACTCTACAGGAGAGCATCAATGGGCAAAAAGTTTTGGAGGCAGTACTTTTGACTATGCAATGGAAATACTTACTACTACCAACAATGATTTTTATGCCTTAGGTTCTTTTAGTGGCAGTATTAATATAGGTAATGATACAAATCCTTTTCCTTTAACATCAAATGCCTTTAGGGATAATTACATTGTAAAGTTTAATCAAGATGGTGAGCCGTTATGGGCTAAACAAATAGAAAATGACGTGGAAATTGAAGAAGGAATTATTGACAATAACGGAAATATTCTCATAGTTGGCTCTTTCAGTGGAAATCAAGATTTTGACCCGGATATAACCGTATATGAAATTCAGTCTAATGGCAATCAAAACGATGCCTTTTTATTAAAGTTAAATCCAAACGGAAATTTTGAGTGGGTTACATCTTTTGGAGGAGATAATTCAGATTTAGGGAAAAGTTTAGCCATAGATGAAGATGAAAATATTTTTATAGGCGGAATATATTCCGGTACTTTTGATTATTCGATAGGTACAGAAGTTTTCAATGTTAGTAGCTCTGACGGAAGTTATGATTGTTATATATTAAAACTTGACAGTAGCGGCTCTCCAACAAATCTCATTACGTTTGGAGGTGAAGATACCGATTATCTTAATGCTATAGAAACTAAAAATAATTCATTATACGCTTTCGGAAGGTTTAGAGAAACCGTTGATTTCGACCCTACTGACAATGTTTTTACTATTACAAACAGTAATTCAGACTCAAATAGTTATATATTAAGCCTTATTAGCGACACTTCTTTATCTGTTTTGAATAACTCCTTTGTAGAAAAAGAAATCAGAGTTTATCCAAATCCTACGAATAACTTATTAAATGTAGTATTTGACGAACAAAATTATGGTTCCCCTATAAGAATTATATTAAGAAATTCATTAGGACAAGTTGTGCAAAATCAATTACTTAACGATAGTTTTATGAATCCAAATTACTTGATTTCCGTTGATGGAAATTCTGGAATTTACTTTTTAGAATTATATGAAAACAAAAAATTGATAAAGACAATTAAAATCATTAAAAAATAAAAAAAATGGCAAAGGACTTACATTGTTCCTTTTGTGGAAACAAAAAAAATAATACCGATATTCTGATAGCAGGTCGGGACGCACATATTTGTGACAGTTGTATCGAACAAGCATACGGAATCGTAATGGAAGAACTCAATAGAGAAGGTCATTTACAAAAACGAAATTCAGATTTAGTACTGAAAAGACCTCTTGAAATTCGTGAATTTCTCGACCAATACGTTATCGGACAAGAGCAGACCAAAAAAGTGCTTTCGGTTGCGGTTTACAATCATTACAAACGTCTGACACAAGACCATAATGAAGACGATATCGAAATCGAAAAAAGTAATATCGTAATGACAGGTCCTACCGGAACGGGAAAAACGCTTATTGCAAAAACCATTGCAAAAATGCTTGATGTTCCGATTGCTATTGTCGATGCTACGGTTTTAACCGAAGCAGGATATGTTGGAGAAGATGTTGAAAGTATCCTCACACGTCTTTTGCAAGCAGCCGATTATGATGTCGAAAAAGCCGAAAGAGGAATTGTTTTTATTGACGAAATCGATAAAATCGCACGTAAAAGCGATAACCCATCAATTACTCGTGATGTTTCGGGAGAGGGAGTTCAACAGGCACTTCTAAAGCTTTTGGAGGGAACGGTTGTGAATGTTCCACCAAAAGGAGGAAGAAAACATCCTGACCAAAAATTCATCGAAGTAAATACCGAAAATATTCTGTTTATTGCAGGAGGAGCTTTTGACGGAATCGAACGGGTTATCGGAAAACGCTTGAATCATCAGGCAATGGGTTACAAAAACGGAAAACAACAGGAAATTGATTCAACCAATTTGTTGCAATATATCATTCCGAAAGACTTAAAAGATTTCGGCTTGATTCCCGAAATCATCGGACGTCTTCCTGTGCTTACTTATATGAATCCGTTGGATAGAGAAACACTTCGTTCTATCTTAACAGAACCGAAAAATGCCTTGGTAAAACAATATCGAAAACTGTTTTTTATGGACGGAATCAAACTCTCAATTACTGATGATGCACTTGATTTTATCGTAGATAAAGCAATGGAGTACAAACTCGGAGCAAGAGGATTGCGTTCGCTTTGTGAGGCTGTTTTGACTGATGCGATGTACGAACTACCAAGCACTAACGAAACCAAACTCGAAGTGGATAGGCATTATGCAGAACAGGCTTTGAATAAGAATTTATTGAAATTGAAATCAGCTTAAATAATTCTGACCTATAAAAAAAAAAATCCGTCTTGTTTGCACAAGACGGATTTTTTAGTAACCTTAAAAAACCAATTATTATGAAAAACACAAAGTTACCTTATTCAAGTAACTTAATATTTGAGCCTCCAGAGGGATTCGAACCCACGACCCCGAGATTACAAATCACGTGCTCTGGCCAACTGAGCTATGGAGGCATTGCTTAATTGCGAGTGCAAATATAGACAAGAATTTCAAACCTGCAAACAAATATTTTACTTTTTTTTATTTTTTTAGTACGAAGTTTTTAGCACGAAGTCCGAAGTATTTAATTCACAAATATTTAGGCTAAAAACATCGGAATTTTTTATTTAAAATTAAAGATACTCAACTTCGGACTTCGGGCTAAAATTCATATCTTTGCAAAAGCAGACTGTCTTATCGCTCTTAATTTTTAAGGGAGGAAAGTCCGAGCATCACAGAGTAGCATAGCGGGTAACTCCCGTCATTTCGTAAAAACGAAAGAGGACAAGTGCAACAGAAAGAATGTACAGGTAAGGCTGTAGTGAAATCAGGTAAACTCTATGCGATGAAATACCAAGTAAACCAACTGTTAAGGGCTACTCGTCCGATGTTGGAGGGTAGGTAGATAGAACGTGTCAGTAATGGCAAGTCCAGATAAATGATAAGAATTTCGTAAGAAATACAGAACTCGGCTTATAGGTCTGCTTTTTTTAACCTCTCCTTAAATCCCTCAAAGATTACAAGGAAAATCTTTTTTGAAATTCTTAAAAGCTCGTTTAAACGCTTTTTTAAACTGATTATCCAAAGGTAAACTCAAATAAACATCTGCTCTTTCGGTTTCTGTTTTCGTAGTCGTTCCAACTACTGACTGCGAATAAACCGTTTCTTTTTTTAGAACATCAATCACTTCAAAAGTTACCTGAATTCTGGTTTGGTCATACGACCTTAAATTTTTTGAAGAAGGATTATAATTTAAAGCTCCTACATCAGAACGTAAAGTTTCTGCTTTTACATTCAGATAAAAATGGACATCTCCTAACCTATTTAACTGACTTATAAACAAGTTTTTATCAACTTCGTATAAGAAATTAGGAAGTAAATATTTATTTCGGTCTGTTGCATAATTTACAAAATTCGCTCCATAACAACTCTCTAAAAATTGAGTTATTTGCTCATCAAAATCTTGTTGCAAAGATGCAGGAACATCAGAAGTTACAAACAACCATTTTTCATCGGGATAACCTCCCGAAATATTCGGTTCATCATAAACCGTATTGAAATTTGTGACCAAACAAGACGATAGACAGATTGAGCCTACACACACTATAATTATGTTTTTAAGCTTCATCTTCTTCAATTATAAAAAATGAAAAAACAGAACTACCGTATTTTTTGGAATGCGAAAAATACTCAATTTCTTCTAAATTAGTATGAGGAGAATGTTCGATGATAAGCATTCCGTCTTCTGCTAAAAGTTCGTTTTCAAAGATGAGTTTCGGAATTTTTTCAAATTGTTCTTGGGTAAAATTATAGGGAGGGTCTGCAAAAATTATGTCATATTCCGATTTGTTTTTTTCCAAAAACGAAAAAACATCACTCTTTATGGCATTTATCCCGAAATCAAACGTGTCCGAAGTTTGTTTGATGAATTTTATACAACCAAAATCCGTATCAACCGAAATAATATCTTCCGAACCTCTCGATGCAAACTCATACGAAATGCTTCCACTTCCGGAAAATAAGTCCAAAACTTTCAGTTCGTCAAAATGATAAAAATTATTCAGAATGTTGAACAATGATTCTTTTGCCAAATCGGTTGTAGGTCTGATTGGTAGGTTTTTGGGTGCTGTGATGCGTCTTCCTTTGTATTTCCCTGAAATTATCCTCACGATTGAATCAATATAAAATGGAACAGATTATCTTTTTCGTCAAGCGTATTTACCTCTGATAAATAAGAAACATCAAGTAAAGAAACATTTCTCACATACGTATAAGCAATTTTGAAAAGTTCTCCCTCCTCTCCTATGTTTCCGAGCATTTTCAAAGTAAAAAATTCGGGATTCATTCCTAATTGTTCAACCGTAAAAAGCAAATAATACGCAAAATCTTCTTTGGTAGAAAAGTCAAACGAGTTATAAAACAACAACTTTCGGTTTTGAACGACAATGATCTCAAATGATTTTTCCTTAAAATGAACAAACATCTGTCTGTCATCGTCATTTTTGGATAAATCCAATAATTTTTCGACCAAAATACTCGAACAATGCTTGTAATCAAAATCCGAAAAAACATCTAACAAAACATTGTTGATATTCATATACGGAACATACACATTGTTTATCTGATAGTTTTCCAACGTATCAAAAGCATAAAAATCCGATTCAAAAACCTTTACGTTATATTGCAGATAGTTTCCTAAATGGTTTTCGTCAAACAAAGCCTGTGGTACAAAAGCCGACAGATTATTGCTGTGCAACACAACAACCTCATCATATTTTTGATTCAGCTGTGCGTATTCCGAAAAAGCATTTTTATAGCATTCGTCCGTATTAGAGGGGTTTTCATATTTAGAAAAAGATACCTCTTGAATCGTCAAAACTCGATTTGACAAAGTATCCGTAACCGCAAACGAAAATCCACTTAAAGAAACTTTAAGGGTTAATTTTCGATAATTTTTTTCGGTTATGGATTGCATTATTAATTATAAATTAGGAATTACGAATTTAGGATTTCGATTCCCGACAGCTACCAGGATTCAACCTGACAAGGATTAGAAATTACAGTTGTTGTAAAGTTTAAAACTAAAAAAGCCCCTCTCCGAAGGAGAGGGGTCGGGGTGAGGCTTCAACTATTCCTGCACCTTAATCGTACATCCGATAGCTTTGGTTTCTTTAACGGCAACCTCATTTCCTGCCAAAAGAGCATCAACAGCATTTTCTACGTATTTTTCCGTAACGGCAGAAGCATCATCATAATTATCATCAATTGCTCCTATATATTGAACAATGTTTCCATTATCAGTTTTTTGAAGAATAAATACGTGAGGAGTTTTAGTTGCTCCGTATTGAGGATAAATTTCTTGTCCCTCATCAACAAGATACGGAAACGTAAATCCTTTTTCTTTTGCACGAACTTTCATAAGTTCAAAACTGTCTTCAGGTTGTTTTACAGGGTCATTCGGGTTGATAGCAATTACAGGATAACCCAAGTCTTTATATTTTTTGTCCAAAGCAATGATTCGGTCTTGATAAGCCACAGCATACGGACAATGATTACAAGTGAAAGTTATAATAAATCCTTTTGCATCTGTATAATCTGCCAAAGAAACGCTTTGGTCATTTACGTTTTTCAACGAAAAATCAGTTGCTATATCTCCGATTTTATATCCCGAAATTTCAACAACTTCTTCAGTTACAACTTCTTCAACGTCCTCGTTTATAGCTTCTTCAACTTTTGTTTCTTGTTTGCAAGAAAAAGTTATAACTCCCAATATAATTGAAAATAAAAACAATTTTACTTTTTTCATTTTACTAATTATTTTACTTATTATAAACTTCCTGATTTTGATTTAGATCCACAAGAACTTTTTCCCGAGCAACAACCGGCTTTTTTCTCCACAGATTTTTCTGTTGTTGTAGCTTCTTTTTTAGATTTTTTCTCTTTTTTCTCTTTTTTCTTTTCTTTATCGTTGTTGTACAAAGAAGATTGGTCAGAAGACGATTTGATGTCCGAAACAATGTACTTTGCGTCCATAGACTGTACTACATCTGCCAAAATTTGTGGTGTTTGAACAGTTGCATCATACTCAATAACAGCTTCTTTGGTTTCAAAATCCACTTTTGCAGATTGGATTCCGTCCAGTTTTGCTAATTTTTTTTCGATTCCTTTTGCACAACCATATTCGCAGTGCATTCCGTCAATTTTAAAACTCGCTGTTTGAAGATTTTCAGCTAAAATTTCCGTTTTCGCATCTTCTGTTTGAACTGTTGATTCTACTTTTGAATCTTTACAAGCTACAAAAAATAAACCTGCTATCGCAAGTACCAAAAATTGTTTAGTCGTTTTCATAATTGATTATTAAGTGTTTATCATTTGCTAACTACAAATATAGTAGAATTATTGTTATTATATCCTAAAAAAACGTGAATTTTGCAGGAATATTTTTCTTCTGTTTTATGAAAGAATCCAAATGGTTGATACTGGCTATTTTAGCTCTTGTTTGGGGCAGTTCGTTTATTCTTATCAAAAAAGGTCTCAACGGACTTGACCCGATAGAACTCGGAAGTGTCCGAATGATTTCGGCTTCGGTTGTAATGCTTTTGATAAAGGGAAAACAAGTCTTTACCATTCCGAAAACCAAATGGAAATATGTGGTTTGTTCTGCCCTTTTCGGAATATTTTTTCCTGCTTTTTTGTTTGCTTATGCTCAAACCGAAATCGACTCCACCATAAGCTCGATTATCAATGCGATAACTCCGTTATTGACACTTATTATAGGTGCTGTTTTCTTCGGAATATTATCTCAAAGAAGACAGTTTTTTGGAGTGATTATCGGTTTTTTGGGTTGTGCTTTGCTGATTCTGACAGGTGCTTCCGTACACCCTGAACAAAATTATATGTATGCTCTTTTGGCTGTTATTGCCTGTGTTCTTTATGCTCTTAATATTAATTGGGTAAAAAAGTTCCTGTCTGACCTCACTCCTACCCAAATCGCAATGGGAAATTTTGCCTTTTTGCTCATTTGTGCCACTCTGATACTTTTTACAACCGATTTTTTCAGTCATGTACATACTCCCGAAACTCAAACTGCTATCTTATATACAGCCATTCTCGGAATTTGTAGTACAGGATTGGCAAGTTTGTTGTTCTATAAACTGATACAAATGTCCTCCCCTGTTTTTGCTTCTTCTTCAACCTATCTGATTCCCATTGTTGCTTTCGGGTGGGGAGTTTTAGATAATGAAAGTCTGCATTTTGTACAGATAATCGGAGCTGTAATTGTACTGATTGGAGTTTATTTTTCGAGTAGGAAATAAAAAAGCTCTGATATATTTATCAGAGCTTTTAAGTGGCACCTCCAGTTCTACAAATAAGGAAATCAAATAAAACCCTATGAAACGACAAACATACTTAAAACTATTGTTTTTCAATACATTACAAACTTAACTCTTTTAAAAATATTTCATTTGTTTTAAAATAACTTCATTTTATCGTACAGAAATCGTACAGATTTTATATTTTTGTATTGTTCAATTTTAATACAGTACAAAAGTGGCTACAATCAATTATTTATATCGTTCAACAAAAGACGAAGCACCTTTAGAATTACGCTTGTTATTTAGTTTAGATAACACAGCGTTTGTGTTTGGAGTTAAAACTAAATTTGAAGTTACAAGACACTACTGGAGTAAACAGCACAAACTACAAAGAGTAAAAGATATTGAGGTTTTAAATAAGCAAACGGAAGTTAATAACGAACTTACCAAAATATCAAACCACATACTCACAGCTTTTAATTCAGTTCCCGAATCGGAGGTTTTGAATGTAGTAAATAAAGATTGGTTACAAACTCAAATAAACAACTATTACAATCCTCCGAAAGAAAAAATAAAGTTTCCCGATGAATTACTGAAATGCTTTGCTCTTTATTTGGAATATAAGACCGACATAAAACAAGGCACAATAAAAAAGATTAACGTAATTAAAAACCTCCTTATTCGTTACGAAAAGGCTCGAAAAATCACACTTAAAGTAATTGATGTAAACCCTGACTTTCAGAATGACTTTGAAAAGTACTTAATAAAAAACAATTATGCTAAAAATACATTTGTTGTTTGTTTAAAGTTCATTAAAACGATATGTAATTTTGCAAAGAAAAGAGGGGTTAAAACCGATGATTTAATTTCGGAGGTTCGTGCAAGTTATGAAAATACCGAAATTATTTATTTGACTTTTAAGGAACTGGAGCAAATAGAGAAAACCTCCGATTTGCCCGATTATTTGGAAAATGCAAAAGATTGGTTAATTATCAGTTGCTATTTAGGGCAAAGAGTATCAGATTTTCTAAACTTTACTTCTGATATGATACGGTACGAGGACGGAAACCCGTTTTTAGAATTTACACAACAAAAAACAGGTAAGGTTATGACTATTCCCGTACATCAAAAAGTTATCGAAATACTGCAAAAACGTAACGGACAATTCCCAAGACAGACAACCGATGTAAACTATAACCTTTACATCAAAGAAGTATGCAAACGTGCAAAACTTACTCAAACAGTAAAAGGAAGTAAAAAAACCGAAACAGCACCCGAAAGCAAACAATACCGAAAAGAAACAAAGATGTATGAAAAATGGGAGCTTGTGAGTTCACATATCGGGAGAAGAAGTTTTGCTACTAACTTTTACGGAAAAATACCAACTACTTACCTGATATACATTACAGGACACAGTACAGAAACGATGTTTTTAGCTTATATCGGAAAGTCAAACAAAGATTTAGCAAAAGAAATGTTTAAATATTTTGAATAATAGTAATAAATTTATTACCTTTGATTTATGAAATACAACGAATTGTTTAGGTTACTGAAAAAAGACGGTTGGATTGAAGTCAGACAAAAAGGAAGCCACGTAATTATGCAACACCCTACGAAAACAGAACAGCTTACAGTTCCTAATCATTCGGGTAAAGAAGTAAAAAAAGGATTATTAACAGCTATTTTAAAACAGGCAGGGATAACAACCTCAAAAAGATAATATTATGAAAACGCAAAAAATTAAAATTACAGTTACAAAAGAAGATACAGGGTATAGTGCTACTGGAACAGTAAACAATAATTTTATCGGAACAGAAGCAGAGTCTTTTGAAGAACTTAAAGAAATGGTTTTGGAAGCCGTGAATCTTACTTTTGAGGATATTGTTTATACCATTGATGATATTCAGTTTGAGTATGATTTGGAGAGCTTTTTTGATTTTTATAAAGTCATCAATGCAAAAGCCTTATCGGAGCGTATAGGAATGAATCAAAGTTTATTAGCTCAATACATCAAAGGAAATAAAAAGCCCTCTACAACACAAACAAACCGTATTCTGAAAGGAGTACAGCAAATAGGTAAAGAACTTTCAGAAGTTAGTTTTTTACTCTAAACAATATGTTCAATTTGATACAGTAGGAAAATGATGACAATAGGGAATTATGGTACTATGGAAATAAAAGACAACAATACTTTGACGAGTTTTGTTTCTCTTTATTTTCCGTTATGGTATTATCAATTTAATTATGAAAATTACACGAGCAACATTTATCCTAAATTATTGAATAGCACTTATGATTCAAGCAATAATGAAGAAATACATAAATTGAATATTGAATATGTTATATCTCAAAAAAAGACTTTAAACGACCTTATAATTTGGGAGTTAAAAACAATCGAATCTCAATTGATTAGTATTAACAAGTATTTGCAAGAACTAAATATATTTGATATACACTTAAATTTTAATTCTAAACGACACGAACGTACATACAAAGAAATACTTATCCGATTAGAAAATTACGAAAGTAGAACACAGGGAGAAATACACCTTATTGAAATTATAAGAAATGCGGAAGAAAATTGGTTATTGTATTTTTTAGGAATATTACTAAAAGATTATAACAGAATCAAAGAATTTTTAATAAAGAATGTAGATACAGAGATTCAAACCTCCGAGCCTCAACAAGCTGAAACAAAGCAGAAACAAAGCAGAAAGATGACGGAGACTACATTTGAGCAGTTATTTAAAGATCCTCAAAATGCTAATATTTCACTCAACAAGTTAAGGGAGGTATTTCCGAATTTACTTTCCGATGATTATTCTTATATCAAAGGAATAAAAGGTATATTTCCAATGTTTATAGAGTGTTTAAATCAGCTAAATTATATCAATTATCACCCCGATATAATATACAAAAATGCCTTAAATTCTAAAATCAAAAATCTCAATCTTTCAAAAGATGCGTCTGAATTTCGCAAAAACTATAAAACGCTAACGGACGGAAAACGTACCGATTTAAAACTTTCTCTTTCCCAAATTTCCCATTAAGGAAAAACGGGAAAATATCCATTTTCATAACATAGAATTTTGCTTTGAATTTAAAATTTAAAGCAATGCAAAACGTTATTTTATCTCCTATCGACACGGATATTCTAATTCATAGAATAGCTGAAAGAACAGTTGAACTCTTAAAGAGAGAAAAAACTCAACAACCAATACCTGAACAATCCGATGACCTCCTGACAAGAGAAGAAGCAATGCAGTATTTACGTATTACTGGAGCTACTTTATGGAGGTACGAAAAACAGGATAAAATCCAAAGTATCGGAATCGGAGGTAAACGCTATTTCAGAAAGTCAGACCTTGACAAAAGTTTAATCCAAAAAAAATAGAGCTATGAGTACACAAAATACACACAGCTCAAATATTCTTTTTGCAGGGAATAATAGCAAATATAATGATTTTACAGGACAAATGAAAAGAGTTTACAAGTCTTTTTCAGAACGTCCTAAAACAATGCTACAAGTTGCACAGGAAACAAACATTTTAAGGGCTAATTTGTGCAGATATATTGCCAAATGGAAAAAACAAAACAAAATTGAGCTTGTGAAATTTGGTATTTGTCCGATAACAAAACACCGTGCAGGATTTTATTATACAGGAGAGGAGGTGCAGAATGGAAGCAATTAAACCAAAATTTGATTTATCGGTATTCAGAGAGCATACTAAAAAACAGGTTACTGAATTAGAGTGCCAAGCAGATAATAAGGGTTTGTTTTCTTTGAGAAGTGCTAATGCGTGGATTGAACAAGCCAAAAACAGACCAATACCCAAAATGCTATTCGGGGAGCTTTGGTTTGAGAATGAGCTTTGTATTTTGTTTGCTGATACCAATTTAGGAAAATCCATTTTAGCAGTTCAAATAGGTAACAGTATAAGCAAAGGAGAAACGATAAAAGGTTTTAAACTCGAAGCTGGAAAACAACCAATATTATACTTTGACTTTGAACTTTCAGATAAGCAATTTGAAACACGATACTCTGTAAATTATCAAAATCATTATTCTTTTGATGACAACTTTATAAGGGTTGAAATAAACCAAAATGCAGAAGTACCCGAAAAGAAGTCTTTTGAGGATTTTCTTAATGAAAGTTTAGAGCGTTCGATTATCGAAACTGGAGCAAAGATTTTAATTATAGATAATCTTACTTATCTGAAAAACGAAACAGAAAAAGCAAAAGATGCCTTGCCTTTGATGAAACATTTAAAAGCCTTAAAAAGCAAATACGGACTTTCAATTTTAGCACTTGCACACACTCCGAAAAGGGATTTATCAAAAGCTATTACAAGGAATGATTTACAAGGCTCAAAAATGCTGATAAACTTTGTAGATAGTTGCTTTGCAATCGGAGAAAGTTTTAATGATAAACACCTCCGATACATCAAACAAATTAAAGCACGAAATACAGAGATTATTTACGATACTGAAAACGTAGGAGTTTGTCAGATAGGAAAGCCAAACAACTTTTTAGAGTTTGAGTTTTTGAATTTCGGAACAGAGAGAGAACACTTAAAACAAATTTCAGAAAAAGACAGAGAGGGTATAATCGAAAGAGCTAAAGAGTTAAGTCAAAAAGGATATTCTCAAAGACAAATTTCAAGCGAGTTAAATATTTCTTTGGGAGCAGTAAATAAATATTTAAAAATGTAAAAGCGTTCACGATGTTCATAGTGTTCACACCGTGAACGTGAACACTTAATAAATAAAACACTCATAATCAACAACTTAAAGTGTTCACAATTTAATAAAATGTTCAAGTGTTCACGATTAGAGTAATGAACACCGTGAACACTAAACAAAAAAAATGAAAGAATACAATTACATATTAGAACCATACAACGGAACAAAAAGTCGTTTTGTTTGTCCAAATTGTGGAGCTAAACAGAGCTTTGCCAAATACATTATTTCTGATACAAAAGAATATTTATCTGATAATACAGGAAGATGTAACAAGGAAGAAAAATGCGGTTATCATTATACACCCAAACAATACTTTGAAGACAATAAGATAGCAGATTTTAAACCGATAATTCACAAAGCAAAAACAACAATCAAAGAAGAAATTAAAGAACCTGATTTTATTGATACAGATTCGTTTGTTCAAAGTCTGAATCATTACGACAATAATAATTTTTATTCTTTTCTGAATACTTTATTTGATACGGAGGTTGTAAATGAATTGATAGCAAAGTATTATATCGGAACTTCAAAGAAATGGAACGGAGCTACTATCTTTTGGCAAATAGATAATCAAATGAAAATCCGAACAGGAAAGATGATGCTTTACAATCCTGATAACGGTAAAAGGATAAAAGAACCTTATAATCATTTTAGCTGGGTACATAAAGAAATAAATAAACCTGATTTTAGTCTGTTTCAATGCTTATTTGGGTTGCACTTAACCAAAGATAACAACAAACCTATTGCAGTTGTAGAAAGTGAAAAAACAGCTATTATTTGCAGTACTTATTTACCTGATTTTGTTTGGTTAGCAACTGGAGGTTTAAACAATTTGTCGAAGTCAAAATTTGAGTCTTTGAGAGGTAGAAAAGTAGTTTTATATCCTGATTTGGGAGCGTTCGATAAATGGAATGAAAAAGCCAAAGAATTAAAATCAATTTGCAATGTATCGGTATCTGATTATCTGGAACAAGTCGCAACGGAAGAAGAACGAAACAACGGTTTAGATTTAGCCGATTATCTGATAAAAATAAATACAGAATCAAAAATAAAAGAAGATGACGAAGTTAGAACTATTGAACGACAAATTACAGAGATTGAGAAACGAATTACAGAAGCAAAAGAACTTAACAGAAGTTTGGAACATACGTTTAGAGAGGTTGCAGAAGAAACGGAATTTTACCAAGTCGCACCTAAATACATAACAGAGCCGAAAAGCACAGCAGACAAAATAAAAGAACTGATGTACTGGACATCTTAATAAAAGAGTATTAACCGCCTGAAAGGGCATAAATTTTAAATAAAATGAATAAAACAAAAGAAGTGTTATTTGCAGATGAGAAAGCAATAACAAACGAGAAAAAAGTAATCGAAACAGGATTTGATTTGCTGAACCAAGCAATCAGAGAAGCTGAAAGTTTATTAAATGCTAAACTATCAGGAAAGCAAAAAATGGAAATCGCAGAAAACGGAAGAACATTCGTACAAAACGAACTTCGGAAAAAGTATCAGTTTCCAAATGCAGATGACGATTTTAACTTACAGGCTTTAGGAGTTAATCCCGAACGATTGTACAGTTTTCTAAAATCAAATTCAGTCAAATGGAAATCTTTAGCCTTTGAGATTAAAGGTAACGAAATTGTCTTATCAGAGAAACAGCCGTTAATCGAAAGGCACACCTACTATTTGGAAACTGAAAGACAAAAGGAAGCAATGAAACTGGCTCAAAAACTTGCTGATGTGTTAAATGAATTAGACGAAAAAGCGTTTATATCGGGAAATTATAGTAATATCAGACAGTCTATTGATATAATTGACGATGCGAACCAACACAATGCAAAACCTATGTTTTTTGTGAATAAGGAGTTTATCGGAAGAAGTTTAAAGTTTAGAAGATGAAAGACCGAGAGCAATTAAATAAAGAAATAAAGCGACTGAAAGAAACAGTCGCTTTACTTAAAATAATGATGAATGTTCTGAATGAATCTTTAGAAACTATAATAGAAATGAACGAGCGTTTAGTTTCTTTAGAGCAGATGCAGGATATTAAAAGTATTTATAATTAAAAGAAGCAGATATGAAAAATGTTAAAAACACAGAAAAAAAAGTAAAGAACCTCCGTAGAGAAGTAAACGGAATCAAAAGAAATTTGAACAACCTTATCAATACTCTTTTTGAGGATAAAAAGGTTTTGAATTTTCGTAAATTGAATGTGAAAGTAAAAAAACACGAAATAAAGTTTAACCAATAAAAAAATAGTAAAGAAATGGAAAAGCGAAATAAAGACGGTACAATCAAAAAAGGAATTGTACTGAATCCGAAAGGGCGACCAAAGGGAAGTTTGAACCGAACGACAACCGAGCTTAAAGATGCAATCAAAACGATTATTGATGCAGAGCTTGAAAACGTGCAGGAACATTTGGAAAGTTTAGAACCAAAGGAGCGTTTGGATTTTATTGCAAAACTTTTGCCTTATGTAGTTCCGAAGCAGTCAGAAGTTAAAAATGAGAATAATAACAACAACGTCTTGGTAATTGAACCAATTACAGGAATGGTTATAAAGAATGGAGATTAAATTTAGCAATAAGAAAAATGAATAGAATCATAATTAAAAAAGTTGAGGACTTAATTTTGTTCATAAAACAAACAGAATTGCCTTTTGATACTTATTTGGAGATTGTTCAGAAATATATCGGACACGGATTTATTTGGTTGCCACACAACAAAGATAAAAACGAACTTATTACAGAAATAGACAAGTTTAGAGAACGTATCGAACAAAGAATGTCAGTTCCTCTTTTTTGGGGAGAGCTGCCTAATCCTTTTGAGGAAGAATAAAAATTATTATCTTTGTATCTGATGCAGACGAAAGTACTGTATTGAATTGAACAGACAAATGAGGGTTTTATACCCTCTTTGTTGTTTTATGGAATTAGACTAAAACCTCCCTACCGTACAGAAATCGTACAAAAACAGCAAATAAAAAACCCTAAACTCTTAATATTGAAGGGTTTAGGGTTTATTTAAGTGGTACCTCCAGGAATCGAACCAGGGACACATGGATTTTCAGTCCATTGCTCTACCAACTGAGCTAAGGTACCTTTGCTGTTTAGCGAGTGCAAATATAGAACGAATTTTAATTTATCCAAAATAAAATTTTAAAAAAATCTATTCTTACCTTTGCTTTCCAAAACAAACGAAAATGCTTTTAGCCATTGATGTCGGAAATACACGAATTAAATGTGCTGTCTTTAAAGAAGATACGCTTTTAGAATTGTATGTTGTAGAACATAGTTCTATCCGAAAAGAAATTGAAAAAATTTTGTCCGATTACCCAAAAATTTCAGATTTTATGGTTTCATCGGTCGGAAAATTGTCTGAAAATGATTTTTCTTGGGTCAAAAAAAGCATCAAAATTCACTTTGTGAGTCATAATTCTAAATTTCCTTTTAGTAATAAATACAAAACTCCACAAACTTTAGGAATCGACCGAATGATTTTGGCAAGCGGAGCATCATTGAAATATCCGAATCAAAACAAATTGATTATTGATGCAGGAACAGCCATTACGTATGACTTTATAGATGAAAACAACCACTATTTCGGAGGAGCAATTTCGGCAGGGATAGATTTGCGGTACAAAGCACTGAATAATTATACGGCTAAACTTCCGTTATTGGAAAAAAGTGAAGAAGATTTTTTCATCGGACAGACCACTTCCGAGTCGATTCATTCGGGAGTTGTAAATGGCGTTCTATTTGAAATCGAGGGCTTTATCAGTGAGTTAAGAAATAAATATGACAACTTTATCATAATTTTAACGGGAGGGGACACGGATTTTTTGGCTAAACGATTAAAAAGCACCATATTTGCCAATCGAAATTTCCTATTGGAAAGTTTGAACGATTTATACCAATATCAAAACAATGATTAAGAAAATAACCACAAGCATCGTAGTATTATACTCGGTATTTTCATTCGCTCAACAAAGCACATCTTCACCTTATTCATATTTCGGAATCGGGGAAACCAAACTCAAAGGAAGTCCCGAGCAAAGAGCAATGGGAGGACTCGGAATTTTACCCGACAGTACACATATCAATTTATTGAATCCTGCTTCGTACAGCACTCTAAAGCTCACAGCCATTAGTATAAGCGGAGGAACAACATTCAACAAAATGTCTTCTGACCAAGAAAGTGCTACTTCTCAAAGAACATCTTTGGATTACCTGGCAATCGGAATTCCTATGGGAAAATTCGGAGCCGTTTTAGGGCTTAATCCTCAAACTGCCGTAGGGTACAGAATTCAGACTACTTCCGAGGATAACACCACCATAAACCGTTCTGAAGGAGAAGGAGGAAGTAATCGCGTTTTTCTGGGAGGAGCTTATCAGATTACGCCAAAATTGAGTGTTGGTTTTGATGCGAATTACAACTTCGGAACGATCGAAACTACTAACGATATTTATTTAGCTTCTACTTTGTATTCTACCCGAGTGAGAAATAATTTGGGTTTGAGTGGATTCAACTTTAATTTAGGTTTGATGTATCGCACTAAAATCAAGGAAAAATACGACATATATACAAGTGCTACTTACAGCCCGTCTTATACTATGGATATTACCCGAAACAAAAATGCTGGAACTTTGATGATGACCAGTAGCGGGTCTTCGTATGATGATTATATCGAATTTTCCGAAGAAAAAGAAAGCTACACAATGCCAAGCAAAGTTTCGCTTGGTGCAGGAATCGGAGTATTAAGAAAATGGTTTGTAGGAGCAGAATTTGCACATATCGAAAAAAGTCCTTTCAGCACACCACTTTCGGGAGGAGGAGCTACATTAGACAACAAAAATGCCACCCGTTTAAGTTTGGGAGGTTATTATATTCCGAAGCACAATTCGTTTACTAATTATTTCAACAGAGTTACTTATCGTGTAGGTTTCAGATACGAAAATACAGGCTTGGTTGTGAATAACCAAACTATAAACGATATGGGAGTTTCAGCAGGATTGGGACTTCCTATCGGAAGCGGATTTTCTGATTTGACCTTTGCTTTTGAATACGGACAAAGAGGAACAAAATCAGCAGGATTGGTGCAGGAAAATTATTTTAACATCAACATAGGACTTACCATTACTGACCGTTGGTTCCGTAAGTTTCTGTATGATTAAAATATTTTTTTTGTAAATTCGTTCTGTATTAAAATAAAAAATTATGAAAAAGTCATTTATAATAACATTGTTCGGAATTTTGAGCGGTTTTGCTCAAAGTAAACCCGATTGCGAAAAATTGTTCAGCGATTTTGAAAATTATTACAGAGAAGAATTTAACGAAAAATCATTCCTTACGGAAGAAGGACGAGAAAAGACCTTAAATCTGATTCAGCATACATCAAAAGAATGTCCTTCATACAACAAAAACATTTATGTTTTTGCAGAAGATATGCTTTTGCAAATCATCAAACCGATGAATCGTGGGGGAAATCAACAAAAATGGACACAGCACCTAACGGAATTATACGACAAATACGGACAATACTTCCCTGAAACAGCCAAAGAAAACACATTGAAAAAATTAGTTTTCTCCTACAATAATAATATTTTTTCTTCCGCACAGGCTTTTAAATCCTTTGACGAATTTTACAATAAAGACAAACAGGTTTTTTCGGCTGAAGCATTGCTTATTTATACTGACCTTGTGCTAAAACAAGAGAACAAATCATTTGAATACATCAAAAAAACAGATGATTTGAGTATGAGTATAACTGCAAAAATCAATGAATTAGAACGAAAAAAGGCTACTTTAAAAGACGAAAGGGAAATCAGACATACAAAAACTGATATTGCCTCTCTTAAAATTGCTTCAAGAAATATTTCGTCCGGACTCAAAACAGCTAATCTTAACTGTGAGGCTTGGAACAGACTTTATAAAGAAGAATTTCAGAAAAATAATACTGATATGTTTTGGTTAGAGAATGCTCTTTCGAGGTTAGACGCTTATAAATGTGCTTCGAATAACGAGTTTTTCACAAAAATGGCTCAAAGATATTATGAGTTGAGAAAAACTTCAAAATCGGCTTATTATTTAGGAAATATTGCTCAACAGCAAAGAGATTACAAAAAAGCCCAAACCTATTTTAACGAAAGTGCTAAATTAGAAACAAACAAATCCGAAAAGGCAAAATTGTATTACAGAATTGCCGATTTACAAAAAGGAACAGACAAAGCACAGGCAAAAAATAATTTGGAAAAAGCCATAGAAAACAATCCGGAAATGTTTGAGGCTTATATTACGCTTTCGCAACTTTATGCTGATGCAAATGATTGTACTAAAAACGAATTTGAACAAAAATCCTTAAACTTATTAGCAGCCGAAAACATTAAAAGAATAGTAACGGTGAATGCTAAATACAAAACATCAGCTCAACAAATCATTGACGGATATTTAGAAAAAGCTCCAACAAATGCAGAAATCAAAAAAGCTAAAATGAAAGGAAAAACTGTTTCTTTCGGTTGTTGGATAAACAAAAGCGTTACGATTAAATAATGAATCACAAACTACTAGGTCGGATATTATTGTTCGGATTTGCCTTAATGCTCTTGTCATGTGACAGAGATTTAAAGCAAGTTCAAAAATCGTCCCGAGTAGAATTTGCACCTACTTCTGAAGCTGAAAATTTTGTACTGAAACATACTGACTCCGCACGGATAAAACACATTTTGAAAAGTCCGTTGGTTTATGATTATACCGATTTGGAATTTCCCTTTACGGAATTCCCAAAAGGAATAGACCTAACTATATTTGACCCTAATGCAAAACCGAGTTTTATCGTTTCTGATTATGCTATTAACTTCGGAAAATCTGAAATCATTGATTTGCAAGGAAACGTAAAAGTTACTTCTCATTCAGGGGAAACACTCGAAACCTCCCAACTCTATTATGACCGAAAAAGAGAATGGATTTTTACCGAAAAAAGCTGTAAAATTACCGATGCAAGAGGAGTATGGTATTGCGAAGGATTGGATTCTAAAAGTGATTTAACAAAAATAGAAGCCCGAAATTTCAAAGGCTCGGGAGTTTTTGAAGAATAGTTGAGTTTTCAGTCGCAGTTTTCAGTCGCAGTGCTCAGTGTTTAGTAGGCAGACTATTAACTATTAACTATTAACTATTAACTATTAACTATTAACTATTAACTATTAACTATCAAACCTGAAACAACAATAAACAATGACAACACAACAACTAACCGAACAAATACGCTCTAAAAAATCATTCCTATGCATTGGTCTTGATGTAGATTTGAATAAAATCCCTCAACATTTATTGCAAACGGAAGACCCGATTTTTGAATTCAACAAAGCTATTATTGATGCTACTCATGATTTGTGTGTGGCTTACAAACCGAATACCGCTTTTTATGAGGCTTACGGAGTAAAAGGTTGGAAATCTCTTGAAAAAACCATTAGCTATATCAACGAAAAATATCCTGAAATTTTCACGATTGCAGATGCAAAACGTGGAGATATAGGCAACACTTCAACGATGTATGCTAAAGCATTTTTTGAGGATTTAGGTTTTGATTCGGTTACGGTTGCTCCGTATATGGGTCAGGACTCGGTTGAGCCTTTTTTGGAGTTTGAAAACAAACATACTATTTTGTTGGCCCTCACTTCCAATTCGGGTTCAAAGGATTTTCAGACGTTGGGTTGCAATAACAAACAACTTTTTGAAAACGTATTAGAAACTTCTAAAACGTGGAAAAACTCCGAAAATCTGATGTATGTAGTCGGAGCTACCAAACCAGAATATTTCGAAGAAATCCGTAAAATCGTTCCTGATAGTTTCCTTTTAGTTCCCGGAGTCGGAGCTCAAGGAGGAAGTCTGAAAGAGGTCTGCAAATTCGGACTGAACAAAAACACAGGATTGCTTATCAATTCGTCAAGAGGGATTATTTATGCCTCAAATCAGGAAGATTTTGCCCAAAAAGCAAGAGAAAATGCTTTGGAAATGCAACAGGAAATGAAGGAAATACTTTCTACTCTACCCTGACACTCACTTTATACCCTTCATACGTTCTGACATTAAAAACAGTTTGGTCTTCAAAAATCAGGTATTGTCCTTTGACTCCTTTGAGTTTTCCTTTGTAAATCGGGTTTACTTCGAGGTTTAGCGAACTTACTTTTTTGGGATATTGCAAAACGGGATATATGATTTTGGTAATTTCACTTTTATCATTTTCATAATACGGAAGAATCTCATCAGGTAACAACTCCCCTACTTTGATTTTTTCTTGTATTAAATCCACATTCGGAATTTCGTTTTGGAGCATTTTTCTCCAATTCGTCTTATCGGAAAAGTGATTTTTAAGAGCAACTTCGGTAATTCCTGCCAAATACCGATTCGGAACCTCCACAATCGAAAGTGCCTGAACTGCTCCTTGGTCAATCCAACGATACGGAACTTGGGTTTTTCGGGTTACTCCCACTTTGAGTTCGCTCGAAAGCGAAAAATACACTACGTGAGGTTGCAACTGCACCTTTTTTTCGTAGTCCAAATCTCGGTCTTCAATCCCTAAATGAGCTGTGCTTAATTCGGGTTTCATAATCCAATCCCCTGCCAATGGTGAGCTATAGAAGCATTCGTAACAAAAACCCTGACGAAAAATTTTCTTTTCCTTACCACAGTTCAAACATTGATAACCGATATGTTCAAAGACAATTTCTTTATCTAATAATTGATTGATATTTAAGAAATTAGAATCCGAAACCAAATAATATTGAACAGGATTTGCAAGTTCCGACTGCATTTTTGTAAGGACAAACTCAAAAGACATAGGATTTTTAATTATTTTTACGGCTTGTAAAGATAATAATTATTTTTTAGCCACAGATTACACACCTGCCTGACGGCAGTCAGGGATTAAAAGGATTTTTCTGTAGTATTTATACTGAAAATCCATAGAATCCTTTAATCCGTGACGGAAAAAGATTAAAAAATCCTTATAAAAACAAATTTAGATAACAATAAAAAATGGCACTTTCTATCATCAATTCGTTTGCTTCGTGGATTCTTAAAAAAAGAATTCATCAGATAGAATTGTTCGTTAAATATCCGAATGAAGTTCAGGAAGAACTGTTATTCAATCTGTTACGAAATGCAGAAAACACCATTTTAGGAAAAGAATACGATTTTTCGAGTATAAAATCATACGCTACTTTTTCTGAACGAATTCCAATTGTAACGTATGAAGATTTACAGCCTTACATCGAAAGAGCCAGAAAAGGCGAGCCGAATGTCTTTTGGAATACTCCCATAAAATGGTTTGCCAAATCAAGCGGAACAACCGATGCCAAAAGCAAATTTATCCCTGTCAGCCACGAAGCTCTCGAAGACTGCCATTTCAAAGCGGGAAAAGATATGCTTTGCCTTTATCTGAACAATAACGAAAATTCACAACTCTTTACGGGAAAAAGTTTAAGACTCGGAGGAAGTAAGCA
This sequence comes from uncultured Flavobacteriaceae bacterium, assembly GCA_934675205.1. Lineage (GTDB taxonomy): Bacteria > Bacteroidota > Bacteroidia > Flavobacteriales > Flavobacteriaceae > Flavobacterium. Next base: position 478,104 of record CAKUPQ010000002.1, on the reverse strand, counting down.
ATTATATGCGGATAACAATACGTATTTCGGGGATTTATCGGCTATTCTGATTGAGAATTTACCGATGTGGGCAGAATTCGGAAGTACTCCAAGTAATAAAGTTTCACAGCTTTCGGATTGGGAAATTAAACTTGATGCAATTATCAAAGAAACCCTAAACGAAAATGTAACGAGCTTTGCAGGAGTTCCTTCGTGGATGTTGGTGCTTTTGAACAGAGCTTTGGAAACCACAGGGAAAGAACATCTTTTTGAGATTTGGCCTAACCTTGAAGTTTATTTCCACGGAGGAGTGAGTTTTGACCCGTACAGAGAGCAATACAAAAAAATATTACCAAGCTCGGATTTTAATTATTACGAAATTTATAATGCTTCGGAGGGATTTTTTGCGTTGCAGGATTTGAATAATTCCGATGAAATGCTGTTGATGTTGGATTACGGAATTTTTTACGAATTTATTCCGATGGATACTTTCGGAACTTCCAAACAGAAAGCAATTCGTTTGTCTGATGTCGAAATCGGGAAGAATTATGCAGTTGTCATTTCGACCAATTCCGGACTTTTCCGTTATTTGATTGGAGATACCGTTCGGTTTACTTCGCTTGCTCCGTATCGTATTAAAATTACGGGAAGAACCAAACATCATATTAATGTGTTCGGAGAAGAATTGATGATTGAAAATACCGACAGAGCCATTGCAGAGGCTTGTAAAGTTACAAAAACCGAAGTTTTGGACTATACGGTTGCTCCTATTTTTATGGTTGGAAAAGAAAAAGGAGCTCATGAATGGGTGATCGAATTTAAAGAAAACCCGAAGGATGTGGAACTTTTTCATTCAGTTTTAGACAATACGCTTAAAGAATTAAACTCCGATTACGAGGCAAAACGAACTAATAATATGACCCTCAACCCTCCTGTTTTAAACATTGCAAGGGAAAAATTATTTTATGATTGGCTAAAACAAAACGGAAAATTAGGAGGACAAAACAAAATCCCGAGATTGTCAAACGACAGAACGTATTTGGAGGAGTTGAAGAAGTTGTAAAAAAACTAATTCAGTTTTTCATTCACCAAATCGAGAATCAATGCAAACTGTTCTTCTTTTGTCAGATATGAATTGTCAATTTCGATAGCATCATCAGCCTTTACGAGTGGAGAATCTTCTCTGTGCGTATCAATATAATCTCGTTCGGTTACGTTTTTGAGGACTTCTTCAAAAGTTACATTATCTCCTTTTGCTATGAGTTCGTCAAACCTGCGTTTCGCTCTTACATTCGGGTCAGAAGTAACGAATAATTTAAGCTCTGCATCAGGGAAAACAACCGTTCCGATATCCCGTCCGTCCATTACGATTGCTTTGTTTTTCCCCATTTCCTGCTGTTGTTCGACCAATTTTGCACGAACCTCCGAAATTTCCGCAACCTTGCTTACAAACTGCGAAACTTCGATGGTTCGGATTTGTTTTTCGATATTTTCGTCATTCAGATAGGTTTCGGAATAGCCCAAATCAGGATTGTATTTGAATCCGATTTTGATTTTATCCAAATTCCAAATCAGATTTTCTACGTCAAAACGGTCTTTGTCAATCATTCCCCCTTTCATCGCAAAATAAGCAACTGCCCTGTACATTGCTCCCGTATCCACATAAACATAACCCAAATGTTTAGCTAACTGTTTCGCAATCGTACTCTTTCCGGTTGAGGAAAATCCGTCAATGGCAATCGTGATTTTTTTAGTCATTTTTTTTAGGTTATGAAGTTATGAGGTTATGAAGTTACAAAGATAAGAAAACTGTATAATGTATTTTTGTATATTGTATTTCTAAAACTGACAACCTAAAACTGTAAACTTACTGCAAATCTATCATCAACCCGAAAAGATTGGTACTTCCTGCAGAGGTAAAACGGGAATACGAATAATTAAAACGAAGTTTTCCCATTTTGAGTCCGAATCCTGCCGAAAGACCGGCAAAAGTTCTTTGGTCTTCCAGAATCAATTCCTGACTTCTTCGGAAATTATATCCTACCCGAATATTAAAACTTTTTTGAGGAAAAAGTTCAGCCCCAATAATCACGTGTCGTAACGCATTATTGATAAACGAGGGTCTGTTCTCCGTTGTACTTCCGTCCAATCCTTGTTCTGTGTGAACAGAATTCGTAAAAGCAACATTCCATTGTTGGAGATTCTCCAAAGTCAAATGCCAACGTATCGGAACGTGTTCTAATTCCTGTGAAATTCCTGCAATGATTTCCAAAGGTAGTTTTTCGTTCGTCCCTGCATAAGTCGTAATCTGTGTTCCCGCATTCCGAATGGCAAGGGCAATATTGATGTCGTTTTTTTCATCAATATAAATCGCTCCCAAATCCAAAGCAGCTCCAAACGAGTGATAACTCTCTAAAGTTGAAGATATTAACTTTAAATTTGCTCCAACATAAATATCAGTCCAAGGAATATTATAGGCATATCCCATTGATAAAGCAGCTTCACTTCCCGTAAAATCTGCTGTCTGATTTCCAAATTCGTCATATCCGTCAAAGGTTCCGTAATTTACATAGCTTACTCCCGCATGAAAAGTTTGTACTCTCCTATCCCAAGTATAAGCGTAAGCTCCTGTTCCATAACTTATTTCTCCGAAATAATTTCCGTAATTGGCAGACAATTGATTGTCCATATCGGGATTGATGGTTGCAGGATTAAAAATCGCCTGATTCACATCATAATCGTAAATCGTAATCACTTTTCCACCTAAAGCAGCCTGTCTTGGAGAAGTCATCATATTCAAAAACTGATATACAGACTGACCCCCTACCTGACTGAAACCAAATAAGTTACACAACAAAAAAGCAATAAAAATTTGTTTTTTAAACATCGGATAATCTCGCAAACATCGTTATAAATAACGAGAGGACGAAGGTATTATTTTAAAACATACTATAAAAGTTATACAACAAAGAATTATTTATACATTTACGGTCAAATTTTAATACAAATGGCTTCAGGGATTTTTGCAATATTAGACGATATTGCTCTTTTAATGGACGATGTTGCGATGGCAAGCAAAGTAGCAACTAAAAAAACAGCCGGAATTTTAGGAGATGATTTGGCTGTAAATGCAGAAAAAGCAACAGGATTCGTGTCTTCCCGAGAGTTACCTGTTTTGTGGAAGATCACAAAAGGGTCTTTTCTGAACAAGCTGATTATTGTTCCTCTTGTGTTTTTATTGAATATATTTTTTCCGATTGCGATAAAAATTGCTCTGATTGTTGGAGGACTTTTTTTAGCTTACGAAGGAATGGAAAAAATTATTCATTGGATTTTTTTCAGAAATAAAGATACGCATTCCGTTTCGGAAGAAAGCTCCGAAGATCATAACGAAGTCGAAAAAAAGAAAATAAAATCTGCCATTTCAACGGATTTTATTCTGTCGGTTGAAATTGTTATTATTGCTTTAGCAGCTGTTCTTGACAAACCACTTTCTGTACAAATCATAACCGTTTCGATTGTAGCCATCGTTGCTACTGTAGGAGTTTACGGAATTGTAGCTCTTATTGTCCGATTAGATGATGTAGGGTACAAACTCATCAATCGTTCTAAAAACAAAGGATTTGCAACTAAATTCGGGAGTTTTTTGGTCAATTTACTTCCTATGATTATTCGCTTTTTGAGTATTGTAGGAACAATTGCACTTATTTTGGTTTCGGGAGGAATATTTGACCATTATGTCGATTTCCTACACGGACTTTTCCCTGAAATTCCCGAAATTATCCGACAAATTATATACGGAATCACAGCAGGAGCTCTAGTTGTTCTTGTGGTTGGATTGGTTAAAAAGATAAAGTCTAAAGTCTAATTCCTAAATTCTAAAATCATCATTCCCAACCCCAAGGTTTTTCGGGAGTTTCCACAGATTTGCTCAAATCGAAAGTAACGGTAAAAAGTCGGTCTGAACCTACCCGTCTTAAATTATAAGTAAATGTACTGTGGTCTAACGTAAACCACCATACATTGGTCGATGCTTGAGGTAACATATTTACCGTATGCTGATTAGCAGGAAAAACCTGAATAGTAGCTTGTCCGGTATTGGTGGCTATTCCTCCGTACAATGTTACTTTATCGGGAGTTCCGTCTTGGTTGGTATGTTCGTGATGCAGTTCTAAAATATCTCCTTTTCGGGTCAGCACCCAAACTCTTGATTTGTCTTCTCCTACAAAAAAAGGAATTTTAATCTGATTATCGCTACACGAAGCCACGTGCATTATAAGTGTTTTCCCTCCAAAATCAGGGTCATCTTCGGGAAAAGTCAATACTCCCTCATACGATTTACCGCAATGCTGTTTTAGGTTTTCCCAAAATTCTTCTGCCCCTGTATTTGTTTGTTTATTACACGAAAATAAAATCGTTACACCTAACAATAAAAGTACTTTTTTCATAGTCTTACATTTCTTTAGGTTATAAAGATATAAAAAAATGTAAATTTGTGGCTCATTTTATACCATAAAGGGCAAAAATACGTTTATCTTAAAAATCATAAAGATGTCAATAGAAGTTCAAGGAATCACAAAAAAATATGGTTCTCAAACCGCTTTAAATAACATTTCTTTTTCGGTAAAAAAGGGCGAAATTGTAGGCTTTTTGGGTCCGAATGGTGCCGGAAAATCTACGCTTATGAAAATTCTGACCACCTATATCAGTAGTGATTCAGGGAGTGCATCGGTTGGAGGAAACAACATCAGCCTTGATCCGCTTAAAGTTCAGTACATAACAGGATATTTACCCGAACACAATCCGTTGTATTTGGATATGTACGTGAGAGAATACCTGTCGTTTAGTGCATCGGTTTTTGCGATTTCTAAATCCCGTATCGAAGAAGTTATCGAGCTTACGGGACTTTCTCCTGAAGTTCACAAAAAAATAGGTCAGTTATCCAAAGGATACCGACAAAGAGTCGGACTTGCCAATGCGTTACTCCACAATCCTGAAGTTTTGATTCTGGACGAACCCACAACCGGATTAGACCCTAACCAACTCATCGAAATCAGACAACTTATCAAAAATATCGGAAAAGATAAAACGGTTTTTCTCTCTACCCACATTATGCAAGAGGTGGAGGCAATTTGCGACAGAGTAATTATCATCAACAAAGGAAATATCGTAGCCGACAAAAAGTTGTCAGACCTTAAAGACAGCTCACAGCAAATCATCGAAGTAGAATTTGATGTTAGAGTGGAAGAACAATTTCTGCAAAATATTCCGAATTTGGTTTCGTATGAAAATACCTTTGATTTTGTTTGGAAACTTACTTTTGATACTCAAAAAGATATGCGTCCGGCAATTTTTGATTTTGCCCACGATAACGGAATCAAAATCTTACAACTCAACCTAAAAAACAAAAATTTGGAAACTATTTTTAGAGAACTAACCAAGAGTGAGCAGTAATCAGGGTGTAGTGGTCAGATTCTTAATTTTTCCATTCTAATCACTGAATACTTTTTCTTCTGAACACTGAATACTTTTTTCATATATTTACAAACTCAATATTTGTAATATATGTCATTTTCAAACCTTTTCCGTAAAAAATCAGTAGCTGATATTCTGGCAAATGCAGAACAACACAGTTTAGCTAAAAAACTTGGAGTCAGGGATTTAACCGCTTTTGGAATTGCAGCCATAATCGGAGCAGGAATTTTTTCGACTATTGGAAGAGCAAGTTATGAGGGAGGTCCGGCAGTAGTTTTTCTGTTTCTGTTTACCGCTTTGGCTTGTGCTTTTACCGCTTTTGCTTATGCAGAATTTGCCTCGCTTGTGCCTGTTTCGGGAAGTGCTTACACCTATAGTTATGTGGCTTTTGGAGAGCTTTTCGCTTGGATTATTGGTTGGGCCTTGATTATGGAATATGCCATCGGAAATATCGTGGTTGCCATTTCGTGGAGCGATTATTTTACGAATCTCCTCAACGGAATTAATGGAGTTCATATTCCCGAATGGCTCACAATGGACTATTTTACAGCTAAAGAGGGTTATTTGTTTATCCAAAACGAATTGGCAAACGGAACTCCTATCGAAACGCTGAAAAATTCGCAAGAATTTGAAAAATATCTCGCTTATACGAATGCTCCAAATATTGGATTTCCTTTGGTTTTTGATGTATTTGCTTTGATGATAACCTTTCTGATTACTGCACTTGTTTATAGGGGAATCAACGAAAGTCGGAAAGCAAGTAATATTATGGTAATTCTGAAAGTTGCTGTTGTTTTGCTTGTAATTATAATTGGCTCTTTTTATGTCAATACGGAAAATTGGAATCCTTTTGCACCCAACGGAATAAGTGGTGTTTTGGCAGGGATAAGCTCGGTTTTCTTTGCTTATATCGGGTTTGATGCGATTTCGACCACAGCGGAAGAATGTAAAAATCCTCAAAGAGATTTACCAAGAGGAATCTTTGCAGCTATTATTATCTGTACGATTTTATACGTTGCGATTGCCCTCGTTATTACAGGTTTGGTTCATCATTCGGAGCTGAATGTCGGAGACCCGTTGGCTTACGTTTTCACGAAAATAGAAGATTTACAATGGCTTTCGGGAGTGATTGCTATTAGTGCAGTTATTGCAATGGCAAGTGTTTTCGTGGTTTTTCAGTTAGGACAACCGAGAATATGGATGACAATGAGTCGTGACGGATTACTTCCGAAAAACTTTTCAAAAATCCACCCAAAATTCAAAACTCCGTCTTATGCGACAGTCGTAACAGGGTTGGTGGTTGCCATTCCGATTTTGTTTACCGATTTAGAAATGGTCGTTGATGCTTGTAGTATCGGAACGCTGTTTGCCTTTGTTTTGGTTTGTGCAGGAGTGTTGAAACTCGAAAGTAACAAAAACGGACCAAGAGGAAAATTCAAAGTTCCGTACATCAATTCGGCTTATGTGATGCCTGTTGTTTTCGCTTTGGTATGTTTTGTTTTGATGTATTTTTTCAAAGAAGAAACTATTAATTTCTTTACAAATAAGCCTCAAATCAACAGTTCGGGAGTTTATGAAACAGGTTGGGAACTGTTCCGACATAAAATCCCGATGTGGATTTTTATCCTTATTTTCGTGGGAATGACCGTTTTATCAATTATCAGAAAAATGACATTTATACCACTTGCGGGAATGTTATGCTGTTTTTATATGATGGCAGAATTAGGACTTAAAAATTGGATATTTTTCGTGATATGGCTTGGTGTCGGATTGATAATTTATTTTGCTTACGGATACAGAAATTCAAAACTTAAAAAATAATTGCCTTTTTTATGCAAAAAAAATGTATAACTCCCATTTTGATAAACTTCGGAATATTTATTTTCTATTTGGTTATAAATACTTTACTTATATATGCTTTAGCATCATCTCCCTCTGTTGGGTCAGATATTGTTTTTATATTTTTAATGGCAGTATCTATAGCTATTCACTTTACTATTACTATTATAATCTCTTTACGAAAACAAAAATCCATAAATATGATTATTGTAGCAATATTCGGGGTTTGTTTTTGGTTTCTTATTCCAAAATATTTTGATTTCTTAGATTACTTGTTCAGATTGTACAAAAAATAACATTTATTATTCTTGTAAGAATGCTAAAACCTGTTAGAATTCAGGATTCTTAATAAATTTAGAATTTAATAAATTTTCGTTATTTTAATTCTAATACCAATGATGATTTTCCTTGTATTTCTAAAGTTCCGTTTAATGAAAATTCTTTTTCTGAAACAACATCTTTTCCTTTGGTATAAGATTTTATATTTTCTTTAAACCTTTTTGTATCAACAGCTTGTGGTTTGTCCGAATTGTTTATAATTATCATTACACTTTCTTTTTCGTTGTGACGGAAATACACATACACATTGTTTTCAGGAACGTAATGTGTGGTTTTTCCTTGGTGGATTACTGATTTGTTTTTTCGCCAGTTCAGAAGTTTTTTCGTAAAATCAAAATACTGTTTTTGTTCAACAGTTCTTCCTGATTCTGTAAAAGCATTTTGAGGATCATTTTTCCAACCTCCCGGAAAATCCCTGCGGATGTCTCCATCACCTTTGCCTTTGTCACCCTGCATTCCGATTTCATCTCCGTAATAAATTTGCGGAATACCCCGAACGGTCAAAATCAAAGTCATTGCCAGCTTATATTTGTTTACATCTCCACCAAAAACGGTATGTATGCGTTGTGTATCGTGGTTCCCTGCAAAAACTAAAATATTATCAATATTCGGATACAGGAAATCATTGACAAAATTGTCATAAAAACGAATTGTTGCATTATCCCAATGCTGTTCGTTTTCGTTGAAAGCCACCATAATAGCATCGTGCAGGGTAAAATCCATTACCGAAGGTAAGTGCGAATTATAACCCACAATTTCAGCAATTTTACTGTCTTTTTGCCAAAACGAAAGTTGAGCTTGGTCGTGCAACCAAGCTTCTCCTACAATATTGAAATCGGGATATTCGTTCATTACTTGTTTTGTCCAATGTGCCATGGCTTCTTTTCCGTTGTAAGGAAAAGTATCTACCCGAAGTCCGTCCAGACTGGCATATTCAATCCACCATATTGCATTTTGAATCAGATAATTAACCACAAGCGGATTGCGGTCGTTCATATCAGGCATAGTCGTATCAAACCAACCGTCAAGACAGCCTTTTGTGTCATATTGTGAGGCATTCGGGTCATAATGTACGGTCTGTCTGTAATTACTTCGTTTAAAGCCGTTTTCTCCGCCTTCCCAATGATGAATCCAATCTTTTGCAGGTAAATCCTGTATCAACCAATGATGCAATCCCCAATGGTTTGGGACGAAATCCATAATCAATTTCATATTGCGTTTGTGTAGTTCACTCCCTAAACGGACATAATCTTCGTTGCTACCGTATCGAGGGTCAATTTTGTACAAATCGCTACACGCATATCCGTGATAGGAATAGGTTTTTTCGTTGTCTTCCGTTAAAGGAGTACTCCAAATTGCGGTTGCTCCCAAATCTTCAATATAGTCCAAATGGTCAATAATTCCCTGAATATCGCCTCCGTGTCGTCCTCCATCAATAGAACGATTGGCTTTTTCAGTTGTATTTTGAGTGCTGTCATTATTTGGATTTCCGTTAGCAAAACGGTCAGGCATCAGCAAATAAATCACGTCTGAGCTGTCAAAACCTTTTCTTTGAGCCGAATTTTGTTTCCGTTCCTTAAATTCATAATCAAAAGATTGCACGGTTTTTTTACCTTTTTTAAAGCTGATTTTTACCTTTTTCGGACGGATATTTTTAGTCTCAACCGTAATAAAAAGATAATTCGGATTTTCTACTTTCAGAACTTCTTTTATGGTGATTTCGTCTGAAAACTCGGGCTGTAAATCCGATATATTTTTTCCGTAAACGAGCAGTTGCAACTCAGTATTTTTCATTCCGCTCCACCAGAATTCAGGTTCTATTTTCTGTACCTGTGCCGAAAGTTGGAAGGAGATAAATAAGATTATAATTGATAGTTTTTTCATAATTTAATTTTTATTTTTCCACAATACTAATCGCAAAACCACCGCCTTCTTTAGAAGTAATATTCAAAACCGATTTATTGGTAACTTCTTTTTTGCTAATGGTATAAGCTTGCGGATTGGTTTTGTAATGAGCATTTTTGGCATCTGCATAAATCGTTGCAATGTATTTTTTACCTTTTTCCAAAAAGTCGAGTTTTATTTTGGACTTACGCACTTCCGTTCCATTTACGTTTCCGACAAACCAATTGTTGCTATTTTTGTCTTTTCTGGCAATAGTGATGTATCTTCCGGGTTCTGCTTCAAGGTATTTGCTTATTTTCCAATCTACAGGCACATCTTTTATAAACTGAAAAGCATCAGAAAAACGATTGTAATGTTCGGGTAAATCGGCTGCCATTTGTAGCGGACTGTACATCGTAACGTACAAAGCCAACTGATTTGCCAAAGTAGCATTTACGTGTGAATTATTATGCGGATTTAACTTGGAAATATCCATTTCAAAAACTCCGGGAGTATAATCCATTGGACCTCCAATCAAACGGGTAAAAGGCAAAATGGTAACGTGGTTGGGCTTTGACCCTCCAAATGCCTGAAATTCCGTTCCTCTTGCCGATTCATTTCCGATAAGGTTTGGCCAAGTTCTTGCAATTCCTGTCGGACGGACAGCTTCGTGAGCATTGACCATAATTTTGTATTCAGCTGCTTTTTCCAAAGCATATTGGTAATGGTTTATAATCCATTGGCTGTAATGATGTTCTCCTCTGGGTAAAATATCTCCAACATAACCGCTCTTAACGGAATTGTATCCGTTGTCTTTCATAAATTGATAGGCTTTATCCAAATGTCTTTCGTAATTGCGAACCGAAGACGAAGTCTCGTGGTGCATCATCATTTCTACTCCTTTGGATTGAGCATAAGCCTGAATTTCTTTTACGTCAAAATCGGGATAAGGCGTTACGAAATCAAACACAAAATCCTTTGAATTTCCGAACCAATCTTCCCAACCCTCGTTCCAGCCTTCGACCAAAACCGCATCAAATCCATGCTCGGAAGCAAAATCAATCAACTCTTTTACGTGAGTCGTATTTGCTCCGTGCCTTCCGTTGGGTTTTGCTTTTGTATAATCGGTAATTCCCAATTGTATGGACGGAAAATCGTCTGTATAAGCCCACGAACTTTTGCCTGTAATCATTTCCCACCAAACTCCAACATATTTAATGGGTTTTATCCACGAAGTATCTTCAATTTTACAAGGTTCGTTTAAGTTATAAGTCATTCGCGAAGCTAAAATATCCGTTGCATAACCTACAATAATCGTCCTCCAAGGCGAATGAAAAGGTGTTTGGATATAACCTTTATCGCCTTTTGCATCAGGTGTGAGGTGCGACGTGAAAACAAGGTTTTTGTCGTCTAATTCCAAACTCATACAAGCATAATCAATAAGAGCAGCCTCGTGCAGATTGATGTACAATCCGTCTGAAGTTTTCATCATAAGAGCCGTTTGAACTCCTGTTTTTGAGAATTGTTTTTGCGAAGCATTATCCGTTAAGGCAACATCAAACAATCCTCTGATTTCGGATAATTTTGACTCGGTATAATCGTATTCTTGTGTATCATAATCCCCTGGAATCCAAAAAGCCGTATGGTCTGCTGTCATTGCAAACTCGGTTCGTTCTTCTTTAATTACAAAGTAAGTAAGGTTTTTTTGTTGTGGAAATTCATACCGAAAACCCAATCCATCATCAAACAAACGAAAAAGAATGACCAAAAGGCGATTCGTTTCTTTTTGGTGTAGCGTTACAGCCAATTCGTTATAATGATTTCTGATTTCGGTTTCTTCTCCCCAAACCGTTTGCCAGGTTTGGTCGAAGGTTGTGGTTTGCGTATCAGCAATGACAAAATCATTCAGCAATGATTTTTTATCGTTTTTCAATTCAAAACCCAATTTGCTGTTCTTGATGATTTCTTTTCCTTTATAATTCAGTTGATAAGTGGGAGTTCCGTCTTGTAACAAGGAAAAGGTCATTGCGAAATTCCCGTTTGGTGATTTTAGTTGTTGTCCGAAACTATATCCGAAAATCAAGCAGATAATTGTTAAGATTGTGTTTTTCATATTTGTTTTTCCTCAAAAGCATTATTTCCTCAAAAATACATTTTTTTCTGTATTTGCCCAAATAGACATCAAATGTTACAAGTCAAAAAAACGAAAAAGCCACATAAATTATGTGGCTCTGTATAGAATGTGAGATTGCTTTGTCGTTCCGATAGCTATCGGAACTCCTCGCAATGACTTTACAAATTAAACCCTAAATCTACATTGAGTTTTTTAGCAATTAACTTCATGATTCTTTGTTGTAAAGACGAAATCTTAATACTCGCAATCACATCATTGCTAAAAGCGTACATCAATAATGCTCGGGCTTCTTTTTTCGGGATTCCTCTTTGTTGCATATAAAACAACGCACTTTCATCAAGCTGTCCGATAGTGCAACCGTGCGAACATTTTACGTCATCTGCAAAAATTTCGAGTTGAGGTTTTGCATTGATAGTTGCTTTTTCGCTTATCAACACATTATTATTCTGCTGGAAAGCATTGGTTTTTTGAGCAATCTTGTCCACATAAATCTTTCCGTTGAACACTCCTGTGGCACTATCTCCGTAGATTCCTTTGTAATCCTGATGGCTTTCGCAATTCGGTTGAGCGTGGTGCACTAACGTATAATGGTCAACGTGCTGTTTTCCTTCGATAATCGTAATTCCTTTCAGGGTTGATTCGATATGTTCTCCGAAATGGTAGAAATTCAGATTGTTTCGGGTCAGATTTCCTCCGAAAGAAAACGTATGAACCGAGGCATTACTCCCCTGCTGTTGCGAAACATAGGTATTGTCAATCAGATTGGCTTCTAACTCATCGTTCTGAAGTTTGTAATAATCCACAACCGCATTTTTCTCTGCAAAAATTTCCGTAACCGAATTGGTAAGTACCAAATCGTTGTCCAGACTCTGATGCCTTTCGACAATCTGAACTTGTGCATTTTCGCCAACAACTACCAGATTTCGAGGATTCAGCCATAATTTGTCGTCATTTTTAGTCGAAAAATAAACGATTTCAATGGGTTTGTCCGCTACCTTATTTTTCGGAATGTTGATAAAAGCTCCCTCACTGGCAAAAGCCGTGTTTAACGAGGTTAAAGTTTCGTCTTTTATCGCAATTTTATTGAAATACTTATCGACAATTTCTCTGTATTTCGGTTTTGAAATTGCGGACGAAAGTAAACAAACATCAATTCCGTCGTGCGTTGTACTCGACAAAAACGAATTAAAAATTCCGTTTACGAAAACCACTTTATAGGTATCGGTTTCGTCAATAAAAAAACGTTTTACATCTGCAATTCCGATATTAACCTCCGATTTCGGAAAAACCGAAAAATCGTTTTTTAAGAGCGAATTAAGCGAAGTATATTTCCAAGCCTCCTCCTTTTTGGTCGGGAAGCCCTTGTCTTCAAAAACTTTAATGGCTGAAGTACGAATATCGTGCAGCTCTTCGTCTGCATTTACTCGCTCTTCAAAAGCCATAAATGATGATATTAATTTTTCTTTTAGTGCCATTTTTTTTGGTTTAAAGTTTAAGGTTTAAAGTTCAAAGTTTCGCATCCTTAAACTTTAAACCTTAAACCATTTAAACTAATTCTTCTTTTATCCAATCGTAACCTTTTTCTTCAAGCTCAAGAGCCAATTCTTTTCCTCCTGATTTCACGATTTTACCTTCCATAAGTACGTGTACGTAATCCGGAATGATATATTCCAAAAGTCTTTGGTAATGCGTGATTACCACTACTGCATTGTCTTTACTTTTGAGTTTGTTTACTCCGTTGGCTACGATTCTCAAAGCATCAATATCCAAACCTGAATCGGTTTCGTCAAGGATAGCCAATTTCGGCTCTAACATTGCCATCTGGAAAATTTCATTACGTTTTTTCTCTCCTCCCGAAAAACCTTCGTTGAGCGAACGAGACAAAAACTTGCGGTCAATCTCCAACATTTCTGATTTTTCTCGGATGAGTTTCAGCATTTCGTTGGCAGGCATATCTTCTAATCCTCTTTCTTTACGGGTTTCGTTGATAGCCGTTTTGATGAAGTTAGTAACCGTTACACCCGGAATTTCTACCGGATACTGAAACGACAAGAAAACTCCTTTGTGGGCTCTTTCTTCCGGAGCTAATTCTCCGATGTCTTCTCCTTCCAAAATAATTTCACCCTGAGTAACTTCGTAATCTTCCTTACCTGCCACAACAGAGGCTAATGTACTTTTTCCAGAACCGTTAGGTCCCATAATAGCGTGGACTTCTCCCGCTTTTATCTCTAAATTTAATCCTTTTAGGATTTCTTTGTCTTCCACATTTGCGTGGAGGTTATTTATTTTTAGCATTGTTTATTTTTGTTTAAGGTTTAAAGTTTAAGGTTTAAAGTTATTGAAACTTTGTGCCTTTAAATTCATTCTTATTTAGGTAAACTATAAAATTATTTATTTTTCCAATCATTTTTAGGGTAATTTGCAAGTTCTAAAATTCGAGTTCCAAAACTTTAAACAAATTATTTACCCAACTGAGCCTTCCAACGAAATCTCCAACAATTTTTGAGCCTCAACCGCAAATTCCATCGGAAGTTTATTTAGAACTTCTTTTGAAAACCCATTTACGATAAGGGCAATAGCTTTTTCGGTATCGATTCCTCTTTGATTGCAGTAAAACACTTGATCTTCTCCGATTTTACTGGTGGTTGCTTCGTGTTCGATTTGTGCTGTCGGGTTTTTCGATTCGATATACGGAAACGTGTGAGCTCCACATTCATTACCCATAAGTAGCGAATCACACTGCGAAAAATTTCTTGCATTTTCTGCACGAGGAGCAATATGCACCAATCCACGATAGGAGTTTTGTGATTTTCCTGCTGAAATTCCTTTGGAAATAATAGTCGATTTGGTATTTTTTCCCAAATGAATCATCTTGGTTCCCGTATCTGCCTGTTGAAAGTTATTGGTTACAGCAATCGAGTAAAACTCTCCAACCGAGTTATCTCCTTTCAGCACACAAGACGGATATTTCCACGTAACAGCCGAACCAGTTTCTACCTGTGTCCACGAAATTTTGGCGTTTTTCTCGCACAAACCTCTTTTGGTCACAAAATTAAACACACCACCTTTTCCTTCTTTATTTCCAGGGAACCAGTTTTGTACAGTCGAGTATTTTATTTCTGCATCATCAAGTGCAATAAGCTCTACTACGGCTGCGTGCAATTGGTTTTCATCACGACTTGGGGCGGTACAACCCTCCAAATACGAAACATAACTCCCTTCGTCAGCAATAACAAGCGTACGCTCAAACTGTCCTGTTCCTGCCTGATTGATTCGGAAATAAGTAGAGAGTTCCATCGGGCATTTTACGCCTTTTGGGATATAACAGAAACTTCCATCAGAAAAAACAGCTGAATTCAGAGCCGCATAAAAATTGTCTTTTTGAGGAACAACCGTTCCTAAATATTTACGCACCAATTCAGGATGTTTTTTGATAGCTTCAGAAATCGGGCAAAAGATGATTCCTTTTTCTGCTAATGTTTTTTGGAATGTAGTCGCAACCGAAACCGAATCCACCACAATATCCATAGCGATATTATTCATTCGTTTTTGTTCTTCGAGTGAGATTCCTAACTTTTTGTACATTGTCAAAAGTTCCGGGTCAACATCGTCAAGCGATTTATTTGGGTCACTTTTTACTGGAGCAGAATAATACGAAATAGCCTGAAAATCAGGTTTTTCATAATTTACATTAGCCCATTCCGGTTCTGTCATTTCTTTCCAAGCTCGGAAAGATTCCAACCTCCACTGGGTCATCCATTCCGGTTCTTCTTTCTTTTTAGAAATTGCCCTGACAATCTCTTCGTTTAACCCAACCGGAAACGTTTCGGATTCGATATCGGTATAAAAACCGTATTCGTATTCTTTATTTTCTAATTCGACTTTTAAGTCGTCTTCTGTGTATTTTGCCATTTTTTATTTATAATCTAAAATATCAATCTAAAAAAGCTAAATGAATCTAAAACATTTAAAAAAGTTGAATCACACGTTTATCTTTTTGATTTTTTCAATTCTTTAGATTTTTTCGATTCGTTTTATAACGAAAAAGACTCCCCACACCCGCACGTACGTTGAGCATTGGGGTTGTTGAAAACAAATCCTTTTCCGTTTAGTCCTCCTTCGTATTCCAAAATTGTACCTGCCAGATACAAAAAGCTCTTTTTTTCGACCGCAATTTTGATTCCGTTGTCTTCAAAAATTTTATCTGTATCGGTAGTGGTTTTGTCAAAATTCAGAACATATTCCAATCCTGAACAACCTCCACTCTTCACTCCTACTCTCACATAGTCGTTTTTCGGGTCGAATCCGTCATCTTCCATAAGCATCGAAACTCTTCTGCTTGCTGATTCTGAAACTTTTATCATAATTTAATTGTTTTTATTTATTCTAATCTACCGACTGCAAAGGTATTATAATAATATATGAATTCATAATAGAACCTGATATTTATCATTATTTAAGAATAGAATATATCTATAGTTTTTTTGAAAGATTAAAACTTAAATTTATCTTTGCTTGCGAAAAATTTAAAACAGCATGTATAATGAAAGACTTACTTAAAAAATTTGAAAATAGAGAACCTGAAATCGTTTTTAACTGGAAAGACCACGAAACAGGAGCTGAAGGTTGGACAGTTATCAATTCCTTGAGAGGAGGAGCTGCAGGAGGTGGGACTCGTATGCGAAAAGGCTTGGATATGAACGAGGTGCTTTCGCTTGCCAAAACGATGGAAGTAAAATTTTCAGTGGCAGGTCCTGCAATTGGAGGAGCAAAATCGGGAATCAATTTTGATCCAAACGACCCAAGAAAAGAAGACGTGCTTAAGCGATGGTTCAAAGCTGTTTCTCCACTCTTGAAAAACTACTACGGAACAGGAGGAGACTTGAATGTGGACGAAATTCATCAGGTAATTCCGTTTACGGAAGATTGCGGAATTTGGCACCCACAAGAGGGAGTGTTTAACGGACACTTTAAACCAACAGAAGGAGAAAAAATCAACCGCATCGGACAACTTCGAAATGGTGTTATAAAAGTTATAGAAAACGTAAAATACACTCCCGATTTAGACAGAAAATATACCATTGCAGATATGATTACAGGTTTTGGAGTAGCTCAAGCTGTAAATCATTATTACGCTATTTATGGAGGAAATGTAAGTGGTAAAAAAGCTATCGTTCAGGGTTTTGGTAATGTTGGAGGTGCAGCAGCTTTTTTCTTAACTCAAATGGGAGTTAAAATCGTTGGAATTATCGACAGAGAAGGAGGAATTATCAACGAAAACGGATATTCTTTAGCCGAAATATCAGAACTTTTCAGAAACAGAGACGGAAATAAATTGGTTTCCGACAAAATGATTTCTCCTGAAGAAATGGAACAAAAAGTATGGTCATTGGGAGCTGAAATTTTTGCTCCTTGTGCTGCTTCGAGATTGATAACTCAAGAACAAGCCAATCTTATGATTGCTTCAGGATTGGAAGTGATTTCGTGTGGAGCGAATGTTCCGTTTGCAGATGCAGCAATCTTCTTCGGTCCGATTATGGAAGATGTGGATAGCAAAATAAGCCTGATTCCTGATTTTATTTCCAACTGCGGAATGGCTCGTGTTTTTGCTTATTTTATGGAGAAAAAAGTACAAATTTCGGACGAGGCTGTCTTTGAAGACACTTCCGAAATCATCCGAAAAGCAATTCAGGCTACTTATAATTTAAACTCTGACAAAAAGAATATTTCAGCACGAGCTTTTGAAATTGCCTTGAAACAGTTGGTATAAATATACTGTATCACAACAACAAAAGTCCGCCTCGTTTAAGAACAAGACGGACTTTTTAAATATCAAACTCCGTAGTATTCTTAACTTCTCCGATTGAAATACTACTTTGGGTACTTCCGATACTTTTGATAGCAGTGAGTTTATTAACCATAAATTCCCTAAAAGTATCCATATCCGCAACGTGAACTTTCAGGATATAATCATAATCTCCACTTACGTGAAAACATTCCATAACTTCGTTGAGTCGGGAAATTTCTTTTTCAAATTGCTGAATGATTTCTTTTTCAGGTTTTACGAGCTTGATATGACAAAAAACAGTAAATGATTTTCCGATTTTATTTTTGTCGAGAAGAACAGTATGTTTTCTGATAATTTTGTTCTTTTCTAATTTCTTAACTCTCTCATAAACAGCTGTAACCGAAAGATTTGTCTTTATCGAAAGTTCTTTTGTGGTTTGTTTTGCATCGTGTTGCAAAAGCTGAAGTATCTTTTTATCAATAGAATCTAACTGCATTGGTTTCATTTTAGAAAAATAAACTATTTAAAAGTTCAAATTTAGAAAAATAAACTAATATTTTACAAGGTTATTGTTTTTTATTTTATAAATGATTCAATTTGCAGTAAGCATCTAAGATGTAAAACTTTAAACAAATAAAAAATACTAAAACTATGTTCAACCCGGCAGATAAAATTCAGGATTTACAATATTTTGGGGAATTCGGAGGAGTAAATCCATCGATTTCCGATTCATCAACTTATACGTTTTTGTCCGCAAAAACGATGTTCGATACTTTCGAGGGAAATACAGACGGCTGTTACCTTTATTCCAGACATTCGCACCCGAGTGGTTTGTATTTGAGTCAGGCTCTTGCAGCTATGGAAGGAACAGAAGCAGCAAACGTAACAGCCTCCGGAATGGGAGCTATAACTCCTGTTTTGTTGCAGTTGTGTGATTCGGGAGAACATATCGTTTCGAGCAGAACCATTTATGGAGGAACCTATGCTTTTATGAAAAAGTTTCTCCCAAAGCTCAATATTTCGACTTCATTTGTGGATATTACAAAACTTGATTCGGTCGAAAATGCCATTACTCCGAAAACCAAAGTTTTATATTGCGAAACCGTAAGTAATCCGCTTTTGGAAGTTGCCGATATTGAGGCACTTTCCAAAATAGCAAAAAAGCACAACCTGAAATTGGTTGTAGATAATACGTTTTCTCCGCTTTCTGTTGCTCCTGCAAAAATGGGAGCAGATGTTGTGATTCATTCGCTTACCAAATTCATAAACGGAAGTAGCGATACGGTAGGAGGAGTAATTTGTGCAACTCAAGAATTTATCAACGAACTAAAAGACGTGAATACCGGAGCTTGTATGCTTTTGGGTTCTACTATGGATAGTTTGAGAGCGGCAAGTATTCTGAAAAACTTACGTACACTTCATATTCGTATGAAACAACACAGCCATAACGCAATGTATTTGGCTCAAAAGTTTGAAAATGACGGACTTAAAGTTGTTTATCCCGGATTGGAATCGCACTCCTCTCACAAACTTTATGATTCGATGATAAATAAAGAGTACGGATTTGGAGGAATGCTGACCATTGATGCAGGTACACTCGAAAAAGCCAACGAACTAATGGAGCTTATGCAACACAGAAATCTTGGGTATTTGGCTGTGAGTTTAGGATTCTACAAAACCTTGTTTTCTGCTCCCGGAACTTCGACTTCATCTGAAATTCCGTTGGAAGAACAAAAAGAAATGGGACTTACAGACGGACTTATCCGTTTTTCAATCGGATTGGATAATGACATCGAAAGAACCTATCAAATGATGAAAACCTGTATGAAAGAGTTGGGGATTCTTTAAAAATGAAACAATTACAGAAAGAAAAGCGGAATTAATTGTTCCGCTTTTTTATTTTTCAAATTCCATTAATATAAGAGCAAAAACCGAGTAATTCAGCATATCCTGATAGTTGGCATCTCGACCTTCGGAAACTACTAATTTATCATTGCTGTCTTCCATTGATTTGAGGCGAAAGATTTTCATTAAAATCAAATCGGTAATAGAACTTACACGCATATCTCTCCAAACTTCGCCATAGTCGTGATTTTTGTTTTCCATTAAAGATTTTGTCAAAGCAACTTTTTCGTCATAATAACGTACTGCTTCTTCATAACTTAAATCAGGATATTTGCCCACTCCTTTGTCGAGTTGGATAAGTGCCATAATACAATAATTGATGATTCCGATGAATTCTGAAGCTTCTCCCTCGTCCACTTTACGTTCCGAATTTTCTTGTAAAGTGCGGATTCTTTGGGCTTTAATGAAAATCTGGTCAGTTAGCGAGGGAAGACGTAAAATCCTCCAGGCTGTTCCGTAATCTTTGGTTTTATTGATGAAAAGTTCTCTGCAAACTGATATTATTTGGTCGAATTCTTCCGAAGTATTTTTCATGGATATAAATTTGCTCAAAAGTAATAATTTTTTGTGGAATCGTCAATTTGTGGAATTGTTTATCATAAGCCACTCATAACTATGTGGATTGAAAAATTTTAAATGAGTTTTTTTGCCACAGATATACACACCTGCCTGACGGCAGTCAGGGATTAAAAGAATTTACTATGTTGTGTACATTAAAAAATCTGTGTAAATCTTTTAATCCGTGGCTAAAAAAGATTAAAGAAATTCTTGTAAATTAGTCTTAAGGAATTTTATATTTTTAGAAAACAATCACTTCTTTTTTAGCTCCTCGATTTTGTCTTCAAGCAGTTTGGTATATTTCATAAGTGTTTCTAACATTTGCTCGGGAACATTAATATATTGAATACCGATTGAATTATCATTAAGGTTCCAGTTTTCATTTTTCATTGTAATAGGATTCTCTTCACGTATTTCATCAATGTTTACATCAAGAGCTTTGGCAAAGCGTTCCCATTCGTTATCGGTTACGGGAGATATTCCTCTTTCTTTTCGGGAATAGGTGGTTTGTTCCATTGCTATTTTTTGTGCCATTTCCTTTTGTGAAATTCCTTTGGCTTTTCTGAAATTGATAAGTCTTTCGTGCATTGTTTTTTATTGCAAATAAAACGAATAAAAAATTACTATGCAAATATATGCGAAAATATGCGTTTTATTTTTCCTGAAAACTTCCTAAAGAAATTAAGGCTTATGTTTTTTGTATTAATATTTTTGGCGAAAATCAAAACATTTAAAAAATGAGAAAAATTATTTTAACATCTTTGATGTTATGTTCAGCATTTGCTTTTTCACAAGAAATCAAATTTGGTGCTAAAGTCGGTCTAAACGTTTCAAATTTAAGAGGGAATTACCCGTCTGAAATTGATGAAAATAAATCCAAAATGGGTTTTCATATTGGAGGATTTGCCGAATATCCAATCAATGAAAAATTCACATTACAACCAGAATTATTATTTTCAACACAAGGAAATACTTACGGATATAAGGATTATTATGGTGGTGGTTCTTATTATGAAGGTGCAGATTACAATGTTAAACTTAACTATCTAAATTTACCTATTATTGTAAAATACAAGATTATTGAAAAATTAAGTATTGACTTTGGACCTCAAATTGGTTTCTTAATGAGTGCTAAAACTAAAATTGATGTAACAGAAGATTCAAGTGACCCAACAGAAAATTATTCAGTTGAAATTGATTTGTTAAATGATGGTACTTATGATTTTGGAGGGACAACAATTCAAGTTAAAGGACGTGCAAATAGATTGGATTTTAGTTTAAATTTAGGTGCATCATATGATATTACAGAAAAAATATTTATACAAGGAAGATATAATTTAGGACTTTCAACTATTGACAAAAATTCTACAAATGGAGAAAGTACAAATAGTTGGAATTTGAAAAACGGAGTTTTTCAAATATCCGCAGGTTATAGATTTTAATGATGAAGAAAATTAAAATTATAAAAAAATGAAAAAAACTATATTTATTATCTCTATATTATTCCTAATAACATCTTGTGCATCAACAAAACAATATCAATCTTTTACACATAATTCTTCGCTTGATAATTCAAAGGGAAGAATTTATGTTATACGTCCGTCAGGAATGACAGGAGCAGCAGTAAAGACATCTATTTATTGTGACGATGTTCTTATTGGTAACACAGGTAACAACAGCTACTTATGTTGGGATATGCCAGAGGGAACATATCGTATAGGAACAACTCAACACACTCGTTTATACGGAGATGCAGCGATAGGCTCGGCAGGGGAAGAAGATGTTTTTGTAGTGAAAGTTTCAGCAGGAAAAACTTACTATATAAGACAATACCCTCGTTTCGGTGGTTTTTCTTTTAAATCAATGAATACAAAAGATGGAGAAAAAGCTGTTAAGAAAAGAAAAATGCCTAAAGTAAATTATGCTGAATAATTTTTATTCGGTTTATTTTTTTCGTATTTTTTAGAAACAAAAAACATTTTTTGAGCCGATTAGTAAAAATAATCGGCTTATTTTATTTATATATTTGCACAACAGATCAACGATTACACGATTTAACAAATGACCATAAACTGCAACGGAAAACTTATCGATTTATCTTCTCCCAAAATAATGGGAATCCTGAATTTTACTCCTGATTCTTTTTTTGACGGAGGAAAATACAAAAGTGATGCTGAAATACTTTATCGAGTAGAAAAAATGCTTTCGGAAGGTGCTGATTTTATTGATGTCGGCACGTATTCTTCAAGACCGAATGCAGTTTTTGTGTCCGAACAGGAAGAAGTAAACCGAATGAAATCGGTAATGGAAATTCTCTCAAAAGAGTTTGCTGATGCAATTTATTCGATAGATACGTTTCGGAGCGAAGTAGCAAAAGTAGCTTTAGATAACGGAGCAGCCATAATCAAT
Source organism: uncultured Flavobacteriaceae bacterium (assembly GCA_934675205.1). Classification (GTDB taxonomy): domain Bacteria; phylum Bacteroidota; class Bacteroidia; order Flavobacteriales; family Flavobacteriaceae; genus Flavobacterium. The sequence continues at coordinate 455,794 of CAKUPQ010000002.1, read as the reverse complement.
GATATTTCTGCCGGAAGTTTAGATGATAAAATGATGGATGTTGTGGCAAAATATCAAGTTCCATATATCATGATGCACATGAGAGGGACACCTCAAACCAAGCAAACTCTTACGCATTATGATAATCTGGTTAAAGAAATCCTACTTTATTTTTCCGAAAAAATTGCGCAAGCCCGAAGCAAGGGCATCAACGATTTGATAATTGACGTTGGTTTTGGTTTTGCTAAAACGATTGAGCAAAATTTTGAACTGATGAGTAAATTAGAGTTGTTTAAAGTATTAGGACTCCCAAATTTGGTTGGAATTTCGCGAAAAACAATGATTTATAAAACCTTAAACATCGAGCCCGAAGATGCCCTCAACGGAACAACTGTTCTCAACACAATTGCACTACAAAAAGGAGCCAATATTCTTCGGGTACACGATGTAAAAGAAGCTAAACAGACTATTGAATTATATAAACGGTTAAACAAATAAACGATTAAACAATTCAACAAAACTACTGATGATGATAGGGTTCGTTTCGTAGGATGGTAAAAGCTCGATAAATTTGTTCTACTACAAAAAGACGAACCATCTGATGCGAAAAAGTCATTTCGGAGAGTGAAACTTTTCCGTTGGCTTTTTGATAAACCATATCCGAAAATCCGTAAGGACCTCCGATAACGAAAACCAATGTTTTAACGCCTGAATTCATCTTTTTTTGTAAATAATCTGAAAAACCAACACTCGAAAAACTTTTCCCGTTTTCGTCCAACAAAATAAGCTGGTCAGTCGGAGTGATTTTGGATAAAATCAATTCGCCTTCTTTTTCTTTCTGTTCTTTTTCGGATAGATTTTTTACGTTTTTGATGTCGGGAATCACTTCCAAATCGAATTTTACATAAAACGAAAGCCGTTTTTGATAGTGTTCAATCAGGGTTTGTAGGTTTTTATCATCGGTTTTTCCGATTGCAAGGAGTTTGATATTCATAAAGCAAAGATAAAAAGTTTTTGGTTTTTGAGCGAAACAAGTTAGCTTTGTAGGGTATTACAACAAAATGATAAAAATATCAATAATCGGTTCCGGAAATGTGGCTCATCATCTGATTCAGGCTTTTGAATCAAGTGATAAAATTGAGCTTGTTCAGGTTTTTGCCCGAAAAAAAGAATCGATTCAGGGTAGTATCCCCAAAGAAAAAATCACTTCCGATTATAGCGAATTAAAAAAAGCTGATTTATATATTATTTCGGTTTCTGATGATGCTATTTTTGAGGTTTCAGAAAGACTTCCTTTTTCGGATAGTTTGGTTGTGCATACTTCGGGAACAAAACCGATGGATATTCTATCCGACAAAAACCGAAAAGGCGTTTTTTATCCGTTACAAACTTTTTCAAAGAATAAAAAAGTAAATTTCAAAGAAATTCCGATTTGTTTGGAAACAGAAAACCCAAAAGATTTGGAATTGCTTAAAAAAGCAGCCAATTTAATTTCGAATAAAGTAGTTGAAATTGATTCCGAAAAGCGAAAAACACTTCACGTTTCGGCTGTTTTTGTCAGTAATTTTGTCAATTATCTGTACGGAATCGGAGAAGAAATTTGCACAGAGAATGATATTCCGTTCGAAATTTTAAAACCACTTATTGTGGAAGTGGCAGACAAAATCAATTATTTAAGTCCGAAAGAAGCTCAAACAGGACCTGCCAAAAGAGGTGATGTACAAACGATAAATTCGCATTTGGAATTTCTGAAAAAGGATAAAGAAAAAAGAAAAATTTATGATTTGCTTTCAAAAGCAATAATGAAAAATAAATAATGTAATCAAACTTCACAGATTTTCGATACCTGTGAGGTTTAAGAAATAAATAAAATGAAAAGCTATAAAGAACTAATGAACGATATTACCACATTTATTTTTGATGTGGACGGAGTGCTTACAGACGGAACGGTTCACGTTACGGGAGATGGAGAAATCCTACGGAATATGAATATCAGAGATGGTTTTGCCATCAAAGCAGCTTTGGAAAGTGGTTATAATGTTTGTATTATTTCGGGTGGGAAAAACGAAGGAGTTCGTGTTCGCTTGCGAAATTTGGGAGTTACGGATATTTATTTAGGTTCTCCCGACAAAGTCGAAACCTTTAAAGAATATACCGATATTTACGGAATTAACCCCGAACAGGTTTTGTATATGGGAGATGATATTCCCGATTATCACGTAATGAAATTAGTCGGACTTCCGACTTGTCCGCAAGATGCTGCACCCGAAATCAAATCTGTTTCTAAATATATTTCTCATATAAACGGAGGAAAAGGTGCCGGACGAGATGTAATCGAACAAGTAATGAAAGTTCAAGGAAAGTGGAATACACAATTTGACGGAAAACACGATTGAAGAATACTTAATTCAAATTATATTTTTCTCACAAATTCACAAAGAAAATCACCTTACAAAGCATTGAAAAAATAATTTTTAATTCGTTGGTTGTTAATGGGTTTTAAAATTACCACAAAAAAATCAATTAAAAAACGGAAAACACTTGTAAATAACAGAATGTTATCTTACATTTGCAACCTCAAAAAACAATAAGTTCTTTTTGATTCAGGAGAGGTGCCGGAGTGGTAACGGAGCAGATTGCTAATCTGTCGACTGGTAACGGTCGCCAGGGTTCGAGTCCCTGTCTCTCCGCTTTTTTTCGGGGTGTAGCGTAGTCCGGTCATCGCGCCTGGTTTGGGACCAGGAGGTCGCAGGTTCGAATCCTGCCACCCCGACAAATAAATAAATCACTTGATTTATTGGTTCGGGTGCGTAGCTCAGCTGGATAGAGCATCTGCCTTCTAAGCAGACGGTCACAGGTTCGAATCCTGTCGCGCTCACAAAAAAAAGCTCCTAAAAACAGGAGCTTTTTTTGTTTACCTGTCTGCCGACAGGCAGGAAGTTTAAGGTTAAGTTTGTAATTTTGACAAAATTCTGATTGAAGTTTTGGGCTTCGACAAGCTCAGCCTGACGACTGAAAACTGAACACTGATAACTAAAAAATGCTCTACCCTAAAATACCTTTGGCTCAAAGCCTTATCGAAATATTCAGACAAAAAGGAATCAAACATATCGTTATTTCTCCCGGTTCGAGAAATGCTCCTCTGACTATTGGTTTTGCTTCAAATCCCAACTTTACATGTTACAGCATTGCAGACGAAAGAGTTGCAGGTTTTTTTGCACTCGGAATTGCTCAACAACTTCAAAAACCTGTAGCTGTTGTCTGTACTTCGGGTTCGGCACTTCTAAATTATTATCCTGCATTGGCAGAGGCTTTTTATTCGCAGATTCCGTTTGTGGTGGTTTCGGCAGATAGACCGCTTTCGAAAATTGATATTGGAGACGGACAAACCATTCGTCAGCAAAATGTTTTTGAAAATCATTCGCTTTATAATGCCAATCTGAACGAAGAACAATCCGAAGAAAATGATAGAAAAATCTGTGAAGCTCTCGATATTTCGCTACTGAAAAAAGGTCCTGTACATATTAATGTGCCTTTTGAAGAACCTCTCTATGAAACTACGGATATTCCGAATTTTACGAATGTTACGAATTTTGCGGACGAAACGAATATTACCAATTTATCGGATTCGTTAAATTCGTATAAAAATTCGTGGTATTCGTATCAAAAGAAACTGATTTTAGTCGGAACGAATTATCCTCACGAAATAGACTCGGAAATTATCGAAAAATTGGCCAATGACCCTTCGGTTGTGGTAATGACAGAAAGTACCTCAAATCTGCATCACAAAAAATTTGTCAATAAAATTGACGTTCTTATTACCTCTTTTTCGGAAGAAGATTTCAAAGCATTACAACCTGATTTGCTGATTACCTTCGGAGGAATGATTGTTTCTAAACGCATCAAAGCCTTTTTGCGAAAATACAAACCCGAGCAACATTGGCACATTGACACGTTAAGAGCTTACAATACTTTCGGAAGTCTGACACATCATATCAAAGAAAATCCGAATGATTTTTTCAAAAAATTATTACCTGAAACAACTGAAATTCAGAGCAATTACAGTGCATTTATTCAGAAAATAAAATCTGAAAGAGAAGAAAAAGCATTGACTTTTGCTAAAACTGCTCCCTATTCGGATTATTCGGTTTTTGAGAAAATCGTTAATTTTTTACCTGATAATATTCAGTTGCAAATCAGCAACAGTTCTGCCATTCGATATTTACAATTATTCGACTTAAAGCCCTCAATAAAAGTGTTTTGCAATCGAGGAACAAGCGGAATTGACGGAAGCACCTCAACAGCTGTCGGAGCATCGGTAATTTCGGAAGAACCTGTGGTTTTGATTACGGGAGATATAGGTTTTTTCTATGATAGTAACGCACTTTGGAACAATTATATCCCTGAAAATTTCAAAATAATTCTTATCAATAATTCGGGAGGGGGAATTTTCAGAATCTTACCCGGACATCAAAAAAACGAAGTTTTCAGTACGTTTTTCGAAACCCAACACAATCTGAATGCCTCTCATTTGGCTAAAATGTTTGGGTTTAATTATTTTCAAGCTCAAAACGAACTCGAAACCGAAATCGGATTAGAACGATTCTTACAATGTGATTCGAAATGTATTTTGGAAATCAAAACTCCGACTGATATAAATAATGAAGTGTTGAGAGAGTTTTTTAACTTCTTGTAAATCAACTTAAATACACTCCAAAATCTTTTTTGTCAAAACTCACACTTACGTGTTCCTGCAACGAAGTTGAAAGCGAAAGTCCTTTGAAATCTACTTTTATCGGATATTTTTTGTGATTTCTGTCCACCAAAACGGCTGTTTTCAGTTTTTTGAGCGGAATTTCCAAAAAGTGTTTTACTCCATAGACCAAGGTAGTTCCCGAATGCAGAACATCATCAACCAACACTATCGCTTTATCTTTATATTCTCCTGATTGTAAAGAAGTTTCGATTTTATCCATCGGATTTTTCTTGTCAATTTTGACTTCACAAAGCAATACTTTGATAGGAGAAATTGCTGCAACCACTTTGGCTATTTCCTGGGAAAAAATATATCCGTTTCCGTTTATTCCTGCTAATACAATTTCTTTTTCGTCTGAAAAAGTTTCGTATATCTGGTAGGCAATACGCTTAATTTTATGATTTATCTGAATCGGAGTAAGAATTAAATTTTGGTTCATTGTGCTGTTATTTTTTGTTCAAAGATAGGAAATTTGTTGAATCGTAATTTTCAAATTGACACATTTTCAAATTTCCAAATTATCAATATCTCTACGGTCTTTTTTGGTTGGACGGCCTTGTCCTTTGGTTCTGTAATGTTCTTTCGAGAGTTTCAAAAGTTCCAAATGAGCAAAAGCCTCCTGTGGAGTTTCGTCCTTTCGGTAAATGTCCACGAGCTTTGCTCCTACCCTATTTTGAGGAATATCCAAAACCGTAAGTTCATAATTTATCTGGTCTTTTCTGACTGTAATCTTATCAGTCGGAAAAACTTCTTTCGATGATTTTACAACATTTCCGTTTACGGTAATGTGATTCTTTTTACAGGCTTCGGTTGCCATATTTCGGGTTTTGTAATACCTGACACACCATAAATATTTGTCGATTCGCATATTTTTGTAAAAACTACGTTAATATCCGTACAAAAATAAAGCAAAATTGTATCTTGCACCCTCAAAAAAATCATAAAATGAAAACTTTAAAATTATACGTATTAATAGCATTCGGAGCTTCACTTTTATTTTCTTGTAAAGATGATGATGATGCAAATTATACACCTCCAAGACCTTATGACGAGCAGTATGCTACTGAAATTGAAGCAATAGACGAGTATTTAACCACACACTATCTTGAAGGAACAGGATTAGATGCAAGTATCATAGAAATTCCTGAAAACGGAACACAAACTCCTTTATCACAACACCCCAACTTAACATTTAAAATCGTAAACAAACACGATATTGAATATAAGTTATATTTTTTAAAGCTTAATGAGGGAGTAAATGAAAGACCTTCTCACGTAGATTCAGTTTTTGTTACATATAAAGGATGGAGATTTGATGGAACGCAATTTGACTATGTTCCCAATCCTGTATGGTTTTATCACGAAAATCTTGCTGTGGACGGTTGGACTCACTTTTTTCCGGAATTAAAAACAGGAATATATAATGAATCTTTAAATGCGTTTGAAGATTCGGGTTCGGGAATTGTAATTATTCCATCAGGATTGGGGTATTACAACAGAACTCAAACCAATATTCCTGCTTATTCCCCTCTTGTTTTTAACATAGAACTTAACACATTAAGATACAGAGACCACGACAGAGACGGTATTCAATCCCGATTTGAAGTAGAAAATTTAGGCGATGACCCTCGTGAATATGATTCTGACGGAGACGGAGTTTATAACTATTTGGATATAGACGATGATGGAGACGGAATTCTTACCAAGAAAGAAATTCAACGGAATTCAGACGGGGATTTATATCCTTTTGATGAAATTCCGGCCTGTAATGGTATCAAAGTACATTTAGACCCTGCTTGTCACGGACCTATTTTAGAATAAATTTAGCATTTAAAAAGCCACTTAATCGAGTGGTTTTTTGTTTTATATGACTTACCTTTGCAAAATTCATTTATTCATAAATCCCCTTTTCAATAATGGATAAGAAAATATTTTCCTTTTTATTCTCTACCCGCTTAATGGCTGTTTTGTTTATCGTATTTGCAACAGCAATGGCAATCGGAACTTTTATCGAAGACAAATACAATACCGATACAGCACGAATTATGGTGTATAATGCGTGGTGGTTCGAAGTAATTATGGCATTTTTCCTGATAAACTTCATCGGAAACATTAAGCGGTATAACCTGTTGCGAAAAGAGAAATTAAGTACGCTTTTACTTCACCTATCGTTTATTCTGATTTTGGTTGGGGCTTTCGTTACCCGTTATATCAGCTACGAAGGAATTATGGCTGTTCAGGAGGGAAAAAGCGAAACCCAAATGTTTTCGGATAAATTCTATCTGACTGTTATGGTGGACGGAGAACACGAGGGAGAAATGCGTAGAAAAACCCACGAAAAATCACTTATTCTTTCACAAGCAACAGATAACAGTTTTAAAATCAGAGGAGAATTTAGCGGAAAACCCTACGAAATTAATTACAAAAACTTCGTTATGGGAGCTACGGAAAGCATTGTAGAAGACCCCAATGGAGAGGTATATCTGAAAATGGTCGAATCAGGAGATGGAGAAAGACACGAACATTTCTTAAAAGAGGGAGAAGTTCAGAGTTTTCACAATATACTATACGCTTTCAACAAAGAAACCGAAGGAGCTATCAATATTTTTAAAGAAGAAAATGACCAATACTTTATAAAAACTCCGTTTGGAGGAAATTATATGGTAATGGCAACTCAAGAGCAAGGTTTGGTATATGCAGATTCCTTACAGCCGTTGCATCTTCGTTCACTTTATACTATGGCAGGAACGAGTTTTGTTTTTCCCGAATTGGCAATAAACGGAAAAATAGACTATACTTCTAACGGAAATTGGAAAGACCAAGTAAGCGATGATGCTCTTACGGTTACCATAAAATCGGAGGGAATCGAAAGAGATGTTACACTTTTGGGAGCAAAAGGAAAAATGGGAATTCCGTTTAACTTCAAACAGGGAGAATTGGAATATACCGTATTTTTCGGGAGTAAGTTATACCAACTTCCGTTTGCTATTCATCTGAATGATTTTATTGCTGATAAATATCCGGGAACGGAAAGTGGATTTTCGGCTTTTAGAAGCCAAATCACTGTTGAAGACGAAAATCCGTTTGATTACGAAATCTATATGAATCACGTGCTTGACCACAAAGGATATAGATTTTTTCAGGCTTCTTACGAATATTCAAATGCTGAAAACAGGGCAAACTTTGACCCTGATATTACCATACTTTCGGTAAATCACGATTTTTGGGGAACATGGATTACGTATATCGGATACACTTTATTATATATCGCGATGGTTTGGATTATTTTTGACAGAAACTCCCGATTCGGAGATTTGAGAAAAATGCTGAAAAGAGTCAAAAACAGAAAAGCAAAATTGCTTTCGGTTTTGGCTTTATTTTTAGGATTGAACGGATTTGCACAAGAACACAATCACGTTCAGGATACAACCCAAACCCAAGAACATAAACACAAAAGAATCACTTTGGGAATCACTGAACAACAAGTTGATTCTCTTATTGATGTGCTTGCGGTTGATAAAGTTCACGCAGAAAAATTCGGAAAATTGGTCATTCAAGATGCAGGAGGACGAATGAAACCCGTGAATACTTTTTCGTCCGAATTGATTCGTAAAGTTAGCAAAAGCGACCATTACAAAGGATTGAATTCCGACCAAGTGTTTTTGTCAATGATTCAGTATCCGAATTTGTGGAATGAAGTTCCGATTATTTATCTGAAAAGAGGAAACGACAGCATCAGACACTTGTTAGAAGTTTCGGAAGATGCTAAATATGCTTCACTTCTGAACTTTTTTGATGAAAATGATAATTATAAATTATCTCCTTTTTTGGAAGATGCCCAAAAGGCAAGAGTCCCGAATGCTTTTCAGAAAGACATTATTGAAGCTCATCGAAAAGCAGTTTTGTTAAGCTCGGCTTTGGGAGGAGGGATTTTGAGAGTTTTCCCGATTCCAAATGACCACAATAACAAGTGGATTTCGTTTTTGGAGTTGAGCAATTCTAATATCAAAGGACAGGATTCTATGTATGTTCGGAATATTATGCCTTTGTATTTCCATACGTTGCAAGAGGCAAACCGTTCGGGAGGCTACAATCAGGCTGATGATTTGTTGGCAAGTATCAATGCTTATCAGCATAAATTCGGAAGTGAGGTAATGCCTTCCGACAAAAAGATCCAATCGGAAATTACGTACAACAAATATGATATTTTCAAAAAATTGTTTTCGTGGTATATGTATGCGAGTTTGTTGATGTTTTTGGTTTGTATTGTTCAGATTTTTTATAACAATAAAATCATCAACACTTTAATCAAAGTATTCTTCGGAATTATAGCTTTTCTGTTTATTCTTCATACAACAGGATTGGGTTATCGTTGGTATATTTCGGGACACGCACCTTGGAGTGATGCTTACGAATCGATGATTTATGTGGCTTGGGCTACAATGCTTTTCGGACTTATTTTTGGAAGAAAATCGGGGCTTACGGTTGCTTCTACCGCTTTTGTGGCTTCAATGATTTTGATGATTGCTCATTGGAACTGGATGGACCCTCAAATTGCTAATTTGCAACCTGTTTTGGATTCGTATTGGCTGATGATTCACGTTTCGATAATCGTAGGAAGCTATGGTCCTTTTGCTATCGGAATGGTACTCGGAATCGTTGCTTTGCTTTTGATGATTTTTACAAATAGCAAGAACAAGCAAAAAATGGAGCTCAACATCAAAGAGCTTACTTATATCAACGAAATGGCTTTAACAGTCGGGCTTGTAATGCTTACTATCGGAAACTTTCTCGGAGGGCAATGGGCAAACGAAAGCTGGGGACGTTACTGGGGCTGGGACCCGAAAGAAACGTGGGCTTTAATTTCAATTATGGTTTATGCTTTTGTAATTCACGTAAGATTAGTTCCGGGAATGAGAAACCTATGGATTTATAATTTATTAAGTGTGGTTGCTATTGCCTCAATCATTATGACGTATTTCGGAGTTAATTTTTATTTGTCGGGATTGCATTCCTACGCAAGCGGAGACAAAGTTGTAACTCCAAGCTTTGTGTATTACTCGATTGTGATTGTGGCTGTTTTAGGATTTGTGTCGTATTTGAAATTTAGAAGGTTTTACAAGAAGTAAGTTGGATGTCAGATGCTTGATCTCGATGAATGACAAAAACGACACCTAACACCCAGCATCTGACATCAAACCTCTTTCCACATTACATAATGCACTCCCACATCGGGAATATCAAAAGCGTTTCCGATTATTTCGTAACCTTGCTTTTTGTAGAAGTTTACCGCAATTTCTCGTGCATTAAACCAAATAAAAGAAATGTTTTTTTCGTATAAAAACTTTTCGGAATGTTGGACTAACATTTTTCCGAAACTATATTTTTGATACTGTTCCAAAACAGCCATTCCTCTGATTTGATATTGATTTTCTTCCTGAAACAACGGATTATCGTTCTTAAAAAGAGAGATAATTCCGACTAATTTATCTTTGTAGAACAATCCAAAATGAAAGGTTGTTTCCAATTCATCTCCACCAAAAAAACAGGTTTCCAAAGGTCTGTTCGGACGTAAAACAACCTGCCTTATCGGATAGGTTTCTTTATAATTGATTTGTTTTATTTTTACAAGCTCGGTATTCATAGAAAAGTTTTATATTTGTTTTTTACAAACGACTAAATTAAGAAAAAAAATGAAAGCATACGTTTTTCCCGGTCAGGGAGCTCAATTTACGGGAATGGGAAAGGATTTGTACGAAAATTCCGCTTTAGCGAAAGAAATGTTTGAAAAAGCCAACGAAATTCTCGGATTCAGAATTACAGATATAATGTTCGAAGGTACGGCAGACGAACTCAAACAAACCAAAGTTACGCAACCTGCCATATTTTTACATTCGGTTATTTTGGCTGCCACTTTGGGAGATTCTTTTCAGCCCGAAATGGTTGCAGGACACTCTCTTGGAGAGTTTTCGGCTTTGGTTGCCAACAAAACTCTATCGTTTGAAGATGCTCTTAAATTAGTTTCTCAAAGAGCTTTGGCTATGCAAAAAGCCTGTGAAATCACTCCCTCTACTATGGCTGCAGTGTTAGGATTAGAAGATAATATTGTCGAAGAAGTTTGTGCTTCGGTTGATGGAGTTGTGGTTGCGGCTAACTATAATTGTCCGGGACAACTCGTAATTTCAGGAGAAACATCTGCTGTTGAAAAAGCTTGTGAAATATTGAAAGAAAAAGGAGCAAAAAGAGCTTTGTTGTTGCCTGTGGGAGGTGCTTTTCACTCTCCGATGATGGAACCTGCTCGAGAGGAATTGGCTCAAGCTATTGAAAATACAAATTTTTCAACTCCGACTTGTCCTGTTTATCAGAATGTAACTGCAAATGCTGTTTCTGACCCTAATGAAATCAAGAAAAATCTGATTATTCAACTTACTGCTCCGGTTAAATGGACACAATCTGTACAACAAATGATAGCAGACGGAGCAACAGAATTTATAGAAGTAGGTCCCGGAAATGTACTACAAGGATTAGTCAAAAAAATCAATAAAGACATTCAGACTGCTTCGGCTTAAATTTTTAGTTTACAGTTGTCGGTTTACAGTTGTCAGTTTAAGACTGAACACTGTAAACTGCGACTGAATATTAATCAAACTCTTCCTTTCAAGGCATTAAAAACCCAAGCGTTTGCCAAAAACCCTACTCCGACTGCTCCAAATCCCCAACCTGCTGATTCTTGGTATCTGAAAATTCCCAATCCGATTAAAATAAATCCGATTACTGTCATTATTACCGTAGCCCAAGCTAATACTGTGTTTTTGTTCATCATTTTTTTTAGGTTATGAAGTTATATGGTTATGAGGTTACAAAAAATCGTAATTCGTAATTATTAAATCGGTAAATAAACTACTTTTTTTGTTTCAAAAAAATCATCTTTAAAAAAATCCGAAATATCATATTGAATTGCTTTCGGAAACGATTTTAATTCTTCTGCTAAATCTCCTCCTTTCAGATAAAGGATTCCGTTTTTGAGTGTGTGTTTGTTTTCTTTTTTGATTTTTCCTTTTACCCAATTCACAAAATCAGGCATATTAGTAACAGCACGACTGACGATAAAATCAAATTTATCCGAAACCAATTCTGCTCTTTTTTGTTCAGCTTTCAGGTTTTTAAGCCCGATTGCTTGAGCTACTTCGTTTACGACCTTTATTTTTTTGGCAATAACATCAATCAGATAAAAATCGGTTTCGGGAAACAAAATAGCTAACGGAATACCTGGAAAACCTCCTCCTGTTCCCACATCAAGAATTTTAGCTCCTTTCTCAAAGGGCTGAATTTTGGCAATAGCCAAACTGTGCAAGATGTGTCTTGTATAAAGCTCGTCAATATCCTTTCGGGAAATGACATTAATTTTAGAATTCCAATCTTTGTATAATTCTCCAAGCATCGAAAACTGCCTGATTTGCGTTTGGGTAAGATTCGGAAATTGTTTTAGAATTTCTTCCATTTTCAAATTAAACTGAAAGGCAAATTTAAGAAAATTATTACAATTCCCTTGCTGTAAAAATAGAATCTCTTATCCCTTCTTTTCCTTGATTTTTTAACAAGGTAAAATGCGAACGCACAGCCGAAAATACAGGATAACAAGTATAAGGTAAGTTATATTCTTTTGCATATTTTCGGATAATAGGAGTGATTTTCGGGTAGTATGTATGTCCAACTGTCGGGAATAAATGGTGTGCTACGTGGTGCGTAAATCCTCCATACAAAAAGTCCGTAATCGGATTTCCTGCACTGAAATCTTTGGTAACCAACATCTGGTGATAAGCCCACGTTGTATTCATTTTTCCGTCTTCGGGAGGCATCGGAAAAACTGCGTGTTCGTCCACGTGAGTCGAAATAAGGGCAATTACTCCCAACAAACTTGCAGATAGATGCATCACAAACCAAGCTAAAAATATCATTCCAAAAGAGTGATTCAGTACCCAATACGGAATCACAAGCATATAAAACACATTAAAGGCTTTTGCTACAAAGAGCTTTACATATTCAATTCTCGGAATTTTATAAATCCGCTTTAAATAATTGTCTTTAGTTCCGAAAAAATCCTTAAAATCACGACTGAACAACCAAATCAACGTATAAAACGGATACAAAAACCACATATAAATATGTTGTAACTTGTGAAACTTATACCAAGGTGAATTCGGAAAAAGCCTTACCACATCACTTTGCTTAATATCGCAATCCCAATTCTGAATATTAGGATATGGGTGGTGCAACATTATATGTCGTTGAATCCAAATTTCGCTGTTACTCCCGAACAACTCCAACACATAACAAAAAAGCCTGTTCTGCTTTTTGGAAAAGAAAACGGCATTGTGAGCCGCATCGTGAAACGAATTCACAAAAACGATTATCATCGAAAAGCCCATTAAGATATAAAACAGAAACAAAAGCGGAGTGGAATTCCCGAAATACAAAATACAACCATAAAATACAAAAAATATCGTAAGCATAAACAAGGCTTTAAAGATATTTTTCCTCTGAATAGACTTGTCTTTCAATATATTTTCCTGTACTTCTTTTACTAATTTCTTAAAAAAACCGTCTTTTTGAGGTCGTATGAAAACAGGAACTTTAAGATCTTTTTCGTCTGACATAAGTTCATTCTTTTAAGGTTCTTTCTACAAAGTTAGTGAATTTTCGGAGGGATAAAAGTTAAAAAGTCCGTTTATGATTGCATAAACGGACTTTTCCTAATTCAATCACACAATTATTTAGTCATTGTGAATATCTAATTCAATCCATTGCACACTCTGATTTCCTGCTTTATCGACAGCAAAAACTCCAAAATGATATTCTCCTTCTTCTGCATTTTCAGGAATATCAATATATAAATGAATATTCTGATTTTTCCCTGAAAGCACTCCTGTAACTTCATAATCCCACTCAACAGGTTCATTCATCTGTCTTTCGTGCGAATGTCCGTCTCCTCCAAAATGAATGTCAATTTTGTACGAAGCTAACTCTATATTATCAGAAAAATCAACATCTACGTGGATTTCATCTCCTGCATATAAAACCTCTCCATCTGTAGGCTCATTAATTACAAAAGTCGGTTTTTTGGTATCTGTTGAATTGTTATCATCATCAGAGCAAAAAAATAAAATTCCTGCTAAAGCAAAAACGTATATAAATTTGAATTTTTTCATTGTTTTAAAATTTTAATTTGAAATTATTTTTTGTCCGTCATTGCGAACGTAACGAAGTGGAGTGTGGCAATCTTAAAGATTGCTTCGTCGTACCTCCTCGCAATGACAGGAGGTCCTCTGTCCGATAAATCGTTAAAGAAATTTTTCGTATAAAACGATATGAAAACAAGTTTCTCTGTTTCTAAAAACGAAATAATCCTTTTAGGTTCTGCATAATCGAAAGCAAACAACAAAGCATTCGGAATCTTAAAAATACTCTGTTCACAATTATGGTTTTTATCGTTGTGATTAAACTGTTTTTCATCGGAATATTCGTGAAAATGATGCTCAATCACAAAATAATGCAAAGCATTGTTCACTTGTGGAAACAGGAAAATAAATAACAAAAATCCTCCCCAACCCCTGTCATTGCGAACGAAGTGAAGCAACCTGAAGAGAGGCTTATTGAAAACTTTTATTTTTTTTCTGTTTAGCATTTTCTTTCGACTTTATGACTTTTGACTTTCGACTAAAAATTATAACTTATTATTATCTGAATATTTCTCCCTTGCTCGGGAATTTCCAAGGCTCGATAAAAACTCGTATGCGAATAATACTTCGTATCAAAAATATTTTGAGCCGAAATCGTTAGTTTTGGCTGTATTTTTCCAAAATCTAAATCAGACGAAAAACCTGCTCCGAAAACTATTGAAGACGGGGTTATTTCTTCGTTTCTTGCAATTCGGCTCTGCTGTGCAAAATATTTCCCGTTTACATAAACAACCGAATTTTTAAAGATTTTACTTCTCTCAAAAAGTGAATAATCTACTTTTACAAAAGCATTGAAGGGAGGAGTAAAAGGCAACGGATATTTTTCTTCAATCTGCTGATTATAAATGTATTCCAAAACGATTTCTGTTTTGAATTTGTCAAACGAATAATTGCTTTCCAATTCAAATCCTGTAAGCATTGTTTTGGTTTGAGAAAACCTGTAAATCTGTCCGGAATGTGGCAAAACCGAAAATTCTCCCGTAGGTCGTAAATAAATGTAATTCGCAAAATAATACAAATACGGACTAAAATTTAAACTGAAATTTTCTGTTTTATAAGTCAATTGAAGATCAACAATATACCCTCTTTCGGAATCCAAATTTTCATCTCCTTTTTCGTGTCGGAACGAACCGTGATGCACTCCGTTTGCCCCGAGTTCAATAACTGTCGGATTTCGGAAACTGCTTCCGATATTCAGAGTAAAATCTATATTTTTGTTTAACAAATACAAAACTCCAGCTTTTGCGTTGAAATTGCTAAAATCCTTTGATAATTCAGGGCTTCGCAAAGCATATTCACTTGCCAAATCTTTGGAATAATTTCGTCCAATCAAATAATCGTACAGCATTTCATCGTAAAACTCCTCTATTTTACTACTTGAAAAATCATACCTCAAGCCGAAATCAAAACGCAATTTATCGGAAAAACGATAGTTGTGCAACGCAAAAACTCCATAGTTATTCCGGTTGTATTCGGGTAATAAAAAATTATATCCCTTTATAGTATTGTCCTGAATCTGTAACTGCAATCCGAAATCGGTTTTGTGTTTTTCAGAGAGATAACGAGTATATTTCGTGTTTCCGCTAAAAGTATTCAGGTTAAAATCAAGTTCCAAATCTGCATCTTTTTCGGGTTTCGGCTGATTGGAATAATGCGTGTGAAATTCGCTTTTTTCCTGTCTGTGATTGTTCTGGAAAGCCAAATCAACCAACAATTCCGAATCAGAAAAATTCCATTTATGCTCGTTCTGTACCATAAAATGATTGGCTTGTTGGAATGGATATTCGATATTTCTGGATTTTTCATCGTCTTGCAATCGGTTTACATCAGGAATTCCGTGAGAGCCGGGAAAAAATCCTGCCTTGGTTTGGTTGTTTGAAACCGTCAGAATCGAGTGATAATTTTCCTCCACATAGCCGATTTGCCCGAAAATACTCCACTCCTGCCCTGCCGTATTTTTGAGTCTTCGGTTGTGAATCGGAATTTTTCTCGTCAAATAAATAATTGTATCGGTTGGAGTTTTAAAATCTCCGTAATCCAAATAGGAACTCTTTAATTTATAGAAAAATCTGTCTTTTCTATGCTCTATTTCAAGAACTGTTCCGATAGTATTATTGACACTTCTACCCAATAAAGTTGTCTTTCCGTTAAACGAATTTTTATCGGGAATCAGATTGTTTTTGATATTCAAAACCCCTCCAATCGCATCACTTCCGTACTCGATTGAGGCAATTCCTTTGATAAGTTCGATACTTTCTAACGAAAAAGCATCAACCTCCAATCCGTGGTCGGCTCCCCATTGTTGTCCCTCGTGTTTGTTTCCGTTTAACGAAACTGCAACACGATTAAAGCCCAAACCTCTGACAATCGGTTTTCCTGCTCCCGAACCAATACTCATCACGTTTATTCCCGCTACATTTTCGAGTGATTGTACCAACGAACCCGAAAAATTCTGACGGATAAATTTCTCCGAAATTCTCTCTTTGTTTTCGATGGTTTTTACAGTTCCACTAATAATTACTTCTTCGATTATTTTTTCGTCTTCAACAAGTTCCGAATCCGAAACTTGAGCAAAAGACATAAATCCGAGAAGTAGAAAAATATATTTAACTACGTATTTCACAAATGATTATAAATTTTCAAGAATGATACAAATTCTCTACACCTCACAGGTTTTGAAAAACTGTGAGGTTTAAAAATAAAATTTAAACTTGCTTAAAAATTACACCAAAGGCGGTGCACGAAGTGAAAAGAATCTATATTCGAAAGTTAATAAATGTCCGATATATTCGGCATTTATTTTAGTATTGAAAGACTTTAAGACAAACAGTTCGAAAGCGAAAAACTCAAATTCAGTAAACGAACCTAACGTAAAATCACAAAGGGAACAATCGTGAGAATCCTCTGAATTGTGATGATTAGAGTTATCGCATTTGTGTATAGCAATATCCTCGTCTAAATGCTCCAAAAAATGGACAGAACGAAGTCCGAACGAAATAAGGAATATTCCGAGTAGTAATAAACCGTATGTTTGTATTTTTGTTTTCAAAACCCTGCAAAGATACGGAAAATTGCCTTCATAACAACAAATTGCAAACGTTCGGAAAAACTTTAGGTTTTTAAAAAAAATATATTTAATTTTGATACGATTATTAAATAATGTTTAATTTAAAAACCCAATGATTTATGAGTAAAAGAGATGAAATGATTGCAAAATATGCAGCAGATTTGAAAGAGAAAGTAAAAGTAACTCCTGATATGGATTTGCTTACAAAAGTTGTTATCGGACTTGGACCATCAATCTACAAAGCTGATGCTGAAACAGTGGCAGGAACTGACCAAGCTGAACTTGACAGAGTAAAAACCAATTTCCTAATCAAGAAATTAGGCCTTAAAGATTCAGCTGATTTGGACAAAGGCATCAATGCTGTAATTGAACAATACGGAAAGTCAAACCGAAACAAATACAGAGCTGTTGTATATTATTTACTTACAAAACATTTCAAAAAAGAGTCTGTTTATAAATAACAGATTTGACTTAAAGCTAAAAAATTAACCTCACATTTCAATCGATTTGTGAGGTTTTTGTATCTTTGGCATTATGAAACACCTTATATATATATGTATGTTTTTTTCTGTGTTATCCCTCAAAGGGCAGGAAATTGCATTGGTAAAATATTCGGGAGGAGGCGATTGGTATGCCAACCCGACTTCCTTACCGAATCTGATTAAGTTCTGCAATCAAAATATCGGGACTAAAATTGACCCTAAACCCGTTACGATAGAATTGTCGAGTTCGGCTCTTTTTCTCTATCCTTTTATACATATCACAGGACACGGAAATATTCTGTTTAGTGATTCTGAAGTACAGAATTTAAGAAAATATCTTTTGGGAGGAGGATTTCTACATATTGATGATAATTATGGTATGGACGAATACATCAGACGAGAAATGAAACGGGTTTTCCCTGAAATGGATTTTATCGAAATGAGCAAAGACCATACCGTTTTTAAAGAGCCTTATGCCTTTGTGAACGGGCTTCCGAAAATCCACGAACACGACAACAAACCTCCACAAGCATTCGGGCTTTTCAAAGACGGAAAACTGATTTGTCTTTATACCTACGAAACCGATTTGGGAGATGGTTGGGAAGATGCAGAAGTGCATAACAACCCGAAAGAAGTTCGTGAAAAAGCCCTAAAAATGGGAGCTAATATTATTAATTACACTTTTAATCATTAACATAGAATTAAATTTAATAACGTTGAGTTAACCTTAACTTAACAATGAAGGCGGGATTATAAACTTTTTTTAAAATAAATTTGCAGAAATTTTAAAACCAAATTAAAATGGCATTTTCGATAAATGATGTTTTTCAGTTTTTGACTCCAAAAGACAAAAAGTTTTTTCCGTTGTTTGAACAAGCAACAGCCGATTTGGTAGAATTGGCATCAACGCTTAATGATGCTGTAAATGCTCCAAAAGGCGAAAGAGAAGAATATTTCAAAAAAATAGACCGACTTGAAATGGCTATTGATGAAATCGTTCACAAAACCAATATTGAATTGAGTAAGAATTTCCTTACTCCGTTTGATAGAGAGGATATTCATTCGCTTATAAAATCTATTGATGATGTTACCGATTTTCTTCACGGTTCTGCCAGTAGAATGAAGATGTATCAGGTAGAAAAAATCACGAAATCTATCCGAAAACTGACAGAAATCAACCTTGAAGCCTGTCAACTTATTCAGAGAGCTATAATCGACCTGAAAGAACACAAAAATCTGCAAAGAATTACCGTTGCTTGTAAAAAAATATCAAAATTAGAGAGCAAAGCCGATGTGGTTTTTGACAATGCAGTAATGGATATTTTCGAAAATGAAATTGATGCTATTAAAATCATCAAATACAAAGAAGTACTTACCGCTTTGGAAGATGCTTCCGATAAATGTAAAGATGTGGCAAACGTATTGGAAACAATCGTAGTGAAATATTCTTAAAAACAACCTTTAAATTGTAATTATGGATAGTTTTACGTTACTTGTCATAATCATTGTACTTGCTTTTATTTTTGATTATATCAATGGTTTCCACGATGCGGCAAACTCTATTGCAACTATTGTAGCGACTCGTGTACTTACTCCTTTCCAAGCTGTATTGTGGGCTGCGTTCTTTAACTTTATGGCCTATTTTATCTCCAAATATTGGATTGGAGAATTTAAAATTGGTAATACTATTGCCAAAACCGTTTCGGAAGATTTTATAACCCTTGAAGTTATTTTTGCAGGGCTTATTGCAGCTATCTTATGGAACTTATTGACTTGGAAATTTGGTATTCCTTCATCATCTTCACATACGCTTATCGGAGGATTTATGGGAGCTGCACTAATGCACGCTTACACCATTTCCGGAGATTTGAATACTGTTGTAAACTATGTAGTAGTGATTCCTATTGTTCTGTTTATATTCCTTGCCCCTACCATTGGTTTTTTTATAGCTCACTTACTTACGGTAGCCATTATGTGGATTTGCCGAAAAACTACACCACACAAAGCCGATAGATGGTTCAGAAAATTACAACTTTTATCTTCTGCTTTATTTAGTTTAGGGCACGGAGCCAATGATGCTCAAAAAGTAATGGGGATTATCGGAGCTGCAGTTATTTTTTACCATATTGATGCAGGACACACAGAATGGATTAATTCCCCTGATCAATTCGGACATTTTGTTGACCAGTGGGGTTGGGTGCCACTTACTTCATTTATAATCATCGGACTCGGAACAATGAGTGGGGGTTGGAAAATCGTAAAAACAATGGGGTCGAAAATCACCAAAGTAACCTCTCTTGAAGGTGTAGCAGCTGAAACTTCGGGAGCTATGACACTATATTTATCAGAGTTTTTCGGAATCCCGGTTTCTACCACACATACCATTACAGGTAGTATCATCGGAGTTGGAGCTACAAAACGTGTATCTGCAGTTCGTTGGGGAGTAACCATAAAGCTCCTTTGGGCTTGGATACTTACCATTCCAATTTCGGCTATCGTAGCAGGACTTATTTATCTGATAATAAAATTATTCTAATTCAAAACATAAAAAAGGAAAGATTTTAAATCTTTCCTTTTTACTTTTATAAAACTTAAACCTCAAAAAATTAACGGATTATCTCTTTCTGAATCTGAACTCCTTTATCTGTATTATACCATTTTTGAAGTGCAATTTTTAATGTATCGAAATCTGCTCCTTTGTTTTTTTCTGACATAAAAAACTCCTGACATTCTTTAGGTCTTGGTCCCCAAACTTTTAAATCATCTCCGTTGGAATCCTGAATTATCAAAATCGGAATGGATTTACTTCCACCTGTCAGATAATTATCAATTCTAAAAGGCTCTGAGTCTCTTAATTCATACGAAACCGAAATCAAATTATTCTCCTTTGACATCAATTCGATAAACGGAACAATATGTGAAGCATCTCCACACCAAGGTTCGGTAATCACAATCCAGTTTTGAGGAGATTTTATTTCTTTTAATTTTTGGATTGTTTCTTCTGATAATTTCCCTGTTTTCAACCAACGATTTAATCTGCTCCAATTCAATTTTGTGTATTCAAAATATTCAGGATCTTGGTAGAGTTCTGGGAGATTTCCGTCTTTGTTTTCAACAATGCTTTGGAAATAATTTAAGTAAGATGTGAAGTTCATTTTTTTAGTGTTGAGTGTTATGTATGTCTTACAAAGTTCGGAAAAATATGTGATACAAAAAAACCTCACAAATTATAAAAATCTGTGAGGTTTTTTTACGTAGAGACGGATAATTATCTATCTCTACAAAAAATTATGACTCTGTATTTACTTTAGCCCAAGTATCTCTTAATCCAACGGTTTTGTTGAAAACCAAATTATTTTGGGTAGAATCTTTGTCTTTCGCAAAATATCCCAATCGTTGGAACTGGAACTTCTCTCCTACTTTCGACTCTTTCAGACTTGGCTCTAAATATCCTTTTACGATTTCGAGGGAATTTGGGTTAATATATTCCTTGAAATCAACCTCTTTATTTCCGTCAGGGTTTTCGTGAGTAAACAATCTGTCATAAACTCGGATTTCAGCTTCGATTGCGTGTGGAATCGAAACCCAATGAATCGTTCCTTTTACTTTTCGTTTGCTTGCTTCTGTTCCACTTCCTGAACGGGAATCTTCATCATACGAAACGTGAATTTCCGTAATATTTCCGTTTTCGTCTTTGATTACGCTTTCTCCTTTGATGATATAAGCATTTTTCAGGCGAACTTCTCCTCCCAAGGTCAAACGGAAAAACTTTTTGTCTGCATCTTCTTTAAAGTCTTCTCTTTCGATGTATAATTCTCTCGAAAACGGAACTTTTCGGTAGGTCATCACTTCTTCTTCCGGGTTGTTTTCTGCCTCAAGCCATTCTTCTTTTCCTTCGGGATAATTCGTAATAACCAACTTTACAGGATTCAAAACAGCCATTACACGAGGTGCAATTTTGTTCAAATCTTCCCTTACGCAAAATTCCAATAACGAAACATCAATCAGATTTTCACGTTTTGCAATTCCGATTGTATTGGCAAAATTTCGGATTGCAGTCGGAGTGTAACCTCGTCTTCTCATTCCCGAAATCGTGCTCATTCGAGGGTCATCCCAACCTGAAACATATTTTTCAGTTACTAATTGCAACAATTTTCTTTTGCTTACAACCGTATGCGAAAGGTTTCTTCGTGCAAATTCTCTCTGTTTCGGACGAACTAATTTTTCATCATAAATCTGGTCTAAAAACCAATCGTACAATTCTCTGTGAGGTAAAAATTCCAACGTACAAAGCGAATGTGTGATTTGCTCGATATAATCGCTTTCTCCGTGAGCCCAATCATACATCGGATAAATACACCATTTATCTCCTGTTCTGTGGTGTTCTTTATGTAAAATTCTGTACATAATCGGGTCTCTCATCAACATATTTGAAGAAGACATGTCAATTTTTGCACGAAGTACGTGAGTTCCTTCAGGGAACTCTCCGTTTTTCATTCGCTCGAACAAATCAAGATTTTCCTCAACCGAACGATTTCTGTACGGACTATCCGTTCCCGCTTGGGTCGGAGTTCCTTTTTGTTTCGCCATTTCTTCCGAAGTCTGGTTATCAACATAAGCCTTTCCTTTTTTGATAAGCTCGATTGTCCAATCGTACAACTGCTGAAAATAATCTGATGCGTATCGTTCTTCAGCCCATTTAAAGCCTAACCATTCTACATCAGCTTTGATAGCATCAACATATTCCTGTTCTTCTTTGGCAGGATTTGTATCGTCAAAACGAAGATTTACAGGTGCGTCATAATCCAATCCCAAACCGAAATTCAAACAAATAGAACTTGCGTGTCCTACGTGTAAATATCCGTTTGGCTCGGGAGGAAAACGAAAACGAAGTTTCTTTTTATCCAATCCGTTTTTTAAATCTTCTTCTATGATTTGTTCGATGAAATTCAACGATTTTTCTTTCTCTGACATATTCTGAAATTGTAAAGATGCAAATATACTAAATGCTATGAATTTTTGCGAATGTTATTTTTTGCGAATGTTACTAATATTTACGAATTTTGCGACTGTTGTTATTCACAACATTCGTCTTATTCGCAACATTCGTAACATAATACTATGCAAATCAACATCATCAACAAATCGCAACACGTTTTGCCAAAATACGAAACCATTGCCTCTGCAGGAATGGATTTAAGAGCCAATCTTTCGGAATCTATCACTTTAAAACCACTCGAAAGAACACTCGTAAAAACAGGACTTTTTATGGAACTTCCCCTCGGATATGAGGCACAAGTCAGACCACGAAGCGGATTAGCACTCAAAAAAGGAATCACGGTTCTCAATTCTCCCGGAACAATCGATGCAGATTACAGAGGAGAAATCGGAGTAATTTTAATCAATCTTTCTAATGAAGATTTCGTCATCGAAAACGGAGAACGAATCGCACAACTCGTAATCGCAAAATACGAACAAGCCGAATTTATTGAAGTAAACAAACTTTCCGAAACCTCAAGAGGAACAGGAGGTTTCGGGAGTACAGGAGTTTAGAAGTCATAAAGTCTTAATGTCAAATGTCCTTACAGACTTTATGACTTTCGACTTTTGACTAAATACTATATCAATTCTTTGATTTCGTTTATGATTCTTTGAGCCAAATCATCTGCTTGTTGCTGCGATTTAGCTTCGGTATAAATGCGGATAATCGGTTCGGTATTCGATTTTCGTAAGTGCACCCAATTTTCAGAAAAATCAATTTTTACTCCATCAATGGTAGAAATCTGTTCGTTTTTGTATTTCTCTGTCATTGCAACCAAAATCGCATCCACATCAATTTGTGGAGTTAGTTCGATTTTGTTTTTGCTCATAAAATACTGCGGATAACCTGCTCTGATTTCTGCAACGGTTTTGTACTGATTAGCCAAATACGTCAAAAACAAAGCTACTCCAACCAATGCATCACGTCCGTAATGGATTTCAGGATAAATGATTCCTCCGTTCCCTTCTCCTCCAATAATGGCATTGGTTGCTTTCATCAATTCCACTACATTCACCTCTCCTACTGCACTTGCTTGATAGCTTCCTCCGTGTTTTTCGGTAATATCTCTCAAAGCTCTTGACGAAGACATATTTGACACCGTATTTCCGGGAGTTTTTGAAAGAACATAATCAGCTACAGCGACCAAAGTATATTCTTCTCCAAACATTTCTCCGTCATTCGAAATAAAAGCCAACCTGTCCACATCAGGGTCAACCACAATTCCGAAATCAGCTTTTTCTTTGACAACTAACTCGCAAATATCCGTTAAGTGTTCCTTTAAAGGTTCTGGATTGTGTGGAAAATGTCCGTTGGGTTCGCAATATAATTTCACAACCTCCACTCCCATTTCTTCTAATAATTTAGGGATAATGATTCCCCCCGACGAATTTACTCCGTCCACAACAACTTTATATTTTTTGGATTTCACTTTTTCCACATCAACCAAAGGAAGATTCAAAACCTCGTCAATATGAATGTCCATATAACTTGTATTTTCGATAATTTCTCCCAAATTATCTACATCAGCAAAATCAAAAGCTTCATTTTCGGCAATTTCTAAAATTTTTGCTCCGTCTGCTCCGCTTAAAAATTCGCCTTTTTCGTTTAATAATTTAAGTGCATTCCATTGTTTTGGGTTATGGGAAGCGGTCAGGATAATTCCTCCGTCTGCTTTTTCCAACGGAACAGCAACCTCAACAGTCGGAGTGGTCGAAAGTCCTAAATCAATTACGTTAATTCCTAAACCTACCAACGTATTCACAACCAAATTATGAATCATAGGTCCTGAAATTCTCGCATCACGACCAATTACAACCGTCAGATTTTCTTTGTTGTGATGATTTTTTAGCCAAGTTCCGTAAGCCGAAGCAAACTTTACCGCATCAACAGGAGTAAGATTATCTCCTGTTTTTCCTCCAATGGTTCCTCTGATTCCTGAAATAGATTTTATGAGTGTCATATTTTTTTGTTTAATCGTTATTTTAAAACTATTTTCCGTCCTTGTCAACTACAGGTCTGTTTTCTGCATTGGCTAATTTCCAAGCAGTTGCAAAAGCAAGTTTTGTCCTTTTGGCATATAACGGAAAGTCAATTTTGTCAGGTGTGTCAGTTGTCTGATGATAATCATCGTGAACTCCGTCAAAATAGAAAATGGCAGGAATTCCTTTTCGGGCAAAATTATAATGATCAGAACGATAGTAAAAACGATTCGGGTCGTTTAAATCATTGTATTTATAATCAAGCTCCAATCCTACATACTCATTAGCTTTTTCTGATAATTTATGCAAATCCGTACTCAACCTGTCCGAGCCGATTACATACACATAATTGTCGTTGGTTTCTTTTCCGTGACCACGTCTTCCAATCATATCAATATTGATATTAGCAATGGTGTTTTCTAAAGGCAGAACAGGATTTGCAGTATAATACCTCGACCCGTGAAGTCCGTATTCCTCCCCTGTTACGTGCAGAAACAAAATAGAACGCTTGGGAGTATATCCCGCTTTTTTAGCCTGAACAAAAGCATCTGCAATTTCCAAAAGTGCGGAAGTTCCCGAGCCGTTATCGTCTGCTCCGTTATAGATTTCGTTGTTTTTCATTCCCACGTGGTCGTAGTGAGCCGAAATAACGATTACTTCGTCTTTGAGTTCTCCTCCCTCGAAATACACCCAAATATTTTCGGAATCAGGCAAAGTCGGACTCCAAGCTGTTTTCATATACGATGACGGAACAGGCTGATAAAAAGTAGTTGCATTTGGAGGGAAAGACAATCCCATTTTTTGGTACTGCTCAATCAAATATCTACCTGCTTTTTTTTGCCCCTCACTTCCTGTATCACGTCCTTGCATTTCGTCTGATGCGATGATGTTGATATGGGTTTTGAGTTCGCTCTCGGTAATCGTGTTTATATATTTTTCCAAAGGATTTTTTTCGTTTTCTCCAATATCATTTGAGGTAGCTGTGCAAGCTGTCAAAAACGGAATCAACAAAGCTGAGATCATTACTTTCTTCATCATACAAAATCGGTTTAAAACTGTTAAAATTAACATATAGATAAAATCTATATTTAGTATTTATCATTCTGTTTTTCAAATAATTAAATCAAATTATTTAAACTAATTATTCACTATCCAATTCCTGAAATCGAAAAAGTTTTTCGGAGCAACTCCGTGCCCTACCGGATATTCAAAATACACATTTTCAACTCCTATTCTATCCAAAAAATCGGGAGTTTTTCGAGCCCATTCGACAGGAATAACTTGGTCGGAACTTCCATGAGAAACAAAGAAATTCAATTTTGAAAAATCATTATTCTGATAATTTTCTTTAAGAATATCCTGATTTAGATAGCCGCTTAATGCAACCACTCTCCTCACCTTTTCAGGATACGAAAGTGCAACCGCATAACTCAAAATACTTCCCTGACTGAATCCAATCAAAGTAATGTCATTTGTATCAATCGGATATTTTCCTGAAATCTCATCAATAAATTTCA
Organism: uncultured Flavobacteriaceae bacterium; assembly: GCA_934675205.1. Classification (GTDB taxonomy): domain Bacteria; phylum Bacteroidota; class Bacteroidia; order Flavobacteriales; family Flavobacteriaceae; genus Flavobacterium. The sequence goes on along the minus strand of CAKUPQ010000002.1, from coordinate 429,734 downwards.
CAATCAAATCTCTCGATTCGACAGCTTGTTTATCATCTGAAAACTTATTCATATCTGCATCAAAATTGATAGCGTACCAAGCATATCCATAAGGTTGAAGTGCGTACGGAGCTTGTGCAGAAATTACATAATATTCTTCGGGTAGTTCGTTTGCAAACGAAAATAAATCTTCTTCGTTACTTCCGTATCCGTGCAATAAAAGCAATAACGGATTTTTGTCTTTTTTTACTTTTGGCTCTCTTATTAAATAGTTCATTTTATGGCTAATTTTTGTAAATATTGACGAATTATACGAATGTTTACGAATGACACGAATTTCTTATTTGTAAATCTTATCGTTGTATTCGTCAAAATTCGTCCTATTCGTAGCTTTAGATTCCTTTAAATAATTTTTGAAACAACTTTCCTGCCAGCGGAATTTCTCTCTGTTCATATTGTAAAGCTCCGACAAACCCATATATCCAAAGGATAAAGAAGAATAAATAGAATGCCATAGTAACCATCCAACTATCAAAATACCCTATCGGATAGCCTAAAGCGAAAAACAATAAGAAAATCCCTAAAGCCTGTCGGTTGTGAAATGAGGCAAAAGGATATTTTTTCTCGTTGTTCATAACCATTGCAATAATGCATCCGATAATAGTCAGATAGCCAATAATAGCTATTTTTTTGTCTTGTTGTGTTTCCATTATTTTAGTTTATATAAATCTTGCTTTTACTTTCAATTTCAGTTCTCACATCAAAAATCACATCAAAATAAGAAGTTTCTCCTTTTTTTCCTTGAATCTGAAGTTTGGTTCTTCCTGTTTCTAATCCTTTTTTATCATTTGTTTTAAAGGTAACTTCCTTATCGAAATCTTCATTAAAAATAAAGTAAATTACAAGTTTATTATTTTGTCCTGTACTGTCATTTTCAATATAAAACTTCCCTGTGCTTACTTTACCTTTGATTTCATCAGACAAAATAAGCTCACATTCCAAAGATTTATCAATTCCTTCGGAAACTCCTCCTATAAATTCCGTAGCAGATTTACCTACAATTTCTCCTGATTTATTTACGGTTTCTTTCGCTTTCTGACAGGAAATAATCAGCAAAACAGAAACTAACACATAAAATCGTTTCATTTCTAAACATTTCAAATTTATACAAATTAACAAAAAGCAAATCGTACAAACAAGAGAATTTTATTATTTGAAATTTTCATTTTACTTTTGCAAAACCAATAAAAACACAATACAGAATGCTTATTATCGGAATTGCAGGAGGCACAGGAAGCGGAAAAACAACTGTTGTTCATCAGATTATGAACGAGTTACCAAGTACCGAAGTCGGAATTATCTCACAGGATTCGTACTACAAAGAAACGTCAAACTTAAGCTACGAAGAACGTACTAAAATCAATTTCGACCACCCGAGAGCTATTGATTTTGAGTTGCTTGTATCACATCTGAAAGATTTAAAAGAGGGTAAAATTATAGAGCAACCGGTATATTCGTTCGTAACGCACAACCGAACAGGTGATGTAATCCTCACACATCCTCGAAAAGTAATGATTGTTGAGGGAATCCTTATCCTTACCAATCCTGAACTTCGCGAAATGTTTGATGTAAAAATTTTCGTTCATGCCGATTCTGACGAAAGGCTTATCAGACGTTTAAAACGTGATATTTCGGAACGTGGTCGTGATATGGAGGAAGTCTTAAATCGCTACCAAACCACTTTAAAACCAATGCACGAACAGTTTATCGAACCTACCAAAGCCTTTGCAGACATCATCATTCCGAATGACAAATACAATACCGTAGCTATTGATGTGGTTCGGGCTGTTATCAGTCAGAAGTTAATTGGCTAATGGTTAATCTTCAATCAAAAACCTATTCAAAGTATATTCAATAAGCTCGTTTACAGCCTTATAAGGGTCTTCGCTAAAAGTTCCGTTTGCTCGGTTGGCAACTATCGTATTTAAAGACAAAGCATTGTGTCCTAACAATTTAGAAAGCCCGTATATAGCAGAAGTTTCCATTTCTAAATTAGTCATTCTTACTCCGTTATACGCAAAGGTATCCATTTTATGATTCAGCTCCCTATCTTGAATATCCAAGCGAATAATTCTCCCTTGAGCTCCATAAAATCCTCCGGCTGTACCTGTCATACCCCTAAAAATCTTGTCTCCATAAAATTTATTGAACAGGCTTTCGCTTCCTTTAATCACATACGGACGTCCTTTTCGTAAATCCCAATTCGTATGAGCAATAAAAGCATCTTCAATCTCTTTTTCGGCAACAGTATCAACCAAATACGAACGCATCATGTTGTCAAGACCTAACCCGTATTCGCTTGCTACAAAGCTATTTACAGGAATATCCGCTTGTAACGAACCTGAAGTACCTATCCTCACAAAATTCAACGGAGTAAGAACAGGTTTTATCTGTTTGGTTTCCAAATCAATATTCACCAAAGCATCTAATTCGTTGATGACGATATCAATATTATCAGGTCCTATCCCAGTTGAAATAACCGAAAGACGCTTACCTTTATACGTGCCTGTATGGGTTTTAAACTCCCTTTTTTGAGTCGTAAACTCAATGGTATCAAAGTGTTTCGAAATGCTTTCAACCCTATTTTGGTCACCTACCAATATAATATCATTGGCAATATTTTCGGGTTTCAAGTTGATGTGGTAAAGACTTCCGTCAGGATTAAGGATAAGCTCTGAAGATTTCATTTAGACTGATTTATATTCATCACAAATTTACACAAATTGACAGAATATTGCCATAAAAAAATCCGTCTTGTTTTACACAAAACGGATTTTTTTAGGTCAATCGGATAAAAATTTTATTCTCCCATAAATTTAGACATTACTGCATCGCTTACTCCCATATTTGAGAAACCTCCATCGTGGAGTAAGTTTTGAAGTGTAACTTTTCGGGTCAAATCAGAGAACATCGAAACCGTATAATTTGCACAATCTAAAGCGGTTGCATTTCCGAGAGGCGACATTTGGTCTGCATAAGCAATAAATCCTCCGAAACCTTTCACTCCTTGTCCTGCTGTGGTCGGAGTTGGAGATTGCGAAATCGTATTGACACGAACTTTTTTGTCTCTTCCGAAGAAGTATCCGAAACTACGAGCAATCGACTCCAAATAAGCTTTGTTATCTGCCATATCGTTGTAGTCAGGGAAAACTCTTTGTGCGGCCATATACGTAAGAGCTACGATACTTCCCCACTCGTTCATCGCATCTTTTTGATACAAAACCTGCATCACTTTGTGGAACGAAACAGCCGAAACTTCCCAACCTTTTTCCGTAAAATCATAGTTCTGGTTGGTGTAATGATTCCCTTTTCTCACGTTTATCGACATTCCGATAGAGTGAAGAATAAAATCTAATTTTCCTCCTAAAATTTCCTGTGCTTTATCAATCAGATTTTCCAAATCTTCAACCGAAGTCGCATCTGCAGGAATAATTTGAGAGCCTGTTTTTTCTGCTAATTGGTTGATGGTTCCCATACGCATCGCAATTGGAGCATTACTCAAAACAAAAGTTCCTCCCTCTTCGTGAACACGTTCTGCTGTTTTCCAAGCGATTGAATTTTCATCTAAAGCTCCGAAAATGATTCCTTTTTTTCCTTTTAATAAATTATACATAGTCTTACAATTAAATAAATTTCAGTTTTAATTTTTCAAATGTAGTCATTTTATCTTTTACCCGATGCATATTTATCTTCATATTGTCAATAAATTGCGGATTAAAAGCATAATTAGATGACATTTTGTAGTATTTATAAGCCTCCATAAAGCTTTGTTCCGCTTCATAAATTCTGCCTAACTCACTGTAATACGAGGCTTTATCCGCATTTTCCAAATTCTTCAAAGTTTGTTCAATATGTTCCTTTGCCTCTTTGTATCTACTCATATCGACTAATAAATAGGTGTAATTCAGATAGGATGCAGGGTATCTCGGATCGAATTTCATTGCTAATTTATAGTGATACATACCTTTTTCGTAATTCGACAATTTTATATGAAAAATCCAACCCAAATGATTGTGTGCTTTTCCGAAATCGGGATATTGAGCCAGAATTTCTTCCAAAAGCTCTTTCGCTTCAGAAATATTTCCGTCCGAAATAAGTGTGTCTGCTTTTATAAACTGATTTTCGTAATAACTTACATTTTCTTCCACCTGATAAAAATTTAATTCGTTAATAATGTTTTAGCGTGTGATAAGGCTGATTCCGAAAAATCTTTCCCTGACAGCATTTCCGCTATTTCTTCGATTCTTTCTTGATTAGACAATAGCTTTAAGTCAGAAACCGTATCTATTTCTGTAACAGATTTATATACTTTATAATGATTATTTCCTTTTGAGGCAATTTGTGGCAAATGCGTAATCGAAATTACCTGTCTATTTTTGCTCATTTGTTGCATAATCTGAGCCATTTTCAGAGCAATTTCTCCCGAAACTCCCGTATCAATTTCGTCAAAAATAATCGTAGGCATTGCTTTATATTCTGCTAAAATCGCTTTGGTTGCCAACATAATTCTCGACAATTCTCCTCCCGATGCAGTCTTTTTCAACAAGCCGAAATTTCCTCCTTTGTTGGCTGAAAACAAAAATTCGATTTTGTCTTTTCCATTGGAAAAATAGTCTTCCGTTGCAATCAGTTTAATGTCAAATCGGGCATTGCTCATTCCTAATTCTGAAAGCAAAACTGTAATTTTTCCGTCAAAAATCTCAATTGCTTTTTTTCTGTTTTGGTGTAAAGTTAAAGCAATTTTATCTAATTCCGTTTGGTTTTGAGCTATCAACTTTTGCGTTTTTTCGATTACCGAAGTAAGTTCGTCAACCGAAACCACTTTTTCCTCCAGATTATCTTTGATTTCGATAAGTTCCTTAACCGAATTTACCTTGTGTTTCTTTTGTAAACCGTATAAAAGCTGTAACCTCTCTCCTATTTGTTGAGCCTGTTCCGGATTGTCAAAAACCGATTCCGACAGATTATTTACTTCCTGCAAAATATCCGAAAACTCAATCTGAACACTGTTTATCCGTTCCGAAATTTCTTTGTAGGATTCCGAAAAATCAGCAATTTTTGAAAATGATGATTTTATCTCGTTCAGATTCTGTAAAACTCCTCCTATTTCATTATCCGAAAGATTAATAGTTTTGGATAAAACTTCTTTAATAGCTTCGGTATTATTGAGTTTTCCGTATTCGATTTCCAATTCCTGCTGCTGGTTTTCTTTCAGTTTAGCATCGTTCAATTCGTTGAAAACAAACAGATTATATTCCTGTTCTTTTAGCGATTCCGATAGTTTGGTTTGAGCCTGTTCGAGCGTTTTTCTGTTCTTTTTGTATTCTGATAATTTTTGGGAATAGCTCAATAATAAATCCTCATTTTCAGCCAAAATATCCAAAACCTCAAACTGGTATTTTTCCTCCGAAAGTTCTCTGGTCTGATGTTGGGAATGAATATCCATCAAAACACTCCCCAACTCCTCTAATTGTTGAAGATTTACAGGACTATCATTGACAAAAGCCCTTGATTTTCCGCTCGGAAGGATTTCCCTGCGGATAATGGTTTCTTTCTCGAAATCCAAATCATTTTCCTCAAAAAAGGCTTTCAACCCATACTTTTCAACCGAAAAAACAGCCTCAATAACACATTTTTCCTCTTCATTTTTTAGCGAAGACAAATCGGCTCTTTTCCCTAAAACCAAGCCCAAAGCTCCCAACAACATTGATTTTCCTGCTCCTGTTTCTCCTGTTATAACCGAAAAACCTCCCGAAAAATCAATATTCAGATTTTCAATTAACGTATAATTTTTGATAGAAAGCGAAGAAAGCATTTTTTTTAGTTGTCAGTTTACGGTTGTCAGTTTACAGTCTGACAAAAATAGTAAAATTTAAAACACAGAATTTATAGATTTTATATATTAGCGGAATATTTTATTTTAGTTTAGTTTGAAAACAATATTTTCATTCTTTTTAATCCTGATTGGGTTTATTTCGTTTGGACAAGAAGATAAAGTTGCCCAAATTGATAGTAAAATAAATCTAATTGATTCAGATTCTACATTGATAGAAACGGAATATGATTGGATTGAATTAACAGGAATAACGACAGACGGGGGAGGAATTTTAAAAGTTTGGAAGAAAGAAAATCAGATTTATAAAATCTACGAAGAAGTTGGTCTTTCATACGGACGAATTAGAACAACTATGTATCTTGAAAATGAAATGCCGATTAAAATAATTGAAACCGAAGAAAATTTTGTTCATATAAATAATGAACTCAATTACAATAAATTAAACGAAGTTTTTAAAGTAGAATTTTATGTTTTTGATTGGGAAAATGATGATTGTAAAATCTATACAACAGGAAAAAGAGTGATGAGCGAAGGCGAATTGTTGTTTGAATATGAACCTCTTATAGAACGAGCGAAATTAAACCAATGAAACACATCTCCCTTACACAAATCATTTTATACGTTTCCAATCAGGAGAAAAGCAAAGATTTTTATGCTAAAATTTTTCGGAAAGGGCCTGATTTACACGTTTCGGGAATGACGGAATTTATTTTGTCCGACAGCTGTAAATTGGGACTTATGCCAAACAACGGAATTGCAAAAATCCTCAAAGACAAAATGCCAAATCCCGAAACAGGAACAGGAATCCCACGATGTGAGCTGTATTTTTATGTAGAAGATATCGAATCAGAATTCAATAACGCTTTAGAAATCGGAGCTTTGCTCATCAGCCCGATTGAAGACAGAAATTGGGGAGATAAAGCCTGTTATTTCTCCGATTCAGACGGGCATATTATTGCTTTTGCTCAAAAAATAAAATAACATTTTTTTTAGTACACAACAAACTGATAATGCGTTTTTTATGTTTTTTGTCGTGTACTAAAAACGTTTTTTATTCAAACTCAATTATCATATCATTCTGGTCAACCATAGTTCCTGCTGAAAGTACTACCCGTTTGATTTTTCCTCCAACCGAAGCCGAAACCGTGCTTTCCATTTTCATCGCTTCGATAATAAACAACGGAGTTCCGATTTCTATCATATCGTCTTCTTTCACCATTACCGATGACAAACTTCCCTGAAGCGGAGCTCCGACTTCTTTAGACGGATTGGCTACTTTTTGATGAGCCTGTTTGGTCGAAGTTACGGAATTGTCCTTTACATTTACGGTTCTGTTACCTCCGTTGAGCTGGAAAGTTACCGTTCTGATTCCCTCCTCATCAGCTGCGGAAACGAATATCAGCTTTATGAATATCAGCTTTCCCTGATTCAGCCTTACCGAAATTTCCTTATCTTTTTTCAAAGGATAATAAAAAGCAGGTGTAGGCAGTTCGGTTACTTCTCCATACGTATTTTTGTGGGTGTAATATTCATCATATACTTTCGGAAACATCTTATACGACAAATAATCCAAGAAATTGCTTTCAGGATATTTGGCATAAAATACTTTAGTATCTTCTTCTAAATCCACATCGGGAAGAATTTGAGCCAAAGGTTTTTGCTCTTTTTCTTCGTTTTTCAGAACAATATTTCGGAGTTTTTCAGGGAACCCTCCGTATGGGATTCCTAAATCTCCTTTAAAAAACCCAACTACCGAAGCCGGAAACGAATGGTTTTTCGATTCGTCTAAAACATCTTCTTTCGCAAGGGAATTGGCAGTCATAAAAAGTGCCATATCTCCCACTACTTTACTACTCGGAGTTACTTTTACAATATCTCCAAAAAGCTCATTTACAACAGCATAATTATGTTTAATTAAAGGCAACTTATCACCAAGCCCCACACCTTCTGCCTGCTGACGAAGATTAGAATACTGCCCACCCGGTATTTCGTTGTCATACACTTCAACCGTAGAAGACTTCAAATCCGATTCAAACGGGTAATACATTTCTCTGACAGCTTCCCAATAATTACTGTACTGGTTCAGACTGTGCAGATTGAGCTTGTTTTCCCGTTCCTGACCTTGCATCAGAGCTACCATAGCATTCAAACTCGGCTGGGAAGTTGTTCCGCTAAATGAGGCCAAAGCACAGTCGATACTGTCAATTCCCGCTTCAATGGCTTTGAGATAAGTGGCTACTTGAGTTCCTGCTGTATCGTGAGTATGCAATGCAATCGGAAGCGAAACACTCTCTTTGAGTGCAGGAATCAATACTTCTGCTGCCTGAGGTTTCAAAAGCCCTGCCATATCTTTTATGGCAATCATATGAGCTCCTGCATCTTCAATTCTTCGGGCTAAATCTTTGTAATAGTTCAGGTTATACTTGTTATTACCTCCTTTGAGTACATCTCCCGTATAACCGATAGATGCCTGGGCAATCGCTTGTGTGTTTTTATCTACAAACTGAATGGCAGGAAGCATTGATTCTAAATTGTTTAACGAATCAAAAATCCTGAAAACATCAATCCCGTTTTTCCAAGCCTCTTCAATAAAATTCCCAATAATATTCTTCGGATAAGCCGAATACCCTACAGCATTACTTCCTCTAAAAAGCATCTGCAACAGCGTATTAGGCATTGCTTTTCTCAACTTTTGAAGTCTTTCCCAAGGACATTCATGCAAAAATCGCAGTGCCACATCAAAGGTTGCTCCTCCCCAAACTTCCATAGAAAATAATTCAGGATTATCTTTGGTAAATCCTCCTGCTACAGCCGTTAAATCTTTCGTTCGCATTCGGGTTGCCACAAGCGACTGATGAGCATCTCTGAAAGTTGTATCGGTATATTGAATCTGTTTATTGTTTCGGATTTGCTGTAAAAATACCTCTCTGCCCATTTCTGTAAGCAGGTCTTTTGAACCTTTCGGATAATCCTTATTTGTTATCGGAGGAATTATCGGAGTTCTGAATTTTTTACTCGAATCATACTGTTTTATATCCTGATGTCCGTTTACTCTGATATTTGCCAGATAACGGAGCATTTTGGTCGAGCTGTCTTTAAAAGGCTCAAAATTGAAGAGTTCCGGGTGTTGGTCAATAAAGTTTACGGTACATTCTCCTTTTATAAAAGTATCGTGATTGATAACACTTTTCAGAAACAGTATATTAGTAGTAACTCCCCTTACCCTAAATTCCGAAAGAGAACGGTATAGCCTTTTTGAAGTGCTGGAAAGTGTACTTCCGCTTGCTGTTACCTTTACAATCATCGAATCGAAAAACGGAGAAATTTTCATTCCCTGATAGGCACTTCCCTCATCAAGACGGATTCCGAATCCTCCTGCATTGCGGTAAGCTATCAGTGTTCCGTAATCAGGTTTAAAGTTGTTTGCGGGGTCTTCGGTCGTGATACGACACTGAATGGCAAATCCTTTCATCTTGATGCTTTCCTGATTCGGAATGCGGATTCTCGTATCTGATAACTGTGTTCCTTGAGCTATCAAAAGCTGATTTCTCACAATATCAATTCCGGTTACCTCTTCGGTTACGGTATGTTCCACCTGAATTCTCGGGTTTACTTCAATAAAATAGATATTATTGTTTCTGTCCACCAAAAACTCAACCGTACCTGCATTGTTGTAGTTTACAGCTTTTCCGATTCGGATAGCATATTCATATAATTTGTCTTTTACGTCTTGTGGTAGATTCGGAGCCGGAGCAATCTCAACTACTTTCTGGAATCGCCTCTGAACCGAACAATCTCTTTCGTACAAATGGACAATATTTCCGAAATTATCGGCTAAAAGCTGAACTTCGATATGTTTGGGAGATTCGATGAATTTTTCGATAAAAACCGTTCCGTCTCCAAACGATTTCAAAGCCTCTCCTGATGCTTCTTTAAAAAGCGGTACAATATCTTCTTTTTTATGAATGACTCTCATGCCTCGACCTCCTCCTCCTGCAGCTGCTTTCAGAATTACGGGAAATCCGATTTGTTCTACTTTTGCAACGGCTTTGTCTATATCTTCAGCCGAAATCATCGCATCTTCAATCACGGGTACATTTACAGAACGAGCCAGTTTTTTAGCAGCAATTTTATCACCTAACTGCTCCATTACTTCCGGAAAAGGTCCTACGAAAATAATTCCTTCCTCACGACATCTTCGAGCAAAAGCTACATTTTCGCTCAAAAAACCATAACCCGGATGAATGGCATCAACATCGTTTTCTTTGGCAACTCTGATGATTTCTTCAATATCCAAATAAGGTTTCAACGGTTCGCTCTCTTCGCCTATCTGATAAGATTCATCAGACTTGTAACGGTGTAGTGAATAACGGTCTTCATAAGTATAAACAGCTACGGTTCTTACTTTCATTTCAGAAGCTGCCCGAAGTACCCGAATGGAGATTTCTCCTCGGTTGGCAACCAATAGCTTTTTGATTACCGTAGGAAGTGGTGGAAATTGCTGTGCCATTGCTGTTGTTTTTGTTGTGTTTTGCAGTTATTTTACTACAAATATAAATTTATTTTCCATTATATGGATTATTCAACAGAAAATATACTAATATTTCATTAAATTTTCAATGAAATCAACCAAGTAAAGACACTCCTACTTTACATTCCATACATCGTTTAAAGTCGCAATATTGTTTTTTGAGTTGTAAAAGGGCTTGCGTATCAAAAGCATTTTCGGATTTTCTTCCGAGCCTATCAAATCGTTCGATAATGGTGTTTTGTTCGGGTTTGATGTTAAACATCAGTTCTTTGAGGACAGTGTCAGAATTTTGCTTTCGATAGCGACTGTACGCAAACCGAAACGGAACAATCGTATTGATAATCAGCAAATCAATAAACTTTTTGCTTAACGGTTTTCTTTTTTCGGGGCTTTCTTTGTCTAATATATAATGTGTTTTCCAATAGTCGGAAGTTACCGAATCGAAGATATTGTAAAGTTCATCTAAAGAATCTACGTTTGTAATTGCCTCAAAAAAATATTGATTTTTGTGATACAGCATCGCCAATTGTGCCAAACGAACAGTCGGAAAATTATCAGGACGGTGCTTAAAAAATTCTAATTGCCCGAAAAAGGTGTGCTGGATTCTGTGTTTGGTTTTGAGATAGTTCCAACGATTTTGTAGGTCTTTCGGGTAGTTCTCCTGAAAATCTTTGTCTAATAGATTCGCTTTCCCTAAAAAAAGAGCCTCTAAATTTTCGACCTCAAACGATTCTTTTCGGATAATCGGAAACGGAATGGATTGTGCGATTTCAAAAAAGGAATTTCCGTTGGTATTCAGCCCAAAATTTTTGACAAGCATACAAAAAAGTACTGCTTCCCAATCGTTTTGGGTTTCTTGGAGCAATTCTTCTATTACAGAAGATTTTTGTAACAAACGCTCCGTAAACAAGATATTCTTCCAATCCTGAAACAGATTATTCTCAACAGAGTGAATCTGATTTTCACAGAATATCCACGATTTGTTCTTTACTAAATCCATATACGAATCGTTTATCTCTTTTTGCACATAATCTTTGAGCTGTAAAACAGGGATTTCGGTATTGTTTTTTCGATATACATCAACATCATAATCCCAAACCACGTGTAAAATCACATTGTCATAATTAGAATCCTGATGATGATTATGCAGATACCAATCCGAAGATTTCAGATGAATTTCCACATTTCCTGCCCAACACAATCCGTCAATCATCAGCTGTGCATTAAAAAAATCTGCTCCCGAGCTTTGCAGGTATTTTCCTGTATCAATAACAGAAACATCTTTATTGCATACGGTTTTGAGGTTTGAAAAATCAAACTTTTTGTAATTCCATACGTAATGCAAAAAATCTTCTTTCATCGTTTAACTGACATCTAAAAACTCAATTATTTTCCAAAGTTAAAAAAATTACCTAATTTTATGCTCGAAAAACGTCAATAATATGATAAAAAAATACGTTTTTACAAGTTGTTTTCTTCTTCTGATGAGTTTTTCTCTGAATGCTCAACAGGAGTTTTCTCTATTGGAACAATTCAACGGAAGATATGATTTTTCGTTTATTGGAAACACAATGAATTATGCCGAAAACGGGACAGGTTTTCCGTGTATCATACAAACCACATCTGCTGCCGAGCTGGATTTCCCTCAAAATTATCAGATAGAAAGAGCTTACCTTTATTGGTCGGGTTCAGGAACGGGAGATTTTAACATCAAACTGAACGATACTGACATCGAGCCTGACCGAAATTACTTGATTAACTATGCTTATCAAACTTATAGCTTGGTTTATTTTGTTGCTGTTACAGATGTAACCGAACAGATTTTAAATACGGGAAACGGTATTTACACGGTTTCAGAACTTGATGTATCCGAAAATTTTATTCCTCCGAGTCCGTATTGCAATACTTCTACCAATTATGCAGGTTGGGCTTTGGTCATTGTTTACAAAGACGATAACCTACCTTTAAATCAGCTCAATGTTTATGAGGGAGTTCAATTCGTTCCAAATGAATTATCCATTACGTTGGATAACCTGAATGTTATTGACAATGTAGGAGCTAAAATCGGTTTTGTCGCTTGGGAAGGCGATTCGTCAATTTCCGTAAACGAAACTCTGCGAATCAACGGAAATGTCATCAGTAATCCTCCCCTGAATCCTCCCAATAATGCCTTTAACGGAACGAACAGCATTACGGGAATGAACAATCTGTACAATATGGATTTGGATATTTATGATATTCAGAATAACATTCAGATTGGAGATACAACTGCCGAAATCAGCCTGACTTCGGGTCAGGATTTGGTAATGATTTCAACCGTTGTTACCAAACTCAACAGCCAACTTCCCGATGCAACCATTGTAAGTAACGAAATTCATACCTATTGTAATGCAACGGAAATAGAGATTGAATATACCGTTTTTAACCTTAATGCTACCGAAATACTTCCTGCTCAAACTCCGATAGCGGTTTATATCAACAGTATTTTGGTAGGTTTAACACAAACGTATAATGATATTCTTATCGGAGGCTCTGAAAATGGAACTATTGTTGTTCCCCTACCGGAAGAAATTACAGAAGAAATCGAAATCCTGCTGGTTGTTGATGATACAGGAAACGGAACAGGAGTCGTTACCGAAATAAACGAAAACAACAACAGCTATCTAGTTGTATTTCAGCTTATGGTATCTCCCGAATTTACTATTCCCGAAGACTTAATCGTATGCAATCTCGGAAACACTACGGGTATTTTTGATTTTTCACAATACGAATACCTAATAAAACAAAATCCTGATGATGTGGTAACGTTTCATCATCTGTACGAAGAAGCACAAAACGGACTAAATCCTATTTTGAATATAAGCTCTTATCAGACAAACGAAGTTCCTAAAGAAATTTTTGTACGAATAGAAAATGAAGATAATTGTTACAGTATTACTTCATTTTTTCTGAACATCCGAAACTGTCCTCCAACAGTCTATAATGCCATAACTGTCAATGATGACGGATTAAACGATGACTTTCATATTGAGGGATTATACGATATTTTTGAGAATTTTGAGTTGTTGGTTTATTCCCGTTGGGGGCAACTTCTTTGGAAAGGCAACAACAATATCTCGAAATGGGACGGAAGAGTAACCGAAAAAAATACTATCGGAAACAGATACGTTCCCGAAGGAACGTATTTTTATATTTTGTATCTGAACGATAAAGATTATCCAAAACCAATGACAGGTTATTTGTATCTTACCCGATAAAGTCCAACACTCTCTCCAAAGCCATTCCTCTTGAGCCTTTGATTAAAATGCTTTTGTTTTTGATTTTTTTGTCGGCAAAATAATCTTTCAATTCATCAAAAGATTTAAGAAAACTAATGTTGTCTTTTTGGATTTTATTGGAATAAAAATCATTCCCTACAAAAAGAATGTCAATATCCGATTCGTTTTTCAATAACGAAACGATGTTTTTATGTTCTTCCAAACTTTCTTGTCCAAGTTCGAACATATCTCCGAGAATCATCATTTTCGGGTGTTCTTTCAGGTTTATAAAATTCTCAACAGCTACTTTCATACTACTCGGATTCGCATTATATGCATCTAAAATAATTTTGTTAGAACCCTTTTCTATGATTTGAGAACGATTGTTTGCAGGAATATAATGTTCAATCGCCTTTTTAATTTTGGTGTTATCAACCTTAAAATATTTCCCTATAGTAATAGCCGATGCAATATTCGCAGCATTATAACTTCCGATAAGATTCGACTGAATGTCAATATTTTCAAAGCTCATTTTCACAAACGGATTTGCATCAACCGAGCTTATAAAGGCATTGGCACTTTTGTCTTTAAACGAAAAAGAAAATCGGTTTAATCCTTCTGATTTTTCAAGCTGAATTTCATCATCAAGATTGATAAAAACTTTTTTTAGTCTTTCTTCGTCTTCTTCTTCGTCAAATTCTTCACTTCGGATATAGTCGTAGAGTTCGCTTTTTCCTTGAATCACTCCCTCAAAACCTCCGAATCCGTCAAGGTGTGCTTTTCCGAAATTGGTGATGTATCCAAAATTAGGTTCGGCTATACTGCACAAAAAATCTATTTCACGTTTGTGATTGGCTCCCATTTCGACAATTCCGATTTCGGTTTTGTAATCAAACGAAAGTAAAGTAAGCGGAACCCCAATATGATTATTTAGATTTCCGATTGTAGCTTTAGTGGTGTATTTTTCAGTCAAAACCACATTGATAAGTTCTTTGGTTGTGGTTTTTCCGTTACTTCCCGTAAGAGCAATAATCGGAAGATTCAGGTGTTTTCTATGAAAATTGGCTAATTCCTGTAAGGTTTCAAGAGAATTGTTAACCAAAATCGTCTTCTCATCAATATAATAATCGGGGTTGTCAATCACAACACACAAAGCTCCGTTATCGAGAGCTTGTTTTGCAAAAGTATTCGCATCAAAATTTTCTCCTTTGATGGCTACAAAAAAATTGTTTTTCTGAATTTTACGGGAGTCAATTGCCACTCCGCTTGACTTTAGAAACAACTGATGTATTTCTGATATTTTCATACAAAATTACAGATAAAACAAAAGCCCTGAATCGGGCTTTTGTATGAATTATATGTTCGAGGGTTTATCCTCTTGCTCTCTTTTTGTTGTCTTTTGCTCCTGTTTTACTTACAACACATCTGAATCCGATGTCATTTGTTGCCATATACTGAGGATAATATCTACGTTGAGCCGGGTCTAACCAATAAGCTCTATCTTTCCAAGAACCTCCTTTATACACTCTTGAGTTATCATCGATAAGAGTTGTTCTTCTACTTGAAGTATCCCATTGTCTTACCAAATCTTCTCTTCCCGAAACAGTATCTAATGAAATTTCTGTTTTATGTTTAGGAGCGTTATACATTCTTTTATCTGAATCTTCTTCCGAGTTACTTATAAAGTCTTTCATTGATTGAGGGTCTCCGTCACGATAGTTACGGTTATCAGCTCTATCAAAATTATATCTCAAATAAGTTTCGTTTTCATCAATAGGAACTTTAGCAATCTCACCTGGTAATGCTACCGGTACTCTTTTACCATTAGGCAATGTCTCGTACTGAATATCATCAGAAGTAATAAATCTGGTTTGTCCAAGTGAATCTATTTCATTTTTAGTCCAGTTATTTCCTCTGTAATAGTTGAAATCATTCATCTCATCATCAACAATAGGTCTGTAAACATCAAGTACCCACTCGTTTACGTTTCCTGCCATATCATACAATCCAAAATCATTCGGAGGGTAAGTCATTACCGGAACAGTAATATCTCCTCCATCACTTGACCAACCTGCTGGACCACCATAATCTCCTTTACCTTGCTTATAGTTAGCCAACATATCTCCAACTGTTTTTCTTTTACCTGAACGAGTATGTACACCACTCCAAGGATATTTCTTTTTACCTCTGTACAGATTGTATTCTCTGTTTTCGTTTAGAGCCATAGCTGCATACTCCCATTGTGCTTCTGTCGGAAGTGTATATTCAGCAATGATTATACCCGAAGACATTGTAGCATAAACATTTTCTTCAGGAGTAGATGAACCTCTTTGAGGTTTTTGAAGAGCTTGCCCTCCAAAAGCTGTACTCGGAGAAGTAATATAAGCATCTCTACTGAAATAAGTCGCATCTGTAAGTTCTTTAGACTTCGCATCTCTCGCTAAATATTTATATTTTTCGAGGTCACCCATTTGAACAAAATTCGTTCTCCATTTACAGAACTCCATAGCTTGTACCCAGTTTACTCCTACCACAGGATATTCTCCGTAAGCAGGATGCCACAAGTACATAGTAACCATAGTTTCGTTGTATCCTAAACGATCTCTCCAAACCAAAGTATCAGGAAGAACTCCGAAATAGATGTCTTTGTAATTCTCCTCTGTCGGTGGAAAAACCTTTTTCATATAATGCAGATACTCCGTGTACATCACGTTAGTAACCTCTGTTTCGTCCATAAAGAACGATTGAACGTGTTGTTGAGTCGGAGAGTTGTTCCAGTCGTGCATAGGATCATCCTGTACTCTACCCATAGTAAAAGTACCTCCCTCAACAGCAACCATACCAATAGGGGTTTCCTGCTCCGTAAATTTGGAGTTATAATTAAACCTTCCCTCTCTACCGTCCATTTTCCAGCCGGTGGCTCTGGAAACACCAGATTTGTTTTTACTACAACCTGTCATTCCTACCGCAAGTCCGGTAAGAAGAAGTAAATTTAAAAATACAATTTTGTTAGTTCTCATAATGTTTTAAAGAATACTAAATTAAGCGGTGCAATTTAATAACTTAATTTTAAATTACAACTATTAAATAAAAAATATTTTCAGACTGTTTTAAAACAGCCTTTCCGAAAGAACGCAAATTTATAAGTTTTATTATATAAATTGTTATCTGAAATAATTATTTTTACTTTTTTGTAATATTTAACACTTATATCCGTTATTGGTAAGCGATGAAAAATGTAATTTGTTCTATATACCTATTAATGTGTATGGTTTCTTTCGGACAGAAAAAAACCGACATCAAACTCGAATGGAAAGATACACCTTTGTTGTTTTCGGACGACATAAGTGTTGCTGTCCCTCATTTTCAGACGGAATATTTTTATTATGACGGAAGTAAAAACGCTGTTTTTTTTACGTATTCCTATCTGACTTCGACAGAAAACAACTTTGAAATCAGCAATATTGCTTACGAAAACATCTCAAAAGAACAATTAGGTCGTTTGGAGTCTGAAAAACTTCCGACAGAAATCCACAAACAGGTTTCGGTAAGCAAAAGTCGTGAAGATAAATTTCTGACTATCGAATTTGAACCTGTAATCAGAGAGGGAAATACTTTTAAAAGAGTAAAATCATTTACTTTAACTACTTCAAACAACGGAATTACCCACAAAGCATTAGATATAAATGATGTTCCGACCCTTACCAATTCGGTTTTGGCAAACGGAGAATGGTTTAAATTTTATGTCGAAAAATCGGGAGTTTACAGACTTTCGAGAAGCTTTATTCAGAGCTTGGGAATGAATCTCAACAACGTAAATCCTCAAAAAATAAAAATCTACGGAAACGGAGGACGAATGATTCCGCTTATGAATAATGTGGAATATCCGTTTGATTTACAAGAAAATGCCATTCAGCTTATCGGAGAAGAAGACGGAAAATTTGACTCTTCCGATTATATTCTTTTTTATGCGGAAGGAGTTGATACTTATAATCAAGAAAGCGATACACACCTGAACTTATACAGCAATCGCTCCTATTATTATATTACTGCAAGTGGAATCAATGACGGAAAAAGAATTTCTGCAATGTCCGAGCCTACGGGAAGTCCGACTTTATCGGTTTCGGAATTTGACGATTATCAGTTTCACGAAAGAGATTTGAACAATTTTGCCCGAATGGACAGAAAATGGTTTGGAGAAACATTCAATATTCAAAACGAACAGACTTTTAAGTTTACTTTTCCTAATTTAGTTACGTCTGTTCCTATAAAATTCAAGGGAAATACAGCTCTGAACAGCTATCATCTTCCTGCAACCTTTACTTTTTCCGCAAACGGAAACACTATCGGAACAGCTGTTTTTGAACCAAAAAGTCCTAATGATGAACGTTCCGGAAGACAAATAGCATTAAACACTAATTTCAATGCTACTTCGGAAAACATAGATATTACGGTAGTTTTCAACAATAATGGTGTTCCGACAGCAGTTGGTTATCTCGATTATATTGCCATTACAGCCCGAAGACAGCTTCGTGGAATTAACAAGCAGTTTTCGTTTTTTTATGATGAGGCTCAAAACAACATCGGAATCATCGAATATCAAATCAATTTTGCCAATACTATAAAAGAAGTTTGGGACGTTACGGATATTTTTAACGTAACCAAAAAGGAAAATTCTGGAAATCCGACTTTTTCTTTCAAAGCCAATATGGGAGAAAAGCGAAAATATATCGCTCTCGAGCCTAACGATTATTATATACCTTTGAGGGAAACCCAAAATATGCGGGTTACCAACCAAAATCTGAAAGGCGATGTTTTCAAAGACAACAACGGAAGTTTTGCCGATGTCGATTATATTATCGTAACTCCTGCTTTTTTGAATGCACAGGCAGAAAAATTGGCTAATTTCCACAGAAACAATTCGGGACTTGTTGTAAAAGTGGTTAATCTCGAAAACATTTATCAGGAATTTTCATCGGGAAAACAGGATATTGGGGCTATCCGAAATTTTATCCGATACGTATATTACAATGCTTCCCAACCCGACAAACGAATCAAATATCTGAATCTTTTTGGAGATGCCTCGTATGATTTTAAGAACAGAATTCAAGGAAATACGAATATTGTTCCGATTTTTCAGCCTTATACCGGAGGTGAAAATTTTTATACAGGAGATAAATGTTCCGATGATTATTTTGTGATGATGGACGAAAACGAAGGAAATCTATCAAGTAGCAACAGACCTGATGTTGCAGTTGGAAGAATGTTAGTAAGCACCGTAAATCAGGCAGAGCAAATGGTGCAGAAAGTCATTGATTATTACGACCAAAGGTCTTACGGAAAATGGCGAAATAACATTACGTTAATTTCTGATGATGTTGATAAATCTTCGGATAGAAATATGCAAGTTCAGATGAATCAACTAGCTATTGCTATTGAGCAAAATCGTCCTTTTTTCAACATCAATAAAATTTATACCGATGCTTATGTGCAGGAAACCGCATCGGGAGGAGCGAGATACCCACAGGCAAGACGGGACATTATCAATGCTTTTGAGGCTGGGTCTTTGGTTTTCAATTATTTGGGGCACGGAGGAGAAAACGGTTTGGCACACGAACGGATTTTTGAAACATCAGACGGACAGAATCTGAACAACCGATTTATGTACCCTTTATTTATTACGGTTACTTGTTCGTTTACCAAATTCGATAATCCGTTACGACCAACAGCTGGGGAATACGTTTATTGGAATCCGAGCGGAGGAGCTGTAAATCTGATAACCACAACAAGAGTTATCGGAATCGGAACAGCCGAAAACTTCAATTTAAAACTTGGAGAAGTGCTGTTTTCGTACGGAAATTATGCAGGACAGCCTTATCCGACAGTTGGAGAGGCATTGCGATTAGCCAAAAATTATCACGGAAGTATGGACGCTACCCGAATGGTAGCTTGTGTGGGAGACCCTGCCCTGCAACTTGCTATTCCGAAACCGAATGTTGTTTTGACACATATTAATGATACTCCTATAAATGATTTTACGGGAAGTTTAGAGGCTTTATCACATATCAAAATGAAAGGGGAAGTAACCAACGAATCGGGAACGTTATTATCTAATTATTCCGGAGAATTAGCTGTTCAGATTTTTGACAAGAAAATAAGCCGTACTACTTTAGGAAATGACGGATGGACTGAAAACGGTCAGCTATATACTATGGATTTCGATGTCTTAGGAGAAACTATCTTTAGAGGAAATGCTTCTGTTGTGGGAGGAAATTTTGAATTTAGCTTTGTCGTTCCGAAAGACACCAGAATTCCGATTGATTACGGAAGAGTCAGCTTTTATTCCAAAAGGCTTATTCCTTTAGAGGATAGAACGGGATATTCCGAAGAAATCAAAGTAGGAGGAATTAACGAAAATGCCCCTGTTGATAACACTCCTCCAACCGTCAAATTATATATGAATGACACGAATTTTATTTCGGGAGGAATTACCAATGATTCACCTATCTTTCTGGCTTTTTTGGAAGATGAAAACGGAATGAACACAGCAGGAGGAATCGGACACGATATGATTGCCATTCTGGACGGAGATGAAACCAATCCGTACATACTCAACGATTATTACCAAACCGAAATGGACGATTATACCAACGGAAAAATTTCGTATCCGTTTCGGAATTTAGCCCCCGGACTGCATACGATAACTTTCAAGGCTTGGGACGTTTACAACAATATGGTAACAGCCGAAATTCAGTTTATTGTGGTAGGAGATGAAAAAGTTCAGCTCGAAAATGTATTGAATTACCCGAATCCGTTTGTGAGTTATACCGAATTTTGGTTTTCGCACAACCGACCTTTTGAGCCTTTGGACGTACAAGTTCAGATTTTGACCGTTACGGGAAAAGTGGTTTGGACTAAAAATCAAACTATTATAACCGAAGGATTTTTGTCAAGGGATATTACGTGGGACGGACGTGATGATTTCGGGGATAAAATCGGAAAAGGAGTTTATGTGTATAAACTCACAGTCAAATCGACTTTAACAGGAAAAAAAGCAGAAAAATACGAGAAACTCGTTATACTTTAATACAGAGTAGTATATTTGTGGGATTTTATAAGAACAGAAAAATTAGTATGAAAAAAATTGTTTTATTGGTTATCGGATTATTTATTTTTAAAGGATTAAATGCACAGGATAGAGTTATTACGACAGCAGTTCCGTTTTTGATGGTTACAGCAGATGCTCGTTCAGCAGGAATGGGAGATGTGGGAGTAGCGACTTCGGCAGACGGATTTTCACAACAATTTAATCCTGCCAAATATGCTTTTGCTCTTGAAGAACAAGGGATTTCTTTGAGTTATACGCCTTATCTTACAGCACTTGCAAACGATATTAGTTTAGGACAGCTTAATTATTATAACAGAATCAACGAACGTAGTGCTTTTGCTTCGAGTCTTCGTTATTTTGGATTGGGAGAAATTCAACTTACTGAATGCCACGATTGTGGTACAATTCCAATAAGTCCAAGTGAATTGGCTTTTGATGTTTCATATTCATTGCGTTTGAGTGAACGATTTTCAATGGCTGTCGCAGGTCGTTATATCCGTTCGGGTCTTAAAGTTGATTTAACTGGGGATATGTCGGCTGCCAATACTTTTGCCGTAGATTTGGCAGGATATTATCAATCGGAAGTTGAGGCTTACGGAGATTTTGACGGACGCTTTAGAGCAGGGTTCAACATTCAGAATTTAGGTCCAAAAATCAATTATGATGATGAAATAGGAGATTTAAATTCTAACTTTATACCTACCAATTTAAGATTAGGAGCAGGATTTGACTTTATTATGGACGACTACAATACCATAGGAGTTACACTTGAGGCAGGAAAATTATTAGTTCCTACTCCTCAATACACAGAAGATATGACTTCTGATGAAAGAGATCAAGCTACTGATGATTACTTGAGAACAAACTGGTTTTCGGGAGTATTTGAATCTTTTGGAGATGCTCCTGACGGATTCAGTGAAGAATTAAAAGAGTTTACGCTTGGAGGAGGAGTTGAATATTCGTATCAGGATTCGTTTGCACTTCGTTTGGGATATTTCAACGAACACGAAACCAAAGGAGCCAGAAAATATTTTACCCTTGGAGCAGGTTTTAAATATAATGTCGTTAAAATTGATGTTTCTTATCTGATGTCCACTTCAAAGGTTCAGAATCCACTTGAAAACACCTTGCGTTTTTCTCTGACGTTCAACTTCGGAGATAAATATGATGAGTATTAGAATATAAACATTGAAAAAGTTAACTGTAAATACCTCCTTTTCGGTTTATGATTCGATTGACGAATTAGACGATTCGACAAAAGAACTAATGCTTAAAGCTATCGAAATCCGTAAACAGGCTTATGCTCCTTACTCTAAATTCAGAGTTGGAGCGGCTATTTTGCTCGACAACGAAAAAGTAGTTTTGGGAAGTAATCAAGAAAGTGCTGCTTATCCGTCAGGATTGTGTGCGGAAAGAACAGCTATTTTTCAGGCAGGAACGCTTTACCCGAATGCTAAAATGCTGAAAATTGCTATTTCTGCCACTTCCGATATCAACCCAACCAAACGTCCTACCCCACCCTGTGGAGCTTGCAGACAAAGTATTTCGGAATACGAACAAAAACAGGAAACTCCTATCGAAATCTATTTTATGGGAGAAACAGGAGAAATTTATAAATCAGATTCTTTAGAGAATTTACTCCCTTTGAGTTTTCATAAAGACTTTTTGTAATGGTTAATGATTAGTGGAAATGATAAATTTCTGTTATCCAATATTTGACACAAAAAAACTCATCTGTAACAAGATGAGTTTTTTTGTTTAAATGAGGTTTTAAGCTCTATAACTTCATAACCTCGTAACTTTATAACTTTAATTAGCCATTAGGCATTCCCGAAAGAATTTCTTCATTGGCAAATTCTTCAAACTTTTTAAAGTTTGTTCTGAACGATTGAGCCAATTCTCTTGCTTTTGCATCATAAGCTGCTGTATCTGCCCACGTATTTCTCGGATTCAATATTTCTGACGGAACTTCAGGAACAGATTGAGGAACTGCAATTCCGAAAATTTCGTGATTGGCAAACTCAACGTTGTTTAATTTTCCTTCAAGAGCCGCAGTAATCATCGCACGAGTGTACTTTAGTTTCATTCTACTACCTGTCCCGTACGCACCTCCTGTCCAACCGGTGTTGACAAGCCAAACATTTACTCCGCTTTCTTTCATTTTGGCAGATAGCATTTCTGCATATTTTGTCGGATGCAAAGGCATAAACGGAGCTCCGAAACAAGTGGAGAAGTTCGGTTGAGGCTCGTTGATTCCTGCTTCTGTTCCTGCTACTTTAGCCGTATATCCTGAAATAAAATGGAAAGCTGCCTGACCCGGAGTAAGTTTTGAAACCGGAGGCAATACTCCAAAAGCATCAGCTGTCAGGAAGAAAATATTTTTAGGATTTTTCCCGATAGAATTCGGTTGAATATTATTAATGTATTCGATTGGATAACTCACACGAGTATTCGGAGTAATCGAATCATCTTCAAAATCTACTTCGTTTCCGTTTTTGAAAACTACGTTTTCGAGCAAAGCTCCTTTTTTGATAGCATTAAAAATATCAGGTTCTCCTTCTGCACTCAGGTTGATTACCTTGGCATAACAACCTCCTTCAAAGTTAAAAACTGTATTTTCGGAAGTCCAACCGTGTTCGTCATCTCCAATCAGTTTTCTGCTTGGATCAGCCGAAAGTGTTGTTTTCCCCGTTCCCGAAAGTCCGAAGAAAATAGCGGTATCTCCGTCATTCCCAACGTTTGCACTACAATGCATCGGGAACGTATTTTTAAACACCGGAAGAATAAAGTTAAGTGCAGAGAAAATTCCTTTTTTTATTTCTCCTGTATAACCTGTTCCTCCAATCAAAGCGATTTTTCGGGTAAAATCAAGAATAGCGAAATTCTCCTGACGAGTTCCGTCTTCCGCAGGATTCGCATAAAATCCCGGAGCACAGATTACGTGCCATTCCGTTGTGTAATTTTCCAACTCTGATTCAGTCGGACGCAAAAACATATTGTAACAGAAAAGATTTGACCAAGCTGTTTCTGTAATTGCTCTTACATTCATTCTGTATTTGTCTTCAGAACAAACATAGCTGTCCCGAACATAAATTTCCTTATCCGATAAATAAGCGGTTACTTTGTTTAACAGCTTCTCGAATTTATCTGAATCAAACGGAATATTTACATTTCCCCACCAAACTTTGTCTTCGGTAATTGAGTCTTTTACGATAAATCTGTCTTGTGGAGAACGTCCTGTAAATTTTCCTGTATTTACAGCTAAAGCTCCTGTCGAGCTTTCGATTCCCTGACCTTTTTCAATAGTTATTTTGTGTAATTGTTCAGGAGAAAGCTGATAATTGATTTTAGCATTCTTAATTCCTAAACCTTCTAACGAAATCGTTTTCGTGAAATTGGTATGCATATCCATTATTTATATTAATTGTGTGTTTTAAAAATTTCCGACAAAAGTAAACATTTAAAATGTAAAGGCTTATTTTTTTTAGAAAAAAAATTGAAGTATAGTTTTTCATCATTCAAATTTTAAGGCTTATTTTTGCCAAATGCAATTACAAAAACTTCATCTACTGAATTATAAGAATTTTTCCGAAATCAGCTTTGATTTTGAAGCTAAAATCAACTGCTTTACAGGACGAAACGGAATCGGAAAAACCAATATTCTGGATAGTATTTATCATTTGGCTTACGGAAAAAGTTATTTTAATTCGATTGGAAGTCAGAATATAAAGCACAACGAAGATTTTTTTGTGATTGACGGAGAATTTCTAAAAGAAGACCGAGCACATCAAATCGTTTGCAGTCTGAAAAAAAATCAGAAAAAAGTCCTCAAAAAAAACGGAAAAGCATACGAAAAATTCTCTGAACATATCGGATTTATTCCGCTTGTGATTATTTCTCCGTCTGATAGTGATTTAATCTCGGAAGGAAGTGAAATCAGACGAAAATTTATTGACCAGATTATTTCTCAACTTAACTCCGAATATCTAAACCAACTCATTAAATATCAAAAAGTTATCACTCAAAGAAATTCACTTTTGAAATATTTTGCAATCAATGGGGTTTTTGACAATGATACGCTTTCGATTTATGACGAACAGCTGAATGTTTTAGGGAATTTCATTCATCAGAAACGGGCAGCATTTCTAACGGACTTCACTCCTATTTTTCATAAATATTATTCGATAATTTCGGAGAATAACGAACAGGTAAATTTAGTTTACGAAAGTCAATTATTCGACAAAGATTTGCTTTTGCTTTTACAGGAAAATATCCAAAAAGACAGAGCTGTTCAATATACATCAGTCGGGATTCACAAAGACGATTTATCGTTTGAAATCAACACTTATCCGATTAAAAAATTCGGTTCTCAAGGACAGCAAAAATCATTTTTGATTGCCCTTAAATTGGCTCAATTTGAATTTGTAAAGCAAAAAAACAACGAAAAACCAATATTGCTTTTTGATGATATTTTCGATAAATTGGACAAATTCAGAGTTGGAAAAATCATTGATTTGGTCAATCAAAATACTTTCGGACAGATATTTATCTCCGATACAGACGAAGAACGTACCGAAAATGTGATTAAGCAAACGAATCAACTTTATAAAGTGTTTAGGTTATAAGGCATTAGCCAAAAGTTCCGTCATTGCGAGGAACGAAGCAATCTTTTTGAATAACAATTGATGATTAAGATTGCCACACTTCGCTCCGTTGCACTTCGCCCGTTCGCAATGACAGTAACTGCTTTCTACTTCGGGGCTCTTTGTGTAACTTTGCGATATAATTAGCTGTTACGCAGAGCTACACAGAGTTTTCAAATTCATACAAAAAATCATATCTTTGCAAAAATTTTTAAAAATGAGTGTACAGACTTCGCCTTATGTGGCTTTTAAAGTAAAAGACATTTCCCTTGCAGATTGGGGACGGAAAGAAATTGAATTAGCAGAAGCCGAAATGCCGGGTCTTATGGCACTTCGCAAAGAATACGGAGCTTCTAAACCGCTTAAAGGAGCAAGAATTGCAGGTTGTTTGCACATGACAATCCAAACAGCTGTTCTTATTGAAACGCTTATCGAACTCGGGGCAGAAGTTACTTGGAGTTCATGTAATATTTTTTCTACGCAAGACCAAGCAGCTGCTGCGATTGCCAAAGCAGGAATTTCGGTTTATGCGTGGAAAGGAATGAATGAAGAAGAGTTTGATTGGTGTATTGAGCAAACACTTTTCTTTGGAGAAGACAGAAAACCTCTGAATATGATTTTAGATGACGGAGGAGATTTAACCAATATGGTTTTGGACAAATACCCTGAACTCATTTCGGGAATCAAAGGACTTTCGGAAGAAACTACAACAGGAGTTCATCGTCTTTACGAAAGAATGAAAAACGGAACACTTCCGATGCCTGCCATTAATGTGAATGATTCGGTTACTAAATCAAAATTCGACAATAAATATGGTTGTAAAGAATCAGCTGTTGATGCAGTTCGCAGAGCTACGGACGTAATGTTGGCAGGAAAAAGAGTGGTTGTTTGCGGTTATGGAGACGTAGGAAAAGGAACCGCAGCTTCGTTTAGAGGAGCCGGAAGTATCGTAACAGTTACCGAAATTGACCCGATTTGTGCCCTGCAAGCTGCAATGGATGGATTTGAAGTGAAAAAATTAGACACTGTTGTTTCCAATGCTGATATTATCATTACCACAACAGGAAACAAAGATATTGTAGTAGGACGTCATTTCGAGAAGATGAAAGACAAAACAATCGTTTGTAACATCGGACATTTCGACAACGAAATTGATATGGCTTGGCTAAACAAAAATCACGGTGCTTCAAAAATCGAAATCAAACCTCAAGTTGATAAATACAATATTAATGGAAAAGACATTATAATTTTGGCAGAAGGACGTTTGGTAAATCTTGGTTGTGCAACAGGGCACCCGAGTTTTGTGATGAGTAATTCGTTTACGAATCAGACTTTGGCTCAAATCGAACTTTGGACAAATTCCGAAAGTTACAAAAACGAAGTTTATACGCTTCCGAAACATTTGGACGAAAAAGTAGCTCAACTGCATTTGGCTAAAATCGGGGTGGAATTGGAAACACTTTCGGAAGAGCAGGCAAAATATATCGGAGTGGAAGTACAAGGTCCTTTCAAACCGGAATATTATAGATATTAACCGTTGATTTGTTGAATCGTGAAATCGTTTAATCGATTCAACAAATAAACAAATAAACGATTCAACAAGTAAATAAAAAAGAAAATGGCAAGTAAAAGAAATTTAAAAAAAGACATCAACTACGTGTTAGGGGATATTATTGAGGCAACTTATATTGCTGAAATTGCAAAAGGCGGAAAACCAACAGAAGCAACTGATGCAATCGTAGATGAAGCAATCGCAACTTTTGATGATTTGATTACTAAAGTAAACATCAGAGGAGTTGAAAACAAAAAAGCTCATTTTAAACAAATCAACCAAGAATTGGAAACTAAAGCTAAAGGGTTGATTGAAAAAATTAACAGCTTATAAAAATTAACTTAAAAAGTTATGAAAAAGTGCCTTCTGTTTAGAAGGCACTTTTTTTTGATATATACTATAAAAAAATAGAATTGATGACTAAACACACATTTTAACATAAACCAACAATACCTAAATATTTAACACAATTTAAAAGAATTAAATATTTTTTATATAGGTTTTTAAAATGAATTAAAAATAAAAAAATATTTTTTTTTTGACAACTCATAAAAAAACGTTAATTTAGACAACTTTTTTAACTATTTATATTTTATAATTATGAACAACTTAACTTTTTACGATACTGGAGAGTATCGAACACGGAAAACAAAACGCTGGCTGGGATGGCTGACGTTTTGTGTGATGTTACTTGTTGGTCAAATGTCTTTGGCACAAACGGGAACAATCCAAATTGGTTCGGGAGCACAAACAGCTACCGGGACAGCAGCAATTCCTGTTGCCAACTATTCATTCAATTACAATCAACAGATTGTAACAGCCAGCGAATACGGACTTGGTGGTGGTGGTGTGGGTTCAATAACTAAAATACGTTACAAACCTACTGCCGTAGGAACTGTAACAGTTTGGAATGATTGGACAGTCTATATTGGGCATACTACCAAAACAGAGTTCACTTCAACCACAGATTGGGTTCCTTTAGCAAATTTGACACAGGTTTTTAGTGGAGTCGTTACTACTAATCCTGTAGCCGGAGATTGGTTTGAGATTACGTTTACTACTCCTTTTAATTATACAGGCGGTAACATTGTAATTGCTATTGATGAAAATACTGCGGGCTGGAGCTCTGCTCCAACTTGGAGTGCTTATACTTCGACTCCAAATTCGGGAATTTATTACAGGACTGATACGGTAGCGGATAACCCTAATCCTGCTACTCCCCCAACAGCAACGGGATTAACAGCTATTTTACCTCAAATTCAGTTTGAAGGAACTTTTGCTACTTGTCAGCTACCGACAAACCTATATGTGTCTAACATCACAGATGACAGTGCTGATTTAGGGTGGACGGAAGTAAACAGTGCTACTTCGTGGGATATTGAATGGGGTCTTCAAGGCTTTACTCCGACAGGTACCCCAACCATAACAGGTACAACTACAAATCCTCATCATTTAACAGGATTAACTTCTAATACAAAATATGATTTTTATGTAAGGTCTGATTGCGGAGCTACTGATGGTACATCTCTTTGGGCAGGACCTTATACATTTAAAACATTTGCGTGTTTAGGAGCTACATTAGATATTACTTCAGCAACCGGAGGTGGCATTTGTGCCGAAGGGATTACTACTTTAGCAGTTACAGCAAGTGGTTTAGGCGATGATATTTACTGGTATGATGCAGAATTCGGTGGAAATTTAGTAGGACAAGGGACTTCTTTTGAAACGCCTTTTCTGACTGAAACTACTTCGTATTGGGCAGCAGAAGTACTTCTTGACAATGAACTGTTTACAGGACAAGGTAACCTATCTCCAACAACTTTGGGTTCTACAACAGCAGGAGGGATTACATTTGTTCTTAATCAGACAGCCTCTATTTTAAGTTTTGAAGCTCGTAGTACGACAGCTGCCGGAGGTGCTGTAACTTATGCACTTATTGATGTTGATAACGGCAACTCTGTTTTGATGACTCATAGCGACACACTTCCGGGAGGTGGAACAGCTGCTGCTCCCGCATTATACACCGTTAATCTTAACTTTCTTAATATTCCTCCGGGAACTTATAGATTGGTAAAACAATCAGGGGCAGCAAGTGCTTATATGACAGGGGTGTTCCCTTATCCTTTAGGTACAGTAGGTTCAATTACAAATGGTGCCGGTAGTGCCACTACTACATCAACATTATATTATCATTTTTTCAATATTACTGTTGAAGGAGTTGATGTAATATGTGCGTCAGAGAGAGAAGAAGTAATAGCAACAGTACACGAAATAATAGACATTGATGTAACGGCTACTGACACAGAAATAAATCCGGGAGATAGTACTACGCTATCTGTTACAAGTATGAATAGTAACTATACTTACGAATGGACTTGGGACGGAGGTACTGCAACAGGGGCATCCGTTACGGTTTCACCAACTGGAATTTCAACTACTTATACGGTAACAGCTACCGATACAGTAACGGGTTGTCAGACTCAAGGACAAATTGAAATACTTTCATTTAATGTTGGATTGTGTGATGACCTCGAAATTGCGACTACTACTGACGGAAATATTTGTGGACCTGGAACTACTACTACCTTAGAAGCTACAGGGAATAGCGGTATAGCAGATTCTCAAATTTTCTGGTATGATGCTCCAACAGGAGGAAATAAAGTCGGAACAGGTTCTCCTTTTACAACACCTGCATTGACTACAACTACTTCGTACTATGCTGCTGAAGTATTGACTGACGGGCAAGGTGTAGGAGGAACTATTTCAACAAACTATACAGCAGGAGGTCTAACCTATTTTGCTGCTACTACAGGAGTAGGAATTACCTTTGCTGTTCAAAATACCAATAGTGTACCTGTAACATTAGAAGGACTTGATTTCTATATGGACGCAGGGTCTAATCAGAGCTATCAGCTGTGGTATAATGCTACAACTATTACAGGAGCTCCGGGTATTATTAATGCTGCTAACGGATGGGTAAGCATAGCCGGACCTCTGAATGTTGCTCCTTCAGGAACCACTAATGGAGTTTATCCTGTTTTTACAGGTATTGAATTTGAAATTCCTGCCAATACAACCTATCGCTTTGTATTGACAGGTACAGGTGCAGGAAATTTCACTTATTATAATGCTAGTGGTACACCTAACTCATTTTCTTCAGAAGGAATCAATCTTCTTGTAGGAGATAATTCTGCGGGGGGTACAGGAAATGTTGGTTATTCAGGTCAAAATCCATATACAACAGGAATAGCTACAAACCCTAGATTCTTCCACGGAGCACTTAGTTTTAGTTCTGCTACTATTCTTTGTGAATCAGACCGAGAAGAAGTAACAGCAACAGTATACGAGATAATCGACATTGACGTAACAGCTACCGAAACAACCATAGATGCAGGAGATAGTACTACATTAACCGCTTCAAGTACTAACAGTAACTACGAATACGTTTGGACTTGGGACGGAGGTACTCCTCTTACAGGAGCGTCTGTTACCGTTTCTCCGACAGAGCATACAATTTTTACAGTAACGGCTACAGATACCGTTACGGGTTGTCAGACTTCGGAAGAAATTGAAATATTGGTGTACGACATGACATTGTGTGATACCATTGAAATTCTGACCACTACTGACGGAAGTGTTTGTGGTGAAGGTACAGTTACGCTAAGTGCAACAGCAAGTGGCGATGGTGATGAAATTTATTGGTATGATACTCCGACAGGAGGAAATTATTTAGGACAAGGTGCTACTTTTACAACACCTGTATTGACTGAAACTACATCATACTGGGCTTCTGAAGTATATTTGGACGGAGGTGGAGGATTGCTCACAGGATTAGGACAACCGGCTCCATCACAAAATATCAACTCTACGACAAATGGAGGATTATTTTTTACAGCAACAGAATCTTTTACGCTTATAGATGTTGAGGTTCATTCAAGTACTGCTGCGGGCGGTGAGGTAGTAATCGGGTTGAGAGATATTGATAATGGCAATATTATTATAGC
The DNA here is from genome assembly GCA_934675205.1 of uncultured Flavobacteriaceae bacterium. Taxonomy (GTDB): domain Bacteria; phylum Bacteroidota; class Bacteroidia; order Flavobacteriales; family Flavobacteriaceae; genus Flavobacterium. The sequence goes on along the minus strand of CAKUPQ010000002.1, from coordinate 398,764 downwards.
TTCAACTACTATAACATTACCTCCGGGTGGTTCAGCAACAGCAGCAATACCTGTTACGGTTCCGTTGAATTTTAATATTACTCCCGGAAATTACCGACTTGTAAAAGAGTCAGGTGCTGGAATGTTGTATAATGGAGCTACTTCCGGTGGAGCACCGGGCTTTCCATATCTTTTGAGTGATGTAGGAACAATTACTGGTGGAGCTACCGTGACAGGTACGTCAACACTATATTATTTCTTCTACAACTGGACTATTTCTTCAGCTGAAGTAATATGTGAATCAGACAGAGAAGAAGTAATAGCAACGGTACACGACATAATTGGCATTGATGTAACAGCTACCGAAACGACAATAGATGCAGGAGATAGCACTACGCTATCTGTTTCAAGTACTAATAGTAATTACACTTACGCATGGACTTGGGATGGAGGTACTGCTACCGGAACTTCTGTTACAGTTTCTCCAACAATTCATACAACTTATACAGTAACTGCAACAGATACAGTAACAGGTTGTCAGGTTTCAGAAGAAATCGAAATATTAGTGTATGATTTGACATTGTGTGATAGTATCGAAATTCTGACCACTACTGATGGAAGCATTTGTAATGACGGAACGGTTACGCTAAGTGCTACTGCAAGTGGTAATGGCGATGAAATTTATTGGTATGATGCTCCAACAGGAGGAAATTTAGTTGGGCAAGGACCTACTTTTGAAACACCTGAATTGACCGAAACTACTTCATATTGGGTATCAGAAGTGTATCTTGATAGTGAAATTTTCACAGGACAAGGAAACACATCTCCAACAACCTTAGGCTCAACAACCAATGGAGGAATTACGTTTGTTCTTAATCAAACCGCTTCCATTTTAAGTTTTGAAGCTCGTAGCACATCAGCTGCAGGAGGTGCGGTAACCTATGCACTTATTGACGTTGATAACGGTAACTCTGTTTTGATGACTCATAACGATATACTTCCAGGAGGAGGTACAGGAGCAGCTCCTGTGCTATACACTGTTGATCTTAATTTTTATAACATTCCTCCAGGAAATTACAGACTGATAAAACAATCCGGTGCGGCAAGCGCTTATATGACAGGAGCGTTCCCTTATCCTTTAGGAACAGTAGGAGAAGTTGTAAACGGTGCGGTAAGTGCAACCGGTACATCAACGCTGTATTATCATTTCTTTAATATTACTATCGAACAGGCGGCGACTATTTGTGAATCAGATAGAGAAGAAGTAACAGCAACAGTACATACTATAGATATAGCTGCAACCGCTACTACGATTGATCCGGGAGATAGTACTACACTAACTGCTTCAAGCACCAATCCGAACTACACGTATGAATGGACTTGGGACGGAGGTACTGCTACAGGAGCTTCTATTACTGTTTCTCCGACAGATCACACTACCTATACGGTAACTGCTACGGATTCAACTGACCCTACTTGTCAGAATTCGGCAGAGATTACGATAATAGTATTCAGTACGGCAATGTGTGATGACCTTGAAATTCTATCTACTACCGATGGAGGTATTTGTGAATCAGGAACTACTGTCTTACAAGCTACAGCAAGTGGTACAGGTGATGAAATTTATTGGTATAATGCTCCAACCGGAGGAAATTTAGTGGGGCAAGGCTCAAGCTTTACAACACCTAATTTAACTGCAACTACCTCATTCTGGGCTTCTGAAGTTTTATTATCAGAGGGCGGAGGAATTGTAAATATGGGACCTTTAGACCCAAGTATCGGAACTTCTTCGGTATCAAACCTAACCAATCACGGTATGAACTTTACTGTACTTACAGCAACTACTTTAACATCTGTAGAGATTTTCCCGACAGCTGCCATAGGTACGGTTGGAACTATCGAAATACGTGAAGGTAATGCCGCACAAGCAGGAACAATAGTTGAAACGGTTTCTTATACTACAACGGTTATGGGAACTCTTGCATCACCAGTTGCACAAACTGTTATGCTGAATGTTACTCTTCAACCCGGAAATTATACATTGACCCCAGGTATCGGGATTAATCTTATTAGAAATACAACCGGAGCTTCATACCCTTACACTTCTTCAGTTGCTGTAATTACAGGTAATACTTTTAATGTTAACTATTGGTATTGGTTCTATAACTGGCAATTCGGAAGTAGTTTAGTACTTTGTGAATCTGACAGAGAGGAAGTAATTGCTACTGTTGTGCCGGCAAGTACAACTCCTGCTCCTACCGGAGATGCTAACCAACTGGTTTATGCAGGTACAACTCTTGCAGGTCTTGATGTAACAGGAACAGCCCTTACTTGGTACTCTGATGCTGCTCTTGCAAACGAAATTCCTGATACAACATTAGCTTACGAAGGTACGTATTATGTAACTCAAACCATAGGCTATTGTGAAGGTGCTGCTTTGGCAATTACTGTTACGTTGCACTGTCCTACTCCGAATAATCTATCCACAGGTACTGTAACCCTAAATTCAGCAGTACTTACTTGGTTAGGTAACGGAATATCATCTGATATCGAATGGGGATTAGAAGGTTTTACTTTGGGAACAGGAACAGAAATCAATGACGTTTCGGGAACTTCTTATCTTCTTAACGGACTTACAAGTGATACGTTTTATGACTTTTATGTTCGTCAGGACTGTGAAACTGATGGAATAAGTCTTTGGGGAGGTCCATATACTTTCTTTACAGGATATTGTGTGGTAACCTCTACCAGTACGAATTACGGTATAAGTAATTTTACCACAACAGGAGGAGTTTTAAACATTAATAATTCTTCCGGTGCAGGTTCTTATTCTAATTATACAGCACAGTCTGTAGCGCAGTTTGTAGGAGGAGCTCCTGTACAGTTTACTATTACTTCTGCCAACAGTACTGCAGGTATGGGAGTTTGGATAGATTGGAATAACAATATGGTTTTTGACGCGGGAGAGCATATCTATAATTCAGCAGCTTATGTTGCTTCAGGTTCAGGTTCGATCACCGTTCCTGCCGGTACTCCTTTGGGTAATTATCGTATGCGTGTAGTAGCAAACTTTCTTTCTACAAACCCAACTGCTTGTGATAATTTAGGTAGCACAAGTGCAATTTACGGAGAGGCAGAAGATTATACCTTTATGGTAATCGACCCTCCTGCTTGTATGCCTCCTATTGAACTGACAGCTGATGTAACAGCTACAACTGCAAATTTAGGTTGGACAAGTACTGGGACTTTGTTTGATATTAAATGGGGACTTTCAGGATTTGATATAGATACGCAAGGAACTTTAATTGAAGGAGCATCTAATCCTTATCTTTTGTCAGAATTAGACCCTCAAACCACCTACCAATATTATGTACGTCGCGATTGTACTGTTGATGATGACGGATACAGCCTTTGGGCAGGACCGTTTACTTTCACTACATTGTGTGTTCCAGTTTCAGTACTTAACGAAAATTTTGACGGTGTTACAGCAGGCACAGGTGTGCTTCCTGTTTGTTGGTCAAAAATAGGAACAAGTGCTGCTTATGTAAATACTACATCTCCGTATAGTGCTCCGAACAATTTGTATATGTATAAGAGTACCAATATTGATAATTATTTGGTTACACCTTATCTTGACAATCTTGCCGATAATACACATTGGTTAAGATTTAGAGCCAGAACTACTTCGACTTCTTCTACTACCCTTACAGTAGGATATTTAACCGACGTAACTGATGCGAGCACTTTTGTAGAGATAGAAACGATTACTTTTGTAGGAACAGCTTACCCAACAGAAGATTTTATTATTTTCCCTTGGAACTTACCTGTAGGTGCAAAACACATCGCTTTCCGTAACAACACCAACTTAAGAACCATTTATCTGGACGATATTCGTTGGGAAGCAGCTCCTACTTGTATGTACCCTATGAGTTTAAACTCTTCTAACATTTCTGCTTCTTCCACAATTTTATCGTGGGCAGGTACGGGAACTTTGTATGATATCGAATACGGGCTTTCAGGATTTACTCCGGGAACAGGAACAACCATTCCGGGAGTGAGCAATCCTTATACCTTAACTGGTCTTACAGGTGGAGCTACATACCAATTCTATGTACGTCAGGATTGTGGAAATAATGATTATAGTACTTGGTCAGGTCCTCATACATTTATTCCGGGAACTTATGTAGGAAACATTCCTACTATGCTTAATGCAAATCCACAGGTTGATGACGTTGCTTGTGCAACTTCATTTGCAATCAATGTCCCTGCAGGTCAGCAAATAGCAAGTCTTTCCGTACAATATGTGATGACATCTGCTAATCCTGCTTATACAAGCCACCAACGTTCAGTGCTTTATTCTTCTACCCTTGGAATGGGAGAAGCGACAGTTGCACTTCCTGTGGGTGGTGAAGATTTCCCGGGTGTTATCTACTATAACAGAACTGTTGATTTTGCGAACGGAGCTACCGGAACAGTTGAATTTGAGCTGAAAGCTTGGAGAACAACCGGAGGAACAGGTTGTGGTACAACCCTTGTTTTTGTGGAAGACGGAACTTGGTCACTTAATGCAACATTTGAGGACATCCCATCTTGTCCTAACCCTCCTGCTGACTTGGATTATACTAACATCACAGAAGATTCAGTAGATTTAGTATGGACATCTGAAGAAACCGGAACATTCCAAGTGAAATGGGGTAATGTTGGATTTAATATCGAAACAGAAGGAACTGAAATTTCAGATATTGACGCATTTTCTTACACATTATCAGGATTAGATTCATCAATACAATATGATTTCTATGTTCGTAGAGATTGTAGTACTGATGACGAAGATGATTTCGGAGAATGGGTAGGACCTGTACGATTCAATTCAGGACACTGTATTCCTTATGCAACTCAAGGATTCTACTTTACTTTGTTTAATACAACCAATGCTGTAGAAAACGTAACTTATTCATATCCGGGACCTGCTTTGGGAACAGGTTATGTAAATAGTACGACTATGATTATCACAGAAGATGCAGGAGAAACATTCAACTTTACTTCTAACTATGTTGGAGGAGCAAGTGGATTGAGAATCTGGGTGGACTGGAATAACGACTTTATATTTGAAGATGATGAACAAGTGTTCTTCCTTGCAGGTGGAACCGGTACCAAATCAGGAACAATTACAATTCCTGTTGGTACACCGGGTGGAGACTACCGAATGAGAGTGCGTGCTGAACAAGGAGCAACAACCACACCTCCTGCTTGTGGTCTAATCACTCAAGGAGAGGCTCTTGACTTTACTTTGAGAGTTTCTTGTGATGAGATGGCAACTCCAACAGGACTTACAACACAACAATTTACAGTAGGAGAAACGTTGGCTGACCTTGATGTAACAGGAGATAACTTGGTTTGGTATGCTGATGAAGATTTGACTATTGTTCTTGACCCAAGTACAGAACTTGTTGATGCTACTACTTATTATGTAGTAAGTACAAACGGAGACTGTATGAGTGAGCCTTTGGCTGTTACGGCTGAAGATATATGTTCTGGTTTTGCCGCTCCGACAGGAGATTCAACTCAACAGTTTGAAGCAGGAGAAACGTTGGCTGATCTTGATGTAACAGGAACAGGGCTTGTTTGGTATGCTGACGAAGACCTTACTATTGTTCTTGACCCAAGTACAGAACTTGTTGATGCTACTACTTATTATGTAGTAAGCACAAATACAGATTGTCAAAGTGATTATTTGACTGTTACGGTTGAGCAAACATCAGGTGTTGCAGACTTTAACAACTTCGGATTCAGATATTATCCGAATCCTGTGACTGATATGATGTATTTGAGTGCTAACACTCCAATCAGCAATGTTACAGTAATCAATATGCTTGGACAAGAGGTAAATGTACCTGCAAATTCAGACAATACCCGTTTGGATATGTCAGGATTACCAACAGGAAATTATTTGATAAAAGTAACTATCGAAGGTGTTTCTAAAATGCTGAAAGTAGTGAAGAAATAAATCCAATAATTTTTAAGTTAAAACCTCCTCAAAATATTTTGAGGAGGTTTTTTATTGTTGTTTCGTTTCTGCTTTCAGAAGTTGGTTGTATCTTTGCAAATATTAAAAATCAGCTTATAGCATACTGCTTATAGCCTAAAGCAAAAAATATGAATCAAGAAATAAGAAATTTAGAACCGAAACAGCTTTGGAACAAATTTGCCGATTTGAATGCTGTACCTCGTCCGTCAAAAAAAGAAGAAAAAGTAATTGCTTTTATGATAGATTTCGGAAAGCGTTTAGGCTTGGAAACCATTGAAGACCACGTAGGAAACGTGATTATAAAAAAACCTGCTACAAAGGGAATGGAAAACCGAAAAACCATAGTGATGCAATCGCATTTGGATATGGTACATCAAAAAAATAACGATACGGTTTTTAACTTTGATACCCAAGGAATCGAAATGTATGTGGACGGAGATTGGGTACGTGCCAAAGGCACAACACTCGGAGCTGACAACGGATTGGGAGTGGCTACCATTATGGCTATTTTAGAAAGTACGGATATTCCGCATCCTGCCATCGAGGCTCTTTTTACCATTGATGAGGAAACGGGAATGACAGGTGCAATGGGACTTCAGGGGGGAATATTAGACGGGGAAATCCTTTTGAATCTCGATACGGAAGAAGATGACGAAATTGACATCGGTTGTGCAGGAGGAATTGATGTAACAGCAACCAGAACCTATAATTCTGAAGAAGTTCCTGAAAATTCTGTCGGATATACTATTACAGTTAAAGGCTTAAACGGAGGGCATTCGGGAATGGATATTCACAAAGGATTAGGGAATGCCAACAAAATTATGAATCGTCTTTTGTTTGACGGATTCGAGAATTTTGGATTGCAAATTGCTGAAATCAATGGAGGAAGTTTGCGAAATGCCATTCCAAGAGAAAGTGTAGCAAAAGTTATTATTTCGGATATTTTTAATGGTGCTTTCCATACAGAAATGCAGGAAATTATCTCGGATATCAAAGCCGAATACAAAACAACCGAACCGAAATTAGAAATCGTAATCGAAGAAAGTCCCCTACCCGATTCGGTAATGGAATTAGGAGTTCAAGAAGGATTATTGAGAGCTGTTTATTCCGCTTTAAATGGTGTTTACCGAATGAGTCCCGATTTTGATGATTTGGTTGAAACTTCAAACAATATCGCAAAAATAACTATTAAAGATGGACAAATTTCCATTCAATGTTTGACTCGTTCTTCGGTTGAAAGCTCGAAATTTGATTTGGCAAATTCACTTCGTTCTGCCTTTGAATTATTTGGAGCAGAAGTAACTTTTTCGGGTTCATATCCGGGTTGGACTCCCAATGCTAAATCAGAAATTCTTGATGTACTGACTTCTATTTACGAAAAACAAAACGGAGAAAAAGCCAATGTAGTAGCTTGTCACGCAGGTTTGGAATGTGGAATTTTAGGAACGAATTATCCCGATATGGATATGATTTCGTTTGGTCCTACTATCAAAGGAGCTCACTCTCCTGATGAAAGAGCAAGTATTTCGTCTGTTCAGAAATATTGGAAATTCGTATTGGAAATTTTACAGAATATTCCTTTAAAATAGTAGGCAGTTTTTTAATACCTGACAGGTTTTCAAAACCTGTCAGGTATTAACTTGAAACTTTAAACAAATTAAACCTGAAACAAAAAATTAAATGAAACAATATTTTAATCCGTGGCATCACGTAAACCCAAAAACTGAAGACAAAGAAATCGTAAACGGAATTATCGAAATTCCGAAAGGTTCGAGAGCAAAATACGAATTAGACAAAGACAGTGGACTTCTGATTTTGGACAGAGTGTTATATTCTTCTGTTTATTATCCTGCTAATTACGGATTTATTCCGCAAACCTATTGTGATGACAAAGATCCTTTGGATATTTTGGTTTTATCACAAATTGAGGTTGTTCCGATGTGTATCGCTCCTGCAAAAATCATCGGAGTTATGCGAATGCTCGACCAAAACGAAGCAGATGACAAGCTAATTGCAGTTTCAGCAGGAGACCCGACTTATAATCACATTAATGATATTTCGGAATTAGCTCCTCACTTTATTGCTGAACTTCGTAGCTTTTTTGAAGATTACAAAAAATTAGAAAATAAGGTTGTAGTGGTTGAAGAATTTTTCGGAAGAGAAACAGCCCTCGAAATTCTCGAAGAAAGCTATAAACTGTATGACAAAGAAATCAGAAAATAATGTTTTAAGACAAAAAAAATCCGTTTTTATAAAACGGATTTTTTTGTTAAATTGTCTGTTGCTTTAGCGTCTTGATTCGGTTCAATAACAGAAGTATCATAACCCGCAAATCTTTTCATATAACTGCGGATTGTTGTTCCGTAACCATCTGTAATACGGATATTTCCGTTGTTTCTCAAATATCTTTTTACAGAACCGACTCCCAACAAATGGGCTGATGCCAAAATTCCCGATTCGGTAATTTCCGTTCCGTTGATAACTTTTCCGGAATACTTTTCGATTTCGTTTTGAAGATGATGTTTGTTTCTGGCAAGTAAAGCCTTAAACGCAGCTTCCTGCAAAACAGGATTTTTTAAAAATTCATTTCTGTTTGTGATGCCCACTGCTTTAAGAGCCGAACCTCCGAACTGATATTTTCCTGCATAACCAAAATCGTTTACAATATCATATTTTCCTTGAGATTCTTTAAATGCCAATGCCTGTTTAAAAGCAATAAAAGATTTTCCTGTAAATGGAACTTCAAAATCATTTTGTTCTGCTTGTTCCTCGCTAAAAACTGTAACAACCGATGGTTCTGCATCCATAGCAACCCAGCTGTAATCCAAACTTTCTTCTTTTGTGAAACTCGAAACTGTTATCGCTAAAACAACCACAATAGCTGTTAAGTAATACCATTTTTTTGTCATAACTTTTTATTTTTTTTCTACAGTCATACTGTACAAAATTTGAGCCTGCAAATATACAGCTTTATTTTTAATATTGAAAATCAATACGTTAAGGTTTTACTAAAGGTTCTTTCTGCTCAAAAACAACACTTTTATAGGGTAAAAATCCACACTTTTAGCTATAAAAAGTGTGGAATTTTTGGTTTGTTTTGTCCTAAAAATCAAACTTATAGCTTCCTCCTCCCAAAATCTGAATTCCCTGAACAGGGAAATTCAACCATCGCTCATATTTTTGGTCAGCTAAATTATGAGCTCTCAAAAACAGGCTTAATCTTTCGTTGTATTTGTAGTTCAGTCCTAAATTTATATCAACATATCCGTCAAGAGTTTCGATAAATGGTAATGTAGGCATTCCGACAGAGTCAAGATGATAAAATTCAGCTTTGCGTTCTCCTACATAAAAGATATTGGTATTTATTGAGAGCTTATCCGTAATATCTGCATCTGCTCCAACCGAAAAACGAATACTCGGCAAATACCAAGCCTCTTGTTCCCTATCCGTTGAGTAGCTGTTAAAATTTGCATTGGCAAAAACAGAAAAACCTTTGCTTATGTCTGTTTTGATTTCCCCGAAAAATCCGATAGTTTTTACATCATCATACAACACATACATCGAATTTCCGAAAGCATATCCCTCCGTATTTGAATTTTCCATATTAAACGTTGAACTGTACAAAGCTCTGCCTTTTTCATTCATATATGAGCCTCTCAAGTTATAAGCAATATTATCGGCTAATTTTCCTTTCAGTCCTACATAAATGTCATACGAACGGTCTGTCGGAGCGATGATTTGATTCGGAGAAATAAACGGATTTTCGCTTACAAAATCAGCATACGAATTCTGCTGTAACGTTCCTTCCGCTCCTGCATAAGCAATCATCAAATCTCCCACAACCTTGTACGATGCCTGAATCTGCGGGTAGATATAAAAGTTGTTTTCCGTTTCGTTTTGAGCTTTTCCCAAACTGTAAAAAAGCCCTGCTCCTACTTTAATCGCTACTTCGTCCAACTGATAAATAAAGCTCGGTTGCACTCCCAAATTAAAATATGAGTATTTTAAATCCGTAGTATCGAAATAATCCCTTTCAAAATTTGTCCCGACGTAATCCGCAACCACATCAACGCGAACTCTCGTTTCTGCAATATCCACATCAAAACTCGGTTTTAGCCAAAAGCGATTCTCTCCACTATCGTGTCCGTCCCAAAATCTTTTGTAATAAATTTCCGTTCCTTTAAAAACACTTTCGTTCATATTCAGTTTTCCTCCCAAGTAGAACGAATTATACGATTGTTTTTCGTCAATTAGCTTTATGGTTTCTTCATCAAAAGTTACATATTCAACAGGTAATCCATACCAATTATAAATCTGATTTTGAAATCCTATATCGGCACTCCAATTATATTCTTTTTCAAATTGAGCGTAGGTCAAATCAACCGAAGTATCATAAAAGAAATCATCCAAAACAACATCTTTAATCCCTCCCTGTGAAGAATGATGTTTTATCAAACCTCCGATATATTGGTTATTGCTAATGTTGTGGGTCAAAAACAATTCTGCCAAAAGCGTTCCGTAATTCCCGATTCCGAGTGAAGCGTAATTGCTGAAATATTTTTCCTTTTCGGCTCTTTCAACAGATTGGGCTGTTCCCTTTGCAGGTGTAAAAGTTGAGGCAACCGGAAAAGACGAAATCGAATAGTTAATTTCCTCTTTGTTTGTTACCGTTTCATCATCAAAAGACGGAGTTTCCTTTATCTTAAAAGCATCGGAAATCGTAGGTGTATAAGTTCCGATTACGTTTATGACCTCCGAACCAATCGAAGAATCACTCTTTTGAGCTATCGCTCCAAATGATAAAGATGCTAAAATTATTGTTATATATATTCTGTTCATTTCTTTTTATTTCAAGTTTAAGGTTTAAAGTTGTTTGTCATTGCGAACGAAACGTAGTGGAGTGTGGCAATCTAATAGATTACTTCGTCGTACCTCCTCGTAATGACGAAACTTCTATTCTCTATCCTCCAATCGAAGAATTCCGTTTTGCCTCTTCCGATTTGATTTTGTTCAGTTCGGTTTTTGCCTCTGCAATTACATCATCAAATTCTGTAAAATTCTTAATCACACTTTCCAAAATATGCGTAGCCTGAAAACTATCCTCCAACGCATAAAAATTCTTTGCCATTACCACCAAACCTTTCACTCCGAAATACTTATATCCCGAATAATCTTTGGTCAAGGTCTGAATAACCGCATTCGATTCGGTAAATTTTCCCTCTTTGTTTTTGAAATACGCATCATAATACAAAGCCTCCGCTTTCAATTCGCCTTGAGCGATAGTCTCCAAATTCTTATAAGCCGTTTTTGCTTTTGCCTCATTTCCTGTTTTCATGGCAGAACGGGCAATCATAATCTGTGCATCACTCTTTACTTTATTGTCCGTTTTGTCATTTGCCAAAACTTTTTCCGCATAAACAACCGTATTGGCAAAATCCTCTATATTGTAGTACGAACGCATCAGATTAGCCTGTGAATAGGTTACATTTTGAGGAAATTCCGCTTCTGTTTCCAATCTTTTCAACACCGGAATTGCATTTTTGAAATCCTCTTTTTTCAGGTGAATGGCACACAAACGAACCAAAGCCTGTTCCGTAAACTCGTTTCGGGAACGGTTAATGACCTTTTCGTAATTCGGTTGAGCCATATTCGGAAGATTGTCCGCAAAATACATTTCAGCCAAATAAAATTCCGCTTTAAGCGAATGTAGTCCTTTCGGGAATTTGCTCAAATAACCCGTAAATCCTGTAATAGCTCCTTTGGTATTGTTCTGTAAATACTGCTTTTCAGCCGATTCATAAGTTGCATTGTCCAATTCCGCATCAGACACCTCGATATAGCTCAATGTCTTAACCCAAGAGGCATATTCATCAACTTTTCCGCTATCTACATAAATATTTTTAGCTGTATTTACAGCCTCGATTGCCTCGGGAGAGTTCGGAAAATCTGATGCTACTTTTTTGAATTTAGTCAAAGCCAAATCATCTTTAGTCGCATTATAATGGATAAGTCCCTGTCTTAAAATCGCCTTCGGAACATAACTGCTTGTCGGGTAATCTTTTACCAATCTGTCATAAATAGCAACTGCTTCGTTTGGTTTGTTGGAATTCACATAGGAATTACCCAACTCAAACATCGCATCATCGTGATATTGCGATTTCGGGAATTTAGCAATAAACGAAACCAATTCTTCGATTTTCTTTTCACTTCTCTCAACAAACCCGTAGCTGATTGCCTTTTGATACGAAGCATAATCCAAATCTGCTCCTTTGTTATCAATGGCTTTGTTGTAATTTTCCATTGCAGGCCAATATTTTCCCGAAACGAAATAGCTGTCTGCCAATCGCAAATACGAATCGTTCAGACGGGTTGTATCTCCGCTTTTAGCATCAATGTGTTTTTGGAAATATTCTGCCGATTTGCTGTAATCTTTCAATTTGAAATATGCATAACCCAAATTATAATTCAGGTTTTTGTATTCGGGAGTTTCTTTGGCATTAACATTGGATTCAAACTGCTTAAAACTCAACAAAGCTTCTTTAAAATTGCTCGTTACAAACTCGGTTTCCGCTTTCCAGAACGTAGCACGAGCTACGAATTCCGCATCTTTCGGTTCTGCAATCGACTTTTTGAAAAAACTCAATGCCTCCGAATAATTTCCGTCTGTATAAAGTTCCAATCCTCTGTAAAAAGTTACTTTCTGATAAGCCTCCCTGTTGGAATAATTCTTGTTTTTTTCCAACAAAGTCAGTGCCTCTTTGTAGTTTTTTGAGGTAATATACGAATTGACAAGCAGGTTTTCGATTTCCTGTTTGTTCGGATTATTCGGATATTTTTCCATGAATCCTGCCAAAATACTCGGAATACTTTGGTAATTATTCCCGATTTCGTAGCTCAATTTGGCATAGTTCAAATGAGCATCTTCCTGAATTTTGACATCAAAATTCATTTCCGAAGCATTTTTGAACGCATTCAGAGCTTGTTGTTTTTTATCGGTTTTCAGGTAACTTTCCCCTAAATGGTAATACGCATTTTGAGCCACAAAATCCTTTCCGTCAATGATTTTATTGAACTGTGAAATAGCGTTTTGGTAATCTCCCTGCTTGTAATACGCATATCCTAACTGATAAAAATCGGTATTGTTCCACTTTCCTTTTTTGCCTTTGTATTCGGTAAGGTACGGAATTGCCTCCTTATATTGTCCTAAATTGAAGTAACTTTCTCCGATGATTTTGTTCAACTCGGATTTTTCCTGTGCATTCGATTTTGATAATTGGGATTTTCCCTCGTCAATCGCTTTTTGGAAATTTCCCGATTTAAAATTCATATCAGCCTGAAAATATGAGAGCTTGTCTTTGTATTCCTCCTGCTCTGAAACTGCATCAAAATATTTGGTTGCCTCCTTGTAGTCATCTCCCTCATAAGCTAAATATCCTAAATAATATTTCGCTTGAGCTCCGTATTTTTTGGAATTAGTAACTTTTGACAAGTATTTTTCTGCCTGTTTTTTGTCTTTGGAATGAAAAAGTGCATAACCTTTTTGGAAGTTATACTTTTCATTATCCTCCTGACTTAAATTATTTTCGTCCACTCTTTCGTACCAAGCGAGTGATTCCGTATAAGCTCCCTGCTCAAAATAATACTCTCCCACTTCACGGAAAGCATTGTTTTGCTTGGTGCTTGTCGGATAATCCTCTACAAAGTTCTCCATTAACGAATCTGCTCCTGCCTGGTCTAAACGGATAGCACAATTCGCAATGTAATAGGCACAATCCGACTGAATTTCAGCATTGTTTGTGTTTTGCTTTACTTTCTCGAACAATATTTGAGAAGCCTGATAATTCTTCTCTTTATAAAGCATTACAGCCTTGCTGAAATCCGATGTTTCACTCGTGTAAATCGAAGATTCCTGGGCTTGTAAAGAGGCAAATCCGATAAATGTCATCAAAAATGCAACCTTTATTTTTTTGATATTCATACTATTATAATTCTTGTGTTTTAATTCTCAAAATTAAGTCATATATCAAACGGAAGAAAGCTGTTTTTCGTATTTTATTTACAAACATATTAACATTTGGGAATTATGAATTATGAGTTATGAATTATGGAATCTCAAACTCATACATTAATTATTCTTATTTTTGTACCAACCATTAACCATTAACCAATGAAAAAACTTGGGTACGTACTAATTATTTTCCTTATCGGATATTTTCTTTTTACTTTTTTCGGAAAGGACAAAAGCGAAACAACGATGCTGCAATACAACTCGGAGCTTATCCAAAAACAGATTGACAACGTAAGCAAACTGATTGTAACCGAAGGACATTTTGCAGAAGTGGTAACCTATAAAGACAAAAAAAGCTATTTTACCGATTATCTTTCGTTTGAAAAAAAGGCTTTGGTGGTTATAAACGCTAAAACCTTGATTTCGTATGATTTAAAACAAATGAAATACGAAATTGACGAGAAAAACAGAACAATAACTATTCTTTATATCCCAAAACCACAGATTGATATTGTTCCTGATATTCAGTTTTATGATATAAATCAAAGCACTTTAAATGCTTTTTCGGGAGAAGATTACAATACAATAAGTAAGTCTGTAAAAGAAGATTTACATAAGAAAATAGAAAAATCTTCTTTGGTTTCCAATGCTCAAAACAGACTGATAACCGAACTTTCCAATCTGCTTTTTACGGCTGATTCTATGGGTTGGACAATCATCTACAACGGAAATACCGTTGATAATGAAAGTTTTAAAGAGTTGATTCCGTAGAAATCAATATTAACAAACTGTTATTTTTATCAACAACCATTTTTTTAAACCATTTTTTTTGTATCTTTGCCCTATAAAAATAAAACATAAAAACTATGAAAAAAATTTACACTTTAGCGATTGCTTTATTTGGAGTTTTTGCTTTCGCACAAACTCCATTAAACACAAATGGTAGCCTTGAAACTTGGACTGACGGTTCTGTACAAGCAGATGGTTGGTTTATGAATGCTGGTTTATTAGCAGACGGGGTAATCGAAAGAATTGAAGGAAACGCACAAGACGGAGATATTTCTGTAAAAGTGACTGTTCCATCATCAGGTAACAACCAAGTTGGTTTAGCTGATATTGAAGTAGAAGCTGGTACAGAATATACTGTAACTTACTGGTATAAAACAGGTGATGACAGTGCAAGATTCAGATTTTGGGGACAATGGAGAGATGCTAATGGAGCTATAAGTGTTTCTGATGACCCTTTCCAGCCTTCTGATTACATAGAAACACCTTCTGAAGACTGGACACAATTAACAGTTACTTCTACTGCTCCTGCAGGTGCTACTATTTTAAGAGCTTCTTTTAGAAATTATAGCAATAGTAGTGATTTATATATTGACAATGTGGTTCTAAGCGATGGAACTTCATCAGTAAAAAACAACAATATTGCAGGACTTTCAGTTTATCCGAACCCTGCAACAGGAAACACTTTGTATATAACTTCTCACAACTCTGTTGAAAAATCAGTTGTTGTATTTGACGTACTTGGAAAACAAGTTATCAACGCTACTACTGTAAACGGAGTTGTAAACATCGCTAACCTTACTGCAGGTGTTTATATCGTAAAAGTAACAGAAGAAGGAAAAACTGCTACAAGAAAATTAGTAGTAAAGTAATTCTTACTTAAAAAATAATTAAAAAAGCATCAACGAAAGTTGGTGCTTTTTTGTTTTTGTCATTGCGAGGAACGAAGCAATCTCAATAATAATGAGATTGCCACGTCATTTCGCTACGCTACATTCCTCGCAATGACATAGCTCTGTACAATTTACATCTTTCCTCTTTTTTCTGTTCTCTAAAAAAACTACATTTGCAACTTATTAAATCATACGTATTAAATGGAAATCGTAATAAAACTCTCTCAATTTTTATTGAGTTTATCATTGCTTATTGTTCTTCACGAATTAGGACATTTTATTCCTGCCAAATTATTCAAAACCAGAGTCGAAAAATTTTATTTGTTTTTTGACGTCAAATTTTCACTATTCAAAAAGAAAATCGGAGAAACCGTTTACGGAATCGGTTGGTTGCCTCTTGGAGGATACGTAAAAATTGCAGGAATGATAGACGAAAGTATGGATACCGAGCAAATGAAACAAGAACCTCAACCTTGGGAATTCCGTTCTAAAACGGCTTGGCAAAGATTGATTATTATGCTTGGGGGAGTAATCGTAAACTTTATTTTAGCTTTTATTATTTATATCGGAGTAGTTTGGTATTACGGAGAATTGGATATTAAAAATTCCGAATTAAGAGATGGTGTTTGGGTTACTAATCCGATTTTGGAAGAAGCAGGACTTAAAAATGGAGATAAAATTATCTCGGTTAATGGCAAAGAAATTAAAAGTGCTTATGAACTAAACAAAAAAGTAACTTTAGGTAACCAAATTGTAGTTGAAAGAAACGGAGAAGAAAAGACAATAACTCCTCCTGTAAACTTTATTGGTAAAATCGTTGATGGAGATAGAATGCTCAATGTTACAATGAGAGTTCCTTTTGTTGTTACAGGAGTTTTGGAAGAATCTACAAATGCAAAAACAGTTCAACCTAACGATATTATTACTGAATTTGATAATCAAAAAATAACTTACGCTGACCAACTTTTGGGAATTGTCGAAAACTATAAAGAACAAACCGTAACAGCAAAAGTTTTACGCAAAGAAAAAGAAGAAACAATCGAACTTCATATAAATAATGAGGGTAAACTCGGGATAGGCTATGCCTCATTACTTCCTGCTTCAAACATCGAAAAACTTGGTTTATATAAAGTCGATAGAAATAAATATTCTTTTGGAGAATCAATTCCTGTGGGAATTAATAAAGGTTTCAATGAAATAAGCAGTTATTGGAATCAACTGAAAAAAATTGTAAATCCAAAAACAGAAGCCTACAAAGGTCTAAGTGGTTTTTTTGGAATTTATAATATTTTTCCGAATATTTGGGTTTGGGAAATCTTTTGGGATATTACAGCTATTCTATCAATTATGCTCGGAATAATGAATCTTTTACCGATTCCTGCACTTGACGGAGGACACGTAATGTTTTTGCTTTACGAAATGATTACCAAAAGAAAGCCAAGCGAAAAATTTATGGAAAAAGCCCAAATAGCCGGATTCTTTATTCTGATAGCTCTACTCCTATTTGCCAATGGAAACGATATTTTCAGAGCTTTTAAATAGCTATAAGCAATAGGCTGTAAGCTATAAGCTAAAAATAAAAACATTTTTTAATATATTTGCAAATACTTAAATTTTAAAAACAACCTTGCCTAAAGCATATAGCTTATGGCTTAAAGCTAAAAACTATGAATTTCAATCTTACAGAAGAACAGCAAATGATCCAACAAGCTGCTCGTGATTTTGCACAACAGGAGTTGCTACCCGGAGTTATCGAACGTGATGAACATTCCAAATTTCCTACGGAACAAGTCAAAAAAATGGCAGAACTCGGATTTTTGGGAATGATGGTTGACCCGAAATACGGAGGAAGCGGACTTGATAGTGTTTCTTACGTTTTGGCAATGGAAGAAATTGCAAAAGTAGATGCTTCTGCTGCTGTGGTTATGTCTGTAAACAACTCGCTTGTTTGTGCAGGAATGGAAAAATACTGTAGCGAAGAGCAAAAACAAAAATATTTGGTTCCGTTGGCTTCAGGTCAGGTTATCGGAGCTTTCTGTTTGTCAGAACCCGAGGCAGGAAGTGATGCTACTTCTCAAAAAACCACTGCCAAAGATATGGGAGATTACTACCTGTTGAACGGGACAAAAAACTGGATTACCAACGGAGGAACTGCCTCAACTTATATTGTAATTGCTCATACTCACCCCGAAAAAGGACATAAAGGAATCAATGCTTTTATCGTTGAAAAAGGTTGGGCTGGTTTTGAAATCGGACCCAAAGAGCAAAAAATGGGAATCAGAGGCTCTGATACACATTCTTTGATGTTTACTGATGTAAAAGTTCCGAAAGAAAACCGAATCGGAGAAGACGGTTTCGGATTCAACTTTGCAATGGCTGTACTAAATGGAGGACGTATCGGAATCGCTTCTCAAGCTCTTGGAATTGCACAGGGAGCTTACGAACTTGCTCTTAAATATGCACAGGAACGTAAGGCTTTCGGAAAAGAAATTATCCAACATCAAGCAATTGCTTTCAAATTGGCTGATATGGCTACGCATATCACAGCTGCACGTATGCTTTGCTTTAAGGCTGCTTCTGAAAAAGACGAAGGAAAAGATATTTCAATCTCGGGAGCAATGGCAAAATTATATGCTTCTACAACAGCAATGGAAGTAACAACAGAGGCTGTTCAGATTCACGGAGGAAACGGATATGTAAGAGAATATCACGTGGAACGTATGATGAGAGATGCGAAAATTACTCAAATCTATGAGGGAACTTCCGAAATTCAAAGAATCGTAATTTCGAGGGGGATTTCTAAAAAATAAAACTGAAAAATCCGACTCTTTGAGTCGGATTTTTTTTAATTTCTGTTTCTCGTTCTGTCTTCCATTTTTTTGGCAAAATTTCTTCGGAAGAAAAACATAAATATTGCCAATCCTGCAATAGCAAAGCTAATGTACGGATTCCCTTCTTCTCCGTTTAATTTTTCGTATCCGTCATAAATAAAAAGCAATCCTAAAATAAGATAAGCCCAATAAAAGTATTTGTAATATTTCATAAGTCATTCAATTTCTACAAATATAATGAAAAAAAATTTTGTCAGCTAAAAAAACTTAAAACAAAATCTGCTCTTTTTTGTGGAGTGTCTTTCGGAACCTCGATAAGTTCGTACCCCAAATCTTCATAAGTCCGGATTAAATACTCCTGAATCCGCTTTGCCTGTTCCAAATTTTCGTATCTCTCGTTGTCCGAATTATAAATTTCTTCCCAAATAGGAAGGACAAAAAGTTTGGTATATTGATGCTCTTTAACAGCTGAATCAAATACATCTGGATAATTTGTATCTCCAATATAATGCAGATAAGCCAAAACATCGGGAATTCCCCTGTCAATAAAAACAATGCTTTCTTGTTCCTGAAGAGCATTTTGGTGTTGTTTTATTCTTCCCTCCAAAAGTTTTTGGCTGAACAAAATGGGTTGTTCCAAGAACAGTTGGTCAATTCCTTGTTGTTGTGCCTCAAGAATTACCTGCCTCGAAATTTCAGGATAACATACATATCCCCTTTTAGACAAAACATCTATAAGTGTTGATTTTCCCGTTCCGGGACCTCCGATAAGAAGAACAATTTCTTTTTGCATTTAATTATGAATTGTGCGAATTTTACGAATCCCACAAATGGATTTATAAAAGAAAGCGAAAGTAATTATTTTCCGTCAGAAAATAAAATTATACGTATATTTGCTTTATCAATTTACATTTTTTGAAATGGACGAAAAAACACAGGAATTCTACACAAGGCTTAAAGAAGAATTAATAAAAAACACCCTTTGGCCATCGGAATATTTATATAAATTTGTTGTTCCGACAGATGTCGAAAAAATAAGACGTATCGAAAACGCTTTTAACAATATGGGAGCTGTAATTGTTACCTCTCAATCCAAAACAGGAAAATACACCAGTGTTTCAATTAATGTACGAATAAAAAACCCTGATACAGTTATCGAAAAATACATCGAAGTTTCCGATATCGAAGGACTTATATCTTTATAATTTCAGATTTAAAATTAATGATTATTGGTTAATAGCCTGAAACTGATAACCGACACCTAATAACCAATAACTCCAAAAAAATAACCCAATGCAATTCAACCCAAACGAAGCCATGAACTATCTGGAATACAATTCTCAAAGACCTAAACTCATCATTCCCGAATACGGAAGACATCTGCAAAAGCTGATTGACAACGCTATTGAGGTTGAGGACAGGGAAGAACGAAATAAACTTGCACGATATATCATTTCCGTTATGGGAACCTTGCAACCACATCTTCGTGATGTGCCTGATTTCCAACATAAATTGTGGGATCAACTCTTTATTATGTCTGATTTCAGGTTAGATGTAGATTCACCTTATCCGATTCCGTCTCGTGAACTGCTGAATCTGAAACCTGAAAGATTGCCTTATCCGCAGAATTTCCCGAAATATCGTTTTTACGGAAACAATATCAAATATATGATTGATGTAGCCAACAAATGGGAAGAAGGAGAAATGAAATCGGGGCTTATTCGTGTGATTGCCAATCACATGAAAAAATCATATTTGAGCTGGAACAAAGATTCGGTTAAGGACGAAGTAATTTTTGAACATCTGTACGAACTTTCAGACGGAAAAATAAACCTGCTTGAAACAAGTGAGGAACTTTCTAATTCTACCGACTTGATGAAAACCAACAAAAAAACATCAAACAAGCTGAATCAGAATAGTCAAAATAATCCGAAAAACCATAAAAACACACCCCATAAAAACGGTAAATTTAAACCAAAAACTAATTAATGGTTAATTTTTAAATAATACAATATACAAACACAAATATATGGCTGTTTTTAAAATTGAGGGAGGTCATTCCCTACAAGGAGAAGTTACTCCGCAAGGAGCAAAAAACGAAGCATTACAAATTCTTTGTGCGGTTTTGCTTACTCCCGAAAAAGTTACGATTCACAACATTCCCGATATTTTAGATGTTAACAAACTCATTGCTTTACTCAAAAGTTTAGGAGTAAAAATAGAAAAATTAGCTCCGAACAGCTATTCGTTTCAGGCAGATGAAGTTAATGTAAACTACTTGGAATCAGATGCTTTCAAAAAAGATGGAAGTTCACTTCGTGGTTCGATTATGATTGTCGGACCTCTTTTGTCAAGATTCGGAAAAGGATATATTCCAAAACCGGGAGGAGATAAAATCGGACGTAGAAGATTAGATACGCATTTTGAAGGATTTATCAATCTTGGAGCAAAATTCCGTTATAATAAAGAAGAGGCTTTTTACGGAGTTGAGGCAGATTCATTAACGGGAACGTATATGCTTCTGGACGAGGCATCAGTAACGGGAACTGCCAATATCGTAATGGCTGCTGTTTTTGCCAAAGGAACAACAACCATCTACAATGCTGCCTGTGAGCCTTACTTGCAACAGCTTTGTAAAATGCTCAACCGAATGGGAGCAAAAATTTCAGGAATAGGGTCAAACCTTTTGACCATCGAAGGAGTGGAATATCTTTCGGGAACAGAACACACTATGCTTCCGGATATGATTGAAATCGGTTCGTGGATTGGATTAGCAGCTATGACAAAATCCGAAATTATTATCAAAAACGTAAGTTGGGACGATTTGGGAATTATTCCGAATACGTTTAGAAAATTAGGAATCACTATCGAAAAAAAAGGCGATGATATTTATATCCCAAAACACGAAAACGGATACGAAATTCAGAGTTATATTGACGGCTCTATTCTGACAATTTCAGATGCTCCGTGGCCTGGTTTCACACCTGATTTATTGAGTATTATTTTGGTTGTGGCAACGCAAGCCAGAGGAAGTGTTTTAATTCATCAGAAAATGTTTGAAAGCCGTTTGTTCTTTGTCGATAAGTTGATTGATATGGGAGCAAAAATCATTTTGAGCGACCCTCACAGAGCAGTCGTTATCGGACACGATTTCAAATCACAGCTCAAAGCTACCAATATGTCTTCGCCTGATATTCGTGCGGGGATTTCACTTCTGATAGCAGCACTTTCTGCAAAAGGAACAAGCCGAATCCAAAACATCGAGCAAATCGACAGAGGCTACGAACGCATGGACGAAAGACTTCGTGCCTTGGGAGCTAAAATAGAAAGAGAGGAATAAAAAAAAATTGAATACAATTTAAAAAGCACAAAGATTTTGAACCTTTGTGCTTTTTTTATGATTGTATATTGTATTTGAAATAGGATAATTATAAAATTATTACCCTCTAATTACACTTTAAAAAACGAATCTACAAATTCTGCTTTGTTGAACACTTGTAAATCTTCGATTCCTTCTCCTACTCCGATGTATTTTACAGGAATCTGAAACTGGTCTGAAATTCCGATAACCACACCTCCTTTGGCTGTTCCGTCTAATTTGGTAACAGCAAGACAGGAAACTTCGGTGGCTGCGGTAAACTGTTTTGCCTGTTCAAACGCATTTTGCCCTGTCGAACCGTCCAAAACTAAAAGCACATCGTGTGGAGCATCTGCAACCACTTTTTGCATTACCCGTTTTACTTTGGTAAGCTCGTTCATCAGGTTGACTTTATTGTGCAAACGACCTGCTGTATCAATAATTACCACGTCTGCATTTTGAGAAACAGCCGATTGCAACGTATCAAAAGCAACCGAAGCAGGATCGCTACCCATTTGTTGTTTCACAATCGGCACTCCTACTCGATCAGCCCATACTTGAAGCTGGTCAATCGCTGCAGCCCTAAAAGTATCAGCCGCCCCAAGAACCACGTTATATCCTTTCTTTTTAAACTGATAAGCCAATTTTCCGATAGTGGTTGTTTTCCCTACTCCGTTTACTCCAACAACCATAAGAACATAAGGTTTTTTGTCTTTCGGAATATCAAAATCGGTTTCGTTCCCTGTATTGGTTTCGGATAAAAGTCCTGCAATTTCTTCTCTTAAAATCGAATTCAGTTCTTCTGTTCCGAGATATTTATCACGAGAAACACGAGCCTCGATTCTTTCGATAACTTTCAAAGTTGTATCTACTCCGACATCAGACGAAACCAAAACTTCTTCGAGATTATCCAACACCTCATCATCAACTTTTGATTTTCCTGCTACTGCTTTGGTTAATTTTGAAAAGAAACTTGTAGAAGATTTTTCTAATCCTTTGTCAAGAGTCTCCTTTTTATCGGAAGAAAATATTTTTTTAAAGAAGTTCATTTAATTTAATATAAAAGTCAGTTACAAAGGTACAAATTTCTAATTTGAATTTTGAAACTCCTCTGATGTTTCTTGATTTTTATTGCAATCAAAAACTTTATAATCACATAACGATTACAAAACATTTATTTTTTTAAGTTGTTTTACATTTACACCGTAAACGTAGTAAAGTTTTGAGTTAATTAGACATTAAAAAGGTCAGTTTTTAAAAAATTGGTCTTTTTTTTGGTTTCAGAAACTCCTAAACTTCTTCGTTTCCTCAAAAATATGTTCCATAATTTTCACATCTTCTTCTGTAAGCTCTATATGTCTTCTATCCATAACGATTTTTGCTGTTTGTAAGGCTTTAGAAGTCAGGTAATTTGTAAACCCGGATGCTCCTCCCCAAGCAAAACTCGGAATAAAATTTCGAGGAAATCCACTACCAAATATATTAGCCGAAACTCCAACAACCGTTCCGGTATTAAACATGGTATTGATACCACATTTGGAATGATCTCCCATCATCAATCCGCAAAATTGAAGTCCTGTTTTTTCAAATTTTTCAGTTTCGTAGCTCCATAATTTTACTTCTTCATAATTGTTTTTCAGGTTAGAATTGTTAGAATCTGCTCCGATATTGCACCATTCTCCCAAAACAGAATTCCCTAAAAACCCATCGTGCCCCTTGTTGGAATACCCCATCAAAACGGAATTATTTACCTCTCCTCCTACCCTGCAATGTGGACCTACAGTTGTTGCTCCGTAAATTTTTGAGGCTAATTTCACTTGTGCCCCCTCTCCCAAAGCAAAAGGTCCTCTGATGACAGAACCTTCCATTATTTCGGAATTTTTTCCGATATAAATCACTCCATTTGAAGCGTTTAGGGTAACGAATTCTAATTTTGCTCCCTCTTCAATAAAAATATTTTCGGGTGCAATCACATTAACCGACTTCGGAATAGGTTGCGATTTTCTATCTTGGGTCAAAAGCTCAAAATCTTCCCGAATCGCTTTGTCATTCTTAGAAAAAATATCCCACGTATTTTCGACTGTCAGGCATTCGTATTCAAAATCAATGAGTTCATACGAATCAAAATCAACTTCTTCTTGGGTGTCTTTCGTATAAAAAGCAATGATTTCATCATTTTTTATGATTGCCTGATTTTCTTTTAGATTCAAAACCAATTCTACCAATTTCTGATTGGGCAAAAAACTCGAATTAATCAAAATATTTTCTTCTGCCTCCACCATCGGAAATTTCTCCGAAAGATAATCTTCCGTAATTGTGGTTGTGGTATTTCCGAGATAGGATTCCCACTTTTCTCGAATGGTCAAAATTCCGATTCGTAAATCAGCTACAGGCTTGGTATAAGTAAACGGAAGAAGTGCATTTCGTCTGTTTCCGTCAAATAAAATATAGTTCATTTTTGAATGTTTTGACAAAGATAGTTTTTTAGTCTGAAGTTTTTAGTCCGGAGCCCGAAGTCCAAAGTCCAAAGTTTTACAAAAATATTGTAACAGATTAAAAATCAAAATATTATTCAGTTATAAACGATTTTAAAAATTTCTTGTTAATATCTTTAACGATGATGTTCAAAAAGCAATTAGGGTAAAAATTAAATTTGCTAACACATAAAAATGATGAAAATCTGACGGAGTTATTCTCCGATTTCATTCATTTAAAGTTATCAAAATATTTGGCATTTTTTCGTTGCCACCATTTTAAAAAATTTAAAAAAATCAAAGTCTTTTACCACTCCAAAAGTGGAAAAAAGGAAATTATTTAACCTAAATAAAAACATAAATTATGGGTATTTTTGACAGAAGAGTAAACTACAAACCGTTTGAATATCCGGAAGTATTACAGTTTACCGAAGCCATCAACAAGTCTTTTTGGGTACATAGCGAAGTAGATTTTACAGCCGATACACAAGATTTTCATTCGCATTTAAGTAGTGCAGAACGTACCGCTATCAAACACAGTTTACTGGCAATTGCTCAAGTTGAGGTTGCGGTAAAATCGTTTTGGGGAAACCTCTACAACCATTTCCCAAAACCGGAGTTCAACGGACTCGGAAGCACTTTTGCAGAATGCGAATTCCGTCATTCAGAAGCTTATTCAAGATTGCTCGAAGTATTGGGTTACAACAACGAATTCCAAAATCTGATGACTATTCCGGTCATTAAACAACGAGTAGAATATCTATCTGACGTTTTAAAAGATACCAAATCGGATGACCGCAAAAAGTATGTGGTTTCGCTTATATTGTTTACGATTCTGATCGAAAATGTATCCCTTTTCAGCCAGTTTGCCATTATTTTGTCTTTTACAAGGTTTAAAGGTTATATGAAAAATGTGAGCAATATCATTGCTTGGACTTCAGTAGATGAGCAGATTCATGCCAATGCAGGAATTTATATCATCAACAAGATTAAAGAAGAAAATCCGGAGTTTTTTGATGCAGATACGGTAGAGTTGATTCGAAATACCGTAAAAGACTCTATTGAAGTAGAAAAAGATATTCTGGATTGGATTTTCTCGGAAGGAGCAATCGAAATCATCAACAAAAATGATTTGCTGAACTTTATGAAATTCCGTGTAGATGAGAGTTTGGAAAAAATCGGATTCGAAAAATTATTCCATATTTCAACCGAACAATACCGTCCTATGGCTTGGTTTGAAGAAGAGGTTTTTGCAAACAGTTTAGACGATTTCTTTGCTAAAAGACCTGTCGAATATACCAAACACGACAAAAGCATCACAGCAGACGATTTATTTTAATTAAAAAAAACAGTACAATGGAAGAAGTAGCAATAAACGAAACAACCGTAAAAGAAAAACTCTGGTGGAAAAACGAAGAAAGTGAGCAAATTCTGAACAGAGGTTATTTGCTTAAAGGAGAAACGGTTGAAGGAGCAATAGACAGAATTACTACTGCAGCCTCTCAACGTCTTTATAAACCTGAACTCAAAGAAGCGTTTCAGGAAATGATTGAACGTGGTTGGATGAGTTTAAGCTCTCCGATTTGGGCAAATATGGGAACCGAAAGAGGTTTACCGATTTCGTGCTTTAATGTTCACGTACCTGACAGCATCGAAGATATTACGCATAAATTAGGCGAAGTAATTATGCAGACCAAAATCGGAGGAGGAACATCGGGTTATTTCGGGAATTTGAGAGAAAGAGGAAGTGCTGTTTCTGATAACGGAAAAAGTAGCGGAGCTGTAAGTTTTATGAAACTTTTTGATACAGCTATGGATACGATTTCTCAAGGTGGTGTTCGTCGTGGTGCTTTTGCAGCCTATTTGGATATTGACCACCCTGATGCAGAGGAATTTCTGAATATCAAAGACATCGGAAACCCGATTCAAAATCTGTTTTTCGGAATAAACGTACCGGATTATTGGATGCAGGAAATGATTGATGGAGATGTCGAAAAACGTAAATTATGGGCAAAAGTATTAGAGAGCCGTCAGCAAAAAGGACTTCCGTATATCTTTTTTACCGATAACGTAAACCGAAATAAACCACAGGTTTACAAGGATTTGAATATGCCTATCAATGCCAGTAATTTGTGTTCGGAAATTATGTTGCCTTCCTCAACAGACGAATCGTTTATTTGCTGTTTGTCTTCGATGAATTTAGAATTGTATGACGAATGGAAAGATACCGAAGCTGTAAAATTAGCTGTATTTTTCCTGGATGCAGTTTTACAGGAATTTATCGCTAAAACCGAAGGAAATTATTATTTAGCATCGGCTAATAAATTTGCTAAACGACACAGAGCTTTAGGACTTGGAGTTTTAGGATGGCACTCTTTATTACAAAAAAGAATGATTCCGTTTGAAGGAATGGAAGCCAAAATGCTCACGACCGAAATCTTTAAATACTTGCAAGATAAATCTGAAAAAGCAACACAAGAATTAGCCAGAATTTACGGAGAACCTGAATTATTAAAAGGTTACGGAAGACGTAATACGACCTTAATGGCTATTGCTCCGACTACTTCATCATCTGCTATTTTAGGGCAAACTTCTCCCGGAATTGAGCCTTTTAGTAGTAACTATTACAAAGCAGGATTGTCTAAAGGGAATTTTATGCGTAAAAACAAATACCTGAAAAAACTTTTGGAAGAAAAAGGTATTGACAACGAAGATACTTGGAGAAGCATTATGCTTCAAAACGGAAGTGTGCAACATTTGAGCGAATTAGACGAAAACGAAAAAGCTGTTTTCAAAACTTTTAAAGAAATCAGTCAGTTAGAAATTATTCAGCAAGCTGCGATTAGACAGAAATTTGTGGACCAATCTCAAAGTTTGAATCTGAATATCCCATCGCAACTTCCTATCAAAGATGTAAATCAATTGCTTATTGAAGCGTGGAAATTAGGTGTCAAAACGCTTTATTACCAAAGAAGTCAAAGCGTTTCTAAAGAGCTCGTTACCAATTTGGTAAGTTGCAGTAGTTGTGAATCGTAAAAAAAATATTTTTTAAAAATCATATACAAAACCAAAAATAACGTTATTTTTGGTTTTGTTTTTTTTGTGAATTATACAACCCTATATGCTTTTCAATTCACTTGATTTTGCGATTTTTCTTCCGATTGTCTTTTTTCTTTATTGGTTTGTAACCAACAGAAATTTAAAAGCACAAAACATACTGATCGTAATTTCGAGTTATGTATTCTATTCTTTTTGGGATTGGAGGTTTTTGTCTTTAATTATTTTCAGCACACTTACCGATTACATCATAGGACTTGCTTTAGGCAAAGAAGAAAACCAAAAAAAGAGAAAAATCTTGCTTTGGACAAGTATGATTATCAATCTCGGTTTTTTAGGAGTTTTCAAATATTACAACTTTTTTATAGATAATTTCAAATCGGCTTTTCTGTTTTTCGGACAGGAAATCAATATTAGTTCCTTACATATAATTTTACCTGTCGGAATCAGTTTTTATACTTTTCAGACCATGAGTTACACCATTGATGTGTACAGAAAACAGTTTGAACCGACTAAAGATTTTATTGCTTTTTCTGCTTTTGTGAGTTTCTTTCCACAATTAGCTGCCGGACCTATCGAAAGAGCTACAAATTTTCTTCCTCAATTTTATAAAAAACGAATATTTGATTACAACAAATCGGTTGACGGATTGCGAAAAATCTTGTGGGGGTTATTCAAAAAAGTTGTCATCGCAGATAATTGTGCGGAATTGGCAAACGAAATTTTCAACAATTCTTCTGATTATTCGGGAAGCACTTTAGTAGTAGGAGCTGTCTTTTTTGCCTTTCAGATCTACGGAGATTTCTCGGGTTATTCGGATATGGCAATCGGAATAGCAAGACTTTTCGGGTTTAATTTAAAAAAGAATTTTGCTTTTCCTTATTTTTCGAGAGATATAGCCGAATTCTGGAGAAGATGGCATATTTCACTTTCCACTTGGTTTAGGGATTACCTCTATATTCCGCTTGGAGGAAGCAAAGGAGGAACTTGGATGAAAATCCGAAACACATTTATCATCTTTTTGGTAAGCGGTTTTTGGCACGGAGCGAATTGGACTTTTGTTGCTTGGGGAGCTTTGAATGCTATTTATTTTCTTCCGTTACTACTTTCAAACAAAAACAGAACAAACCTTGATGTGGTAGCTCAAAACCGTTTTTTCCCTACTCTCAAAGAGTTTTTTTCTATTTTTATAACTTTCGGATTGACTGTATTTGCTTGGATATTTTTTCGGGCAAACAACATTACTCACGCTTTTGAATATATCAAAAAAATATTTTCGGTTTCGTTATTTACAAAATTTGAGGTCTTCCCTATAAAAGTATTTTCTCTGATTTTTATTTTTATAATTATCGAATGGATTGGTCGAAGACAAGAATATGCTTTGGAAAAAATCGGACTGCAATGGAAATGGCAATACAGATATGTAATGTATTATGTGATTGTTTTATTCATTTTGATATTCGGAGCAAAAGAACAGGAATTTATCTATTTTCAATTCTAAAACATGAAAAAGTTTTTACGTAAAGTTTTAGGTTTTATAAGCGTTTTACTCCTAATATTCCTTTTGGTATTCGGGCTAAACCGCTATTTTTCAGATTTTAGAATAGACCCCAAAAACACAACGCTAATCATAGGACATTCACATTCTGAATGTGCTTATAACGATTCTTTAATTTTTGGAGTTTCTAATTATTCTGAATCGGGAGAAACTTATTTTTATAATTACATCAAAGTAAAAAAACTAATCGAACAAAATCCGCATATTGATAGAATTTTGATAGAATTTACAAATAATCAGATTAAAGAATATATGGATAATCGCATTTGGGAAGATAAATACATTTCATACCGATTTCCGAAATATGTTTCTTTTATGAATAAAGAAGATATTAATTTATTGTTGAAAAATAATCCGAATTACTTCAAGTCAAGTTTTTCAGTTTCGTTTAGCTCAAACTTTAAAATGTTATTCAAACGGTTGAATTATACAACTGAAATCGGAGGATATAAATATTTAGAACGAAACTTTACCGATTCATCAGAACAAGAAGAAGAGAGTCTTACAACAGAAGAACAAGCAGCTGCTGATTTAATTTCTGTCTATAATATTGAATATCTCGATAAAATGATAACTTTTTGCAAAGAGAATAATGTGGAAGTTTTTCTGATTCGCAGTCCGCTCAATAAGAATTATAAGGGCTTTGATAACGAAGTTATTTTTCAGTATCTTTTACATACAAAATATAAAGAATTTGAATTTTTAGATTTTGCTAAATTCCCTCTTTCTGATGAAGAATTCGGAGATGTTATACATCTGAACCACAAAGGAGCTAAAAAATATTCGCTTTGGTTTAATGAAATAATTAAAAAAGGGGTATTCGATAAAACCAATAAACAAGAATTTATAAATGAGGGGATAAACTCTTTAAAATTTGAACCTTAAACTTTAAACAAAAATCGTACTTTTGCACTTTATTTTTTAGATTATTTCGCTTTTTTAAATTTTTTAGATTAAAAATAATATGAGTATCATTATCAAAATTCACGCAAGACAAATTTTGGATTCAAGAGGAAATCCGACTATTGAAGTTGATGTAATTACCGAAAACGGAGTTTTAGGGAGAGCCGCTGTTCCGAGTGGAGCATCGACAGGAGCCTATGAAGCGGTTGAACTTCGTGATGGAGGAAAGGCTTTTATGGGAAAAGGTGTCCTGAAAGCTGTCGAAAACGTAAATATAAAAATTGCAGAAGCACTTTTGGGAACTTCTGTTTTTGAGCAAAACCTGATTGATCAAATTATGATTGATTTGGACGGAACTCCGAACAAAGCCAGTCTGGGAGCTAATGCGATTTTGGGAGTTTCATTAGCTTGTGCTAAAGCTGCTGCTAACGAACTCGGGCTTCCTCTTTACAGATATGTGGGAGGAGTTAGTGCGAACACACTTCCTGTTCCGATGATGAATATTATCAACGGAGGTTCACATTCTGATGCTCCGATTGCGTTTCAGGAATTTATGATTATGCCTGTCAAAGCAAAGAATTTTACAGAGGCTATGCAAATGGGAACGGAGATTTTCCACAATCTAAAAAAAGTATTGCACGACAGAAATTTAAGCACAGCTGTTGGAGATGAGGGAGGTTTTGCACCTACGTTAAACGGAACGGAAGATGCTCTTGATTCGATTAAATTAGCCGTTGAAAATGCAGGTTACACCTTCGGAAATGATATTATGATTGCTTTGGATTGTGCTGCTTCTGAGTTTTATAAAGACGGAAAATACGATTATACAAAGTTTGAAGGAGATAAAGGAAAAGTTCGTTCATCTCAAGAACAAGCCGATTATTTGGCTGAACTTTCGTCTAAATATCCGATTATTTCTATCGAAGACGGAATGGACGAAAACGATTGGGAAGGTTGGAAATACCTTACCAAAAAAATCGGAAATAAAGTGCAATTGGTTGGAGATGACTTGTTTGTAACCAATGTAGAACGTCTGAAAAAAGGAATTGATACCGATACAGCCAATTCTATTCTGATAAAAGTAAACCAAATCGGAACATTAACCGAAACTATTGCAGCTGTAAATATGGCTCACAATGCGGGATATACTTCGGTTATGTCGCATCGTTCGGGAGAAACCGAAGACAATACCATTGCAGATTTGGCAGTTGCTCTAAATTGCGGGCAAATCAAAACCGGTTCTGCTTCCCGTTCGGACAGAATGGCTAAATACAACCAGCTATTGAGAATCGAAGAAGAATTGGGTGATGTGGCTTATTATCCTCAAGCAAAGGCTTTTAAGGTTACGAATTAAACGAATTTTTGCGAATTTCACGAATAGAACAACTGTATTCGGAACATTTGAAAAGATTCGCAAAAATTCGTAGTATTCGTAAAAATTCGTAGTAAAAAATGGATAAATTACAACTTATAGAAAGAGCGACTCAAGATAATTCTTGGGTTGCTTTTCTTTTTATCGGAAGTTTTCTGTTGGTTGTGGTTTTGAAATCGGTTTTTCAAAAGCAGTTTAATGATTTTCTGGGATTGCTCTATACCAATAAATACATCAAACTGTATAACGAGGAGAATTTGAATTGGTTTTCGGTTATACTGATATTTATTCAGATGATTTCTTTTTCATTGTTTATACATATAGTTCTCGGGAATTTAGGCTATCTGAATAAGAATAGTTTTATTTCGTTTATTCAGATTTTTGCTTTTTTATTATTTTTTATTTCGTTGAAATATCTTATCGAAAAAAGCATTGCTTTCCTTTTTGATATTCAGGATTTTTACAGTCATTTTTTGTTTTATCAGGCATCATACCGAATGTATTTAGGGTTGATCATGTTATTTTTAACTTTTTTGATGTTCTACGGAAAAACTTCTATAGACAACATAACTTACTTATTTATAGGCATTTTCATTATTCTGAATCTTATTATTAACCTGATTTCGTTTCGTATTTTTCAAAAAGAAATTATCGGCAATTTATTTTATTTTATTTTGTATCTTTGCACACTTGAAATAGCACCGTATTATTTTACATACTATTGGCTTACAAAACATTGATTTATTAAGTATGATATTGGACAAAGTAAAATCAATTTTAGTATCTCAACCCGAACCAAAAGCGGAAAATTCGCCTTATTTCGATTTGCAGAACAAATACAAAATAAAAGTAGATTTCAGACCTTTTATTCACGTAGAGGGTACAAGTGCTAAAGACGTGAGAAGTCAGCGAATCGACCTGAACAACTTCACTGCCATTATACTGACGAGCAGAAATTCGATTGACCATTTCTTTAGATTAGCAGAAGAAATGCGTTATAAAGTTCCCGAAGATTTAAAATATTTTTGTCAATCAGAAGCAATTGCTTTTTATTTGCAAAAATATGTGGTGTACAGAAAACGCAAAATATATGTTGGTCAAAAAGAATTTGCCGATTTGGCTCCACTTATTAAAAAATATAAGACAGAAAAGTTTTTACTTCCTGCCTCTGACCAACTCAACTTTGATATCCCTCAAACCCTTGACAATCTGGGAGTTGATTGGACACAAGGTGTTTTCTACAAAACCGTAATGAGTGATTTATCGGATTTGAAAGATGTTTATTACGATGTTTTGGCATTTTTCAGCCCAACGGGAATCAAATCATTATTCAAAAACTTTCCTGATTTCAAACAAAACAAAACGAGAATCGCTGTTTTTGGGGCAACTACAAAAAAAGAAGCCGAAGAACAAGGATTGAGAGTAGATATTTTTGCTCCCACTCCCGAAACCCCTTCTATGACAATGGCTTTGGAAAAATATGTAGCTGTTGCAAATAAAAAATAACCAACCTAAAACCTTGCTTTAAAACTCAAATGCACAATGGAATTCGAGAATTTGATTTCCTGTCCGTCTGCACTTCCGTTGGCATAGACAATATTAAAAAGTCCGTTGTTGGTATAAAGTCCGAAACCAAAACCAAGCCCTAAAAGATTCTGATTTATATCGGTTGCTTTGTCCTGAAAATACCCAAAATCGGTAATCGAATGAACGTACATCGTGGGAGCTAAAACATAGCGGTATTCAGCCATAATCCCCGAAAAGAAATTGGCTTGAAGTGAATTTTCGTTAAATCCTCTAACTGAATTTATCCCTCCAAAACGATATAATTCGTTGATTACATACGAATCACTGTCTAAATAATAGCTATCAATTTTCAGATTGATGAGGTTTTTTTCGTTCAGATAAAAATTATTAAATCCGTTTAATTGAACAAAAAACTGCTTGTTATTTCCAAAGGAAGATTCCCGATTTCCGATTCCGGCTTTCAGCATAAAATTCCGTTTTTCGGAAAATAAAAAATCTTCCCGGTTCAAATCGAAATATTCAAACGTAGAAGTAAAAAACTTGCTCTCAATATCGTTCAGACTGGCAGTATTCACACTTTGAATATCATTCGAACTCATCGAAGCATAACCCAAATAAGCTCTTGTGTTGTATTTGAAATAATAACCCAAATCAAAATTAGTTTTGGTCGTCTGAAATGTGCTGTCCTGTTTGAAAATATTGAGATTTCCCTTCAAAGCCAAAGGCGAATTAAAGATATACGGAAGCTCTCCCGAAAAATCAAAAGTCTGTTGGTCGTTTCCGTCATTTTTCCAATATAATTTGAATTTTTCTCCTGTGTTAAGTGCATTCTGAAGCAACAAATCCAAATATCCCGTAAAAACAACTTTGTCATTTTCGTCTGTTGTAAAACCAACATATCCGTCAAAATTATTGGCTCGTGCTTTTTCCAAATACAAAAAAACCCGAGTAGAATCTTGGGTAAACAGAATTTCGGGTGCTTTTGTCTGATTTACAAACGCCATTTTCTGAATGTCCTGATGTAATTCTTTCAGGGTTTCCTGATTAAAAACTCGGTTTTTGTACATTCGTTTGAGCTGACGTTTGTGTCCCTCCGAAAATTTTTCGTAGCCCATAACTACAATATCATCAAGCTGTCTTTTGGAGCTGATTTGTTCCGTAAGCTCCGATTTTAGTATATTTTTGTCAAACGAAAAATGCTCTAACTTTACTTTCGACATCGAATATCCTCTGATTTCGAGTTTTTGCATAACGGAATTCATAAAACTCTCAACCTCCGAAAATGGAATCATCAGAGAATCGCTTTCCACCATTCCCGTTTCTTTCAGATAGGGAGCTTTTGAGGTTGAAATACGGATAAAATCTGTTTTTTGTCCTAACGCAAATAAAACCGTAAAAGTGGAATCATTCGCTTTTTTAGTAGGAAAAACACGATGCTGCAAATATCCGGTTTTAGTGAGTTTTTCGGAAAAATTTCCGACTTCGTCCGTTACTGATTTCGGATTTAGATGTGTTTTTTGATACGAAAGCGAATCAATCGTTTTCAGCTCTTTTTCCGATTCAGATTGTAATTCCAAATAGAAATTTTGAGCAAAAACAAAATTACCCATTACCAAAAACAAAAAACAAATAAAAATTCTCACCCGATTGTGGTTTTACCTACGGTAAAAGTAACGAAAAAAAGTGGTTTTTAGTCTTTATAGCTCTTGCCTTTTCAGATAATCAACTGCATATCTTCCCTCGTTGAACAACAAATCCAATACAGACAAATCGCTCAAAAATCCGTGCTTGTCCTCAAAAACCTGTGTGTAGGATTCAAAATTATGAGTTACTTTTTTTCCGTCAGCCAAATATCTGAAATCCGTTATATTTTCAGTTTTTTTGATGTATTCGGCTGTTTTGTCAAATGCAAGATTCACTCCCAAGCACGACTGAAGAATGGCAAACAATTCAAAGTTATAATCCAACAAAAACTTGTGCTTATCCTCAAACAAAGGCATCAAATCATCTTCAAAATATTCAAAAAAAGGCGAACTTCTGTAAGCCATTTCCAAAGATTTACAATGTATTTTCTGCCAATTTTCCGAATAGTCGATTTGGATTTCTTTGTATTTCTGATGAGGAACACTCCCTGAATGCTTTATGGGAATATTCAAAAGTTGTTTTCCACTCGGACTATAAATATACGTTCGGTTTCGGTTGGTTTGCTTTTGGAAGTTGTCTTCAACCTCAAAAGTTATTTTGTCCGCTTGGAGCATAGCTGCAAAATGAGCTACAGACGGGAAATATGTCGGGTACAATAAAATATTCATTTCTTGTTTTTCTAAATTCATTTACAATCCTTTCAAAGCCTCCACTAACCTTTCAATATCTTCTTTGGTATTAAAATGGCTCAACGAAATTCGGATTGAGGGTTTGTTAATTTCGTTTTCGGGTAAGATTTCTTTTAAAACGTGAGAGGGCAAAAGACTTCCCGACTGACAGGCACTGCCACGAGAAACCGCAATTCCTTTCATATCCAAAGTAAACAAAATCGTAGAAGTTACGCTTTCCGAAAGTGGTAGTTGAACATTCAGAATATTATAAATTCCGTTGGAATCCCCGTTTATTTTATAGCCTCTAAAATTTTGGTCTAATTGTTCAATCAGATAATTTTTTAAAGACAAAATATATGCTGCTTCAGATTCTAAATTATCGTACGAAAGTTCCAATGCTTTGGCAAGTCCGACAATCTGATGTGTAGATTCCGTTCCTGCTCTGATTCCTTTTTCCTGACTTCCTCCGAAAAACAAAGGCTTTAACGAAGTTCCTTTTCTTGCAAAAACAAACCCGATTCCTTTTGGTCCATGAAATTTATGAGCTGTTCCGATTAAAAAATCTATGTGCAATTTCTGTACATCTATGTTGATTTTTCCGATTGCCTGAACGGTATCCGAATGAAAATAAGCCTTATTTTCCTTACATAACTCTCCTACTTTCTGAATATCCAAAACATTTCCTGTTTCGTTATTCACATACATCAAGCTGACTAAAGTCGGTTTTTCGTCCTTGAGAAGTTCCTCTAAATGATTCAGATTGATGTTTCCATTTTCGAGCAAATCCACGAAAGCAACCTCAATTCCGAACTCTTTTTGCAGTTCCAAAACCGTATTCAAAACTGCGTGATGTTCGATTTTTGAAGTAATAATCCTCTGAATTTTAAGGTATTGCACTGCATTGAGTAAAATCCAATTGTTAGCCTCCGTTGCAGAAGACGTAAAAATAATTTCCTGCGAAGTCGCATTCAGATATTTGGCAACCTGCTTTCTCGAAGTTTCGATAACAGCCTTTGCACTTCTTCCTGTCGAGTACGTAGAAGACGGATTTCCGAAAGTATTTTTCAGTATATCAGTCATTACCTCAATTACTTCGTTACGAATTTGAGTTGTTGATGCGTTATCTAAATAGGTTTGTTTCATTTTAATCAAAAATTACATTTGTTTATCACAACAAACATTTCACTTTAAAATCATTTCTTACAAATTAGGAGTTATATTCCTAATTTGTAAGAAACATTTATAGTTTATCTGTTTTATTCCAAGGCAAAACTTGTGTTTCGTATTGCTTTCTTGAGGCATTCCCTCCATAAATCAAATATTTAGCAACCGTATAATTGGATTGTATTTTCTCAAAATAGGTTAAGCCTTTAAAGAAGTCGTCTCTAATGGTTTTTCCTGATTTTATTTCGATAATTTTAAGCTGTTGTCCCAAATCTTCTAATAAATCAATTTCATTTCCTACGTTATCCCTCCAAAAATACGGATTACTGTTATCTCCTTTGTTTCGGCTATTTTTGAGGTATTCGGTAATGACGTAATTTTCAAACAAAGCTCCTTTAGCATAGTGAAAATTCAGTTCTTCTGCTTTGTTTATTCCCAACAAATAACAGGCTAAACCCGTATCGTAAAAGTACAATTTAGGTGATTTGACAATTCTTTTATTGAAATTAACATACCAAGGATTCAGACGAAAAACGATAAAACTCGTTTCCAAAACAGAAAGCCAATTCTGAACCGTTTTGTAATCCACATCTATCTCATTGGCAATGGCAGAAGCATTAAACAGTTGTCCTGTTCTTCCTGCACAAACTTTTAAAAATGTAATAAAAAGGTTCAAATCTTTTATCTGCATTACGCTTCTTACATCACGTTCTATATAGGTTTGTATGTAAGACGGAAAATAATCGGAAGGGGAAATCTGTCTGTCATAAATGGCAGGATAGCTTCCATTCCACAATGACTGAAACAAATCCTGACTGTATTTTTGGGCAATTTCACTTTGACTGAAAGGCAGTAAATGAAAAATATAAGCTCGTCCTGCCAAAGATTGGCTTATTTTTTCCAAAAGCAAAAAGTTTTGTGAACCTGTAAGAATATATTGTCCTGCTTGTTTTCTTTCATCAACAATTCCTTGTATGTACGAAAATAATTGAGGTACATTCTGAGCCTCGTCAATAATAACACGATTATTGTATTCTTCCAAAAAACCTCTCGGGTCATTTTCGGCATACGAACGCATATCAGGATTTTCAAGCGATACATACCGATAGTCTGCAAACAATTGTCTGCAAAGCGTAGTTTTGCCCGACTGTCTCGGACCTGTAATGGTTATGACAGGAAATTTTCCTGCCATTTCCTTTAATTTGGTAATGACCTGCCTTGTTATCATAAGGCAAAGATATAAAAAACTTTACAAATTAGGAATATAACTCCTAATTTGTAAAGTTTTTTTTTCTATACATTCATTTTAGAAATTTATCTGATTTGAGTTGTTGAAGCGTTATCTAAATAGGTTTGTTTCATTTTTAATGTTCATACTCTAACTCCGTCAAATTACCGATAAATGTTCCTGAAATAACATTATCATCATTATTAAATGAAAATGTGATGGTATAAATTCCGTTATTTTTGGATATAGTTACCTGACCAATTAAATTATCCGAACTTATACTATTTGAAGATACATATTCATTATTTTGAATAACTACGTTAGTATTGATTGAAGAATGGTCTAAAAATGCGTCATCATTATTAACATTTGGATTCGTTAAATATATCGGATATGTTGTTTCTTCTAGACTTCCTGAATTTTCAAAAGAAGTAAACATATTAAAGTCAATAAGTTGAGTGATATTATCAGAATAAACAAATTCATTATTAACTAATGAAATATCTCCGTTAGTTAAGACAAAATAAAATCTTCGAGAACTATAATTAGGGTCATTTCCTGTGTAATTTGGAATTATAAATCCTTTCGTTAATGAATATGACTGACCATTTACAATCATTTCACCAACATTGACATTTTGGTTATTATCATCGTTTGAACAAGATAAAATTATGAAACTCACAAAAAAGACTACTAATAAATTTATTTTTTTCATATAATGATTTTTAATTATTAAACGATGCAAATTTATGCAAAAACCTCCAACAATTTGAGTTCGGAAACCGTTAATCTTAAATCTTTAAAGTACCTTTGTAATTCATAATTTGTAATTTCCAAATGAACTTCCAAGTCGTATCTGAATACCAACCCACAGGAGACCAGCCACAGGCAATTCAAAAATTGAGTGAGGGAATCCTTAATGATGAAAAATACCAAACACTTTTGGGAGTTACGGGCTCGGGAAAAACCTTTACGGTTGCAAATGTAATTCAGGAGGTGCAACGTCCGACTTTGGTTTTGGCTCACAATAAGACTTTGGCAGCACAGCTTTATGCAGAGTTCAAAAACTTTTTTCCGAATAATGCGGTTGAATATTTCGTTTCGTACTACGATTATTATCAGCCCGAAGCCTATATTCCCGTAACGGGAACGTACATTGAAAAAGATTTATCCATAAACGAGGAACTCGAAAAAATGCGTTTGAGTACGACTTCTGCTCTGCTTTCGGGAAGACGTGATGTGCTTGTTGTGGCTTCGGTTTCGTGTCTGTACGGTATCGGAAACCCGATTGAATTTCAGAAAAACGTAATCGAGTTAGTAATTGACCAAACCATTTCAAGAACGAAATTATTACAGAGATTAGTTCAAAGTTTATATTCGAGAACGGAAGCGGATTTTACTCCCGGAAACTTCCGAATAAAAGGGGATACAGTTGAAATTTTCCCGGCTTATTCTGATGATGCTTTCCGAATTCATTTTTTTGGAGATGATATTGAGGAAATTGAAACTTTTGACCCGAAATCAGGACTTAAAATTGACAAAAGAGAACGAATTACCATTTATCCTGCGAATATGTTCGTTACTTCACCTGATGTTTTGAAAGAGGCTATTTGGGATATTCAACAAGATATGGTAAAACAAGTCGAATATTTTAAATCTATCGGAAAACACCTCGAAGCCAAACGTTTGGAAGAACGTACGAATTTCGATTTGGAAATGATTCGGGAATTAGGATATTGTTCGGGAATTGAGAACTATTCGAGATATTTAGACAGACGACTTCCCGGAACTCGTCCTTTCTGTTTATTGGATTATTTTCCGAAAGATTTTTTGATGGTTGTTGATGAATCGCACGTTACGATTTCGCAAGTTCACGCAATGTATGGAGGAGACCGTTCGAGAAAGGAAAATTTAGTGGAATATGGATTTCGATTACCTGCTGCAATGGATAATCGTCCACTCAAATTTGAGGAATTTGAGGCAATGCAGAATCAGGTTTTGTATGTGAGTGCCACACCTGCCGATTACGAATTGGAAAAATCAGGAGGAGTTTATGTCGAACAAATTATTCGTCCGACAGGACTTTTAGACCCGATTATCGAAATTCGTCCGAGTGAAAATCAGATTGATGATTTGATTGAGGAAATTCAGTTAAGAGCCGAAGCAGACGAACGGGTTTTGGTTACGACACTTACTAAAAAAATGGCAGAAGAACTCACAAAATACCTAACAAAAGTCGGAATACGATGCCGTTATGTTCATTCTGATGTGGATACTTTGGAAAGGGTTGAAATTATGCAGGATTTACGAAAAGGGCTTTTTGATGTGCTGATTGGAGTAAACCTTTTGAGGGAAGGATTGGATTTGCCCGAAGTTTCACTTGTTGCCATCATTGATGCAGACAAAGAAGGATTTTTGCGAAGTCATCGTTCGCTTACACAAACGGTTGGACGTGCTGCACGAAATATCAACGGAAAAGCCATTATGTATGCTGACAAAATCACAAACAGTATGCAAAAAACCATAGACGAAACCAATTACCGAAGAACCAAGCAAACTACGTATAACAAAGCTCATAATTTAGTTCCGAAACCACTTAAAAAAGCGATTGACAATCCGCTTGTTCAGAGTGCCATTACTTCATTTCATTACGATATAAAAGCAGTAAACCAAAAAGAAGATTTATCGCTTTTATCCAAAACCGAAATCGAAAAACGAATCCGGGAAAAACGAAAACTAATGGAAAAAGCAGCTAAAGATTTAGATTTTATCCAAGCTGCGAAATTGAGAGATGAGATTAAGGAGCTACAAAAACGATGAACTTTTAACGATGAATTATGAATGATGAATTCTAAATTTAAAATTCGTAATTATTATATTTGCATTTTATTTTTTTCAGATGAAAAAACACAATTTTAGTGCAGGTCCGTCCATTCTCCCAAAAGAGGTTATACAAAAGGCTTCGGAGGCTGTTTTGGATTTTAACAAAAGTGGACTTTCACTAATCGAAATATCTCACAGGAGCAAGGAATTCGTTGCGGTTATGGAGGAGGCTCGTGCTTTGGTTTTGGAACTTTTAGGATTACAAAACAAAGGTTATCAGGCACTTTTCCTGCAAGGAGGAGCAAGTATGGAATTTTTGCGTGTTCCCTACAATCTGATGAAAGAAAACGGAAAAGCCTCATATTTGGATACCGGAACTTGGGCTTCGGGAGCCATCAAACAAGCTAAACTTTTCGGGAATATCGAAATTTCAGCCTCATCAAAAGACGGAAATTACAACTATATTCCGAAAAATTATACGATTTCGGCTGATTCAGATTATTTCCATTGTACGAGCAATAACACCATTTTCGGAACGCAAATCAATGATTTTCCGAATCTTGATATTCCGATGGTTTGCGATATGAGTTCCGATATTTTTTCGAGGGAATTGGATTTTTCTCAATTTGGCTTAATCTATGCGGGAGCTCAAAAGAATATGGGACCTTCAGGAGTTACGCTTATTGTGGTTAAGGAGGAAATTCTCGGAAAAACAGGCAGAACGATTCCAAATATATTGGATTACAAAGAGCATATCGCTAAAGAAAGTATGTACAACACA
The DNA here is from genome assembly GCA_934675205.1 of uncultured Flavobacteriaceae bacterium. GTDB lineage: Bacteria > Bacteroidota > Bacteroidia > Flavobacteriales > Flavobacteriaceae > Flavobacterium. The sequence continues at coordinate 357,679 of CAKUPQ010000002.1, read as the reverse complement.
CCTGCTGTTTTTGCGGTTTACACTTCACTTTTGACCTTGAAATGGATTAAGGAAAAAGGAGGCATAAAAGAATTGGAAAAACTAAACAACCTCAAAGCGGAACTTTTGTACAACGAAATCGACAGAAATCCGTTGTTTGTCGGAACTGCCAAAACTGAAGACCGAAGCAAAATGAACGTAACTTTTTTGCTCAAAGACGAATTGCACAAAGAACAATTTGACAATCTTTGGAAAAATGCAGGAATTTCAGGATTGAACGGACACAGAACTGTCGGAGGTTACAGAGCCTCAATTTATAATGCAATGCCTTTGGAAAGTGTTGAGGTTTTGGTTAATATAATGAAAGAATTTGAAATGGAACGCAGATGACACAGATTAAATGGATTTTTGCAGATAAAAATCATAATCAATTTTAAAAAATCTGTGTCATCTGTGTTCTATAAAAAAATAATACTATGAAAACTAAATTTATCCTTTTTATCCTTGTTGGGATTTCGGTTATTTCTTGTAAAAAAGAAAGTTCAAATATTGGAATTCCTGCACAACCCGACATTGCGATTGACAGCCCCGATTTTGAAGAAGTCAAAAAAGACAACTATTCCATAAAAGTACATAAAGATTGGATCGTTGAGCTGAATCCTCTCGATGAAACCTCTCTTTTTATTTATATGGATTTGGAAGATGATTTTACCGAAAACATTAATCTTTTGATTCGTGATTTGGGAAATTCAAAGCTGACTTTGGACGAAATCGTAAAAACCGAAAGAGCTGATTTAGAAACTCAAGCAACAGTACTCTCGTCAGAACGGATAATTGTTCCGAATAAAGAATATCAAAGAATGGTGATGACCTCTCCGTTTTACGGAGAAGATTTGAAGTTTATCCAACATTTTTTTCTGAAAGATTCAAAAGTCTATATCCTTACATTTACTGCTTTGGAAAGAGATTTTGACAAATACGAAAAAATTGCAGAACAAATAATGCAGAGTTTTAAAGTGAAATGATTTAAGATTGATGATTAACGATTCCTGCCTGTCGGCAGACAGGTTTGATTTCAGATTTCGTCAGTTCGAGTAGCGAAACGAAGTGGAGCGTATCGAGAACAACTTTAAACTTTAAACAATTCAAACTTTAAACAAAATAATGAAAATACTTGCCAATGACGGGATTTCCAAAGCGGGAATTCAACTATTAGAAAAAAACGGATTTGAAGTAATTACTACCAAAATAGCACAGGAACAAGTTGCGAATTTCATCAATAAGAATAAGATTTCGGTTTTGCTTGTTCGCAGTGCAACCAAGGTTCGGAAAGATATTATTGACAGTTGTCCAAGCCTGAAAATCATCGGAAGAGGTGGAGTCGGAATGGATAATATTGATGTGGAATATGCTCAATCCAAAGGAATTCGGGTTATCAATACACCTGCCTCGTCTTCAGAATCGGTTGCGGAATTGGTTTTTGCCCATTTGTTTTCGGGAGTTCGTTTTTTGACGGATTCCAACCGAAATATGCCTTTGGAGGGAGATTTGCACTTTAACGCTTTAAAGAAAAGCTATGCAAACGGAACAGAACTACGAGGAAAAACTCTTGGCCTTATCGGTTTCGGACGTATCGGACAAGCTGTTGCCAAAATAGCTATTGGGTTGGGAATGAGAATAATTGCTACGGATAAACAGGTAAAAAGTTCTATCGTAACCCTTGATTTTTTTGACGGACAAAAGATTGATTTTACGATTAATACCGTTTCACTTGATGAGGTTTTGACCCAATCTGATTTTATTTCGATTCACACTCCTTATCAAAATGAATACCTGATTAGTACAGACGAATTCGACAAAATGAAAGATGGGGTTGGCATCGTAAATACCTCAAGAGGAGGAACACTCGATGAAGTTACGCTTATTGCCAACCTTGAATCGGAAAAAGTAGCTTTTGCAGGATTAGACGTTTTTGAAGATGAGCCTACTCCTGCCCTTCAGGTTTTGATGCACCCACAAATTTCGCTTACTCCACATATCGGAGCATCAACAGCCGAAGCTCAAAACCGAATCGGAACAGAATTAGCCGAACAGATTATTTCGATATTGAAATAATACCAAATACAACAACCCATAAAAAAATCCCAATCTTTTAAGATTGGGATTTTTTGGTTTTATTTCTTTTCAGCAATCTGAACTTCAAAAACAATCGTTGCATTGGGTGGAATTAAACCTCCTGCACCTCTTTCTCCGTAAGCCAAATGTGAAGGAATATATAGTATGGCTTTATCTCCGAAATTAAGCTGTTCCAATCCTTCTAAAAACCCTGGGATTAATCCTGTTTTATTGCTCAATTTGTACGGAATCGGTTGATAAGGTCTTTGAGCATCGAACGTTCCGTTTGCTTTGGCAACTTCTGCTTCGGAAGTATCAAACAAAGTTCCGTCTTCCAAAAATCCTGCATAATGCACCAAAATATCCTGCTCTTGTGTTGGTTTTATCTTACTTCCTTTTTCGGTAACAACATACTCCAATCCCGATTTGGTTTTAACCGCTTTTGCTTTATTCAGCTCAAGCTCTGCTTTTTTGGTTGCTTTCGTTTTTAAAGCCTTTTCTTCTCTTTCTTTTTTAGCTTCTGCTTCTTTTTTGAAATAATCGGAAAACACTTTTACCGCATCAAATTTTTCTGCTTTTTTTCCTTTTCTGATAATAGTAACTTTCTCAATCACATCATTTTGAGCAATTTTATCCACTATATCCTGACCTTTGGTTACATAGCCAAAAACAGTATGTTTTCCGTCTAACCAAGCTGTTTCTTTGTGGGTAATGAAAAACTGGCTTCCATTGGTTGTAGGTCCTGAATTTGCCATTGACAATGTTCCTGCTCTGTGGTGTTTCAGGTCTGTGATTTCATCAGCGAATTTGTATCCCGGTTCTCCTCTACCTGTTCCTTCAGGACAACCTCCCTGAACCATAAAATCAGCAATTACTCTGTGGAATTTCAGTCCGTCATAGTATTTTTTTCCTTTGAGTTGTTGTTTTACAAACGGATTCGTTCCTTCTGCCAAACTGATAAAATTAGCTACTGTAATCGGAGTTTTTTCGTATTCCAACTGTACGGTAATCGTTCCTTTATTGGTCTGAATATCAGCAAAAATTCCCTCTCCTTGCTTAGACTGACTGTCGTTACAAGAAAACAAAAGTGCCATAGCACCAAATAATAAATTTGTCATTTTTTTCATTTAGTTTTAAATTAAAATTCTTCTTCTTTTTCGTCCTTTTTAATGTCTAAAATGGTTACTGTATAAACAATCGGAACATTCATTCCGATACGATTTTTGTCCCCTATATATCCGTAAGCCACGTGCGAGGGAAACAAAAACTGTGCCTTTTCTCCTTTTTTCAGTCGTTTGATTCCGTCCCGAAGTCCGATAATGATTTCTTCCTTATCAACCATATATTCCCTTGTTCGGATTTCGCCTTCTCTGTATATCGTGTCTCCCGAAACACTGTAAATTTCGGAATCAAAATAGACCAAATCTCCTCCTTTAGGAAGATAATCTTCCGTTTCGGACTGCTTGATCATTGTGTACCAATATCCTTTTTGGGATAAAATATATTCCTTATCCGAATTGGCTTTTATAAGCGAATCAAACATGGCTTCTTCTTCTGATACAAGCTCCTTACCGATTTCGATAGATTTCTTTAAAAACGAACCCGAACCGTGATTTATAGGTTTTCTTGGTTCTTCTCTATCTGCACAACTTGTCAGAAAAAATCCGACAAGAGCAATAAAAAATATTTTTTTCATAACTTACATTTTGGCAGGATTATCCCGCTTTATAACTTGTAAAAAATCTTCAATAGTTTCGGTTAATCCTTTTGTCGAACGTCCTCCCGAAGCATTTTTATGTCCTCCTCCGTTAAAGTAATTTCGGGCAAACATATTCACATCAAAATCTCCTTGCGAACGGAACGACATCTTAACAATTTCCTCTGTCGAATTTTCGATAAAGATAACAGAAAAATCAATTCCTTTTATCGTAAGCGGATAATTTACAACACCCTCGGTATCTCCACGTTCAAAATGAAACTCGTCCAAATCGGATTGGGAAAGACGAATATAAGCCGTTTTCAGCTCGGGAAATACCACCATATTTTCCAAAGCTCTGCCCAAAAGTTTCAGTCGGTTATACGAATTACTATCAAAAAGAAGATGATGGATTTTAGTGTTTTCAACACCTTTATCAATCAAATCAGCTACTACTCTGTGTGTTGTACTTGTGGTACTCGGATATTTGAATGAACCCGAATCTGTTACGATTCCCGTATAAAGACAAGTGGCTATTTGTTTGTCAATCCAATCTATTTTTCCTAATTTCGAAATAAAATGATACACCATTTCGCAAGTCGAACCGTACTTTATATCCAAAAACATATAAGTAGCATAATCATCAGGCTTTTCGTGATGGTCAATCATCAAAAACGGAACTTTCAATTCGCTTAAAAAATTTCCCATCAAATCTCCCGTTCTGTGAAATGCATTGAAATCTAAGGTAAAAATAAGCTCGGATTTTTGCAGGATTTCTTTCGCTTTTTCGATTTCTCTTTCAAAAATCACAACCTTATCACTATCGGGTAACCAAGCCAAAAAATCAGGAAATTCATTCGGAGAAACAACCGTTACTTCGTGTCCGAATTTCTTCAGAAAAGTATAAAGTCCTAAAGTAGAACCCATTGCATCTCCATCAGGATTTCTGTGAGGAACAATAGTAATTCTCTGTTTTTGTTCTAATAACGCAATAGCCGTATTGATGTCTGTTTTATTCATAAGGAGCAAATGTACAGAATTTTTAAAATCTCTTATCCAATTCTTCAATATTCATCGTAATAAAAGTCGTTTTTCCGAAAGGTGAAACATCAGGCTCTTTACAGGCAAAAAGAGAATCCACAATATTGGTTTGTTCTTTTTCCGATAGTGATGTTCCCGTTTTTACAGCCAAACTTTTGGCAATCGACTTGGCAATGCTGTCATTTTGGCAAAAACTGCTTTCGGGAATACCCTCTTTCAAATCAAAAATAAGCTGTTCCAAAACCTGCTTTGCCTCAATTTCGTTTATGTTTATCGGAAGTCCCGAAAGGATAACATTCTCTTTTTCAATACTTTCAAATTCAAACCCAACTTGTTCAAGTGATGGTTTCAGCTCTTTGAATAACGCAATTTCGTAAGCCGAATACACCATTTCCAAAGGAAATAACAACTTTTGAGTCATTGATTTTGAAAGGGTTATGCTTTTAAGAAATTCTTCATACAAAATTCTTTCGTGAGCTCTTTGCTGGTTAATCAGTATAATTCCCGACTTAATCGGACTGACGATATATTTTCTGTGAATCTGATACGTTTTAACCGAAATTTCTTCTGTTTTTTCAGAATAATTTTCCTCAAAAAGAGAGCCAATCAGTTGTTCTGTTTCGATTTCCTTAATCGGATTTTCTTCTTTCAGTCCGACATACAGGCTTTCCCAACTTTGTTGAATTTGTTTTCTGTGCGAACTTCCTCCCGAAAAAGAAGATTTCTGCTTTGTTTCTTCTTTAAACGGATTAAAATCCGAACGCACTTCAATAGTCGGAGTTTCGGACTTCATATTTCTGAATTCATACGGAATATCAAGTGTTGCATCTTTCTCGAAATCCAAAACAGGAGCTACATTAAACTGCCCCAAACTATGCTTAACCGTAGAACGCAAAATGGCATATAACGACTGTTCGTCGTCAAACTTTACTTCTGTTTTTGTCGGATGGATATTGATGTCCAACGTATGTGCAGGCACTTCGAGATATATAAAATACGAGGGCTGAACTCCGTCTTTCAGAAGTCCCTCGTAAGCATTCATAATTGCGTGGTGCAGATACCCGTTTTTGATGAATCGGTCATTCACAAAAAAGAACTGTTCTCCCCTGTTTTTCTTTCCGAATTCGGGCTTTCCGACAAATCCTGAAACTTTTACAATCTCGGTTTCTTCGTTTATCGGAACTAATTTTTCATTGGTTTTTCCTCCAAAAATATTTACAATTCGTTGTCTTAAATTTGAAGACGGAAGATTGAACAACTCTCCTCCATTCGAGAAAAGCGAAAAGGCAATTTTCGGATGAGCCAAGGATACTCTATGAAATTCATCAATGATATGACGCATTTCAACCGAATCGGATTTTAAGAAATTTCGTCTTGCAGGAATATTAAAAAACAGATTTTTAACCGAAAATGACGTTCCTTTCGGAGTAACGGCTACCTCCTGCGAAGTGATTTTACTTCCCTCAATAATAAGATGTGTTCCGAGTTCGTCCTGTTCTTTTCGGGTTTTGAGTTCCACGTGAGCAATAGCCGCAATCGAGGCTAAAGCCTCTCCCCTAAAACCTTTGGTATTCAGATTAAACAAGTCTTCGGCAATTCTGATTTTGGAAGTTGCGTGTCGTTCAAAACAAAGTCTTGCATCGGTAACACCCATTCCCACTCCGTTATCAATAACCTGAACAAGCGTTTTACCTCCGTCTTTTACGATAAGTTTTATATCGTTTGCTTTGGCATCTATGGCATTTTCCAAGAGTTCTTTTACAACCGAGGCAGGTCTTTGAACAACCTCTCCTGCTGCAATCTGATTGGCTACGTGGTCAGGAAGTAACTGAATTATACTCGACATTTAGGCTTTGTTTTTAGGAAAGCAAAGTTAAGGAATTACGAATTAGAAATTACGAATTATGATAGACTTTAATTACAACAAGCTCAAAACAGCCAAACGATAGCTGTCTAATCCAAAACCGATAATCACTCCTTTCGCAACCGGAGAAATATAAGAGGTATGCCTAAATGTTTCTCTGGAAAAAGTATTTGAAATATGCACCTCAACAACCGGAGATGTAACCAATTTTACCGCATCTGCAATTCCGATTGAAGTATGGGTGTAAGCTCCTGCATTCAGGATAATTCCGTCATACGAAAAGCCTGTTTTTTGTATTTGGGAAATAATTTCTCCCTCAATATTACTTTGAAAATAGTCTATTTCAATGTTTTGGAATTGGTTTTTAAGAACTTCCAAATAATCTTCAAAAGTTTGATTTCCGTAAATTTCAGGCTCTCTTTTACCAAGTAGATTAAGATTAGGTCCGTTAATAATGATAATTTTCATTGTCAAAATAGCTTTGTTCAAAGGTAGTGTTTTTTTAGTTGTCAGTTGTCGGTTGTCAGTAAATCTTAAATCAAAAATCGTTAATCATCAATCTTAAATCAAAAAAAAACTATCTTTGCACCTTATCAACACACAAAAATTATCCAAATGAAATTTTTTATCGATACGGCAAATCTTGCTCAAATCAAAGAAGCACAGGAATTGGGAATTCTTGACGGAGTTACCACAAACCCTTCACTAATGGCAAAAGAGGGAATCACAGGCAAAAACAACATCTTAAAACATTACGTTGATATCTGCAATATCGTAGAAGGAGATGTAAGTGCAGAAGTTAATGCGATTGACCTTGAAGGAATGATTCGAGAAGGAGAAGAATTGGCTGACTTACATTCGCAGATTGTGGTAAAGTTGCCGATGACCAAAGAAGGAATCAAAGCTTGTAAATATTTTTCGGACAGAGGAATCAAAACCAACGTAACTTTGGTTTTTTCTGCAGGACAGGCTCTACTTGCAGCTAAAGCAGGTGCGACTTATGTTTCGCCTTTTATCGGAAGATTAGATGATATTTCAACTGATGGGCTGAATCTGATTGCAGAAATCAGAGAAATTTATGACAATTACGATTACCAAACCGAAATTTTGGCTGCTTCCGTACGTCATACAATGCACATTGTGAATTGTGCCAAAATCGGAGCAGACGTAATGACAGGACCACTTTCTGCCATTTTGGGATTATTAAAGCACCCACTGACAGACAATGGATTGGCTCAATTTATTGCTGATTATCAGAAAGGGAATCAATAAAACCATAAAAAGGCTCTGGATTCAGAGCCTTTTTTAATTTTATTTGGCTATTTCTAATGGCTTTAGTATTTTAGCAAACTATTTTAAAACCCATAAAACATTACACAATGTTAGACGAAAAGAATGATAACCTGCAGAATGCAGATGGAAACCAAGAGAATGTAACTAATCAAGAGCCTCAATCTTCTTTGGAAACTACTGAAACTACTGAAACTACTGAAACTACTGAAATTATTGAAGAAAACGAAGTAGGAGAAGTTGAAAATACCGGGACAGGAGATATTATCTCTTCGGACGAAAACCAAAAAGCGATTGACGAAATCGACAGCTCTAATGCAGAGGAATCGGAAGACGAATCGCTTTCGGAACGACACGAAATTCCGATGTTGGATTACGAAAAAATGTCTATGGAAGAATTGACCGATGAACTCGAAAAGCTCGTAGGTACAGGAAAAATATCTTCAATCAAAGAGCATATTGAGGAAATCCGAAAAGAATTTACTTCAAAATTCAATGATTTCATAGAAGAAAAGAAAGAAGCATTTGCCTCTGAAAACGAGGGAGATACACTTGGTTTTGAATATCATTTTCCGTTAAAACAAAAGTTTGATGCTCTTTTAGAACAATATAAAGAACGTAGAAATAGCCACTATAAAACGTTGGAAAGCAACCTAAAATCCAACCTTAACAAGCGTCTGGAAATCATCGAAGAACTGAAAAACCTGATAAATCCCGAAACCAATATTCCCGATTTGTTCAAACAGTTCAACGAAATCAGAGAGCGTTGGAGAAATGCAGGAGCAATTCCGAAAGACAAATACAACCACGTTTGGAACAATTACCATTTTCACGTAGAAAATTTTTATGACTATATCCATTTGGACAGAGAGGCTCGTGATATGGACTTCAAGCACAATTTGGAGCAAAAACAAAAAGTTATTGTTCGTGCCAAAGAACTAATAACAGAGCCTGATTTGAACAAGGCTTTTCGTGAATTGCAGTTGCTACACAAACTTTGGAAAGAAGAATTAGGTCCCGTATCGAGAGAACATCGTGAGGAAGTTTGGAACGAATTTCGTGAAGTAACCAAGCAAATCCACGACAGACGTGAGAATTATTACCAAGAATTACGAGCAAAAGAAGAAGAAAACCTGACCAAAAAACAGGAAGTTATTACCAAAATTGCTGAAATTTCAACAGAAGAAGTAAGCTCTCATTCGCAATGGCAAAAACAGATAAAAAGGATTGAAGCACTTCGTGAAGAATTTTTCGCTATCGGAAAAGTCCCAATGGAAAAGCGTGATGAACTTTGGGAAGAATTTAAAAATTCGACCAAAGAATTCAATACCAAAAAGAATAATTTTTATCGAAATATCAAAACCGAACAACAAGAGAATTTAGACAAAAAACAAATTCTATTGGATAAGGCTAACGAACTGAAAGACAGTGAGGATTTCGGAAAAATAACTCCAATTATGAAACAGATTCAGGAGGAGTGGAAAACTATCGGACACGTTCCGAGAAAAGTTTCGGACGAAATTTGGAAACAGTTCAAAGAGGCTTGTAATCATTATTTTGACCGTTTGCACAAAAAACGCGATGAAGAAAATTCGATTGAAATTGAGGCTTATAACAAAAAGAAAGATTATCTCGAAACCCTTAAAAACATTGAGCTTTCGGGAGAACACAAAGCCGATTTGGAGTTAATCAAATCGCATATCGAAACGTGGAAAAGTTTAGGTCGAGTGCCTTACAACAAACGTCATATCGAGGCAAAATACAACAAAGTCCTTGATTTTCTGTTCGATAAATTGAGTATGAGCAAAAGAGAATCCGAATCAATGCGATACAACAGCAGAATTACGAATCTCGTGGAGACAGATGATGTTAAGAAACTCAATTCAGAGCGAATTTTCTTAACCCGAAAAATTGACGAAATCAAGTCTGAAATCCGTCAGTTGGAAAACAATATTATGTTTATCACAGGAGCTAAAGACAACAATCCTTTGGTTATCGAAGTGAACAAAAATATCGAAAGACACAAACAGGAACTTCAAACTTGGAAAGATAAGTTCATTCAACTGAACCAAGCTATCCGAAAAAGTCAAAATCAAGAAGAACCGACTGCTGAAAATCCTGAAAACGAAGAATAATTATGAATGACCATCAGTTTTTCAAACGTTGGGAAGCCATAAAGCAAAAAGGAAGATTCCGTTATGCTCTGAATCAGGGCATTAAGTACGGAATCTTCCTTACTATCTTCATAAATGTAATGAAAATGATGAAAGGTTTGTCATTTTCTCAAGCATTTTTGAGCCTCAATATTTTTGTTGAATGGGTTGTTTTTACCCTTTTCGGAATGCTTATTTTCGGAACTTTTATGTGGTGGCTGAATAATTATTTTTACAGTAAAAAGAACTAATTATTTTTCAATCCAATCGACAATTTCCTTGTCAGTCGGTGTGATTCTTGGTCCTACGACTTTTTCTAATTGTCCTTTTTCGTTAAGCAGGTATTTTTGGAAGTTCCATTCCACTTTTGAGTCTGCAAATCCGTTTTCAGATTCTTGGGTCAAAAACTGATAAATCGGAGCTATCTCCTCCCCTTTTACAGAAATCTTGCTCATCATCGGAAAAGTTACTCCATAATTTATTTCGCAAAATTCGGCAATCTCCTCATTTGTACCTGGTTCCTGACTCATAAAATCATTAGCAGGAAAACCTACAATCACAAAATTTTGGTGTTTGTATTTTTCGTACAAAGCCTGTAATTCTTTGTATTGAGGAGTAAGTCCGCACTTTGAAGCGGTATTTACAATCATAATTTTCTTTCCTTTGAGAGAAGAAAAATCAAACTCACTTCCCTGTAAATCCGTTACTTTAAATCCGTAAATATTTGGTCTATTATCCATAAGTTCTGATGTTGGTTTTTCGATAATTCTGTTATAGCAACCGAAAAGCAATCCGACTGCTAACCCTAATACTGTTATTATTTTTTTCATTGCCTTTCCTTATATTTCTACGAAATTACTACAAAAATCGAATTATATTGATTTTTATTTACAAAAAATCCTGATAATTACTTATCAGGATTTTTTCAATTTATAATCTCGTAATTATATAACCTTATAACTATCAATACAAATCAGGAAACTTACTCGGATTTACCTCACTGATAATCTCGTAAACTTTCTCGAAAATATCTTCGGAAGATGGTTTGGAGAAATAATCTCCGTCTGTTCCGTAAGCAGGTCTGTGAGCTTTTGAAGTAAGCGTTTGTGGCTTGCTGTCCAAGTGTTGATACGCATTTTGATTTTCGATAATTTCCTGTAAAATATAAGCCGAAGCTCCTCCCGGAACGTCTTCATCAACCACCAACAAACGATTGGTTTTGGCAATGCTTTTTACAATATCTTTATTGATGTCAAACGGCAAAAGTGACTGAACATCAATAATTTCGACTTCAATTCCGACTTCTGAAAGTTCTTTGGCAGCCTGTTCGATAACTCTCAAAGTCGAGCCATACGAAACAATCGTAATATCACTTCCTTCTCTGATGGTTTCCACCACTCCGATTGGAGTTGTGAATTCTCCTAAATTTGACGGCATTTTTTCTTTCAGACGATAGCCGTTCAGACATTCTACAACCAATGCAGGTTCGTCAGATTGTAATAATGTGTTATAAAACCCTGCTGCTTTGGTCATATTTCTCGGAACAAGCACGTGAATTCCACGAATTGCATTGAGAATCATTCCCATAGGAGAACCCGAATGCCAGATTCCCTCTAATCGGTGTCCACGGGTTCTTACGATAAGTGGAGCTTTTTGTCTTCCTTTGGTTCGGTATTGTAAGGTTGCCAAATCATCACTCATAATCTGAATGGCATACAGCAAATAATCCAAATACTGAATTTCTGCAATCGGACGAAGTCCTCTCATAGCCATTCCGATTCCCTGCCCCAGAATAGTAGCCTCTCGGATTCCCGCATCTGCTACCCGAAGTTCTCCGTATTTTTCCTGCAATCCTTCCAATCCTTGATTTACATCTCCGATATGTCCGGAATCTTCCCCGAAAATCAGACTTTCGGGATATTTGGTGAAAATCGCATCAAAATTATCTCTGATAATAAGCCGTGCATCTACATTTTCTGAATTTTCGTCATAAGCAGGTGTAACTTCTTTTACGGAATAAATAGTTGCATCCGACTCGGAAAACAAATGCGAACTGAAATTCGGTTGTATTTTTTCTTTGTACGAAACAATCCAATTTGACAATTCCGCTTGTGAATTTTCGTTAATTACAAGTCGTAAAACTTTTCGGGCTGTGCTTAAAATTTCTTTACGGATTGGTTCTTTCGAAGCTTTTAAATCCGAAATAAGACTTTCGATAAATACTTTATTTGAGCTTGAAGAGGCAATTTTTTCCAATAACGAAACCAACTCTTTTTGCTCGTCTTTTATCGGGTTTAAGTAATTGTTCCAAGCGTTTTTCTTACCTTCAAGAACTTGTTTTTTGACATCTTCCTGCATTTCGTTCAGTTCTTCTTCTGATGCGATATCCGATGCAATCATCCAAAGTTTCATCTGACGGATACAATCAAAATCTGCCTCCCATTGCAATCGTTCTTCGTTTTTGTATCGTTCGTGCGAACCCGAAGTGGAATGTCCTTGCGGTTGTGTAAGTTCCTGAACGTGAATCAGTACCGGAATATGATTTTCTCGTGCAATTTCGGCTGCTTTTTGGTAGGTTTCTACAAGTTCTGCATAATCCCAACCTTTCACTCGGAAAATTTCGTAACCGTTTGTATCGTTTTCTTTTTGGAAACCTTTGAGAATTTCCGATATATTTTCTTTGGTAGTCTGATGTCTTGCGTGTACGGAAATTCCGTAGTTGTCGTCCCAAACACTAATAACCATCGGAACTTGCAAAACTCCAGCTGCATTTATCGTTTCAAAAAATAATCCCTCTGATGTACTCGCATTTCCAATTGTTCCCCAAGCGACTTCGTTTCCGTTTATCGAAAAATTGGTTTTGTTTTCGATTCCCAAAACATTTCTGTAAATTTTAGAGGCTTGAGCCAAGCCCAAAAGTCGTGGCATTTGCCCTGCAGTTGGAGAAATATCCGAGCTTGAATTTTTCTGTTGGGTCAGGTTTTTCCAGTTCCCATTTTCGTCAAGGCTATGTGTTGCAAAATGCCCTCCCATTTGTCTTCCTGCACTCATCGGGTCAAAATTGATGTCTGAATGACCATACAATCCTGCAAAAAACTGTTCGATATTCAGTTGACCGATAGCCATCATAAAGGTTTGGTCACGATAGTAGCCCGAACGGAAATCTCCGTTTTTGAAAGCCTTTGCCATGGCTAACTGTGGTACTTCTTTTCCGTCTCCGAAAATTCCGAATTTGGCTTTTCCTGTAAGTACTTCACGTCTTCCGAGAAGGCTACACTCTCTGCTGATTAAAGCTATTTTATAATCGTTTAAAACTTCTGTTTTGAAATCTTCAAAAGATAGAATTTCTTTATTTTTTGCTGTACTCATTTGTCTTTCGTATAAAATGGGAATCGTGCAAAAGTAAGAAAAAAGTACCAAGTTTAAAAATCGGGGTTATTCGAATTATTTTTTGTACTTTGCATAAAAAATTACAGATAATGAAAAAGATATTTACTATAATTTTGATTGGATTAGCAACTGCTGTTTATGCTCAATCTCCGTTGTTGTGGTCAGAAGATTATTCGGTAAATTTAACAAATTATTATTCTTATTTTTCTAATTCTCCTCAAATTATTCCCGAAAACGAAAATTCGTTTAAGGTTGTCGGAAAGAAAAATACAACTAACGGACAAAGGTTAGCTATTGTAAGATATGATATTTCGGGTACTGTTCTTTCTGAACAGATTTTTGGAGATGATTTGGCTTATAACAATCAAATCATTGATTATCATATTGATAACTCAAATTATCTTTATATTTTGAACAGTGAAACAATCAACATCAACAAATCAAAAATTGTTTTTCAGAAATATTCTTTAGACGGAGATTTAATTTGGGTTGAACAGATTCAGGATTCGGGTATTCACTCCTATGAACCTTGGTCTTTATCCGTTTCGGAAAATGGCACTCTTTTCATTACGGCTCAAAAATATGTTTTTGATTATGATGTTTATTATGATATGTCAAATCGTTTGTATGCTTACGATTCAGACGGGAATCAGCTTTGGGAAAGAGTTTTTGATGAACTCACAGAATTTGAATGGGTGTCAGAAAATAATTTTGTTTATAACAACGAAATATATCTTTTTGGAAAAGATTTAATAAATACAAATCAAACCTTTTATTTTAAACTTTTAAAAATTGATACAGACAACAACATTAACCTAAATACGACTGTTTTTCTTAATAATAGTTTCAGACATTTTTATATAACACAAGATAATAATCTGTTGGTTGTTGCCGGTTGGTATAAAATTTCAAAATTTGATTTGAATGGAACCCTTTTATGGTCTGAATATTATCAGGAAAATCCTTCATTCAATCCTTATTTAGAAGAAATAAAATCCTCCATTCAAGATGAAAACGGAAATATCTATGTAACAGGAAGATATTGGAAATATCCTAATGATAATCCTAACAGTACAAATAATGACATACTTACCTTGAAATTCGATAGCAACGGGAATTTGTTATGGCAAAATCTTTATCAGTATGGAGAACTAAATGCAGATATTGGTAATACTATTGCTTTAAAAAACGGATATATTTATGTAGGAGGACAAAGTCAAAAAAACGGAATAGGAACAGATTATGATTATGTGGTTTTAAAAATTGATGCTGAAACAGGAAATTCAAACGGAGTTTACCGATATGACGGGTCAGGAGAGGGAACAGATACAGTTACTTCACTATATGTTTTTGATGACGGCAAAGTTGCTCTGACGGGTTTGAGCTATAACGGAACTGATTTTGGCTGGACGACACAACTACTTTCTGATGTTATATTGTCTGTTGAGAACATAAGCTCTGAAAACAATATTAAAGTTTACCCCAACCCTGTACGAAAAAATGATATGCTAACAATAACAGGATATGACTTAAAAACCTATTCGGTTTATACTTCTGTCGGACAAATCGTTCAGCAGGGAGGGTTTGATTCAGGCACTATTCACAATATAAAACTCAATAATCTTGTCAGTGGTATGTATATACTTCAATTAAGAACAGACAACGAAGTGATTATTAAAAGAATTATTGTTAATTAAGAAACCTACACTTCAGGAGCTAATTCAACTTCAAGTCCGTCAATATTTTCTGTAATGAAAATCTGGCAACCCAAACGGGAATTTTCTTTTACGTTAAACGCTTCCCAAAGCATTGCTTCTTCGTCATCGTTTTTTTCGGGAAGTTCCACATCGTTCAAAACATAACATTGACACGAAGCACACATTGCCATTCCCCCACAAATTCCGACAGTACCTTCTTCTGCCAATTCGTAAGCACGAACAAGCTCCATCAAATTCATATTCATATCAGTCGGAGCCTCTACCGTATGGCGGATTCCGTTTCTGTCTGTGATGTGAATGGTTACGTCTGACATTTTTAAAGTTATGAGTGTTGAGTTATGAGTATTGAGTTGATTTAGAACTAAAAACTCATAACTATTCAATAGCTTTCACCACTGCTTTTTCAGCTTCTTTTCGAGTTCCGTCAAATCCGTCAACTCCCGAAACAGTTGTGTATTTCAATACATATTTTTTACCCGGATTCAGTTTATTATAAACACTTTGACACATAAGCGTAGCTTCGTGGAAACCACACAAAATCAGCTTTAATTTTCCCGGATAAATGTTTATATCTCCAATAGCGTAAATTCCCTCGATATTGGTTTGGTAATCCAACGCATTATTCACAACAATTGCATTTTTTTCGATTTCCAATCCCCAGTTAGCGATAGGTCCGAGTTTTGGAGTAAGTCCGAAAAGCGGAATAAAATAATCCGCCTCAATAGTCATATTCGCTCCATTAATCTCTACTACCAACGACTCCAAATGTTCGGCTCCGTTGAGTTTTATAACTTCGGCAGGAGTAATCAGGTTTATTTTTCCTAATTTTTTCAGTTCCTGTACTTTCTCAACCGAATCCAAAGCTCCTCTAAATTCGTTACGTCTATGCACCAATGTAACCTCTTTTGCTACATCAGCCAAAAAAATACTCCAATCCAAGGCAGAATCCCCTCCTCCTGCAATTACAATCTTCTTATCTCGGAATTGTTCGGGATTTTTCACGAAATATTCCACGCCTTTATCTTCGTAGAATTCCAAATCTTCGATAATGGGTTTTCTCGGCTCGAAACTCCCTAATCCTCCTGCAATAGCGACTGCCTTTGCGTGGTGTTGTGTTCCCTTATCGGTAGTTACGATAAAAGTTCCGTCTTCCTGTTTTTCGATAGTTTCGGCTTTTTCATTCAGAGTGAATCCAGGTTGAAACTGTTTGATTTGTTCCATCAAATTATCAACCAATTCCTGAGCTCCAACACTCGGATAACCCGGAATATCAAAAATAGGCTTTTTCGGATAGAGTTCTGATAACTGCCCTCCCGGTTGAGGAAGTGCATCAATAATATGACATTTTAGTTTTAGCAATCCTGCCTCGAAAACAGCAAACAATCCTGTTGGTCCTGCTCCGATGATAAGTATATCTGTTGAAATCATTATTTATTGTTTAAACTCCAACAACATTTTGAAAGCTGTCGGAGTTATTTTTCGGGTACAAATTTCCGATAATCTGATAAGTTTTTTTATGACTAAAATCAGATTTAAGGAAAATTTGCTGAAATAAATTAAGCTACATTTACAACCTGTTCGATTTGAGGAGCGTACTTTTTAATCGTGGTTTCAACTCCTGCTTTCATTGTAGAAAAACTCAAATTGCAATCTCCACAAGCTCCCTCCAAACGAACATTTACAATCTTGTCGTTTTCAATGGAAATTAACGTAATATCTCCTCCGTCCGAGTTCAAAAACGGACGAATTTCGTCAAGTGCTTTTTCTACGTTTTGTTTTATTTGTTCTGAATTCATACTTTAAAATTTGTTTAAAGTTTATTTTGTTTAAGGTTTAAAGTTGTTCTCGATATGCTACGTTTCACTTCGCTACTCGAACTGACATACTGAAAACTGAAAACTCGACTGAATACTATTTCTTAACAGCAGAGCAACCTGCCATTGTTGTTATCTTAATTGCTTCCGAAGGTGGCAGACTTTCATTTCGCAAAACTACCTGTTCGGCTACGTTTCGGGCTAATTCTTCAAAGGCTATTGCAAGTGGAGAATTTTCTTGCAAAGCAGCCGGATGTCCGTAATCTCCTGCTTCTCTGATACTCTGAACAATCGGAATTTCTCCCAAAAACGGAACGTCTAAATCCTCTGCCAAATGTCTTGCTCCTTCTTTTCCGAAAATATAATATTTGTTTTCAGGCAATTCTTCGGGAGTGAAATAAGCCATATTTTCGACAATTCCCAAAACGGGAACGTTGATACTTTCTTGCCTGAACATTGCCACTCCTTTTTTAGCATCAGCCAAAGCCACATTTTGAGGTGTACTTACCACTACAGCTCCCGTAAGTGGAAGATTCTGCATAATCGACAAGTGAATATCTCCTGTTCCGGGAGGTAAATCTATCAGCATAAAATCCAATTCTCCCCAATCTGCATCAAAAATCATCTGACTTAAAGCCTTTCCGGCCATCGGTCCTCTCCAGATTACAGCCTGATTCGGTTGGGTAAAAAACCCGATAGATAAAATTTTAACTCCATAATTTTCAATCGGTTGCATTTTTGATTTTCCGTCAACCATAACCGAAAGCGGTCGTTCTCGCTCCACATCAAACATTATAGGCATCGAAGGCCCGTAAATATCTGCATCAAGTACTCCGACCTTGAATCCCATTTTTGATAAAGCAACAGCCAAATTAGCGGTCATAGTCGATTTTCCTACTCCACCTTTTCCTGATGCTACTGCTATGATGTTTGAAATTCCGGGTATTGCCTTTCCTTTGATTTCAGGCTTTTCGGGAGCTTCAACCTTGATGTTTACTTTAATTTTCGCTTTTTCGTAAACCAAATCCTGAATGGCTTTCATCACATCAACCTCCGCTCTTTTCTTGATGTGCAAGGCAGGTGTGGTAAGCACCAAATCAACCACTACTTCATCTCCGAAAGTAATCACATTCTGAACGGCTCCACTTTCGACCATATTTTTCCCTTCTCCTGCTACGGTTATCGTTTCAAGAGCTTTGAGTATTTCTTTTCTATCTAATTTCATTATTTAAAAACAGAATAATTCTAATTGTACAAAGGTACTCATTTTTAGAGAAAAGAACAAAGAGAAAAGAAAATAGATAACTTCGTAAATTCAACAATATAAACTACATTTGTTCTTATGGAATCAGACAAAGAAAAAGAAACATCAGAAACGTGGAATAATATTGCGAAGCTCTATCAGGAAAAATTCATGGATTTGGATTTGTACAACACAACTTATGACTATTTCTGTGCTGTTATTTCTAACGAAAATGCCTCTGTTTTGGATATTGGCTGTGGTCCTGGGAATATCACAAAATATCTTTTGTCTAAAAACCCGAGCTATAAAATAACGGGAATTGACTATGCTCCCAATATGATTGAACTTGCAAAGCAAAACAATCCGAAAGCAAAATTTCAGGTTTTGAATTCAAAAAAGATAAGCAGTCTGAAACAAAAATTTGACGGAATAATTTGTGGATTCTGTATTCCTTATTTAACTCCTTCGGAAACCCAGCAATTCATTTCGGATTGTTCTGATTTACTTAACGAAAAAGGAGTTCTTTATTTGAGCTTTGTTGAAGGAAATTCCGAAAACTCTGAATTTAAAACAGGAAGTAACGGAAACAGAGTTTATTTTCACTACTATAATTCCGATTTTTTGGAATCAAATCTATCGAAAAATAATTTTAAAATTCTGAAATCCTTTAAAGTTGATTATACTTCCTCTGAAATTCATACCATTATTACAGCTCAAAAATAATTTTTATTGGATTTGGGTCTAAAAACTGCGACCAAAAATCACTTTTCTGAACATTCCCAAAAGTGCAAAAAAGTAAATCAGATACGTGACGAAATGTGCCATTACAAGCCCTTGTGTTCCGTAAACTTTCATCAGATAATCACTTGAAAAATAAAGCACTGCAATAGAGAAAATTTCGGTTGACAGAAAGGCAACCGTCATTTTTTTGGCATAAAACTGATAGCCCAAAATAAGCGAACAAACCTTGAAAAAATCTCCTGCTAACTGCCACAAAAACAAATCCGAAAGCACTAAAAACCGCTCCGAATAAATAAGGGTAATAAAAATATCTCTTAAAAAATACAAAATCAAACCTCCCATTACAAACATCGGAATTACACTTTTGTAATAGTCAAAAAACACAGATTGTGTTTCTTTTCCCGATTGAGATTGAGCAAGTTTCGGAAAGAAATAAACAGTCAGTAAAGTCGAAACAAAAGTCATATAAAAATAGGATAATCTCCTCATCGCTTCCCAATTTCCTGCATTTTCGATTCCGACTGTATCGATAGCATTCATTCTGATTTTCATAATGATAATCGGAAGGCAAAAAGCCGAAACAAAAGCCATTAACGAATATTCTGAAAGGCTCTTGATAACCGAAAAATCATACAATCCTTTTTTGATGTATCGTTTTAAATCAAGTGATTTCGAAATCCAAAACCAGCTTACTACAAACAAAATAGCAGGAACAAAAGCCATAGCCAGCAAAGCTCCGTTAATTCCGTATTGCAGCACCATAAAAATCGTAAATCCGAATCCGAGAAGATTCCCTACAATATTGATGTAAATTACTTTTTTGAATTCCGACAAACCATTTATTATGGCAATCAAAAAAATATTTAAAGCAAAAAGTGGTATGGTCAGAGCGGTTACTCTAAAGACCATCGAAAAATCAAATTCATTTCCAAAAACTACTGTATTCCAGTAATTTGAAAAGAAAAACAAAGGGATAGCAACCAAAAACGAAGCTCCCAAAAGTGTCCAAAAAACTGTTGAAATGATTTTTTTAAGTTCGTTTTCGTCTTTGTTGTATTGCGCTACATATTTTACGATTCCGTTGTTTAACCCCAATACCGAAATCGTTTCTAACGAAGTGATGAAATTTCGTAAATTTCCAAGTAAAGCCACTCCACTCGGTCCTAAAATTTTAGCCACAACCGAAGTCGAAATAAGCCCCGTAACCATACGAATCAAAACACTTACACTATTTATAGAAGTGATTTTGAAAACAGGATTTTGAAATATGGATGTTATCAGTTTCAAAATGTTGAATCGTTTATTTGTTGAACTGTTTATTCGTAATTATTCAAAATATTGATAACTTTCGAGATTTCCTCATCAGTCAAAACAGGACTTATCGGGATGCTCAACACTTGATTGTGAATTTGTTCGGTTATCGGAAGTGATAAGTGCGAAAAAGCTTTCATTGCCTGTTGTTTATGAGGAGGAATCGGGTAATGGATAAGCGTTTCTATGTTATTCTTAAGCAAATAAGATTGTAGTTTTTCTCGGTTTTCGGTACGGATAACAAACAAATGAAAAACGTGATTTTCTGAACCGTTATAATACGGAAGTACAATTTTTGGATTTTTAATTTCCGATAAATAACGCTTGGCAACTTCCCTCCTTTTTTGATTGTGCTGGTCTAAATCTTTGAGCTTCACTCTTAAAAAAGCAGCCTGAATTTCGTCTAAACGGGAGTTTAGACCGACAAACTCATTTTCGTATTTTTTTTGAGAACCATAATTTCTCAATGAAAATATTATTTTTGCCAATTCATCATTATTAGTTGTAATTGCCCCTGCATCTGCCAAAGCACCTAAATTTTTTCCTGGATAAAAACTAAATCCAGAAGCATCAGACAAATTTCCTGCTTTTCCTCCTTCAAAAGCTCCGTGAGCTTGTGCTGCATCTTCGATAACTAACAAATTGTGCTTTTTAGCAATTTCGTTAATAGCTTTCATATCACATAATTGTCCGTACAGATGAACATGCAAAATAGCTTTGGTTTTGGAGGTGATATGCTTTTCGATTTCGTTGGGATTTATATTGTACGTTTCGATATTCGGCTCAACCAAAACCGGAACTAAATCATTCTGCAAAACCGCAATAATCGAGGCAATATAGGTATTAGCAGGAACGATAACTTCGTCACCTTTTTGCAGTTTTCCGAGCTGTTTATAAGCTCTGAAAATCAGAATCAAAGCGTCTAAACCGTTGGCAACTCCGATGCAATGTTTCGTTCCGCAATAGGTAGCGAACTCTTTTTCGAAATGCCTTACGTTTTCACCCAAAATATACCATCCCTTATCTAAAAACTGTTGGAATTGCTGTTGGAATTCAGCTTCGTAAGGTCGGTTGATTTTATGTAAATCGAGAAATTTTATCATATTTTAAGTCAAGTCTAATTCGTAAAAGTCTTGTACTACAGTTTTTGCTCCAAAGCTTTCTTTCCAATACAACAATCCTTCGTTTAAAGTTTTTCCGTTGTTTTCGTTAGAAATTCCGAAGTCGAAAAATCTTTTTTCAGCCGCATATTTATCAATCAAAAAATCAAACAGATAATCTATACTTCCGGTTTTACTTCGCAATTCATTACTTGAAATATACTGAATATGAACCACATTATCCGTTTCAAAAACGGTAGTTCCGCCTATGATTTTTCCTTCAAAATAAACATTATACTGCTTGATATTTTCAGGAAAATAAGTTTGTAAACGTGTTATTTCTTCTAACGAATGAACTGGATTTGTATTGTGTTTGTTCTGTAAATTCGGAATGAGAATCTCGTTCCAAAACTCCGAAAAATCATTCGTTTGTTTTATTTGTAGATTGTGTTTTTTTCCTTTTCGGATTTCGTATTTTCGTTTGGATGAAATAGCAATATCTTGCTGATAATCAATGACCGAAAGTGTGTCTCTACGGTATAGTTTTGCTTCTTTCAAAAACATCACATACAAAAGTTCGTCAGCAAAGTTTTGGGTATAAATAGCGGGAAGAACTTTAAAATAAACCTTTTTAAAATTCGATTTTAAAAAGGCACAAACACTTTCAAAAATAAAGATAAACTCCTGTAATTTGGTTATTTTTTCAACAACCAAACCTCCATAAGTTAAACCTTGGTGTGAATGTAGCTCCGCTCCCACTCGATTAGCAGGAACAACAGCTACTAATTTATTTTCGTCAAAAACCAACAGCGAAAAATCCTCAAAACGATCTTGGTGATAGTCCATAAAATTCCGATGAAAAAGGAAAGTCGCATTTTTAGCTTTCGCTATAAAGTTGTTCCATAAATCGAAATCATCAGAAGTATATGTCCGAATTGAATAGTTTTTCACTTGTGATTTTTTTAGTGAGGTAATTTATCTTTGAGCAATCCGTAAAGGAAAGTTCCGAATAATGCTCCAACCAGAATGATAATTACAGGATAAAATCCTGCTCCGATAAGCACAAAAATAGGTCCCGGACAAGTTCCGACCAATCCCCAACCCAATCCGAACAAACCTCCTCCGATTAAATAACGAACAACTCCTTTTTCTTTCGGCTCTATGTGAATAGGATTTCCTGCAAAATCCTTGATATTCTTTTTCTTCAGAAATTGTACTCCAATGGTTCCTAACACAACTGCTGTACCGATAATTCCGTACATATGAAACGACTGAAAATGAAACATTTCATATATTCTGTACCACGAAACTGCCTCTGATTTTACCATTACAATCCCGAAAACGATTCCTACTAATAAAAATTTAAGATAATTCATAACATTAGAAAATTAAAGGTAAAAGAAACCACGACATCACAAGTCCTCCGATAAAAAATCCGATAACCGCAATAAGCGAAGGCAACTGCAAATTGCTCAATCCCGAAATAGCATGTCCGCTTGTACAACCTCCGGCATATCGGGTTCCAAAACCAACCAAAACACCACCAATCAAAAGAATAGCAATCGTCTTTGGATCTTTCAGTGCATCTTCTCCTGCAAACATCTCTGGTAATAATTTTCCGTTAGGAGCTTCAATATTCATAGCTTGTAACTCGGTTATGGTTTGTGGATTCAAATTTACTCCGCTTCCGTCCGAAAGATAATTATAGGCTATAAATCCACCTATCATTGCTCCTAAAACCACAATCAGATTCCATTTTTGCTCTCTCCAATTAGGTCGAAAAAAATCGGAGAACTTACCTGCTCCTCCTATCGAACAAAGCGTTCGTAAGTTTGATGACATCCCGAAAGATTTTCCAAAATACACAAGCAGCAACATTACTACTGCCATTAATGCCCCTGATACATACCAAGGCCACGTTCCATAAATAAACTCCATTATTCTTAATTTTTTACAAAGTAACAAAGATAGATTTTTTACGGATATAAATCACCATGAAAAATTCCTTCTATTGGGGTACCTCACAATAATAAAATGTGGAAAAATGTAGAAAAGTCGGCAATTTGTATTTGTATAGAAATATTTATAAAAACAACTGAAAACCCTACGTTTTAAAGCTGATTTCAAACATTTTACATCTACAAATTTTAAAAAGGCATATATATTGTTTTATTATCAGTAGTTAACCTTTAAAACTTAAATAAAATGAAAAAGTTATTATTAATAATTGCAATTGCAATCGGGACGACAGCTTTTGCACAAGAAGAAAAAACACTTGAAAAAAGAGCAGAAAACACTAAAGAGCAAATCAACGAAACAGCCAAGTCTGTAAAAGAAGACATCAATAAGGCTGTCGAAAACACTAAAGAAGACATTCAGGCTAAAAAAGAAGACATCAAAGCCAACAGAGAAGAAAAAGCTGAAATCAGAAAAGAGAAAAAAGAAGTGAAAGAAGCTAAAAAAGAGCTTAAAAGCGATGTAAAAGAAGCCAAGAGAGAAATCAAAAAAGAAGGACAAGAAGCCAAAAAGGAGCTTCGTGAAGATGCCAAATCTAAACAATAAACTAATTTAAATTTGTTTAAATCTACTGTTTTTGGAATTACCATAACAGTAGATTTTTTTTATAAATATTATCTGGCTGCTCTATCCAACAAAACAAAATCAGCCAAAACCATTGCAGTCATCGCTTCTACAATCGGAACAGCTCTCGGAACAACACAGGCATCGTGTCTTCCTCTTCCGAGCATTTCTACAACATTCCCGTCTTTGTCTATCGTGGTTTGGCTTTGTAATAAAGTAGCCACAGGTTTAAAAGCTACTCTAAAATAAATATCCATTCCGTTTGAGATTCCTCCTTGAACTCCTCCTGACAAGTTAGTTTGCGTGGTTCCGTCCGGATTGAATAAATCGTTGTGCTCCGAACCTTTCATCTTTGCTCCGCAAAAACCACTTCCGTATTCAAAACCTTTTACCGCATTTATTGACAGCATCGCACTTCCTAAAACAGCATGTAATTTATCAAAAACAGGTTCTCCTAAACCAATCGGGACGTTTTGAACCACACAGGTTATCGTTCCTCCAACCGTATCTCCTTGTTTTTTGACCTCTTTGATTAGTGCTTCCATTTTTTGAGCACTTTCCAAATCGGGACAACGGACATCATTGGTTTCGGTTAATGAAAAATCCAAAGCCTGATAAGGTTTATTGATAAATATTTCTCCTACACTCGAAACAAAAGCATTGATTTTAATGTTCGGAATAAGTTGTTTTGCAATAGCTCCTGCTACTACTCTACTTGCAGTTTCCCGAGCCGAACTTCTGCCTCCTCCCCTGTAATCACGGATTCCGTACTTTTTGTCATACGTAAAATCTGCGTGTGAAGGTCTGTAAACATCTTGAATATGTGAATAATCTTTCGATTTTTGGTCTTCGTTTTCGATAATAAACCCGATGGGAGTTCCTGTGGTTTTTCCCTCAAAAATTCCGCTTAAAAATTCCACTTTATCGGATTCTTTTCGTTGGGTTACAATTTTGGATTGTCCGGGTTTTCTTCGGTTGAGTTCGTTCTGAATTACCTCAAAATCAAGTTCTAATCCACTCGGACAGCCGTCAATTATTCCTCCCAATGCTTTTCCGTGGGATTCACCAAAAGTGGTCAGTCTGAATATTTTTCCAAAAGTATTTGCCATTATTCTCCGATTTGAGGTTTCGGCAGATAAAAAGCTCTGTCAAGAGTTTTAAGTTCATAAGTTCCGTCATTATTGAGGTAATAACGAATCAGCAACTGTCCTCCCAATTCAGAATTGTCAAAATCAGCCAAAATCCATCTGTGATTCATAAACTCCATTCTGCTGATAATAAACTTATCTTCAGGAGAATCATAATCCATCAAAGGGTTTCCTCCTTTTTGATGGTTTAATTCCAATATAGAATCCCTTATTTTTTCAAGGCTGTATCCGTCAAAATATTTTTCTACATAGTCCTGTGCAGCACCGTTTCCGCCTAACGTATAATGTGACATCTCAAAAATCTTGATTTCAAGCGAATCAATAACAGCTTGTTTATCAGCTACTTTCTGTTCTTTTTTATGTTCCTTTTCCGATTCGAACTTTGCTTTTTTGGTAAAATACATATAAGTAAACACATTCAGTAAAACTGAAAAAATAAGCAAATACAAATAGATTCTTTTCATATATTTAGTTTTTAAATTACGAATTAAAAATTACGAATTACGATGTGAATTGTATAATCTGTGATTTATAATTCGACTACCAAGTTATCATACCCCAAAAACACGTTTTCAGGTAAGGTTTTTTGCACTTCTTCGTGAAAACCCAACATCGGACTGATATGGGTCAGATAAGCTCTTTCGGGTTTTACTCTTTCGATAAATTCAAGGGCTTCCCTAAGCGAAAAATGTAAATCGTGTGGTTCTTCACGAAGTGCATTGATAACCAAAACTTTTACTCCTTTTAGCTTTTCTTCTTCCTGCTTTTCAATTTCTTTAGCATCGGTGATATAGACAAAATCTTTGATGCGAAAACCAAAAATAGACAATTTTCCGTGCAATACATTTATCGGAATGACCTCTATATTTCCGATAGTAAAATTTTTATTTTCTTCAATCACAAAAGGCTTGACTTCGGGAGCTCCGGGATAGCGGTCTTCCGTTTCAAAGATATAATCAAAACGCCTTTGCAGAGAATCCAAAACTCGCTTATGTAAGTAAACAGGGAGTTTTCCCTGTCTGTGGCAAAACGGACGAATATCGTCTAACCCTGCTGTATGGTCTGCGTGTTCGTGCGTAAAAAGGACTCCGTCCAGTTTGGAGCAACCACTCGTAAGCATCTGCTGACGGAAATCAGGACCGCAATCTATCACATACGAATAATCGTCCCAAGTAACCCAAACTGAAACCCGTAACCTCTTATCTTTGTGATCGTTACTAAAGCATACAGGGTGTTTGCTCCCGATTATAGGAATCCCCTGTGATGTGCCTGTACCCAAAAAATATACTTTCAAAACAATAATTCTGTAATTTTACACAAATTTATAATTATTCCTTGAGAAAAACAGGCTTATTTCATAACTTTGTCAAATATTTTTAGCGGGATTATGATAGAGTTGATAAACGAAGAAATCATTCTTAAAGGTGACAGAAAAATTGAAAGCGTTCCTTCTATTGAAGATAAGGCACTTCGCATCAATTTAAACAACAATATTTACGGAACTTTTGCCGAAATCGGTGCAGGACAGGAAACCGTAAGACACTTTTTTAGAGCAGGAGGTTCTTCAAAAACCATTGCAAAAGCTATGTCTGCCTATGACAAAGACTTTAGTGATGATATTTACGGGGAAGAAAATGACGGACGTTACGTAACCGAATCTCGTCTGAAAAAGATGTTGTCACACGAAATGGCCCTTGTTGAAAAACGCCTTAATAGGATAAAACACCCGAATAAACTGTTTTTCACTTTTGCCAATACCGTTGCTACCATTGATTTTGCCAAACAATTCAAAGGACACGGTTGGGTCGGAATCAAATACCAAATCGAGCCTGAACAAGATTATAATGAAATTGTTCTTCACGTTCGTTTTAAAGAAAATGACGTTCATCTGCAACAGGAAACACTCGGAATCTTGGGAGTAAACCTGATTTACGGAGCTTTCTACAAATACAATAATCCGAAAAAACTGCTTAAATATCTGTACGACCACCTCTCGAAAGACCGCTTGGAAATTGATACCATAAACTTTTCAGGTCCGCTTTTTAAAGATGTGGACAACCGACTAATGAGTTTGCAACTCGTGAAAAACGGAATGACAGAAGCCGTTATGTTTAATTCTGATGCGATAAACGTACTTCCTGCCAATGTACTGTACAGAAAAAATATTTTGGTTTTGAGAGGAAGTTTCCGTCCTGTTACAGAGGTAAATATGGATATGTACAAAAAGTCGTACGAAATGTTTATCGAAGAAAAGAAAGTGGATAAAGAAAATACTATTGTGGTTTTTGAAATTACACTTTCTAACCTGCGTTCGGACGGAGAAATTGACGAAAAAGATTTTATGGACAGAGCCGAATTGCTTTGTTCTTTAGGACAAAACGTAATGATTTCGAACTTTCAGGAATATTATCGCGTAGTCGAATATTTCTCTGAATATACCAAAGCCCGTATGGGAATTGCTATGGGAGTTCCGAATTTGATTGATGTGTTTGACGAAAAATATTACAGACACTTATCAGGTGGAATTTTGGAGGCTTTCGGAAAATTATTCTTCAGAGATTTAAAAGTTTTCCTCTATCCGATGCTTGACGAAGACGGAACTATTATCAATTCTGAAAATATGAAAGTCCACCCGAGAATGAAAGAGCTTTATAACTTTTTCAAATTCAACGGAAAAGTTCTCGATATTACCGATATTGAAAAAGACCATTTGACCATTTTCTCCCGACAAGTGCTGAAAATGATTTCCAACAAAGAATCCGGTTGGGAAGAAATGCTACCCGAAGGAGTTGCCGAACTTATCAAAGAAAAAGGGCTTTTCGGTTGGGAGAATTAGTCGTTAGTTTTCCGTTTTCGGTCTTAATACTCAAAAACAATAAACCTCTCCTTTGTCGTTTTTGCTGTTGCTCCCGATGATAAAATTTGCGTTTTTGGGCTTAATCTTAAACGTTAAATTTTGATCTTTATACTGCTGAATAAATTCTATAATTTCTTTATTGGATATAAACGAATTATCAAAAATTATTTCTATTTTATCTTTGCTCAAAAGGTTGAAATT
This sequence comes from uncultured Flavobacteriaceae bacterium, assembly GCA_934675205.1. Classification (GTDB taxonomy): domain Bacteria; phylum Bacteroidota; class Bacteroidia; order Flavobacteriales; family Flavobacteriaceae; genus Flavobacterium. Next base: position 329,438 of record CAKUPQ010000002.1, on the reverse strand, counting down.
GTATTTTTTATAATCTGAAATCAAATCTATATCCTTGAGCATTTTCTGACTCAAAAATGTTCTTAAACTTTTGTTTTCAGAGATAAGAACATATCTTTCGGGTCGTATTTTTTCGGTTGGAAGTTCTTGATTATCATTCAGAAAAGAAAATACTTTAATTCCGATATTCGTCAGTAAATCAAACAGAAAATTCGTTTTGAAATGCTTTTTATAAAAGATTTTCATTGCTCCGTAAAAGCGTTTCAGATACACTTTATCTTTGTTTGTGCTTTCTCCTTTGTAATGGATTATCGCTGTTTCTCCGAAATAATAATTATCAAATCCGTTTTGTAAAAATCGGTAAGACAAATCAATATCTTCTCCGTACATAAAAAAATCTTCGTCAAAACCTTTTAAATCAAGATATTTTTGCCTTTCGACAAACATAAAAGCTCCGACAAAAACACTTGCTTTTCCGATTTGGTTTTCAGACAGATGATTGGCATAATATTTATCCGATTTTCCGAGCATTTTCAGAAGTGAAATCTTCGGAGTTGGAACATTTCTTTTACTCTCGGGCAAAAAATTTCCCGTTCCGTCAATGAGCTTACAGCCTACAATTCCGAGGTTTTCTTGAGCTTCGGAAAATTCCAAAAGTTTGGTAAACGTATCTTCCGAAACAACCGTATCAGGATTCAGAATACACAAATATTTTCCTTTGGCTCGGGCTACTCCGATGTTATTTCCTTTCGGAAAACCTGTGTTTTCTGTGTTTTCGATAAGAATAACATCAGGAAAAAGTTTTTTGACCATTTCGCAACTGTCATCTTTCGAAGCATTATCTACAACAATAATCTCGGAATCAATACCTTCAAGAGCTTTTTGAACACTCCAAAGACATTGCTCCAAAAAATAACGTACATTATAATTAAGAATGACAACCGATAACTGCATCTAACAAAGATAATGACTTTTATGTTAAACAAAAAAAGAGGAAACCTTACAGTGTTAAGATTTCCTCTTTATATAGAATCTGTAGTCGTAATTAATTCTTATCCGGAAAATTAAAAATACTAATCAAAGACATTTTATTATCTTTCACACGTGCTATAATTAGTCTTTTACTGTCCGAAGTATAGAAACTCAACTGATTTACAAAATTGGTTTCATAGATATAAGGGTCTTTTGAAATATTTCTTTGGGTATAAATAACCTCATCATTCTTGTCAAGATTTATTTTAGAAACTCCCGAATCAATCTTTATACAATAATTTCCTTGAATATTTAACAGTCCATACGAATGGAACAACTCTGGACGAGATTGTGTATTTTGAGGAGTAGTTAAGGTTTTTACCTGCTTTATTTCTCCGTTAAAAGACAAAACAATAAGATGTCCGTAGCCATAACCATACAAAGGTTCATTAAATGCAGTAGTACTCATCGGATTTGTTTTCTTTGCTACTGTTCCCGATTGGTATTTACATTCTGTAAATATGTGAATTTCGTCATTCTGAATATTTATTTTACGGAAAACAACCTCTTTGACATTCTTAACAGAGTTATATATTTTAATCGGATTATTTTTTACTATTGTACCTTTTTTCAAGTCATACAACAAAAATTGGTCATAATCTCCTGCTCTGACTCCTTTGGTTTTATGGTTAAAATCAATCAAATATTCTTCTTCTCCGATAGAAATAGCTTTTGGGCTATGTAGCTGTATTTCTTCGCTTAATTCTAATTTTCTTTGTTCTTGAGAAGATACTTCAACGAGATAATTATGTAATTTAAAACCATTAGCTCCTCGAAGTAAAATAGCCTTTCCTGAATTAGTAACAGTAAAAGCTCTTTCATAATAATTATCAGAAAATGTAGCTTCTTTTTTCCAAGCTACGTTTAAACTTTTACTATCAACAACAGTAATATAATTTGTATTTGGTTCTTTTCTAACCGAATGTTGTTGATAAGAAACTCCGAAATAACCTTTGTTTTCTGAAACTGCAAAAACTGTAGTTCCCGATTTCATATTGGATTCAATAGGATAAGACCCAATAAGTGTAGTTGTAAATTGTGAAGTCGTTTTGTCAAATAAATGATAGTGAACTTCTTTTTTCTTTGATTTACCAAAATAACTTTCAGTAACAAATACAAATCGGTTAACATCTAATTCAAAAGAACCCAGATAATTATGTAATGTTCCTGTATTATTGTCAATTTTCGGAAAATTATACGTGTAGGTATCCAACAACTGACTTGTTTGGTCAAATTTTCTGATTTTAACACTATTATTACCTACCAAACCGTAAGAATTCGAAGCACTAAACAAATAGTGATTATAATTATCGGTTAATATAAACTTCACGTCTTGTTCATTATCTGTGTCAAAATCAAACTTTTCACTCCATCTATGGTCAAGTTGTGCAAAGGTTATTTGTAAAAAACAAACAGCTATAACAGTTAATAAATTTTTCATAGTATTTTAGTTTCTTTTATAAATTTCACTTTCTAATTGGTTTAATTCACGTTCCTCACTGCTTGACAACTTAATATCAATAAGGTTTTCCTGTAATTGGTTTAGATATTTTTCAGCTTGTTGTTTATTATCCAAAGCTAAATTAAGTCTTATATAATTCATGAAAATAAACCTTGCAATTTTTGAATTAAAATCACTTTTCGCATTTTTATATTCAATTTTTTGAAGTGTTTGTTCCCAAATATCAGTACCTTTTTTTATTCCTTCGAAGGCAACTTCGTTTATTTTAGAATTTTCTTCAGGTTGTAGTTTTTTGAGATTGGTTGTTATGTATATATGAGCTTTTTCTAAATCATCATACTTATTTTTGCTGTTTTTTACAGATTCGATTTTTACGGTTTTCCCTATTGCTCCATACCCGTAACGATTGTTTAAAAATGTATTTACAAAAGCAATTACCTTATCTAAATGGATTTTTTCTTGAGAGGTTTTGTTGATACTATTAGTAGGAGAAGAGGCTATAAACTTGAATTCCTGAAAAAAAGTTTCATTTACTTTTTCTTCACCGTTTTCTTTTACTACAATTGTTGTAGGTTGATTCGCATAACTTTGACCTGCATTATCCTGAAAATTAACAGCTTCTATATTAACAGAAATATCCAAATAAGATTTTGTTGTTTTTTTGAATCCCTGAACATTAATTTTTGATGCTAACACATTATTATCCACGATTATAAACTGGTTCAAATTCGGTTCTCTATATACAGGAGGAGCCGGTTTGTGATATACAGGTCTTGTTGGCAATGTTAATTTAGGATTTTTCTTTTGATCTATCAATGCCATTCTTTCTAAAAGAGACAACTTTTTAAATGCTGCTTCTTCTGCTTCAAATTTTTCTTTAGCTTTTTTTTCGTCTTCTGCATAGTTATTTAGAGCTACCTGATAAGCACGTTCACTTTCTTCAACCGTATTATCATAATTATCTAAATCTTCTTGATGGTCGATTTTAGATTGATGTATTACTTGCTCTGTGGTCAGACTGTAAGGAGAAGTAACGGTAACATTAAAAGTTCTTGAGCTTTCAGCAACAGAAACTTCAGGAAGTTTTGCTACTTGAAAATTGATACTTTCAGATTGGATGCTTTGAGATTTTACAATGCTTGAAAAAGCTAATAAAAGAATTAAAAATAAATTTCTCATAGTGATTTTTTTTAAATTTAGTTGACAAAGCTATAACAATTAACTTAATTATTCATACTATTTTAATAGTATAAACCAATTTAACCAAAATTTAAAATACCAAACCTAATAAGTAAAACTGATTAGGTTTGGTATTTTAAACAACTCTTGTTCACTGTAAACTGAACACTACCTATTAAAACTACCTACTCAAATACATTTTTCTTCTTGCATATAATTCGTAGAAAGCATCATCTTTTAAGCTGTCGATAAACAATATGCTCTCTCCGGTTGATTTCATTTCTGGTCCTAGTTTTTTGTTTACTCCTGGGAATTTATTGAATGAGAATACCGGTTGTTTGATGGCATATCCTTTTAGTTGCGGATTGAAATTAAAGTCCGTTACTTTTTTCTCTCCCAGCATTACTTTGGTTGCATAGTTCACATACGGTTCTCCGTACGCTTTTGCAATAAACGGAACTGTTCTCGAGGCTCTTGGGTTGGCTTCGATGATATAAACCGTATCATCTTTTACAGCAAACTGAATATTGATAAGACCGACCGTTTTCAACGCTTTTGCAATTTTTACGGTATGGTCTTTAATCTGTTGCATCACAAATTCTCCTAAATTAAAAGGCGGAAGTGTTGCATTGCTATCTCCCGAGTGAATTCCGCAAGGCTCAATGTGTTCCATAATTCCGATGATATACACATTTTCTCCATCACAAATCGCATCAGCTTCTGCCTCAACTGCTCCGTCCAAATAATGGTCTAAAAGCAATTTGTTATTCGGAATCTGACGTAGCAAATCAATAACGTGTTCTTCTAATTCTTGTTTGTTGATGACGATTTTCATTCCCTGACCTCCTAACACATAAGACGGACGCACCAAAAGCGGAAAATCTAACTCATCTGCTAATTTCGAGGCTTGGTCTGCTGTTTCAGCTACTCCGAATTTCGGAAACGGAATATTTAATTCTTCCAAAAGGGTTGAAAAACGTCCTCTGTCTTCTGCTAAATCGAGTGCATCAAAGCTCGTTCCGATGATTTTGATTCCGTATTTGTCTAATTTTTCAGCTAATTTCAAAGCGGTTTGTCCTCCTAACTGAACGATAACACCTTCTGGTTTTTCGTGTTGAATAATATCGTAAATATGTTCCCAGAAAACAGGCTCGAAATACAATTTATCAGCTGTGTCGAAATCAGTCGAAACCGTTTCTGGATTACAGTTAATCATAATGGTTTCGTAACCACATTCTTTGGCTGCCAAAACCCCGTGTACACACGAATAATCAAACTCAATTCCCTGTCCGATTCGGTTAGGACCTGACCCCAAAACCACAATTTTCTTTTTATCCGAAACCACACTTTCGTTAGAAACATAACGAGTTCCGTCCGGCTTTTCGATTTCAGCTTCAAAAGTGGAATAATAATAAGGGGTTTGAGCGATAAATTCGGCTGCACAAGTATCAACCAATTTATATACTCTGTTGATATTCATCTGGTCACGTTTATTGTGAACCTGACTTTCCAGACAATTCAACATATGAGCAATTTGTCTGTCTCCGTAGCCTTTTTGTTTGGCTTCTAAAAGCAATTCTTTCGGAAGCGTATCAATAGTGTAGTTAGAAATCTCTTTTTCTAATAAATACAGTTCTTCATATTGCTTCAAGAACCACATATCGATTTTGGTGATTTCGTGTATTCTCGAAAGTGGAATTCCCATTGCAATCGCATCATAAATCACAAAAACTCTATCCCAACTTGCGTTGGCCAATTTATCAAGGATTTGTTCGTAATTGGTGTAGCCTTTTCCGTCTGCACCGAGTCCATTTCTTTTGATTTCCAAAGATTGTGTAGCTTTGTGAAGTGCTTCTTGGAAAGAGCGACCAATCCCCATCACCTCTCCTACCGATTTCATTTGCAGGCCAAGGGTTCTGTCGGCTCCGTCAAATTTATCGAAGTTCCAACGAGGTATTTTTACAATCACATAATCTAAAGTCGGTTCAAACAGAGCTGAAGTCGATTTGGTAATTTGATTTTGTAATTCGTCAAGCGTATAACCCAAAGCTAATTTCGTGGCAATTTTCGCAATCGGATAACCCGTTGCTTTTGAGGCTAAAGCAGAAGAACGAGAAACTCTCGGATTGATTTCGATGGCTACAATGTCTTCTTTTTCGTCTGGCGAAACCGCAAACTGTACGTTACAACCTCCCGCAAAATTCCCGATACTTCTCATCATCAAAATCGCCATATCCCGCATTTTCTGGAAAGTCGTATCCGACAAAGTCATAGCCGGTGCAACGGTAATACTATCTCCTGTATGGATTCCCATTGGGTCCATATTTTCAATAGAACAGATGATAACTACATTATCGTTTTTATCTCTTAAAAGTTCTAATTCGTATTCTTTCCAACCCAACAAAGCCTTGTCAATCAATACTTCATGAATCGGAGAAGCCTCTAATCCTCTTGTTAGCAATTCATCAAAATCTTCTTTTTTGTGTACGAAAGCTGCTCCTGTTCCTCCCAAAGTAAAAGACGGACGAATCACCAACGGAAAGCCGAATTCCTGTGCAATTTCTTTTCCTTTTAAGAACGAAGTAGCCGTTTTTGCAGGGGCAACAGGAACGTCAATTCTAGCCAAAAGCTGTTTGAACTGCTCTCTATCTTCGGTTACGTTAATCGCATTGATATCCACTCCGATTAGCTTTACGTTATAGTCTTGCCAGATTCCTTTTTCGTCTGCTTCCAGACACAAATTTAAGGCTGTTTGTCCTCCCATAGTCGGCAGCACCGCATCAATATCAGGGTGAGCTTCAAGGATTTCGATAATGGATTTGGTCGTAAGCGGTTTCAGATAAATATGGTCTGCCATTGACGGGTCAGTCATAATAGTTGCAGGATTCGAGTTTATCAAAGTTACTTTGATTCCCTCCTCCCGAAGCGACCGAGCCGATTGCGAACCCGAATAATCAAATTCACAAGCCTGTCCAATAACGATAGGCCCCGAACCTATGATTAAAACCGATTTGATAGTGTTGTCTTTTGGCATTGTAGTTAGTTGTTTTTTTGTTGAATCGTTGATTTGTTAATTCGTTTAGCCGAAGTTGTAATCTTTTTTCTATTTTCTTTGTTCTTTCCTCTAAAAAAAACGACAAGGTACAAAAAAAGGCGTTACTAAAAAAAGTAACACCTTTATGTATGACTAAAAAATCATTATTTTTTGTGTCTTGGTTCAGAAGAAACAGTTAGTTTATGTCTTCCTTTAGCTCTTCTGCGAGCAAGGACTTTTCTACCATTTGCAGTAGCCATTCTATCCATAAACCCGTGTTTATTTCTTCTTTTTCTTTTCGATGGTTGAAACGTTCTCTTACTCATTGCTCGGTATCTTTAAAATCTTTGTAATACTATTTGACAATATGCTTTCTGAAAAGCTGGGTGCAAATATACAAACTCTTTTTATTATTACAAGTGGTTTTTTAAAAATATTTATCAAAATTTTTATCTGTACTTTTACTTTGAATATTTATTGTTTCCGTTTTGCTTTTTCTTGTGCATCAACCACTGCAACAGCTGCCATATTTACCATTTCTTCTACACTTGCTCCCAACTGAACGATATGAACAGGCTTATCCAATCCTAAAATAATAGGTCCTATAGATTCGTTTTGATTCAGTTCTTTCAGTAATTTATAGGTAATATTTGCTGCTTCTAAATTCGGAAAAATAAGTGTATTTACTTTTTTTCCTGCTAATTTGGAAAACGGAAATTTTGAAGTAATCATATCCGAATTCAGAGCAAAATCAGTTTGAATCTCTCCGTCCACAATAAGGTCGGGATAATTTTCGTGAAGAAAAGCCACTGCATCACGTACTTTGTTTGTACTCGGTTGATTTGACGAACCAAAATTCGAGAACGAAACCATAGCAATCACAGGCTCCATTCCAAACATTCGGGCAGTTTTGGCAGTCATCAAAGCGATATTTGCCAAATCTTCGGCACTCGGATTCGGATTGATAGCCGTATCAGAGAAAAACATCGGTCCTCTTTTGGTCATCATCAGATTTGTCGTTGCAATTTTCGAAACTCCTTGTGCCTTGTCAATCAGTTGCATAATCGGCTTAACCACACTCGGATAACTCCTCGAATAACCCGTAATCAAAGCATCTGCATCTCCCTCGTTTATCATCATTGCTGCAAAATAATTGCGTTCACGCATCCATTTTTGAGCATCATATAGGGTCACTCCTTTACGTCTTCTTCCATTCCAATAGGCTTGAGCATATTTCTCTCTTCGAGAATCCTCTTCTTTTACTTTCGGGTCGATGATGTCAACTTCCTTATCAAAACCTATTTCTTTTTTCATTTCAGAAATAATTTCCTTATTCCCTAACAAAATCGGGAAGCCTATTCCTTCTTCCGAAACAATTTGAGCTGCTTTTAATACGTCCATATTGTCAGCTTCTGCAAAAATAATTCGTTTCGGGTCGATTTTGGCTCTGTTGGTCAGCATTCTGACCATTTTATTATCATTTCCTAATCGTTCGAGCAACTCGGTTTCATATTTATCCCAGTCTGTAATCGGATTTGTAGCAACTCCTGTTTCCATTGCAGCTTTTGCTACTGCAGGAGAAACAACTGCAATCAATCTCGGGTCAAACGGTTTCGGAATAATATAATCTCTTCCGAACGATATTTTTGTTTCCCCATAAGTAATATTTACTTGTTCAGGAACGGTTTCTTTTGCCAAATCAGCCAAAGCCCGAACGGCTGCCATTTTCATTTCTTCGTTGATTTTTGTTGCTCTTACGTCTAACGCACCTCTGAAAATATAAGGAAACCCAAGTACGTTATTTACCTGATTCGGATGGTCAGAACGTCCTGTTGCCATTATAATATCCTTACGGGTTTTGACAGCCAAATCGTATTTGATTTCAGGATTCGGATTAGCCATTGCAAACACAATCGGATTATCTGCCATTGACAACAACATTTCAGCCGAAAGTACATCTCCCGAAGAAAGTCCGATAAAAACATCTGCTCCTTTTACAGCTTCTTCAAGGGTCGAAACAGCTTTGTCTGTAGCAAATTCCAACTGCAAAGAAGATAATCTGTCATCTCCTTTTTTGAGAACTCCTTTACTGTTGAGCATCAAAAAGTTTTCCCTTTTAGCTCCGAAAGCTACGTATAAATTAGCACAAGCAATCGCAGCCGAACCTGCTCCCGAAACTACAATTTTTACTTCCTCTAATTTTTTCCCTGCTAATTCGACAGCATTCAAGAGTGCCGCAGCCGAAATAATAGCCGTTCCGTGTTGGTCATCGTGCATTACCGGAATATTCAGCTCTTCAACCAATCTTCTTTCGATTTCAAAAGATTCGGGAGCTTTGATATCCTCAAGGTTTATCCCTCCGAAAGTCGGAGCAATATTTTTGACCGTTTGGATAAATTCTTCTATATTTTTGGTATCAACCTCAATATCAAATACGTCAATCCCTGCAAAAATCTTAAACAACAGTCCTTTTCCTTCCATTACGGGTTTTGAGGCCTCGGGTCCTATATCTCCCAAACCTAAAACGGCTGTTCCATTAGAAATTACAGCAACCAGATTTCCTTTGGAAGTATATTTATATACATTATTAATGTCTTTTTCAATTTCCAAACAAGGCTCTGCCACTCCGGGAGAATAAGCCAAAGCTAAATCTCTTTGAGTTGCATATTTTTTAGTCGGAATAACCTCTATTTTACCCGGTTTTGGTTTTGCGTGATATAGTAAAGCCTGTAATCTTTTTGAGTCTTTTTGCATTTGTTACGAATTTTACGATTTTGTGCGAGTCTATACAAAGTTTTGTGAACTTTAGGTACAGAATCAGAAATACAAAGGTAACTTTTTACATCAAAAAACAAAAAACCCTTTAAAGTTTGTGAATAACTTTAAAGGGTTTTAAAAAGTATATAATTGAGTATTAGTCCCTTGAAGAAGCAAACACTCTCCAAGCCCAATATAACAAGTTAGCTAATGCTCCGAGTGCAGCAACCAAATAGGTTCTTGCAGCCCATTTTAGAGCATCTTCTGCTCCTGCATATTCTTGTTGCGAAACCATATTTTTGTTTTTCAACCAAGCCAATGCTCTGTTACTTGCATCGTATTCGACAGGAAGTGTAACCAAACTGAAAGCCGTTGCAACAGCCATAAATATAAGTCCTAATACAGCTACATAAAATCCGATAGGATTTCCTTCTCCTGAAGATGCCACTCCTAATATAAGTCCTCCGATAACCAACCATTGCGACAACCCTGAAGCTACATTAACCACAGGAACCATTTTGGAACGCATCTGCAACCAACTGTAAGCCGTTGCGTGTTGAACTGCGTGTCCGACTTCGTGAGCCGCAACTGCTGCTGCTGCTGCATTTCGTTGGTTATAAACAGCCTCACTCAAATTCACTGTTTTGTTGGTAGGATTATAATGGTCCGTCAATCTCCCGGGAGTTGAAATAACTTTTACGTCATAAATTCCGTTGTCTGAAAGCATTTTTTCAGCAATTTCCGCTCCACTCATTCCGTTGCGGAGTTGAATTTTAGAATATTTCTCAAATTTACTTTTAAGCCTTGAACTAACAAGCCAACTAAAAAGAGCTACTGCTCCAATAAGTAATAAATACGTAATGTCCATTATTTTTAATTTTGGGTTTAAAATTACGCATTTTATATCAAAAATCAAGCCTTAAAAGAAAAATTAACTTCGGTATGAAAATTTGACAGGTTTTTATACTTTTACAAAAATTTGAAAACATAGCATGTTCAACGAAATTGTTACTTATTTTGAAAGTATAAATCCGATTTTAGCGGCCTTATATGCAGGTTTATTTACTTGGTTTCTGACCGCTTTGGGAGCATCGGTTGTCTTTTTGTTTAAAACAATGAGTCAGGTTGCTTTGGACGGAATGTTAGGGTTTACGGGAGGAGTTATGGTTGCTGCGAGTTATTTCAGCCTACTTGCTCCTGCTATTGCAATGAGCCAAGGAGATGGGTTTGCAAAAGTTATTCCTGCTGCTGTCGGCTTTTTGATTGGGGCATTATTCTTATTCGGATTGGACAAAATTTTACCTCACTTACACATTAATTTTAAGGAAAAAGATTCCGAAGGAATCAAAACACCTTGGCAGAAAACAACCTTGCTTACTTTGGCTATTACGATGCACAACATTCCCGAAGGATTGGCTGTCGGAGTGTTGTTTGGAGGAGTGGCTCTCGGAGTTCCCGAAGCGAGTATCGCAGGAGCTTTAATCCTTGCTATCGGAATCGGAATACAGAATTTTCCGGAAGGAATTGCTGTTGCAATGCCCCTACGAAGAATGGGAATGAGCCGAAAAAAGAGCTTTTTATTAGGACAAGCCTCTGCCCTTGTTGAGCCAATTGCCGCTGTTATTGGAGCGTTTGCAGTTGCTTTTTTTACCCCTGTATTGCCTTATGCACTTGCTTTTGCGGCAGGAGCTATGATTTTCGTAGTAGTTGAAGAAGTAATTCCGGAAACCCAACAAAACAAAAATACAGATATAGCAACGCTTGGTTTTATTATTGGTTTTGTCGTAATGATGAGCCTTGATGTGGCCTTAGGGTAATCCTTTATTTTTCACATAATTCTTCTATCTTTGCCACAATGATAAAGGCAATTCAAAATATAGGAAAAATTATCCTTTATTTTTTGGTGTGGATAAAACTCGTTACCACTCCAAGGCAATTCCTTTTGATTGCAAGTGTTATTGTCGGAATATTTGCAGGAATTGGAGTTGTGCTTTTGAAATCCTTTGCCCATTGGGTTTTTCTATCTGCCAATTATATTGACGGAATCCTCAAACTTCCGTATAGTAATAGTATTCTTCCTGTTATCGGGATTTTACTTACCGTTTTTGTGGTACAACGCTTTTTAGGAGGACATATCGAAAAAGGATTCTCACAGATTATGTATTCTGTTGCACGGAAAAAAAGCGTACTTCCAAAAAGACAGATGTATGCTCAAATCCTTACCAACTCGCTTACGGTTGGTTTCGGGGGAAGTGCAGGAGTCGAATCACCCGTTGCGATTACGGGAGCTGCTTTCGGGTCTAATTTTGCCCAATATTTCAAATTGAGTTATAAGGAACGAACACTTCTTTTAGCTTGTGGAGTGGCTGCTGCAACGGCTGCCGCTTTCAATGCTCCAATTGCAGGAGTTTTGTTTGCTATCGAAGTGATTTTGGCAGATGTGAGCATTACCGCTTTTATTCCGATTATGATTTCGGCTGCTACGGGAGCAATTATTTCGGGGCTTTTGCTGAACGAAAATATCCTGATGCACTTTTACCAAAAACAGAACTTTGAACTGAACGACATTTGGTTTTATGTGATTTTAGGATTGATAACAGGTTGGTTTTCGGTGTATTATTCTCGTAATTTTCAAAAAGTTACTGCTTATTTCAGCCGTCTGAAAGTAAGCCCGTATCGAAAAGCAATTTACGGAGCATCGCTTTTGGCACTACTCATATTCGTCATTCCTACGCTTTTCGGACAAGGGTACGAAAGTATCAAAGTGCTGTCTGGGGATAATCCGAGTCAGCTTTTGGAAGATACCATTTTTTCAGACTTTAAAGATAGTCATTGGGCTTTGCTTGTTTTTGTCGGATTGGCTTCTTTTCTGAAAGTTTTTGCGGTCGGTTTTACTCTGAACAGCGGAGGAAACGGAGGGAATTTTGCTCCCTCCTTGTTTGTGGGCTCGTATCTCGGATTCCTTTTTTCCTATTTGGTAAACCTGACAAATCTGGTAAAACTTCCTGTTTCGAGTTTTACTTTGGTGGGAATGGCTGGGGTTTTTAGTGGATTATTCCACGCTCCTCTGACTGCCATTTTCTTAATCGGGGAAATATCTGCGGGTTATTCGCTTATGATTCCGCTTTTAATTGTGTCTTCGATTAGCTTTGGTGTTTCCAAAAAATACGAAGCCTATTCAATGGACGTTAAAAAATTAGCCAAAAAAGGCGAGGCATTCACAAGCAACAAAGACCGAAATATTCTGTCAAGCATTTCATTGGACAAAATCTTAATCAAAGATTACCAAACCCTGAAACCCGACGAAAATTTAGAACATCTGGTTGAAATTGTTTCCCAGACAAATCAAAGGAATTTTGCCGTAATTGACCAAAACGAAAAAATTATCGGAGTTCTTGATTTTGACCGCATACGAAATATTGTTTTCAATAATTTTCAGGTAAAATATTCTAAAATTTCGGAAATAATGAAACCTCTCGAAAATGTGATTTATTACGAAAACTCCATTTATATAATGCTCGAAAAATTAGAACTTTCGGAACAGGATTTTCTTCCGATTATAAAAGACAAAAAATACTACGGATTTGTTTCTAAACTCAAAATTTTAGAGCAGTACAGAAATCAACTTAAATCTATGCGAGTAGAGTAATTTATGATGCCAAATGCTTTTCAAACAGCTTTTTAGCTTTCTTTTTGGTAACTTCTTTTTTATAAATATCCTTGTGTTCGATGTAGAAAACGGGGGCACTTTTGCATTTCCCCTGACATTTCATTTTTTCCAACGAAATGCATAATCCCGAACAGCCAATAAGCTCTTCCAAACAGCTTTTTGCCTCTTTGTTGTACTTACAGCACTTTTTTCCGTCACAGAAATAGACCGTTTTTTCTCTTTCTTTCATTGGAACAAAAGTATAAATTTCTTTTTACTTATTCTAAATAAAAATACAGCCTTTTATCAACACTTTTTATTTATGGAATGTTTTGGCTATATTTGTGCTAAAGCAAAAAACTATGAAAATCATCATATCCCCTGCCAAATCATTAGATTTTGAAACTAAACTCCCGACAAAGAAATTTTCGGAAAGTTCGTTTTTAGACAAATCGGGAACTATCAATAACGTCTTGAAAAAGAAAAATCCGAAACAGCTTTCGGAACTGATGTCTATTTCGGATAAATTAGCCGAACTGAATTACACCCGAAACCAAGAATGGGATCTGCCTTTTTCGGTTGAAAATGCACGTCCTGCTGTTTATGCTTTTAACGGAGATGTTTATACAGGTCTTGATGCTTATACGATTCCGAGTAGTAAATTAGACAAATTACAAGACAAGCTTCGGATTCTCTCCGGATTGTACGGCGTTTTAAAACCACTTGATTTAATTCAGCCCTATCGGTTGGAGATGGGAACAAACCTTACTGTCGGAAAAGCCAAAAATCTGTATGAATTCTGGAAAAAAACCGTTACGGAATCCTTAAATAACGAATTATCCGAAAACGAATTATTCATCAATCTGGCAAGTAAAGAATATGCTGATGTAATTGATTTCAAGACACTTAAAGGAATACATATCACTCCCGAATTTAAAGATTATAAAGACGGAAAACTCAAAACAATCAGCTTTTTTGCTAAAAAAGCACGAGGGCTTATGGTTCGATACATCATCGATAATAATTGCAAAACAATCGAAGATTTAAAAGGATTTAATTCGGAAAATTATCGGTTTGACGAGAACCTTTCCAAAGGAAATAAATTGGTTTTTACAAGGTAGTCCGAAGTCCGAAGAAAAAATATCTCATAAAAAATGAATTTTTTAGCTCACATATATTTATCAGGAAATGACGAACTCATAAAAATCGGGAATTTTATGGCTGACGGAATCAGAGGGAAAGATTATGAAAACTATCCTCCGAAAATAAAAACCGGGATTTTGTTACATCGCTTTATTGATTCTTATACCGATTCGCACCCTGTTTTCAGGCAAAGTACCAAAAAACTTCACGAAAAATACAGCCATTATTCGGGTGTGATTGTGGATATGTTTTACGACCATTTTCTGTGTAAAAACTGGAGCAATTATTCCGATGAAAATTTAAGTGATTTTGTACAGCATTTCTATACTTCACTTCGTGAGAATTATGATGTTCTGACCGATAAAACCAAACATCTCTTGCCTTATATGGAAAAGGGAAACTGGCTCTATAACTATCAGTTTTTAGACGAGTTGGAAATTATCCTTTCGCAAATGGATTATCGTACGAAAAACAAATCCAAAATGCGTTTTTCGATAAATGAATTAAAGGAATATTATTCCGAATTTGAATCGGAATTCACGCTGTTTTTTGAGGATTTAAGGACTGAATCCAAGAAAAAATTAAGGGAATTGGTTGATGGTTGATGGTTAATGGTTAATGGTCTGATAACTGATAACTGATAACTGATAACTGATAACCGATAACTGCTTACTCCCAATTTGAATAAGGATTTTCTATCAGATTAGAGTTGTAGTATTGGGTTTGCCCTGTTACTTCTTCGCCTAACCAAGACGGACGTTTGAAAGTTTCGAGCTTGTCTTCGAGTTCAATTTCTGCAATGGTCAGTCCTTTGTTGTTTCCGAAAAATTCATCTACTTCAAAGGTTTTTCCCTCGACAATTACTTCGTAACGGATTTTTTCGATGCTTCCTTTTTCACAAATTTTGAGCAAGTTTTCTGCATCTTCCAACGAAATCTCCACTTCCCACTCAAAACGGGTAAGTCCCGAAATATCGCTTTTCCCTTTAACAGTCAAAAAGCCCTTGTCTTCTTTGATACGAACCCTCACTACCCTTTCAGGATTAGAATTCAAAAAACCCTGAACAATCCGGTATTGTTTAGAGGCTAAAGCCTTATAAGCCTCTGATTTGACTAAAAACTTTCTTTCGATTTCTAACATATTTTTAAGGTTATGAGGTTATGTAGTTATGAGGTTATGTAGTTATGAGGTTATAAAGTTTTCGTAATTCGTAATTTGAAATTCGTAATTATTAATATTTCAACCATTTATACAATTCCTTCCAAGTTGGTTTTTTACCGTACATCAAAATTCCGACTCTGTAAATTTTGGCTGCTGCCCACACGATGAAAAAGAATGTAGCATACAACAAAACGACACTCAAAATAATCTGCCAAACAGGAACTCCGAACGGAATCCGCATTAACATCACAATCGGAGAAGTAAACGGAATAAGCGAGAAAACTACTGCTACCGAACCGTGTGGGTCGTCCATTACTGTAAAAAATCCGATGTAAACAGCTAACATCAAAGGCATTATAATCGGCATCAGGAATTGTTGTGAATCGGTTTCGTTATCCACTGCTGCTCCAATTGCCGCATAAACCGAGCTATACAGAAAATACCCTCCTGCAAAAAATACGAAAAACGAAATAAGAATCGTTACCCAAGGTAAATCACTGATAATCGTTTGGAAATACATCGAAATAGTTTGCATTATCTGAGCTTTGTCCGACTCCGAAACCTGTGAACTTACTTCGTTTAGAGCCGAAGTACTACTTCCCATATTCAGCCCTAAAAAACTTGCTGCAGCAAAATACAATACCACTCCCACAACAGCCCAAATAAAGAATTGCAACAATCCTGCTAATGAATTTCCGAGGATTTTTCCCATCATCAGTTGAAAAGGCTTTACAGACGAAACGATGATTTCGATAATACGGTTGGTTTTTTCTTCGATAACGCTTCGCATCACGAAATTTCCGTAAATCATAATGAACATCATAATCAAATACCCGAAAATCGAACCGATTGCCACTTTGATTCCGTTGAGTCCTTTGATACTGTCTTCTCCCGAGAATTTTGCCAGATGAATATTCGCTTTAGCTTTGGAATTTTCGATAATCGAATAATCCACTCCCGAGCTTTCGATATTCAGTTTTGTGATTTTATCTTCGATAATATTCTCCAGTTTATAGATAAAATCCATACTCGGACTATTATCCGACAAATATTCGATTTTGGTCGTCAACTCCTTTTTATCCACATTTTCAGGAACATACAAAAGAGCTTCGTAACTCTCGGAAGCAATTTCTTTGGCTTTGTCAAAATCCATATCCGACAAATACTGATATTCGTATTTTTTGTCATTAACAAGCTCGTCTTTCGTAAAGAAATTTCCTTTATCAAAAACAGCAATTTTCTTGACTTCTCCTTGATTTATATTCGCTAAATATCCGATTAAAACTGCCATTCCGACAAATAATAACGGACTCAAAAAAGTCATCACAATAAACGATTTGTTACGGACTTTGGCTATAAATTCTCTTTTTATGATTAATGATAATATGCTCATTTTTTGTATATTGTATTTCTGTATATTGTATAATGTGACGTACTGCTTACTGAAAACTGTGACTGTAAACTGATTACTCTCCTTTTACCGTTCTGATAAATATTTCGTTTACACTCGGTATTTTTTCTGTAAAATGGGTTACAGTTCCTCTTTCCGAAAGGGTTTTCAAAAGCTCGTTTGAGGAATGTTCTCCCAACGAAATATCTAATTTCAATTCGTCATTCAACGATTTGAAATCAGTTTGAGCCACAGAAAATTTCTGGGTAATGTCATACATCAACCCTTCGATATTATCTGTTAAAACTCCCACTTCAAACGTATTGGTTCTGTATTGTTTTTTGACATCAATCAGATTTCCTTCAATCAGTTTTTGAGATTTGTTGATAAGGGCAATTTCATCACACAATTCCTCCACACTTTCCATTCTGTGGGTAGAAAAAATTACGGTTGCTCCCTGTTTTTTGAGTTCTAAAATTTCGTCTTTGATAAGGTTGGCATTTACAGGGTCAAATCCCGAAAAAGGCTCGTCAAATATGAGTAATTTCGGTTTGTGAAGCACCGTAACAATAAACTGCACTTTTTGAGCCATTCCTTTGGAAAGCTCGGATATTTTTTTGTTCCACCATTCCTGAATTCCGAAACGTTCGAACCAAAAATCAAGTTGTTTTTTGGCTTCTGCTTTAGAAAGTCCTTTGAGTTGAGCCAAATACAGAGCTTGTTCTCCGACTTTCATCGTTTTATAAAGTCCTCGTTCTTCAGGCATATACCCGATATGTTGTACGTGATGAGGTGCTAATTTTTCTCCGTCCAAAAAAATCGCTCCCGAATCGGGCATTGTGATTTGGTTGATAATTCGGATAAGTGAAGTTTTCCCTGCCCCGTTTGGCCCTAAAAGTCCGTAAATGCTTCCTTGTGGGACGGTTATCGAAACATCATTAAGAGCTGTATAATTTCCGTATTTTTTAATTACGTTTTTTACTTCGAGTATGTTTGGCATTTTAAAATTTTTGGTTTTATCATATAAATGAGTCAAAGATAATCTGTTTTTGTTACAGATTAAAATAAATTTTATTTTCTTCTGTCATCAATCAAAATAAAAAAAATCTCTAACAATTATTTTAATTTATTCGATAAACACTATATTTGTCTGAATTTGGAAAAGACAGAAAATGAGTAAAGAACTAAACAAAGACAAAAAATATACATATTACGAAAAAGGCGAAGGAACTCCAATCATAATCCTGCACGGACTTATGGGAGGATTAAGCAACTTTGATGGAGTGGCTAACTTTTTTCCTGAAAAAGGATATAAAATTGTTATTCCCGAATTGCCTTTATACACGCAAACCATACTAAAAACCAATGTAAAGGCTTTTGCCAAATTCGTTAAAGATTTCATCACGTACAAAGGATTCGAAAAAGTAATTCTCCTCGGAAATTCCCTCGGAGGACACATCGCTTTGTACCATACCAAAATGTATCCTGAAAAAATGGCCGGACTTGTAATTACAGGAAGTTCAGGGCTTTACGAAAGTGCAATGGGAGAAAGCTATCCAAAACGCGGGGATTATGAATATATCAAAAAGAAAGCAGAAGATGTATTTTATGACCCGAAAATTGCAACCAAAGAAATTGTAGATGATGTTTTCGCAACCGTAAACGACAGGATAAAGCTCATCAAAACCCTAACGATTGCCAAAAGTGCTATCCGTCATAATATGGCTAAAGATTTGCCTAAAATGGCTACTCCAACCTGTATTATTTGGGGAAAACAAGACCAAGTAACTCCTCCTGATGTAGCAGAAGAATTCCACAAATTACTTCCCGATTCAGATTTGTATTGGATAGACAAATGCGGACACGCAGCAATGATGGAACACCCGGACGAGTTCAACCGCTTGATGTATGAATGGCTTTTGAAAAGAGAACTATAAATTAGTTTACAGTTAACCGTAAACTGTAAACCGTAAACCGTAAACTGTAAACTGTAAACTGTAAACTGTAAACTAACAAAAATGAAAATCAATACAGCAGAATTTATAATCAGTAATTCCGAAGTGAGTAAATGTCCGAAAGAGCCTCTACCCGAGTATGCTTTTATCGGACGTTCTAATGTCGGAAAGTCTTCGCTTATAAATATGCTGACAGGAAATAAAAACCTCGCTAAAACCTCTGCCAAACCCGGAAAAACACAGCTTATCAATCATTTTAAAATCAATTCCAATTGGTTTTTGGTCGATTTACCCGGTTACGGATATGCGAAAGTTTCCAAAAAAACAAAAAACACTTTTCAGCAATTCATAACCGATTATTTCGAGAAAAGACAGCAATTAGTCTGTGCTTTTGTCTTGATTGACATCAGGCACGAAGCCCAAAAAATAGACCTTGAATTTTTAAGGTATTTAGGAGAGAGCGAAATTCCGTTTGTGATTATTTTTACCAAATCCGACAAAATCGGAAAAACAAAAATACAACACCATGTTTCGGTTTTTCAAAAGCAAATGTTAGCAGACGGTTGGGCTGAATTTCCCGAATACTTTGTTACTTCTTCTTTGGAAGAAAAAGGAAAAGATGAACTCCTGAATTATATAGATTCTATCAATCAGGAATGGTTCAAAAATCAAGATTCTTTTGAGCTTAAAGGCTAATGATTTCTAAAATCTCATCTGCTATTTGACTTGGAGTTTTGTCATCTGTAGGTACCACATATCCAGCCTGATGATAATAAAAATTGCGATCAAATAAGTGTTTGTTGATATAATCTTTCAGCTCATCATCTGACAAATAAGCAATCAGAGGTCTGTGATTTTTTTCTTTTTTTAATCTCTTGACAAGCGTATCAACCGAGGTTTTCAGATAAACCGAAATCACATCATCTCTTTGTAACAGTTCGTGATTATTAGCATAACAGGGAGTTCCTCCTCCCAAAGCCAAAACAAACGAATTTTCATTGTCCAAAAACTCTCTCAAAGCCTGACTTTCTATCTTTCGGAAATAGATTTCACCTTTTTCGCTAAAAATATCAGAAATAGTTTTTTGTTGAAATTCTTCTATCAGTTTATCCAAATCATAGCTGTTTATTGCTAATTTTTCAGCCAAAAAACTCCCGACAGAAGATTTTCCCGACCCCATATACCCTAAAAGAATGACTTTTTTCAATGATAAGTTACTATAAATAAAGGTGTTAAAACCAACTATGCACAAAAAGACAAATTTACAATAAAAATGCTTTGAAAAATTAAAAATATCGCCTTATATTTGCACCCACTTTCAAAGAAAGTAAGACTCGATAGCTCAGTCGGTAGAGCACAACACTTTTAATGTTGGGGTCCTGGGTTCGAGCCCCAGTCGGGTCACTTTTTTTTGAAATAGATTTATTGAAATCAGACTCGATAGCTCAGTCGGTAGAGCACAACACTTTTAATGTTGGGGTCCTGGGTTCGAGCCCCAGTCGGGTCACTTTCAAAAGCAAGTTCAAAAAGAACTTGCTTTTTTTTATTCCTTTAAAACCTCATCAATCTTTTGGGTATTTTTATAGACTTTTAAATTATTTTTTGTTTAATTTGTGTAAACAATAATTTTTATGCAAATTTTAGTCAAAGAAACGGAGTCTTCTATCCTTTATAAACTACTGACAGGACTTGTAATACCAAGACCTATCGGGTGGATTTCTACGGTTGACGACAACGGAATCAACAACCTTGCTCCGTTCTCTTTTTTTAATGTTGTAGGAGAAGACCCTCCTCACGTGATGTTTTCTACGGTTCGAACAGGAAACAAAAACAAAGACACACTCAACAATGTTTTAAATAACAAACAATTTGCCGTCAATCTGGTTACGGAAGATTTGGTCGAGCAAGTAAATACAACTTCTGAAATGGTTGATAGCGAAGTTGATGAGTTCAATTTGGCAAACCTCACTCCTATTCCCTGCGAGATAATAAAACCCAAAAGAGTAAAAGAAGCCAAAGCCCATTTTGAATGCGAAATGGTTCATCATTATTTTTTGGAAAACCATAAAAACGGAGGAGCTTGTGTAGTAATCGGAAAAGTTATGATGATGCATATTTCCGATGAAATTCTTTTGGAAAATTACCGAATCAATTTAGAAAAATATAAACCTGTTGCCCGATTGGCAGGGTCGAATTACAGTAAAATGGGAGAAATTTTCTCAATAAAAAGAAAATTATGAAACCTATAAAAATAATCTTACGAGCAATCTTTTGTGTATTTCTAATTACAATTTCAAGTTGTACATTAAATCCTTGTGGGTGGGATTCTGATTTGGATTCAATAAAAGAAAAACCAACAAGCGAATTTTTAATTGGAAAATACAAATTTGATGAAAGAACAAAACGTATTCAAGGGTTTGAAAACTCTCAAAATGCTGAATTAAATATAAAATCAGACGGAACATTCGAAATGAAAAATATTCCAAAAGGAACTTTAGATTTTATGTCATATTATGATTCAATGAATGTAAATATTGATGCAAATGGGAAGTGGAAAGTGATTTATCATAAAGGAGCAGCTGAATTAAGCGTTAAAGTTATGTTTGACAGTACAAAAACAGATTTAAACAATTTCTATACTTCTTGGAAAATATATAAAAAAGATAAAAAAGCAGTTATTCTTATTATGGTTGGTGATATAGACGAATGTTCGGCAGCAAGATTTGAGAAAATAACGAACTAAAAGAAAAACGATAAAAGAATGAAAATAACAGTTATAGGTGGTG
Organism: uncultured Flavobacteriaceae bacterium; assembly: GCA_934675205.1. Taxonomy (GTDB): domain Bacteria; phylum Bacteroidota; class Bacteroidia; order Flavobacteriales; family Flavobacteriaceae; genus Flavobacterium. The sequence continues at coordinate 307,911 of CAKUPQ010000002.1, read as the reverse complement.
GTCCGGGTGGACTTTACTTTTCGATATTGACCAAAAAAGCAAGACCTGATTGGGAAATAGACGTTTACGAACGAAACAAACCCGATGACAGCTTTGGTTTCGGAGTGGTTTTTTCTGATGAAACCTTGGGCGAATTTTTAAAACGAGATATGCAGTCTTACGAGCTGATACGAAGCAAATTTGCCTATTGGGACGATATTATTGTAGCTCGTGACGGAGAGCAAGTGAGCATTGCAGGAAACGGTTTTTGTGGTTGTTCCCGAAAAACACTACTTCAATTGCTTCATCAAAGATGTCGGGAAGAGGGAGTAAATTTACATTTTGAGCAGAATATTGACGATTTGTCGCAATTTGCAGATTCCGATATGATTGTAGCTTCAGACGGAATCGGGAGTACCATTCGCACGAAATTCCAAAGCAAATTTGGAACAAATATCGAGCTGAAATCCAATCGATTTGTATGGATGGGTTCTACCAAACCGTTGGATGCTTTTACCTATTTTTTCCGAACGACACCTTGCGGAAGTATTGTTGCACACACTTATCAGTACGAAAAAGGAATGAGTACCTGGATTTTTGAATGTAGCAACGAAACTTGGAAAAATCTCGGTTTTGAAGTCGAAAACGAAGCCGATACCACAAGCAAATTAGCCGAAATTTTCAAAGAAGAATTAGACGGACATCTGCTCATTACCAATAAATCGCATTGGAGGCAGTTTCCGCACGTAACCAACAAAAATTGGTATCACAACAACATTGTTTTATTAGGAGATGCCAAAGCAACTGCTCATTTTTCGATTGGTTCAGGAACAAAATTGGCAATGGATTGTGCTATCGGACTTTTTGATGCGTTGATGGCAAACCCTACCGATGTTCAAAAGACATTCGCTCAATACGAAAAAAACCGAAGAAATCCTGTGGAAATGATTCAGTATGCGGCTTCGGTTTCTCTGGACTGGTTCGAAAATATGGACAGAAACAATCAGCACCCGTTTTATCAGTTTGCCTTTGGTTGTATGACCCGTTCCAAAAAAGTGACTTATGAAAATCTCCGTTTAAGAGATAAGTCTTATACCGATAAAGTTTTAGAAGCCTTTAAAAACGAAAATAATTTCACTTCAAACAGTCCGGCTTTTACACCTTTTCAGTTAAGAGAATTAGAACTTCGAAACCGAATTATGATGTCCTCGATGGGGCAGTATTCTGCTGAAAACGGTCTGGCAAACGATTGGCATTTTCAACATTATACTTCGAGAGCAATCGGAGGAATCGGGCTGATTATGACCGAAATGACCGCTATTTCCGAAATAGGAAGAATTACCTCAGGTTGCACAGGTATTTACACTGAAAACCAAGTAAATGAATGGAAAAAAATTACCGATTTCATTCACAAAAACACTTCGTCAAAAATTGGAATTCAGTTAGGGCATTCCGGACGAAAAGGTGCTATTAAAAAACCTTGGGAAGGTATTAATGAACCTATCGATGACTCTTGGGAACTTATTTCTGCCTCTCCTATTTCGTTTAACGAAAAAATGGCTGTCCCTAAAGAGATGACAACTGATGATATGAATCAGGTGATAAGCCAATTCGTAGCAGCCACCCAAAATACTGAAAAAGCAGGTTTCGATATGATTGAATTACAGGCACATCACGGATTTTTGTTAGCTTCTTTTCTGTCACCTTTAACCAATATCAGAACCGATGAATTTGGAGGAAACATCGAAAACAGACTGCGTTTTCCGCTTCGTGTATTTACTGAAATACGGAATGTTTTTCCAAAACATAAACCGATTTCAGTCCGAATTTCGGCAACTGATTGGGTAGAAAACGGAATTTCCTCCGAAGATGTTATTGCTATAGCTTCCGCTTTCAAAAATGCAGGAGCGGACATCATCAATGTTTCAACCGGAAATACCGTTGAAAATCAACAACCGCAATTGGGAAGAATGTGGCAGGTTCCGTTTTCTGATATGGTTAGAAATTCAGCAGATATTCCAACGATTACAACAGGAAACATCACTGATATCGATCAAATCAACACCATTATTTTAAGTGGAAAAGCTGATTTGGTAGCACTTGGCAAACCGCTTTTGTTAGACCCTTATTTTGTGAGAAAAGCACAGGCTTATGAGCAATTTGAGACAAATGACATTCCGAAACCTTACGAAAAAGCGATACCCAATTTTTACAGCTCAATCATTTCGGAACGCAAACAAATCGAAAATATGAAACGGGCTTTAAAACCGAAGAGTAATAAGAAATAATTATACTAAAAAAATGGATAATCTTAAAATCATCAATAAATACTCAGTATTAACTGAAATAAAACAAATTGACTCTAATTCAGTTTTATTAAAATTCAGCAATCATCAATATTTTGATTTAGAAGAAGATATTTATGAGTTAATAATTTTTGGGAATGAGATAATTAAATATATTGACTGTATAAAAGAATACAATTTAAACACTCCGACAGTTGTTGTGGATACAATAACCGAACTTGATTTTTTTGTTGGAAATATGGATGAAGACCCTGACTGGGGAGATTGGAATAGTGTTGTTTCTATCGCTTTTGAAAAATATAATGGTAAATTCTCTAAGAAAACTCAAGAAGATTGGGATAATGAATTAATGTACCTAATTGGTGACCAAGTGAGAACAAAAGCTTTTCAATCTGTAGCTAATAAAGAATTTAGAAATCAAAAATATGAGGAAATAAGAAAGATGATGGATAATGTTTATATAGAGCCACACATAAAAACAAATCTAAACAACTTATTGGATAAAATTCATAATCTTAATGATGGATTTTTTTACAGTGTTTTTATGGATGAATTTAACTCAATTAAAGACATTAAATAATATGATATGCTGCCCTTTCAGGGCGATTTATTGGATTTCATTATAAAAATCCCAAGGCGTTGCCTTTGGGTTAAACATATAAAAGGCTTTCAGCCTTTAACACAGAACAAAACAGTTTTTCCCTGAAAGGGAAATATATTATAGCCCAATGGCAACGCCTTGGGATTAGGAAACAAAAAACGCCCTGAAAGGGCAACATATTGATATAAACAAAATAAATATGTCACAGTCGTTATCACAGTTATACGTACATATTATATTTCATACGAAATACAATCAATCGTTAATACGTCCCGAGGTTGAGAAAGAATTGTATGCTTATATCGGAGGTATCATCAAAGAAAACGATTCTGTTCCGATAAAAATAAATGGAACGGAAGACCATATCCATATTTTAGCAACAATGTCAAAGAATATTGCTTTGGCAAAATTTGTAGAAGAAATCAAACGCAATAGCAGTCGTTGGATAAAAACCAAAGGCGAAGAATATCAGCATTTTGCTTGGCAAGGCGGATATGCAGGATATTCAGTTAGTCAATCGGTAGTGGAACGAGTGAAAAAATACATAGAAAACCAAAAGGAACATCACAAAAATGTTTCGTTTCAGGACGAATATGTACAATTTTTATCTGAATATAAAATTGATTTTGATGAAAATTATCTGTGGACATAAAATATATTGCCCTTTCAGGGCGATTTATTGGATTTCATTATAAAAATCCCAAGGCGTTGCCTTTGGGTTAAACATATAAAAGGCTTTCAGCCTTTAACACAGAACAAAACAGATTTTCCCTGAAAGGGAAATATATTATAGCCCAATGGCAACGCCTTGAGGAAATTAAAAAAACAAAACAAATTTTCCCTGAAATCGAAGATTCGATGAAGTCAAAGGGATATATATACATAACCCAATGCATCGCATTGGGAGCATTGGGATAAGATAACATAAAAGAAAAACATGAAAGACAATTTCGCACAAAATAGCTTACCTAACTTGGATTTACAACCTGAATACACTTTTTCGGATTTACCTCAATTTAGTCGTCCCGAAAACCTGAATTGTGTCGAACGACTTTTGGATGATCATATCGAAAATGGCAAAGGTGATAACATTTGTATCCAAACCTTTAATGAAGTTTGGACCTATCACGATTTATACGAAAAAGCCAATCAGATTGCTCACGTTTTGGTCGAGGATTTGGGCTTACAATCAGGAAATCGGGTGTTGCTTCGTTCGTGCAATAATCCGATGATGGTTGCCTGTTGGTATGCGGTGCTCAAAGCAGGCGGAATTGTCGTGGCTACAATGCCTTTGCTTCGTGCTAAAGAACTAAAAACCCTGATTGATTGTGCCGAAATTTCGCACGTTTTATGTGATTTTGATTTGGCTGACGAGGTGGATTTGGCACAATCTGATTTTCTAAAAACAAGTTGTTTTTATGGCGATGGAGAGCTTGAAAAACTAATGGCTTCTAAACCGAAAACTTTTGAAAACTATCCTACCAAAGCCGAAGATGTAGCCATAATCGGATTTACTTCGGGAACTACCGGAAACCCCAAAATGACGGCTCATTACCACAAAGATATTCTAAATATTTGTGAGGCTTTCCCGAATTATTCTCTGCAACCAACCGAAAAAGATGTTTTTACAGGAAGTCCGCCTATCGGGTTTACTTTTGGTTTGGGAGGATTGGTTTTGTTTCCGATGTATGTTGGAGCAAGTACGTTTTTGATTGAAAAACCTTCGCCTGATTTACTTTTAGAAGCCATCGAAAAACACAAAATTACCATTTGTTTTACGGCTCCGACTGCTTGGAGAATCCTTACCGAAAAAGCAAAAAATTATGATATTTCAAGTTTGAGAAGATGTATTTCGGCAGGCGAAACGCTTCCGCTAAAAATCTGGGAAGACTGGTACAAAGCAACCGGACTAAAAATCATTGACGGAATCGGAGCAACGGAAATGCTTCATATTTTCATTTCTTCCAACGAAAATAATATGCGACCCGGAGCAACCGGAGTGCCAATTACGGGATACGAAGCCAAAATCATAGACGAACAAGGCATCGAACTTCCTCCTAATCAACACGGAAGATTGACCGTTCGTGGAATTACAGGTTGCAAATACCTCAACCGAACCGAAAAACAAGAAGAATATGTTCAAGACGGTTGGAATCTGACAGGAGATATTTTCCGAAAAGATGAAGACGGTTATTTCTGGTTTGTAGCTCGTGGTGATGATATGATAATCTCTTCAGGCTATAATATTGCGGCTATTGAGGTAGAAAGCGTACTTTTAACCCACGAAGAAATTTTGGAATGTGCTGTTGTCGGACTTCCCGATGAAGAACGGGGAATGTTGGTTTGTGCCAATATCGTCCTGAAAAACAAAGAAAATGCTTGTGATGAGCTCATAAAATCAATTCAAAATTGGTTTAAAGAAAATGCAGCTCCGTATAAATATCCGAGAATGATTAACTTTTTGGATAAATTACCAAAAACGGAAACAGGAAAAATTCAACGGTTTAAGTTGAAATAAGTAGTAAGATTTGAGTATTAAGTAGTAAGACATATAATGAGTTATTTTATAAAACAAGAAAAAATACGCTTCCAACATATTGATTATGCAGGAATTGTTTTTTATCCAAGATTTTTAGAGATGCTGAACTGTCTGGTCGAAGATTGGTTTGAGGAAGCTTTAGACAGACCTTTTTCCAAAATGCACGAAACCAACGGAATACCAACTGTTGATTTAAAAGTACAGTTCAAAAAAGCAGCAAGATTAGGAGAAACACTAACCAAAAAATTGTGGGTTGAAGAACTAAAATCATCATCGGTTATTTGCGGTTTTCGGTTTGAAGACCAAAACGGAAATACCTGTTTGGAAGGCGAAGTTACTTTGGTCAACGTAAAAATATCCGAAGACCGAAACAGCATTAAAGCCGAGGCATTTACGGAAGAAATGAAAGAAAGAATAAGTAAATTTATAGTTTAGCAATTAACAGCTCCGACAGATTCTTGAACTCTGTTCGGAGTTAAAAAACATCAAATAATGAATCATCAAACCTATCAAATAGCTCATCGTTTCAGGGAAGTTATCCTTAACGGAACTTGGATTGCGAACACAAATTATAAAGACCAATTAGAGGGTTTGAATTGGAAAACTGCAATACAGAAAATAGATTCTTTAAATACCATTGCAGATTTAGCACAGCATATACACTATTATATATCGGGAATATTGAATGTTTTCAACGGAGGTACGTTAGATATTAAAGACAAATACAGCTTTGACTTTCCTCCGATTCAATCACAAAACCAATGGGAAGATTTTTTAAATAAATTTTGGAATGATACAGAGCGTTTTGCTGTTTTTGTAGAACAAATGACAGATGAAAAGCTGAACGATGTTTTTGTTGATGAAAAATACGGAACGTATCATCGTAATATTGAAGCAATGATTGAACACAGCTATTATCATTTAGGTCAGATAGTTCTAATTAAAAAATTATTATTACAAGATAAATAAGGCTAATGTCTTACTACTTAATACTCCAATCTTAATACAAATTATTATGGAATTCAAAAAATTTAAAGCAGCAACCGTTCAGACTTCGCCTGTTTTTCTGAATGTGGAAAAAACGATTGACAAAGCGGTTTCATTTATCAAAGAAGCAGCACAAAACGGGGCAAAACTGATTGCTTTTCCCGAAGTTTTTATCGCAGGTTATCCGTATTGGAACTGGATTATGACACCTGTACAGGGCAGCAAATGGTACGAAGAATTGTATAAAAATTCCGTTTCGGTTGAAGATACGGTAATGCAGAAACTCTACAAAACTGCAAAAGATAATGATATTCATATCGTTATCGGGATTAACGAAAGAGGACAGAGTTACGGGGAAATTTACAATACCAACCTCATCATTGACAACAAAGGAAAACTGATTGGAAAACACCAAAAATTAGTCCCAACCTGGGCAGAAAAATTAACGTGGACTTCGGGAGACGGTTCGTCTTTAAAGGTTTACGATACTGAAGTTGGTCCAATAGGAACATTAGCTTGTGGAGAAAACACCAATACATTGGCTCGATTTACGTTACTTTCTCAAGGCGAATTGATTCACATTGCTAATTATATTTCGCTTCCTGTTGCTCCACCTGATTATGATATGGCAGAAGCAATAAAAATCCGAGCTGCAGCTCATTCGTTTGAGGGAAAATTGTTTACCATTGTTTCGTGTTCAACGATTTCACAGGAAATTATGGATATTCTAAAACCCGAAGTTCCCAATGTGGAAGAACTTTTATCAAGAAAAAGTAGTGCTTTTTCAGGATTTATCGGACCAAACGGAGCAGTTATAGGAGAACCGCTTATTGATGATGAAGGAATTATTTATGCCGATATTGATTTAGCAAAATGTATTCAGCCCAAGCAAATGCACGATATTTTAGGGCATTACAACCGCTTTGATATTTTTGATTTACGGGTAAATGTTACTCCAACAAAAAGAATTACTTTTATAGATGATACTCAAGAATAAAGTTCCCGTATTTCGGGGAGTTGTATGATATTTTTTTAAAAAAAGTAGAAAAATATTTGCAGGTATAAAATTTAATTCTATCTTTGCACTCGCAATTAAGCAAAAGGTTTGGTAGTTCAGTTGGTTAGAATACATGCCTGTCACGCATGGGGTCGCGGGTTCGAGTCCCGTCCAGACCGCTAAAAAAGCAAAATAAGAGAAGTTTTCGGAAACGAAAACTTTTTTTTGCGGAAAATATTTAAGATTAGTTGTGTTGTTTTACCCGAGAAATCGGGTGGTTTAGTAGTTAGACCAATGAAAAGCTTTCCGTTTAATCGGAGGGCTTTTTTGATTTTAGGAGGTTTTCTTCTCCCCTGTTTTATGCCTTATTTTCTACTAAAAATCTTAAGCTACTTTTGAGGATAATGTTTTAAAAATGTTTAAATCGTGCCACTTTTCATTGCTTTACCTATTAAAACGGCTGTATTGGTTGCATCAAATTTTTCAATAAGGCTTTTTCTATGTGTGTTTACCGTAGGGATACTAATAAAGAGTTTTTCCGCTATTTCAGCATTGGTAAGCCCTTCTGCAATAAGTTGTAATACTTCTTTTTCTCTTCGGGTAATTATAGGGGTCTCAATTTTAGTTTCTCTAAGTGATTGTACTACCTCAAAACTTAGAAAGGTTTTACCTATTCTCACTGTAGTTATGGCATTAAGCAGCTCTTGCTTGGTAGCATTTTTTAGCACGTAGCCCATTGCTCCACTATCCAACATATTCTTTATGACTGCTTGTTGGTTAAATGTACTCAAACCTAAAATATTTACAAATGGATATAGCGTCAATACTTCTTTACAAAGGTCAATCCCACTTCTATCCGGAAGATTAATATCCATTAGGATAACATCAGGTTGGTTATTTTTTAGAAATGCCAAACAAGAATCTGCATTTATGGAATGACCGAGCCATTCAATATCTTTTTCGTTTTGAAGTAATGATTTTATGCCTTCAATTACCATATAATGGTCGTCAACAATAAAAAGTTTTGTTATCATAACAATGGAATTTCAATGTGAACAGATGTACCCTTATCCTGAATAGATTCTAAATCTATTTTACCTTTTAAAAAATCAATTCTGTTTTGGATATTGTTCCAACCAATGCCATTTGAATTATTTAATTGATTGGTATCAAGTCCTTTTCCGTCATCTTCCACAGTTATACAAAGCATTTTTTCTTGTTCAAAAGCGTGTAATTGTACCAATATATTTTGGGCATTAGCGTGTTTCAATGCATTATTGGTTAATTCCTGAACTACACGATAAACTGTAACAGCAGTTGTTTGTTCTACTTTTATATTATCCATATCAATAGATTGGTATGTAGTCTTTACGGCACTGTTACGGTCTATTTCACTACAAAATTCTTTCAGAGCTACATTTAATCCATATTTTAACAATATTTCTGGCATCATATTGTGTGCTACACGACGCATTTCTTGTATAGAACTATCTATCATTTCAATGCTTCTATTAAATGACTGTGCATTTTCCGGAGTAAGTATAACATTTTCTTTAATATTTTGAAATGAGTGTTTAATACCACTAAGCATACCACCAAGTCCATCGTGCAGGTCTTTTGCTAATCGAGTACGTTCTTGTTCTTCTCCTTTTAATATAGCTTCTGTTGCCGAAAGTTGTTTTTCAGTTTCCAGCTCATCTATTCTTGCCTGTTGTAGTTTTTGTTTATTATGGTAACTATAATAACCCAAAAATGAAATAATCAGTAATACAGCTGTACTGCCAACAAAAATGTAATTGAGTATATTTCTTCGTTTTATTTGCTCTTGTTGCAATTCTATTTTGGATTGTTTTTTTTGATTCTCATATTTAGCTTCTATCTCTGAAAATTGTTTGGCTTTTTCTCCCACCATCAACGAATCATTAATAGTTATAAATTTTTGTGTGTAAAGCATAGCTTCTTTATACAATCCTAATTTATCTTTAAGTTTATACATATCTTCATAAAACGCTTTTTTTTCAGCTATGTCTTCACTGTTTTCGTAGTAAGACTTAACTATTTCCAAGTATTTTTCCGCTTCATCAAACTTGTTTTGTTCCATAGCCAAACGTCCGAGTAGTCTGTTAGAATGAGCTATTCCCGAAATAGATTTTATGGTTGTGGCTAATTTTAAACTCTTGTTGGCAAATATAGCAGCCGAATCAATTTTATTTAACATAAGATATTCATTTGTAATGTTCTGATAACAGTTTTGCACGAACTCTCCCTTGCCTTGCCTTTTTTCCATTTGTGGTAAAAAAGCTAAACGGATATTGAGTGCCTTTCTAAAAAAACCATATTGATGATAATTATCCGCTTTTTGTTGCATATAATATGCTTTAGCATCTGCAGCAGCAGGGCTGTCATATTTTTCTGCAATGGTAATTGCTTTGTCTATATATTCATCTGCTTTCTTTAAATTACCGAGAGTGTTAAACACAGCACTAAAATTAGAATAAAGGTCTGATTTTCTTTTATTTAGCAATTTTTCGGTTACCGATGAAGAAGTCAATATAGTAGGCGAATCAAAAGCAGCTGATGCTTTAGTATAATAATAAATGCAACTGTCATATTCTGCTTTATAGTAGTACACATTACCAATGTTATAGCAAACACCTCCGTACAAATACATATTTTTATTTTTTATGGAATATTTTAATAACAATCTATAATATTGAAGTGCTTTGTTACTTTGACTAAAATATAAATGATAAACACCCAATAACCTGTAACAATTGGCAATAGTATTATTGTCTTTTGTTTTCAAGCTTTTGTCTAAAGCCTCCTCCAGTAATTTTCTTGACATTAGACTATCTGTTTCGATAAGGTCATATCCTAAATCTTTCAAACGATTAATATGCGTTGTATCAACAGGAGTCTTTTTTATGGTTTCTATTACATTCAACAGGCTATCTCTTTGTGCCTGACCCCATACAAAAGCAAATAGAAAAAATATGATAAGAAATTTTTTCATTCAAAAATTTTATTTAATTAAAAAACATACAAATAAACAAAAAACTTAATAACAGTAACTCATCTATTTTAATGATTTTCAACACTTAAAAATCATATTTTTTGATGATAATTTCTTAAAGCAGGATTTACAAACTTTGCATATCTAATTATTAAAACAAATTAAAAATGAAAACGATGAAATCTAATCTTGTATTTTGGATATTTTTTCCAATTTTATTATTATCGTGTAGCAAAAACGATGATAAAGTTGATATTGATATTCCTTCAGGGCAAAACCTGTATTTAAAGGTAACAGTAGATGGTGTTGTGTACAATTACGTTCAGTATATTAATGGTAGTGATATGCCATCTGACACTGATGATTTTAAAATTGCAAGTTGTGGCTCACATTCAACTGATGACAATTTATTAATTGAAGGAAATCACATTCAAAACAGTTTGTTCATTTCAGGGTTTCAGCTCGTAATTCAAAATCCAGTATCTGTGGGCACTGTACCACTAAATTGTATTTATTCGAGTTCTGGTAACGGTAATCCTCTTGATAACGCTACGTTTCGACTTACTTTAGGGGAAAAATACTATACAAATAAATATGTTAAGATAAATAATAATTGTGAGGTAGAAACCCTATGTGCTGATTTTTCCGTAACATTTACTAAATATCAAAACACACTTTTAGGTGATGTTCGTGGTACATTTTCAGGTACATTATATGAGGAGGCAACAGAAAATTGCCAATCAGATATTCCTCACACTGTTACAGGTGAATTTCAATTAAAATATATTCAATAATAAATTTCTAACCTTTAAATCAAAACAAAATGAAAAAGTATATCTTGTTTTTAGCTGCTTTGGTCATCGCAACAGCTTCTTGCAGCAATGACAATAATGACAACAACAATAATGATAATAACAACAATAGTCCAAATTTACAAATATGGATGGGACAGAAAACAGGCTCTGTGGGAGACTTCTCTAATTTAAGGTGGATAATTGTTTTGCCAAATGACGAATATTTTAATCAACTACCTACGGAAGGGTTTTTAAATTTTAGCAACAACCAAACAGGAGGCACTTGGGGAACTTTTATTATGAACGGTAATACAGGAACTATCTCCAACCAGTACGAAACCTTTTCGGTAAATAAAATAAGTGGAACAGAAATGGAATTGGTAGGTTATGCAAATCATATCTACAAACTCGCTCCCGTAGATGGTTTAAAACCTAATGGCAAATATGTAGCTGGAATTCCGGGCTGGTCCACAAGTGGCAATTATCCTTATGGCACAAACGATGCACAACCTATGATTGAATTTTTATCAAATGGTAGCTTCATAGATAAGGGTGCATTTGTTACCAACTTCACTATGCCTTACCAAAATCCGGATAGAGCACCCGGAAACGGAACGTATGAAATAAAAAAATATACGCTTATACTGAATTATGACGATGGCAGAAAAATTACTAAAGCATTTAGCGGGGTTTTTAATAATCAGGTTAATTCCAATACCGAGCTGGTTTTAATAGGTGGTCTTCCATTTTATAATAATTAACCGTGTGTTTATATAGTAGGACGAATATAAAATATAAAAATATGAAAACAAGCATAAAATTTCTTAGTGGCATTTTTGCATTTTTATTAGTATCATTTACTATTCTAAATAATGTTATAGAACAAATCGGATTAACACATAAAATAGCACAAGAACAAATTATTAAAAACTTTATAGGAGATTTCGATAATCAAGCAATTAATGAACATAGCTATAAAGATGATGGGAGTGTAAGATTTCAAATGAAATTTTTCAAAATTCCAAGAATAAATAATTTAGCATCATTAGACAAAAAAGCTGCTACATTAGAACTATGTCAATATGTTAAAAACTATGTAAACAGTCAAGAATTTATAGATGAATATCAAAAATTAAGGGAACGAGCAAAACCAACATCTGAACCTTATAGAATGTCTGCTAACGAAATACGAACAATGGAACAAGCTGTTTCACAAGCAGAAAATGCAATGAAATCGGCTACATCACATATGACAAAAGAGCAAAAAGCTGAAGCCAAAAAAGCATTAGATAACCAGAAAAAAGCAATTGAGTTTATGAAAGACCCTACACCCAATAAAACTTATTGGGAAAAAACCTATCCTCAAAATCCTGAAACAATGGTTAAAAATCGGTTAAATGAATATTTAAGTCTTGTAAAGACAGTAGATTTTGAGGCAAAACTTGTAACAAACGGTAAGTACAAGAAATTTGTGAATCCGGAATATGAAGCTAAATCTCTTAAATGGAAAGCTATCTATAGAGCTGGCAAAGAAAATAATGCATTGGTTACATCTTTCATAAATCAATGGTTAAAAGGTGATGTTATTTCTGATGAAAAAGTAAAATTGACTTCAGATACAATTAAAAATTTAAATAAAGATTCAAAAACTATTGACAGCTCAACCTCAACTAAAGAATCTGAAAAAATTCTGAATAATATTAAACAAAAGAAAAATAATCTTTTGAATAAAGTTAAAGAGAAAACTAAATTCTAATTTATCGGAGGGCTTTTTTGATTTTATGGGAGATTTGTGACATATACTCTTATTTTCATACATTTGTAAAAATACAAAATTATGTCTGTAAAAATTGATGATTCGTGGAAAAGCGTATTGGAAAAAGAGTTCAATTCTCCTTATTTTCAAAATCTTATAGGTTTTGTAAGGGAACAATATCAGACGAAAACCTGCTATCCAAAAGGAAGTCATATTTTTTCCGCCTTTGACCGATGTAAATTTGATGATGTTAAAGTCGTTATCATCGGGCAAGACCCGTATCACGGACAAGGACAGGCAAACGGACTTTGCTTTTCCGTAAATGACGGAATTGCTTTTCCTCCCTCTCTCATTAATATATTCAAAGAAATCGAAACCGATTTGCAAAAGCCTTTTCCAAAATCAGGAAATTTAGAAAGGTGGGCTGACCAAGGTGTTTTACTCCTTAATGCCACACTCACTGTCGAACAGGCAAAACCCGGAAGTCATCAAAACAAAGGCTGGGAAACTTTTACCGATTCAGTTATAAAAGCGGTTTCAGATCATAAAGAAAACATAGTTTTTCTGCTTTGGGGGAGCTTTGCTAAAAGTAAATCCATTCTGATAGATAACAAAAAGCATCATATTTTAACTTCGGGGCACCCCTCTCCTATGAGTGCCAACAAAGGGTATTGGTTTGGGAACAAACACTTTAGCAAAACCAATGAATTCCTAAAATCAAAAGGACTGAACCAAATTGAGTGGTAAAAAAAGAATTTAAACAGCAAATTGTTCTCTGTATTTTTTAGGTGTAATACCTGTTATTTTTTTAAACATCTGAATAAAATGACTTGCAGAACTAAAAGATAATGAATAAGCAATATCGGCTATGGAGCGACCGAAATCTTTTTTGAGCAGTAATTTGGCTTTGTTTATTTTTTCTTTCAAGATAAAATCGTTGGGAGTAATTCCGATTTCATTTTTAAAATGCCTGAAAAAAGTCGGTTTGCTCATATAAGCCACAGATGCCACTTCGTCTATGCTTATCAGTTTGTCAATGTTTTTTCTGATGTAATCAACCGCAACAAAAAGTTGGTTGTTATAATCGGAATAGGTAGATTTTAAGATTAAATTCCTGAATTTGGTCTGCATCAGGTTTATGATGAGTTCTTGCGTGGCTAACTTGCTCAAAGCCGATTTATGATTTCTGTCTGATGAAACAATCGAGATGATTTTCTTTATATCATTCTGCAAAAAAACATCATTTTCTATTTTGTTATGCGAACTGTCTAACTTCCATTCCGATTTATCCGACTTCCGATAGTTTTCGTTCAACAAATTCAACGTATTTGAAATTTCGTCAGGAGAAATAATAATAGCCATACATTGGGTCGGATTATCAGCAGTAGCTTCAGGAAAATCAATAATCATATTATCGTATTTATCTAATATTAATGACTCCTGGGGCAAAAACTCAAATTCGTTTTCTTGCAGATGCATCACTTTTTTTCCTTTTATCATACTGATAAACGACAAGTCATTAAACTTGAGTCCGAAATCAAAAGCACGGGTTTTGGTTTCAAACAAATTCACTTCAACATTGTCTGTCGCATAGCTTAACCGAGCCTCAACAAGCTGATTATTGTCTATTTTTTTATATAAATTATCGTATAAAAGGCTCATACTTTTTTGGATTTATATAGCTGATTTTGAATTTGATACTAAATTAATACTTTTTGAGAACATTCTGACATTTTTTACATTTTTTTAATAGTAATTTAGTACCAATTTTAAAACTATAAAAATTATGAGTATGAACAAACCACAGTTTAAAGAAAAGTATGATAACTTTATTAATGGTAAATGGACACCTCCTGTTTTAGGAAAATATTTTGACAATATCTCTCCTATTGACGGAAAAGTATTTACAAAAGCTGCACATTCTACCAAAGAAGATATCGAATTAGCAGTAGATGCAGCTCACGAAGCTTTTAAAACCTGGGGAAAAACTTCTGCAACCGAAAGAAGTATCATTCTGAACAAAATTGCAGACAGAATGGAGCAAAACTTGGAATATATCGCTACGGTTGAAACCATTGACAACGGAAAAGCAATCAGAGAAACGCTTAATGCGGATATTCCTTTGGCTATTGACCATTTCAGATATTTTGCGGGAGTAATCAGAGCGGAAGAAGGTTCACTTTCTGAATTGGACAAAGATACTGTATCGCTTATCGTTCACGAACCAATCGGAGTGGTAGCTCAAATCATTCCTTGGAACTTCCCGATTTTGATGGCTGTATGGAAATTAGCACCTGCTTTGGCTGCCGGTTGTACCGTAGTATTAAAACCTGCTGAAAGTACACCAACTTCAATTTTAGTTTTGATGGAACTGATTCAAGATATCGTTCCTGCAGGAGTTATCAATATCGTAAACGGATTCGGAGCTGAACTTGGAAGAAATTTAGTAGCTCACCCGAAAGTAAACAAAGCTGCCTTTACCGGTTCAACTGCAACAGGACGTATGGTGATGCAATATGCAACCGAAAACATTATTCCTGTAACCCTTGAATTAGGAGGAAAATCACCTAATATTTTCTTTAATTCCGTTATGGACGAAGACGATGAGTTCTTGGACAAAGCCGTTGAAGGTGCTGTATTGTTCGCTTTCAATCAAGGAGAAATCTGTACTTGTCCGTCAAGATTGTTGATTCAGGAAGACATTTATGACGAATTCATCAAAAGAGTAATCAAAAGAGTTGAAGCAATTAAATTCGGTAACCCACTTGACACAACAGTGATGATGGGTGCTCAAGCATCTAAAATTCAATACGACAAAATCTCATCTTACCTTAAATTAGGAAAAGAAGAAGGGGCAGAAGTATTGACCGGAGGAGAACCAAACCAATTAGAAGGAGATTTGGCAGGAGGATATTACATCAAACCGACTCTTTTTAAAGGTCATAACAAAATGAGAATCTTCCAGGAAGAAATTTTCGGACCTGTATTGGCTGTAACTACGTTCAAAACGGTTGAGGAAGCAATCGAAATCGCAAATGATACCCTTTACGGATTAGGTGCAGGAGTTTGGACTCGTGATGCACACGAATTATACCAAGTTCCAAGAGCTATTCAGGCAGGTAGAGTTTGGGTAAATCAATATCATAATTATCCGGCTGGAGCTCCGTTTGGAGGATATAAGTTGTCCGGAATCGGTAGAGAAAACCACAAAATGATGCTGGGACATTACCGTCAAACCAAAAATATGTTGATTTCTTATAACAAAAACAAATTAGGTTTCTTTTAAACAATGATTATTTTTGAAAGAGCAAATTCGAAAGGGTTTGCTCTTTTTTTTACTATTTTTATAAAAATTAAATTCCAATAGTTATGGTATCCCGTATTGACAGTACTCAAAAAGCAAAAGATTTAATCAAAGAACTTAAAGACAAGCACGGAGAATTGATGTTTTATCAAGCAGGTGGTTGCTGCGAAGGTACACAACCGCAATGTTTTGAAAAAGGCGGATTTTATCTGCGAATGAATGACGTATGTATCGGAGAAGTTGAAGATTGCGAATTTTGGGTAGATAAAGATTTGTTTGAATACTGGAAACACGCACATTTCACACTTGATGTTACTGACGGATTTGGTGCAGGTGGATTTTCGCTTGAAACTCCTTTGGGCAAAACGTTTCAGATTCACTACCGAATTTTTACTCCCGAAGAAATCGAAAATCTTGCTCCTATAAAATTAGCTTAATACAAAGGTTCTCCGTTCAAATCGGTTGTAAGCACATCACTCATATAATCAAAAAACGGACGCATTGCCAACAATGTGTTTATAATTTCTTTTGAAAAATCAGCTGAAAAAACTTCTTTGTCAGAGAATTTCCGCATCACTACATATTGTTTTTTCTTGATTAAATCAATGGTAGGATTATTTTTGTCAAAGCCTTTAGGAGCGGTTTTTACTCCCTCTTCTCCTTGTAATTCCCCAAAATACTTTTTGAATGTTTTGTCTGATGTGATTTTTTCGATTTCAGACGAATCCATTTCAAATTCTTTACGAATTCTGAATAAATCTTCGCTATTCGGATTCCAAAAACCTCCTCCCACAAAACTGTTATTCGGTTCTAAATGAATATAATACCCTCCTCTTAACATTGGTTTTGTTCTCGAAAAAGAAACTCCAAAATGGGTTTTATACGGAGTTTTGTCTTTAGAAAAACGAACATCTTTATAAATTCTGAAAATATGAATTCCCTCTAAACTGTCGTGTTTTTGAAATTCGGAAAAAAGTTCGTTGAAAAAAATCTTGTTTTCCTGTACAATCAAATCGAATTTGGGTTTGTTTTGTGCAAACCATTCACGATTGTTATTCTCTTTTATTTTTAATAGAAATTCAAAGGCTTTTTTCATCGGTAGTATTTTTTTAGCCACAGATTAAAGGATTTTACGGACTATTGAAAAAATCCTTTAATCCGTCTAAATTTACATTTTCATATTTCCCCACTTTGAAGAATTAAGCGGAGAAATTCTGTTTAGATTTTCAACCAAATCAGCAATCGTAACCTGTGGTCCTCCCGAAAAAATCTGTACTAATTCCTCTGCTTTTGCATCAAAAAAGATACGAGTCAAAAAAGCATTCGGACGGGCTTTGTGTACTTCTGTCAAAGTGGTAATGGCTTTTTTCACTCCCTCTTTTCCCCCTTTTACGTCCTCACTCATCAAATCCAATCCTTGAATATGGTATTCGTACAACGCTTTTCTGAATGAACTATAAGTATTAGAAAGTAAATCCTGTGTCAGAAAAAAGCGGTTTTGATTTCCTCCTTCCTGCTGACTCCAACCCTTGTAACCACTTGATTGAGCAATATTTACGATAGACTGAGCTGTTTCAAAATAAGCCGTTCCTTCGTTTAGCTTGAACGAATCTGCATCTATTCCTAAAATAATATTCGCATAATAAGCCAAAACCGAAGTAAGATTAGAATCAAAACTGTTTGGGTTGTAGAACATATTTTCGAACTCAACGTAATTAAACGTAAAATCCTTGTCGTTATAGTTAAAAATAGGGGTAGAATAGTTTGAACCAAAAACCGGTCGTGAAGCCTGAATCTGCAAAGTAGCTGTAAAAGTGTTTCCGCTTAAAGCAGTTACATTAATAAACATATCACAGTTTATTTTTTCGTTTTGATTGAACATCTGATTTGACCAACGAGTTCCGTTCATAAAATCATTCAAAGCCGTTTGCAATGTTCTGAAAATCTGCGTATTGGTTACGTTCACTCTGTCATGTCCGACTATAACATTGCAATTAAGTTCCTGTGCTTTAACCGAATACAATGAAATTACAAAAAATATTATTCCGAATATCTTACGCATAATGTGCTGTTATTTTATTTACAATATCTTGAGCAACCTCCTCTTTCGTTTTCAACGGAAATTCCTCAATATTAAAATTCTTATCTATAAAAGTAACCTTGTTTGTCGTTCCTCCAAAACCTGCTCCCTTATCATTCAACGAATTAAGAACAATTAAATTTAGATTTTTTTTCTGAATTTTCTGCTTTGCATTCTCAATTTCGTTTTGAGTTTCCAACGCAAAACCGACCAAAAACTGATGTTCTTTTTCTTTTCCCAAAGATGCTAAAATATCTTTGTTTTTTTCCATTTCGATAACGAAAGTATCTTCCGTTTTCTTTATTTTTTGGTCTGCAATATGCTTGGGTCTGTAATCTGCAACTGCAGCCGAAGCTACTACAATATCTGTATTTTTATATACTTTATAGCATTCTTCGTACATCTGATGAGCAGACATAACTCTAACGAGATTTATGTTAGAATGTTGTACAGAAAGATGAGTAGGCCCCGAAACAAGCGTAACTTCAGCTCCTTTATCAGCTAAAGCCTTTGCGATATCAAATCCCATTTTCCCTGAAGAATGATTTCCGATAAAACGCACTGGGTCAATCGGCTCGTAGGTTGGTCCTGCTGTAACGAGGGCTTTTTTTCCTCTCAAAGGAAGATTTTTAGCTATATCATCTTCTATAAATTTGATGATATTTTCAGGTTCTGCCATTCGTCCCTCTCCCGAAAGTCCGCTTGCCAATTCTCCTGATTCGGCAGGAATCATCACATTTCCGAACGATTCCAATTTTCTGAAATTCTCGTGAGTAGATTCGTGTTTGTACATATCCAAATCCATTGCAGGAGCAAAATAAACCTTGCATTTAGCTGACAAATATGTAGCCAAAAGCAAATTATCACAACCTCCGTTTGCCATTTTGGACATCGTATTGGCTGTGGCAGGAGCAATCAACATCAAATCAGCCCAAAGAGCCAACTCCACGTGGTTGTTCCATTTCGCATTTTCGTCATCAGGTTCATAAAACGCAGAAAACACTTCCCTTTTAGAAAGTGTTCCGAGTGTAAGCGGAGTTACAAAATCTTTGGCAGACGGAGTCATTACGACCTGAACTTCTGCACCTGATTTTATAAACAACCGAACCAGATTAGCTGTTTTATAGGCCGCAATTCCTCCCGATATTCCAAGTAGGATTTTTTTACCTTGTAAAACAGACATCTTTAAATTATTTTGTATCTCTGTAATAGATTTTTCCGTCAACCCATTCTTCTACTGCAATAGCGTGTGGTTTTGGAAGTCTTTCGTAGAATCTTGAAACTTCGATTTGCTCTTTGTTTTCAAAAACTTCTTCCAAAGAATCGTTATAGGTAGCAAATTCATCCAACTTTTCAGACAATTCTTTTTTCACTTCAGAATTTATCTGATTAGCTCTTTTGGCAATAATTGTGATTGCCCCATAAATATTTCCTGTTGGTTGTTCGATAACATCTTTGTCATAGGTTATCGTGTTTACAGGTGCTGTTGTTTTTTTGAAATCCATATCAACTATAATTAACTTTTTTGTAATTCTCTTTCTATATCCTTTAACAGTCTGTCTGCTTGGGATTTATATTTTGTTTCTTCCTTGTGTCTTATCAATGAATTATAAGCCTCTTTTGCTTGTTCCAAACGTTCTTTTTTTCTGTGTTCCACACTGTTCATTGCTATATTATACATCGAATCAAACTTGTAATACAAAGCATCTTCGGTAAAAATCGTTCCCGGATAATCCAATAAAAAGTTATCCAAAGCCACAATAGATGCGTTGTAATCTCTTGTGTATCCTGCAATAGTGTTGTATTGTTTGGCTATTTCAAAGTATTTTTTCTCGATTTTCTGATTCAACTCCGTAATAATAGCATTGATTTCTGATGTATTCTCCGAATCGGGATAAAGGTTTAAATACTCCTGCATTTTGTTGATTCCTTTATAGGTATAGTCTTGGTCTTTTGAATATTTCGGAGAAATTTCAACATAACTTTTCCCCATTAACATCCAAGCCTCCTCTACTTTTTCCGACTGTGGATAATTGGTTATAAACCGTTGGAACAATTCGACAGAATATTGATATTGTTTCTTTTCATAAGATGACTTTGCATACATATAAAACATTTTTTCTGCCTGTGGCTTTCCTCTATATCCAGGAGCAATCTGCTCAAAAAGACGAATGGCTTTGTTGTATTTTTCGGCATCATACATCTTTTCGCCTACGTAATATTTTTGCGTAACATCGTCCCCATTCAGAGCTTTCTGATATTCACTACACGAAGTAAATCCAACCACAACTAATAAAAGTAAAAATACTTTTTTCATTTTCTTAATATAAAATTCCTGCAACAGCAAAAAATGCCTGCAAAGTTAGTTATTATTTTTTTTATAGTCAATCATTTTGAACAGTTTAAGGTTTAAAGTTTTTGAGCAACTTGAAACTTTAAACAAAAAATTAAAGCGGAGCTTCTCCCGTTCCGGTAAAACTTTTCATATCTGTATCAAACAAATACAATCCTCCTTTGTCATCTCCGATAAGGTTGATTTTATCCAAAATTGTACGGGCTGTCGATTCCTCTTCAATCTGTTCTGCTACATACCATTGTAAAAAGTTATGTGTAGCATAATCTTTTTCCTGTAACGAAATATGAACCAATTCGTTAATACTTTGAGACACAAAAACCTCGTGTTCAAATAATTGCGTAAACAAAGTTTTGAACGAAGTATGGTCTAAACTTGGCTCTTCAATTTGTGGAATTTTAGCCTCTCCTCCCCTTTGGTTGATGTATTTTATCAACTTTAGCATATGCATACGCTCTTCGTCCGACTGATTGTACATAAAAGTAGCAATTCCCTCAAAACCTTTATTTTCAGCCCAAGAAGCCATTGCTAAATAAATCTGTGAAGAATCTCCCTCTAATTTAACCTGATTATTAAGTGCTGTTTCTAATGTTTTTGATAACATAATTTTTAATCTAAAAAATTGAAAAAATATAAAAGATTAACTGTGTAATATTCACAACGAATCCAATCCTAAAACAAAGGTTTTAAGTCGGTCTGACAAATCCTGATTGACATTTACCAAAGGTAAACGAACCGCATTTTCGGATAATCCTAAATGTTTAAAAACTTCTTTGATTCCCGCAGGATTTCCCTGTTCGAAAATCATATCAATACTCTCTGCCAACTTATAATGTAACGCATAAGCCTCATCAACTTTTCTTTGTAATCCCAAGCGAACCATTTCGGAAAATTCCTTTGGAAAACCCTCTCCTATAACCGAAATTACTCCACTTCCTCCTGCCAAAACCATCGGTAACGTAACCATATCATCTCCCGAAATAACCAAAAAATCTTTCGGTTTGCTCTGAATCAGTTTCATTGCCTGAACAATATCTCCCGCTGCTTCTTTGATTCCGATGATATTTTTGAAATCATTTGCCAAACGCAAAACCGTTTGCGGAAGCATATTACTTGCTGTCCTTCCCGGTACGTTATACAAAATTACAGGAATCGGACTGTTTTGGGCAATCATCTTAAAATGTTGGTAAATTCCCTCTTGTGTCGGTTTATTATAATAAGGAGAAACCGAAAGAATGGCATCAAAAAAAGATAAATCTCTGGTTTTCAATTCATTTACAACCTCTTGTGTATTATTCCCTCCTACTCCCAAAACAAGTGGTAAAGCTCCTGCATTTTCCGTTATAACCGTCTGAATAACAAGCTCTTTTTCTTCTTTGCTAAGCGTTGCTGATTCGGCTGTTGTTCCTAAAACAACCAAATATTCCACTCCTCCATCAATATTATAACGAACAATTCGCTTTAAAGCATCGGTATCAACCGAAAAGTCCTTTTTAAAAGGTGTAACCAGAGCTACTCCCGTTCCTATAAGTGATTTCATATTTTATTAAACGCTTTTAAATATTTAAACAATTCTACCGTAAACAACTTGTAATCCGAAAGCGGACAATCAATAGACAAATGATTGGCAGACTCTTTACCGGTTACAAAACCAACCTTAAAATCCGCAACAGATTTACAAGCAATATATTCTAAATCAATTTGTTCTTGATAATAATTCACAAGTAAATCGCTTTTTACGAATACAAACGAATTCATCTCATCTTTTAAAATGGAGCCTCGTACACTAATATCCTTGGATCGAAAATAAATGATGTTATCAGAATTGACCTTTGTTTTATCTTTGGTCAATACCAACATTTTTATATTCTCTTTTTTTATTCCGTTTTTCACAAACTCTTCTGTGAGCTGTGCTATTTCATTAAAGCGGGTTCCATCTACAAGCAAATTTATGGTTGTTATCCTGTTTCCCGAAAGAGGTTGCACTTTTGATAAAGATTTCTTAACCGTTTTTTTTAATGAAAGATTTTTAAATAAGTCTAAAAACATAGTATCTTTACATACCTTACAAATGTAGTTAAAATCTTTTTTAATTTATAATGACAAAGCTAATAAACAACCATTCTAAATTTCGCTTTTTTATTGTATTATTAACATTATTTGTTTTTGTTGGTTGTACATCGCATAAGCAATCCGTTTCCAAAATCAAAGGAAAGCAGATTCTCGTAACCGAAAATATTCAGTCCTCAACCGAATACGAAGAGTTTATAGCTCCCTATCGGAACCACATCAACCAAGATTTGGACAATGTTTTGAGCTATGCTCCCGAAAATATGGATAAATCAAAAGGAAAATGGCAAACTACCATCGGGAATTTTTTGGCTGATATTACCCTCGAAAAAGCGGATAAAATTTTCTACGAAAAGTACAAAAAAAATGTCGATATCTGCCTTTTGAATCACGGAGGAATCCGAGCTATGATTCCTAAAGGAAATGTAACTACCAGAATCGCTTACCAAGTTATGCCTTTCGAGAACAGCCTGATTATTGCAGAACTTAAAGGCGAACAAATCATAGAAATGGTTGATTATTTCATTCGCGGAAAAAAAGCACACCCGATTTCGGGCATTCAAATTGAGCTTTCTGATGATGAAAAATCGTATAAAAACATAAACATTCATGGAGAATCTTTGGATATAAACAAAGTTTATACAATTGCCACTTCCGACTATCTGATAACGGGAGGAGATAATATGACTTTCTTTGAAAAAGCCCTAAAAACACACGATATGAACTACAAACTCCGAAATCTGATTATTGATTATTTAAAAGAAAATGATACGATTCCGATTGTTTTAGATAATCGAATTGCTTTAAGCAATAAGCAATAGGCTTTAAGCTGTTTACACTATCTCCTAATCACTATCTCCTAAAAAAATGAAACGCAGAGAATTTATACACAAAACCGCTTTAACATCAGTAATGGTAGGACTTCCGAGTTTACCTCTGATGAGTTTCAGTACGGAAAAAACCAAACATATTACAATTCTTCATACCAACGATACGCACAGTCATATCGACCCGTTTGATGCATCAGACCCGAGAAATCCGAATAAAGGAGGAGTTTCTCGTAGAGCAACACTTGTGGAACAAATCCGAAAAGAAAATCCAAACACTTTATTATTAGATGCAGGAGATATTTTTCAGGGAACACCCTACTTTAATTATTACGGAGGAGAATTGGAGTTAAAGCTGATGAGTATGATGGAATACGATGCTTCTACACTCGGAAATCACGAATTTGATAACGGATTAGAGGGGTTTTTAGCTCCACTTCCGAATGCTAATTTCGATTTTTTATGCTCGAATTACGATTTCTCGAATACTATTTTGGACGGATATACCAAAAAATACAAAATATTCAATTTGGACGGAATCAAAATCGGAGTTTTCGGGTTGGGAATCGAACTACAAGGCTTGGTAAGCAAGGAAAGCTACAAAGAAACCCAATATTTAGACCCGATTGAAATTACCCAAGATATGACCCGTTTTCTGAAAAAAGAAAAAAAATGCGATTTAGTGATTTGCCTTTCACATTTGGGATATAAATACAACAACGACAAAATATCCGATTTGGCTTTGGCCTCCAAAACCAAAGATATTGATTTGATTATCGGAGGACATACCCACACTTTTTTGGATAAACCAACTGTTGTAAATAATGTCGAAAACAAATCTGTACTTGTCAATCAAGTTGGTTGTTACGGAATCAATCTCGGAAGAATTGACTTTTATTTTGAGCCCAAAAAAACTATTTCTAACGGAAGAACTATTGAGGTTTAAACCAATAAATCAAAAGCAATCATTTAATAATTAGATACTTACGTGTTTTTCACCCACTAAACATTGTTAATTAAATTGTTTACAACATTACTAATAATATTTTAAAATCAGGAGTTTCAGAATTAACTTTATAAAAGTTTTGAAAACCATTTTTATATGAATTGGAATCAAGAGGAAGAAGAGGAATATCTGTTGTCATTATCTCGCTTTGAGGCAATGCTTAAAACTAATAAAGTGTTTTTCTTTGATTCGGAGGAATTTGAGGACATTATCTTTCATTACCTCGATACAGGAAAGACCAATTTAGCCAAAAAAGCCCTGAAATTGGCTTTGGAGCAATACCCAAAATCAACAGATTTTAAGCTCATTCAGGTTGAAATTCTCGTTTACGAAAACAAACTTGATTTGGCTGATAAAATACTTAACGAACTTCAAGATTTAGAGCCTACAAACGAGGAAGTCTATATCCAAAAAGCAAATATGCACTCCAAAAAAGGAAACCACCAAAAGGCGGTTGAACTGTTGGAAATTGCATTAAAATATACTGATGATTATGCAGATGTATATTCGATGATTGGAATGGAATACCTCTTTATGGACGAACTCGAAAAAGCAAAAGAGTTTTTTATCAAATGTCTGAATGAGGACAACGAAGATTATTCTGCCCTATATAATATAGTGTATTGTTTTGACTTTTTGGAGCAATATCAAGAGGCAGTTGATTTTCTGAACGATTTTATTGACGAAAATCCGTATAGCGAAGTAGCTTGGCACCAGCTTGGAAGAGAGTATTATACACTCAAAGAATACGAACTTTCTGCCCGTGCTTTTGACTATGCGATTGTGATTGACGAATGGTTTTTAGGAGCTTATATGGAAAAAGCCAAAGCCCTCGAAAAGTTGAAAAAATATGAGGAGGCTATCGTTTGCTACAACCACACTTTGGAACTTGACGACCCGACAGCCTTTGCTTATATGCGAATCGGAAAGTGTTACGAAAAACTCCTAAACAGAGATTTAGCACTCAAATATTATCGAAAATCTGTAGCAGAAGACCCGCTTTTGGAAAAAGGTTGGTGTGCTATTATTGATATGTATGCTAAAGAACAAAAGTACAAACGAGCATTAAGCTATGTGAATAAAGCCTTGGATATTGACGAACAAAACGAACAATATTGGAAACGCTTCGGAAGTCTGAATTATACTTTAGGGAATTATGAAGATGCCTATATAGGTTACGAAAAATCAATTCTTTTTGGGAGTTTAGACCTTGACGTATTTTTAGTTTTTGCGGATATGAATATAGTGGTTGAAGACTATGCAAAAGCTGTTGAAATGTTGGTTCAATATGCGGAAATTTATCCCGGACATCACGAAATAGAATACCGATTGGCAGGACTGCATTTTATTTTAGGAAACGAACCCTCTGCAATGTTTCATCTGAACAATGCTTTGCTTAACAGTTTTGAAAACCTTGATTTGTTTTCGGAAATGTTCCCGGGTATTTACGAAAAACAAGACGTTCAGGATTTGATAAAACAATACAGAAAGTAGTTTTGAGTTTTGAGTTTTGAGTTAAAAGGTCAAAAATTCATCGTTTATAATTCATTGTAAAAAAATGAAAATCTTCGGACTTATCGGAAAAAACATAAGTTATTCTTTTTCAGTTAAATACTTTTCGGAAAAGTTTGAAAGCGAAAAAATAGAAGATTCCATTTATAAGAATTTTGATATTCCCGATATTACGTATTTTCCTCAAATCGTAAAGAAAAACAAAGGACTACAAGGGCTGAACGTAACTATTCCGTATAAGGAAGAAATTATCCCGTATCTGGATAAACTGTCTCGAAAAGCAGAAGAAATCAGAGCAGTAAACTGCATAAAAATCACAAAAAAAGGAAAGCTAAAGGGCTATAATACCGACATTTACGGATTCCGAAAATCTTTACAGCCTTTATTACAACCACATCATACCAAAGCACTTATTCTCGGAACAGGAGGAGCATCAAAAGCTGTTGCTTATGTTTTGAGAAAATTGGGAATCGAATATAAATTCGTTTCGAGAAATCCTCAAAAAGACGAGTTTTCGTATTCGGATATTTCACAAGCAATAATGGAAGAATATACATTAATTGTGAATTGTACTCCACTCGGCACTTTTCCGAACGTTGAGCAATATCCTGAAATCGATTATGAATATTTTTCGGACAGACATATTGCTTTTGATTTGATTTATAATCCGTCCGAAACAAAATTCTTACGATTAGCCAAAGGAAAAGGAGCAGTTACCCAAAACGGATACGATATGCTCGTTTTTCAGGCAGAAAAGGCTTGGAAAATTTGGAATAAGTCCTCTAATTAGTAAATAGATTAAGTGCGTCAGTTCGAGTAAAAATAATTCGCAACAAAGTAGAAAATTATTTTGCCTGCCTGTGGCAGACAGGTATCAAAAACAACCATTAACTATTAACCAAAGTAATCGAAAGTTCGTCAAGTTGAGCTTGGTCAATTACAGACGGAGCATCAATCATCACATCACGACCCGAATTATTTTTAGGGAAAGCGATAAAATCTCTGATCGTTTCCTGTCCTCCTAAAATAGCAACCAATCTATCCAATCCGAAAGCCAATCCTCCGTGTGGTGGTGCTCCGTATTGGAAAGCGTCCATTAAAAATCCGAATTGAGATTTTGCTTGTTCGTCTGTGAAACCAAGTAGTTTGAACATTCTCGCCTGAGTAGCTTTATCGTGAATTCTGATTGAACCTCCTCCAATTTCGTTTCCGTTCAAAACCATATCGTAAGCATTGGCTCTTACTTTTTCGGGTGCAGTTTCCAAAAGGTGCATATCTTCAGGCTTCGGAGAGGTAAAAGGGTGGTGCATTGCGTGATAACGACCACTTTCTTCGTCCCATTCCAAAAGTGGAAAATCCACAACCCAAAGTGGAGCAAATTCGTCTGGTTTACGAAGCCCTAAACGGTTTCCGAGTTCCATACGAAGTGCAGATAACTGACTTCTGGTTTTGTTTGCAGGGCCTGAAAGAACAAAAATAATATCTCCCTTTTTAGCTCCCGTAACTTCTGCCCATTTTGCCAAATCCTCTTGGTCATAGAATTTATCAACCGAAGATTTATAACTTCCGTCTTGTTCCACTTTGCAGTAAACCATTCCCGAAGCTCCGATTTGAGGACGTTTTACCCAATCAATAAGTGCATCAATTTCTTTTCGGGTATAACTTGCTCCGTTTGGAACAGCAATTCCCACGACCAATTCAGCTGCATTAAACACCCCAAAATCTTTATGTTGAGTAACTTCGTTTAATTCTCCGAATTCCATTCCGAAACGAATATCGGGTTTATCATTTCCGTATTTTCGCATTGCCTCGTCAAAAGTCATTCTCGGGAATTTTTCAACTTCCAATCCATGAATTTCTTTAAGCAAATGTCTTGTCAATCCCTCGAAAGTATCCAAAATATCTTCCTGTTCCACAAAAGCCATTTCGCAGTCGATTTGTGTAAATTCAGGTTGTCTGTCAGCTCTTAAATCTTCATCTCTAAAGCATTTTACGATTTGGAAATACTTGTCCATTCCACCCACCATAAGTAGTTGTTTGAAGGTTTGAGGAGATTGAGGAAGTGCATAAAACTGTCCCGGATTCATTCGACTCGGAACCACAAAATCCCTCGCTCCTTCGGGTGTAGATTTAATCAAATAAGGAGTTTCAACCTCACAAAAATCTTGTTTAGACAGATAGTTGCGAACTTCCTGAGCTACTTTATGTCTAAAAAGTAAGCTGTTTTTTACGGGATTTCTGCGAATATCCAAATAGCGATATTTCATTCGGATATCTTCTCCTCCGTCTGTATTGTCCTCAATCGTGAAAGGAGGAACAAGCGAATCGTTCAGAATCGTAAGTTCCGAAACCAAAATCTCTATATCTCCTGTAGCCATATTCGGATTTTTGGAAGCTCTTTCGATAACTGTTCCTTTGGCTTGGATTACGAATTCTCTACCCAGTGTTTTCGCTTTTTCGATTACATCAGCATTTGTTCTTTCTGCATCAAAAATAAGTTGGGTAATTCCGTATCGGTCACGTAAATCAACCCAAATCATAAAACCTTTATCACGAGTTTTCTGAACCCAACCCGAAAGGGTAATTTCCTGTCCGATATTTGAGCTGTTTAGCTCCCCACAAGTATGACTTCTGTACATTTTTTAGATTATTTTTTGAAAGTGCAAATGTATTTTATTAACCACAGATTACACAGAATTTTTTAAATCTTTTTGCCACTGATTAAAGGATTTTATGGATTTCACATAAGTAAATCAGTGTAATCAGTGGCAAAAAAAAAATTAAACCGCAACATTATATTCCCTCAACGCATCGTTTAAAGACGTTTTTAAATCGGTTGATGGTTTTCTTTTTCCGATGATTAAGGCACAAGGTACCTGGTAATTTCCTGCAGGGAATTCTTTGGTATAACTTCCCGGAATCACAACCGAACGAGCAGGAACGATTCCTTTGTATTCGATTGGTTCACTTCCTGTTACATCTATGATTTTGGTTGAGGCAGTCAGAACGACATTCGCACCCAAAACCGCTTCTTTCTCTACTTTTACTCCTTCCACTACAATACTTCTTGACCCCAAAAACGCATTATCTTCGATAATCACGGGACTTGCCTGTAAAGGCTCTAAAACTCCTCCGATTCCTACTCCTCCCGATAAGTGAACATTTTTTCCGATTTGAGCACAGCTCCCAACCGTAGCCCACGTATCTACCATAGTTCCTTCATCTACATAAGCTCCGATATTTACATACGAAGGCATTAAAATCACTCCGCTCGAAATATAAGCTCCGTGTCTTGCCACAGCATTCGGAACAACTCGAATTCCTTTTTCTGCATAACCTCTTTTTAAAGGCATTTTGTCGTGATATTCAAAAATTCCTGCCTCCAAAGTTTCCATTTTTTGGATAGGAAAATACATTACAACCGCTTTTTTGACCCATTCGTTTACTTTCCAATCATTTTCTGTTGGTTCAGCCACACGAAGTTTTCCTGAATCTAACAATTCAATCACCTCTCTGATAGCATTTTGCGTTTCAGTTTCCTGTAATAAAGCTCTGTTTTCCCAAGCCTGTTCAATGGTATTTTGCAATGAAGTCATAATTTTTCTGTTTTTGCAAAAGTAAAGCTATTTTGAGGAAAATCCTAAACACTAAAATGGTAGTTTTTCTTACCATACATCAATGTCAATTGTTTTTATACGACATACCTTTGTGTTGAACTTAAAAAGATACAATTATGGATAGAAAAACATTTTTAAGGAAAGGCTTTTTAGGGACTGCAATGTTCGTGGGAGCCTCCTCAGTTGCTAAAGTTTTGGACAACGATATTGACGAATTAGAAAAATTAGAAACAATAGGGTACAATCATTTACCTAATCAAAAATCAAAAATTATGGAAAATATAGTATTGCATAAAGCAAACACAAGAGGACATGCAAATCACGGTTGGTTAGATACACATCACACGTTTAGTTTTGCGAATTATCACAATCCCGACAGAGTACATTTCGGAGTGTTAAGGGTTTTGAATGATGATAGCATTGACGGAGGAATGGGATTCGGAATGCATCCTCACGACAATATGGAAATCATCACTATTCCGCTTGAGGGAGATTTGGAACACAAAGACAGTATGGGAAATGTAGGAGTTATTCAAAAAGGTGAAATTCAGGTAATGAGTGCAGGAACGGGAGTTCGTCATAGTGAGTACAACAAAAATAAAGACAAAAAAGTAAAACTCTTACAGATTTGGCTGTTTCCGAATAAGCGAAATGTAACTCCGAGATACGACCAAATTTCGCTACATTCTGCAAATCAACAGAATAAATTCCAACAAATCATTTCTCCGAATCAAGATGATGAGGGAGCTTGGATTCATCAAAATGCTTGGTTTAATTTGGGTGCTTTTGATAAAGATACAATTCAAGAATATGAATTAAACGACAAAAAAAACGGAGTCTATGCCTTTATCATCAAAGGAAAAGCCGATATTGAAGGACAAACTCTCGATACCCGTGACGGAATGGGAATCTGGAATGTTAATTCTCTTAAAATAAAAACTTTAGAACCCAATACAGAAATTTTATTGATGGAAGTTCCGATGACAATGTAATTTTTAGACGGGCAATTGCCCGTCTAAAAAATTTTAACTTTTATAAAACTGATAATTGGTATATTTGCATCTTGTACTTATCAATTTTATGAAAAAATATTTTCTTTATATATTTCTGCTTATAAGTGTTTCTGCGTTGGCACAAACCAAAGTAAGTGGAGTTGTTTATGATGAATTAAACCAACCAATGCCTTATGCCAGTGTGGCTTTCAAAGGAACTACAATCGGAATGGTTACTAACGAAAATGGGAAATTCTACCTCGAATCGAAAGACAATAACCTGACTTTGGTGGTCTCGTTTATCGGGTATAAACCACAGGAAAAACTACTCGCTGTCGGAGGAAATTACGATTTAAAATTCACGTTAGAACCTGATAATCTCATTGAGACTGTTCAGATTATCGGAGGTAAACAATCCAAAAAAAACAATCCTGCCATTGATATTTTGCGAAAAATATGGGAACGTAAACGCAAAAACGGACTCTATATGTATGACCAATATAGGATTGACAAATACGAAAAAATTCAGTTTGACTTAAACAATATTGATAGTGCCTTTACCGAAAAAAAACTGTTTAAGGGAATGGAATTCATCTTCGAACAGGTTGACACTTCAAATATTACAGGAAAAACCTATCTTCCTATTTTTATAAACGAAGCTTTGAGTGAGGTGTATGGAGATAACAAAATCAGTCGGAAAAAAGAAATTCTGAAAGCCAACAAAACATCAGGATTTAGCGGAAACCAACACGTTTTGGCTTTTATCAAGGATTTGTACAACGAATATGACATTTATAATAACTTCCTGACGATTTTTGACAAGAGCTTTCACAGTCCGATTTCGAGATACGGAATTGATACTTATAACTACGTTTTGGCAGATAGTGCTTACATTGACGACAAATGGTGCTACAATATTATCTATTATCCAAGACGAAAAGGAGAGCTGACTTTCAAGGGAGATTTTTGGGTAAATGATTCGACTTTTGCCATCAAAAAAATCAATATGGCTGTAACCCAAAGTGCTAATATCAACTGGATTAAAGAAATCTATATCGAACAGGAATTTGAAGTTCTGAACGATTCGGTTTTCCTGCTTTCGAGAGACCATTTTATGTCTGATTTTGCTTTCAGAAAAAAGGACGAATCCAAGGGAGTGTACGGAAGACGGACTACTATTTACCAAAATCACGAGTTTAACCAAGAAAAACCGAAAGATTTTTATAAGGAAGAAATCAATTATTACGATGATGCCATTTACCAAAAAGATGATGATTTTTGGAACGAAAACCGTTTTGAATCATTAAGTCGTGATGAACGAGGGGTTTACAAAATGTTAGATACACTTCAAACGGTTAGAAAATTCAAGCAAATGTATGATTTGGTAGCTACACTCGGAAGTGGTTACTTCCAAATGGGGAATTTCGACTACGGGCCTATTTTTTCTTCTTTCGGATATAACGATGTCGAGGGAGTTAGGCTTCGTGCGGGTGGAAGAACTTATTTCGGACAGAATGATTTATGGAGATTGGAGGGATATACAGCTTATGGATTTAACGACAACAAATTCAAATACGGAATTTCGGGAAAATGGCTTATCGACAAGAAAAACCGTTTCATCATTAGCGGAGGAAACCGTAGAGATATTGAACAAATCGGAGCAAGTTTGACTACAACCAACGATGTTTTAGGACGAAGTTTTGCCTCATCTGCCGTTTTTGCAAGTGGAGATAATTCCAAGCTAACCAATGTGAATCTTTCTAATTTAATGTTGGAAATCGAACCCATAAAAAATCTGAACTTCAAAACTGCTTTTAGTTACAGAACGTTGGAATCGGCTTCTCCTTCTACTTTTAGTTTGGATTATTACGATAATGACGGAAACGTCAAAGGGGAAGTAACCCAATCCGAAGTCAACTTTATGATTGATTATACTCCCGGAATCAAAACCGTAGGTTATGGGGTAGAACGAAGTATTGTTGACAATAATTATGCACGGATTTACTTGAGCTATTCACAAGGATTAAAGGGTGTTTTTGACAGTGATTTCGACTACGAAAAAATTCAGTTTTATTACAAACAACCCATTGTAATCGGACTTTTCGGAAGATTATTTGCAACTGTTGAGGCAGGAAAAACGTTTGGAGAAATTCCTTTAGGTCTTTTGTCTGTGCTTCCGGGTAACCAATCATATTTTTTGATTCCGAGTAATTTCAATTTATTGAATTACTACGAATTCGTAACCGATGAATATGCAACCCTGCAATTAGAACATCATTTTAACGGGAAATTATTTTCTAGAGTTCCGTATTTCAGAGATTTAAACTTACGGGAAATTGTCGGAGTAAAAGCGGGAATCGGAAATATTTCTGACGCAAACAGAGCTATCAATGCTTCAGGAATGACTTACTTCGCTCCTACCAAACCCTATTGGGAATACAACGTAGGAGTCGGAAATATCTTTAAAGTAATGCGTATTGATTTTGCGTGGAGAGGAAGTTACAGAGACATTCCCGATGCTAATAAATGGGGAGTAAAGATTGAATTTGGATTCTATTTTTAGGTTTGTTCAGGTGTCAGTTATTGGTTATTAGTTAATAGGGTAACGTACTAAATAAATTAGGATTATCATTTTTCAGATAAAAAAAAGTTTTATGAAATATGTTCATAAAACTTTTTTTATTCTTTCTATAAAGGGTATTTGGTTATTTTATTAACTGGCAACCATTAGCCATTAACCATTAACCTATTTCTTCGCATTCACTTTTGTAGAAAGCTCCATAGAAATAGCTGAACGTTCCATTTTCAGTTTTCCGGACATTGTTTCGATAACAACGCTATCTTCCGAAAGTTCTGCTATTTTTCCGTGGATTCCACTTTTAGTAATAATTTTGTCCCCTATTTTAAGGTCTTTTTCAAATTGTCTTTCTTTTTTAGCTCTTGTTTGTTGAGGTCTAATAATTAAGAAATAAAATACTGCAAAAATCAGTAAATAGGGTAAAAACGCTGCCATTCCGTCCATTATAGTTTATTTTTAAGATTGTACATTTGCTTTAATTGTTAATATTTCCGAACCTGTTTCGGTATTGGTCGTAAGTGTAACCGTTTTGGTTTGTACTCCGGCACTTGTAGCATTAAACACAATTGGAACAATTCCTGTTTGTCCCGGTTTGATAGGAGTTTTTGTGTAATTATCAGGAACGGTACAACCACAAGACGGTTTTGCCTCAAGGATTACCAAATCTGCTGTTCCTTCGTTTTTGATAACAAAAGTATGTTCTGCTTTGTCGTTCAACTTTAAATCTCCAAAATCGTGTGTCGAATTATCAACCGATATTTTCGGAAATCCCGTTTGGTTAGCTACGATTTCTGCTGAATTACTCTCGTCAAATTTGTTTGTTGCACTCTCTTTACATCCTGTAAAAGCAACGGCTAAAACTGCTAATAAAATTGTTTTTTTCATTTTTTTATTTATTTAAAGTTTAATAGTTTAAAGTTGTTCTACTGCCTGCTGAAAACTGCGACTGTTTACTAATTACAAAAGTCCTCTCCCTGCTTTGAGTGGTCGGTTTTCTTCCTGATATTTTTTGACCAAACTGTCTAAAATTCCGTTGATAAAGATACTGCTTTTCGGAGTAGAATACTCTTTTGCAATTTCTAAATATTCGTTAATAGTTACCTTAAACGGAATAGAAGGGAATTTCAGAAACTCGCAAATTGCCATTTTTAGGATAATCGTGTCGATTTCCGCAATTCTGTCCTTGTCCCAATTTGGTGTTTTGTCGATGTATTCTTTTTCGAAAATACTTTCGTTGAGAATCGTTTTTCTAAAAAGTTGTTTGACGAAATCTTTGTCGTCCTCGTCTTTATAAAGTTTAGAAACTTTATATTCATCAGAGGGAGATTTCAGATTTTTCAGTTGTTTCTGAATACTCGTATTCACAAGCGGAATATCATCAATCCAAGTGAGTTTATAATCTTCTAAATATTCGTATAACTTTTCGTTCGGAGCAATCACTTCCGTGAACAATTCGACCAAAAAATCCTTGTCTTTTTCAAACGAACTACTTTTTGAAGACATATAGTTTTTATAAATATCACTTGCTTTGATATCGTTCAAAAGCAAAATAATATAATCGTCATTCAGCCTCCAATTATTGATTTTTTTGTCTTCCAAAGCCATCGAAAGTGAATTGCTTTCAGACAGAATATGCAGTACTGCATTATCAATAAATTTCGTATTCGGATTTAATTCTTCTTTTGTAGCAAGATGTTTTTTCTT
The DNA here is from genome assembly GCA_934675205.1 of uncultured Flavobacteriaceae bacterium. Lineage (GTDB taxonomy): Bacteria > Bacteroidota > Bacteroidia > Flavobacteriales > Flavobacteriaceae > Flavobacterium. The sequence goes on along the minus strand of CAKUPQ010000002.1, from coordinate 272,896 downwards.
TGATTTTTCGATAAAATCAATTTCGTGCTTCTGAATTTCTACCAATGCAGAAAGAATCGTAAGATATAGATTCTGAATGTTTTCGATACTATTAAAAAGGAATTTTTCTTCCTTTTCGATAGCATCTGAATTGCTTTGATGCATTGCGTAAATTGACTGCATCGCTTTTACTCGGATATGTCTTCTGTTTATTAACACCTCTGAAAGAACTTGTTTTAAAATTACAAAGCGAAAGAGTTATTTTCTTTCGCTTTGCAAAAATAGTAATAATATTTTCAATTAAATTATTTACGTTCAGCTTTTTTCGCATCAATACGTTGTTGAGCAACCTGAAAAGCTGCCTGATGTGTAGTGATGTTGTTTTCTTTAGCAAAATTCAAGGTCTGAAGTGTCGTATTATAGATGTTTTCAGTTCTTCTGAGAGCTTCCTCTTTTCCGTAACCTACAATTTCTCCGTAAACATTGATGATTCCTCCTGCATTGATTAAAAAGTCAGGTGCATAAACGATTCCTCTGTCTTTCAGGATTTGTCCGTGAACGTTTTCAACAGCTAATTGGTTATTTGCAGCTCCTGCAATAACTTTTGCTTTGATTTTGTTTACGGTTTCGTCATTAATAGTAGCACCCAAAGCACAAGGAGCATAAATATCCACATCTTCTGAATACAAATCATTTCCTCTGTAAATTGTTGCTCCGTATTTGCTTGATACTTCCTGTAATCTTTCTTCGTTGATATCTGCAATCTGAACAATAGCACCCTCTTTAGTCAAATAGCTCACAAGAGTTTCTCCTACGTGTCCGATTCCTTGTACCATTACTTTTTTACCTTGAAGATTATCCGAACCAAAAGCGAAATTATTAGCTGCTTTCAATCCCATAAAAACTCCGTATCCCGTAACAGGAGAAGGATTTCCGGAACCTCCGTTGCTTTCGGAAATTCCTGTAACGTGAGGTGTGATCGTACGGATTAAATCCATATCGGGAGTGGTTGTTCCGACATCTTCGGCTGTGATGTATCTTCCGCTTAACGAATGTACGAATTCTCCGAATTTAGCAATCATTTCGGGAGTTTTGTCCGTTTTGGAATCTCCGATAATAACCGCTTTTCCCCCTCCGAGATTCAATCCCGAAATAGCTGATTTATAGGTCATTCCTCTTGAAAGTCGAAGTACATCATTCAGAGCTTCCCATTCATTGTTGTATTTCCACATACGGGTTCCTCCAAGTGCAGGACCTAAAACTGTATTGTGAATTCCGATTATTGCTTTTAATCCTGTATCTTTGTCGTGGCAAAAAACGATTTGCTCGTGGTCATTAAAAGAAACCTGTCCGAAAACAGGAGCTATTTTTTGTATTTCGATAGGGTCGGTAATAACTGTCATTATTTGTTAATTTAGAATGTTTACAAAATTAGCTTTTTAATTAAAACAATGCAATATGTTTTCTTTTTTTTATGAATATAAAAATTTTAAAAGCCTATTTTTGACAATTCACTAACAATACTATTTGAAACATCAACAGGATTTTCTTTTTTAAGAATAATGAAAGAATTAAAATATTTAAACAAATACTTCTATAAATACAAGTATCTTTTTATCGGAGGTGTACTGATAACCATTGTAGCGAGATTTTTTGCTTTATATACTCCGAGATTGGTTGGAAATTCAATGATTGTAATTGAAGATTATTCTAATGATTTATTTTCGTTAGAAGAAATAAAATCACAATTATTAGAGAATATTCTGTATATCATTTTAGCCACTCTGATTGCAGGAGTTTTTACTTTTTTGATGCGTCAAAGCCTGATTGTAATGTCAAGACATATCGAATTTGACCTTAAAAACGAAATATTTTATCATTACGAAAAATTATCCCAAAGTTTCTATAAACGAAACCGAACAGGAGATTTGATGAACAGAATCAGTGAAGATGTAGCTAAAGTCCGTATGTACACAGGTCCTGCTGTTATGTACGGAATCAATACTACGATTACCTTTATTGTGGTTATCATTCAGATGTATCTGATTTCTCCGAAACTAACACTTTATACATTAATTCCGTTACCGCTTTTGTCATACAGCATTTTTAGATTGAGCAATGCTATTAATAAAAGGAGTGCGATTTATCAACAAAATTTGTCTTCTTTGGCAAGTTTTACCCAAGAAATGTTTTCGGGAATACGCATCATCAAAGCACACAACATAGAAAATGTCATTCAGAGTGATTTTGAAAATTTATCGACAGACAGCAAAAACAAGAATATGAAACTTTCGTTTTTGAATTCGATTTTTGGTCCTTTGATGATTTTTTTAATGGGATTGAGCAGTCTTATTGTGATTGGTGTGGGAGGAATGATGTACATCAAAGGAAGTATTTCGCATATCGGAGTGATTGCAGAGTTTATCCTGTATGTAAATATGCTTATTTGGCCTGTGGCTTCGCTCGGTTGGATTTCGTCTATGGTTCAGGAAGCTGAAGCATCGCAAAAACGAATCAACGAATTTCTGAAAGAAGTTCCCGATATTCAAAACAAAGAAAAAAATCCTACGGAAATTTCGGGAAATATCGAGTTTAAAAATGTTTCGTTTACGTATGACGACACAAATATTCAAGCTCTGAAAGATGTGAGTTTTTCGGTTAATAAAGGCGAAACATTAGCCATTTTAGGAAAAACAGGAAGCGGAAAATCAACTGTTTTGGCTCTGATTTCGAGGTTGTACGATATTGACAAAGGCAAAATACTAATTGACAACAAACTGATTGACAGCATAAATTTGGACAGTCTGCGAAATTCGGTTGCGGTTGTTCCGCAAGATGCGTTTTTGTTTTCGGATACGATTAAGAACAACATCAAATTCGGAAAAGAAAACGCAACCGATGAAGAGGTAATCGAAGTTTCTAAAAAAGCGGTTGTACATCACAATATCGAAAACTTCCGATTGGGATATGATACGATTTTGGGAGAAAGAGGAATCACGCTTTCGGGAGGACAAAAGCAACGGGTTTCCATTGCAAGAGCTTTGATAAAAGAGACTCCTATTTTGCTTTTGGACGATTCGCTTTCGGCTGTCGATACCGAAACCGAAGAGGCAATTTTGCAAAATCTCGAAAAAGAAACCCGAAATAAAACGACTTTTATTGTCAGTCACAGGGTTTCTACCGCTCGAAATGCAGATAAAATCATAGTGCTTGACCAAGGAGAAATAATTCAGCAAGGCACTCACAATGAGTTGATAAATACAGACGGATATTACAAAGAACTGTACGAAAAACAGCTTTCGGAAAAAGAATTATAATAAAACAGTTGTTTGGTATTTATTTTTTTTAGACTTTTGGAGGTAAAATATATCTAAAAAAATAAATAAGAGTTATGGAGGAAAAAGATTTTTTAGAAAAAGACGAGATTTTTTCTAAAGTACAAAGAGCAGGAAGAAGAACGTATTTCTTTGATGTGAGGGCTACTAAATCAGATGATTATTACATCACAATTACCGAAAGTAAAAAATTTACCGAAGAAGACGGCTCGTTCCACTTCAAAAAACATAAAATTTATCTTTACAAAGAGGACTTTGCCGAATTTAAAGAGATTTTAGACGAAATGACCGATTATGTTCTCCAAAATAAAGGCGAAGAAGTAATCTCCGAAAGACACCAAAAAGATTACAAAAAAGAAGAAAACGGCTCGTCAAGTTCTTCAAGTTATACCGATGTAAATTTTGATGATATTTAATTGGAAGTTATAAGGTTATGAAGTTATAACACTTGTAATTCGTAAATCAAAAAAATCCTGATAAATACTTATCAGGATTTTTTGTTTAATTTTGTCTTTATGAACGAAAGTTTAAATCCGAATAATTTAAAAGAGGGAGAAGATTTTTACTATACTCCCGAGGGTTATAAGTGCTTTACTTCCAACTACCACTTAAAACGTGGATATTGTTGTAAAAGCGGTTGTAAACATTGCCCCTACGGATTTAATAAAAACACAGGAAATTTGGATAAAAAAGTACAGCGAACGGAAAACTGACAACAACGAACAACTCTAGAACTCAAACAACAAAGTCAGAAACACATTATTTGTAGTCATTTCGATTTTTGAGGTATCGGTAAGTCCTGTATTAAACAATGCCTGATTGTATTCTCTTGAAGCTCTTGAATAAGCTAAATCGAGTTTTGTAGCACCAAAATTATATCCGAGTCCGGCTGAATACTGTTGTAAATCTCCGATTGTTTTTCCGTTTTTATACGGACTTTGTTCGTAGTTATATCCTGCACGAATACTCCATTGTTTGATTTTCGCCTCTGCCCCTACCCTTACTTCTGAAGTTACATCTAAAACATCTGCCATTAGCTCATTCTGAAAACGGAAGAAATCATCACTTTTGGGCTTTAACCTTGTCCCTGAATAATCTTTCATTGAATAGTCAATCGAAATAAGTCCAAAATCACGGAAAACATAAGCTCCTCCAATAGTATATTTTGCAGGAGATTGCACTCTATATTCAGGATAAATATTGATAATTCCTGGATTAAAATAAGCATTTAATAGATTAGGACTATCTGATTCTATTCTACTTACAGAAACTCCCTGAACAAGTTCGTCATACAGCCTATACCAAGTTGGCGACTGATAGGTCAAACCCATACGAAAATCATCTGTAACTCTTGCAATTCCTCCCAACTGAAATGAAAATCCGGAACCATACGTATATAAATCAGTTTGATAGTGAATACTTCTGACAGTTGTTTCTCCTATCGAGTTTGAAGGATTCACGTTATTTTCGTAAAATGTGCTTACTTTGTTATAATTCACAATATGAGCATTCAGATTCAGTCCGAAATAAAAACGCTTATTATATTCCGTAGCAACATTAAAGGCTAATTTTCCGTTGTAGCCTGTTTGTGTATTATAAACCGATTGATTATAGCTACCCGAAGGCACGTTAGAATAATACGAAGTATTGTCAAGGTTATCAGGGTCAGATGCTTCCAAAATATACGTATCATATCCTAAAAAAGCGGTTTGATATTGATTTCCGTAATTTTCTCCTAAATAAATATAGAGGTCTCCTGATGTTTCATCGGGTCTTGTTTGGAGTAAATCCAAGGGAATTCCGTTTGCCTGATTCAAAAAATAATTACCTATCGAATTATTCGGATTTATCCCTCTTGATGAATTTTCATCAATAAACGAAGACATATTATCATAGTTTATGGCAAAAGACAATTTTCCCCATTTGCTACCGGAATAGTCTTCAAAAACAAGCACTCCTCCTGCCTGATTCAAATCGAAATCATTTTCTTTTTCGGAAGATGTTGTCCCAAAATAATCTGATTTATTTTTGATATTGTAATTGCTCAACGTAAATCCTGCCTGACTATTGTTAAAAACAGCCGAACTTGCAGGGTTGATACTGATAGCTGACAAATCTCCTCCCAAAGCCGTAAATGCTCCTCCCATTGCTCTGAATCGGGCTGTACCATTGATATTCGTTTGTGAATATCGCAAAGCATCATTTATATCTTGTGCCTGGGTCAATCCAAAAGACAATCCGAGCACCGAAAGAAATACGTACTTTTTCATTTTTTTGTTTAAGGTTTTAAAGTTTAAGGTTTAAAGTTTCGTCACTTCGAGTGATTTTTCGTAGTGAAACGAAGAAAAATTGTATCGAGAAGTTCTTTATACGACTTTATTACATTTCATAGAGCCTACTCAAACTGACGTACTGATAACCGATAACGACAACTCATAATTACCTGCGTCCTCCTGATGAAGAACGACTTCCTCCACCACCTCCCATTCCTGAAGAACGGCTACCTCCTGAACTTCCACTACCCATTGAGGAACTTCTGTTACTTCCCGAATTCATTGACCCACTTCTATTCGGAACAGTATTTCTGTTAGAATTATTAATGGTGTTGTTTCGAGAATTATTAATAGTGTTGTTTCTGTTGGTATTATTTCTGTTGGTATTATTTATAGTCGAATTTCTTGTCGAATTATTGTTTCTACTGTTGTTAAGGGTAGAATTTCTTGTTGCATCAATATTACGACTATTGTTTATGGTTGCACTTCTCGAAGTTCCTAACGTTGAAGTTCTTGTTGAATTTGTTGGTGTAAATCTACTGTTGGTTCGTGTTGCATTATCATTTCTCCCTCTTACTTCATAAGATCTTGTATTTGACGGATTTACAGCTGTTCTACTTCCGTTTCTGAAGGCATAATCCGAAGAATAATATCCTCCTCTCGGACCTCTGTAATAGGCTACGTTATTATAGTAAGGATAATATCCTCCCCATCCATAACCATAACCCCAATACGGATTGTGCCACGAGTTCCAACCCCAGCCACCGTACCAACCCCAATATGGGCTATGCCATGAGTTCCAGCCATAACCGTAACCCCAACCCCAGTAAGGACTTCTCCAACCCCAATAACTTCCATACCAACCTCCGTAACCTCCGTAAACATTTACAGTTACGTCACTGGTGCTGTTTCCCCAACCGGAATAACCCGACGAATAGCTGTCATCTCCATAATACGAATCTATATCAGTGAAAATTCCGACAGGTTCGTCATTTTCAGGAACATTATAAACAGGAAAATCGGCAAAATAGCTTTCTTTTTTTGTATTTTCGACAACCGTTTCCGATACTCGTCTTGAGTATATTCCGTCATTATCACGATAGGAAGTCTCTTGATACGAGCCACACGAAACTACCAAAAGCCCTAAAGCCATAAGAAGAATATACGAATATGTCTGATTATTTAGGCTAAAAGTTTTCATAATAGCTTGTTTTTTATTGTTACACATTACAAAAATAGTTAATTTTGTCGAACTTTTTTATTATTTAACATTGCACAATATTTGTGCCAAACGGATTCAATATGAGTAAAAATCTAACCAAAAGAGGAGAAGACTATTCTAAATGGTATAACGAGTTGGTTGTTAAAGCAGATTTAGCAGAAAATTCAGCTGTTAGAGGGTGTATGGTTATCAAACCTTACGGGTATGCTATTTGGGAAAAAATGCAGGCACAGCTTGATAAAATGTTTAAAGAAACAGGACATCAAAATGCTTATTTTCCGCTTTTTATTCCGAAAAGTATGTTTGAGGCAGAAGAAAAAAATGCAGAGGGGTTTGCCAAAGAATGTGCTATCGTTACTCATTACCGACTTAAAACAGACGAAAACAACAAGGGAAAACTCATTGTTGATGAAAACGCAAAATTAGAAGAAGAACTTATTGTTCGTCCGACAAGTGAGGCAATTATCTGGAATACTTATAAAGGTTGGATTCAATCGCATAGGGATTTACCTTTACTTATTAATCAATGGGCGAATGTGGTTCGTTGGGAAATGCGAACTCGTTTATTTTTAAGAACAGCCGAATTTTTGTGGCAAGAGGGACATACAGCTCACTCAACCCAAAAAGAGGCTATCGAAGAAACCAAAACAATGCTTGACGTTTATGCTGATTTTGCGGAAAACTTTATGGCAATCCCTGTCGTGAAGGGAGTAAAATCAGAAAACGAACGCTTTGCAGGAGCTATCGAAACCTATTGTATCGAGGCTTTAATGCAAGACGGAAAAGCCTTACAAGCAGGAACTTCACACTTTTTAGGGCAGAATTTTGCCAAAGCCTTTGATGTGAAATTTGCGAATAACGAAGGAAAATTAGAACACGTTTGGGGAACTTCGTGGGGAGTTTCAACTCGACTTATGGGAGCTTTGATTATGACCCATTCAGACGATAACGGATTGGTTTTGCCTCCGAATTTAGCTCCAATTCAGGTTGTGATTGTTCCGATTTTCAGAAGTGATGAAGAATTAGATAAAGTTTCGGAAGAAGCAAATGTACTCGTGAAAGAGTTGAGAAAACTCGGAATTTCCGTAAAATTCGACAACAGAACCAATCAAAAACCGGGATTCAAATTCAACGAATATGAATTAAAAGGAGTTCCTATACGAATTGCTATCGGACCAAAAGATTTGGAAAACGAAACTTTTGAAGTAGCTCGTAGAGATACATTAACCAAAGACATTATTTCTAAAGACAATATTATTTCTCATATTCAGTCATTGCTTGAAGAAATGCAAAACAGTATTTTCAGAAAAGCTCTTGAATATAGAAATACACATATAACAGAGGTAAATTCGTTTGAAGAATTTAAAGATATTTTGGAAAACAAAGGAGGTTTTGTGTCTGCACATTGGGACGGAACAGGAGAAACCGAAGAAAAAATAAAAGAACTGACCAAAGCTACCATACGTTGCATTCCTTTGAACAGAAAAGAAGAAAACGGAGTTTGTGTTTATTCAGGCAAACCCTCACAAGGCAGAGTATTATTCGCAAAAGCGTATTAATCCGTAAAATTTTTAAAAAAGTTTTTGGAGATTCAAAAATAAGTTCTATTTTTGCACTCGCTTTAACCAAAAACGATGGTCCGTTCGTCTAGGGGTTAGGACGCCAGGTTTTCATCCTGGTAACAGGGGTTCGATTCCCCTACGGACTACAAGGTTTGGCCCGTTCGTCTATCGGTTAGGACGCCAGGTTTTCATCCTGGTAAGGGGGGTTCGATTCCCCCACGGGCTACAATTATTTCATTAAAAAATTCAATAAAGAAATGGCAAATCACAAGTCAGCTTTAAAGAGAATCAGAAGCAACGAGAAAAAAAGAGTGTTAAACAGATACCAACACAAAACTACTCGTAACGCTATCAAAGCACTTCGTCTTTCAACAGACAAATCAGAGGCAACTGAAAAGTTACCTTTGGTTATCGCTATGATTGACAAACTTGCTAAAAAGAACGTGATTCACGATAATAAAGCATCAAACCTAAAATCAAAATTAACAAAGTACGTAGCTACTCTGTAATTTTTTTGATATTATTCTGAATTAACCTCTGACGAAAATCGTGAATGTTAGTTTGGATTCAAAACTTTTAAAACTAAATAACAATGTCAAATTTAGTAAAATTCGTACAAGACGAATTCGTGACCAGAAAAGATTTCCCTGAATTTGCAGCAGGAGACACTATTACTGTTTACTACGAAATTAAAGAGGGTGAAAAAACAAGAACACAGTTCTTCAAAGGAGTTGTTATCCAAAGAAGAGGAACAGGTGCTACCGAAACGTTTACTATCCGTAAAATGTCAGGAGCAGTAGGAGTTGAACGTATCTTCCCTGTTAATTTACCTGCACTTCAAAAAATTGAAGTAAACCAAAGAGGTAAAGTTCGTAGAGCAAGAATTTTCTATTTCAGAGAACTTACTGGTAAAAAAGCAAAAATTAGAGAAAAAAGAAGAAACTAATTTACTTTCTTTAAATTATAAAAAAAGCCTTCAAATTAAATTTGAAGGCTTTTTTATTACAGCATTTTTTTACATTCTATTTTAAAGTTATTTAATCTTTACAAACAGATTTATAGATTAAATAAAAACAACCCGTTGGGTGAAATTACTTCAAATCGTCACTTCGAGTGAAATTTCTGTAACGAAGTGAAGGGAATTTTGTATCGAGAAGTATTTTTATTTAGTTCTCGATACAATTTTTCTTCGTTTCACTACGAAAAATCACTCGAACTGACGGAAAAAATCAATCTATTTTTAATTTCATCCAACGGGTTAAAAACATTACCTTTTTATTTTACTTTAATTCTAATCATTGGGTTGGTCATCATATTACAATGCTTATTAAGACCTAATGTAATATTATAGGAATAAAATTCAGTGGCAGCATTCACATTAGTTACTTCTAGTCCATAAACTCCTATTTGAGCTGGGTTAGCATTAGTAAGAGGCAAAGAAAAAGTACCATTAGGAGAAGTACCAGAAATAGTAGCTCCAGAAGGAAGAGTCCATACATAATTATAAGTACCAACTACGGGTGCATAAGCCATAAGTGTAATATTTTTCCCTGAACATACTGTATAATTATTTTGATATACCATAACTGTCACCGTAGCGCTGTCACAAGAAACATTACCTCCTGTATTAATACATATTTGATACGTAAAAGTATCGAAACCCACAAAATCTAGCGGAGGTGTATAAGTTACAGTACCATTAATATGGGAAACCGTTCCTCCTTGAGTCGTAGTAGCAGAAGGAAGAGTAAAACTTGACAATACCGGATAATTATTCGGATTATCATTAGCCAAAACATTAATAGACACAGACTGATTGACCATAGTGTTTGCTGAATCATTATTTGCAGCTGCTAATGTTATAAAGTTAGTATTATAAGCAATAAAAGCTGGATCACTTGAACCTTTAAGATGGTACTTTAAAACTAATGCAGCAGAGAAGTTAGCAGCCGTAAGCCCAAAATCACTTGCACGGGCAGCCCAAAGTCTTATTTGTCTTACACCATTAATCCAGCTATTAGCTGTAATATGTCCGTTTGTGGGTACATAAAAATCAGCATACCAATCTCCTACGTGAGATATATTATTAAAGTTTATTGATAAAACATTTCCGATTATATTTCCACTTCCGTCTTCAAACCATATTTCATCAAGAATACTGCTTGGCTGTGCCATTTGGGTAACTATAATATCCGGAATATTATCGCCAATTTGAGATGGGTCAGTAATCGCTCCAAAATTAAAGGTAAGTGGAGAAGTAGCCGGAACATTAGTAATAGCTGAACCCAAATCCAATCCTTGCAATCCGTGAGTAAGCACAGGAGCTACTCCCACAGGAACTGTAAAAGGAAGAGGAAGTACATTAGTATTTAAAGATCCTGTTATTCCACCTGCAACCCCGTCCCAACGCTCTCCAAGCTGAACAAAAATACTACCACCTCCGCTAGGCACAAAATCTACTACCGGAAGTGCCTGAAAAGTAGTAGGCATAAATGTTAATCCTGCATTTGTCAGTTTGGCATCGTCAATTCCTGTTGAATATGTAACACCGTTCCAGACAAAACCTAAAAGGTGATGCTGATTCCTTGGTCTGCTTATTGCCGCAGTATTCGTTTGTGAATCCCAAAGAACACCTGTTCCGGGAGGGTCATACGTAAATGTTGTAGGGTTATAATCAGTATATATTCGGGTTACGGGAAGTTGTGCATTAGCAAGGTTACTAAACAATAATAAAGCGGTCAGAACTATTAAAAATCGAAATAACTTTATATTCATACCTGTTTTTTTGAATCAAAACAATTTATAAATCTTAACAATTTGACAAATTTACGTTTTTCATTGAGATAAAATTGTTGTGACATATTATTTAATATTTACTTTAAAAAGTCGATTGCCTTCTAAAAACCCTTCTAAAACATCATTTACCTCCACTTTTGAAATTCCACTTGGAGTTCCTGTAAAAATTAAATCACCTGTTTTGAGGGTAAAATATTGCGACACATAAGCAATCAGTTCGTCTATTTTCCAAATCATCTGATTGGTGCTTCCGATTTGTTGGGAAATCCCATTTTTGAGCAATTCAAAACCAATATTCTCTACAAAAAAATCCGAAACCGAAACAAAATTCCCGACAACTGCACTTCCGTCAAAAGCTTTGGATTTTTCCCACGGAAGACCTTTTTCTTTTAGTTTTTGTTGAACGTCCCGAGCTGTAAAATCAATTCCGACTGAAATTTCGTTATAATATTTATGAGCAAATTTTGGTTCGATATGTTTCCCGACTTTTGAAATTTTGACTACAATTTCGATTTCGTGATGCACATCTTCCGAAAAATCAGGTATATAAAAATCTCCCTCTTTCAGCAAAGCCGTATCAGGCTTCATAAAAATAACAGGTTCTTCGGGCTTTTCGTTCCCGAGTTCAGAAATATGATTGACGTAATTGCGTCCGATGCAGATTATTTTCATAATTTTTAGTCCGAAGTCTAAATTTTAGTATTCAATTTCCTTAACTTAATTCCGGTCAACACCTTTTTGGTATAAAGCGGAAAATCAGCATTCAAAAGCCAACCAAAATAACCCGGTTCTTTTTCTAAAATTTCCTCAACTTTTGCTCCTTTGTGTTTACCGAAAGTAAAAACCTCTTCGTCTTTGTCGTTAAAAGCAATAAATCCGGCAAAATCAACTGCTTTTTTTCGGGTTGTAAATTCCGATAACGACTTCATATCATTTTCTAAATCGTCATAACGGTCGAGTTGAGCTTTCAGAATTTCGTAGGTAGCATTAGTGTCTGCTGCTGCACTATGAGCATTTTCCAAAGTTTCGTTACAATAAAACTTATAAGCAGCACTTAGTGTTCGTTCTTCTTTTTTGTGGAAAATCGTCTGTACATCAACCGAAACACGATTTTTTAAATCAAAATCTATTTCTGCTCTCAATAATTCCTCTACCAAAAGCGGAATATCAAAGCGGTCGGAATTATATCCTGCCAAATCTGAATCTTTAATCATATTATGGATTTGTGGAGCAAGTTCCTTGAAAGTTGGTTCGTTAGCTACTTTTTCATCTGTAATTCCGTGAACAGCAGTAGAATGAGGAGGAATCGGAACAGTCGGATTCACAAGCCACGTTTTACTTTCTTTATTTCCGTTCGGAAAAATTTTTAGTATAGCGATTTCTACAATTCTGTCTTTAACTACATCAATTCCTGTGGTTTCTAAATCAAAAAAGCAGATAGGTCGGTTGAGTTTTAATTCCATTTATTTTTTGTATAATGTATATTTTATTTCCGTTTAATGTTTAGAACGGTACCTCCGAATCTTCGTTTTCGTCATTCATCGAAGATGATGCACTACTTCCGAAAGCTTCATTTGGTGTCGGAAGATTTGCAGTTAAATCTTCGATATTCATTTTTGAAGGTAAAGCTCCGAAATCAAAACCGAAATCATCAAGGTTGCCAAATTTACCAAATTTCCCTTCAAATTTCAAACGAATACTATCTAAACCTCCGTTTCTGTGCTTGGCAATGATAAATTCCGCTTGGTCTTTGGTCGGAGATTGCTCGTCATCGTCCCATTGGTCAATTTTATAATATTCAGGACGATAAATAAACGACACAATATCAGCATCTTGCTCGATTGCTCCCGATTCCCTCAAATCCGAAAGTAACGGACGTTTCGAGCCGGTACGGGTTTCAACCGCACGAGAAAGCTGTGAAAGTGCAATAATCGGAATGCTCAATTCCTTTGCCAAGGCTTTGAGATTCCGCGAAATAGTCGAGATTTCCTGTTCTCGGTTTCCTCCTCCTTTTCCGTTGTTTCCGGCTGTCATCAATTGCAGATAATCAATAATTATCAATTTAATTCCGTGTTGTGAATGCAAACGTCTTGCTTTTGCCCGCAGATCAAAAATCGAAAGCGAAGGGGTGTCATCAATATATAAAGGGGCTTTTTCCAAATCTTTTACTTTGGTATTGAGTTGTTCCCATTCGTGTTTTTCTAATTTTCCGGTTCTTAATTTTTCGGAAGTAAGCCCTGTTTCAGACGAAATCAATCTCGTAATCAACTGAACAGAAGACATTTCCAACGAAAAAACAGCTACCGGATTATTATAATCAATCGCAATATTTCGAGCCATCGAAAGTACCATAGCCGTTTTTCCCATCCCTGGTCTTGCCGCCATAATAATCAAATCACTCGGTTGCCAACCCGAAGTAAGTTCGTCCAACTTTGTAAATCCAGTTGCTACTCCGCTCATTCCTTCTTTTCCTGCAATTTCCTCAATCCGTTTTTTGGCTTGGATAACCAAATCCTGTGCTGTTTCGGAACTCTTTTTGATATTTCCTTGAGTTACGTCATAAAATTTGGTTTCCGATTTGTCCAATAAATCAAAAACATCAATCGTTTCATCAAAACAATCTTCGATAATTTCAGACGAAATCTGAATCAAACTTCGTTGAATGAATTTCTGCAAAATAATTCGTGCGTGAAATTCAATATGAGCCGAAGATGATATTTTTTGAGTCAGTCCAATCAGGTAAAAATCACCTCCTGCAAGGTCTAATTTTCCACTTTTTCGGAGTTGTGCCGAAACTGTTAATAAGTCAATCGGTTGTCCGTCTTTAAACAGATAATCAATAGCCTCAAAGATATACTGATGGGCTTCCTTATAGAACACTTCGGGCTTTAAAAGGTCGATTACATCATCAACTCCTTTTTTATCAATCATCATTGCACCCAATACAGCTTCCTCTAAATCAAGGGCTTGCGGCTGTATTTTTCCTTTTTCTAAATTGATAATTCTTGTTTTTTCCGAACGCATCGGATTTATATTTTTTGCGTTTTCCATAATGCGAAAGTAACTAAATTATAACGGTAAACCGAGTTGAGTTATTGGCAAAAACCTGTTAATAGTTTTTTAATAACTCATTTTTTCTGTTGATAACATAAAAAAATCCGAAACTTAAAAATTTCGGATTTCTAAATACATTGAAAATGAAAGGTTAGCCTTTGAATTCTCCCATTTCAAGATATTTTTCCATTCGTTCTTCGACTAATTTTTCTGTTGATAATTTACTCAACTCCTTATAAGCTTTAGTAATGTATTTCTGAACCGTTTTAAAAGTCGTTGGTTTGTCATAATGAACTCCTCCAAGCGGTTCGGAAATAATATCATCAATCAATCCGTTTTTCTTCATATCGAAAGCAGTCAGTTTCAGAGCCTCTGCTGCTGCCTCTTTGTGTTCCCAACTTCTCCAGAGAATTGAAGAACAAGATTCAGGAGAAATAACTGAATACCAAGTGTTTTCAAGCATATAAACCCTGTCTCCTACTCCGATTCCCAACGCTCCTCCCGATGCTCCCTCTCCGATAATAATCGTAATGATCGGAACTTTCAAGCGAGACATTTCCAAAATATTCCTTGCAATCGCCTCTCCCTGTCCTCTTTCTTCTGCCTCTAATCCCGGATAAGCTCCCGGAGTATCCACCAAAGTAATTACGGGAATTCCGAATTTTTCTGCCATTTTCATCAAGCGTAATGCTTTTCGGTATCCTTCAGGGTTTGGCATTCCGAAGTTACGGTACTGACGCATTTTGGTATTGACTCCTTTTTGTTGTCCGATAATCATATATGATTGTCCGTCAATTTTGCCAAGACCTCCTACCATTGCCTTGTCATCTTTCACTCCTCTGTCTCCGAAAAGTTCCAAAAAAGTATCTCCACACAAATTCTGAATATACTCTAACGTGTAAGGTCTGTTCGGGTGTCGGGAAAGCTGAACTCTCTGCCAAGCCGTAAGGTTTCCGTATATTTTTTTCTTGGTTTCTTCGAGCTTTTTCTCGATTTGCTTGCAAGTATTGGTTACATCAACATCGGATTCCTGTCCGATAACCTGACATTTATCTAATTGGTCTTCAAGCTCTTTAATCGGAAGTTCAAAATCTAAATATTCCATAAATTAAGATTAGTTTGTTTTGAGTTGGAAAAACAAAGATACGAGTTTTTTGGGAAATACAAATTTAGTTTTCAGTCGCAGTTACAGTGCTCAGTTAATGTTCAATTACAGTATTCACTTTCAGACTAATAACTAATAACTTTAAACAAAAAACTATTATTTACTCCATTCAGAAATAGAATCCCTATTCAGCTTAACATAATCTGTGTTTCCTGCTTTTTCGGCTAAATCCAAAGAACGTTGAGCTGTTTCGATTGCACCTCTTTTGTCCCCTGCTTTGGCCTGAATCAAAGATTTCAGACGCAAATACCAAAACGGAACATCTTTTCCTCTCATACCAATGGATTCATTTATCCATTCAAGGGCTTTATGAGTATTTCCGTTTGACTGATAATAGTAATTTGCTGCATTATAAAACGTTTCTGCATCAGGTCCTGCAAGAGCTTTTTCGATACTTGCATTGGCAATTTGTGCTGTCGGAACTTCAAATTTTATAGCAACTAAAGTTTTTTCCCAAGACAACTCTATATGTCCGAAATCGTTGTCCAAGCCATTTATTCCGACAGTGAAAGTTTCAACAAAATTAGAAATAGTAATCGGCTTAACCGTTGTTTTCACTACAATCTTTTCTTCATTCCACTTTTCGGGAAGTCCCCAATTATGGGTATCTGCATAAAAATAAACCTCCCAAGAATCAGGTTTCGGATTGGTATATATTGCATATTCTCCTTTCGGAAGTGTTTTCCCTCCGATAATAACATCAGTTCCGAAAGTTATAATCGTATTGGCATTCGCTCCCGTTCTCCACATTTTCCCGAAAGGAACAAGATTCCCAAAAATATTTCTTCCTTTAGCACTTGGCCTTGAATATTCTGCCGAAACTTCCGTAAGACCAACCGTTTGTTGTACTTTTCCAAATGGTGAAGCTGCAGGAGTTTGAACTTGAGAAAAAGATAACGTTCCCGTTACTAATAAAACTACTGTAATAAATATTTTTTTCATTTGATATGATATTTTAAAGTGATAAAGTTACAATTTATTTATGTAATTTCTGTTAAATGAAACAACAAAGGTCTTACCTTTAAAAGACAAGACCTTTATATATTTTGAGAAAAAATGATTAGACTACTCCTTGAGCCAGCATCGCATCAGCTACTTTTACGAAACCTGCAATATTTGCTCCTTTTACATAATCAACATATCCGTCCTCCTGTGTTCCGTATTTCACACAAGAAGTATGAATATCAGTCATAATTTTCTTTAGAATTCTGTCCACCTCGTCAGCTGTCCATTCGATGCGAAGCGAGTTTTGGGACATTTCTAATCCTGAAGTTGCCACTCCTCCTGCATTTGAGGCTTTTCCGGGAGAAAACATAATTTTATGTTCCTGAAAATATTCTAAAGCATCGGGAGTAGTTGGCATATTTGCTCCTTCAACTACAAACTGACAACCGTTTGCCACTAAATTTTTAGCGTCTTTCAGATGTAGCTCGTTTTGAGTAGCACAAGGAAGTGCAATATCTACTTTTTGCATCCAAGGAGACTCATTAGGAAAGAACTGAGCTCCGAATTTTTTAGCATAAGGCTCCACCACATCATTATTAGAAGCACGAAGTTCTAACATATAGTCAATTTTTTCTCCCGAAACCCCATTCGGGTCATAAATATGTCCGTCCGGTCCGGAAAGGGTAACCACTTTTGCTCCGAGTTCTGTCGCTTTGGTAACTGCTCCCCAAGCTACGTTCCCGAATCCTGAAACAGCAACGGTTTTTCCTTTAATGTCCATTCCTTTGGTAGCCAACATAGCTTGTAAAAAGTAAACAGCTCCAAATCCTGTTGCTTGAGGACGCATCAGTGAACCTCCCCACGACATTCCTTTTCCGGTAATTACTCCTGTAAATTCGTCTTTCAGTTTTTTGTACATTCCGAACATATACCCGATTTCACGAGCTCCAACTCCAATATCTCCTGCAGGAACGTCTGTGTTTGGTCCGATATACTTATATAATTCACCCATAAAAGCGTGGCAAAAACGCATAACTTCTCCGTCTGATTTTCCTCTCGGATTAAAATCAGAACCTCCTTTTGCACCTCCCATAGGGAGTGTTGTAAGTGCATTTTTGAACGTCTGTTCAAAAGCCAAGAACTTAAGAATACTTAAATTAACCGAAGGGTGAAAACGAATTCCTCCCTTATAAGGCCCGATAGCAGAGTTCATCTGAATTCTGTACCCTCTGTTTACCTGAATTTCGCCTTTGTCATCAACCCAACAAACTCTAAAAGTGATAACTCTTTCAGGCTCTGTCATTCTTAAAAGGATATTTTTTCCTTTATAAATATCTTTGTTTGCCATAAAAGGCAAAACAGTTTCTGCTACCTCCTGAACAGCCTGTAAAAATTCAGGCTCGTTTGGATTTTTTTGAGCAACCATTTCTACGAAGTCAGAAATATGTTTTTCCATAAAATAAATGTTTTAGTTTTAGGTAGGACAAATATACATTTTAGAATAACTATTCCTACATCATTT
Source organism: uncultured Flavobacteriaceae bacterium (assembly GCA_934675205.1). Lineage (GTDB taxonomy): Bacteria > Bacteroidota > Bacteroidia > Flavobacteriales > Flavobacteriaceae > Flavobacterium. Next base: position 255,043 of record CAKUPQ010000002.1, on the reverse strand, counting down.
TTCGAAATTAATAAAATATTTAGTGAATTTTATAAATTTGGTATTTAGGTAGGACTTTTGAGTTTTTACAGTAGAGTATTTTCAATATTTTTCATAGGTTTGTACCGCAATAAGAGTAAGTTTTTATGGGGTTAATTAAACGAAATCCTTTTGGACATATATTATTTTTAAAAAGATGGTTAATTTGGATAGCCGGAGCAATGACTCACAGACGCTACAAAGGATTTAACCAATTAAAAATAGAAGGATCAGATACACTTCGGAATCTTCCCGAGACAGGAGTCTTGTTCGTATCGAACCACCAGACCTATTTTGCAGATGTGGTGGCTATGTTTCACGTATTTAATGCCAGCCTGAAAGGACGAGAGAACAACATTAATAATATAGAGTATTTATGGAATCCGAAGCTGAATATTTATTTCGTTGCAGCTAAAGAAACTATGAAATCGGGGCTTCTTCCAAGAATCTTGGCTTATGCAGGAGCTGTAAATATTGAAAGAACCTGGAGAGCAAAAGGAGAAGATATAACCGAAAAAAAAGAAGTCAATCCGAACGATGCCGAAAATATCGGAATAGCTTTAGAAGACGGTTGGGTTATTACATTTCCGCAAGGAACGACAAAATCGTTTAAACCCATACGAAAAGGAACAGCCCATATTATTAAGAATTATAAACCTGTGGTTGTTCCGATTGTAATTGACGGATTCAGACGTTCGTTCGACAAAAAAGGATTGCGTACCAAAAAGAAAGGAATTCTGCAATCAATGGTTATCAAAGAACCCTTAGATATTGATTACGAAAACGAAACAGTAGAACAGATCGTAGAAAAAATAGAATATGCTATCGAACAGCATCCGTCATTCCTAAAAGTAATCCCAATCGAAGAACTCGAAGAACAAGAAAAATTAAACAAACAACGGGAGTGGGAATATTGACAGTTTTCAGTTTTCAGTTTTCAGTCGCAGTAGCCAGTTCGTCAGTTCGCCTGTCTGCCGACAGGCAGGAGTAGTGAAGCGTATCGAGAACAACTTTAAACTTTAAACTTTAAACCTTAAACAAAAAAAAATGAAAAAATGAAAAAAATAATCTTTACAGAAAATGCACCAGCTCCGATAGGGCCTTACAGTCAGGCAGTTTTATCGGGAAATACGCTATATGTATCAGGACAGATTCCGTTGAACCCGAAATCGGGAGAATTGGTTATGAATTCTATCGAAGAACAAACCAAACAAGTAATGGAAAATCTAAAAGCTGTTTTATCCGAAGCGGGAATGTCTTTCGATAACGTAGTTAAAGCTACAATTTTTATTACGGATATGAATGATTTTTCTAAAATCAACAGTGTTTATGGAAGTTATTTTTCGGAAGAAAATGCTCCTGCACGAGAAACCGTTCAGGTATCAAGACTCCCTAAAGATGTTAATGTAGAGATTTCGGTTATTTCAGTAATGTAATAGTACAAAAAAAGCGAAACTATCAAGTTTCGCTTTTTTTATTTTTTAGCTAATCTATAAAATTCGGCTAATTCTCCTGTGATTTCATTTCCTTCGTCATCTAAATAAATAATCGCATTTTCGACAACTTTGTAAGACCTTCTGAATCTTTCATCACCTTCAATAGTAATGATAGTCCCTGTTTTATCCCAAGAGAAATTCCCGTAAATTTCATAAACTCCACTGTCATCTCCTCCTAAATATTCTCGTTTTGCATAAAATGTTTGGTCAGGATTTAAAACAATAGTCGTTTTGATTCCCTCGCAATCCGCACAAGGCAAAGTTCCCTCGTAAGTTCCATTCCAATCTAACGAATTTTGAGCTGTATGTTCATTGACAAATTCGGTAGAAACTTGTGTTTCTTCTCCATTATTTTCCTGTTTTTTACAAGAAATAAGTCCGATAACCAAGATTACTGCTAACAATAAATTCTTTTTCATTTTGATTTGTTTTTATTTGTTATAAAAGTGTAAATATATGTTTTTAACTAAAGAATCTCCACAAAATTCCGAAACGAATAATAAAATCCCGATAAGGCTGATTCGGAGTAGAATAAAAATTATATCCCGTAAAACTCGAGTTAAAATGTTCCGCTTTCAGATAGATTTGAGCGGTAGAAACTTTCGCATTGATAAAGAAATCAATCACAGGAAAATTCCCTATTTCTTTTTGGTTCTGCACAAAAAATTCTCCTATAACTCCGTTATAGTCATTCGCATAGTATTTTGTAAAATAATTTACAGAAAAACCTGTCTGAACATACATCGCTTTTTTGAAAAAATAATCCGAGAAATAAAGCGTATTTCGGGTTACGATTTGCGGAACATTCAAAACAGCATCATCCTGAACAACCTCCTGATACAAGACCGTATTATCCAAAGCAAACTTTCCGAACCGAAATTCTTTAGAGAGTCTTACTCCCAAATAGCTGATTGATTTATCGTATTGTTTTGGAGTGGTAATGAGCTGTCCGTCAATTAATGCATCATTAGAAAAATACAAATAATCATTCATATTCGACAACTGCATTGAAGCCTCAAACCATTTCAGATTTGCTTCAACTTCCAAATTATTTATCTTTTGATTTTTGAAATCATTATACCAATTATACCCTAAATAATTACTTTGGTACAAATTGTAATTCAAATCAGGTAATTTATTGATATTCTGATATTTAAAATTCAAAACATTCTCATCATTTATTTTGTAACGTGCCGATATATCAAGGTTGGAAAGATTTTCGTCTCCCAACGAACGAGAATACATAAACACTCCTTTCCATTTATTTTTGTAGTAGGTATATTGTCCTCCAACGGAATTTACAGATTCCGAAATTTTATTCGGAATAATCACATTTCCTTGTGAAAGCGTAGCCCGATTATAAAAATAATTGTGTCTGAAATCATCTGCAAAAAACATAAAATCTCCCAATGTTTCATTCTGATAAACAGCTCCCAATCGGTTGTACATTCGGTTGTAATCTGTTTTGTCATTTATATTTTGCACAACATAAGAGCTTCCTAATCTTTCACTCGGAGTTCCCTGTGTAAAGATAAATTCCTTGTTTTCGTAGTAAAAACGATGATCTATCGTTAGGTTATTTTCAGATTTTTCTTTGTTTACTCTAAACGAATGGTCTATAAATGCTCGATTTCCTTTAAGAAGTGAAGTTGCATCTCCGTAATAAATTTCTAAATTGGGTCTTTCTGTATAAGGAGCTTCTCCACTTTCAAAATTTTCTACGTTTTTGATTCCTCCATTTTCTGCATTCTCAAAATCTTGTGCGGTTATGTGATAATTACCCACATAGCGATTTTCTTCTGATTTATAACTTGTCGTAAAGCGAAAATTTCCGTTGCTTGAAAGCGAATTGACATATTTTCCTACCGAACGGATTCCTTTGTAAGCTACAGAAAAATTAAGTTTTTCAGATGTATTTACCGTTATAAAAGCATCTAACATCTGCCCTCTTGTCATAACAGATTTGTAATGTAAATCTGTCATCGGAGTCGGAACGTGATAATAATTAATGTCATCAACTTCCATATAGGCAAAATGTTTGGCTTTGAATCCCATTTCGGGATACGGATTAAAACTCGTCCGTCCAAAATCCAAAACATTATAAGTTTGTCCCTCATTCGGAAGTGCTAAAAGTCCGAATAAATCTTTTCGAAGATAATTAAACTGATACTCTTTTTTAATCGTCAGAGTCGTATCCATTGCAATAGTATCGCGATGTATCGAAATGATTTTGTACCAATCAATCGGGGCTTTTGGGGTAATATCTGAAGTAGAGCCTGATTTAGACAAAGAGTCGTTAATCATCCCTCCGTCTGCTCCTCTCAAACTGTTTGAACCTCCGAGCTTAATTTGAGAAAATGCAAAAACAGGCATTATACAAATAAAAAGCAATAAAACTTTTCGCATCATTTTTAATTGAACGGCAAATGTAAGGAATTAAGTTTTTAGTCGTAGTTTTCAGTTGCAGTTTTCAGTATTTTATTTGCTTTTTTACTGCCTGTAACAACTGTTTATTGAAAACTAAAAAAATCTATGTGATGATTAAATTAAAAATCTTACTTTTGGTAAATGTTATATTTATAAATCTATACAAATGTTTTTTAAGCGTTTTATTTGGTTATCTTTAGCCATTGCAGGTACACAAACTGCTAATTCTCAATATACTGACGTAATTAATTCCAACAGACCGGGAGAATCTTTCGGGGCTTTTTCTGTCGGAAAAACTATCTTTCAGAGTGAGGGAGGTCTGTCATACATCAACGAAAATCATAGTAATACCGATTCAGAAATCAAAGGAATGTTTGTTGATTTGGACATCAGATATGGCTTTTTATTAGAAGAATTAGAATTTATTGCTGATCTGCAATACAGAGCAGATACCTACAAAACCGATGTAGAATCAATCAACAGAAACGGCTTAAAAACATCTGCTTTAGGTTTCAAGTATTTAGCTTATGACCCGTTCAAAAATTACGAAGATAAACCGAGTTTAAAGAGTTGGAAATACAATCATCGCTTTAGATGGAGACAATTTCTCCCTGCTGTTGCGGTTTATGCAGGAGCAAATCTGAATTTCACAAATGATTATACTCCCGAAGATCAAGCTATCGTAACGTATAAAGGTATGATTATTCTGCAAAACCACTTTGAGGGAGGTTGGGTTTTTGTAACTAATTTGTTGGCAGACCACATCGCTTCAGATTATCTAACTTTCGGAGGGATTTTAACAGTTACAAAAAGTTTTAACCATAAATGGAGTGGGTTTGTCGAAATTCAGGGCTACAAAAGTGATTACCAAAAAGATTTTATTGCCCGAGGAGGTGCGGCTTATCTGTTAAATGACAATTTACAACTCGATATTTCTATCGGAAAAAATTTTCACGATACACGAGATGTTATTTATGGAGGAATCGGGGCTTCGTGGAGGTTTGCCCTAAATTACAAAGACATTATCCTTGATAAAGATGCTCCCAATAAAGGTGTTTCAAAATAAAATTGATTATCAAACAGCAGATGATTACAGTAAAAGAAGTTACAAGACGTAGCGATTTACTTCGCTTTATAAAATTTCCTTTCAGATTGTACAGGGATAATCCGTATTGGGTTCCCCCTGTCATTAAGGACGAGCTTCGCAGTTTTTCTAAAAACAATCCTGTTTTTGAAAAGGTAGATGTCCGTTTTTACTTGGCTTATAAAGACAACAAAATCGTAGGTCGGGTGGCTGCGATTGTCAATAGAATAGAAGTTACCAAACAGCAAAAACCAAAAGTTCGTTTCGGATGGCTCGAATTTATTGATGATTTAAACGTTTCAAAAGCTCTGCTTGACAAAGTAATCGAATTCGGAAAACAGCACAATTTGGAATATACCGAAGGTCCTGTCGGGTTTACCAATATGGACAAAGCAGGAATGTTGACTTACGGATTTGACCGGATTGCCACAATGATTGGTTTGTATAACTTTGAATACTACCCAAAACATTTGGAAGCTCACGGTTTTCGGAAAGAAGCAGAATGGCTCGAATATATATTCCACATGAAAAATATTGATGTGGAAAATGCGGTTAAACTTTCTTCTCTTATCGAAAAAAGATATGACGTTTCTTCGTTGAATTTCAAAAGCACCAAAGAAGTTCTGCCTTATGCAGACCAGATGTTTGAGCTTCTGAACAATACGTACAAAGATTTACAGAGTTTTGTTCCGATTGAAAAATTTCAGATAGAACATTACAAGAAGAAATATTTACCACTGATAAATCCCGAATTTATTTCGTGTGTGAAAGACAACAATACCAAAAAATTAGTAGCTTTTTCCGTTACGATTCCGTCTTTGTCAAAAGCTTTTCAGAGAGCTAAAGGAAGATTGGTCCCGTTCGGATTTTTACACTTGATTAAAGCCCTGAAAAATAGCAAAAATGTAGAATTTTATCTTATCGGAATAGACCCGGATTATCAAAACAAAGGAGTTACATCGCTTATTTTTAGAGAATTACACGAAGTTTTTTCAAAACACCATATCGAATGGATTGAGACCAATCCGCTTTTGGAAGAAAACAAAAAGATTCAACTGTTATGGAAAAATTTCAATCCCGAAATCCATAAACGAAGAAAAACATTTAGGAAAGATTTTTAATGGAATCCGTCAAAATTATAGAATGTCCAAGAGATGCAATGCAAGGCATCAAGGATTTTATCCCAACCGAAAAAAAGATTACGTATATTCAATCTTTACTTCGTGTCGGGTTTGATACTATTGATTTCGGGAGTTTTGTTTCTCCCAAAGCGATTCCTCAAATGCAGGATACATCAGAAGTCTTGGCAGGACTTGATTTATCCCAAACCAAAAGTAAACTTTTGGCTATCGTAGCCAATACCAAAGGTGCGGAATTGGCAAGTGTTCACAACGAAATTCGGTATTTAGGCTTTCCGTTTTCGATTTCGGAGAATTTCCAAATGCGAAATACCCATAAATCTATTGCGGAATCTATCGTTACGTTAAACGAAATCCTCGAAATTGCTGATAAATCCAACAAAGAGGTTGTAGCTTATTTGTCTATGGGATTCGGAAATCCGTACGGAGACCCTTGGAATGTCGAAATTGTAGGCGATTGGACAGAAAAACTTTCAAAAATGGGAATTAAAATTCTTTCCCTTTCGGATACTATCGGAAGTTCTACTCCCGAAATCATTGATTATCTTTTTTCCAATCTGATTCCGAAATATCCGAATATTGAGTTTGGAGCTCACTTGCACACTACTCCCGACAAATGGCACGAAAAAGTTGATAGTGCTTACAAGGCAGGTTGCAGACGTTTTGACGGAGCAATCAAAGGTTTTGGAGGTTGTCCGATGGCTAAAGACGATTTAACCGGAAATATGCCAACCGAAAAAATGCTCTCTTACTTTGCAACCCAAAAAGTCGATACGGGAACAAATATTTTGAGTTTTGAAAGTGCCTATAACGAAGCTCAAAAAGTGTTTGACTTCTATCACTAATTTTTTGTTTAAGATTCTGAAAACTGAAAACTGAAAACTGAAAACTGAACACTGAATACTGAATACTGAACACTAAACCACTATCCTACCGTCTTTCATTACCAATTTTCGGTCTGCCATATCGGCAAATTGTTGGTTATGAGTTACAATAACAAAAGTTTGCTGAAATTCATCACGGAGTTTAAAAAACAAATTATGCAAATTTTCGGCTGAAACTGTGTCGAGATTTCCCGAAGGCTCGTCTGCAAAAATAACCGAAGGTTTGTTTATCAAAGCCCTTGCAACAGCCACTCTCTGCTGTTCTCCTCCCGAAAGTTCGGTTGGTTTGTGGTTGATTCTGTGGGAAAGCCCGAGGTATTCCAAGAGTTTTTTAGCTTCCTGCTCTGCTTCTGTTTTGCTTTTTTGAGCTATAAAAGCGGGAATACACACATTTTCTAAAGCAGTAAATTCAGGTAATAATTGATGAAACTGAAAAATAAATCCCAAATGCAGATTTCGGAATTTAGACAGTTCTTTATCTTTCAGATTCAGAATATTTTGTCCGTTTATCTCGAGGGAAGTTCCCTGTTCGATATTCGGTTTGTCCAATGTTCCTAAAATCTGTAAAAGAGTGGTTTTTCCGGCTCCCGAAGCACCAACAATCGAAATTACTTCTGCTTTTTGCACCTCCAAATCCACACCTTTCAGCACATGCAGACTATCGTAATATTTGTGTATGTTTTTCGCTTTTATCATAATCACAAAGAAACGATTTTTTAAATTCTCTTTCAAGAAAAATTTATACCTTTACACCTTTAATTAATAAACATTCATTTTTATGAAAAAAATATTCGTTTTAGCTGTTTTGACCATTGCCTTTACAAGTTGTAAAAAACAAGAGCAACCCGAACCGGAAATTGCTGTAACTTATTCTAAATTTGGACAAGAAATCACTCCTGATGATGCTGTTTCACAGGCAGAAATGCTTGAAAAATTCCAAAATATGAAAGAGGGAGATACTATTCCTATCAAATTCAAATCAAATATTTTGGACGTATGTCAGAAAAAAGGTTGTTGGATGAGTATGGATTTGGAAGGAGAAAAAGATGCTTTTATCCGTTTTACAGATTACGGATTTTTCGTTCCACTTGATGCTTCCAACCAAGAAAGTATCGTTGAAGGTCGTGCTTTTTTGAGTGTTGTTACCGTTGATGAACTAAAACATTATGCTAAAGACGGAGGAAAATCACAAGAAGAAATTGATGCTATTACCGAACCAAAAATTACCTATGCTATTCAGGCAGACGGAGTTTTGATTGAAGATAAAGCTGTTGAAGGAATAGAAGAAAGCGTAAACTAAAATGAAAAAAAATGTTCTCTACTTTATAGGTTGTCTGCTGATTTTGGGTTGTCAAAAAAAAGAACAACCCGAACAAAGTACAACGCAAAATTCTGAAAAATCTTCGTCGTTTAAGATGTATGAAATGACAGAAATGGCTGCCCTTATGGAACAGATGTACGTTGATAACCAGAGAATCAAACAAAAAATAGAAAACAACGAATTGGATTTCGGAGAATTTCCTGAATATTATCTAAAAATTCACAGTGCAGAAATGACCGACCCTGATGATTTTGACGATTTCTTCAAATCGGAAGCACTGAAATTTGTAGTTGCTCAAGAGTTGGTTTACACAGACACTTCTGATATAAAAACCAATTTCAACAATATGGTTACTGCTTGTATAGAATGTCATCAAAAAAAATGCACAGGCCCTATTGAACGAATTAAAAAACTATATATCAACTAATTAAACCACTACGAACTTTCAGTTCATAGGTTTGACTTCGGACTGAAAGTCCGTTTTTTTTAAGCCACGGATTAAAGGATTAAACAGATTTTTCATAATCCTGAAAATCCTTTAATCCGTAGCAAAAATTTTTAGAAACTGAAAGTACTGCATTAAAAACACATAGTTTCAACTAACGAATCAGACCAATGAAAAAACTTTTTATTTCTTTTTTTGTATTTATAGCAATGTTTTCATCTGCTCAAAATTACAGCGGATATGATTTTGTTATTGTTCCTGATAGATTTGATTTTCTGTTGGAAAGAAACGAATATAATCTGAACGAACTTGCTAAATTTCTGATTGAAAAAAAAGGGCCTAAAGCTTATTTTCAATCAGAAGATAAACCTATTGAATACAGTCTTGATTTTTGTAATTCGCTAATGATGTATGTTACAAAAGAAAATTCTTTTTTAAGCACAAAATTAAAAATCACACTCAAAGACTGCAACGGAAACACAATAGCTGAAAGTGTAGGTTTAAGCAGAGAAAAAGACAAAAGGGTTGCCTGCAATTATGCTTTGAGAGATGCTTTTGATTTGCTGTATCTTCCTCCAAAAAAAGATACAGAAAAATTATTACAAACATCTGATGATACTACTGCCAGGTCAGACGAGCCAAAAGACCCTGCTTATCTATATGCAGAAAAAACAGCCCAAGGATTTAAGCTATTTGACAGTGAGAAAAACGAAAAATATACGCTTTTTAAAACCTCAAAAGGCGACCAGTTTATGATTTCTAACGATGAAATAAACGGAGCTTTGTACAAATCAAAAAATGATAACCACGAGTGGATATTAGAATACCTTAAAGACGAAAAGGTAATTTCAGAAACATTGAAAATCAGGTTTTAATTTAAGAATTTTTCGAGGTTTTACCTCGAAGTTCTGTTTTTTTTAATCCTGATTTTCAATGTTTTTATAGGCAGCAATAATCCGCTTAACCAATCGGTGACGAACCACATCTTTATCATCAAGAAATACCATTCCGATTCCGTCAACATCTTTCAGAACCAAGAGAGCTTCTTTAAGTCCTGAAATAGTTCTTCGTGGTAAATCAACCTGTCCGGGGTCTCCCGTAATCATAAATTTGGCATTTTTTCCCATACGGGTCAAAAACATTTTCATTTGAGAATGAGTCGTGTTTTGTGCCTCGTCAAGAATTACGAAAGCATTATCAAGGGTTCGTCCTCTCATAAAAGCAAGTGGAGCAATCTGAATAATTCCTTTCAGAATATAATCGTCTAATTTTTCAAACGGAATCATATCCCGAAGTGCATCATAAAGCGGTTGCATATACGGGTCGAGTTTTTCTTTCATATCTCCCGGAAGAAACCCAAGATTTTCTCCTGCCTCAACAGCCGGACGGGTTAAAATAATCCGTTTGACCTGCTTTTCTTTCAGAGCTTTGACAGCCATTGCAACTCCGGTATAGGTTTTTCCCGTTCCAGCCGGTCCGACTGCAAAAACCATATCGTTCTTTTCGATTAAATCAACCAATTTCTGCTGGTTCGGAGTAAGGGCTTTGATGAGCTTCCCTCCCACTCCGTGAACCAATGTATCGTCTTTTTGGTTCTTTTTATCGTCCTGCTCACTGCTCTGTACAATGCGTTCGATAATATTATCGTCCATTCGGTTGTATTTCGTAAAATAGGCTACAAGTCTGTTCAGCTGTTTTTCAAACTCATCTAAAATCTCTTGTTCTCCGAATGCCTTAACAAGATTCCCACGAGCTATAATTTTGAGCTTAGGATACATTTTTTTCAAGGCTTCGAGATTGATCTCTTGATTCCCCCAAAACTCAACAGGAGCAATATCGGTAAGTTCTATCGTTCTTTCGTTCAATCGTACTATTTTTTATGATTAATGATGTGCTTTTTGTCCTTTCAAATATAATCAAAAAATGAATTATAAAAATTCTAAAATAAATTTTTGACATAAAATTAAAGATGACTGGATTGAAAAACAAAAAATGCCTTGATTTCTCAAGGCATTTTTCTCGCACTAATAAAACTAAGATGATAGGTTTATCGCAATCTGTCCACAGATTTTACGAGTTCTTCGTCCTTTTTGATAGCTCTGTTTGCCAGAACTAACAATACAACAGCTACAATAGGAAGAAAAATCCCAATACCCTTCTCAGAGGCAACTTCCTCTCCGGATAAAGTTAGCGAACGATACACAAATAATCCTAGTAAAATTAAGTTTAATATGATGTTCAATCTGTTCAACACAAATTGATTTTGTCTTTTTTTATACCCAAAAACAGAAACGACTACCAAAGTAAAACTCAATGTAAAAAGTAACATCGTAGTTGTTTCTTGCATAAAGAAAATTTTATGTTCTCCCGACTCGTCTTGCCACAACGGAAAAACAAACGGAAGCACTCCTATTACGACAGCAACCAATACTAAATACAAGGTTTGAATTCTCTGAATCATACTTTTTGTGTAATGTTTGGCAAAAATAAGTTTTCTTTTTTAATTAAATGCTATTGCAGAATAAAAATTTATTTGTAATATTGCATCGTGATTGAGCTAAATTTATCCTTTATCAATCACTATCCACACATTATTTTCGATTACTATTCACAAAAAAAATATAACCATTATTTTATATGTTTGACATTTCTGTATTGAAAGAAATGAAGTTGCCCGAACTTCAAGAAATTGCTAAAGTTGCCAAAATAAAGAACTTTAGAACCCTTAAAAAAGATGAATTGGTTTATCAGATTTTAGATTTACAAGCTGCAAATCCTGAAATAGTAAAATCAGCTGATGTTAAAACCGAACAGGAAAAACCAATCAGAAAAGCTCCGAGAGAAAGAGTCCAAAAACCTGTCGAAGACACAAAAGAAGTTGTCGAAAAAGCTACGGAAGAACCAAAAAGACCAAATAATCCGCAACAAAACCAAAAGAGAGATTTTCAGCATAAGCACAAGCAAAACGAAAACAAATCTTCTCAAAATCCTCCAGCACAGCAAGAAAAGACTGAAACCCAAGAGGAACAAAAAACGGAAAATAACAATCCGAATCAGAAAAATCAAAAAAACCAAAACCGCAACCAAAACCAGAAAAAACAAAATAGTTTTCGTGACCCTGAATTTGAATTTGACGGAATCATCGAAAGCGAAGGAGTTTTAGAAATGATGCCTGACGGATACGGATTTTTGCGTTCTTCCGATTATAATTATTTAGCCTCTCCCGATGATATTTATTTATCGGCTTCGCAAATTCGTTTGTTCGGACTGAAAACGGGAGATACTGTCAAAGGTGTGGTTCGTCCTCCGAAAGAGGGAGAAAAATTCTTCCCTTTGGTCAGAGTTTTGAAAATCAACGGACACGACCCACAGGTTGTACGAGACAGGATTTCGTTTGAGCATTTAACTCCGTTATTCCCTGAAGAAAAATTCAATTTAGCCGAAAAACAGGCAACCGTTTCGACCCGAATCATCGACCTGTTCTCTCCTATCGGGAAAGGGCAAAGAGGTATGATTGTGGCTCAACCCAAAACGGGAAAAACAATGCTTTTGAAAGACATTGCCAACACCATTGCTGCCAACCACCCCGAAGTTTATCTGATAGTTTTATTGATTGACGAACGCCCGGAAGAGGTTACCGATATGCAACGAAGTGTAAGAGGAGAAGTGATTGCTTCCACTTTTGACGAGCCTGCAGAAAGACACGTAAAAGTGGCGAATATCGTTTTGGAAAAAGCCAAAAGATTGGTTGAATGCGGACACGATGTTGTGATTTTACTGGATTCGATTACCCGTTTGGCTCGTGCTTATAATACCGTTCAACCTGCATCAGGAAAAGTCCTTTCGGGAGGTGTTGATGCCAATGCACTGCAAAAACCAAAACGCTTTTTCGGAGCAGCACGAAATATCGAAAACGGAGGTTCGTTGAGCATTATTGCAACAGCTCTTACCGATACAGGTTCTAAAATGGACGAAGTTATCTTTGAGGAATTCAAAGGAACAGGAAATATGGAATTGCAGTTAGACCGAAAAATTGCCAACAAACGCATCTTCCCTGCTATTGATTTGACTTCGTCTTCAACTCGTAGAGATGATTTATTGCTTGACGAAAAAACAATCCAAAGAATGTGGATTATGCGTAAGTTCCTTGCGGATATGAATCCTGTTGAGGCAATGGACGAAATAAACGAAAGAATCAAAAGAACCCGAAACAACGAGGAATTTTTGATCTCGATGAATGATTAGGTTGCAGTTTTCAGTCGCAGTTTTCAGTTGAACAATTTTAACTGAAAACTGTGACTACGACTGAAATCTTAAAATAATTGTTGAAAACTTTCGTTATAGTGATTTAAGTACATATCAAAAAGGCTTATTTTTGCTTAAACTAACACAAAACAGTATTTTAATTTATGTTTTTACTACATTTTTTCTTGCAAAACGATTCGATTGTAAATCCGTCTGCCATAATATTAGACGGTGTTTCACAAAACGGAGAATCAACGACTGCCATTCAGTTTTTGATGAAAGGAGGAATATTTATCGTTCCGATTATTCTTTTGTTATTTTATACGATTTATGTGATTATCGAACGTTTTTTGTTTATCAGAAAATCTACCAAATACAACAAAAATTTAGTTGATGACATTCGTACCGAGCTGAATGCAGGAAGAATCGAATCGGCTCGTAATATCTGTAAAAGAGATAATTCTGCTACGGGAAATGTTTTGGCAAGTGGAATTGACGGAATCGGTCGTCCGGTTTCTGAAATCGAATCTCGTATGGAAAAAGCAACCAATATCGAATTGGGAGAAATGGAGAAAAAAATGGGACATCTTGGTCTTATTGCAGGTATCGCTCCTACTCTCGGATTTATCGGAACAATTTCGGGGGTTATCAAGATTTTCCACGATATTTCTGTATCCGAAGACATCAGTATCGGAAATATTTCAGCAGGATTGTACGAAAAAATGATTAGTAGTGGTGCAGGTCTTGTTGTAGGAGTTATTGCTTATTCTGCTTATCACTTATTCAACGGAAGAATTGACGTTTTTGTTTTGAATATTCAAAAGCAAGTTTTGGAATTTTTGAACATTATAAATCAACCGAGCTATGCGTCTAAAAAGGAATAAACGATTTCAAACAGAGGTTGCCACTTCTGCCTTGAGCGATATTATGTTCTTTTTGCTTTTGTTCTTTCTTATCGTATCGACATTAGCCAATCCGAACGTAATAAAACTCGCTTTGCCTAAATCTGAAGCAAACGACACGACCAACAAACAACACGTAAGCCTTTCTGTTACCGAAGATAAACGCTATTTTATAGACAAAGAAGAAGTTAATTTTGCAGATATTGAAGAAAAATTACGTGCCGAAGTTGACCCAAGTCTGCAAACAGTCGTTATCCGAATTCCGTATGATTTACAAGTACAGGATTTGGTTGATTTACTTCAAATCGGTGTTCGACTCAATGTAAAGTTTGTGATTGCTACGGATAAGCAGTAAATTTTTACTTAAAACAAACAGGAATAATCTCTCCTTTTGCTAATCGGTATTTATCGACCACTTCGGGAGATATTTTTTTTGTATAATCTTCTTCGATTACCGTAAAGCCAACACTTCGAAGTTTATCAAAATAATCTTTTCCGTAAATACGAACGTGGTCGTATTGCCCGAAGATTTTGGCTCTTTCCTTTTTGTCGGTAATTGAATTATCTTCAAAAGTTTTTTCCCTTGACAAATCCTGCGGAATCTGAAAAATACCCATTCCGTTTGGTTTGAGAACTCGATATAATTCCTGCATTGCTTTAGTATCATCAGGAATATGCTCCAAAACGTGATTACATAAAATCACGTCAAACTCGTTATCTTCAAAAGGTAAATTACAAATATCAGCTTTTACATCTGCCAAAGGCGAATTCAAATCAGTTGTGATATAATCGAGGTTTTTCTGTTTTCGAAAACGCTTGTAAAAAGCCTGTTCGGGAGCAAAATGCAACACTTTTTTCGGAGCAGTAAAAAAATCGGTTTCGCTTTGCAGATACAGCCAAAGAAGTCGATGTCTTTCTAAAGAAAGTGTACTCGGAGAAAGCACATTTTCCCTTTGGTTTTCGTATCCATAAGGGAGAAATTTCCGAAAACTTTTGTTGTCAATCGGGTCGGTATATCGGTTTCCTTTGAGCCACAAAACCAAAACAGGACGAATGACATAACTCAATCGGATTAGTAGCGGTCTTGGAATAAGATTCAGAAAAAATTTAAACACAAATTTTTATTTAACACAGATTAAATTTGTATAATGTATATTGTAAGGCTGTATAATGCGAGTACAGTACATTTATACAATATACAACAATACATTATACAGACAATTTCTCTTTTCTATATAAGTCTTCTTCCGTACTTTCGATTCCTAAAGCCTTATAAATATAGTAGAATGTTGAAAGAATTTCTGGTTTTCCGTCAATCAGAGCTACATCGTGTTCAAAATGTGCAGAGGGTTTTCCGTCACGGGTTACGATAGTCCAACCGTCTTTAAGTTGTTTGATATTTCGTGTTCCCATATTTATCATCGGCTCGATGGCTATAACCATTCCCTCGACAAACAGTTTTCCTCTACCTCTTTTTCCGTAGTTCGGAACTTCCGGGTCTTCGTGCATTTTACGTCCTAATCCGTGTCCGACAAGCTCACGAACAACACTGTATCCTTTTTCTTCGCAATATTTCTGAATCGCACTTCCAATGTCTTCTACTCTATTTCCGGCTCTGAATTGGTCAATTCCAACATAAAGCGATTCTTTGGTCGTTTTCAGAAGTCGTTTTTTGTCTTCTGATATTTCTCCGATTTCAAAAGTATAAGCGTGGTCTCCGTAAAATTCATTCACAATAGCTCCACAATCAACCGAAACAATATCTCCGTTTTCGAGTGGTCTGTTTGTAGGTAATCCGTGAACGATTTGTTCGTTTACACTGGTAAGCAAAGTCGAAGGACAATCATACAAGCCTAAAAATCCGGGAATACCTCCATTATCTCTGATGTATTGTTCGGCTAAATTATCAAGATGAAGTGTGGTTACTCCTTCCTTTATTTCGGTGGCCAACATTCCTAAAGTTTTGGAAACCAAAAGAGCTGCTTCTCTCATCAATTCTATTTCTTCTCTTGTTTTCGGGATAATCATAGCTTCTAATTTTCAAAAAGTGCAAAGGTATGAATTATATTACAAAATTGTTATTCAAAGAACATTAAATCAATAAATATAAAACGTAAGTCATTTTTTTAAACTATTATGATAAAAGTCATAAAAATTTCTTAAAAATCTAAAGACCTTTGTACTGAAATTAAAAACAAACAAAAACTATAATTTTATGAAACGACTAACAGCACTTTTTTTATTATCATTTTTTATCCTTTCGTGTGGTAAAAAAGAAAATTCAGGAGAAGACTTTTCGAAGTCATCATCAGACGAACCTGCAAAAACTTCTGATTACGATCCTAAAAGAGGGTTAGGAAAGTATGAAAACATCGAGCTTTCACCTACACTTGACAAAGAAATGGCAGCTTTGGGAGAAAAAGCATCAGGAACAAAATGTCTGTCTTGTCATAAGTTGAACAGTGACCGCCTGGTTGGGCCGGGTTGGGAAGGCGTAACCAACAGACACAAACCGGAATGGATTCTGAACTTTATTACTAATCCTGACCCGATGATTGATGTGGATCCTGAATTACAGGCACAGTTAGAACTTTGTTTGGTGCGAATGCCTAACCAAAATATAAATGATGATGAAGCACGTCAGATTTTAGAGTTTATGCGTCAAAATGACGGAGTAAAATAAAAACAACAAATCAATTAATAGCAACTTAATTTTTTACTTATGAAAAATAATTTAATAAAAGCGGCTCTTGCCCTTTCAGTTTTGACTTTCTTTGGATGTAAACCCAAGACAGCTTCTGATGCAGTCACTGGAAATGCGGCTCAAAAAGTATATGTAGCTCCAGGAGAACACGACGAATTTTATTCGTTTACTTCAGGAGGTTTTAGCGGACAAGTGTCTGTTTACGGAATTCCTTCGGGACGTTTGTTAAAAGTATTGCCTGTGTTTTCACAAGACCCTGAAACAGGTTACGGATATAGTGAAGATACCAAGCCAATGCTTAATACTTCTCACGGATTTGTGCCTTGGGGAGACCAACATCACTTGGCAGTTTCACAAACAGCCGGAGAATATGACGGAAGATGGTTGTTTGCTAACGAAAACAACACTCCTCGTGTAGCTCGTTTGGATTTGACCACTTTTACTACTGCGGAAATCATCGAGATTCCTAACTCGGCAGGAAATCACTCTTCTCCGTTTATTACAGATAACACCGAGTATGTTATTGCAGGAACACGCTTTAGTGTGCCTTTTGAAGATGAAAACACAGATATTCCGATTAGTAGTTATGCTGACAACTTTAGCGGTGCAATCACATTTATTAAAGTAGATGCAGAATCAGGGAGAATGGCTATTGATTTCCAATTAAAAACCCCTCCTGTAAACTATGACTTGAGCCACACCGGAAAAGGTCCGAGTAGCGGTTGGTTCTTCTTCTCTACTTATAATACTGAAAAAGCACACACATTGTTAGAAGTGAATGCTTCTCAAAATGATAAAGACTTTATCCTTGCTGTTAACTGGAAAAAGATAGCAGAGATGGTTAAAGAAGGAAAAGGAAGAAAAGTAAAAGCAAAATATGCTCATAATGTTTATGACCATGATGCACATTCGGCAACTTCTACTATTTTAAATGAAGTACACGTATTGGATGTTGAAGATTTACAAGGTGTAGCTTATTACATCCCTTGTCCTAAATCTCCGCACGGTTCAGACGTTGACCCTACAGGAGAATATATCGTAGGAAGTGGAAAATTGGCATCATTGATTCCTGTTTTCTCTTTCTCTAAAATGATTCAAGCTATCGAAGACAAGAAATTTGACGGAGAGTTTGACGGAATTCCTGTATTGAACTACGAAACTGTACTTCACGGAGAAGTTCAAAAACCGGGATTAGGGCCATTACACACAGAGTTTGACTCAAAAGGAAATGCTTATACTTCATTCTTCGTTTCTTCGGAAGTTGTAAAATGGAATATCAAAACGTTAGAAGTTATTGACAGACAACCAACGTATTATTCAACAGGACACTTAACTGTTGCCGGAGGAGATTCTAAAGCACCTTTCGGAAAATATTTGGTAGCTTGGAATAAAATTACCAAAGACCGTTATCTTCCAACAGGACCTGAATTGGCACAAAGTGCACAGTTGTTTGATATTTCGGGAGATAAAATGGAATTATTGTCTGACTTCCCAACTATTGGAGAGCCTCACTATGCACAAATTGTTCCTGCATCGTTACTTGTAGATAAGCAAAAACGTATTTACGACATCAATGCCAACAGTCACAAATATGTGGTTAAAAATGAAGAGGATGCTCGTGTAGTTCGCAACGGAAATCGTGTAGATGTATATATGACAACTATCAGAACACACATTACTCCGGATAATATCGAAGGTATCAGAATGGGAGATGAAGTTTATTTCCACGTTACAAACTTGGAGCAGGATTGGGATTTACCTCACGGATTCTCTGTATTGGGTAATAATAATTCCGAACTTCTCATCTTACCGGGAGAAACCAAAACATTGAAATGGGTTCCAACAAAAGTTGGTATTATACCGATGTACTGTACCGATTTCTGTAGTGCATTACACCAAGAAATGCAGGGTTATATCAGAGTTTCTCCTGCAGGAAGCAACACACCGCTTCGTTACGGAACCGGGGATAACGCACCTAAATAATTCTTAACAAAAAACTAAAGAGCTGTTTCCCAAAAAGAAACAGCTCTTTTAAAATAAACACATTACTATTATGAAATCAGCACAAAAAAAATTATACCCCATCTCCCGAATATTAATCGGTATAGCAGGTGCTATGTTGTTTATTGCCTTATTCGTCCCTATCTGGAAGATAGAACTTGACGCTCCGCAATATCCCGAAGGGTTAGAACTGTATATCCACGCAGATAAATTAAGCGGAGATAGAGAAATCATCAACGGATTGAATCATTATATCGGAATGAAAGAACTACACGAAGAGGATTTTGTCGAATTTACTGTATTACCCTATTTCATTGCTGCTTTAGGGTTGATTGGATTGCTGGCAGCAATAGTCAATCGCAGAGGATTATTTTTATTTTGGGTAATCGTTTTCGCTTTGTTCGGTATTTTGGTAATTATTCGTTTTTATTTTTGGTTGTACGATTACGGACATAATTTAGACCCTATGGCACCTATTCAAGTACCCGGAATGTCTTATCAACCACCAATGATTGGCTATAAAAAACTGTTAAACTTCGGAGCTTTTTCCATTCCTTCCACAGGAGGCTGGATTATGTTTGGAACAGTCGGATTGGCAGCCATCGCGTTTATAAAAGAATTTAAATTTAAAAAGAAAAAAATATGAAGTTAAGAACATTGTTTTCGATTACATTTCTTACCTTGCTCCTCGGTTCTTGTAGCAAAGAACCCAAACCAATTGAGTTTGGAGTCGATAACTGCGACCATTGTATGATGAACATTAGTGATACTCGTTATGGTGCAGAGCTTGTAACCCAAAAAGGAAAGATTTATAAGTTTGATGATATGTATTGTATGAAAGCCTTTTTGCAGAACGGAACTGTAGCCGAAAATCAGGTACATTCGCTTTGGCTGGTTGATTTTGAAGCTACCGAACAGCTGATTCCTGCAAAAGAAAGTTTTTTGTTACACAACCCTATATTAAAAAGCCCTATGGGGTCTGATATGGCAGCTTTTACAGACAAAGAAACACTTGAACAATACCATTCTGAATATTCAGGAACAATGTTACTATGGGAAGATTACATAATTTCAAAAGAATAATTTTTTTGCTGGTTGTGATGGGGCAAAACGCTTGGTCGAATACCATTATTGTCGAGCCTAACAATCCACAGAAAACCATTGCAAAAGCATTTGAACAAGCTCAAAACGGAGATACCATTTTTATCAAAAAAGGTGTTTACCGTGAAGGAGCTTTGTTTTTAAAAAAATCCGTAACAATTATCGGAGAGAATTTCCCTGAAATTGATGGAGAAAACAAACACGAAAATTTATTGGTAGAACACGATGATGTTGTGATTAAAAACGTGCTTTTTTCTAATTCGGGTAGCTCGAGCTTTACAGACATTGCATCTTTAAAAATCAAAGATGCTAAAAATGTACGCATCGAAAATTGCGAGTTCGAAAACAACTTTTTTGGTATTCATACCATCAATTCCACCTATATTTCCTACATAAACAACAGACTTACTTCAGGAAAAATTAAAGGAAAACCATCAGCTAACGGAATTCATATCTGGAAGTCTAAATTTGTTACTATCGAAGACAATATCATTCAAGGACACAGAGATGGTATTTATTTGGAATTTGTAGAAAGTTCGACCATTACCAACAACCAAAGCATTGAGAACAAAAGATACGGTTTGCACTTTATGTTCTCACACGACAATGTGTTTCGAAACAATATTTTTAAGAAAAACGATGCAGGTGTAGCTGTGATGTACAGCAAACGCGTTCAGATGATTGAAAATGTGTTTACACAAAGTTGGGGAGGTGCCGCTTATGGTGTATTGCTCAAAGAAATTGATGATAGTAAAATCATCAGAAATGAATTTAGCGAAAACACTACAGCGATTTATGGAGATGGAGCAAATCGGATTGAAATACGTAACAACAAGTTTTTGCGAAACGGTTGGGCTTTGAAAATCAATGCCAGTAGTAGCGATGCGGTAGTTGTTAACAACAATTTTTTCGGAAATACTTTTGATATAGCTACCAATGGAAAATTAAAAGTAAAATCGTTCAACGGAAATTATTGGGATAAATACGAAGGCTATGACCTTGACAAAGACGGATTTGGTGATGTGCCGTTTCATCCGTTGAGCTTATTTACGGTTTTGGTCGAAAGAAATGAGTCGGCTATGCTTTTGTTCCGCAGTTTTATGATTACGCTTTTGGACAAATCCGAAAGAGTATTACCCAGTATCACACCCGATTATATTAAAGATGAAACACCACTTATGCGACCTATAAAACTATGATAGAAATAAAGAACTTAAACAAAAAATTCGGAAAAAATCACGTACTGAACGATGTTTCGGTTTCGTCCAAAAAGGGAGAATGTATTGCTCTTGTTGGTCCGAATGGTTGTGGAAAAACCACACTTATAAAATCATTTCTCGGAATGGTTATTCCCGATAGCGGAACGATCGAATTTGACGGAGCTTCGGTCTTGAAAGAATACAAGTATCGGAACCGTATCGGATATATGCCACAAATCGGACGTTATCCTGATAATATGACCATCGGACAGGTTTTTGAAATGGTGCAGGAAATCAGACAAAACAATAATTTGGATAAGGAATTGTACGATGCGTTTAAAATTGATGAACTTGCACACAAAAAAATGAGTACACTCTCAGGAGGAACTACTCAAAAAGTAAGTGCTACACTGGCTTTTATGTTTAATCCTGAAGTTTTGATTCTGGACGAACCCACAGCAGGACTTGACCCGTTGGCATCTGAAATTCTGAAAGAAAAAATTATCAAAGAGAAAGAAAAAGGAAAACTAATTCTGATTACTTCGCACCTTTTGAGCGAATTAGATGATTTGGTAAGCCAGATTATCTTTATGCAGGACGGAAAAATTGAATTTCACAAGCCTGTGCAACAACTGAAAGACGAAACGCAGGAAAGTAAACTTTCAAAAGCAATTTCAAAAATTTTAAAGGAAAAACAAAATGAATAAAATCATAAAAATCATATTTTTAGATATTCTTAAAAGCAAAATCATCATTGCTTATACCATAATGCTTGCTATCTTGTCGTGGAGTTCGTTCGTTTTGGAAGACAACTCTTCGAAAGGATTGCTTACGGCTTTGAATGTAATTTTGTTTACCGTTCCGTTGGTTTCAATTTTATTTTCAACCATTTACGTTTACAATAGTTCGGAATTTATTGAAATGCTTTTGAGCCAACCCGTCAAGCGGAAAAAAATCTGGATTGGATTGTTTTCGGGATTGTCGTTAAGCCTTATTCTTGCGTTTTTAATAGGTTCGGGAATTCCGTTGCTCATTTATTCCCCTGATAAAGTCGGAATAATGATGATTGTAATGGGAAGCCTTATCAGTGTTGTTTTTACCTCGTTGGCTTGTTTAAGTTCGATTTTAACCCGTGATAAAGCCAAAGGAATCGGAATTGCAATCATGTTATGGCTGTATTTTGCCTTGCTTTTTGACGGAATCGTATTGTTCTTGCTCTTCCAACTTTCGGAATATCCGATTGAAAACGCAATGGTAGCCGTTACAACCCTAAACCCGATTGATTTGGCACGAATTCAGATTTTATTGCAATTAGACGTTTCTGCAATGATGGGATATAGTGGTGCGGTTTTCAAAAAAGTGTTAGGAACTTCAACCGGATTGATTATTTCGTTTGTGCTGTTGTGCTTGTGGTTTATCGTTCCGTTTTGGATTTCTCTCAAAAAGTTTATCAAAAGAGATTTGTAGTTTAAAACAATTATATAAAATATCGGGAGTTTATTTGGTAAGTTCCCGATATTTTTTTGTAGTATGACCTCAATCATAATTACTTCAAAAATTCCGTGTTAATTTTGTATAATGATATACGAAGAGCAATGAAAAATGATATTTTAAATAGAAAAGATATAGAGGTTTTGGTAGATAGGTTTTACGAAAGTGTTCGTGAAGACGAAGTAATCGGTTATTTGTTTAATGATGTAGCCCAAACCGATTGGAGCATTCATCTTCCGAAAATGTATGATTTTTGGGAAGTAATCCTTTTCGGAACAGGGAATTTCAAAGGAAATCCGATGTTGGTACATAGAGAATTACATCACAAAAGTCCTTTGAATCCCGAGCATTTTGCCCATTGGCTTAAGTTGTTCCAAAATACGGTTGATGAATTGTATCAAGGGAAAAATGCAGAAGAAATTAAATACAGTGCATCGAATATTGCTCAAACAATGATGTATAAAGTTTTGTCCTAAACGAATTTGTCATTGCGAGGAACGAAGCAATCTATTTTAGATTTTCTCAATTTTTAGATATTTTAGAAATGCGACTACATCATATTCTTTTAATTATCCATTTAATTTGTGCTGCGATTTGGGTCGGAGGGCATTTATTTTTGGCTGTCCGGATTCTTCCCAAAGCCCTGAAAGAGAAAAATGTATTACTGCTCAAAAACTTCAAAAACAGCTACGAGCCTTTCGGAATGCCTTCGCTTATTTTGCTTGTCATCACAGGAATACTAATGGCTTACAACTATAATGCAACTTTTTCTACTTGGTTTTCGTTTTCCAACGGAATTGAAAGAGTGGTTTCGGTTAAGCTGATTTTGCTGTTATGTACTTTTTGTATGGCAATCATTGCTGACCGATTTATTTTCCCGAAGCTGACCGAAAAAAATATGTACAAAGCAGGGATTTTCATTGTTTCCGTTACCCTTATCGGAGTAGCAATGCTTATTTTGGGAAGTTTTGTAAGGTATGGAGGCATTTAGTAAACACAGACTTACATAAATTATCACAGATTATTTTTAGTCTTTTTTGCCACGGATTAAAGAATTTTATAGACTTTCAGTATAGAAAAACCTTTTATCCCTGACTGCCGTCAGGCAGCTGTATAATCCGTGACTAAAAAACATTTCGTTTGTGACTAATGTCATATCCTAAAAGACAGATTTGTCGTTACTTTGAGCTTGTTATTTTGAAACATTTTCCGATGAAAGATTTAAAAGAAAAAATAATACAACTCAAAAAGAAAAAAAATGTTGTTTTGTTGGCTCATTACTACCAAGAACCTGATATACAAGATATTGCTGATTATGTAGGAGATAGTCTGGGCTTATCCCAAGAAGCTGTAAGCGTAGAGGCTGACATCATACTTTTTGCAGGAGTTCATTTTATGGCAGAAACAGCCAAAATTCTGAATCCGAGCAAAAAAGTCATACTTCCCGATTTGAATGCCGGTTGTTCTTTGGCTGAATCCTGTCCTCCCGAGCTTTTTCGGGAATTTAAAAAACAGCACCCCGACCACTTGGTTATTACGTATGTAAACTGTTCGGCAGAAATCAAAGCGATGAGCGATATTGTCTGTACATCTTCAAATGCTGTGAAAATTGTAGAATCTGTTCCGAAAGAAACTCCGATAATCTTTGCTCCCGATAAGAATTTAGGAAGATATATCATCAACAAAACGGGTCGTGATATGTTGCTTTGGGACGGTTCGTGTGTGGTTCACGAGGCTTTTTCGTTAGACAAACTGATTGCCTTGTACAAAGAAAATCCCGATGCAGAAATCATAGCACACCCCGAATCGGAAACGCATATTCTGAAAACAGCTTCCTATATCGGTTCGACTTCAGGAATGATTAATTACGTAAAAAAAAGCCCGAAACAGAAGTTTATCGTAGCAACCGAAGCGGGAATCCTGCACAAAATGTATCAGGAAGTTCCCGAAAAAACCCTGATTCCTGCACCTGCCTACGAAGACAACACTTGTGCTTGTAGCGAATGTATGTATATGAAACTCAACACACTTCAAAAAGTTTATGATTGTTTGGTAAACGAAATCCCCGAAGTTACAGTTCCCGAAGACATCAGGCAAAAGGCTTTAATTCCGATAGAACGTATGCTTAAATTATCCTGATATGAAAACAACAGATTTTTTAATCATCGGTTCGGGAGTGGCAGGAATATCGTTAGCCATAAAATTATCCGATAAATTTCCTGATAAAAACATTACGGTTGCAACCAAATCCAATCGGGAAGAATCCAATACCAAATATGCACAGGGAGGAATTGCTGTGGTTACGCATACCGAAGATTCGTACAAAAAACATATCCAAGATACTCTGATTTGCGGGGACGGATTATGTGATATAGAAGTTGTGAAAATGGTCATTAAAGACGGACCTGAACGATTAAAGGAGCTTATAAAATGGGGAGCGGAATTTGACAAAAACAACAAAAACGAACTCGATTTAGGTAAAGAGGGAGGACATTCTGACCATCGTGTGGTACATCACAAAGACCAAACAGGCTACGAAATCGAAAAAACCATACTCACTCAAGCCAAAAAACAGAAAAACATAACGATTCTCGATTATCATTTTGCTTTGGAGCTGATTGTTTCGGAAAATCATTGTTTCGGAGCTTATGTATTGAACGAAAAAAACAACGAAATCATTCCGTTTGTTTCTGATTATACGATATTGGCAACAGGAGGAATCGGTCAGGTTTACGGTCATACCACCAACCCTAAAATTGCAACAGGAGACGGAATTGCAATGGCTTTTCGGGCAAATGCCGAAATTCGGGATATGGAATTTGTGCAGTTCCACCCTACGGCTTTGTACAACGAAAATATGAATACTACGTTTCTGATTTCGGAGGCTGTACGTGGTTTCGGAGCCTATCTGAAAAACAAACAAGGAGAACGTTTTATGTTTAAATATGATTCTCGAGGAGAACTGGCCTCAAGGGATATTGTTTCGCAAAGCATTGATATTGAGCTGAAAAAATCGGGAGAACCTTGTGTGTATATCGATTGTACGCACTTGGATAAAACTTCGTTTGTCAGGCATTTTCCGATGATTTACGAGCAATGTAATTCCTTGGGAATTGATATTACAAAAGATTGGATTCCCGTTGCACCTTCACAACATTATATTTGTGGAGGAATTTCCGTAAACAAAAACGGACAAACCTCTGTAAATCATTTATTTGCTTGTGGAGAATGCTCACGAACAGGACTTCACGGAGCAAATCGTTTAGCCTCAAATTCTTTACTGGAAGCCCTTGTATATTCGGACAAAATATATCATTATTTGGCTGAAAATTACACAAAACAAGATAAAATATATCCGATTATTCCCGAAAAAAACACCAAAAAGGAAGTTGTTTCGAATGATTTTATCCAAAAAATAAAGACCGAAATACAGTCGATTATGCTTAAAAATGCAGGAATCGCCAGAACAGACAACGAACTGCTATCTGCCCGAAAACAAATAACTATCCGGAAAGATGAACTCAAAAAAATAGAGAAAAAACAAGCCATAACCAAAGATTTTTACGAACTGAAAAACATCATTGATATTGGTTTGCTTATCATCGAACATTCTTTATCGAGAACGGAAAACAAAGGAGCTTTTCTGAAAGTTTTACCGCAACAAAGTGCATAAAAATAACATTATGACCTAAATCATAGAGGCTTATGACTAGTTATTTGTATTTTTGTATCAAACACAAGCATAAATGTAATGAAGTCACAAATTCCATTAGAATTACTTGTTTCTTACGGAGCGACATTCAAAGAATACCTAAAAGGAGAAATCATTTTTTCTGAAAAAGAAACTGCCAATTATTACTATCAGGTTGTGAGTGGCAGTATCAAAATGTTCAACACTAATGACGAGGGAAAAGAATTTACCCAGGGTTATTTTTTGAGAGGCCAAAGTTTTGGAGAACCTCCCCTACTGATTGACGAACGCTATCCTGCCTCTGCTCTTGCCTTTCAAAACTCTGAAGTTGTCAGGATTCCGAAGCTCAAATTCTTGCAAATATTAGAAGAACACCCACAAATTCAAAGGGAATTTTTGGTGCTGATGGCACGTAGAATTCACAATAAGGCTACTACCTCAAAAGATATTATCAACCAAAAAGCCGATTTCAGAATCAAAGCCTTTTTGGATTCGTACAAAAAGAGTAACGAAAAAGAAATTATTCCGTTTACCCGACAAGAAATAGCTAACTTTACGGGACTTCGGGTAGAAACCGTAATCAGAACCATTAAAAATATGGCGAAGAAAAAACAAATAGAAATTCTCAATCATAAAATTTATTACTAATGAAATTCAAAATTGATTTTTGGCTGAAATTTTCTGTGGTAAACCTTTTTTTGGTTGCTCTTTTGGGAATGATAATGCGATACAAAATCGGGTTTGATTTTCCTTTTTTTGTTCAGAAACATCTCCTTCATTCGCACTCGCACTTTGCTTTTGCAGGTTGGATAAGCCATACACTTATGGTGCTTATGGTCTATTTTCTGAAAAACAAAACAACGAATATTTCGCTACCTAAATATACTTGGCTTATCATTGCCAATCTGGTCTGTTCCTACGGAATGTTTGTGTTTTTTATCATTCAGGGATATGCGTTTTGGTCGATTTTGTTTTCTACCTTGTCGATTTTTGTGTCGTATTTTTTCGCTTATTTTTATGTCAAAGACTTAAAGCATATTCACGGAACAACCTCCAAAAACTGGTATAAAGGAGCTTTGTTTTTTTATGTGATTTCGTCTTTGGGAACATTCTTTTTGGCTTATACGGTAGCATCAGGTGATTTTATGTTCAACCCTTATCTGGCTTCAATTTATTATTACCTGCATTTTCAGTATAACGGTTGGTTTCTCTTTGCCTGTATCGGACTTTTGGCAGATTTTTTAAAGCTGAACAGCCACGAAAACAAAATTTTTGACAAGGCTTTCCGATGGCTTTTTGTTTCAACTCTGATTACGTATATACTGTCTGTTTTATGGTTAAAAATTCCTGTTTGGCTGTATGTGATTACGGTAATTTTTTCCATAATTCAATTTGTAGTATGGATTGGAATGTTTGTTTTGGTTATTCGTAAAAAAGGAGAAATCCTAAAAGTCCAACCTTTGTTTTTACAATATTTTCTGAAATTCGCAGGATTCTGTCTGACTTTGAAATTTGTTTTTCAGTTGCTTTCGGTAATCCCTTCGCTTAGTCAGTTTGTTTTCGGGATTCGCTCTATTATTATTGCTTATCTGCATTTGATTTTGTTGGGTGTAATTTCACTTTTCCTGTTGTATTACATCTATGCAAATAAGTTTTTAATCCTTAACAAAACCACCAAAAACGGACTTATCGGATTTGTTTTCGGAATTTTCCTCAACGAATTTATTCTTGCCATTCAAGGAATGTCTGCCTTTGGCTATATCCTGATTCCGAAAGTAAACGAAATGCTTTTCGGAGCAGCTTTGGTTATGTTCACTTCACTGATTTTCGTTTTGTTCGGAACATTAAAAAAGAAAGCACCAAATTAAAAATCTGATGCTTTCTTAAAGTAAAATGAAAAAAAAGTATTGAGTTTAATGGAATGTCTTTTCCATTTCTTGTGCTCTGATAAACAGAATATTATTTTCCAAATGAATATGCTTGTGCAAATCTTCTTCGAATTCCTGAAGCATTAAATAGGCTGTTCTGTATGTGCTACAAGCATCAGACGGAGGATTATAATCATCGGTCAGTCTTGCAATTTCTCTGAATCGTTCGCCTTCGGTATCGTGTTCGTGCTTCATCATTGCAATCGGATTGTCAACCGTTCCGAAATGGGGAGTTTGCAAAGGCTGATTTGTAATTCGTGATTGCACCATTTTTCGGATAAACGGAAACAGAATCAGTTCTTCCTTTTTCATATGAGCTGCCAAATCCTGTGCAGACTCATTAAAAATCCTGTTGATTTCAAAAAGTTCGGGGTGTCTTTCTCCGTGAACTTTGCACAACTTTGACAGGAAAGCCAACAAAACAGGTGTTTTTTCTTCTACGTATCTGTGATGTGTTTTCTCCACATAATCAGCTAACAAATCCAAATCCCAAGATTTAAAATCAATGGTATTATTCCCTTTTGTTTCGATGATTTCTTTGAGCTGTTTTGAAAGCTCAGATGCATTTAATGATTTTTTGTTGCTGACTTCTTCCAAAGTACGATGACCTTTACAGCAGAAATCAATCCCTAATTTTGAGAAAAGTGCAGCCGTTCTGAAATCTTGTGCTACAATTTCCCCGACAGGTGTTTTTTCTAAAGTTTCCATAATCAAGATTTTTATTCAGCAATAAGAACTCCTCTCATAATGGCATAATGTCCCGGAAAAGTACACAAAAACTCATAGGTTCCTGCTTCTGTAACAGTAAACTCAATTGTATCAGATTCTCCACCTCCGATTACTTTGGTATGAGCAATGATATTTCCTTCTTCAGATGCAGGAATATATTCCGTATCGGCTGCAAGAGTTGCTTTTTCTGCAAAACTTTGGAAATCCACACCTTGTTTAAGCAATACGAGATTGTGTCCCATTACGTTTTTTGCCATTTTCCCGTTGTGTGTCAAAGTAAGAACTACAGGCTCTCCTACCGGAACTTTTAGCTCATTTTTATCAAATTGCATTTGGTCATTACTTCCGATTTCAACTTTAAATCTTGTATCTTCAACCACAGCTTCTGTATGTTCGTGATTGTGAATATCAGTCGATTCGGTTGTGTTGGTTGTAGAACTGTCTTTACAAGAAGTAACCCCAATAACTAACGTAAGTAAAGCAATACTTTTAAAAAAATTTTTCATGATTTTAGTATGATTTTAAATTAAACTTTATTTTAATGGTGTAAAGGTAATTCGATTTATCCGTATAAGTTTATGATTAAAATCATATAAAACAAATACTTATTTTTACATAAATATTTTGTTTATCATCTTACAGAAACGAAACAATCCAATCAAAAATAGGGTTTAAAAACGTATTAAAGAGAAATTAAATTGGTAAGGATTTAGAAGTGTATTTATCACTTAAATTGTGGTGCTTTTTTGCAGAGTTGGATAATTCGTTGGATAAAATATTTTCAACAAAAACACAAAATCCAGTAAATCAATGACTTACTGGATTTGTCTGCTCCCCCTCTTGGGCTCGAACCAAGGACCCTCTGATTAACAGTCAGATGCTCTAACCAACTGAGCTAAGGAGGAATTTTACTTCCTTTTTTGTGGTTGCAAATATACAACTGTTTTTATATTCTCCAAACAAAAAAACGAAAAATTATATCATTTTTTTCTTCTGAAAACGCAACTGTTTATTGATGAGCAGGTTTAAGCAAATCATTAACCGTTTTAACAGGATTAAAAGTCTTTAGAGATACCTCTGCAAATATCGAAATCCAATCGGACATAGCTCCGTTCCATAGTCCGGGGAGTTCATACCCCATAATCGGGTAGCCTTCTTTGGTTTTTTCGGTTAAAAATCCTGTATTGTCATCTCGGTATTTGGGCAAATCAAATTTTTCTCCCTTGTAATTTTTGATTCCGCAAACCAAATCAACAGGATTAAAATGGGTCGAATGCTCCAAAATTTGCTTTTGAACTTCGTGCAATATGTCTATTTGTGATGCTTCTACAATCTGTAACGACACTTCTCCCCTACTGTTTTTAACCCAAAACGGACCTCCTCCGGGTTCTCCTTCGTTTTTTACCATTCCGCAAATTCGAATAGGACGATTGAGTTTATTTTTCAGAAATTCTATTTTGTTCAGCTTATTCAGGCTTTCAAAATTATTCGGAATAGTAATGTTCAGACTTTTGGTAAACAAGCTTATTGCTACAATTTTATCCTCCGAAATATTCTGCTCCAAATCGTTCAGGCACGAAAAAATCTGTTGTTGCAGTTCAATTAACATTCCTCCCAAAGCCTTTTTATACAAAATGATTTCGTCAAAATAATTAGAACTTACGTTGTCAATATTTTTGATAAAAACAATATCCGAATCCAAATCGTTCAGGTTTTCCAACAAAGCTCCGTGTCCTGCTTGTCTGAAAAGAATTTTTCCGCATTTTTTACGGAAAGGCGTTTTGTTAAAATGAACTGCAATCGTATCGGTTGATTTTTTTTGGAACGAAAAATCGATTTCAAATTCGTTTTGGTCGGACATTTCAACCGTTTTATTAAAAGTCTGCAAATGCTCCTCCGAAATCGTAAAATGAACTTTTGAACCTGCATACAAAAGAGCTTCTTTCAGGTGTTCTTTTACAGGTGTATCTCTCTTGTGAAAAGGCAGAACTCCTTTGGGTAAATTAGCATAATTCAGGTATTTATCAGACAGCAAAATAGTCACGAAAGTGTAATAATACACATCTTTTGACCACGATTTATAATCAGGAAAATCGGATTTTAAAATACTTTTCACCTCTTTGTAAAACGGAAATTTCTCTAATCCGACAAAAAAAGAAGTCAAATCATAAGCTCTGTTATGGTTTATATAAGCGTTTATCGTATCGGTTTCCGGGTTAAAATCACTCAAAAACTTGCTCAAAAACTGAAACATTCTACTTGCGGCTCCCGATGCAGGAACAAATTTCTGAATCGTATATTTACTTTTATTTGTATCAAAAAAAAACGCTTTTTCCTGAATTTCGTCTTCCGAAAGTTTTAAAATTCCGTCATTTATCGTGGCAGGTCGGTCTAAATTCACACACGGAATCCCTCGTTCAAAAACATCAAGCTGTCTTAAAACTTCATGTAGCGTAATTCCTCTTTTTGTAAATTCTACCAAATCATCAGAAGTGAAACCTCGTTTTTGAGCCAGTTCCAAATCTTTTACAAGCTGAACCGCTATCGCTTTTCTTTCCTCTTCATTTCCCGAAATTTCTATAAATGGTCTGCTTAATTCCATCAATCGTTTTTTAAAGTATTGGTAATGATTTTGCCTCTCAAAAGGTGCATCTCTGATTCCGTCATTTTCCCACTCTACATCAATATCGGTTAAAAAATATAAATCATAATCCAGATTATCAATATATTCCGCAAAAAAATCATCTGCTTCTCCGAAATACAATTCCGAATAAATCATTGTCTGAACGAAATTCGTATCGCAAAACAAAAACCGATTGGCACGAGTCAGAGCCTCATTTTCCAACGAAATCTGATTTTTCACAAGCGTATAATTATCCGTTTTTTCGACTGATTTGTTTTCGTTTTTGAGCTTTTCTTCCGAAAATTCCCTCAAATATTCCCTGACCCAAACCGTATCGAAATATTCAGCCAAAAATGAGGCTAAAGTCGTTTTTCCTGTACTTTCAGGTCCGATTAAAACAATTTTTATACGTTTTTCTGATGTATCTTTCTCCATTCTAAATATCCAAAAACAGCTATAATCGTGTAAATCACAAACAAAATTCCCGTTATTGTATATCCTTTAAAATAATACAACGGAATCGAAATAAAATCGCCTACAATCAGAAATATCCAATGTTCGACTTTTCGTTTGGCAAGCAGATACATTCCCACAAAAAACAGTCCTGTCGTAAAAATATCCACATAACTCCACCAAACTCCGAATTTTTCGAAATAGAAATACACTAAAGCTACAAATATAGTCGAAAAGATGAATATAAGAGTCGAAATTTTATAATCCTTACGACTCATTTTAGTAATGGGTAAAATCGGCTTATCACTAGCAACAGTACTCCACAAATACCAACCGTAAATGCTCATTACAAAATAATACACATTGATAATCATATCTCCGAAAAGTTCCCATTTATAAAGTAAATAAACAAAAACAAGTGTACTGACGATTCCTGTCGGATATACTTTTATGTTGTTCTTTTTGGAATACAAAACACTTGCAATCGCAAACAAAACTGCAATGATTTCGAGGATTATATCCGTTGTGGAATAGGTTTTATAGGGTTCGAAAAGATGTTCCATTTTTTAGTTGGTAGTCGCAGTCGCAGTTGGGGCAGTCTGAAAACTGAAAACTGCGACTGTAAACTAATTACTCCTGTCTCCTTTGATTATTTTCAGAACAAAAACATACAGATTTTCGTCAAAAAACACCTCTTTGATTTTTGAGTTCAAAAAAGACATTACTTTGTCGTAATCTCCATAAACTTGAGTGCTTAAATTGTTTTCGATTATTTTAAATTCGGATTCCCTTAATTCTTGGATAAAATCCAAAATCGGTTTTTGGTATTCTTTATGTAACGGATAAAGACTAATATCAACGGATACTTTCATAAACAAAAAATTTATCCAAAAGTACGGATAAATTTTTAGTTTTCAGTGCTCAGTTGTAGTGTTCAGTCTTAATACTTAATACTTGAGTCCTAAGATTATAAATCAATCTTATACCCGACTCCTTTGATAGTTTTGAACAGGTCTTCTCCGATTTTTTCACGAAGTTTTCGGATATGTACGTCTATGGTTCTTCCTCCGACTACTACGTCATTTCCCCATACTTTACTTAAAATCTCTTCTCTTTTGAACACTTTCCCGGGTTTTGAGGCAAGAAGATAAAGCAATTCGAATTCTTTTTTAGGTAAGATAATTTCTTTGCCATCTTTTATGATTTTGTACTCTTCCCGATTGATTTCCATTCCCGAAAGTGTAATGGTATCTTGATGTTTTTCGTCTTTAAGTCGTCTTAAAAGTGCTTTTACTTTGCTTACCAAAACCTTTGGTTTTATAGGTTTTGTGATGTAATCGTCTGCACCTACATCAAATCCTGCCACTTGCGAATAATCCTCTGCTCTTGCTGTCAAGAACGTGATGATCACCTCACTTAATTCAGGGATTTTTCGGATAGTTTCAACCGCTTCGATTCCGTCCATTTCAGGCATCATCACGTCCATAATAATCAGGTGTGGCTGTTCCTTTTTGGCTTTGGTTACTGCCTCCTTTCCGTTTTGGGCTGTAATGATTTTATAACCCTCTTGAGAAAGATTATATCCTACGATTTCCAAAATATCCTGTTCGTCATCAACCAACAGAATCTTAATGTCTTTCTTTTTCATTTTTTAGAAAATAGTTCGTGTTGTTTATTTGAGTGTAAAATTAGTCACATATAATATTTATTTTTAGTTCTTTACACAAAATTAATACTAATAAAATATTGTAATAACCATTTCTTAACATACGAAAGCCGATATCAAAAATACAAAACTAATGTAAAAATAACCTTATTTTTAACAACAATAGGCTTAATTTTTGTAACTATGCAAATATTATAGAATGAATATGAAGAAGAAAAAATCTTTTAAAATGGGTAAAAAAAACAAAGATTTTACCCAAAAAATCTTGAAAATCCTTTCAAAAGAATCTGATAAAACCTTTAATTACAAGCAAATTGCTGCCCGATTAGAATTGGACGACACGCAAAGTAGAAATCAGATTATCAAGGACTTAAAGCTAATAAAAGCCCAAGGACACCTCGAAGAACCTGAAACGGGAAAATACAAAATAATCGAAACACAAGATTATATCACAGGAACTATTGATATGACTTCCCGAAGAACGGCTTATTTTATGTCGGAGGAATTGTCAGAAGACGTTTTTATTCCGTTGAGTAACCTGAATCACGCTTTGGATAAGGATAAAGTAAAGGTTTACATCTACAACCGAAGACGTGGAAAACGTCCTGAAGCGGAAGTTGTGGAAATCCTCGAAAGATACAGGGAAGAATTTGTGGGAGTCATTGATATTCAGAAAAATTTTGGGTTTGTAAAGACTGCTAATCCGAAAATGTACACTGATATTTTTGTCCCAAAAGACCTGTTTGGAGAGGCTGAAAGCGGAGATGTGGTTTTGGTAAAAATCGTGGATTGGCCTAAAAAAGCTGATTCTCCTTTCGGAAAAGTTGTCAAAGTACTCGGAAAACCCGGAGAACACAATACCGAAATGCACGCAATTTTGGCAGAATACGGACTTCCGTCTGATTTTCCGATTGAGGTTGAAACAGAAGCAAACAAGTTAGACACTTCGATAACTCCCGAAGAAATCGCAAAACGCAGGGATATGCGAAAGGCTTTGACTTTTACGATTGACCCCAAAGATGCCAAAGATTTTGACGATGCTCTTTCGTTTGAAGTATTAGAAAACCTGTCTGCCGAACAGACAGGCAAACAATATCGAATCGGAATCCATATTGCCGATGTTTCTCATTATATCGAGGAGAGAACGATTTTAGACGATGAAGCCTATCAAAGAGCAACTTCGGTTTATTTAGTGGATAGGGTTGTTCCGATGTTGCCCGAAATATTGTCGAATTTTGCCTGTTCACTTCGTCCGGAAGAAGAAAAATATACGTTTTCTGCCGTTTTTGATTTGAACGAAAAAGCCGAAATCGTAAACCAATGGTTCGGACGAACGGTAATTTATTCGGATAAACGACTTTCGTATGAAGAAGCTCAACATATTATCGAAACCAAAAAAGATGCGATTCCGAGTGAAATTTCACTTACGGGAGAAGCCTACAAAGTCGATAAAAACATCGTAAATGCTACGCTTACGATGGATAAATTGGCTAAAATTCTCCGTAAAAAACGAATGCAGAACGGAGCGATTTCATTCGATAAAGTAGAAGTGAAATTCAACTTGGACGAAAACGCAGAGCCTGTCGGAGTTTATTTTAAAGAACAAAAAGATTCCAACCACTTGATTGAGGAATTTATGCTTTTGGCCAACCGAAAAGTTTCGGAATTTATCGGAAAACAAAAGAAAACTTATGTTTATCGCATTCACGATGAACCTGATGATGAAAAATTATTGGGATTACAAGGAATCATCTCAAAATTCGGATATTCCATCAACCTGAAATCCAAAAAAGACATTACAAAATCACTGAATAAGTTACTTGTTGATGTTCAAGGGAAAAAGGAACAGAATTTGGTCGATACCTTAGCCATACGAAGTATGAGCAAAGCCAAATATTCGACTGATAATATCGGACACTACGGATTGGCTTTTGATTATTATTCGCATTTTACCTCTCCAATCAGACGTTATCCCGATATCATAGCTCATCGCCTTTTGCAGTTTTATCTTGACGGAGGAAAATCAGTTAGTGAAGAAGTGTACGAAGAAAAATGTCTGCATTGCTCGAATATGGAAATGTTAGCCTCAAATGCGGAACGGGACAGTATCAAATATATGCAGATAAAATATATGCAAGACCACAAAGATGAGGAGTTTTTGGGAGTGATTTCGGGAGTTACCGAATGGGGAATTTATGTGGAAATCGTTTCCAATAAATGCGAAGGAATGGTCAGAATCCGTGATATTAAAGAAGATTATTACACTTTTGACGAAAAACAATATGCCCTTGTCGGAGAAATTTCAAAAAATATTATTCAGCTCGGAGATGAAGTTTGGGTAAAAGTGAAAAATGCAGATTTGGTCAAAAAACAGTTGGATTTTGAGTTTTTGAGAAAAAATGAACTATAAAGAATTTAAAAATAAATTCAATAAAGTAAATTCATTTGATAAATATTGGAATTACTTTATTGCAGTTTCGGTAATTTTAGGAGGGCTTTTTCTTCTTTGTACTTTAATATTTTCTGATTGGTATGATTTAAAATATATTGAGAAGAGAGGGAAAATAAGTTCTAAAAATCTGATTTATTTATTATCAATCTTTTTGATATCAATTGGATTATGTGGTTTTTGGAAGATACCTCTTTTATATAAAATATATAAGACCAAAGCTAATTCTGATTTTGAGTCAAACGAACAACTTGTTAAAGATATTGCCAAAAGTATGAATATGATTTTAATTGAAAATCAACAGGGTTATTACTATTATAGATACAAAGGCAAATTTTGGAATCTTTTAGATATTTATTTCTTCATAGAAAATGAATATATATATCTGAATATACAACAGACAGACTATTTTTATAAGGGTGGCTTTATAGATTTTGGAACATCTGAAAAAGTAAAAAATAAAATTGTAAAAAAAATAATTTTAAGTATAAAAAAATAAAATATTTATGAAAAAACTAATCGTATTATCGGGATTATTGGTATCGCAATTCTTTTATGCACAAGATGTTACCAAAGATTTATCTTCATTTACGGAAGTAAGAATCTATGACAAAATTTCAGCTGAATTAATTCCGTCAAGCGAAAACAAAATTGAAATCTACGGTTCTAACAGCAACGATGTGGAAGTTCTTCAAAAAAATGACGAGCTGAAAGTACGAATGCCTCTTACCAAATTACTAAAAGGAGAAGACATCAAAGTTACGATTTATTACAAAGGAACTTTAGAAGAAATCGAGGCTTTTGAAGGAAGTTTTATCACTTCTCTCAAACCGATTACATCTCCTAATTTGGAAATAACAGCTAAAGAAAGTTCTGAAATCAGATTCGAAATCGAAGCAGAAGACTTGGAAGTAAAATCCGTTTTGGGAGCAAATATTACACTAAACGGTACTGTTTCAGGAACAATGGAAGCCGAAATACGTACAGGAGGAACACTTGAAGCCCAAGACCTGAAAACCAAAAAGACTAAGGTTTCGATAAGTGCAGGAGGAAGTGCTGATGTTTATGCAACCGATTACGTTAAAGCCGATACCAAAGCGGGAGGAACAATTAACATTTACGGAAAACCTACCAAAATCGACCAAAGAACTGTTGCCGGAGGAAGTATCAATCAGAAATAATTAAATCACTATTCCTACCGGAAGCATTGCTTTATAAACAGGTTTTTTTCTGAAAAAACTTACAATTTTAGAAGCTGTCGGAACTACTTTCAGGTTTTTCTCTTTGATAATTTCGAGTACATTTTTTAGAAATTCATCGGTAACATCTTCATCAGAAAACCTTTCGGGAATATTGAGTCTGGTCAGAAATATTTTTCTTTCTTGTAGTGAATATTCAATCGTTAATAACTCATTGTCCATAATCGTTTCAAATTGTCTCAAGAAAGTATTTTCTTTGATTTCCATAATTTTCCTGTTTAAAAATGAGGCACAAAGTTACGATTTTTAATGATTTTTTCCAAAACCTTAAAAATAAGACTTACATTTGCCCGTCTTAAAACGGGGATGTAGCTCAGTTGGCTAGAGCGTTTGGCTGGCAGCCAAAAGGTCGTGGGTTCGAGCCCCATCTTCTCCACTAAAAATGGTATTTATTACTGTTTTCAATTAGCAATAAATGAAGTTATTAGAATATCTTGAAACCATAATCACAGAAGAACGAAAACAACGGTTTATAGAAGTTCTACAATATCGTTCCAGGCATTTTACGGTTGCTGTTGAAGATGTTTTTCAGTTGCACAATACCAGTGCTGTAATGCGTAGCTGTGAAGTTTTCGGAGTTCAGGAGCTGAATGTTATCGAACAGCGATTCGGAAAAAGAATTGACAAACAAATCGCTATGGGAGCCCAAAAATGGGTCGATATTATCCGACATAAAGACAGTTTGAGTTGTATGGATTCCCTACGGGAAAAGGGTTATCAGATTATTGCTACCACTCCCCACAATGATTCGACTTTTTTGGAAGAGTTCGATATTTCTAAACCCAGTGCGATTTTTTTCGGAACGGAAAAAGAGGGGCTTTCGGAAGAAGTAATACAAAATGCAGACGGATTTCTGAAAATTCCGATGGTCGGATTTACCGAAAGTCTGAATATTTCGGTTTCGGCTGCGATTATCATTCAAAATCTGATGCAAAGACTTCGTGCTTCGGAGATAAATTGGCAACTAACCGAAGAAGAAATCCTCGAAAAACGCTTGGATTGGACACGAAAATCAATCAAAGATATTGACTTTATCGAAAGACGTTTTTTTGAAGACCAACAGTGATTGTCATTAAAAATCCCAAATAAAACCTACCTTTGCACCTTAAAAGAACAAAAAAATGACAGAGGGTAACTTTGTAGATTACGTAAAAATATATGTGGCTTCAGGAAAAGGAGGTCGTGGTTCATCGCATTTACACAGAGAAAAATTCATCGAAAAAGGAGGTCCTGACGGAGGAGATGGAGGTCGTGGAGGACACGTTTATCTGGTAGGAAACCAAAATTTGTGGACGCTTTTTCATTTGAAATTTGCACGACACATCAAAGCCGGACACGGAGGAGACGGAGGAAGTTCGAGAAGTACAGGAGCAGACGGAGAAGATAAATTTATCGAAGTACCTCTGGGAACAGTCGTAAAAGACCAAGATACAGGAGAAGTTCTCTTTGAAATCACAGAAGACGGAGAAAAAAGAATTTTGGCAAAAGGAGGAAAAGGAGGACTCGGAAACTGGCATTTCAGAAGTTCGACAAACCAAACTCCGAGATATGCTCAACCCGGATTAGAGGGAGAAGAACTCGATATAATTTTAGAACTTAAAGTCCTTGCAGATGTCGGATTGGTAGGTTTTCCGAATGCCGGAAAATCAACTTTGCTCTCTGTGCTTACTTCTGCCAAACCCAAAATTGCAGACTATCCGTTTACTACGCTTAAACCAAATTTGGGAATCGTAGCTTATCGCGATTTTCAATCGTTTGTAATTGCTGATATCCCCGGAATTATTGAGGGTGCTGCAGAAGGGAAAGGCTTGGGACATTACTTTTTACGTCATATCGAACGTAACTCTACCCTACTCTTTTTGATTCCTGCTGATGCTACGGATATTAAAAAAGAATACGACATTCTGCTTAAAGAACTCACAGAATACAACCCCGAATTATTAGACAAAGACCGATTGATTGCCATTTCGAAATCAGATATGCTTGACGAAGAACTCAAAGCTGAAATGAAAACCGAGTTAGACAAACAATTCAAAGGAACTCCGTATTTATTTATTTCGTCCGTTGCCCAACAAGGGCTGACAGAGCTAAAAGACAGACTTTGGGAAATGCTTAATAATGGTTAATGGTTAATGGTTATTGGTTAATGGTTATTGGTTATTGGTTATTGGTTAATGGTTAATGGTTATTGGTTATTGGTAAATGGTTATTGGTTATTGGTTATTGGTAAATAGGAAATTTAATTTTCAAATTGAAAAAATATCTTTGGAGTTTTTTGTTGTAATTTCAGCAATTTCCTCAACCGATTTCCCGTAGAGTTCGGCTAATTTTTGAGCTACATTGACGATATATGCACTTTCGTTTCGCTTTCCTCTGTACGGAACAGGAGCTAAATAAGGCGAATCGGTTTCTAAAACGATATGTTTTAAGTCAATCTGATTGATATATTGGTCGATTTTTCCGTTTTTGAAAGTTACTACTCCTCCTATTCCGAGTTTCATATTCAGAGAAATAGCTTGTTGTGCCTGATTAAAATCTCCCGTAAAACAATGAAAAATCCCAAATAAATCCTCTGATTTCTGTTCTTCCAAAATCTCAAAAACTTCATCAAATGCCTCTCTGCAATGAATCACAATCGGAAGTTTGTATTTTTTAGCTAAACCAATCTGATGTCTGAACGATTCCTGTTGCTCTTTCAGAAAAGTTTTGTCCCAAAACAAATCAATTCCGATTTCTCCGATAGCTACAAATTTTCGTTCTTTTAGCTGTTTTTCGACAAAAGCTAATTCTTCTTTGTAATTTTCTTTAGTATAAGTCGGATGTAAACCACACATTAAAAATACATTTTCAGGATAATTTTTCTCCAAATCATACATCGGATCCATATAAGACGAATCAATAGCAGGAATAAAAAACCGCTTTACTCCAACCGACAAAGCCCTCTGAATCATCAAATCCCGATCTTCGGAAAATTCTTCACTATATAAATGAGTGTGAGTATCTGTAAACATTCTTATTTAGCTATGAATGATTAACTATGAATTACTATCAACTTTCTTCTTCGAGATCAACGACCAAATAACCGAAATCAACAGCAATCCTCCGATTACAGTAAGTGAAACCGAAGACGGAAAATGATAAAAAGGCATAATTATCATCTTCATTCCGATAAAGGCTAAAATTACAGCTAATCCGTAATGCAGTTTTGAGAACATATCCATTGAGTTAGCCAATAAAAAATACAACGAACGCAATCCCAAAATCGCAAAAATATTCGAGGTATAAAGAATAAATGGGTCATCGGGAGCAATCGCAAAAATTGCAGGAATACTATCTACCGCAAAAACCAAATCGGTAATTTCAATAACTGCCAAAGCTACAAAAAGCGGAGTGGCATATTTTACTCCCTGTCTTACGATAAAAAATTTATCTCCGTTAAATTCATTCGTTACCTTAAAGAATTTATGCACCAAACGAACTCCCAAATTCTTGTTCAAATCTTTTTCTTCTCCATCATCATCAGACGAACTCCACGACTTGATTCCTGCAATAATCAGGAAAATACCAAATACAAACAAAACAACGTTCAGTTCCCTTGCTAATCCTGTTTCAGGATTGATTCCCAAAAACGGAACCGTAACATAGGTATGCTTGATAAGCTCCACTCCTGCAAAAATGAAAATTGCCCTGAAAACCAAAGCTCCCAGAATTCCCCAAAACAATATTTTGTGTTGATATTCTTTCGGAATTTTAAAGAATTTAAAAACCAAAATAAACACAAACAGATTATCAACCGAAAGGGCTTTTTCTATCCAATAAGCAGCCTGAAATTTGGAAAAATTATCCGTTATTCCGTGTGGTTTATCCAACACAAAATAAATAACTCCACTAAAAACCATAGCCAGAGAAATCCAGACAATAGACCAATTCAGAGCTTCTTTGTTAGAAACTACATGAGCATTTTTGTTAAACACTCCCAAATCCAGCAACAACATAATAACAACCGCAACTGCGAATCCTCCTATAAGCCAAGGATAATCTACTAAATGAGTTTCCATATTTTTTTTTGATTTTTAAATTTTAATTAGGTACTAACCAATGTTCGGGGTTTAATGTGGTAATATTTTGAATTACCATAAATTTCGTAGAAGTAGTTCCGTTGGAATAGGTATGAACTTTTCCTAATTTTTGTTTAAAGCTTACTTTATCTCCCTTTTTCACATAGATTTTATCAAGATTTCCGTAAATGGTTACATAATCTCCGTGACGCACCCAAACAGCCATATTTACAGGAGTTACCACCATAATCTGACTGACTTCTCCCTCAAAAATAGCTCTTACTTCTGTTCCTTCGGCTGCAGAAAAAACAGTTCCCGTATTATTTATGGTAATGTGTTTTTCTATCGGATGTGGCTGATTTCCGTAACGGGACGTAATTACTCCTCTTTCAACAGGCCAAGGCAATTTTCCTTTATTGGCTCTAAAATTATCGGCTACCAATTTTGCTTCGGGAGTCAGGTCGTATTTAGTAGAAGAAATCGCTTTTTCATCAACCTTTTTTCCTGTAGCTTTGGCTTCCGCTTGTGCTTTTTTGCGGTTAGCCTCTGCAATAGCCTCACGTTTGAGCTTCTCAATCTGCTTGTCAATATCAGAAATTTGCTGTTGCCTTTTCTTGATATCATCAGTATATTTCCGCTTGTTTTTGTTGATAGCGACCATTATGATATCAAAAGATTTTCGCTCTTTTTCAAGATTTGCCAATTCTTTTTGAGTTTCCTGCAACAGCTTTTGTTGTTCGGATTTCTGCTTTTGCAAAGCTTGATTTTTTACTGCCAAAACCTCCGATTTTTGCTGTACTTCTTCTCCTTGTTCCTTACGAAAATCAGCATATTGCTTCATATACTGAATGCGTTTGTAAGCCTGTAAAAAGTTATCCGAAGACAAAATAAACATAGCTCTGCTTTGCTCCGAACGGGTTTCGTACGACTTGACAATCATCTGTGCATAATCGGCTTTTAGGGCATTGAGTTCTTTTGACAGTTCGGCAATCTGCTTTTCGTTTACGGCAATTTCTTTAGACAAAAGGTTTTCCTGCTCTTTAGCTGTTTTAACCAAATCTTCGGTAAGACGGATTTTAATCCGTTGTTGTTCCAACTGCTCCAAAATGGGTTTTTCTTTGTTCTCCTCCGATTTGATCAATTCCCTGAAATTGGCAATCTGCTTTTGGATTTGAGCCTTTTGAGCTTCGAGCTGTTTCTGCTTTTCCGTTTGAGAAAAAGCCACAACCGAAACCAAAAGAAATAGATATGTTACAATACGTTTGGACATTCCGAGAAAATTTAAACAAAGTTAAACACAGATTATACAGGTTTTAAATAGAAAACAAACAGATTTCCACAAAGTTGTAAACAGGTCTTTTTAACGCAAAATTCTGTTATTGCGAGGAATGTAGCGTAGCGAAATGACGTGGCAATCTTGAGATTGCTTCGTCG
Organism: uncultured Flavobacteriaceae bacterium; assembly: GCA_934675205.1. Taxonomy (GTDB): domain Bacteria; phylum Bacteroidota; class Bacteroidia; order Flavobacteriales; family Flavobacteriaceae; genus Flavobacterium. The sequence continues at coordinate 212,296 of CAKUPQ010000002.1, read as the reverse complement.
TACCTCCTCGCAATGACAAAACCTTAATCAATATCTATTCGTTTGTAACCACTCGGAATCTCATACGGAAAAGTAATTCCTGTATTAAATTCCATTGATTTATACTCTACTTTAAACTCATTTTTATCTTTTTCGCTTAGCGAATTTATCAAAATAGAAAAAGGTAACATATTGTTATTCTGCTCTTTATAATTAGAATATTCTACAAAGGCACTTCTGTTTTCGTGTTTTTGCTCCACAAATTGTTTTACTAATCTGAAGTTATTCGGGTCAAAATAATAGGCTTTGTTTAAATCTTTTCGGTCTGACGAAAGTTTATACAAATTATTCTCAATCGAATATACAAACCGTTCTTTGTCTAATTTGTCCAAAGTTCGTCCTAAAAGTAAATTCTGAACTTTCTGAAAATCGAGTTCCGTTCCCAAAAAATTACTCAAAATATCGTAATCTCCTTCAAAATATTCGCTTTCCCATTTGTTGTAATAACTTACATAGTCGGGAGTAATTTTTGCTTTTACAATTGTTGTACCTAATACTCTCCCGCTTACCAAAATCACTTCATCTTTCTTGATTCGGATGTCAAGGTTTATGTTAAAAAGCAAATAACTCGTATTTCCTTTGATATGAAGTACCTGAAAATCAAGATTATTTTGGTTGTTGTAATTTTCGATGACCTCTTTTGCAGAAACCGAAGTATCAGCTTCAAAAACCGATTTCTTTGTTTTACAAGAAGTTACGACTAATAATAAAGCTAAAAAAGCTATGTGTCTTTTAAATGGTAATTTCAATTTCAAAAATTAATTTATATTATTCGTATAAATTCGCAATATTCGTAGTCTATTTTTTAATAGTTTTCATCAGATTTTCAGCTTTTTGTAAGTATTTTTGTCTGTCTTTTTCGTTTCCTAAACCTGTGTTTGCCTCCGAAAGTTGAATGTAAAAATTAGCTTCAAGCGCTTTATTCTCAACAAGGTAATCCAATCCCTCCTCAAGAATATCTTTAGCTTTTTTGTAATTCCTCATTTGGTTTTGCGAAAGTCCGTTGTAATAATACAATTCAGGTTGTAACGGAAATAAATCCTTAAAATTGTCTGATTTTTTCAATACAAGGTCAAAATTTCCCATTTCTGTATAAGACTGCAACAAAAATAATATCGCTTCCAAATCGTTTTGGTTGTCTTTTAGGCTGATTTCAAAATAATCCGATGCCTCTTTCCAATTTTGTTTGGCAAAATAAAACTTTCCGACTTCTTTGGCTACAGCTATATCCGGGTCGTTTTTGAAGTAAGCAACTGCTTTTTCTAATTCCTTGTCATATTGAGGATTATTACTTACAAAAATTAAAAATTCGTTCAAAACTCTGTGTCTGATTTTATCATCAATCTGATTACTTTCAAAAACTTTGTTCATCGAATTTACCGCTTTTTCGATGTTGTTTTCTTCTAAATAAAACTTAAACAAACTCACATGAGCCCAATCAGAATCGGGAATATTTTTAGCTAATTGTTTGGCAACTTCAAAAGCCTTTTCTTCTTGATTTTTCTCGGAATACTGATAAATCAAAGTGATGTATGCTTGTTCGTTTTTCGGATTTTTCTTGATTTCGCTTTCCAAATCCGAAATATCAGAACTTCCTGCTCTGTCTTTCAGGATTTGTATTTTGTACATTTCCCTTGTCGGGTCGTGAGAGGCTGATTTTTCGAGTTCTTCAATAAGCGTTAAAGCCTTGTCAAATTGCTGTGTGTACATATAGAGCGAAACCAAATCGTCTTGAAATTCGAGCTTTCGTTTGTCCTTAAAACTGATGAGTTTCTGAACTACTTCGATAGATTTCGGATAATTTTTCGTCTGATAATACACATCATATAAGCTCAAATAATAGTATTTGTTTTTGTCGTCTTTTTCGATAGCTCGTTTGATATAATCCTCTGCCTCGAAATATTTTTTCTGAAAGAAATAATTTCTCCCAATTTCGTGGTAAAGCGTAGCCTCTTCAGGTTTTAGCTGTACAGCTTGTTGTAGCGAATTGATGGCTCTGTCATAGTTTTCGATTCCTTTTTGCTTTATGGATTCGTAAAATAATTCCTGAAATCTGTCTTCAACAAGTGCAATGCTGTCCGGCTCGACCATATTGGGTTGGGCAAAAGCAGTTAAACCAATCAGAGAAAATATATAGGTTAGGTTTTTCATTTTTTAACGAAATAATAATTAACATAAACAGTGCCAATATATGATAGTTCCAAAGCAGCATAAAAATATTTTTCTCCAATATCCCAACTTACTGATTTATAAGCTCCGTTTTTTGTCATAAGATAATGTTCATTATTAAAGTTTTTTTCTTGAAATTCAATTAATCTGTATTCTCTCATTTCCCATCCAACTTGTTTATATTTTGGGAATTCTCCTGCATAGTCAATTTTAAAAGAATAACTTTCGTAAAACAAAAGTTTATATTCTTCAAAATCTTCAGGTAATGAAGACCCTAAATCATTCTGCTTTTTTAATTCTTTTTGAAATTCATTAAATCGTTGTTGTAAACTTTTCTGCTCCTGTTCATCATCAATCCTCTCATTATCAATAAAATAATTATATTGATTCGAAATAAAGCTTTTTTCTTGGATTTGAGTTTCTTTATTTGAAAATAAAACTTTTTCAAATGACGGATTTTTTAACCTAAAATCACTATTTATTTCTAAAGTTTCTTTTTTAGCATTACAACTAAACAGAAATAATGAAAATAAACTATATAAAATTATCTTCATTCTCTTATTTTGTTACTAACAATCCGCAATATTTACAGCAACAGCCAAACCTCCTTCGGAAGTTTCTTTGTATTTGTGATTCATATCCTGTGCGGTCTGCCACATTGTTTTGACTACTTTATCAAGGGGAACTTTTACGTTTTTAGCATCGGTTTCGAGAGCTAATTCGGCTGCGTTGATAGCTTTGATTGCTCCCATCGTATTTCGCTCTATACACGGAATCTGAACCAATCCTCCAATCGGATCGCACGTAAGTCCGAGATGATGTTCCATAGCAATTTCGGCTGCTACCGAAACCTGCTCGGGTGTTCCTCCCAACAATTCGCACAAAGCAGCAGCTGCCATTGCAGACGAAACTCCGATTTCTGCCTGACAACCTCCCATAGCAGCAGAAATGGTAGCACCTTTTTTGAAAATACTCCCGATAACTCCTGCTACTTTCAGGAATTGTTCGATTTCTTTATCTCCTGCCTTGTGGTTGTCAATGGTTAAATAATACATCAAAACAGCAGGAATCACTCCCGCACTTCCGTTTGTAGGTGCTGTTACGACTCTTCCAAGCGAGGCATTTACTTCATTGACAGCCAATGCAAAACAACTTACCCATTTCAGAATCTGACGGAATTTAACCTCCGTTTTTCGGATTGCCTGTAACCATTCGTAAGGATTTGAATAAGTTCCTGTACTTTCAGCCATCAGATTTTTATGCATATCAAAAGCTCTCCGTCTGACATTCAGCCCTCCGGGTAATGTCCCTTCGGTATGACAACCGATATACATACATTCGAGCATCGTGTTCCAAACCCTCAATAATTCTTTTGAAATTTCTTCTTCCGAACGGAAAACTTTTTCGTTTTCGGTTACGATTTCCGAAATACTCTTGTTTTCAGATGCAGTGTAATGTAGTAATTCGTCTGCTTTTTCTATCGGATACGGAACTTTCTTTTCGTCTATTTCCGTTCCGATAACTGTTTCTTGTTCTTCTTTGGTTACAAAACCTCCTCCAATCGAATAAAAAGTTGACGAATATATCGAATCGTCCTCCATAAAAGCATTAAAAGTCAGTCCGTTCGCGTGAAAATTTAAAAATGTCTTGTGAAAAACAACCCCTTTTTCAAAGACAAAAGGAATCGTTTTTTTAGCATCTAAATGTAACTGTTTATCCGATTTTACCTTTTGAATAATCGTATCAATATCTTCAACGGGAATAAATTCGGGGTCTGTTCCGCTCAATCCCAAAACAACAGCCAAATCGGTTGCGTGTCCCGTTCCTGTAAGGGAAAGTGAGCCATACAAATCCACAGAAACAGTTTTGGTTTTTTCAAAAATTCCTTTTTTGTGTAATTCTCCCAAAAACTGTTGGGCTGCCCTCCAAGGACCAAGTGTGTGTGAACTCGAAGGTCCCACACCTATTTTCAACATATCGAAAACCGAAATAAATTCCATAAAATAATTGTTACAAAAACAAAGATACATATAAGGTTTGATATTTTACAATTCTCAAAAAAAAACTCCTCTTTCTTGTTTTTAGGATATTCTTCAGATAAGTCGTAAATTTGCATTTCTTAAAAATCATATTACTTTTATGTCAGATACTACAGAAAAATTAGAATGTCTTATTATCGGTTCAGGTCCTGCGGGATATACAGCTGCGATTTATGCGGCAAGAGCCGATATGAAACCTGTTTTATATACAGGAATGGAACCCGGAGGGCAGCTTACCACAACTACTGAAGTCGATAACTTTCCCGGATATCCCGAAGGGATTGATGGTCCGACAATGATGGTTCAACTCCAACAACAGGCAGAACGTTTCGGAACGCAAGTTCGTATCGGAATGGCAACAGCTGTCGATTTCTCTAAAGAAACCGGAGGATACCACAAAGTTACTATTGACGATTCAAAAGTTATCGAAGCCAAAACGGTTATTATTTCGACAGGAGCATCTGCCAAATATTTAGGACTTCCGAGTGAGGAAAAACTCAAAGGAGGAGGAGTTTCTGCTTGTGCTGTTTGTGACGGATTCTTTTACAGGGGTCAGGAAGTGGCTATCGTAGGTGCAGGAGATACGGCTGCGGAAGAAGCAACTTATTTGGCTAAAATCTGTTCAAAAGTTACGATGCTTGTTCGCAAAAGCGAAATGAGAGCTTCCAAAGCAATGCAACACAGAGTAAACAACACTCCAAACATTGAGGTTTTGTACAATACCGAAGTTGATGAAGTTTTGGGAGAAAACGTAGTTGAGGGAATCCGAATAGTCAATAACCAAACCGGAGAGAAAAAAGAAATTGCCGTAACAGGACTATTCGTTGCTATCGGACACAAACCGAACACGGATATTTTCAAAGGGCAATTAGATATGGACGAAACAGGGTATTTAATTACCAAACCGGATTCTACCCATACTAATATAAACGGAGTTTTTGCGGCAGGAGATGTGCAGGACAGTCATTACAGACAGGCCATCACAGCTGCAGGAACAGGTTGTATGGCTGCTCTTGATGCAGAAAGATACCTTTCGTCTTTGAACTAAAGGCATCGTTTTCAATAAAATTATAGAGTGTGATTTTTTAACCCGAAAGTGTTAAAGTTTCGCACTTTATTTGTTTTTTAATAAAATATTTACATACATTTGGCTCAACTTTAATATAGAATTATACATTTTGCCTATGCAATAAAAGTACTTTTTAGAACAAATTTTAGAATTATTAACCATCTAAAAAGGTATTGCTATGGCTGTAAATGTTGTTATTTCTGATGCTATACTTGTAAGCGACTATATTAAAGGAGATGAGTCTGCTTTGTCTTTGCTTATAGAAAGACATCAATCGAAAATTTACGGATTTATATATTCAAAAGTGTCTGACAGAGATATTTCTGATGATATCTTTCAGGATACTTTTATGAAAGTAATCCGTACGCTCAAAACCAAATCCTATAACGAAGAAGGAAAATTCTTGCCTTGGGTAATGCGTATTGCTCACAACCTCATTGTTGATTATTACCGAAACAACAAAAAAATGCCTATGCAACGTGATACAGAGGAATTTTCGATTTTTTCTGTTATTCAGGACAATGACCCCAATATCGAAAATCAGATTATCGGACTTCAGATAGAAACCGATTTGCGAAAACTCATAGAAGAACTTCCGGAAGACCAAAAAGAAGTCTTGGTAATGCGTATGTATCAGGATTTGTCTTTCAAAGAAATTTCAGACCTTACGGGAGTCAGCATCAATACTGCTTTAGGGAGAATGCGGTATGCCCTTATGAATTTGAGAAAGATTATCGAAAAAAAGAATTTAATTTTAACCAACTGATACAATATTCCGAACAAGGTTTGCGTTATATACAATAAATAATTTAAACATAATGTATATGGCAAAAATCTACTCTGAAAAACAAAAAACACTTCCTAAAATGCAACCCAAAAAAGAAATAATTTCTTTTTTATTAGATTATTCAAAGTCTTTAAAAATACTTGAAACAAAAATAGGGAAGTTTGAATTTATCGCAAATTAAAACTAAAGGTCAGCAAAAGCTGACCTTATTTGATTTTTTATGCACGACCAAGCTCCAAAAAAATTTGACAGAACTGTAGCCATTCTGATTCAGCTTCAATCTAAAAAAACTGTCAAAGCTCAGAATTTGGCAGACCGATTTGGAGTAAGTCTTCGCACTATTTACCGGGATATCAGAACGTTGGAGTCTTCGGGAGTTCCGATTTATAGTGAAGCAGGTGTCGGTTATTCGTTGGTTGACGGATACAGACTTCCTCCTGTAATGTTTTCCAAAGAAGAAGCTGTGAGCTTTATTACAGCCGAAAAGCTAATGCAGCATTTTACGGATAACAACCTGAAAAAACACTTCCAGTCGGCTCTTTTCAAAATAAAAGCAGTTTTAAAAGATTCTCAAAAAGACTGGATTGAATCGGTTGAATCAAAAATGTGTGTTACTCCTTCTGCTGATTTTTTCAATAACGAAATCCCTGATGCTCTCGAAATTCTTATCGAAAGTATAGCGGAGAAAAAGCAGGTTATTCTGACTTACGAAAGTGTAGAAGCCGAAAAACCGTCCCAAAGAAATATTGAACCTGTCGGGATTTTCCACGAAAATAATTTTTGGTATGTTTTGGGGTATTGTCACTTACGAAAAGATTACAGACAATTTCGGGCAGACAGAATGATTGCTATTTCACGGAGTGAAAAACCGTTTACAAAACAACACAAAGAATTAGAGTACTACCGACAAAAGCCCGATACCGAAAGCAAGACTTTAGTTCGTTTTCGGATAGAAAAAGATGTTGCTAAATATTTACACTTCAATCGGAATTTTTACGGTTTTACCAAACAAATAAAGCACAAAGATTATATCGAAATGCACTTTGAAGTGGATTATGTAAGCAAAGGAATGGCTCGTTGGTTTATGATGTTTGCCGATTGGGCTGATATAATCGAGCCTTTGGAATTTAAGGAAGAAGTGATTAAACTTCTTGAAAAATCACGAGCAAGAATAAACCGATGATTCATCAAAAAAATTAACCACAAATTTAAAAGATTTAAAAATCTGTGAGAATCCTTTAAATCTGTGGTTGAAAATTAACTAAAACTACCTCTCCCAAAAGAAAGGAGGTTCAATTTCCAAAGCTCTTAAATACACATAACCTTGTCCTCTGTGATGAATTTCGTTATCAATAAAGTATAAAATATTCTGATAAACAGGAAATTCATACTGCCCGAAAAGATTATGGGTTTCTCTGAATCTTTCTTCCGAAATCCTGTTAAAATACTCGTTAATTAAAACCGTCGATTCGTCCCAAGCCTTGAGAATATCTGCTTTAGTTTTGATGTTTTCTCTTTTCTCGTCAAATTTGACTGATTCTTTGCTTACGATTTCTTTCAGCCCGGGAGCGGCAATAGCCAAAAACTCTTTTGTCATTTCCGAAAACGGACGCATTCCTCCGATAGAAAATTCAAATAATTCTTTTTCAGGAAATACTTCAATTATCCTACGGGTAAGATTTCTGTGTCCCTGCCAATGTTTTAATAATTCGTTCGATGTTAAAAATGTTGCACTCATAATGTTTTATTTTTAATGTTTATGAGGCAAAATTAAAACGGGTAAATGACAACTGTATGTCAGTTGATTTAAAAAAAATATTTTCTTTAAAAACATCATTTTATCTGTTCGTGAAATTTCTTTTTTATCAGGATTCGGACAAATTTTATAAATTTCACTACCTTTACAGCTAATTTTGTTCAAAAAATAAAACCTATGAAAAAATCAAATCTAATTTTGGCAGGAGCATTGGTATTGACGATGGTTTCCTGTAAAAAAGAAACAGAAGAAAAAACGACAACTATGAATGACAATCCGCTTTTGGTAGCGACTTTTGACACTCCGTATGGAGTTCCGCCTTTTGATTTAATCAAAGACGAACATTTTGAACCTGCGATTTTGGAGGGAATTAAACAACACCAGGCAGAGATTGATGCTATTGCAAATAGCACGGAAGAACCGACTTTTGAAAATACTATTGAGGCAATGGAAAATGCAGGAAAACTGTTAAAACAAAATGCAGGAATTTTCTATAACCTGACAAGTGCAAATACCAACGATAAATTACAGGAAATTGCCGAAACGCTTTCGCCTAAAATGTCCGAACATTCGGATAACATCAGCCTGAACGATAAATTATTCCAAAGAGTAAAAGCAGTTTGGGACAAAAAAGCAACGCTTAATTTAGGCTTGGAAGAATCAAAACTTTTGGAAGAATCTTATAAAGGATTCGTAAGAAGTGGAGCAAATTTATCTGATGAAGACAAAGAAAAACTTCGTAAAATCAATTCGGAACTTTCACTTTTAACGCTTAAATTCGGTAATAACGTATTGAGTGAAAACAATAAATACGAATTGGTTATCGAAAAACAAGAAGATTTAGCAGGACTTCCTGACGGACTTGTTCAGGCTGCAGCCGAAACAGCTAAAGAAAAAGGAAAAGACGGAAAATGGGTTTTCACTTTGCAAAATGCGAGTGTGATGCCTTTCTTGCAATATGCAGATAATCGTGAATTGCGTAAACAAATTTTTGATGCTTACCAAAACCGAGGAAACGGAGGAGAATTTGACAACAACGAAAATTTGAAAAAAATCGCGAATCTTCGTTTGGAAAAAGCTAACCTGTTAGGTTACAAAACTTTTGCAGATTATTCTTTGGAAGAAACAATGGCTAAAAACCCTCAAGGAGTTTATAATTTGCTAAACAAACTGTGGATTCCTGCACTTGCTAAAGCAAAAGAGGAAGAAGCAGCAATTAAAAAAGTGATGAATGCAGACGGAATTTCAGGAGATGTTCAGCCGTATGACTGGAGATATTATACCGAAAAAATCCGTAAAGAAAAATACAATTTAGACGAACAGGAAGTTAAACCTTATTTGAGTTTGGAAAACGTACAAAACGGAGTTTTCGGAGTTTGTGAAAAACTTTACGGACTTCAATTTGAGCAGGTTAAAGATGCTCCTGTTTACCACCCTGAAGCTACACTTTGGAAAGTAACCGAGAAAAACGGAGATTTAGTAGGAGTTTTGTATATGGATTTTCACCCTAGAGAATCCAAAAGAGGAGGTGCTTGGATGACAGAATACAGCACACAAGGATATAAAGACGGAAACCGTGTTGCTCCCGTGATTTCTATCGTTTGTAACTTTACGAAACCTGTCGGAGATACTCCTGCCCTACTGACTTTTGATGAGGCATTGACTTATTTCCACGAATTCGGACACGCACTTCACGGACTTTTGTCAAACGTAAAATATCAGAGTTTAGCAGGAACAAACGTATCGAGAGATTTCGTAGAATTGCCTTCACAGGTTTTAGAAAATTGGGGAGCTGATCCTGAAGTGCTGAAATCGTATGCAAAGCATTACCAAACGGGAGAAACAATTCCTGATGCTCTTATCCAAAAAATCGAGGAAGTAGGAACGTTTGACCAAGGTTTTGCAACAGTTGAATATTTGGCTGCCTCACTTTTGGATATGGATTATCATACACAAACCGAACCGATTACTATCAATGTAGATACATTTGAAGATGCAAGTATGAAAAAAATCGGGTTGACCAGTGCTATTATTCCGAGATACAGAAGTTCGTATTTTCTGCATATTTTCTCAAGTCCGACAGGATATGCAGCAGGATATTACAGCTATATCTGGTCAGGAGTTTTGGATACTGATGCTTTTGAGGCTTTCAAATCAACGGAATTATTCAACCAAGAAAAAGCTGATGCTTTCCGTAAAAATATCCTCGAAAAAGGAAATACCGAAGACGCAATGGAACTTTACAAACGATTCAGAGGAAGTGAACCAAGCATTGAACCACTACTTAAAAAACGTGGACTTACCGAAGTTAAAAGTTCTGTGAAGAATTAGTCAAATGAGGTATTAGTCATTATTAGTTAATGGTATGAGCTTCCGTAGAATCGGTCTGTAAAATTAACAGACCGATTCTACGGAGCTTTTTTTTTGTGAATGTTTAATAGTTCGTTCCTACGGGACATTTAGGTTTCACGTATATGGTAAACAACTTTAAACCTCCTTCCTGTCAGCAGACAGGTAAACAAAAAAAATCTTCATTCATTTTTTTTATTCCTGTATAAAAAATAGCAATAGTTTAACGGATAACTCTCCGTTAAATTTCGTAACTTTACGTGTAATTTTAAAAGGAATACTAACTAAAAAATAATAGTATGGCTAAAAGTAAAAAAATCGGATTCAGTCCGAAAGTATCTCAAAATGTTGCTGATTTTCTATCTGTTTTATTGGCAGACGAATTTGTATTATACCTCAAAACAAGAAACGCACATTGGAATGTCGAAGGACCTGATTTCCACATGATGCACACTTATTTTGAAGAATTATATAACGAATTGGCAACCGTAATTGATGAAGTAGCAGAACGATTGAGAAAAATCGACCATTATGCACCTGCTACAATGACCGAATATCTTGAACTGACACATCTGACAGAAAAAAGAAAAGGAAAAAATGATTCTCTTTCGTATATAAGTGAATTATTAAATGATTACGACGCTATCATCGCCTATATCAGAGGTCAACTTATTGCACTTGAAGACGAAATCGACCAAGGAACAGAAGATTACGCAAATGCACTTGCCGAGCAACACGAAAAAACAGCTTGGATGTTAAGAGCTCATTTGAAATAATTACTTTTTTTAGTCCGAAGTCCGAAGAAATCAAGCCAAAACTTCGGACTAAAAAACTTATTTTTAAAATCCGTAAAATATTGTATTTTTACGGACTAATTTTTTATTTGAAAAATGGGTAAAATAATTGCCATAGCCAATCAGAAAGGAGGAGTCGGAAAAACAACCACTTCGGTTAATCTTGCTGCTTCTTTAGGAGTTTTAGAGAAAAAAGTCTTACTTATTGATGCTGACCCTCAAGCCAATGCGAGTTCAGGATTAGGAATTGATATTGAAGCTGTTGATAAAGGAACGTATCAAGTTTTGGAACATAGTGTTTCTGCCAAAGAGGCTATACTTACAACCAATACTCCGAATGTGGATATTATTGCCGCACATATTGATTTGGTTGCCATCGAAATCGAATTGGTCGATAAGGAGAACCGAGAATATATGTTCAAAGAAGCCATCAAAGAAATCAAAGACGATTATGATTATATTCTGATTGATTGTGCTCCGTCTTTGGGGTTATTGACTTTGAATGCCCTTACGGGTGCTGATTCGGTTATTATCCCGATTCAGTGCGAATATTTTGCTTTGGAAGGATTAGGAAAATTACTGAATACCATAAAAAGCGTTCAAAAAATCCACAATCCTGATTTGGATATTGAAGGACTCTTGCTTACTATGTACGATTCCCGTTTAAGATTGTCGAATCAGGTGGCAGAAGAAGTTCAGAAACATTTCGGGGATATGGTTTTTAAATCCATTATTCAACGAAATATCAAATTATCCGAAGCACCAAGTTTTGGAGAAAGTATCATCAACTATGATGCAACAAGTAAAGGAGCAGCCAATTATCTGCAACTAGCAGAAGAGATTATAAAGAAAAATAATTAAAAGAATGACTAAAGCCACTAAAAAACAAGCTCTCGGAAGAGGACTTTCGGCACTTTTGAAAGACCCTGCCAACGATATTCAGTCTATCGAAGATAAAAATGCGGACAAAGTTGTCGGTAATATTGTTGAGCTTGATATTAATACGATTGAGATAAATCCGTTTCAGCCAAGAAGTAATTTTAACGAAGAAACCTTACAGGAATTATCAAGTTCTATCAAAGAATTAGGAATTATCCAACCCATTACAGTCCGAAAACTTGATTTTAACAAATATCAACTGATTTCGGGAGAGCGAAGACTTCGTGCCTCTAAACTTGCCGGACTGCAAACTGTTCCTGCTTATATCCGAATTGCGAATGACAACGATTCGCTAATGATGGCTTTGGTTGAAAATATCCAAAGAAGCGACCTTGACCCGATTGAGGTAGCTCTTTCGTATCAGAGAATGATTGACGAAATCGGACTGACACAAGAGCAAATGAGCGATAAAGTCGGAAAAAAGCGTTCTACGATTACTAATTATTTACGACTTCTAAAGCTCGACCCGATTATCCAAACCGGAATGAGGGACGGATTTATCAGTATGGGACACGGTCGTGCTTTGATAAACATCGAAGATTTCGAGGCACAGATTGACATTTACCGAAAAGTAGTCCGTCAGTCGCTTTCGGTTCGTGAAACCGAGAATTTAGTTAAGCAATATCAGGACAGCCTGAAACCGAAAACAGCCAAAAAATCAGGAAAATCATTTGAAATCGACAACGATTCCAAAAAGAATCTGGCTGATTTTTTCGGAGCAAAAATTGAAGTTAAAGCCTCTAACGGAAAAGGAAAAATCATTATTCCGTTTCATTCGGAAGAAGATTTCAACAGATTATTAAAGCTAATCGAAAAATAGTTGAAAAAGGGTTTATACATATTTATTTTCCTTATCGGGAGCTTTGGTTTTGCACAACAGGAGCAAATCGGGGATATTTATGTCGAGCAAAATGCGATTATCCAAACAAATCACGACCCTCTAAAACCCTCAAAAGCAGCTTTTTATTCTGCCATTCTCCCCGGATTGGGACAGGCTTACAACAAGGATTATTGGAAAATTCCTTTGGTTTATGGAGCTATGGGAGCAAGCACATACTACTATATTCACAGCAATAATCAATACCACAGAGCTCGTGATGCCTACAAACGAAGATTAGCCGGATTTAGTGATGATGAATTTCAAGGAGACAGATACCTCTCTGATGCTACTTTGCTAAATGCTCAAAAGCAATATCAGAGAAACCGTGATTTGTCAATGCTTATTACTATCGGTTTTTATGTTCTGAATATTGTGGAGGCCAATGTAGCGGCACACCTCAAGCAATTTAACGTAAACGAAAACCTCTCTTTAAACAGCGATTGGTACAGAGATGACCTCAACAACGGAAGCCATTTGGGGCTTACTTTGAAATATACGTTTTAAACTTCTTTCAAGTCTTCTACAACAATTTTCTGATGATATCTTCTTCGGAGATTCCCTCTGCCTCTGCCTTATAGTTTTTAATGATTCTGTGTCTTAAAATTCCTGTTGCCACTGCTTTGACATCTTCGATGTCGGGAGAGAATTTTCCGTTGAAAGCAGCATTGGTTTTTGCTCCTAAAATCAGGTTTTGTGAGGCTCTCGGTCCTGCTCCCCAATCCAGATAATTGTTTACAAAATCAGTAGCCATTGCTGTTTTGGGTCTGGTCTTATTAACCAGCGAAACCGCATATTCAATCACATTATCAGCCACAGGAATACGTCTTATCAGCTGTTGGTACTCAATAATTTCCTGTGCTGTAAACAACGGATTTACTTTTGCCGAAATATCTGTCGTGGTTTGCTTTACGACCTGCACTTCTTCTTCAAAAGTCGGATAATCGAGCTTAACAGCAAACATAAAACGGTCGAGTTGTGCCTCCGGAAGTGGATACGTCCCCTCCTGCTCTATCGGATTTTGCGTAGCCAAAACAAAAAACGGCAAGTCCAATTGATAACGAACTCCCGCAACCGTAACAGATTTTTCCTGCATTGCTTCCAAAAGTGCAGCCTGTGTTTTGGGAGGAGTTCGGTTTATCTCATCAGCCAGAATAATATTGGCAAATACAGGTCCTTTGATAAACTTGAAATTCCTGTTTTCGTCCAAAACCTCACTTCCCAAAATATCGGAAGGCATCAAATCGGGAGTAAACTGAATCCGTTTGAAATTCAATCCCAAAGCCTGTGAAATCGTATTCACCATAAGGGTTTTTGCCAATCCGGGAACTCCAATTAAAAGTGCGTGTCCTCCCGAAAAAATACTCAATACAATCTCATCTACCACTTCGTTTTGTCCGATGATAATCTTGGCTATTTCCGATTTAAGCTCTTGTTGCTTTTTTACTAATTGCTCTATTGCTGCTACGTCTGACATATTTTGTTGAATCGTTTAATCGTTGATTTGTTGAACTGATGATTTTGTTGCTAAAATACGATTAAACGATTTAACAAATCAACGATTCAACAATAAAAACACTATTTTTTAAGCCAATTATTTTCAAACTGACAATTTTGATATGCTGTATCTATGCTGATATAGGTGTCAGGCAGTTTTTCGTCAAACCATTTTTTGATGGCTTTAATCTGTTTTTCCTGAAGTGCCATTGCTTTAATCTTCGTGTAATCCTGCGAATAATCAGCTGTGTGTTCTTCATAACGATTAGAAATCGTAATCAATTTGTACCGTTTTGCTCCCGATTGGGACTGGTCTATAAGCGGATAAGAAACCTCTCCGTCTTTAAGTCCCGAAATTTGTCCGTACAAAACAGGGTCCATACGGGTAAGCTCAAAACGGGAATCTTGAGTCTGCGGATTGATAAGCAGACCTCCGTTGGCTCTGGTTTCTTTTTCGTCCGATTCAGAACGTGCTGCCTCTGCAAACGAAATTTCTCCCGAAACAATTTTATCTCTGATATGAGTTGCTTTTTCTCTTGCCTCACGCATCGCATTTTCGGTAATTCTCGGCATTAACAGTATATGTCTTAACTCTAATTCCTGTCCTTTTATTTTTTCTAATAATATAATGTGATACCCATATTCCGTTTCAAAAGGTTTGGAAATTTCTCCCTCCTGCAACGAAAAAGCCACATCTTTAAATTCCTTGATAAAAGGTGTTTTTCGAGTCATTTTATAGAATCCTCCGTTTGATTTTGACCCCGGGTCTTCTGAATATAATAAGGCTTTACTGAAAAAACTCGCTCCATTATTAAGCACGTCATCTCTGAATTCGTTTAGCTTATCAATAACTTTTTGCTTTTCTTCTTGCGGAATAACAGGCTCGATGATGATTTGCGAAACTTCAAGCTCAACCCCAAAAACAGGCAAATCCTCTTTCGGAATACTGTTAAAAAACTGACGCACCTCCTCCGGAGTTATCTCTACTTCGTTTATAATTTTTTCCTGCATTCCTTGAGTAAGCTCATTATTTTTAGTAACCTGATAAAATTCTGCCCTAAAATCTGCCTCGCTTTTCATTCGGTAATATTCAAGAATCTTATCCATTGACCCTAAATTTCTTTGCAAAAAATCAATTCTTTCTTCCATAAGTCCCTGAATTCTCGCTTCCGAAACTTCAACACTATCCTGAACTGCGTGGTGGGCATACATCTTGTCTTCCATCAGCCTTCCCAAAACCTGACATCTGTTAAAGTTACTGTAATCATTTTTTTCTGCCATCATCTGATAATATACCTTATCAATATCCGACTCCAAAATAACGTGGTCTCCCACCACTGCAACTACTCCGTCAATTCTCTTTAAAGGATTTACTTTTCTGACAGGTTTAATGCTATCCTGTGCCATTGTAATGGCAAGGCTGTCTTGCAAATCCTCCTGTGCAGAAAGCATCATTCCGGTCAATATAAAAAGCATACTGAAAATGCCTTTAATATTCTTATTTATAAATTTCATATTTATTGTTTTTAATCGCATCTTCTGTTATTTCTTTTTCTGTTTGTTTGATAAAGTCCAATTTTCGTCTGTTGATGATTACCTGCTTTATGGTGGGTTTTATATATTCAAAAGGACTGATTTCGTTAGCCGGTAAAACCGATTTTATTTTTACAAAATAAATACTCTCCCCTTCTTTGTATTCGTAGTTTTTTCCTGATTGAATATAATTATCCGCATTGTCGGGAGTGATGAACGAAATGCGTTGATAAACCTGATTCATATCCACCCAAACCGAATCATTCAGAGCAACACTATTGAGCTGAACCAAATAGGTATCCCAAAAGTTCTTATCCGATTTTTTCGGATTAAAAAAGCGTTCTTTTATCTCATTCAATTTCTGATGTTCCAAAGGAGCTTTGATGTAACGGAGCTTCACCAATTTTCCGTTGGTTCTGAAATTGGCTTTATTCTCCTGATAATACTGCTTTAATTCTTCTTGGGTAATTGTCGTATCAACCTTTGTTTTGACTAATTGCTCCAAATAAGCATTCGTATATAAATCCGTTTTGTATTTTGCGACAAGCTGTTCAAATCCCTTTTTTTGTTCCGAATCAAGGTTTAATTCCGAAACTTCTGTAAGCAACTTTTGAGTAGCCCAACGTTCAATATACGTTTTAACAATAAGCAAACTGTCTTCTTCAGAGGAGTTTTCGGGAATCAAACCTGCAATATCACTTTGGTACAGATAGTTATCACCAACCCTTGCTATGGCTTCGGGTTTTGCCTCCTTACGAGGAGAATCACACGAAACCAAGCCTGTAAAAACAGCAATTAGTGTCAGAAATTTAAACTTCAATGTTTACTTTTTTAATTGTTTTTTTACTTTGTTAAACGTCTTGTTGTCCACTTTATAGGTAAACTCTTTTTTCAGAGCATCTAACCAATTTTCTTCGAGATAAATCTGATAATCACTCACAACCCTACCTCTCGCTTCATCAAGCGTTTTTTGAGAAGACGGAACAATGTCTTTTCCGAGAATCACATAATAGTAATCTCCTTGCTTATATACTTTTGAAACGCCTTTTTCCAATGTATATTCTTTCGGAAGACCGCTACTTCCCTCTTCGTAATAACCCTCGTCAATCATAATGTTTACGATAGCGTCTTTGTTCAGTTCCTTTTTGATAAAATCAACTGATTTCCCTTGTTCAAAATATTTTTTGGTTTGTTCGACAAAATCCTGTTTTACGGACGATGCTACAACCGCATCAATGCGTTTGTTCCATTGGTATTTATCCTTATTTTTCTGATAAAAAGCCTCCAAACCAAGCGTATCGGTTGAAGCTCTTTGCCAAATTTCTTTTTCCATTAAATCGAAAAGCAACAAGCCCTCTTTGTATTCGTCCATTACATATCTGAATTCCGAAAATTCGTTTTCTAAATTTTCATCGTAGTACGAATTAAGATTCGAGCTGACAAAATCTTTTACCAATGTTTCTTTCAATTTTTCAATTGGTTTAACTCTCTGCACCGCATTTTGCTGAGCCTGAATATAATTTAAAAACTCTATTCCGCTTATGTGCTTTTTCTGAATGGTTATTGCGGTTTTGTTGAAAGCATCAATATTATTCGGAATCTCAAATTTTTCCTGATAAAATTCATCTGTTACTAATTCCGTAGCTTTTTTGAGCAATTTATAATCTACAACAGGCTTGTATTTTTTCTCTAATTTGCTGTTCATAGATTCTGCAATCTTTTTAGAACGTTCGTCCCTTTTGATTCTGTTTTCAAAATCTGACTTTACTTCCTCAAAAGGTTTCACAGGGTGTTTTTCCAGCAGTTTGATGATGTGCCAACCGAATTCCGTTTCGACAGGTGCCGTATATTCTCCTATGTTTTTTATTGAAAAAGAAGCATCTTCAAAAGCAACGGAATTGAGATTCCCCGATGCAATCTGTCCCAAAACCCCTCCTTTTTGGGCAGAGGTTTTGTCGTCTGAAAACTGATTTGCCAAATCTTCAAACTTTTCTCCCTGTTGTAATTTTTGATAAATAGTTTTTATTTTGTCAAGAGCCTCTCCTTTTTTGGATTCGTCTTGCGGTTTGTTAATCATAATGTGAGCAACCGTAATTTCTCCCCTATTATCACGAATATCGTTTACCTTAATCAAATGATAGCCAAAACGGGTTCTGACAGGTTTGGAAACTTCTCCTTTTTGGGTCGAATATGCTCCATTCTCAAACGGATAAACCATTCGGAAAACCGAAAAATAACCTAAATTTCCTTTGTTTTCTTTGGCAGACGGATCTTCTGATAATTCTTGTGCTAATTTTCCGAAATCTTCTCCTTTTAGGATTCTCTCTCTGATGGATTGGATTTTCTGATAGGCTTTAAGCGTGTCTTGTGGTTGGGCATTTTCATCAACCAAAATCAAAATATGTGATGCGTTTATTTCTGTAAGCGAACGGTCATAAGCCTCTCTGATAAGTTCGTCAGTAATTTGGGTATCCGTCAGGTAATTTTTTGACAGCTGATTTCGGTAAGATTTCAGCTCATTAATATATTTTGGATCTTTGTTCAGACCTAATTTATAGGCTTTGTTTACTTTTAGCTTATAAGCCAAATACAAATCCAAATAGTTATCAATATCCTTTTGTGATTCGTCTTTGACCAAGTCTAAATTCTTATTATAAACTCTTACAAATTCGTCTGTATAATACGGAGTATTATCAACCGTAAACAAAATCTCTTTTTTCTGTGCCAATACAACACCCGAAAAACTCATTAAACTGACAATCAGAAAATGTTTAATATTCATTTTAATAACTTTATGTTTAAACAACTGACAAAATTAACAATTCGCAGTTATTAGACAACTATTATAAGTAGTATTAACAAAAAATTAGTTATTAAAAGAATTGCGAATTAAAAATTATGAATTTGGGATATAATAAAAATCCCGAGAAACGAGTCCCGGGATTTTCAAACCAAAAAATAAACATAATTAAGGCAAAGCGTTAATTAAATTCGAAAGTTGAGATTCAGAAGTAGTATTCAAATCAGATTGCAGGATTTCTATAACTTCATCTTCCTCAATCGTAACAGGCTTAATTGCATAAACCCATTGTCCGTTATACTCCGACACAAATATTACGTGGCACTCCAATCCGACAGGAATAAGTCCGTAATGCTCACTGAAATATCCTGTAATTTCGTCAAAAGTGTCCAATCTCGCAAGTCCTAATTCTCCGTTATAAGACAAATAAACAGCACAATTAGATGAATCATATCCTTCAGGCACATCTACTAAAATCGTAGTTTTAGGGTCAGGAGCATTATAGAATCGGTCCACATTCGTCCAGCCAAACTGATTAGCCCAAATATTATAGGTATCATCGTCAAACCAGAATTCTCCTCCTTGTCCCTGCTCTCCGTTTGCTTCTTCCCAAACCAGATTTCCATCATCATCAAAATTACCATACCAAAGAATCATATCATAATCCACTCCTCCTGTATTTGAAGTAGGAATATGCATCGCATATCCGCAATTATTATCAGCAGACTGACCATTATGGGTTACATTGATATAAAATGCTCCTCCTGTTACCAACATTGCCAAATCTCCATCAGAATTTTTCCCCATAGTAGCAATGCTTGTTGTCAGCAGGTTTCCTCTGTTATATAATTCGATAAATTCTATATCCAACATATCTCCCGGTTGTACATTTTCTCCTCCGAAAGTCAAACAATATGTATAAAGCGAAATATTAACTCCCTGTGAAGATGTAAATACAATCTCTCCTGTATCATCAATAACGAGGGAAAAATCTTGCGTAAGATTCTGTAAAGCTAAATCTCTCAAAGCATCAAACTCCTGTGCTGTTGTAGGAGTAATGGGAGTTACAATAGGTGTATTCCCTGAATCATCTTCACACCCTACCAAAAAGAAAGGCAGAACAAAAAGAATTCCTAAATAAAAATTGATTTTTTTCATAGTAAATAAATTTTGATTATATAACTATGATGCAAAAAATAGAAAAAGGTTGCGTGAAAAAAAAAGAATTTTTCTTTTTTATGCTGAAAATCTGTAAAATCCTTTTAATCCGTGGCTAAAAAAGATAAAAAACTTGTAAAAGAAATTTTTAAAACAAAAGTAAATTCCTTTTGGAAACGTCTTGTTTTTTGAGAAACAGATTGCGGTTTTCGTAATCAATAATTGCCTTGCCTTCCAACAATATATCCGCACCTATGATTCCGTGAATGGGTTTGATTTTAGCATAAGATAATGCCTCGTTTACGTGGGTTAAATCAAACAGCACAACCGAAATCTGATAGCCTTCCCAACGACCTATTTTAAGAATGTTGTACTCAGATATTTTTGAAGGCATTCCCACTCCTCCTGCACCTGCAACCTTGATTTTTGTCTTTTTGGTTTTCAGCTTGAAATATTCTTCAAACTCAAAATCTACACAACTGTTAGATGCTCCTGTATCAAGAATAAAGCTGCCCTCTACCCCGTTTATTTTTGCAGAAATTAATAAATGTTGGGTTTTTGACAGCTTAAAGCCCGATTTGATATAATCGTTTTCTTTGAGCAATTCCTGTAATTGTTGCATCAGATGTTATTTTAACGAGCCAAAAATACGATAATTTATTATTTACCGACAAAAACAGCTTTGCGTTTTTCCAAAAAGGCAGTTGTTCCCTCTTTGAAATCTTCGGTAGCGAAACATTCTCCGAACAATCTGATTTCGGTTTCAAATCCGTTTGTTCCGTCCTGAAAGTTTGCATTTACAGACTGAATCGCTTTTCCGATTGCAACAGGAGAATTTTTAATAATCTTCGTAGCGATTGATTTCGTAAAATCCAAAAGCTGGGGTTGAGCAGTAACGTGATTCACTAATCCATAATTTAAAGCAGCTTGAGCATCAATCATAGAAGCTGTCATCACAAGCTCCAAAGCCCTTCCTTTTCCGATAAGTTGTGCTAATCTTTGTGTTCCTCCATATCCCGGAATTACTCCCAACGAAACTTCGGGAAGTCCCATTTTGGCATTATCACTTGCAATTCGGATATGTGCAGACATAGCCAACTCCAAACCTCCTCCAAGTGCAAATCCGTTTACACAAGCGATAACAGGAGTTTTTAGATTTTGTACAAAATCAAATAATAATTCCTGCCCTTTTTGAGCTAATTCCGCTCCTTGTTTTTCGGAAAAATGAGCAAATTCGGAAATATCAGCTCCTGCCACAAATGCTTTTTCTCCACTTCCTGTCAGGATAACCACACGAACTTCATCAGAAGAATCCGCATCTGCAAAGGCGTTATGCAATTCCTGAATCGTTTCTTTATTTAGTGCGTTTAATTTATCGGGACGATTGATTGTAATAGTTTCAATTCCGTTTTCTCTTTGAGTTAAAATGTTTTTGTACATATTTATGAGTTATGAGTTATGAATTTACGGGCTTTCGACTTTATGACTTTGATCGTACAGACGAACAATTGGTCTCTACAAAACAACCATTTGTACAGTTTCTTTTGTTGTTTGCTTTACCAAAATTTTTTTTCCGTTTGCAACCGATTCGATAGCGTTTTGGTCAAAATGCCTTATGGTATAAAGCGATACGTTTTCGTTATAGCTCACATTAAACCTGTCTGAAAGCTCGTTTATTAATTTTTCCAAATGTAAGAATTTATCTTCGATACAAACCGAAAAACTAATGGCAGAATTCTGTATCAAATGAACTTTTACTTTATATTTATGCAAAACCGAAAAAATATAGCTGATGTTTTCCTCCATTATAAACGAAAAATCTTTGGAAGAAAGCGAAATCAGGTGTTGTGGTTTTTTCACGATAAAACAAGGTAATTTCGGGTATAAATCTACTCCTTTGCTTATAGAAGTTCCTTTTTCTAACGGATTCAAAAACGACTTCACAAAAAACGGAATTTCCTTTTGCTGTAAGGGCTGCAAGGTTTTCGGGTGGATAACCGAGGCTCCGTAAAAAGCCAACTCGATTGCCTCCCGATACGAAATCTGCTCTAATAAAGTCGTATTCTCAAAATATCTCGGGTCTGCATTGAGAACTCCTGCTACATCTTTCCAAATTGTTACGTTTTCCGCTCCAATGCAATAGGCAAAAACAGCAGCCGTATAATCCGATCCTTCCCGTCCTAAAGTAGTCGTGAAATTATTTTCGTCCGAGCCTAAAAATCCTTGAGTAACGTAGTTTTTTGAGGTATCAACTCTTTCTAAAATCAGCGTTTCGGTTTGTTCCCAATTTACGTTTCCGTCTCTGTAATTGTTGTCGGTTTTGATAAGGTTTCGAGAATCGAGCCACTCCAAATCAAAGCAATTATCTTTCAGATAATGATACAGAATTTTGGACGAAATCATCTCTCCAAAGCTCACGATTTGGTCGTAAACAAAATTGTAATTCGGAGATTTGTTCTGCTCCAAAAATTGGTTTAAATCGAAAAAATAGTTTTCAATCTCACTAAAAACCAAATGATTATTATCAAATAATTCTGAAATAATTTTAAAATGATAATCCTTTATCGTTTGAACGGAAGATTGCAAATTATCAGACTTGTCAAAATAATTTTTGATGACAACTTCCAAAGCATTAGTTGTTTTTCCCATTGCAGAAACCACAATTAAAACTTCATTTGCTTTAATGGTTTTCAGGACATTACAGACATTTTGAATGCCCTCTGCATCTTTGACAGACGCTCCTCCGAATTTCAGGATTTTCATTTGTTGATTTTTAAAAGTGCAAATGTATAACTTGTGTCGTTATAAATCATAATTTTTCAGATATTTGCACCACAACTACAAATCTAAAACAATGCAGGACAGAAACAGAACGTTAGGAGAATTTATTATCGAAAAACAGGAAGACTTCAAATATTCATCGGGTGAGCTATCCCGTATTATTAACGCAATCCGTTTGGCTGCCAAAGTCGTAAACCACGAAGTGAACAAAGCGGGATTGGTCGATATCACCGGAGCAATCGGAACAAATAATATTCAAGGTGAGGCACAGCAAAAGCTCGATGTATATGCTAACGAAGTCTTTATCCAAACCATTATCAATCGTGAAATCGTTTGCGGAATCGCTTCCGAAGAAAACGATGATTTTATTTCCATTCACGGAAAAGACGGAAGCAACAACAATAAATATATTTTGTTAATGGATCCTTTGGACGGCTCGTCAAATATTGATGTGAATGTTTCTGTCGGAACGATTTTTTCGGTTTACAGACGGGTTACTCCTGTCGGAACTCCGGTAACTATCGAAGATTTCCTACAACCCGGAACAGCACAGGTAGCAGCAGGATATGTGATCTACGGAACTTCCACTATGCTTGTCTATACCACAGGGCACGGAGTAAACGGATTTACCCTAAACCCTCCTATCGGAACGTTTTACCTTTCGCACCCCAATATGAAATTCCCTGATGTTGAGAAGATTTATTCGGTAAACGAAGGAAATTATCTTCAGTTTCCCAAAGGAGTCAAAGACTATCTGAAATACTGTCAAGCAGAAGAGGGAAATCGTCCTTATACCTCAAGATATATCGGAAGTTTGGTTTCGGATTTTCATCGAAATGTACTCAAAGGAGGAATTTATATCTACCCTCAAACCTCCAAATCTCCAAAAGGGAAATTGCGTTTATTATACGAATGTAATCCGATAGCTTTTATAGCAGAACAGGCAGGAGGAAAAGCCTCTGACGGCTTCAACCGAATTATGGAAATCAAACCCACCGAACTGCACCAAAGAGTTCCGTTCTTTTGCGGAAATACCTCAATGGTCGAAAAAGCAGAGGAGTTTATGAGAGCATAGTGTTCAGTAGGCAGTCGCAGTTTTCAGTTTTCACAACTGCTTACTGCGACTGAAAACTCTAATAAACCAACCCTATTTCTTTCAAGTCAAATTCTTTCAGAGAATCATCTTCGAGCAGAATTTGGATTTTTCCATTTCGGAGAACTTGCTTGATGATTCCCATAAATTTTGTTTTGTCAGGGTACTCAAAAACAGATGGAATTTCTTTTCTGAAAAGGTAATCGTGATAGTTGTCCCAAAGAATATCAGCATTTTTATGAGAGATAAGTTCGTAATTTTCTTTTATTTTTCGAATAATTTCGAGTAGCACTTGGTCTTTATCAAATTCTTTTTGAGTGCTATTTTTCAGAGAAGATGCTTTGGGGAGATTTTCAAAATCAGTTTGGTTTACGTTCAGCCCGATTCCGATTATTGACAGAACAGGTTGCTGTCCCGAAATGGTATTTTCGATAAGAATTCCCCCTATTTTTTTCCCCTCTGACAAAATGTCGTTAGGCCATTTGATGTTTAATTTCGGAATATCAAACCTCTCAAGAGCCTGAATTATACTTACGCATATAGCTACATTCAAATCAAAAACAGAACTTTCAGCATCGAGAATATGTTTAACTAAAACACTGAATGTTAGATTTTTACCTAAATCTGACTTCCATATATTTCCTCTTTGACCTTTTCCTTTGGTTTGATTTTCAGCCACTACAACTGTGAAATTTTCTATGGATTGCGTACTGCAAAGATTTTTCAGAAAATCGTTTGTAGAAGGAGTGGCACTGAGTTTGATTACATTCATAAAGAAAAAATGAAATTCGACTTCAAAAATACATACAAAAATAGTAACTTTGCGAAATTATTACTTTTCATAAATGACAAAAAACAAAACGACAAGTTCAGACGAATTGCTGACTCTGATTATTAAAGGAATTGAAGATGTTAAAGGAAACGATGTCAGCATCTTGGATTTGAGAGGAATCGAAAATACGGTGTGTGATTACTTCGTGATTTGTACGGGAGGTTCAAATACGCAGGTAAATGCGATTTCGGGTTCGGTACAAAAAGTGGTTTCCAAAGAAGTTCACGAAAAACCGTGGCACGTAGAGGGAGAAGAAAACGGAGAATGGGTGCTTATGGACTACGTGAGTATTGTGGTTCATATTTTCCAAAAACACATCAGAGAATATTACGATATCGAAAGTTTGTGGGGAGATGCGAAAATCACTCAAATCGCCAACAAATTTTAACCTGAAAATCAACAAGTTATTCACTTTTTGATTGTTCAGATTATTGAGATTATTTAGATTTTTTTAATTTTTCAGATAGAATTATGTCAAACGACAACAAAGGCAATTACAACAAGAATCCGAAACCAAATTCTAATCAAAATCCTAACAATAATAAAGGAGGAGGCTTTGGTTTTAAGATAAATATATGGGTTATTTATGCAGCTATTATCCTAATGGTTTTAGGATGGAATTTCTTTTCGGGAGGTTTTAATTTAAGCGACCCGAAAAAGCTCACGATTACCGAGTTTTATAAACTTTTGGATGACGGAGATTTTGATAAGGTAATTATCCATAACAAAAATACAGCAGAGGCATTTTTGACGGAAAATGCTTTGGCTTCAACGGCTCACGAGAGTATTCCGAAAGAAGATGTAATGAAAAAACCAAACAAAGGACCTCATTACAAGCTCGAAATCGGAAATGACGAAATTTTCCAAAACCGTTTAGAACAGGCACATCAGGACGGGAATCTGAACTCTTATGCAAGTGAAACTTCGGGTTCGTGGACAGATTTTATCGGGTTTTTACCTATCATTATTTTCATCGGAATATGGATTTATATGATGCGTAGAATGTCCGGAGTCGGTGGAGGAGGCGGAGGTGGACAAATGTTCAGCATCGGTAGGTCGAGAGCCAAACTCTTTGACGAAAAAACAGATATTAAGGTTACCTTCCAAAACGTAGCTGGATTAGAGGGAGCAAAAGAAGAAGTACAGGAAATTGTTGACTTCTTGAAAAATCCCGAAAAATATACTTCACTCGGAGGAAAAATTCCGAAAGGAGCTTTACTCGTAGGTCCTCCGGGAACAGGAAAAACACTTTTGGCAAAAGCCGTAGCAGGAGAAGCTCAAGTTCCGTTTTTCTCCTTGTCAGGTTCTGATTTTGTGGAAATGTTTGTAGGTGTGGGAGCTTCGAGAGTTCGGGATTTGTTCAAACAAGCCAAAGAAAAATCTCCCTCAATTATCTTTATTGACGAAATTGATGCTGTGGGTCGTGCAAGAGGAAAAAACAGTATGTCGGGAGCAAATGACGAAAGAGAAAACACTCTTAATCAACTACTTACAGAAATGGACGGATTCGGAACAAATTCGAATGTGATTGTGCTTGCAGCTACCAACAGAGCCGATGTTTTGGACAATGCACTCCTCAGAGCAGGACG
This sequence comes from uncultured Flavobacteriaceae bacterium, assembly GCA_934675205.1. Taxonomy (GTDB): domain Bacteria; phylum Bacteroidota; class Bacteroidia; order Flavobacteriales; family Flavobacteriaceae; genus Flavobacterium. The sequence goes on along the minus strand of CAKUPQ010000002.1, from coordinate 186,195 downwards.
TTTTGACAGACAGATTTATGTCGATTTACCAGACGTTAAAGAACGTAAGGAAATTTTTGAAGTACATTTAAAACCACTCAAAAAAACTGAAAATTTAGACATTGACTTTTTGGCAAAGCAAACACCCGGATTTTCGGGAGCAGATATTGCAAACGTATGTAATGAGGCAGCTCTTATTGCAGCTCGAAACGGAAAACCGGCAGTTGATAAACAAGACTTTTTAGATGCTGTGGACAGAATTGTCGGAGGATTGGAAAAGAAAAACAAAATCATCACTCCCGAAGAAAAACGTGCGATTGCCATTCACGAATCAGGACACGCAACCGTAAGTTGGATGCTCGAACACGCAGCACCACTCGTGAAAGTTACGATTGTTCCGAGAGGTCAGAGTTTGGGAGCCGCTTGGTATCTTCCTGAAGAACGTCAGATTGTGAGAACCGAGCAGATGCTTGACGAAATGTGTGCTACTATGGGAGGTCGTGCTGCTGAAAAAGTTGTTTTTGATAAAATTTCGACAGGAGCTTTATCCGATTTGGAAAAAGTAACCAAACAAGCCCGTGCTATGGTTACGGTTTACGGACTGAACGACAAACTCGGAAATATTACCTATTACGATTCGTCAGGACAATCAGATTATAATTTTTCTAAACCCTATTCGGACGAAACCGCTAAAGTAATCGACAAAGAAATTTCTGATTTAATCGAAGGACAATACCAAAGAGCTATCAGAATTTTGGAAGAAAACAAAGACAAGCTCATCGAATTGGCTGATGTTCTTATCGAAAGAGAAGTAATCTTTAAAGACGACCTGGAAAAGATTTTCGGAAAACGTCCGTTTGATAAAGACGAACCTACTTCGGAAAAAACAGAAACTATCGTTTCTTAATACGTCAAAGCCATAGTAACGATACTTACTTTGGTATTCGGAATCTTGAGCAAGGCTTTTGTGCATTGCTCAAGAGTAGTTCCGGAAGTCAGCACATCGTCTATTAATAAAAAGTGCTTGTCAGCATCTTTTTCAGAAAACTCCACATCAAAAATTTCTTTGTGAATTTCCGTTCTCAAGAAAAATGTTTTTTTCGTTTGGGATTTGGAATATTTTTTTCGGACTAAAATAGTTCCGTTCACAGGAATTTCCAAACAATCGGAAAGCGAGTTGCAAAAAGTCGTAATCTGATTATACCCCCTTTCTTTGAGTCGTTTTTTGTGCAACGGAACAGGAATAATCTCATCAATACCTGAAAAATCATTTTTGATGATTTCTCCATACCAATAGCCGAGCAATGTTCCGACTTCCTGATGTCCTCTATACTTTAATTTATGAATGATTTGCTGAACGATTCCCTCCTTTTCAAAAATGAGCATACTTATTACTTTTTCGAGCGGAACCCGTCCTGCTAACCTTTTGTAAGCATCGTTTTCAAACTGTAAATGATGATTCGTAAGAGGCAGTTCGTGTCTGCATTTCGTGCATAAAACCTCCTCCCCTGTTTGGAGCATTCCATCACAACCTAAACAGGTTTTCGGATATAATATGTCTATTAAATGGTTAATGATTAGTGGTTAATGGTTAATTATTTAACCACAGATTACACAGATTTTCACGGATTTTTAGATTATTGAAGATAATCTGTGTAATTTGTGGTTATTCTCTATTTTTAGAATCTATTGCAATCGTAACAGGTCCGTCATTAATAAGAGCCACCTTCATATCTGCCCCGAATGTTCCGGTCTGAACGGTTTTTCCTAAATCAATTTCTAATTGCTTTACGAATTTTTCGTACATCGGAATGGCAAAATCAGGTTTTGAAGCTTTAATATAAGACGGACGATTCCCCTTTTTGGTCGAAGCGTGAAGTGTAAACTGACTCACAACCAAAATAGCTCCTCCGTTTTCCAAAACCGATTTATTCATCACTCCGTTTTCATCGGGAAAAATACGTAAGTTCACGATTTTCTGACAAAGCCATTGTATATCTTCTTCCGTATCCGAATCTTCGATTCCCAAGAAAACCAACAAACCACCACCTATTGAAGATTTTACTTTTTGGTCAATTGTTACCGATGATTCAGAAACTCTTTGTATTACGATTCGCATTTTTTTATTTACCAGTTGATATTTTTTCCATAAAGTTTGAAGGCATTGTTGGAGAAGAGTCTTCTCTTAATAATCCTGTGTCTGCTCTACTAAATAAAGATTGTAAAATTAATTGCCTTTCTTCAGGTTCTATAGTTGTATCTTTTTTTAATGCTAAATAAAAATAAGTTAATTGCTCTTTTTCTTCTGCATCTCTTGATAAATGAAAGGAACTAAATGCCATTCTTGATAATATTTTAATTACAAATGCTAAAAATGAAACCATTGTTATCAAAATAATTGACCACTTTATCCCTATAACTGTATTACTAAAAGCAGTTTCAAAAAATTCTTTACCTAATAAAATCAATAAAACAAAAAGAAATATAGCTGAACATACAGAAACTCCAATAAGCCAATTCATATAGTTTTCCCCCTCCTTTTTAAGTTTTAAAGCTCTATCACTCCAATATTTTGCAGGAGCTTCTAATTTTAGTTTTTCTTTATATAAATCTTCTTTTTCAGCTATGTTTTGTTGAGCTGAATCATAAAAATCTTCAAAATTCTGTTGAGATTCTGAAAACCAATCTTCAAAAGATTTATCTTTTTCTTTCTTTAATGCTTCAATTGTACCAAAATGTTCAATCAAATTCTCCTTTGAATCTGAAAGATAACTATTTAATTGTTGTTCAGCTTCAGCAATATAATTATTATATTTATTTCTTATGGTTGATAAACTTGTTTTCTCGCTATTTCTTCTTTGAAGTATGTCTGTTTCTCCTTGAGATTTAAACTCATAAGCCACCATAACTCCATTAAAATAATTAGGATTATTTCCGATGCTTAAATTTTGACCTGTAATAAAGTCAATTGTTCCCTGTGTAAAACCAGAATTTTTATTGTTTACATTGATAATAAAATCTGTTTCAGGAGAATCATAAATAAAAATAAAATAATTTACTCTTATCACATTGATCATATTTGAGGACAACAATTTTTTTATATTATTCCAACTATTATCAAATAACTGATTGTTTTTTTGAGATACAAGATTGATAAGATTTGCTTTTATGTTTTCAAAATGGTTTTTTGAATGTGCTAAATATGAAGGAATATTTTCGATTTTATTCCAACCGATTACTTGACCTAAAACGAATTTGTATATTGATTGAATTCCTTTTAAAGTAATTTCAGAATTAATATGTTCGTATTTTAATACAACCTCTATGCTTTCTAATTTTTCCTTAATTGGACTATCTAACACCAATTTTCTAAAGTCTTTAACCTCCATAATCTCAAAGTTTTATTTTTCTCAAAATTAGCTTTTATTTTAACAAAACAATCCAAATTAGCTGTATTTTTGTGTAAAATTCGACTTGTTTATGGAATTTCCTGAGAATAAAAAAATAGTGCTTTTTGACGGAGTCTGCAATTTGTGTAATAACTTCGTTCAGACGATAATCAAACACGACAAAAAAGATATTTATCGCTTTGCATCACTTCAATCCGAATACGGACAACAGGTGCAAAAGCATTTAGGTATTGATTCGTCTAAAATAAAATCCATAATTCTTTACGAACCTAATGTCGCTTATTTCCATAAATCGGAAGCAGCTATCGAAATTATCAAAAGTTTCGGAGGTGCTTATTCCCTTATGGGATTACTCAAAATATTTCCAAATTTTATCGGAAATGCGGTTTATGACTTTGTGGCTTTCAACCGCTACAAATGGTTCGGAAAAACAGACAGCTGTATGATTCCAACTGCTGAACTAAAAGCTAAATTTTTAGATTGATTTCCGTACATTTGCTTTAGCAATGAAAATAACCGAACAAATAAAACAGCCCATTCGATACGAAATGGAACTTTTCGAGAAAAAGTTTCACTTGTCGATGTCTTCGAGAGTGGCTCTACTGAACCGAATTACTTATTATATCGTAAACCGAAAAGGAAAGCAGATGCGTCCGATGTTTGTTTTTTTGGTTGCAAAAATGGTTTCAAAAGGAGAAGTAAATGACAGAACATACAGAGGAGCCTCAGTTATTGAGCTTATTCATACGGCTACTTTAGTTCACGATGATGTGGTTGATGACAGCAACAAACGTAGAGGTTTTTTCTCTATAAATGCTCTTTGGAAAAACAAAATTGCTGTTTTGGTCGGAGATTTTCTACTCTCAAAAGGATTGCTTTTATCTATTGATAACGGAGATTTTGATTTATTACGAATCATATCCGTTGCAGTTCGTGAAATGAGCGAGGGAGAACTTCTACAAATCGAAAAAGCCCGAAGATTAGACATTACAGAAGAGGTTTACTACGAAATTATCCGGCAGAAAACAGCTACTCTAATTGCTGCCTGTTGTGCTTTAGGAGCTAAAGCAGTTTTGGAAGAATCCGACAATACCAAAGTGGAAGAAATGAGAAAATTCGGAGAATATATCGGAATGGCATTTCAGATAAAAGACGATTTGTTCGACTATACTGATGATGCAATCGGAAAACCGACAGGAATCGACATCAAAGAACAAAAAATGACACTTCCACTCATTTATGCTCTCAATAATTCATCTGAAAAAGAGAAAAAATGGCTTATCAATTCCGTTAAAAATCACAATAAAGACAAAAAACGAGTGAAAGAGGTCATCGAATTTGTCAAACAAAAAAACGGACTTGGTTATGCTGAAAAAGTAATGAAAGACTACCAACAAAAAGCCCTCGAAATCATCAAAGACTATCCCGATTCGGAATATAAAAACTCCCTTACCTTAATGGTTAATTATGTGATTGACAGGAAGATTTAGAAATTTGAATTTATCTTTTTAGCTAATTCCGAAAACTCGTCTTGTGTAAGGCTTACTTTGTGTTGAAAGTTCATTTCTTTCATTTCGTTAAGCGGAATCAGGTGTACGTGAACGTGAGGGACTTCAAGCCCTACCACTGCCATTCCGACCCTTTTGCATTCAACGGATTTTTCCAATGCTTTAGCCACATCGTTAGAAAAAGACATCAATTCTAAATAATGTTCTTTTTCCATATCAAAAATTTTGTTGATTTCCTGTTTCGGAACACAAAGCGTATGTCCTTTAGCATTCGGATTTACGTCCAAAAAAGCAATGAATTTGTCATTCTCTGCTACAATATGTGCAGGAATTTCCCGATTGATGATTTTAGTGAATATTGACATAGTTTTTTGTGATTTTCTCCCGCAGATTTCGCAGATTTCCGCAGAAACGATTTGCGGAAATCTGCGAAATCTACGGGATATATATATTTAATCCCTTGAAATTTCTAAAATCTCAAACTGCAGTTTTCCGTTCGGAACAGTAATTTCTGCAATCTCTCCGACTGATTTCCCGAGCAATCCTTTTCCAATTGGAGAAGTAACCGATATTTTTCCTGATTTTAAATCTGCCTCGCTTTCTGCCACAAGCGTATAAGTAAGCTCCATTTTATTGGTCAGATTTTTGATTTTTACTTTAGACAAAACCAAAACTTTAGACGTGTCCAGTTGCGATTCGTCAATAAGCCTCGCATTGGCAACCAATTCTTCGGTTTTAGAAATTTTCATTTCCAAAAGTCCTTGTGCCTCTTTGGCTGCATCGTATTCTGCATTTTCCGACAAATCGCCTTTATCCCTTGCCTCTGCAATGGCTTGCGAGGCTTTCGGACGTTCTACTGCCTTCAAATATTCTAATTCGTCTTTTAATTTTTTTAATCCCTCTGCTGTGTAATAAGATACTTTTGACATAATTTCATTGTTTTATAAATAGAAAGAATCCCAAAAATGGATTGGGATTCTTAACTTTGTAATATTTTTATACTTTAGTCGTTTATTATATGTTGTGATTTTTGATAGCTCAAAGATACGATTATTATTTACAAATTCAAAATTTATATTTTTAATTTTTATGCCTCGGAAGATTTTTTCTTTTTTATGGTTCGTAATGATACTTACAGGTTGCGAAAGCGACAATACAAGAATACGAAATCCGTATGTTCCGAATTATCCGTTTAATATTACTATTAATATGGAACTCCCTTTATACAATTCGCTTTTATATCCGAGTAATGCGGTTTTTATCCCTCCGACACTTGCAGGTGCAAACGGAATCATCATTTTTAATGCAGGTGGAAGTTATATGGCTTATGAGGCAAACTGCCCAAACCAAACCATAACAAGTTGTTCCCGACTGCAAATAAACGGAATCCGAGCTGTTTGTCCCTGTGATGAATTGGAATACAGCCTGTTTACAGGACTTCCCGTTACCGAAGGTGAATATGCAATGATTCCGTACAGAATTGAAAGAAACGGAAATGTTTTGAGAGTGTGGAATTAATTATAAATTACGAATTTCAAATTACGACAAATTCGTAATTCATAATTTTTAATTCGTAATTACCTTGTTCATCGTTCCCAATTCGTAATTCGTAATTTTAAATTCGTAATTTTCTTGTTCTTTAAGTCGGTCGGTAAAAAGGATTCCGTTGAGATGGTCAATTTCGTGCTGAAAAATAACAGCTGTAAATCCTTCAACTTTTTCGGAATGTTTTTTCCCTTTTCTGTCTTGGTATTCGATTTCGATTGTATAATGTCTGAACACCTCTCCTCTTTCATCAGGAATCGAAAGACAACCCTCTGCTCCTTTTCGCATCAGTTTAGAACTCCATACAATTTTTGGATTCAAATACACCTCAAAAGGTTCTCCTGCTTTATCAAAGCGTTGTACCCAAATTATATTTCGATTAATGCCAACCTGTGGTGCTGCAATTCCGACACCTCCGTCTGTTGGGTGCGTAACAGCTAAATACATTCGGTTGATAAGCGTTTCTAAATCTTTGTCCTTATAACAAATATCTTTAGAAACAGAAGTAAGAATTTTAAACTCCCGTTCGTTATCGGTCTGGATGACATACATTCTTTCACCTAAATTTCCGCTTTTAATAAGCTCTCTTTCCTGCTTATCAAATTTTTGAGCCAATGCCAAAAACGGAAATAGTGTCAGTAACATCATTATTTTTTTCAAATCTTTAAATTTTAAAATTTTAAATCTTATCTTCTATATAACTCTGCAAGTATGCAAATTTTTCGGTTAGTTTTCCGTTTTCGGTAATTTTTGCTCTTTGAAGAATTCCATCTTTATCTCCGTTGAAAAAAGCGGGAATCACATGTTCGATAAACATTTTTCCGAAGCCCTCACTGGCATCTTTCGGAAGCTCACAAGGCAGATTATCAACAGCCATAACCGTAATAGCGGCAGGGTGCGTATAATCCACTTCTTTGTATTCGGACGGATGATATCCGTATAGAGGCTCTACAATAGTCGAAGCACGAAGCGTACAAGCAATCGGTCCGTCCACATCACACGAAACATCTCCTACAACCCTAATTTTGTTGTCTTTGGCTTTGAGCATTTCCCGGGTTAAAATAAACGGAGCATCATTCCCGTAAAAATGCCCCGTAATCATCACGTCTGCTACTTTAGTAAACCGTTCAAAATCAGATTCATATTCTGTCGGATTGTTATAAAAATCGTATTTATCCAAAACTTGTCCGTCTTTACGCTTGTTGTAATCCATAACATCTGCTTTGGTGTAAACAGGTCTGTCATACGTTTTTGTCAAAAAATCGTGAGTAGAAACTTCCTTGATTTTTACAGCATCTAAAATATCTTTTATTCCTCTTGCAACTTTTCCGCTACCTCCGGTCATTACAATTTTAATCGGAGGGAGTTGATGTCTTTTGACAACATTAACCAAAGCCTGTTGGTCAGAAAGTGTTTCTGCTTTCGGAAGATTAAACAATTCAAATTTAAGTCCGAAAGCTCTAAACGTATTATAAGCTCCCACAACTCCTGCATAATATCCAAAACCAATCAGACGGTTATTATTGGAATCTACGATCGTTTCGTGGTCATATAATTCGATATTTTTTTCTAAAACAGCTTGAAGTAATTTTCGGTTATAAGGCTGTTTTTTAATCGTATGCGAAAAGAAAAAATATTTTTTGTTCGGAATAAGGGCATCAATCGGAACTTCTTTTACTCCAATCAAAACATCACAATCCGAAACATCATCAGTAACTTCAATCTCTTGATTTGTATAATCGGAATCAGAAAAAATCCGAATATCCGAAGATTCAGCTATAATTTGAGCTTGAGGAAATTTTTCGATTACATTTTTAGCTTCTTCGGGAGAAAAAACAACTCGTCTGTCGGGTGGGTTTTTTCGTTCTTTAATAAGGGCAAATTTCATTTTTTCGTTTATTTTTTTCGGCTTTTAAAAAAACTTCCCAAAAGTACGATTTTAAAATGTCCTATACAATTAAACATTATTTTATACATTTGTTAAAACCTTTCATTAACCAAGAATGAAAAAAGAACTACTTTCCCAAGTGTATCAACACCCGCTTATAAGTTCTGACGAACTTCAGAAAATCATTGATTCACACCAAAAAATTACCTTCAAAAAAGGAGAATTTATTCTGAAAGAGGGAGAATTTGCCAATTCCTACCTCATTTTAGAAAACGGACTGATTCGTTCTTTTGCTTATGATTACAACGGAAACGACATTACAACCGATTTCTTCTGCAATTATGAATTGGTTATTGAGGTGCTTTCACTGTTTCAACGGATTCCTGCCAAAGAGAATATTCAGGCTTTGAGTGATTGCATTTGCTGGAAAATAGATTTGGATATTTTTCAGGAACTGTTTCATTCTATCGGAGGATTTCCCGAATGGGGACGTTTGTGGATGACAGGTCGCTTATTCCATTTCAAACAGCGTTCGGTAGAAATGGTTACGGTTTCGGCTAAAGAACGTTACCTGAAACTCATCAAAGAAAAACCACAAGTCATACAGCAATCTCCGCTCAAATATATCGCAAGTTATCTTGGAATTACCGATACTTCGTTCAGCAGAATCCGAAAAGAAATTTCGTAAAAACTGCATTTCTTGTCTTATGGCAAGTTTTTTCTGAATCCGACTTTTTACATTTGTAAATATTTAACCAAAAAAATAAAAACTATGAGCAAAAATGTAATTTGTTGGTTTGAAATCTATGTAAAAGATTTAGACCGAGCGAAAAAATTCTATTCCGAAATTTTGAATAGTAAGTTTAAGGATATTGATATGGAATATCCCGGTTTGAAAATGTCATTTTTTGATGCTGGTTCTGAAAATTCCGGAGAAGAATATCCTGTAAGCGGAGCATTGGTTGAAATGGAAGGAGCTAAAGACGGAGACGGAAAATCTTTAAATTCTGCCGTTTATTTTCCTTGTGAGGATTGTGCTGTTGAAGAAAGCAGAGTTGAAAAAGCAGGAGGAAAAGTTACTCAACCGAAAATGTCTATCGGAGAATTCGGATTTTGCAGTATGTGTATAGATTCCGAAGGAAATATGTTCGGATTGTATTCTATGAAGTAACAATTTTATAAGTTCTTTCGGAATTTTTTATATGGATATGTCAAAAATGCCAACGGAATAATTTTAAAAATGACACAAAGACATGAAGACAGAAAGATTTCTTAGAGCCTTAGTGGCTTAGTGGCTTAGTGGCAAAAAAGTAAAAGATATGGAATATAAAGAACTTTCTCAGGAAGAAGAGCAGATAGGTAAGACTATTGTAAATGCTTCATATAAAATCCATAAAGAACTCGGTCCCGGCTTGTTAGAGAAAGTATATGAGGTCTGTATGGCTCACGAACTGAGAAAAGCAGGGTTTAATGTTAAGCGTCAAGTGGATATTCCAATTATTTATGACGGAATACAATTTGACGAAGGATTGAGATTAGATTTACTTGTAAATGATAAAGTTATCTGTGAATTGAAAGCAGTCGAATTAGTGAATCCGGTTTGGGAGGCTCAAATTATCAGTCATTTGAAACTTACAGGATTAAACTTGGGTTTTCTCATCAATTTCAACGTACCTCTGATTAAAAATGGAATAAGAAGATATAGAAAATAACACCACAAAGACACGAAATAACAACGAAAAAACTTAGAACCTTTGTGTCTTCGTGGCAAAAAATTAAAAAATCTATGAAACAATTACAATTCAAAACAGACATCGAAGCTCCTGTTTCAAAGGTTTGGAAAACAATGCTCGGATTGGAAAACAAATCAACCTATGAAGCGTGGACAGCTGAATTTAACCCGACTTCTACTTTTGAAGGAAATTGGGAAAAAGGCTCAAAAATGCTTTTTATTGGTGTAGATGAAAACGGAGCAAAAGGCGGAATGGTTTCTGAAATTGCAGAAAATATTCCCAACCGATTTATTTCCATTCGTCATTACGGAATTTTGAAAGGCGATGAAGAAATCACGACAGGTAAAGAAGTTGAAAAATGGACAGGAGGATTAGAAAATTACACCTTTGAAGAACACAACGGAATCACTACGCTTATCGTAGAACTTGATACGACAGAAGAATTTGTCGATTACTTTAATGACACTTATCCGATAGCATTAAACAAATTAAAATCAATGCTTGAAAGCTGAAAAATGAACACAGATATTCAGAATTACAACGACAACCAATCGGAAGATGATAAGAAAATTTGTGAGTTTCTTGGTAAGGAAATAAGCAGAAATCTTCCCGATGCAGAAAGCAAAATCTGGCACGCTCATCCGGTTTGGTTTTTGGACGGAAATCCGATTACGGGTTATAGCAAACAGAAAAAAGGAATACGTTTAATGTTTTGGAGTGGAGCTGATTTTGAGGAAGATAAATTAAACATCAGAGGAGGAAAATTCAAAGATGCTTCCGTTTTTTACAATTCCGTTTCGGAAATCGACACAAACGATTTAAAGCGTTGGCTCGAAAAAGCGAAAGAAATTCAATGGGATTATAAAAATATCGTAAAACGAAAAGGAAAATTAGAAAGATTAAAGTAAATTCACACTCTAAACCAACTATTAACAAATAATCAAATGAAAATACTTAAAAAAATCATTATCGTATTGTTGATAATCATTGCTATTCCTTTGATTGTCGCATTATTTGTACCGAACGAATCGACAAGTGAAGGGCAAATCGTTATCAACAAACCCAAGCAGGAAGTATTTGATTATATCAAATATGTAAAAAATCAGGATAATTTCGGAAAGTGGCAACTCTCTGACCCTGAAATAAAAACGACTTCCGAAGGAACAGACGGAACCATTGGCTTTAAATACAGTTGGGAAAGCAAAGAACTCGGAAAAGGAGCACAGGTAATTACTAATATCGTGGAAGGAGAACGAATGGAATCGGATATGTTTTTCTACGATTTTGACGATACTCCAAGCAAAGCCCATTTTACCGTTGAAGAAAATTCTCCAACCGAAACCCTTGTGAAATGGGGCATTTCGTGGACAACACCTTATCCGTGGAATATCATGAGCTTGTTTTTTAATATGGATAAAGATTTCAATATAGGACTAGAAAAGCTGAAAGAAATTGTAGAATCACAGGAAAGTCCCAATGAAAAATCATTTATATTCAATTATTATGATGAACATTTCCATCATTTAAGAAATCAGGTTTCGGGTTTAAACAAAGAACAAATGCACTTTAAACCGTCCGAAGATTCATGGAGTATCAGTCAATGTCTGGAGCATATTATACTTACTGAAAATATGATTTTCTCAATGATACAGGAAACTATGGAAAAACCTGCCAATCCTGAACGCAGGGAAGAAATCAAATTTTCTGATGAGGAAATTATGGCAATGGTAATTGACCGAAGTGAAAAATACAAAGCTCCCGAAATGCTGATTGCAAAAGGAAAATATGACAATCCCGAGCTTGCCATACAGGACTTAAAAGAACAAAGAAGTGAAATTATATCTTTTATCAAAGATACTCCCGTAGAAGATTTACGAAATCATATAAGCGATTCTCCTTCAGGAGCTTCAGATGCCTATCAGTCATTACTTTTTTTGGCAGGTCATACCGCAAGACATACCTTACAAATCGAAGAAATAAAAGCAAACAGTAATTTTCCGGAATAAATTCAAACCTGACAGGTTTCAAAACCTGTCAGGTTTATCAAAAAAAAGACTATGACCAAAGCAAACCCTTGGAGCGAAGCCTTCGAAAAAATCAAAGAAATTCTGAGCAAAACCCCTCTAAAAATCACGGTTAAATGGGGTGCTGATGTATATGTTCACAACGGAAAAAATATTGTTAGTGTGGGAGCTTTTAAAAATCATATAGCTCTGGTATTTTTTAACGGAGTTTTTATAGATGATGCTTTTAACGTATTTTCTTCGGACACTACTGCCAAAGCGATGCGGCAGTGGAAATTCAAATATTTAGAAGAAATTGACGAAAAGAAAATTCTGAATTATGTTAATCAAGCTATAAAAAATTCTGAAGAGGGAAAAGAACTGAAAGCCGAAAAACATCAGCCTGTTCCAACAGCCGAACTTTTGCTTGAAACTTTTAAAAAAGATAAAAAACTCAAAGAAGCTTTTGAAAGACTGACTTCGGGCAAACAAAAAGAATATAGTTTGTATATTAACGAGGCTAAACAGGAAACTACCAAGCTAAAACGAATTGAAAAAATAATCCCGATGATTTTGCAGGGTGTAGGATTGCACGATAAGTATAAAAATTGTTGATTATGGCAAAAAACAAAACCCAAACAACCGATGCAAATGTTGAGGATTTTATCAATTCTTTTGCAGATACCGAGCAAAAACGAAAAGACAGTTTTGAGCTGATAAAGTTGATGCAGGATTTTACGGGTCACGAGCCTAAAATGTATGGTCCGAGCATAGTCGGATTCGGTAATTATCATTATAAATACGACAGCGGACACGAAGGAGATGCTCCGCTTGTTGGTTTTTCTCCGAGAAAAGCTGCGATTTCGCTTTATGTTTTTACGGGTTATTTAGGACATTCCGAGCAGGAAGAATTACTAAAAGATTTAGGGAAGTTCAAAATGGGAAAAGCCTGTATTTATGTTAAAAAGCTGTCCGACATCAACCAAGATGTTCTCAAAAAACTGATGAAATCAACCATTGAGTTTTTACAATCGAAATATGGCAGTTAAAAATTTTTCCGTATCTTTGCACCAAGTTCTTTTACAAAAAACTTAATCACATTCGGGGTCGACCGGTTTTGACAGCGGGTGGAATTGATTAGTAAGCACGTCGAGCCAAGTATGGTAGGCTCGTAAAACTCTGCTATACGAACTTTTAAACGGCGAAAATAATTACGCTCTTGCTGCTTAATCTGAATCATAGTAAGATGAGCCTCGCTCCTACAAGGTAGGAAAGCAGGATTTCTCTCAGAACCCTTGGTTTGTGGGGTCTGATTAAGAGGAACTGGAAAAATAAACCTAAAAAAAGGTAAAACTTTAAACCCTTTTTGAAATTCATAAAGTTAAGCTGAAAGTGGTCGTTTTCAACCTTGCTTTTGGTCGAAAATCAAAGTGAAAACTAAACGTGTAGAAAGCTCTTTGATTGCTCGTTTGGACGAGAGTTCGATTCTCTCCGACTCCACAACAAAAAAGCCTTAATCGAAATATTAAGGCTTTTTTTTTGTAACTTCGTTAAAAATCTTTAATCATTTAGAGTTGAACCTCCAAACAAAAAATACCGAGAGAATCATTTTGGGGATTGACCCCGGAACAACCATTATGGGATTCGGACTGATAAAAGTCGTGAACAAAAAAATGGAGTTTCTCCAACTCAACGAATTACAGCTTTCCAAATACGATGACCATTATCTGAAACTAAAACTAATTTTCGAGCGAACAATCGAGCTTATCGAAACCCATAACCCTGACGAAATAGCGATTGAAGCTCCGTTTTTCGGAAAAAATGTGCAGTCGATGCTCAAACTCGGGAGAGCTCAAGGAGTGGCAATGGCAGCAGGACTTTCGAGACAGATTCCGATTACGGAATACGAACCGAAAAAAATCAAAATGGCAATTACGGGAAACGGAAACGCAAGTAAAGAACAGGTTGCCAAAATGCTCCAACAACTTCTCGGACTGAAAGAACTCCCTAAAAATCTCGATTCCACAGACGGATTGGCAGCTGCAGTTTGTCATTTTTTCAATTCGGGAAAAACAACAATCGGAAAAAGCTATTCGGGTTGGGAAAGTTTTATCAAACAAAATCCCAACAAACTGACCAAGTAATTAAACATTTTCCTTAACCGAAAACTGCGATTCGTACAGGTTTTTGTAAACTCCGTTTTCGTTTTTAAGAAGTTGTTTGTGCGTTCCTTTTTCAACAATTTGTCCTTTGTCCATTACGATGATTTGATCTGCATTCATAATGGTTGTCAGCCTGTGAGCAATGATAATCGAGGTTCGGCTTTGGGTTAATGTATCGGTTGCATTTTGGATAAGTTCCTCCGAATAAGAATCAATCGAAGAAGTTGCCTCGTCCAAAATCAAAATACTCGGATTGCTCACATAAGCCCTCAAAAAAGCAATGAGTTGCCTTTGTCCCGAAGACAGCATCACTCCTCTTTCCTTTACGTTATAATCATATCCGTTAGGAAGATTCATAATAAAATCGTGCAATCCGATTTGCTTTGAGGCTTGAATCACTTCTTCCCTTGAAATATCGGAATTATACAACGTAATATTGTTATAAATCGTATCAGCAAACAAAAAGACATCTTGCAAAACAACCGCAATCTGTTTCCGCAAACTTCCGAGTTCGTACTCATTAATATTTGTTCCGTCAATCAGAATTTCTCCGCTGTTTATTTCGTAAAAGCGATTCAGAAGATTGACAATCGTCGTTTTTCCTGCTCCGGTGCTTCCAACGATTGCCAAAGTTTTTCCTTTATTAATAGTAAGATTGATTCCTTTGAGAACTTCCTCATTTTCTTTGTATCCGAAACGAACATCTTTGAACTGGATATTTCCCTCAAATGACTTAATTTCAATCGTTCCGTCTTGTTGGGATAAATCGGTTTCGAGTATGTCAAAAACCCGATTAGCCGCAATCATTCCCATTTGTACCTCGTTGAATTTATCCGCAATCTGGCGAAGCGGATTAAACAACATTCCGACAAGCATCGTATAAGTTACCAAATCTCCCATTGTGGTACTTCCTCCCTGCACAATATCTCCTGCTCCGTACCAAACCACAACTCCCAAAGTAATACTCGAAACAATATCCGCAACCGGGAAGAAAACCGAGTTGTACAGCACATTTTTAAGCCACGCTTTTCGGTGTTTGTTGTTGATTTCTTTGAATTTTTCGTATTCGATTTTTTCCCTCGAAAAAAGCTGAACGATTTTCATTCCCGTCAATCGCTCCTGAACAAAGGTATTCAGATTAGCCACTTGGGTACGAACTTCCTCAAAAGCTCCTTTCATTTTCTTTTGGAAAATTCGAGTAGCAATAAGCAAAATCGGCATTGCAACGAGTATAATCATTGTCAGTTTCCAATTCATATACAACATAAAAATGATAGCAACCGTCATTTTCATCAAGTCGCTTATAATCATAAACAACCCCTGACTGAAAATCCGTGCTATGGATTCTATGTCGAAAACCGAACGGGTAACTAATTGTCCGACAGCTGTATTATCGAAATATTTCATTCGGAAATTGGTAAGATGTTTGAACAATTTATCCCGTAAATCCTTGACAATATCCTGACCGAGCCAATTTGCCCAATACACAAAATAAAACTGCGAAATAACCTCCATCAACAAAACAAAAAGCATCAATCCGATGAACAGCAAAAGTCCGTATTCATCTTTTGGCTCAACGTATTCATCAACCGTTTGTTTCAACAGATACGGACGAAGTGCCGCAAAAACCGAAAGCAAAACCGACCATACAATAATAGCATTAAACCTCCATTTGTAAGGCTTTGTAAATACCATTATTTTGCCGAATATTTCTCTATTTGTTCGTTGTTTCACTTTGTTGTTGATTAGTTATTGGTTATTAGTTGTTCGTGACTGAAAAACTGTGACTGCGACTGAAAACTATAAATATGGATATTCCACTTTCGTTAAATATAGTCCGTGTGCAGGAACGGAAAAACCTGCCTTGCTCCTGTTTTTACTTTTGATAATTTCTTCAAAATCTTCGATTGAAATTTTGTGAAGGCCTACTCCAATAAGCGTTCCGACAATGGCTCTGACCATATTTCGCAAAAATCTGTCTGCCGAAATCGTAAAAATCAAACTCTCTCCTGCCCTTTCCCAAAAAGCTTCCGAAATCTTACAATTATACGTAAAAACATCGGTATTCACTTTTGAAAAACACTGAAAATCATGGTATCTAAACAAAACTTCACAGGCTTTGTTCATTTGTTCCACATCTAAATCCTGATAAAAATACCAGCTGAAATCTCCTTTAAAAGCATCTTTTTTCAGATGAATGTGGTATTCGTACGTTCGCTTGGTTGCATCAAAACGTGTGTGAGCCTCATCATCTACCCGAAAAACCGAAAAAACAGCAATGTCTTTCGAAAGAAAAGAATTGAGTTTTTTGGTCAGGTTTTCTCCGTCAATTTCCTGGTCAAAATCAAAATGAGCATACATCTGTTTTGCGTGAACTCCACTATCTGTTCGTCCTGCCCCTACAATTTCGATTTCGGATTTTAACAACAACGACAAGGCTTTGGTAAGTTCTTCCTGTACAGAAACTGCATCAGGCTGTACCTGCCAACCGTGGTAATTTTTTCCGAAATATGAAAAATGTATAAAGTATCTCAAAACTAAAAAATCAAAGATACAAAGGTACTAATTTACAGAGAATAGAACACAGAAAATAGAGAATAGAAAATAGAACGCAGATAACACAGATTTTTATGATTACTGAGATTTTTAATTTATCTGTGAAAAATCTGCTTAATCTGTGTTATCTGTGTTCTATCAAACTATACTCATTCCTCTGATTTATCCTGATTTTTTCTTCTTCCAATAAATATTGTATAGTTTCTAAAACCTGATTTTGTGAAAGATGTAGTTTCTGTTCCAGTTCTCTTGAGGAGTGTGGTTTTTCGGAAAGGATTTGTAAAATGTTGATTGCAGTTTGTCTTACCTCAAAATCGGGAATTTCTTCGAAAGTACAAACAGAACAAATGCCACATTTCGGAGGGTTTTCTTCCCCAAAATAGTTGAGCAAAAGAACACTTTTACAGTTTTTTTTATCCGTTGCATAATGGATTACCGAATTGAGTTGTGAGGTTTTCAGCTCATTTTGGGTGATGAGGAATTTTGCAATTCGATTGATGGTTCTTTCATCTTCCCTAACTTCGTTAAAAATTATCGAAGCATCATTATTTTGAGCTTTGTAGGAAATAATTTCCATTTGATGTAATTTATCCAAAAGAGCTAAAACTTTTTGTTCGGAAGCTCCTGATTTTTTGGCAATCGAAATCGTATTTATCGGAGTTTCAACATCGAAAACACCCGAATAAGTCCGTAAAATAGTCGCAATTATTTCTTCATCATTCGGATTCAGGCTCATATATCGGATAACTTCTTTAGTAGGAATGATGAACTGCAAACTTACTTTTTTGGAAAATTCCTGCGAAAGCGAAATAATACTCTGTCTGTCCAAAAATGTAAGAGCATTATAGGTTTTCAGAATCGGGAGATTGTATTTCGTACAAAATCGGTTAAAGCTGAAATCAAAGCGTTCTTCAGGCAGTTCTCCATACGCAATCTGAAAAAAATTAAAGAGTTTGATATATACATTCGTCAAAAATTCCTTGTCGGGAAGAACCTCCAAAAACTGATGTTTCGCCTGTAATATATCGTGTTGATTCACAAGCATAACCGCTTGAGCGTATTCTCCGTTTCTCCCTGCTCGTCCTGCTTCTTGATAGTAACTTTCTAAATTTTCAGGCAGCTGTATATGTATGATATTCTGAACATTAGCCTTATCAATCCCCATTCCGAAAGCATTGGTAGCCACGATAACCTGCACTTTTTCGTCTATCCATAAAGCCATATTTTTTTCCTTTTCGGAAAGCGGTAAACCTCCGTGAAAATAGGTTGCTTTTATCCCAATTGCATTCAGATTGTTGGAAACGTCAAAACAGGCCTTTCGGTTTCGTACGTATATAATAGACGGATTAGTTTTTTCTCTCAGTATTTTTTCGATTTGATAGAATTTATCCTGCGTTTCAAGTACTTTGTAAGCTAAATTTCCTCGTTCAAATGAGGACTGGAAAACTTTTGCGTTTTTTAACTCTAACTGATTGATAACATCTTCTTTAACCCGATTGGTGGCAGAGGCTGTAAGTGCCAAAAACGGAACTTTCAGAAGATGTGTCCGTAATTTTTTGATGTTCAGATAGGCAGGACGAAAATCGTGTCCCCATTGAGAAACGCAATGTGCCTCGTCAATCGCAATCAGATTTATCGGAAGTGCAGTAATGCGTTCTAAAATCCAATCCTGTTGCAATCGTTCGGGAGCTAAATACAGAAATTTATAATTCCCATAAAGAGCATTATCCAACAAATCCGAAATTTCGTTAGGGCTTAAACTTCCGATAATGGCAAGGGCTTTGATGTCCTTTTTTTGCAGATTTTGGATTTGGTCTTTCATCAAGGCAATAAGCGGAGAAACAACCAAACACAATCCGTCTTGAGCCAAAGCGGGAACTTGAAAACAAAGTGATTTCCCTCCTCCGGTAGGCATCAGTCCGAAAGTGTCATTTCCCTCCAAAACCGAGTTGATAATCGGCTCTTGAAGTCCTCTGAAACTGTCGAATTTAAAGTGTTTTTTTAAGATTTCGAAGGGTTGTTGCATTGTTTTCCGTTTACAGAATATAGAACATTAATCCTAAATTGAAAGAGGTCATATCTATCGAATTTCCGTTGATATAGGCATTTTCAAAAATCGGATTCAGGTTGTAATTTGCGTGAAAAGTAATATTCCCGTGTCCGACAGAAAGATAAACTCCGTAACGGAATTTAGTGAGGTCAGAATTATTTTTTACGGTTTCAGACGGAAAATCTCCTGTTATTTTGGAATGGCTAAATGTCAAATAGCTCACTTTAAAACCCGGATAAACCCTCCAAAACTTTGTATTTTTCGGAGTTGATGTCCTCCACCTAAATTCAAACGGAACTTCTAAAAAGTGTAAAGACATTTTACTTCTGTCGAAATCTTCTGCAATTTGATAGATAATTTCGTTATTGACTTCCGAAATATGCAGATTGGTTCTGTAATTACTAAACGAATATCCCGCTCCGATTGCAATGGCTATATTTCTGTCTTTATTCAGAGGAATATCCCTCAAAAACCCTAAATGAAATCCTGCTGAAAAGGCATTTTGAGAAATTCCCTCCGTTCGGTTTTGCAACAAATTATAGGTTATTCCGAAATAAAATTGGTCTTCCCGATAATACAAGTCGTTTGATTTGATAAGCGTATCGTTGTCTTTTTTTCTGATGTCAAACTCACGCATATTAATAGTGTCTTTTTCAACTCGGTTATGTTGATAGAAATCTTCTCCGTCAGGCACTTGCGAAAAACCCGAAACAGAGCAAAAAAGGAATAAAATAAGACGGAAAAATTTCATTGAATATGTAATAACAAGCAAATTTACATAAAAATCGGTTGCATTTTAAATATATTTAACCCATTTTTGACTATATTTGTTTTATTATTTTTGTAAAACAAACAATAAAAATGAAATTTCTACCGAAAAAAAAATATATCATAACCTCGCTTTTAGTTGGGTTTTTCTTTGTGGGTGTAAGTTTTAAAAACGATTTTTTTGAAATTGCCAAGCAAATCGAAATCTTTACCACAATGTTTAAAACCGTGAATATGAACTATGTGGACGAAACCAATCCCGGAGAGCTTATGGATATTGCCATAAAAAATATGCTCAAAGAACTTGACCCTTACACGGTTTATTTCAACGAGGGAGATGTGGTTAAATTCAAGATAAACAGTGTCGGAGAATATACCGGAATCGGAGCAACCGTAAACCGAAAAGAGGGAAAAGTAATCCTTAAAGAAGTATTTAAAGAGTATGCAGCGGACAAAGCAGGACTCAAAGCAGGAGATGAAATAACCCACGTGGGAGATATTAAATTGGAAGATTTTAAGGAAGATACTTCACAACTTTTGTCGGGAGCGAAAGGAACTAAAATCAATATCAAATACAAAAGACAGGGAAAAATTTCGGACGGAGAAATCACTCTTGATGCTGTTGATGTAAAAGCAGTTCCGTTTTATGCAAAAATCAATGATAATACTGGGTATATCGTGCTTTCGCAATTCAACGCAAAAGCAAGTCGGGAAACCCATTTTGCTCTCGAAGAACTAAAAAATCAGGGAGCAACCCAAATCATTCTGGATTTAAGAGGAAATCCCGGAGGACTTTTGGGAGAAGCTGTAAATATCTGTAATTTATTCGTTCCGAAAGGAGAAATCATAACTACAACCAAATCAAGAATTGACAAGCATAACAACATTTACAGAACAACGCGTGAGCCTGTCGATACCGAAATTCCGCTTGTGATTCTGATTGACGGACGTAGTGCCTCTGCCTCCGAAATCGTTGCGGGAGCCTTACAGGATTTGGACAGGGCTGTTGTAGTAGGAAGTCGCAGTTTCGGAAAAGGATTGGTACAACGTCCGATTGATTTGACCTACGGAACACAGGTAAAAGTTACTATTTCGAGATATTATACTCCATCGGGAAGATGTATTCAGGCTTTGGATTATTCGCATAAAGACAAAGACGGAAAGGCAGTCAAAAACGAAAATTTCAATGCGTTCAAAACCCGAAAAGGAAGAACCGTTTATGACGGAGGAGGAGTTCAGCCCGATATGGAATTAGCTGAATCGAAATTAAGCCCGATTACCCAAGCTCTTATTCAGGAAGACGGACTCTTTGATTATGCAACGCATTATTATTATAAAAATCAATCTCTCGGAAATAAAATTCCGAATATTACCGATAGTGATTTTAACGACTTGAAAGCTTGGTTGAAAAAAGAGAATTTTTCGTACAATACCGAAACCCAAAAAGCACTCGAAAACACCCTTGAAACAGCTAAAAAAGAACAAATTGACCAAAATATCACAGCTCAATACGAGGCACTTTTACAGGCTTTGAAAAAAAGCAACGAAACCGAATTAGACAAAAATAAAGAAGAAATCAAACGTCTTTTGGTTGATGAATTGGTTGTAAGATTTCAGTACAGAGAGGGGTTATATAATTATTACCTGAAAAGTAATACCGAAATTCAAAAAGCGGTACAGATTTTGAATGATAAAACAAAGTATAACAATATTCTTAAAAAATGAACAAACTAAACTACCTATTTCTTTTGTTGATTAGCTCTTTTTCTTTTGCACAAGAGGAAATCGTACATTCAGTTTATTTTGATTTCGACAAATACAACATTCGTGAAGACCAGAAAGTATCTGTTTTGAATTTTATCAAGGCTCTTGACTCTACTATGATTGAGTCTATTTCTATTTACGGATATTGCGACGACCGAGGAAGAGACGAATACAATTATGTACTTTCTACTAATCGTGCCAATGCTATAAAAGACAAACTTACCGAAAACGGAATCAAAAATAAAATCATTGTTTCTATTGAGGGAAAAGGACGAATTGTAATAGATGATGATTTCACTGAGAATCTGCCTGAAATCCGTTCCAAAAACAGACGAGTTGATGTTGTTGCCAACCTCAAAGAAATCAAAGAAGAACCTATTGACATTCCCGGTGTTTACGAAATAATAACAGATAAAAACATTGTTGGAGACCGAATTTATCTTAAAAAACTTCTTTTTGCCAGAGGAAGCAGTGTTTTAACTCCTGAATCAAAACGAGAACTAAACAAAATGGCTGCTTTACTGAACAAATACAAAAATTATCATTTCGAAATTCAAGGACACGTCTGTTGTACTCCTACTAATGTTAGAGATGCTGTTGATAAAGCAACAAGAAAACGGGAACTTTCCAAAAACAGAGCAGAAGCGGTTTATAAATATCTGATTTCCCGAAAAGTTGCCAGACACAGAATGACCTATAAAGGCTATGGCACTTCGCAACCATTAAAACAAGACCCTCGACTTGACAGACGGGTCGAGTTTTTGATTACAAAGGAGTAACCCTCTAAAAAAACGGAAATAATGGTTGAAAATAACATTAAATTTTTACCCTTTTACAGATTATCAATCTGTTAAGTATTTAAAAAAATTAAGATATTTTTTTATTTTTTGTTATCTCCCAAAAAAAACCTTTATATTTGTGCCTTGTTAAATTCTTTTTAGAAAAAACACAGATATAACAGATTATATAATGAAAAAAGTTGCTTTAGTTTTTTGTATATTATTCGGGCTGAATCAAGTTGACGCACAATCAGGTAGATTTAACCATTTTGCTATTGAAGCCTCTGGAGGACTTGCAATGCCTCTCTCTCCAAAAAATGACCTTATTGACGGAAATTATGCTGGTTTAAACTCCTTTCAAATTTCAGGACGTTACAATTTTTATAGCAGATTTAATAGAGAGCTTCAACATTTGAGTGTTCGATTGTCGTATTCTCATCACGGTTTTAAAGACAGTAAAAACTCTGATTTAGGTATTGCTTATAATAAATTAACAGCTGAAGCCGTATATAACGTAGGGCAAATGTTCGGTTTGGGATATAGTTCTTTTGAAAACCTCGGTTTGTTGGCACACGCAGGTGCAGGAGTGTCGTTTGCAACTCCTGAAGGAAAAGATTTCTATGAAAAAGTAGGACATCTACAACTTGGGCTTACACCATTATTCAAGATATCGGACAAAGTTGCCTTATTTGCTGATTTAACTTATGTTCTTAATTTAAAACAGCACTATTATTATGACGGAAGTCTAATTAATCCTAATTATAACCACAAGACAGGTGGTTTTACTACTTTCAGTTTTGGAATTATGTTCTATCCTGGAGAAGAAAGACACCACGCAGATTGGTATTAATCCTTCTTTTTACAATATAAAAAAATCCCGTCTCTTTTTAGAATGAGACGGGATTTTTTTGATTATAATTTTCCTTACAAAACAAAGCTTTTTGCATTTGCTAAAGCCTCATCCATTCCGTTTGGATTTTTTCCTCCTGCTGTAGCAAAAAAGGCTTGTCCTCCTCCACCTCCTTGAATGTGTTTTCCGAGTTCACGAACGACATTTCCTGCATTTAGGTTTTTGCTTTCTGCAAGCTCTTTCGAGATATAACACGTAAGCATCGGTTTATCATCGGTTATAGTTCCGAAAACTAAAAACAGATTGTTGTTGTTGCTTCCTAATTCGTAAGCTAAATCTTTAGCTCCGTTGGCATCTAAATCTACTTTCTTGGCAAGGAATTTTATTCCGTTTATTTCTTCGATTTCAGCCAGAAGCTCTCCTTTTAGGTTTTTAGCTTTGTCTTTTAATAATTGTTCAACTTGCTTTTTCAACTTGGCATTTTCCTCTTGTAATGAAGTTACGGATTTTAAAATATCCTGCGGATTTTTAAGTGCTGTTTTTATTTCTTTTAGCGTATTTTCATCATTGGCAAAATATTGTTTAACTCCACTTCCTGAAATAGCTTCAATCCTACGGATTCCTGCTGCAACAGCTCCTTCCGAAGTAATCTTGAAATGCCAAATATCTCCTGTGTTTTTCACATGAGTTCCTCCACAAAGTTCGATACTTTCTCCAAAACGGATTGCTCTTACATTATCTCCGTATTTTTCTCCAAAAAGTGCCATTGCTCCCTCGTCAACAGCTTGCTGGAAAGGGATAGAACGCTTTTCGATAAGCGGCAACTGCTCCTGAATTCTTTGGTTTACGAAATCTTCAACCTGTTGCAATTCTTCATCGGTTACTTTTGAAAAATGCGAAAAGTCAAAACGCAAGTAATTCGGAGCCACAAGCGAACCTTTTTGCTCTACGTGAGTTCCTAAAATGGCTCTCAAACCTTGATGCAACAAGTGTGTAGCCGAGTGATTTTTTTGAGAATCCGAACGTAAGGTTTCGTTCACTTTGGCTGTGAAACTTCCGTTTAAGTTTTCAGGAAGTTTTTTAGTGATATGCAGAATCAGGTTGTTTTCTTTTTTCGTAT
Organism: uncultured Flavobacteriaceae bacterium; assembly: GCA_934675205.1. Taxonomy (GTDB): domain Bacteria; phylum Bacteroidota; class Bacteroidia; order Flavobacteriales; family Flavobacteriaceae; genus Flavobacterium. The sequence continues at coordinate 162,080 of CAKUPQ010000002.1, read as the reverse complement.
CAAGAATTTCGATTGTTTCAGATTGCTTCGTCGTTCCTCCTCGCAATGACAGAACACCTTTATCTCCAACCTGACCTCCTCCTTCGGGATAAAACGGAGTATTATTCAAAACAATTTGATACAAAACCCCATCTTTTTTGGAATCAATTTTTCGATAACGAGTGATTTTTACTTCGTTCTCCAATTGGTCATACCCTACGAAAGTTTCTACGTTTCCGTCAATAAGCATTACCCAATCGTCTTTTGCGATTTCCGATGCAGAACGGGAACGGTTTTTCTGTTCTTGCATTGCCATTTCAAATTCTTTTTCGTCAAAAGAAAGTCCTTTTTCTTTCAAAATCAGAGCTGTCAAATCTTTCGGAAAACCGAAAGTGTCATATAATTCAAAGGCTTTTACCCCCGAAACTACACTACCTTTGGTTTCTTTCACTACATTTTCCAACAAATGAAGCCCTTGCTCCAAGGTTCTTAAAAACGAATTTTCTTCTTCTTTGATTACGTTTTCAACCAATGATTTTTGGGATTTGATTTCCGGAAAAGCCTCTCCCATTTGGTCAGAAAGCACTTCAACCAATTTATAAATAAAAGGTTCTTTCAGATTCAAAAACGTAAATCCGTAACGAATAGCTCTACGCAAAATCCTACGAATCACATAACCTGCTCCCGTATTTGACGGAAGTTGTCCGTCTGCAATCGCAAAAGCCACAGCACGAACGTGGTCAACCACCACACGAATGGCAATGTTGGTTTTTTCTTGGTTGTCGGTTGTCGGTTGTCGGTTGTCGGTTGTGTATTTGAAACCTGAAATTTCCTCAACTTTTTTGATTAAAGGCGTAAAAACATCAGTATCATAATTGGAAGTTACTCCCTGCATTGCCATACACAAACGCTCAAATCCCATTCCGGTATCTACGTGTTTGGCAGGAAGTTTTTCAAGCGAACCATCTGCTTTTCGGTTAAACTCCATAAATACGTTGTTCCAAATCTCAACCACTTGCGGATGGTCTGCATTGACCAGACTTTTTCCCGAAACAGCTTTTCTTTCTTCGTCTGAACGCAAATCGATATGAATTTCCGAACAAGGACCGCAAGGACCTTGGTCTCCCATTTCCCAAAAGTTATCTTTTTTGTTTCCCAAAATAATTCGGTCTTCAGACACGTATTGTTTCCAAATATCCCAAGCCTCTTGGTCAAACGGAACATTTTCGGCTTCATTTCCTTCAAAAACAGAAACATACAAACGGTCTTTTTCTAATTTCAACACTTCAGTCAGAAATTCCCAAGCCCAGGCAATCGCTTCTTTTTTGAAATAATCCCCAAAAGACCAATTCCCCAACATTTCAAACATTGTGTGATGATAGGTGTCAAAACCAACATCTTCCAAATCGTTATGTTTTCCGGAAACACGAAGACACTTTTGCGTATCTGCAATTCTTTTGCTTTTCGGAGTGGCATTTCCTAAAAAATATTCTTTGAACTGAGCCATACCCGAATTGTTGAACATCAAAGTCGGGTCGTCTTTCAAAACAATAGGTGCAGAGGGAACAATCAGGTGCCCTCTTTCTTGGAAAAATGTCAAAAATTGGTTTCTTATTTCAGAAGATTTCATATTTTGTTGAATCGTTTAATCGTTTATTTGCCTGCTTGTCGGCAGACAGGTTTAATTGTAATTCCTAATTCGTAATTAAATTTTTATATCTTTGTATATTACAGAGTGCAAAAATAGAACATTTTAGGATATATGGCTAAAGTAAAATATTATTACGACCCAGAAAATTTAGCGTATAAGAAAATCAAGCCAAAACGTAGCAAACAAATAGGGTATGGTGCTCTGTGGTTGTTCTCATCTGCTTTATTCGGATTTTTAGCTTTTTGGCTTTTGGTAAGTACCTCTATACTTGATACTCCGAAAGACAGAATCCAAAAAAGAGAAATCGAAAATCTACAGTTCCGATATGCTCTTTTGAACAAAAAAATGAATCAGATTGATGAAGTTTTACACGATATTGCAGAACGGGATAACAGCTTGTATAGGGTTTATTTTAATGCTGACCCGATTCCGTTTGAACAACGAAAAGCAGGTTTCGGAGGAGTAAACCGATATAAAGATTTGGAAGGCTTTGACAACTCTGAACTTATCAAAAACACTTCCGAAAGAATGGACATCATAACCAAAGAATTGGTCATTCAGTCCAAATCGTTAGACGAAATCTATAAATTAGCCCAATCACAGGAAGAATTATTAGCTGCCATTCCTGCGATTCAACCCGTTAAGAACGAACAATTAACAAGAATGGCATCAGGATTCGGATATAGAAACGACCCCTTTACGAAAATCCGAAAATTCCACGCAGGTATGGATTTTACAGCCAAAACAGGAACTCCCGTTTTTGCCACAGGAGACGGAGTTGTAGAAAGAGCCGATAATGCGATGTCGGGATACGGAAATCTTATCATCGTAAAACACGGATTTGGCTACGAAACCTATTATGCTCATTTGAGTAAATACAATGTAAAAAAAGGACAACGGGTAAAACGTGGAGATATAATTGGCTTTGTCGGAAGTACAGGACGTTCGGAAGCACCTCACTTGCATTATGAAGTGCACATAAACGGAGAGGCAGTAAATCCGATAAATTTCTATTACGGAAATATTTCGGCTCAAGAATTTGAAGTTATTTCTAAACAAGCACAACAAGAGAATCAATCGTTAGATTAATTTTGTTTAAAGTTTAAACTAAAAAAATGAACATCGAATTACCACAAAAATTATATTACTCAATCGGAGAAGTAGCTGTTGCTTTTGGAGTAAACCAATCGCTTATCCGCTTTTGGGATAAGGAGTTTGACATCCTAAAACCCAAGAAAAATGCGAAAGGAAACCGTATGTTTACTCCCGAAGACATCAAAAACCTAAAACTAATTTATCATTTAGTTAAAGAAAGAGGGTTTACTTTGGAGGGAGCAAAAATACATCTGAAAGAAAATCAGCAAAAAACGCTTGATAAATTTGAAATTATCACTAAATTAGAAACCGTAAAAGCAGAACTTTTGGCTTTGAAGAATTCGTTGTAACGAAAAATAGAAAAATCATACTAATAAACTAAAAACAGAAATCTTATGAAAAAATGGTTATTACCTGTAGGAATTATTGCAGTGATTGTGATTCTTATCTTTTCTTCCTATAACGGAATGGTACGTCTTAAAGCAGATGCAGAAACAGCTTGGTCAAATGTGGAAAGTAGTTATCAAAGGCGAAATGACCTTATCGGGAATTTGGTTGAAACCGTAAAAGGAGCAGCAGCACACGAACAAGGAACGCTTACCGCTGTTGTAGAGGCTCGTGCCAAAGCAACTCAAACCACAATTGACCCCAGTAATATTACTCCTGAACAAATGGCACAATTCCAACAAGCTCAAACAGGAGTTTCGGGAGCTTTGAGCCGATTGTTGGTAACTGTCGAACAATATCCTGACTTGAAAGCCAACCAAAACTTTTTGGAATTGATGTCGCAACTTGAGGGAACGGAAAACCGAATTAACGTAACCCGTGATAGATATAACGAGGCCGCAAATGTGTACAACAAAAAAATCAAAACACTTCCGAATGCTTTGTTTGCAGGAATGTTAGGTTTTGACGAAATGGCTCGTTTTAAATCAGAAGAAGGAGCAGAAACAGCACCGAAAATTCAGTTTTAATAATTATTAACTTCGGCAGAGTTTTAAACTCTGTCGAAGTTGTGAAGTTCTATAAGTTTATAACTATGTCCAAAACAGAAGATTTCTTAACCGAAAAAGAAGAGCAGGAAATAATAAATGCTATTATTACAGCCGAAAACAAAACTTCGGGAGAAATCAGAGTACATATCGAAAACCATACGGAAAAAGCCCCTTTCGAAAGGGCTCAAGAGGTTTTTTATTCCTTGAAAATGGAAAATACCCAAAACCGAAATGGAGTGCTTTTTTATGTTGGAGTACAAGACCATAGCTTTGTGATTTTGGGAGATAAAGGCATTAACAATTTGGTAGAAACCGATTTTTGGGACAAAACCAAAGATGTGGTTATTTCGCATTTCAAAAACGGCCACTACAAACAAGGTTTGGTGGAGGGAATCCTCAAAGCAGGAACAAAACTAAAAACCTTGTTTCCGTATGATATATCCGACAGCGACGAACTTCCAAACGAAATTTCAAAAGGATAATGGTTCAGCTTATCTTAAAAATACTCAAATATTTTGCAGTTGTATTTTTACTTCTGATGCAGTTTTTCGGGTTTTCGCAAAGTGTGGAAATTCCCGGGAAACCCTCTTTTCAGACGAGCTATTACAATTTAGGAACAAGCGTTTTATCCGATTCCGAACAAAAACATATCGAACAAAAACTCATCAATTATGCCGATTCTACTTCGACTCAAATCGTAGTGATTACAATTCCCACAACGGGAGGAGAACAGATAGCACGATTTGCAACCGATTTAGGGCATAAATGGGGAATCGGTCAAAAAGGAAAAGACAACGGAATTATTCTTTTGGTAGCGGTTGATGACCGAAAAGTCAATATTTCTACAGGTTACGGAACAGAACATCTGATGACCGATGCTATGTCGAGAAGAATTATCGAAACTCAAATTGTTCCCGAATTCCGAAAAGGAAATTATTTTGCAGGAATCGACAAAGCAACCACTTCGATAATGCAGGTGATGAGTGGAGAATATAAAAACGACAAGGTCAATTCGGGAGATTCGATTATCCCGATACTGATTGTGTTTGTATTTATCGTTTTTGTGTTTATAATTATTTCCAAAAATAAAGGAGGAGGAAACGGAAGTACAGGAGGTTTTGATGCTTCAGATATTATTATTCTGAGTAGTTTAGGACGAAATTCCGGTAGAGGTGGAGGTTTTTTTGGAGGTGGATTTTCAGGAGGAAGTTTCGGAGGTGGTGGATTTGGTGGTGGCTTCGGAGGTGGTGGCTTCGGAGGTGGTGGAGCCTCGGGAAGCTGGTAATTAATTATGAATTTCAAATTACGAATTATAAAAAACCTCGCAGTTTACAAGCTGTGAGGTTTTTTGTTTGGATATGTCTTTGGACTTTCGACTAAAATTTATTTCTCTACAATCTCTATATCAACATCTAACAAACCTTTTTTAGGGTCATCAGTAATATCCATAAATGCTTTTTTGGTAAGGTCAATTTCTCTCCCTTTGGCAAACGGACCTCTGTCGTTTATAATCACACGCACCCATTTTCCATTAGCTCTGTTGGTTACTTTAACCTCCGTTCCGAAAGGCAGTTTTTTGTGAGCCGCAGTTTGTTTTTTGTTATCAAAAATAGCTCCACTTGCTGTTTTTCTTCCATTAAACTTATCGTGATAATAACAGGCAACCACTTTTTTCTTATACGGTTTGGTTTTCAGATTTGAGGTGCTTTTAGAGGTTATTGTAGAAGATGCTTTTTTAGAACTTCCGCACGATTGAAAGGCAAGACCTGCAATCAACAGGTAAGACAGAATAAGTATTTTTTTGAGTTTCATTTACTGATATTTTTATTAAATATATGGGGCTAAAATACAAAAATAAAATTACTTCAAAAATGAATTTTTCTGATTAAATTTGCAGTTCAATTTTTTACGATTATGGTTTACAAATTCAGAGTTATACTCGATACAGAAGAAGATATTTTCAGAGATATTGCGATTTTACATACCGATACTCTTGAAGATTTACACAACACAATTAGCAATGCTTTTGGTTTTGACGGAAGCGAAATGGCATCGTTTTACACCTGTGATGACAAATGGAATCAGGAAGATGAAATTCCGCTTTTTGATACGGGAGATATTGAAGGAGAACAAAGCACGATGCAGGATTTTGTCTTGAAAGATATTTTACATCAGGAACAGACCAAGATAATTTATGTGTATGATTTTCTGAATATGTTCACATTTTTTGTGGAATTAGGAGCTATCGAAGAAGAAGAAAGCGGAGAAACCTATCCTGCTCTTTTGTTTGCTCACGGAGAAATTTCGGGTATTGACGAAAAGAGTTTCGATGCTGATTTTGACGAAAATGATATATATTCCGATTTTGAAGACGATTTAGACGAAGATGATTTGGATATGTTCGGAGATGATGATTTCGGAGGAGGATATGATGATTTTTCTGATGATAATTGGAATTAATTTATAAATTTCAGATCTGACAGGTTTTTAAAACCCGTCAGGTCTATCAACCTAAAACAAAAAATGATAAACCTATTTAACCTCAATATTGACAACCTTTCCATTCACAGAGTGGGAAACAAAAACAAAGGAGAAACTATCTTTTTATCGGAAAATCCGTACAGGATTACAGATGAGCTAAATCCTCTATTAAAAGAATTTTTCTTTAAGCCATTCCGAGAAAAAGAAGAAAATTATTTCCAATTTGCTCACGAAGTGGATTTGGAATACAACGAAATGTATAATTTGGTAAGCGAATTATTTACCAATCCGGGTAATGCTCACGAAACTTCAAAGAAAATCACACAGCATTTATACGAACAATCAAACCACCCTCACATCAAAAACGGAGAGGTTTATGTAACCTACCTGACCAATGTTTCGATTGACAACAACGTAGTTGATGCCATCGGAATCTTTAAAAGTGAGTTAAAGCACGACTTTTTGCAATTCGAAGAAAAAGGAACAAACCTTGATTTGATTCTGCAACAAGGAATCAGTCTGAACAAATTAGACAAAGGTTGTCTTATTTTCAATTATAAAAAAGAGGAGGGCTACAAGATTTTGAGTGTGGACAACAACCGTTATGACGCTAAATATTGGTTAGAACATTTTTTGAATGTTGATGCTTTTCAGGACGAAAATTTTATGACCAAAAAGTATCTGAAATTCGTTCAGGATTTTGCAAAAGATGTGGTACTTCCTGCAGAAGACAAAAAAGAGGAAGTAATGTTTATGAATCGTTCGGTCAATTATTTCGCCAAAAATGATGAGTTTGAAGAAAGCAACTTTTTGAACGAAGTTTTAGACAATCCTGATTTGATTCCCGAGTTTAAAAACTATAAAGTTGATAAAGCTGAAAAATATTCTATCGAAGATATTACGAATTTCCCGATTGCTAATAATGCGGTTACTGATGTTCGTAGAAAAATGAAAAATATTATCGAACTCGATACGAATATTCAGATAAAATTAGATTTCATCAACTCCGAAAGTGCCGAAAAATTTGTCGAAAAAGGTTGGGACGAAGAAAAACAAATGTACTATTATTTGGTTTATTTTAATAAAGAACAAAAAAGCTAGAGACATGGGAACTTGGGGTGTAGATATTTCTGATAATGACTTATATAAAGACATAGAACACGAATTCTTAGAACTTTATAATGAAGGGATTGATGTAAATACTATCACTCAAAATATAATCAAAAAATATGATGAGAGTTTAGATTCTGATGAAGATTCTAATAATTTTTGGTTTGCAATAGCTGACTTACAATGGCAATGTAAATCTCTTGATGAAAAAGTATTTGACAAAGTTAGAGATATTATAGAATCAAAAAATGACTTGGAATTATGGAGAGATTTAGATTCCTCGGAATCAGATATCATCAAAAGAGAACAGAAACTCAATAAATTCCTCATTAAAATATCTACAGTTAAAAAGACAGCTAAAAAAAGAATAAAGAAAAAATTATATAATTCGATATTCAAAAAAGGGGATTGTTTAGTTTTCAAATTAGAAAATGGAAAATATGGAGGTGCTTTAGTAATTGATGATGAAGAAAATACTGAATACGGACTAAACCTAATAGCTATTTCTAATCTTGAAAAAGAACAAAAACCAAATTTAAATGATTTAAAAAAAGCAAGTCTTAAATATTATAGTGATGGAAGAATTATAGAAGAATATTACTATCCTAGAATCTCTTACTTTTATGCAAAATTCTACAGTGAAGAAAGTATAGAAATGGAAATTTCGGTAATTGGAAGTCTAAAGATAAAAAACAAAAAGCTTAAAGGTAGTAGTTGGATGCATTGGGAATCTTTGACTCAAATTTGGGATGTTGAAGATAAAAAAATTAAAACCAGATTAAAAATATCAGATTTCATAGAAGAAACCTCTTTTTTTAATAGAATTAAAAATTGGTTATAACTTTTTGATTTTTTTTTAATGAAAATGAAAATCCGAAAAGCCAAACAAAAAGATTCAAAATTTATTGTTCCGTATTTATTATTAGCTATGGAAGATATTGTTTATGAATTTATCGGAGAAAAATCACACAAAAAAGCAACCGATTTTTTAAATACAATGACTTCCGAAAAAGGAAATCAATATTCGTATGAAAACTGTTGGATTGTCGAAAACAAAGACGGAATTGTTGGAACAGCTTGTTTGTATGACGGAGGGAAATTACACGAGTTAAGACAACCTGTAGCTCAATATATCAAAGATAATTTCGGAAGAGATTTCAATCCTGAAGATGAAACTCAAGCAAGAGAAATTTATATTGATTGTATGGGAGTAAACCCAAACCAACAAGGAAAAGGAATCGGTTCAAAAATCTTTGAATTTCTTATTGAAGAATAATATGTTGTACAACAAAATAAAACTCTCGGTCTGTTAGTCGATAACAACAATCCAAAAGCCGAAAAATTATACTTGAAATTAGGTTTCAAAACTATTGGAAAAAAAACTTTAGTCGGAAAAACCTTAAAGCATTTACAATATAAACCTTAACATTTGAGTGAGTCATTACGAAAAACAAAAAGGCGGTTTGAAAATTTCAAACCGCCTTTTTTGGTACTCTATTTATTTTTTTTAGAATCCTAAATTGATTCTATTATCTTCAATTTTTGCATTATTTTTCAACGAAGTAAATATTTTTCCTTGAGATGCATTTTGATTTTGGGTTTTTATTCTGTTAGAATAAGTTGCATAGTTTGGAAGTTCAGGTGCTTTAACAACAGCTTGAGTTTTTACGAAGTAAATTCCCGCAGTTCCCTCAATAGCTTCCGAAACTTTTTCAGCCTCCATTCCTAAAGCTCTTCCTACTACTTTTGGCTCCTGCCCTAACCCTTGTATCATTGGGTTAGCAAGAGAAAGTGCCGTTGCTGACCTTACAGTTTCGTTATTCGCCTGAGCAATATCTTCAAGGGTTGTTCCATTTACTTTTCCTTTAATAAGAGTTGCTTTTTTCTCGTTTCTTACAATCGGTTCGATTGAAGCTCTTGATTTTTCCACAGATTGGAATCCGTTGTCATTTATATTTTTGATTTTGGCAATTACGTGTCCTTGCGAAATATCAAAACGTCTTACACTTCCTTTTTCGGCATCTTTTCCAAAAGCCCACGAAACTATACTTCTTTGAGCTCCAAGTCCTGCAAGGTTTTCTTCAATAGCAGTAATTCCGTTTAAAGGAACAGCAGTCAATTCATATTCTGTTGCCAAATCTTCAAATGATTTGCTTTGAGCCTCCATTTCAATTTTTTGTGAAAAGCTGTACACTTCATCGTTTGTCGTATTAGACGGCTCGATTTGTTGAGCAATAGTAGCTACTTTATAAGCCGTAGCTCTACTTCCTGTATCATCAACTTTGATGATGTGGTATCCGAATTTAGTATGAACTACCTGAATACTTCCTTTAGGATTGAAGAAAATAAATTCGGCAAAATCTTTGTCAAATCCGTCATACGTAATTTGAGAATACATTACCCAACCGATTTCTCCTCCGTTTCCTTTGGTTCCGTCTGTGTTGATTTCGTTAGCAATTTCTCTGAATTTAGCATCGCTGTTTTTTACCAAAGCAAAAACGCTATCTGCTTTTTTCTCTGCACTTTCTTTAGATGTGGTAACTTGAGAACCCATAGTTCCTTCATAAGGAATAATGATATGGCTCGACTTAACCGAATCTGCAACGATTTTGCTGTCTAATATTCTCGAAACTTTAACAAAATCATTTTCTTTGTACAACGAAGTTACCGCACCCACAGACGTTTCTGTCATTGATGGCAGGTCTTTGGCAAAAACATATTTTTCGTCAAGCGGAATATCCGAATTTGAGTTTACAAATTCTTCAACATTTTCAATTTCAGCAAATCCCGGAACAACTTCGTTTTGTTTGGTCGTTTCGTTATAAACCGTTTTGGGTTCTAAAAGTGAAGCTACTCTATCTTCGATTTCTTTAATATCTGCATCAGATGCTTTGCTTTCGATCAGGAAATACTCCAAATCACGAGAATCGTCTGCTTTGTATTGATTTCCTTTTTTCTTCATATATTCGATGATTTCAGCATCAGAAACCTTTACTTCATCATCATTAATAGTAGTATAAGGAATAACCACATAATCAAAATTAACTTTGTTACTTTCTCTTTCGTATGTTACTTTTCCGTCAAAACCTGTAGCATTGATACCTGCTTTAACCAAGGTGTTGTATTCTTGTTCTTTGGCAAAATTCTCAAGTTGTTTTTCATAATCTTCCAACCAAAGTCTCCACTGAGTTGGGTTTTGAACTTTTACCATTTCGATATATTGGTCGAATTTATCCTGACTGAATCTTCCTGCTTCGTCCAAAAACATGGCTTGTCCGCTTTGCTCAAGGATTCCCTGAATTTGAGCTTTCCCTACACGAAGACCTAATTTGTCGAACTGCTCTTCATACAAAGCACTTTTTACTTCCTGATTCCAGATGCTGTTTGCAACCATAAGTCTTGATGCGTTTGGATTCTGTTGTTCCTGATTCGCAACTTTCATTTGGAATTCGTTTGTACTGATGTCTTTTCCGTTAACCGAACCTACATATCTTCCGGAATCTCCGAAACCTCCACTGTTGATAGCATCTCCGATTACAAAAGCGGCTAAAGATATTCCGACTACTGCAATTACTAAAAGCGAACGTTGTCTGATTTTTGATAAAACTGCCATTTTCTATACTTTAATTAATGTTATAGTTTTTAAATTTCAAGTGTGCGAAAATACAACTATCTCCGAAATAATAAAAGAATTCAACTAATATTTTTTGAATGTCGGTAATCTGTACTTTTAATTGAGGAGTTTTCCCTTAATTTTGCAAAATATTATTAAATAATCATAACATAAAACTTTGCAGGAAAAAGACACATACAAAACCATAGAACTTCCCTCCGAAGAAGTGTTGTACAAAGAAAAAAACAGCAAATTCTTCGGATATTGTTTTCCTGTACATTCGGAAGATGAGGTCAAATCTATTTTGGACGAAATCAAAAAAACGCATTATTCTGCAAGGCATTGGTGCTATGCGTTTCAAATCGGAACGGAGCAAATTCATTACAGAGCCAATGATGACGGAGAGCCAAGCGGAAGTGCAGGACTTCCGATTTACGGACAAATTCAGTCGTTTGAGGTTACTGATATTTTGGTAATTGTGGTCAGGTATTTCGGGGGAGTAAAGCTCGGAGTCGGAGGACTTGTAACAGCTTACAAGGAAACAGCCAAAATGGCTTTGGAAAATTCCGAAATTATCGAAAAAACCATTGACAAACACTACCTGATAAAATTCGGTTACAAGGATATGAACCGAGTAATGCGAGTTATCAAAGAAAAAAATCTGAATGTTGTCGGACAAAAATTAGAACTCGACTGCCAAATCGAAATCGCTGTCCGAAAAAAAGACTCCCAAATGGTTTTCGAGATTTTTGAGGTAATGTACGAAGTGGAAATTTCCGAGAAAGAATAACTACATAAAAGGCGAAACCAACCGCACTATTTTCTCCCCTATCTGTCTGATTTTCGGACGTTGTTGCCATTGCTCGTATGTAATCTCAACCGAATCTTTTAAATCTTCGTAGAAAGAATCTCGCACTTCCGCAGCAATTTCTTCATCATAAATCAAAGCCGAAACCTCAAAATTCAAATCAAAACTTCGCATATCCAAATTGGCAGTTCCGACCGAAGCCAGTTTTCCGTCAATTACAAAAACCTTGGAATGAACAAAACCTTTTTCGTACAAATAAATCTTCGCCCCTGCCTTCAACAATCCTTCAAAAAATGATTGTGTTGCTGTGTTTACGACTTTTGAATCTCCCATTTTCGGCACGAGCAGTTTGACATCAATTCCACTTAAAGAAGCAATAATCAAAGCCTCTTGCAAAGAGGTATCAGGAATATAATACGGAGTAACGAGTAGAATTTCTTTTTGAGCCAAATTCACAGCCTGAATTATAGCATAGAGAATATTCGGCAAATCCGAATCAGGCCCGCTTGATACAATTTGAGCATACAAATTAACAGGCTCTTCCATTTCCTGAAACGGAAAATAGTCGGAATTTACAGGAATATTTTCGCTACTGCAAAAGTTCCAATCCGAAAGAAAAACCCTTTGTAAAGCCAATGAAGAATAGCCTTTAATCATCAGGTGTGTATCTCTCCAATACAGCTTATTTTTCGGCTGATTGATATATTTATCACAAACATTAATACCTCCGACAAACGAAGTTTCTCCGTCAATAATCACAATTTTTCGGTGGTTGCGGTAATTGAGTCGGTTAGCCAAAAATATCAGCCGTATTTTATGAAACGGAAACGCTTGAACTCCTGCATCCTTAAGCTCCTTTACTATGGTTCGTCTAATGGATTTACTTCCGAAATCATCATAAATAAAACGAACTTCAACCCCTTCTTTTGCCTTTTGGATAAGCAAATCTTTGAGTTCGTTTCCGATGACATCATCTTCATAAATATAGTATTCGATATGAATGTATTTTTTGGCTTTCCGGATTTTGTCAAACATCAACGGGTACAGATTTTCTCCGTTATTCAAAAGTTTTATTTCGGAATTTGGAAGTATAAAAGAGTTATCAGAATTTTCATTGGACAACAGATGTATCAGCTTTCTGTTGTTAAGAAGTGAGCTTGTTTTCAAACTCGAAACTCTTTGATTATTCTCCTTTTGCCTAATCTCAAATTCCTTTTGAAAATATTGATCAATTTCTAATTTCTTGTTATAAATTTTTCGTTTTCGATAATTTACTCCAAACGAAAAATAAAAAGCCATTCCCAAAATCGGAATAAAAATTACCAACATCAGATAAGCTAACGTCTTGCTAACCGAACGCGTATCCCAAATAATACGTACACAAGTAGCAATAATAAGCAATATATAAATAAGCTCAATGATGATTATCCATTTTGTCTGCACGAAAGCCACGTTTATAGATTTAAATTCTGATGACTAAAGTACAAAAAATCACTTTTATATTACGTATATTCTTACCTTTGTTGCTTAATCAGACACAAAATGACAAATAACGATATATTTAAAAAACTTCGTGTAGCTCTACAATTAAGAGATGACGAAATCGTGGAAATCTTACAATTAGTGGATTTCAGAATTTCAAAGGCAGAATTGGGAGCATTTTTCCGAAGTGAAGACCACCCGAATTATAAAGAATGTGGAGACCAAATTTTGAGAAACTTCCTCAACGGATTGGTTATCCATTTACGAGGAACAAAAGAAAATCCAAAGAATCCGAAAGAGGTTTTAGCTAATAAGAAAATAGAACAAAGAGCAAAGAGCAAAGAGAACGGAACACAGAAAGCAGAGGCTTCCGAAAAGAAACCCGTTAAGAAATTCACTCCCAAAAAAGACACCAAACCAAGTATCGGAAAAATTAAATTCAATAACGGAAAGAAGAAAAAGGAATAATTTCCTCTCACAGATTGCACAGATTTTTTATAAATGATTTCAATCGAAAAAGCCACAATCCAAGACATTCCGACTATTCAGGAGATAGCTCACATAACTTGGTATCCGACTTTTGAGGAAATTCTCTCAAAAGAACAAATCGGGTATATGTTAGAGATGATGTATTCCGAAAAATCGCTTGAAGAACAAATTGAAATCAAAAAACATCATTTCGTTTTAGCGAAAGAAAATAATAAGGCGTTAGGATTTATGTCCGTTGAGCTAAATTACCAAAATCAATCGGTTGCGAAAATTCATAAGATTTATATTCTTCCAACTACTCAAGGAAAAGGAATCGGAAAAATTCTGATGAAAAAAGCAGAAGAATTAGCACAAATAAACAAACAACAATCTATTACTCTAAACGTAAACAGATTTAATAAAGCTCTGAATTTCTACGAGAATCTCGGTTACAAAAACATCAAAACCGAAGATATTGACATCGGAAACGGTTATCTTATGGAAGATTTTGTTTTGGAGAAAAAACTCCACTAACTTTTTGTAAATTTGCTTTTATCCTAAACCAGAAACCCTGAACACAAAATTAAAAATAAAGCGTTTATCCCTGCGAATGAGAATCTTCCTTTCGATGATTTTCCTGACGCTTGTAGCTTCTGCTTTGATAGTTCTTATCACGATTTATCAGTTTCAGGAACAAGCTCGTGAATACCACGAAGACCGACTCGAAAAAAAGGAAAATTCCATTCACGAGCATATTAATTATGTACTGAAAACCACAACTTATCCGCTGACTTCCGAAAATCTGTCGGCTATTTTTAAGGATAAAATTCACGAACTTTCCAACATTCATAACCTTGAAATAATCATCTATGATTTGGACGGAAATTTTATCCGTTCTTCGAGAGGGCAGTTTTCGGTTGATGCTCCTACCCCACCCGTTCAGCCTTTTATACTGAAAGCCATCAGAGGCTCGTCCGACAAAAGATATATTGAACTAAAAACCATTGATGAAGATAAATTCCGTTCGTCTTACACGTATATTAAAGATTTGAAATTCAAACCTTTGGGAATCGTTTGTTTACCGCATATCAAAGATGACGGATTTTATGATGATGAGCTGAAAAGCTTTCTTATCCGACTTTTACAGGTGTATGGAGTAATGCTTTTGATTGCGATTATTCTCGCTTATTTCTTGTCGAATTATATCACAAAAACACTTCAGGAAATTTCGAGAAAAATCACACAAACCAATCTGAACAAGAAAAACGAAAAAATCGAAGTAAAAGAGGCAAGTCGTGAAATCAACTTGGTTATTGATGCTTATAACGAAATGGTGGATAAGCTCGAAGAAAGTGCTACGCAATTAGCTCAAAGTCAAAGAGAAGAGGCTTGGAGAGAAATGGCAAAACAGGTAGCTCACGAAATCAAGAATCCGCTTACTCCTATGCGGCTTACAGTTCAGAGCTTTCAACGGAAATTCGACCCGAACGACCCGAATATCAAGCAAAAACTGAACGATTATTCGCAAACTCTCATTCAGCAAATAGATATTATGAGTTCGGTTGCCTCTGCTTTTTCAAACTTTGCCTCGATGCCTGCTCAACAAAACGAAAGTCTGAATGTAGTGAATACGGTTGATTTGGCTTTGGATATTTTTAACGAAAATTATATTGAGTTCCATTCTTCCGAAAAAGAAATTTTCACGTTGATGGACAGAACACAACTGATTCGTGTGATTACGAATTTGGTCAAAAATGCCATTCAGTCCATAGACGAAAACAACCCCAATCCAAAGGTAATTGTAACTATCGAAAAGCAAAACGATGATATTCTGATTTCGGTTGAGGATAACGGAAAAGGAATTTCGATAGAAAATAAAAACCGTATTTTTGAGCCGAAATTCACAACCAAAACAAGCGGAATGGGGCTCGGACTCGGAATCATCAAAAACATAATCGAAAGCTATAAAGGAAAAATTTGGTTTGAAACCGAAATCGGAAAAGGAACAATTTTTTATGTGAAATTTCCTGTATATAAATAGTCAAACTAATGAACATCTACTATTCTCAAAACGGATACGAATATCTGAACAAATTACTCAAAACAAAAAACTATTCCAAAATTTTCGTTTTGACGGATACTAATACGAATGAGTTTTGTTCTCCTATTTTTTTACCTGAATTGGCAACGGAAACCGAAATTGAAGTTATCGAAATCGAATCGGGTGAAGAAAACAAAAACATAAACACCTGTACAGAGCTTTGGAATATTCTTATCGAACTCGGAGCTGACCGAAAAAGCCTGATTATCGGATTGGGAGGAGGAATGATTACCGATATTTCGGGTTTTGTGGCATCGGTTTTCAAGCGTGGAATTGATTTTGTCAATGTTCCCACTTCCCTGCTCGGAATGGTTGATGCCTCTCTCGGAGGAAAAACGGGAGTAGATTTAGGAAACCTCAAAAACCAAATCGGAACGATTACCAATGCTCAAATGATTCTGATTGATTTTCGTTTTTTGGACACTTTGCCCAATGAAGAAACCCGTTCGGGATATGCAGAAATGCTCAAACACGGACTGATTCAGGATAAAAATTATTGGAAAAAACTATCTGATTTTCAAAATATAGACTTAACGGAATTAGACCAACTCATTATCCGTTCGGTTGAGATAAAAGCCGAAATCACTTCGGAAGATTTAACCGAAAAAGGAATCCGAAAAGGGCTGAATTTCGGACATACACTCGGACACGCAATCGAAAGTTATTGCTTGGAAAATTCCGAAAAACAAACCTTACTTCACGGAGAAGCAATCGCAATCGGAATGATTTTAGAGAGCTTTCTGTCTTTCAAAAAAGGACTGATTTCAGCCGAAGATTACCTCGAAATAAAAACCGTTCTTACAGCGATTTATCCGTTTGTGGAATTTGACAAAAACGATATTGAAGAAATCATCAAATTGTTATCTTTCGACAAAAAAAACCAATACGGAAAAATATTATTCGTACTTCTTGACCAAATCGGAAATTTCAAAATCGACCAACAAATCGAAAATAAGTTGATTATTAAGGCTTTTGAAGATTATAGTTTGTAGCTTTTTAGTATAAATTTTGCGAAAGCAAACAGAATTCAGTATATTCGCCATATTATTAATCATAAAACGTAAAAATTATAAAAAAAATCATTTTATCAATCGCTTTGTTGGCTGCGATGCCAACTTTTTCTTCTCAAAACATAGGCTCTGTTGAGCCACTTGTTGAAATTGAGAATGTTGTTATGGAGGAAGCTCTTGTTAAAGCTTGGAGATTAAGCCTTCCTATTGGTTATGCTTGGTTCGAAACCAAGGCTTGTGCTGTTCATTATGCCATACTTAATGGTCTTGACCCTGAAGAAGAAGGTGTAATAACACCTGTTTTAATTGATGAAAGTTATGTGATGACTTGCCCATAATCTTTGAATTATGTCTTAAAAATGATTATTTCGTCAGTTTAGATTTGCTTAAGCTGACGAAGTAATTTTAGAAGTATATTTAATACTTTTGATATTGTTTCTTATTTATAAAATGACTTTTTTTAATCAAATATCACAATTTATATTAAAGAATCCTTGTATATTGTTTATATGCTTGGGTATCCCTACAATTTCTTTTGCTCAAGAATTGGAATGGGTTTATACCATTCCAAGCGTGATGGGAGAAAATGACGGGAGTCGTTCTTCTTATGTCCGTAATATAGTAACCAATAGCAATAATGAAGTTTATGTAATTGGAGGACACGTGGGAACTCACGATTTTGGAAATCAAATATATACTGCTGAAGTTTTAGGAAATTACAGGAGTTCCATTGTTAAGTTAGACGAAAACAAGAATGTTTTATGGGTCAGAAAGATACCAACTTCTACATTATCTCTTTTAAGTAACCCTGAGGGAATAAAATTAGCATTAGATACTGACGGAAACCTATTGATTGGTGGTATGTTTCAACAAACTACATTGGCTCCGGTAAGTTTTAACCCTGATTACCACCCTGCGTTTAATCCGGTTAATGTTTACGAAAATTTAACACACAACACCTATTATGGAGTTGTCCTGAAATTAGACGGTCAGGACGGTCATTATATAGACGATATTCTCTTTGAAAACATTGTTATTGAAGATATTGAAGTAGATAGCAATAACGATATAGTTGTAGTTGGTGCTACTACGGAGTTTGACCTACCTATACATTTTAATAAATGGTTTCGGGCTTATATTTGTAAATTAGACAGTAACCTCAATCTTATTTGGGACAAAACATATAACAATAGCGGTAATCCTAATGCTATTTTTGCGGTTGGTCTTGACAGTCAGAACAATATTTATTGTCAGGGGACTTATCTTGATAATTTTACTTTTGGAGGTGTTACACTTCAAAACCCTTCTTCGGAGTTTATCTGTAAGCTGTTGCCTAATGGTAATGAAAGCTGGATTAATGAATTAAACAGTAATCCTTTTGTTCATTATTCGACCAGTGCTCCGATTATTTTTAATAGAAAAATACATACAGATACATCGGATAATCTTTATTTTTTTTCTACCTATTCCGAAGCTCCGTCTTATCAGTTTAATAATACGGTTATTGGTAACTTACCTCCTGTAAGTGGTTTTTCAGAGAATTCAGTTTTTTTCAGAATGGACGTGAACGGGAATCATATTTGGAATATCCCGCTTTACGGAACAGGAAATCAAAATATTATAGATTTTAATACTAATAATTCCGGAGAGTTGATATCCGTAGTTAATTCAAGTTCTCAAAGCTTACATTATGCAGATAATATTGTTTTAGAAACAAACGGAGAAGAGTCTTTTTTACTAAAATCTAATCCGGCAGGAGAGCTGATTGATTTCAAAAGATTAGATATAAATCCACGTGCTATTGAAATTGATACAGACAATAATATTCTTTTGGGAGGTCGTTTTAGGGAGATGGCAGATTTTGACCCACACCCGTTTAATGAATATATTTTATATACAGACTCTTATATTTTCAATGGCAATATGACTTATGAAAATGTAGCTTTCGTCCTCAAACTTTCCCCTTGCGATGTAGAAACATTGTTTTTGGACAGCTATGATTTTTGCTATGAAGATACTCCTACTGCAACCATAGGAGATATTGTGCCTAATGATTTTAATATCAGCTGGTACAGTTCTATGAGTTCGCAAACTCCGTTAGCTGATGATTTTCTGATTACAGACGGAGCAACCTATTATATGGAAAAAATAGCAGAAAACTGCCCTACTCTTATCAGACAGCCTGTTCAGATGAATTTTCTGCCTCCTCTTGCACCTCCTGTGTTTGATAGCGTACAGCCTTGCTATTTTCAGGGAATGAAACTCTCCGATTTGAATATTTCGGGAGAAAATCTTACGTTTTACAGCTCACTACACGGAGATTCCCCCATAGAAGATTCTACGGTAATTTTGACCAATATAACGTATTACGTAACCCAAACCGTTGGCAAATGCGAAAGCGAACGGGTTACCATAAATGTCGGTAATCTGGAACTTATCACACGCAGTCATACGGTTTCTATTTGTGATAACGGGAAAGACGATACCGAAACCGTAAACCTTTCAGATTATGTTCCGTTTTTTGTAAGCTCTTTAAACGGATTTTCGGTTTCATATCATACTTCGTATGACGATGCTTTTAACGGAGTAAATCCTGTTGCAAATTATCAGAACTACCAAACGGGAAATCAAACCGTTTATATTCGGTTTTATTCTGCCGAATTTGGTTGTTTTGAAACAGTTGAACTCACTATAAATCTTTCGTTACCTCCCGAAATTATCCAAATCAAAATCAATGATTTATCAGATAATAATTCGATTACCGTTTTGCCTTATAACGAGAATTATCTGTATTCGATGAACGGAATTACGTATCAGAACAACAATTATTTTGATAATCTGCAAGGAGGAGAATATTTAGTTTTTGTCAAAGACAAAGACGAAAGTTGCCAACCTGTTACGGATAGTGTTTTTCTGCTTTCTTATCCGAAATTCTTCACTCCGAACGGAGACGGAATCAATGATTACTGGAAGATTCAACTTTCGGAATACCAAGAATTGCTGAATGTCGAAATCTATGACCGCTACGGAAAGCTGATTGCTTTTTTTGACAAGGACAGCCCGGGTTGGGACGGAACACTCAACGGAAAAAACCTCCCTGCTACGGATTACTGGTTTAAAATTACCCGTATATCCGACCAAAAAATCATTTCCAGAGGGCATTTTGCTTTGGTAAGATAAGCCTCAAACTATGTCAGAGTTGAATAAAAACCAATACGGAAAAATTTTATTCGTACTTCTTGACGGAATCGGAAATTTCAAAATCGACCAGCAAATCGAAAATAAGTTGATTATTAAGGCTTTTGAAGATTATAATTCGTGATTTTTATGAGGCTTACAATTGCATATTTCTACACACATTATTTTAGTTTTTTTTCACAAAAATATATTGCAAATCAAAAAGAATATTTTTTACATTTGCCCGTGAGTGAAAACAGCAAATAACAATATCAAAATCTCTACTGTTGAAAAGCATTTCAACGCTTTTCGCAAAGTGTTGAAAAACTTATTTTTCAGTACTGAAGTTACTTTTTATCAAAAAAAGGAACTCGAAATTGTATATGCTAATATCAGAGTTTGAAAAATGTTCATTTTCGTTAATTTTGCCTCACCCGAATCTGTTTACAACAGATTCGACCTCTCCAAAGGAGAGGTAAAAACGGAATTGAGGATTTTTTAGAATCAACAATCTTAAAACAAAACAAAAATGAACACCAAATATTTTGACCTGATAAACCAAACTTTTTACTTTCCTCAAGAAGAATTTACGCTTGACAAAGACAACAATCTGCATTTTCACCATATTGATTTGATGAAATTGGTCGAGCAATACGGAACTCCGCTTAAATTCACCTATCTCCCTGCTATTTCCAACAATATCAACCGGGCAAAAGGTTGGTTTAGAGGAGCAATGGAAAAGCTCGGATACGAAGGAAATTATTACTATTGCTATTGCACGAAAAGCTCTCATTTTAAATTCGTTATGGACGAGGCTTTTAAAAATAATATCCATATCGAAACCTCATCTGCTTATGATGTAAATATCGTAGAGAAGTTGATGGAAGAAGGAAAAATAAAGAAAAACACCTTTGTCATCTGCAACGGATTCAAGCGTGATGCCTATATCGAAAATGTGGCACGACTTATCGAAAACGGACATAAAAATACCATTCCCGTAATTGACAATTACGAAGAATTGGATTTATTGCTCGAAAAAACCGACAAAAAATTCAAAATCGGAATCCGTATTGCAGCCGAAGAAGAACCAAAATTCGAGTTTTATACCTCTCGTTTAGGAATCGGATATAAAAATATTGTTCCGTTTTACAGAAAACAAATTCAGGAAAACAAACAGTTGGAACTGAAAATGTTACACTTTTTTATCAATACCGGAATTCGTGATACAGCTTACTATTGGAACGAACTTACCAAATGTATGAGGGTTTATATCAACCTGAAAAAAGAATGCCCGACTTTGGACAGCCTGAATATCGGAGGAGGTTTCCCAATTAAAAACTCATTGGGTTTCAATTACGATTATCAGTATATGGTTGAGGAAATTCTGAACCAAATCAAAATAGCTTGTGATGATGCAGAAATTCCTGTTCCTCACATTTTTACGGAATTCGGGTCGTTTACCGTAGGAGAAAGCGGAGGAGCTATTTATGAGGTTTTGTATCAAAAACAACAAAACGACAGAGAAAAATGGAATATGATTGATTCGTCTTTCATTACCACTTTACCTGATTCTTGGGCTATCAGTAAGCGTTTTGTGATGATGGCTGTCAATCGTTGGAATGATACTTACGAAAGGGTTTTGCTCGGAGGATTGACTTGTGATAGTGATGATTATTACAATTCCGAACAGCATATGAATGCGGTTTATCTCCCAAAATACAACAAAGAAAAACCTTTATATATCGGATTTTTCAATACGGGAGCTTATCAGGAAACCATCGGAGGATTCGGAGGAATTCATCACTGTTTGATTCCGCAACCCAAACACATCTTGATTGATAGAGATAAAAATGGTATTTTGGCAACCGAAATCTTCTCTGAACAACAAACTGCAGAAGACGTGTTAAAAATACTTGGATACGATAAAAAATAATTTATTTTTGATAATTATAAAACAAAAACGAAATGAATAAAGGAACTGTTAGACAATTTATTGAGCATAATTACAGACATTTTAATGCAGCTGCATTAGTTGATGCTGCAAAAGGGTACGAACAGCATTTATTGGAAGGAGGAAAAATGTTGATCTCATTGGGAGGAGCAATGTCCACTGCCGAATTGGGAGTATCTTTAGCTGAAATGATTCGTCAGGACAAAGTACATATTATCTCTTGTACAGGAGCTAATTTGGAAGAAGACGTGATGAATTTGGTTGCACATTCGCACTACAAAAGAATTCCGAATTGGAGAGATTTAACTCCTCAAGATGAAAGAGAACTGCTTGATAATCACTTCAATAGAGTTACTGACACTTGTATCCCCGAAGAGGAAGCTTTCAGACGTTTGCAAAAACATTTGGAAGATGTTTGGCATTCAGCAGAAGCAAAGGGAGAAAGATATCTGCCTCACGAATTTTTGTACAAAGTAGTAAATTCGGGAGTTTTGAAACAATATTACGAAATCGACCCAAAAGATTCGTGGATTGTGGCTGCAGCCGAAAAAAACCTACCTATTATTTGTCCGGGTTGGGAAGATTCGACAACAGGAAATATTTTTGCTTCGAACGTAATCAAAGGAAAACTAAAAGCATCAACCGTAAAATCAGGAATCGAATATATGATTTACCTAACGAAATGGTATCGTGCTAATTCGGGAGGAAAAGGAGTAGGATTTTTCCAAATTGCAGGAGGAATTTCGGGAGATTTCCCTATTTGTGTTGTTCCGATGATGTATCAGGATTTGGAATGGGAAGATGTTCCGTTTTGGGCTTATTTCTGTCAGATTTCGGATTCGACTACGAGTTACGGTTCATATTCGGGAGCTGTTCCGAACGAAAAAATTACTTGGGGAAAATTAGATGCAGACACTCCGAAGTTTATGATTGAATCTGATGCTACCATCGTAGCACCACTTATTTTTGCTTATTTATTAAACCAATAAAACCATATACATTACTATATGAAACGAGTAATTGTCGATTACGCAAAATTAACAAACGAAATTTTGACTTTATTAGTCGAAAAATTTCCTGACGGATATGATGATGCTGATATTATCCGTTTTAAAAATGCCAAAAACGAAACGGTTGAAGCTGTCGAAGTTCGCACAGAAGATACTATCTTTTTGGTAAAAGTAAGCACTAAACTGGCCGACAGAATCGAAAATTATGAAGATGATGATATTTTAGAAGTGGATTTGGCTGCCGCTCCTCCTATAAAAGACATCGAAGATGAAGATGTTTCTGATGACGAGGAAGAAGACAGTTATGACAAAGACCGTCCTGATGAAGATGACGAGGATTCAAATAATGATTCGGATTATGATGAAGATGAAGACGAAGATGATGATGAAGACTAAACAAAAAAAAAGAGTTTCAAAATTGAAACTCTTTTTTTATTATACCTTTACCATCCAGCCAAAAATATCTTCGTCTATCTTGTATTGGATATTTGTCAATTTTTCTTTCAAGAGTAAAGCATATGAGTTTTCTAATTTAGGAAGTTCATAATAAACGTCCTGATACGAAAACCCTACAATCGGATTGACAACTGCCGCTGTCCCCGAACCAAAAATTTCTTTCAGAGTTCCGTTTTGAGCAGCTTCGACCAATTCGTCAACCAAAACCGAGCGAATTTCTACTTTCATTCCTAAATGTTGAGCCAAGTTGATAAGACTTTTTCGGGTAACTCCGTCAAGGATTCTCTCACTTGTCGGAGCGGTATATAATGTATCTCCGATTCTGACCCAAACATTCATTGTTCCTGCTTCCTCTAATTTGGTATGCGTAGCATCGTCTGTCCAGATTATTTGCTGGAAGCCTTTTTCGTTGGCTAATTTAGTAGGGTAAAATTGTCCTGCATAATTTCCTGCTGCTTTTGCTGCTCCGATTCCCCCGTTTGCAGCTCTGCTGTAATGGTCTGCAATTACCACTTTCACTTCTCCCGAATAATAAGATTTTGCAGGAGAAAGAAGTATGCAGAATCGGTACTCCGAAGAAGGGGAGGCTGTAACTCCAAGTCCTGTTGCAATCATAAACGGACGAATGTACAAAGCATTTCCTTTTCCTTTTTTGACCCAATCTTTTTCGATTCGGATAAGCTCTTTAAGTCCCTCCATAAAAACAAATTCGGGAACTTCTGCCATTGCCAAACGAACAGCCGATTTATTCATTCTTTTGAAATTCTCCTCAGGACGGAAAAGCCAAACCTCATCAGAATCGGTTTTATAGGCTTTCATTCCCTCAAAAATTGCCTGTCCGTAGTGAAAAACTTTTGCTGACGGCTCCAAAACAAAAGGTTCATAAGGTTTAATAACCGGTTTTTGCCATGCTCCGTTCTTGCAATCACAAACCAACATATAATCAGTAAATATATTTCCGAAAACCAAGTTTTCAAAATCTACTTTGTCTATGTTTGAAGTTTGCGATTTAATAAAATCTATCCCGTTTATCGCTTCTGAACTCATTTATTTAATTTTAGTATTATTTATTTTACGTTTTTCAGCTCTACGTCAAAAACCAAAACTGCATTCGGAGGAATTACTCCACCTGCTCCATTCGCTCCATATCCTAAATGTGGAGGAATCACAAAACGAGCTTTGTCTCCTACGTTTAAAAGCAAAATCCCTTCGTCCCAACCTGAAATTACTTGACCTACTCCAAGCGAAAATTCAATCGGTTGGTTTCTTTTGTAAGACGAATCGAAAACCTGTCCGCTGTCCAAAGCTCCTGTATAATGAACCGAAACGGTTTTTCCTTTTTGAGCTTTTGCTCCGTTTCCTTTTTCGAGGATTTTGTAATACAATCCGCTTTGGGTTTTGTCGAAACCTTCAACAAGTTTTTGCATACGCTCTTCTGCCAAGCGTTTTTCTTCTGCTAAACGCTTTTCACGAGAACCTTCAAACGTTCTGAAAGCCTCAATCGCATTCCATTTTTGAGCTTCCTCTCCTACTCTTAATATTTCGATATTACTAATTTTATCTCCTTGTGCAATCGCATCAACCACCTCTTGTCCTTCTATTACATATCCAAATACGGTATGGTTATCATCTAACCAAGGAGTTGGTACGTGAGTAATGAAAAACTGCGAACCGTTTGTCCCCTTTCCTGCATTTGCCATTGACAAAACTCCGGGTCTGTCGTGTCTTAAATCCGAACGGAATTCGTCATCAAACTTATATCCCGGGTCTCCGGTTCCTGTTCCGAGAGGACAACCTCCCTGAATCATAAAGTCTGAAATTACTCTGTGAAAAGCAAGTCCGTCATAATACGGTTTTCCTTGTGGACGAGCCGAATTTTCGAGTTTTCCTTCTGCAAGTCCTACAAAATTCCCGACTGTTCCGGGTGTTTTATCATGAGTTAGTTTTACTACAACCGACCCTTTATCAGTGTTGAATTTAGCGTAAATTCCATTTTCCATAATTATATTTTTTAAAAGAAGTGCAAAGGTAAGGATTTTTGATTTATGATTAACGATTGTAGATTTAAGATTTAGTTTCTCAACGCTCTACGAATGACTAATTTGGAATTTTAAACTCCAAAATTTTATTATCTTTATGCCTTTAACCCTGATTCGTATGAAAAAATTACTCCTCCTTTCGGTTTTTATATTGTTTTCGTGTAACGAAAAACAACAAAAATCATATTCTGTAAATGCTGTTTCTTTACATTTAGAACAGGCTGATGCACTCTCAAAACTTCCTATGGAATGTATCACACAAGAATATCCGAACAAATTAGGACAAGTTTTGGGGAATAAAAAAGATTTAAAAACTCCGTTTGAATTGCGTCCTGCTTTTTATGGTTGTTTTGATTGGCATTCGGCTGTTCACGGGCATTGGTCGCTTGTTATTTTGCTGAATAAATTCCCTGATTTGGCTCATCGGGAAGAAATAATTTCAGCTCTCGAAAATCATTTAACTCAGGAAAATATCGAAATCGAAGTGGCTTTTTTTAACGATAAAAACAACACTTCTTTTGAACGAACCTATGGTTGGGCTTGGCTTTTGAAATTGGCTGAAGCCTTGCACCAATCCGAAAATCCGAGATTAAAAACATTGGAACAAAACCTGCAACCCCTTACGGATTTAATGGTTGAACGGTATATCGAATTTCTGCCAAAACTCATTTATCCGATTCGGGTTGGGGAACATTCTAATACAGCTTTCGGACTTTCGTTAGCTTGGGATTATGCGGTTACTCTGAATGATATAGAACTTCGGAAAGCTATCAAAAATCGAGCTTTAGACTATTATCAAAACGACACAAACTGCCCTCTGACTTGGGAGCCAAGCGGATATGACTTTTTATCCCCTTGTTTGGAAGAGGCTTATCTGATGAGTAAAATTTTAGAAAAAGACGAATTCGAAAAATGGATAAAAGCGTTTATTCCGAATATTACCAATGTTAATTTCACTATCGAAACGGCCAAAGTTTCGGACAGAACAGACGGAAAACTCGTTCACCTGGACGGATTAAACTTTTCGAGGGCTTGGTGTTTGAAAGGAATTGCTCAAAAATTAGAAAATCAACCGCATCTTATTCTTTTGGCTAACCGACATATCGAGCATTCGTTACCTAATTTAGTCGGAGATTCCTACGAGGGAGGACATTGGTTAGGGACATTTGCTATTTATTCGATGTTATAAGGTTTTTACAAATTTTTAAGACAAAGTATTCCCGTCTTTTGTATCTTTGGGCATTATGAATGAGATGATACTACAACAGGCTTCCCTTAACGGATTGATACGAACGATTTTAATAATCGTTATGGTTTGGTATGCTTTTAAATTTTTGATGCGTCTTCTTGCCCCTTATCTGATGAAGAAAATGGTTGAAAAGGCAGATACGAATTTCAGACAGCAATACGAACAACAATTCGGAAATACACAAAATCAATATCAGAATACAAATTCGACCGATACAAAATCTTCTTCAAACGGAAATCCTCGTTCTACCAAAAAAATAGGAGAATATATTGATTACGAAGAAATCGAATAATCCTTTGCTATGATTACGAAACTCGCTTGGAAAAATCTTTGGTTTAAGCCTCTCAATACCGTTTTGAGCATCATTTTGCTGACAGCGAGTGTGGCTATTATTTCACTTTTGATTCTGTTGCAACAGCAATTTGAAAACAAATTCTCGAAAAATATCGAGGGAGTGGATTTGGTTTTGGGAGCACAGGGAAGTCCGTTACAACTTATACTTTCGGCTGTTTACCAACTCGATTCCCCTACGGGAAATATCAATTATAATGAAGCTGAAACCTGGATGAACCACCCGTTTGTCGAAACTGCGATTCCTCTTGCTTTCGGAGATAATTATATGGGATACAAAATCGTAGGGACAACCCAAGATTATATCACAAAATTTGACGGAAAATTTGCACAGGGAACAACTTTTGAAAAGAATTTTGAAGTAGTTGTCGGAGGAAAAATTGCTCAAAATTTAGAACTTAAAATCGGAGATGAGTTTTTC
Source organism: uncultured Flavobacteriaceae bacterium (assembly GCA_934675205.1). GTDB lineage: Bacteria > Bacteroidota > Bacteroidia > Flavobacteriales > Flavobacteriaceae > Flavobacterium. The sequence continues at coordinate 134,633 of CAKUPQ010000002.1, read as the reverse complement.
GGAGCTCACGGAGAAAGCCAGGAAGACGAGCACGTTCACGATAATTATGCTTACAAAATTGTCGGAATTCTCGAGCCAACCGACAAAGTAATCGACAATCTTATCCTTTGTACGGTTGAAAGCGTTTGGGCTGTTCACGATAATCACGACCATTCTGATGAAGAAGAAGCACATATTCACGATGAAAATCATTTACACGAAATATCTTCGGAAGGAAAAGATATAACCGCTGTTTTATTAAAAGTAAAGAACAAAATGGCTTTTGTAATTTGGCCTCGTCTTGTTCCGCAAAACAGCAAAATGCAGGTTGCCTCTCCTGCGATTGAGATAAACCGTTTGTTCACACTTTTTGGTTTTGGGTTAGACGCTTTGCAATATTTGGCTTACGGAATTATGCTGATTTCGGGAATTAGTATTTTTATTGCTCTGTACAACAGACTTAAAGAGCGTAAATACGAATTTGCCTTAATGCGAATCGGAGGAGCAAAAAGAGGACAGCTCCTCGGATTGGTACTTTTTGAGAGCTTACTATTATGCGTAGTAGGATTCGTTCTTGGTACAGTTCTTGGTAGATTGGCATTGGTTTTCATCTCAAATTCCACTTCACAGGAATACAAAATGGAGTTCAATCCGTTTGTATTTAATTGGGAAAAAGAGGGAATGTTGTTTTTGATTACTATTTTTGTGGGAATTTTGGCAGGACTTATTCCTGCTATTAAAGCATATAAACTTAATATTTCTAAAACTCTGAACAATGCGTAAGATATATCTTGTTTTCATTCTGATTTTTGCCGTTTTTATCGGGTTGGAACTGAATTTCAAACCGAGTAAAAACATTGAGAATATTCCGTTTTCAAAAACTACGGAACACGAAATAAAAGACGTTCAACAGGCTTCATTTCTGGATTTTGACAGTCTTGCTTATGCAAATACAAAGCAAAGTACCAATGCAGAAGTCATCACGTGGAGCTTACTCGGAAAAATCAATTACGAAAACCGTCCGCACAAAGATTATCCTGACGGAGTGATGTATCCGAAAGTAAATCAGGAGCTTAAAACCAAAAAAGGAAAGAAAATTACCATAAGCGGATTCATTATTCCGATTGATAACGAAAATTATGCTTTGAGCAAAAACGTCTTTGCACAATGTTTCTTTTGCGGAAATGCAGGACCTGAAACCATTATGGGAATCAAATTCAAAGGTGCTACAAAACGCTTAAAAACCGACCAATACGTAACGCTTGAAGGAACTTTCCGATATAACGAAACCGATGTTGAAGATTGGATTTATCATATTGATAATGCAGTAATTACTAAAGGAGGCTGATTTTTTTAATTACGAATTAGGAATTACGAATTATAAAATGAGAGTCCTAATTCGTAATTCGTAATTTAAAATTCGTAATTATTTTGAAAAACATTTTCTTCATAGCTTTCTTTTTGACTTCGTTTTTATCCTTTTCGCAGGGAAAAAGCGAAATCAAAGTTATCAGTTCCGATTTCGTTGACAGGAATCAGGACGAGTTTCCCGATGCGACACTTTTTGTGGGAAATGTACAGGTGCAACATTCGGGAGCAACGATGTTTTGCAACAAAGCCTATCTTTTCCAAAAAGAAAATAAAATCAAAATTTACGGAAATGTCCATATCGTTCAAGGAGATACACTTTTTTTAGACAGTAAATATGCTGAATATGATGGAAACACAAGGGTTGCTTTGGCAAAGGGAGATGTGGTTATGCGTGACTCCGAAATGACACTCACAACCGACAAAATCCATTTTGACAGAAATACGCAACAATCCTATTACAATTCGGAAGGAACAATTACTAATGCAGACAATGTCTTAACAAGCAGAACAGGAACCTATTACGCTTCCGAAAAAACATTCAAATTCAGAGAAGAGGTCGTTGTTACCAATCCTGAATACGTAATCAAAACCAATCATTTGGATTACAATACACTTACAGGAGAGGCAGATATGCTTAATCCCTCAACCATAACAAGCGAAAACAATATCATTTATACCGAAAAAGGGAAATACAATACCAAAACCAATATCTCCAATCTTACTAAAAACTCCAACATTATCTACGATAACAGAAGAATTGAGGGAGACAGTATTTATTACGACCGAAATATCGAATTTGCCTCTGCTACCAATAATGTCAAAATTACCGATACGATAAACAAAACCCTTGCAACAGGAAATTATGGAGAAATTTACCGTTTGCAGGATTCTCTCATTCTGACCAAAAAGCCTTTGGTAGCAACAGAAATTGAAGATAAAGACACGCTTTACACGAGTGCTCAACGGATTATTATTACAGGAAAGCAAGGCGAAAGAATTGTCAGAGCTTTTAAAGATGCGAGGTTTTTCAAAACCGATATGAGTGGAAAAGCCGATTCAATTCATTCGAGTGAGAAAACGGGAATTACCGAGCTTATCGGAAGACCTGTTTTGTGGAACGGAGAAAGCCAAATGACAGGAGATTTGATGCACTTGCTATCTAATAAAGAGACACAAAAATTAGATTCCCTCAAAGTATTCAACAACACATTTATTGTCGAAAAAGATACGTTGGGAACAGGTTTTAACCAAGTAAAAGGGCAAAATCTTTTCGGAAGATTTCAGGACGGAAAATTAGCCGAAGTCGATATTATCAAAAATACCGAAATGATTTATTATGTTTATTCCGAAAACGAGCTTTACGGAATAGACAAAAACGTAAGCAGTAGTATCAATCTTATTTTTTCGGATAACGAAATCGAAACAGTTACTTTTCATACCGATGTCAAAGCTGAAACTTATCCCGAAGATGAACTTCCCGAAAATGCCCGAAAACTACGAGGGTTTATTTGGAGAGGAGATGAAAGAATAAAATCAATAGAAGAAGTTATTGTTTCTGAATAATTAACGTGAGTTCGAGATAAACTTTAAGTAGAATATTACCTATTTAACTCGTTATCAGATATTTTACACCTCCATAACCCTCCTCAAGGAGGGAATACGTTTAGTTTATGACTGAACAGTTCCCCTCTTGAGAGGGGTTAGGAGTGTGTTCATATTTTATATCAAATGATGAATTTAATATGATGAATCTTCATTTAGATTTTCCAAAAACTCTGAAAACACAATATCTCTGTCATTTTTAAAAGCATTTGTAAACGTTTTCCTGTTCTTGAACCCTGCTTTTAGAGCGATACTTTCTATATTTTCAGTGCGTAATTTAGGGTCGTTTTCAAGTTTTTCCACAATATAATCTATACGCAGCTTGTAAATATAAACGTTAAAACCGTCTTTATATTCAGTAATAACTTTTGAAACATCGGTACGGTTTGAGCCGATTTTTCGGGCAAGTTCATCAAGAGTGAGGTCGTCCTGTAAAAAATCTTTGTTTTCTTCAAAAACTGTTAATTTTTCAAGGATTATACTCACATTACTTGGTAGTTTTTCAGATTTTACCGCTTCTTGTTTCTGTTTATTTTCCTGATTTTCTGACAGTTCAATTTTTTTATTTTTTTGTTTGTATAAAAAAACTGAAAGCCCAATAGCTGAAACCAAAAACACTGCTAAACCAACCTGCCACCATTTTATATTAGTTGCAATTTCTGTGGACTTTTTTAAATCTTCTATACCTGTGGTTTCCTGCAAAAGTGCCGACATTCTGTTATTTTTTTCCTGCAGGTCTTTCAGAATTTTCAACTGTGTGTCAGTATAATATACCTCGTCTTTTTTGTTTTGGATTTCTTTGCTGTAAGCAATTAAATACGTATAGGCTTCTACGAGCTCGTTATTTATAAAGTTTCTTGCTTTATACAAAGAATCTGTTTTTACAAAATATTGCACAGCTTTTGCCTTATCTCCTTGTTCCCAAGCATTTTTGCCCAAAAAAAGCTGTGCTATATGTTCGCCTACATAATCACCGTTTTGGTGCAACCCTTTTACGGCTTGCTGTAAAAAATCATCTGATTTTTCATATTCTTTTTTATCGTGGCTGTACATACCGCTTACCAATAAAAAATAGGGCTTTTCAAAAACGATGTCTTTGGTTTTCAGATTGCTTATCGCTTTTTCCAAGCTCGATAAAAGTATGGGAATGGTGTCTTTTTTTTCAGGCAGCCTGTAAGCGGTTTTGCTCATTCCGTACAAGCAAAAAACATACAATTTGAAATTGTTATAGGATTGAACAGGGTCTGTTTCCGTTTCACTCTGTCTTTTAAAATAAAAAGAAGGGTAATAATAATACAGATACGAAATTCTGTAATTCCCGAAACGGTAATAATCCGTACCTATAAAACTGCGATTCTGATTTAATGTATAGTAGTCATCTGTTTTTTTGAGGTATTCTTCTGTCTGCAGGCTGTATGTTAAAGACATTTCATAATCTCTTTTTTCAGATTCGATATGTCTTTTCATATTATAGGCAGCACCAATCATTTTATTGTTATTCTGCTGCAGGGCAAACTCTAACAGGCTGTCAGCATATTGTTTTCGTATTTCGTAGTCTTTATAAAACCATATTTTATTTCTGTATGCCCATTCAATATGCAAAACATTCTTTTCTTTTTTGGCTTTTTGCAGGTAGTGTTCGATGTATTTTTCCTTGTTTTCTTTGCTTAACCCGTTTGCATCAATTACCGAAAGCAGGTGGTTTAAATTCCACTTTTGATAATCTTCGGCAAATTTTGGCAAATTTTGGGCATACAAAGCCACCCCAAAAATGGGTAAAAGCGTAAATAAGCAAAAAAAGATGTGTTTTTTTACTTTCATAAAAAAGATTTTTTGATTTTTTATAAAAAAATTTCGGCAAAGATACGCTATTTTCAATCATTTCAAGCAATTGATTTTCAGTAGTCATTTACGCATTTACCCAACCCGTTTACTCATTTACCCAAAATTATTGACGGTTTTACCCCACTATTTACGCATTTGTTTTGGCAAAATAAAAACCGCCTGTATATTTGCAACCAAGAAACTGAAACAAATTCAGTTCAGGATAAAAAATAAAAAGGCACATAGAAAATAAGTTTATTTTTGCAACTACAATTTAATATGTGCCTTTTTTAAACCTAAATGTTATGAAAAAAATATTTTTTAAAATTTCTTTTTTTGTTTTTGTCATAGTTGCTTTTTATGGTTGTAAATCTGTTATGGCTAAAGTTTATGGAATTAAAAATCCTGAAATTACCAGTATTACAGAAGCTCAAAAATATCTTTCAGAGAAAAAGATTTTGGGTAAGGATGTTTACTTTAAAAGTGCAAAAGATTTTGGATTGGTTACTAAAGGTGATATTAAATTGCCAGATGCAATTTTCTATAATAAAAATGGGAAACAAGTAGAATTTAGAGTTACTGCTAACGAATGTTCTAATGATATTACCAAATTTATTGAAAATATGAATCAAATAAATTATCTTCCTCAAAAAGAGGGAATATTATTGAACCAACTTTTAAACCACATTTCTGATTCAAAAGGAAGTGTTATACAGCCAAGCGAAAACGCAGACGCTGTTGTTTTCCTAAATTGGTCAACTTATATGGGAAGGCTAAATAAAACTGTTTTTGAATGGACGGATATTTTGCAAAAAACGTCTGACGGAAATGATGTAAAAGTTGAATATTATCTGTTGAGTTTTGACTTTTTGGATAGTTGGGAAGATAAACACCTGATTAAACAGTAATTTAAAAACAATTAATGTTATTTAACTTACGTTCCGTAAGTTACCTATCTAAACCTGTCAAGACTTTAAACCTGACAGGTTTTAATCTATAAAATTTTTAATATGAAAAAAACAATATTATTGGCAACAGCCTTGTTGCCTGTGGCTTTATTTGCCCAAAACAAAATAGCAGTTGATGAACACAACCTTGGACGTAGATTTTCTGATTGTATAATGAGTGGTAGTGTGTGTGATTTTTCTTTATCAGATAAAGATATTTCCAATGCTTTTGCTTATAAAACAGGCGAAAACAGCTTTATATTGGAAATCAAAGCCTCTGCCTTAACCACAGAACAGCAGAAAGGTATTCTCGGTAAAGAGCTGAAAGACATTGCTGTAAATGAAGAGGTCAGATGTTCGATACCTGATGATATGCCCGTAGAAGAAACATTTGCAAGGGCTTTGGGATTTTCGGGATTGAAAACAATCTCGTCAGGTTTATATCTTGTAAAAATCGAAGAAGACCTTATAAAGATATATTTTGAACTAAACAGATAAAAAATACCGTAAAATATGATAAGACTTGTATTATCTATTCTGCCATAAAAGACGAATGTAAATCGTGATTTTTTTTAGAGTTTCACTACATTCGCAATGACAAAAACCTGTATGTTTGTAAATGTCTGAAAAATTCAAAATATTATTATGTTTTACCTTATTGTTTTTTGGTTTTTCGGGATTTTCTCAAGACCCGAAAAATCAAATCAGTAAGGATACTTTAAGCCAAAAGCAGAAAGAAAACCTCGAAAAACTAGAAGAAAAAGCAAAGGAAAAAGGTGGATTTGCTCGATTTTTGCACAAACTCACCTTTCGTCCCATCCGAAAAAAAAACACCCATAATCTTCCAGAACAGAATACTGTTTCCTACAAAGATTTTGAAGGGAAAATAATCCGAAATATCAATATCACTACTCTTGATCCATTCGGTTTTTCGGAATCTGATAGCCTAAAAAAACCTAAAAGATGGAGTGAAAAAGCGGGAAATAATCTTCACGTAAAAACCAGAAATATAACCATACGAAATCTTTTACTCTACAAAAAAAATCAAACTTTAGATTCTTTAAAAGTTAGAGAGTCTGAACGTCTTATAAGGGGTCAAAGATATATCAGACGTGTTCGGGTAGAACCCGTTATGGTATCAGAATCTTCGGATTCAGTTGATATAAATATTCGAGTTTTGGATTCTTGGAGTTTAATTCCACAAGGGAGTATTTCGACTTCAAGAATGAATCTCGAAGTTTCTGAACGTAATTTTTTAGGATTAGGACATACGTTTCGGAATGACTTTCAACAACGCTTTGATGATTCTCGAAGTGCTTACGGAGGACGTTACTTTATTCCAAACATTCGAAATACTTTCATTAATTCAACTTTTATATATGATATTGACGTAGAACAAAATTCAATTAAAAGTGCTGAAATACAACGAAATTTCTTTTCTCCCCTTACCAAATGGGCAGGAGGAATTTATTTTGACGAACGCTTCTTAAGAGATTCTCTTCCTGATAGTTCGGGAGCGTTTGCACTTCAAAATTTTAAATCAAGAAACCAAAAATATTGGGCGGGTAGAGCTTTTAACCTTTCTAACAGTAATACCGAAGCTGACCGAATGCTCAATTTGGTTACGACTTTGGGTTATTACAATACCTCTTTTTCGGAAAGACCAAGCATAGAATATGACCCAACGGGATTTTTCTCGAATAGTCAAACCTATCTGATGAGTGTCGGGCTTACTTCGAGGCGATTTGTACAGGACAAGTATTTGTTTGAATACGACCGAACAGAAGATGTTGCTATCGGAAAAGTGTATTCGATAACGGGTGGTTTCCAAGATAAAAACAAGACCCGAAGACTGTATTTGGGAATGAAATATTCCTTTGGAAATTATTATAATTTCGGATATTTTGGAAGTGATTTCGAGGCAGGAACATTTTTCAATAACGGAGATACAGAACAAGGAATGCTCAAAGTTGGTGCGGTTTATTTTACAAAGCTGTATCAGACAGGAGATTGGTATTTCAGACAGTTTGTACGACCTGAAATCGCTTTTGGATTTGACCGAAATCCGATTATCAAAGACCAATTCCACCTTTCAGGAATTCACGGAATAGAAGGATTTAACGACCGATTATTAGGAACTCAAAAAGCCCTCCTTTATCTGCAAACCCAATCCTATGCTCCGGGAATTTGGTACGGATTCCGTTTTAGCCCGTTTTTAAATTTTACTCTTGGAATGATTGGAGATAAAAACAATTTCATACTAAACAGCAAGGTATATTCTAAAATCGGGTTGGGGGTTTTGATTTCGAATGACTTTTTGGTATTTAATCAGTTTCAGCTTTCGGTTGCTTATTATCCGACCATTCCGTTTGAGGGAGAAAATGTTTTCAAATTCAACTCGCTCAATAATGACGATTTTAAACTGCAAAATTTTAGTATAGAACAGCCTGAAGTTATTAAACTTGAATAGTTTAACTATGAATTATGAATGATGAACTATGAATATTTTGAACATCATTCATCGTTCATCATTCATCATTAAAAGAGCTTCTTCCCACGATTTTATTTCAATTCCGAAAGTGGCTTTGATTTTGGATTTATCCAAAACGCTGTATTTCGGACGAATGGCAGGTGTCGGATAAGCACTTGTCAGAATAGGATTCAACTCGATTTTTATATCATTTACCTCAAAAATCTTTTTCGCAAAATCGTACCAAGAGCAACTTCCTTCGTTTGAGAAATTATATAGTCCAAAGTTCTTTTCTTCTGACTTTTGACTTTCGACTTTCGACTTTATGACTTCAATAATGGCTTCAGCCAAACAATTTGCATTAGTTGGAGTTCCGATTTGGTCGTTTACCACGTTTAACGAATCTCTTTCGGAGGCTAAACGCAACATCGTTTTGTAAAAATTATTTCCGAATTCGGAATAAACCCATGAAGTGCGAATGATGAAATATCGTTCTAAAATCTTCTGAACTTCTTGTTCTCCTTGGAGCTTTGTTGCTCCGTAAACGCTTTTCGGATTCGGTTGATCTTCTTCGGTATAAGGAATATTTTTTTCTCCGTCAAAAACAAAATCAGTCGAAATATGAATCAGAATCGCATCGTGTTTTTTGCAGGATTCGGCTAAATTTTTAGCTCCAATTACATTAATGTTATAAGCCTTTTCTTCTTCGGATTCCGCTTTATCAACTGCTGTATAAGCTGCACAATTTACACAAAAATCGGGTTTTATTTCCTTAAAAATACTTTCGCAGTTTTCAGGATTTGTAATATCCAGAATATCAGAATCTGCAAAAAAAAATGTCATTTCTGCATTGTCTTTAGAGGCTTTCCTGATGGCTTGTCCGAGTTGTCCGTTTGCTCCTGTTACTAAAATTACCATACTTTTTTAGCGTTTTCGAGGATTGGATTATTTTGGTCTTTTTCGGAAATAATTAGTTTTTCCTTCGGAAAATCCCAATCAATTCCGATGGTTTTATCATCAAAAGCAACTCCTCCCTCCGATTCTTTATTGTAAAAATTATCGCATTTGTAAGCAAACAAAGCCGTTTCGCTCAAAACCAAAAATCCGTGTGCAAATCCTCTCGGAATGAACAACTGTTTTTTGTTTTCGGAAGTCAATAAAACAGCAATATATTTTCCGTAGGTTTCGGAATTTGGACGAATATCAACCGCTACATCAAGCACTTCGCCTTGCAAAACCTGAACTAATTTAGCTTGAGCAAATTCTCCTGTTTGGTAATGCAATCCCCTTAAAACTCCCTTGGAAGAAAAAGATTGATTGTCCTGTACGAAATGTATGTTCATACCTGTTTTTTCAGCAAAAGTTCTCTCGTTGAAACTCTCGAAAAAATAACCTCTTTCGTCCTTAAACATTCGAGGTTCGATGATAAGACAGTCTTTTATTTCGGTTCGGATGATGTTCATTGTTAAAGAAGTTACCAAACCTGACAGGTTTTAAAAACCTATCAGGTTTATACGTTAAAAATTTGCTCCAATATTTTGATAGTAATCAGATATGTTGGTTTTACTCCTGTTGTTCCCAATCCTCCTGATGCGAGAGTACTTCCTGTTTCAAGCGGATTATCGGAAGCATAATAAGCATAACGGACTTTTACGTCTTTGGGTATGCTTTTTCTGATTTTTGAGGCAGACTGAATCGCTTTTTGGTAATGAGAACCCTCCATTTCAAGTCCGATGACTTTCCAAGTGGATTTATTGAAAAAGTATAACAAATCTTTATTTTGCAACGAAGTTCCTAAAACCGTAACCATATTTCCCGACAAAACAGGAATTTCGTAGCCCTCGAACATTTCTTTAGTCAGTTCGTTTTCAAACGGATAATTATCTCCCGTTCCTTCGTTAAAATGTGCACACGGAATCATAATATCTCCTTTTCCTCCTTCCAAAATCCCTGCTTTTCCCATAATCGAAACCGATTTTACGTTCAGATACATTCGATTTTCGCTTTCTTTGTAAGGCTTTAGAAGTTCGTCAATGGTTTCGTAAGCCTGTTCTCCGAAAGCATAATCCATGACAATAATTACAGGTTTTTCAGTTACATCAGCTTTCGGGAAATTTGACTTTTTGAAGTCTATTTTGGCCGTATCAAAAATCTGAACGTCAATGTTCGTTCCCGAAGTATCCCAAACTTGATACATTCCGTTTTTCAGAGCCACGTCTTCTACTTTTTTGCGTAACTCTCCGTTTTCGGATTTGCTCAATTCTTCGTAAATATCAACCTCATCAATATCTTTAAACTTCGTTTTCAGAACCGGAATCGCAAAAATAGAATTCATCACACTATGCATATTTGCACTGATAATATGAATCGGTCTTTCTAACAAATTATTTTCTTTGAGTGTTTTTTTGATGTTGTCAGCCCATATTTCTCCGTGTATGTGGTGCCCTAATCTTTCCCTCAAAATCGGACTGAACGTAATGGCTCTTTTGTTGTTATCCACCACTTCTTCGATAGCCAATTTTCCCAACCAATAAATCACGTGGAGGAATCTGTCGGGATTTTCGGCTGTTGCAAACGCATCGTAAATACTCAGAACTTCTACAAAAGTTCTTCCCAACATATTGGAAACGTGAGCAATAGCCTTTTCTTTTTCTTCCTGTAAAAGCGGTTCTGTTTTGGCAACCGTCTGTTCTAACGTTTTCCAATCCCGGTTTACCGTTCCGTTAAATTCGTTAATCAGAACGTGATTTTTGATTTTATGTGATTCGATGAAAATAAACGTAAGATGTGTCAGAATATCATAAATATCCGAACGACCTCTTGTGATTTCGATGTTCATTTGTTCATCATCAATCCGATAGCAGTTTCTTCGTCTTTTTGGAGGAACGATTGCCTGAAAATGCGATTTCGAATAACCTTCATCAGAAATCAGGTTGATATATCTACATTCTTCGATTCCGATTGGAAGGCGTTCGATAACATATAAAAGTCCGTTTAATTCTACTTTTTCCGAATTTATCGAACCATAAATTTCAGGTCTTAAAAGCAATAAAGCCTCACGAAGTGTATCTCCCGAAACTCCCATTGGTTTATAAAAACCACGATTGAATAAATGCCTCATCGTGATATACATTCTTTCTATTGCTCCCGATGATTCTTGAGCTCGGGTTCTTTCTATATGTTTTGTCATATTATTTTTTCTATTTCACTTTCAAAAGGAAAGAAGATCTTTACAATATTTTTATTTTGTTACAATTATTAGTACGTCTTTTTGAAGATGAGAAAGTGATGATTTTTCACTTTTAAGAATATCAAGACTTTTAATTGATGATACTTCTATTTCTACTTCTGACATATTTTCGATACTATAAGGTATTCCGTTAATTACAACCAATTCACATATATTTTCCTTATCAGCTTGTTTTAAAAAATCACTTCCGTTTATAAATTCGCTATTAGAATCTACAGGTACAATATTTACAATTTTTTCTTTTCTTTTTTTCAAAACATACTTCACATTTTCCCTGTCAAAAAAATAATTTGAAAAGTTTACAGGCTTTTCTTGGTAAATAATCTGATAGCCCTCCTTTTCTAATTTAGGGATATTCGTATAATTAGTTTTTGTATGTATTGTACAACTACTAAAAGATAGTAAAAAAATAAACAATAATATGTAGTTAAAAGTATTTTTCATTTAATTATTTTAGATTGCTTCGTCCCTCGCAATGACAGAACTTTACAAACTCCGACAAAGTTTAAAAACTCTGTCGGAGTTGTTGAATTAAATTACCCCAAAAACTCCAAAATACTATCGGTAATAAACTTAATTTGTTCATCATCCAATTCGGTGTGCATTGGTAACGATAAAACTTCGTTTACCAATCGGTTTGTGATTGGGAAGTTTTCTTCTTTGTATCTCGAATCCAAATAGGCTTTTTGGCTGTGCAACGGAATCGGATAATAAATAGCACACGGAATTCCTTTATCCAATAAATGTTGCATTAAAGCATTTCTGTCCGCTCCTACAATTCTCAACGTATATTGATGAAAAACGTGGCTGTCATCATCTTCCTTAATAATCGGAGTAATGATATTTTTGTGATTTGCCAAAGCAGAACTGTATTTTTTGGCAGATTCCCTACGGGAATTGTTGTACTCGTCCAATTTCGGAAGTTTGGCATTCAGAACAACAGCCTGTAAGCTGTCCAATCTCGAATTTACTCCCACAACATCGTGATGATATCTCTCATACATTCCGTGATTTACGATTCCTCTCAAAGTGTGAGCTAACTCGTCATCATTGGTGAAAATTGCTCCTCCGTCTCCATAACAACCCAAATTCTTTGACGGAAAAAACGAAGTTGCCGCTACGTGACCAATCGTTCCTGCTTTTTGTTTTGTTCCGTTTGAAGATTTGTAATTTGCTCCGATAGCTTGTGCATTATCTTCAATTACGAATAAATTATGTTCTTTGGCAATTGCCATAATTTCGTCCATATTGGCTGCTTGTCCGAACAAATGAACGGGAACAATCGCTTTGGTTTTCGGAGTAATCGCTTTTTTGATAGCTTCAATCGAAATGTTAAACGTATCTTCATCCACATCAACCAAAACAGGTGTAAGTCCTAAAAGGGCAATCACTTCAACCGTAGCCGCAAACGTAAAATCGGCTGTGATAACTTCATCACCTGGTTTTAGGCCTAATCCCATCATCGCAATCTGTAAAGCATCGGTTCCGTTAGCACACGGAATTACGTGTTTTACTCCCAAATAATCCTCCAAACTTTTCTGAAAAGCGTGAACTTGTGGTCCGTTGATGTAAGCTGTATTCTCTAAAACCTCGTTAAATCCGGTTTGGATTTGGTCTTTTATGTGCTGATATTGACTCGCAAGGTCAACCATTTGTATTTTTTTCATTTGTATTTTTTTTAGATATTTTCGATTTTTTTACTTTTTTCGATTAAAATTCTTTCAACTCTAAAACTCCGTTTACGTATTCTCCAAAAGTATAATAATGTATCCAATCTCCGAGATTGATATAAGTTGAATTTTCGTTAAGTTTAATGGTCATCGGTAAGTGTCTGTGTCCGAAAACGAAGTAATCGTAGTGTTTGGTTTCTAACTTTCGTTTGGCATATTGCACCAGCCATTCGTTTTCTTCACCCAAAAATTTCACATCTGAATCTCCCGAAATCAACTTGTTTTTAACCGATAAATATTGCCCTAATTTTACTCCGATATCAGGGTGTAACCATCTAAAAAGCCACTTTGAAAACGGGTTGGTAAACACCGTTTTCATTCGTTTGTAGCCTTTGTCTTCAGGACCAAGTCCGTCTCCGTGTCCGATAAAAATTGTCTTTTCGTTGATGATAAAAACCTGAGGCGAATGAAAAACCGGAATATCGAGTTCTTTTTCAAAATAATCATTCATCCATAAATCGTGATTTCCGACAAAGAAATAAATTGGAATTCCGCTATCTCTGATTTCGGCTAATTTACCTAAAACCCTTACAAACCCTTTGGGAACAACCGTTTTGTACTCAAACCAAAAATCAAACAAATCCCCCAACAGGAAAATTACTCCTGCATCGTGCTTTATTTCGTCTAACCATTGTACGAATTTCCGCTCCCTCGGAAGACTTTCCTCCCAAGTTGGAGCTCCCAAATGATTGTCCGAAGAAAAATAGGCTTTCTTGTTTTCGGGTAATGTTATATGATGTTCGGGTTTCAAATTTGTTGAATTGTTAATTTGTTGAATCGTTGAATCGTTGAATCGTTTAGTCATTGATGTGTTGAATCATAATTCGTAATTTCTAATTCATAATTAATTATCAGAGGCATACCACTCTGCAAACGAAGAATCGGTTTCTTGTAATCGCAATGAAAAAAGTTCGATACCTTCGGGTAAACGAGAACTTATTTTCTGAACGAAATCAATAACCATATTTTCGCTTGTAGGTTGATATTCCACTAAAATAACGTGATGTCCTCTGTCTTTCAGCTCTTTTGCCAATTCGATATGAGGTGTGTTTTTGTTGAAAACAGTAGCGTGATCAAAAACATCGACAATTTCTTCTTTTACGATTTTTTTAAGGTCGGTAAAGTCGATAACCATTCCGTATTTTACGTTGTTTTTATCTTCGATAGGGCTTCCGATAACCGTTACAAACAGTTTATAGCTGTGTCCGTGAACGTTTTTGCACTTTCCGTCATATCCGTACAAAGCGTGTCCCGTTTCAAACGAAAACTGTTTGGTAATTCTTATTTTAGTCATTAAAATACTTTAATAAATTAAGCAAAGGTACGAAATTTGTATTATCTTTGATTTTAATAACAAAATGTAACATAATGAAAAAAATAATTTTACTTGGTTTGATGTTCGTTTCTTTTGTGGGGTATTCGCAAGTTCCTGATGAAAATGACGTAGCAACGATTGAAGATAGAAATAACCCAAATTACATTCATACAGTAGCAGAAGTAATGCCTGAATATCCTGATGGAGGAATAAATGGATTTAGAAAATTTGTAATGAGAAACTTCAGAACTCCTGATGTAGATAGAGATGTTAAAGGAAAAGTAGTTGTCTCTTTTGTTGTTGAGCCTGATGGAAGTCTGTCAAATATAAAAGTTGTAGAAGACCTTGATTATGGCATAGGAGAAGAAGTAGTAAGAGTAATAAAAGAATCTAAAAAGTGGGAAGCAGGGATTCAAGACGGAAAACCTGTAAGAGTAACTTATACCTTCCCACTTGTTATAAATATTTATTATTAGGAACAATGAAAAAGATAGTTTTATTTAGTTTGATGTTGGTTTCTTCTCTTGGATTTTCACAAGTGAAAACTACTGAAACAACAAATGACAATGGAGCAGTAATAATTGAAATAAAAGAATCTACTGACCCGAATCAGATTCATACAGCAGCAGAAATAGCACCTGAATATCCCGGAGGAATTCAGGAATTTCATAAATATATAGCTCAAAATTACAGAACTCCCAAAGTTACTGAAGATTTAAAAGGTAATGTTATAGTGCAATTCGTAGTTGAAACAGACGGAAGTCTTACGGATATAAAAGTAATTCAAGATTTAGGTTATGGAACAGGAGAAGAAGCTGTAAGGGTATTAAAAAAATCTAAAAAATGGAAGGCAGGTCTTCAAGACGGAAAACCTGTGCGAGTGCGTTATACACTTCCTATTAGTATAAATATTAAATATAAATATTAAAGGAAATCCTGTTGTTAAATCCGAAGAAGAATAATTTATAGAAAATGAAAAAGATAGTTTTACTCGGTTTAATGTTGGTTTCTTTTATTTCTTTTTCTCAAGAAAAGCAAGATACTATTTTTACTAATGTTGATATAAAAGCAGAATATCCGAATGGAGGGGAACAAGGATTCATCGGTTATCTTTTTAAGAATATTAAATTCGGAAAACCTCACGAAAATATAGATACTGAAATAAAGTTAGATTTTGAATTTGTTGTTGAGCCCAAAGGGAAAATTACTAATATCCGACTTCTACATTCTATTAATGAAAATGTTGATAAGCAACTGATAAAAGCTATTAAAAAATCTAAAAAATGGAAACCTGCATTGGTTTCGGGTAAACCTGTAAGAAGTATTTATACTTTTTCACAGTCTATTAAATTTCAGGTTAAGAATGTTTATCGTATTTAATCAAATATGAAAAAAACCGTATTATTTTTTATAATGATTTTGTTGTTTGTTTCCTGCAAAACCAATCAGACCGTAAACGGAAAACGAGAGGGAAAATGGAAATTTAAAGAAGTTGTAAACGATACAATTTATTTTCAGAAAGGAAGATACACAAACGGAATTGAAAGTGGAACTTGGAAAGCATACAAAAACAGAAAATTAGTCAGTAAAGAAAAATATACCCAAAAAATCGGATATATGACCAATTATTATCCAAACGGAAAAATCCAAAGTAAGGGAACAACCAAAATCGAAGAAACAGGCAAATATTTTAAATGGTGCTTGTCAGGAGATTGGAAGTATTACGACAAAAACGGAAAACTCTACCTTACCAGAATTTATTTAGACGGAAACCTAATAACCGAACTTACCCCTCCAACTCATTAAAGCTCGAATAATTCCTCCATTTTTCGATAACTTGCTGCATATCTTCGGGAATTTCGGTGTCGAAACGCATAAATTCTTTGGTTACAGGGTGTTCAAATCCTAACGTTTTTGCGTGAAGTGCCTGTCTTGGCAAAATCTTAAAGCAATTTTCTATAAATTGTTTGTATTTAGTAAACGTTGTTCCTTTCAGAATCAGATGTCCTCCGTATCGTTCATCATTAAAAAGCGTATGACCGATGTATTTCATACTGCATCTTATCTGGTGTGTACGTCCTGTTTCGAGTTTGCAGGAAACAAGCGTAACGTAGTTAAATCGCTCTAAAACCTTATAATGCGTTACCGACCATTTTCCCATACTCTCATCATCATAAACAGCCATTTGCATACGGTCTTTCAAATGACGACCTACATAACCCGTTATCGTTCCCTCCTCTTCTTCGATATTTCCCCAAACAAGAGCAATATATTCTCTTTCTGATGTTTTTTCCTCGAATTGTTTAGCCAGATAAAACATTGCTTCTTCCGTTTTGGCTACGACCAAAAGTCCTGTTGTGTCTTTGTCAATCCTGTGAACCAATCCCGGTCTTTCACTCGAATTCATCGGAAGATTATCAAAATGATAAGCCAATGCATTGACAAGCGTTCCCGAATAATTTCCGTGTCCGGGGTGTACGACAAAATTCGCAGGTTTGTTGATTACTAACAGCACATCATCTTCGTAAACAATATCCAAAGGAATGTTTTCGGGAATAATTTTGTATTCGTATTTCGGCTTGTCAAAAACAACACGAATTACGTCATTCGGCTTTACTTTGTAATTTGATTTTACGGGAATATCATTTACCAGAATATTTCCGCTGTCTGCTGCTTTTTGGATTTTATTCCGAGTGGAATTCTGTACCAATCCCATTAAGTACTTGTCAATCCGTAAAAGAGATTGTCCCGAACTTACCTCAAAGCGATAATGCTCAAAGAGTTCGTCTTCAAATTCGTTAATATCTTCGTTTTCAGTATTCATCTATTCTTCTGAAGATTGTTCGGTTTCCGTAGTTCCCCTGTCTTGAAAGAAACCTTTTCCGTCCCCGAGAACAAAATCAATTTTTGAAGTTCGCATTACTTTATCACCTGCTTTAAGGGTTTGTCCTTTGTGTTGTAATTCCAAGACCACATCTTCTGCAAAATGAGGCTTATAGGTTACTTTTCCCCCTTCAAGACCAAGGGCTACAAGCGTAGGCAGTACCTGTCTGTAAGTCAAATCTCTTAAATTCGGAATTTGCACCATTTCGTAGGTAGCTGCATTGAGTTTGAGATAAATTTTACGTCCGCTTTTCACTTTTGAACTCGGACTTGGGTCTTGTTCTACAATAGAATTCGGAGGAAATTCTTTATTGAATGACAAGGTATCATTAATTTGATAGTCCAAATCTAAAGCCTTCAATTTTTCTTTTGCCTGAACAACCGTAAGTTTTGTCAAATCAGGCACTTCGATTTCTTCTCCGTGATTGGTTCTGACATCAAGCCCTTTTATCAACACAAAACACAAAACAAACAGAACAATCAAAGCAATGATAACCTGTGTTAAAAACGACTTACTTTTTAAGAATGCTATTAGATTCACTTTCTTTCGATTTATGGTTTAGGCTACAAATATAAGAAATATCTTTACCACAGATTACACAGATTAAAAGGATTTCTCACAAAGTAAATCTTTGCGTCTTTACCAAAAAAGAAAGTCCTCAAAATAGAGGACTTTTCTGTTTTATCTAAAAACTTAATTATTCTGCTTTTTTCTCTTCTCTCGGAGGTCTTGGTAAAAGAGCTTTTCTCGAAACTTTCGGCTTTTTGGTTTTAGGGTCGATTCCTAAATATTTCACCTCTAAAGCATCGCCTAAATTTACCACATCAGATACGTTTTCAACTCGTTTCCAGTCTAATTCCGATACGTGAAGCAGGGTTTCTTTACCCGGAACAAATTCTACAACCGCTCCAAAGTCAAGCATTTTTACTACTCTTACCACATACGTTTCGCCTTCAACAGGTGCAAAAATCGTATTTTGGATAGAAGCAACAGCTCTTTCCATTCCTTCAGGAGAAACTCCGAGAATTTCGATAATTCCTAAATCTCCCTCTTCGTTGATTACAACTGTAGTTCCTGTTTCAGCCTGTAATGCCTGAATATTTTTACCTCCAGGTCCGATAACCGCTCCGATATAATCTTTAGCGATAGTCATTTTCAGGATTTTCGGAGAATGACGTTTAACAGTTTCGTTTGGTTTAGCAATGGTTTCGGTAAGTTTACCTAAAATGTGCAAACGTCCTTCTTTTGCTTGTTCCAAAGCTTGTTCCATAATATCATAACGAAGTCCGTCAATTTTGATATCCATCTGACAAGCTGTGATTCCGTCTTTTGTTCCGGTTACTTTGAAATCCATATCTCCCAAGTGGTCTTCATCTCCCAAAATATCCGAAAGAACGGCAAAACGATTTCCGTCCGTAATCAACCCCATTGCAATTCCCGAAACAGGTTTTTTGATTTGAACACCTGCGTCCATAAGAGCCAATGTTCCTGCACAAACCGTAGCCATAGAAGACGAACCGTTTGATTCCAATACTTCAGACACGATTCTGATGGTATAAGGATTCTCTTGAGGAATCATATTTTTTAAAGCTCTTTGAGCCAAATTCCCGTGTCCTACTTCTCTACGTGAAGTTCCACGAAGTGGTCTTGCCTCTCCTGTTGAGAACGGAGGGAAGTTATAATGAAGATAAAATCTTTCTTCTCCTTGCTCACTCGGTAAATCAATTACGTTTGCCTCTCTCGAAGTTCCAAGAGTAACCGTTGCCAAAGCCTGAGTTTCTCCTCTTGTAAAAAGAGCCGAACCGTGTGTTGATGGCAGATAATCTACTTCGCACCAAATCGGACGAATTTCGGTAGTTTTTCTTCCGTCAAGACGAATTCCTTTTTCAAGGATTACGTTTCTTACGGCTTCTTTTTGTACATCGTGAAAATATTTGGCAACCAAATCTCCGTTTTCTGCCAATTCTTCTTCCGAGAACAGCTCTTTTACTTCTGCTTCCAAAAGAGCAAACTTCTCACTTCTTTCGTGTTTGGCACTTGCTTCTGACGCTATTGCGAATGCTTTTTTATAAGCGGCTGTATGAACCGTTGATTTGATGTTTGCATCAGCTTTTTCAGGTTCGTACTCTCTGTAAGTAAGACCTAAAGAAGCTCTCATTCTTTCTTGAGCCTCAATTTGAGAAATAATAGCCTGATGAGCAAATTTAATGGCTTCCACCATTTCTTTTTCAGAGATTTCTTTCATTTCTCCCTCAACCATTGCCACCGAATCTTTAGAAGCTCCAATCATCATATCGATGTCAGATTCTTCTAATTGTGCTTTGGTCGGATTGATGATAAGTTGTCCGTTTACACGACCTACTCTAACTTCTGAAATGTAGTTGTAAAACGGAATATCCGAAACAGCAAGAGCAGCAGATGCAGCCAATCCTGCAAGAGCTTCAGGCATTACGTTTTCGTCAAAAGACATCATCTGAATCATTACCTGAACTTCGCAATGGTAATCATCAGGAAAAAGCGGACGAAGTACTCTATCCACTAATCTCATAGTTAGAACTTCTTGGTCACTCGGACGAGCCTCACGTTTGAAAAATCCTCCCGGAAAACGTCCGGCAGCTGCGAATTTTTCACGATAATCAACCGTAAGTGGCAAAAAATCTACTCCGGGATTTGCAGTTTTGTTAGCCACAGCAGTAGCTAACAACATACAATCTCCCATTCTTACTACTACCGAACCATCAGCTTGTTTTGCTAATTTTCCTGTTTCGATAGTAATCGTTCTCCCATCTTCTAAAGTGATGGTTTCTTGGGTTACTTTAGGAATCATAAAAATCCTTTTTAATTTTAGTTAAACTTTAGGTTTGTTGTGTTGTTGTAGTTGTTGTGTACCCAATGAAAAACCAAACTTTTTTTAGCCTCATCCGAAACTACTTTTGGCAGTTTCGACCTCTCCAAAGGAGAGGTAATAAGGACTCCCGAAACTTTTCGGGAGATTTTTTTGTAAACAAAAAGGGGCACAAAAGCCCCTTATTATTATTTTCTAATACCTAATTCTTTAATAATCTCACGATATCTGTTGATATCCTTGTTTTTCAAGTAGTCAAGAAGACTTCTTCTTTTACCTACCAATTTCACAAGTGAACGCTCTGTGTTGTAATCGTGACGATTTTTTTTCAAGTGTTCGGTAAGGTGATTGATTCTGAAAGTGAATAATGCAATTTGACCTTCTGCCGACCCTGTGTTTGTAGCAGTTCCTCCGTGTTTAGAGAAAATCTCTGCTTTTGTTTCTTTAGTTAAATACATTCCAATATTGTTTAAATAATTTTTATGTAATATTTAGGGCTTTCCTAAATATGGGTGCAAATGTATGTTAATTTTTTGAATCTGCAAACAAAAAATAAAATTGTTTTATTAGCTCAAAAAAAAGAATCCGTCTCATTCAAAAACGAGACGGATTCTTTATTTAACACTTAATTATCGTTACTCTTGAGGCCCTCCACTAACAATAAGAAACTCTGAACGTCTGTTCGTTGCATCTTGTTCGTCAGTACAGTCTTCTCCGCAATCTATCAGAAGTTCACGTTTACCGAATCCTTTACCTGAAATTCTGTCTTTGTCAATTCCTTTTGAAATTACGTAAGCAACCGTTGATTTAGCACGTCTTTCAGACAATCTGTCGTTATATTGAAGACTTCCTTTGCGGTCAGTATGTGATTTTACGAAAATTACCATCTCCGGATATTCATTCATCACTTCTACCAATTTGTCAAGTTCTTCTGCTCCTTGAGCCGTTATATCACTCTTGTCAAAGTCGAAATGAATAGGATTCAAGATAACTTCTTTAGGTGTAACAATTGGAAGAATAGGATTAAGCAAAATTTCTGTAGTAGTCTTACCTCCTTTTGAGGCAGCTAAAAGCACTGTACTTGGCTCATATTTTTCCTTACTTGCCTGTAAGCTGTATTCTTTGTTACATTCTGTATAGAATCTTGTTTCGCCTTTGGCATCGGTAGCTTCTGTTTCTAATGTATTTTTAGACGAATCTATAAAAGATACGCTTGCTTCGTTAATTACTTTACCCGTTAAAGCATCTTTTACAATAACCAATGCTTCTCTTCCGCAAATAGGATTAACATAATAAATATTATCACTTCCTTTTCGGTTAGAAGAAACAAATCCTATTTCTTTTGATTCATTAAACGTAAAAGCAAAATCATCTTTTTCGCTATTTACAGGTTGTCCTAAATTAACCGCTTGACTTGCTCCTGATTCTAATTTAAACACATCTAATCCTCCGAAACCTAATTTTCCGTTAGAGGCGAAATAAAGTGTTCCGTCATCAGCAATAAAAGGGAATCCTTCTCTGCCTTCTGTATTTACTTTTGCTCCCAGGTTTTCAGGTTTACCATAAGTTCCGTTAGTATTTACAGAAACTTTCCAAATATCTGATTCTCCAAAACCTCCCGGCATATCTGATTCAAAATAAAGGGTTTTTCCGTCTTTGCTCAACGTTGGGTTTCCTGCATTATATTCTGTACTGTTAAACGGAAGAGCCTTGATATTTTTCCATTTTCCGTCTTTTTTATCAGCTCTGTAAATTCCTACTTTACCGATTCTTGCATTGGCATCTTTATCTTTTGCCACAGAACCCTCAGAGCGTCCATCACGAGCAAAGAAAACAACATTTCCGTCTTTGCTTACCGCAACAGGACCATCATGAAAACCTGTATTCAGATCGCTAACCGATGTAGGTTCAGACAATGTTCCGTCTGACGAATAAACCGATTGAAAAATATCCAAATACGTAGCTCCTGTATTTTTTTTGTCTTTTCTTCCGCTTCGTGTACTTGCAAAATGTAGGATATTATTATCTCCAAGAACTGCCCCGAAATCACTGCTTTCAGGATTGTTTATTTTGGTTTCGGTTATATCATACAATTTAGGCAACGACTGCAAATCCTGAAGATAGTTCTGATTGTTTTTGTAGGCGATTGCTCTCGAATCTGTTGGAGCAAGATTTACAAACTTATCCAACTGTGCGTTTGCCTCTGTATATTTACCTTGATTTTTCAGTACTTGAGCATAATTGTAATGCGTTTCAGCACTTGGATTACTCTTTACGGCTTGAGCATAATATTGAGCCGCTTTATTGGTATCATTCAGATTATAATAACTATCCGCTAATTGTTTATAGACATAAGCATCCGCTTTTTTCTTTTTAACTAATGTCTCATATTCTTTAATAGCTGATGAATACTGATAGCTACTAAATAATTTATCTGCTTTTGCTGTATCTTTATTTTGAGCATAACCGCTCAAGGCAACCAACAATCCTAATGTAATATATATTTTTTTCATCTCTTTTTATACTTTTCAGGTTAGAAATATCTCGGAGAAACCGATACTTTTTTCGGGAAATTCAAATCAAACAACAGCATAAACTCATGTGATGCAGGAGTTACAAAATTCAAATCCGATACGATATGGTCATACGCATATCCGACTCTGATATTAGGAGTAACAGCAAAATTAACCATTCCTCCGAATGAATCTTCTAAGCGATATGTTGCTCCAATTTCAAATCTCTCCCAAAACAAAAAGTTAGCTGAAACATCAAGCGAAGTCGGAGCCTCAAAAGCCGATTTCAACATAAATGATGGTTTAAATTTGATGTTTTGATTCAAATCAAATACATATCCCCCTGTTAAGAAGTAGTGTTGTGTTTCACTACCAAACTGACGCTCCTGTCCATTGTCGGTAATATCCAAATGTTTTGCCTTAAGCATATTCGGGACAGACAATGCCAAATAGTAGTTCTGTGTATAATAGAATAATCCTGCACCTACATTTATATAAGTGTTGTTTATGTCTTCCGAAAATGCGGGGTCGTCCGGTTGAGGAATATATCCCGGTTGTGCAATATCAGAATACAACCCTACTTTATGAAAAGTAGCTCCTGCTTTAACACCAAATGCCAAACGATGCTCCCCACCTAAATTCAAGGTATAAGAAACATCTGCATAAACATTGCTTTCTTCCACAGGACCAATTTTATCCGTAACAGCAGATAGCCCTAATCCGACATTTTTACCCACAGGACTGTGGATAGACAATGTCCCTGTTTTGGGAGCATCCTCGATATCAACCCATTGCATACGGTACAACAGACCTACCGCAAGGTTCTCTTTTGAACCTGCATAAGCTGGATTCATAATATTCATATTATACATATATTGTGTATAATGTGGGTCTTGCTGTGCCTCCGCCTTGCTAACAATCAAAAAGGCTAACGAGATTGTAAATAGTAGTTTTTTCATATTTTAAATTAGTGTTATTATAAAGTTCGTAAATATACAAAACTTACAAACTTTTCTTTGGTTATTGGTATTTTTTCGTCAACATACATTCAAAGCACTTGTAATCAAGCTGTTTGGTTAATAATAAAAATTCTTTTCATAAAAATAAAGTTTGAATTAATTCTGTCAAACCCCAAAATTAGTTTTTTTTTCCAATCTACAATCTAATTAGCATAAAAAAAATAAAAAAAGTTCTTTTTTAACATTTAAAAATTAAGTCTTTTGCGGCTTTTTTCGTGCTGCCGGAAATAGTACATTATTGAGAATCAATCTGTAACCGGGTGAATTTGGATGTAAATCCAAAACAGTCGGAGCATCTCCCACTCTGTGCTGATAATCTTCCGGGTCGTGTCCTCCGTAAAAAGTAAACATTCCCTTTCCTTTTGTCCCGTGAATGTATCTCCCCTCTCCGTTGAGCTTCATCTCTCCTAAAATCAAAATATTCGACTTGATTTTATCTCTTGTAAAAGCTGTAGTCTGCCCGAAAAACCCCTTTATCAGACTCGTATGATTTTGACAAAGCATAGTCGGAATCGGATCCCATTTGGCAGAAAACTCCATTAATGTAAAGTAATCAATATCCATAGGAATGGATTTTATTCTGTCTTGTGTGGTATCAATATCCGAAAACTCGTATATATTCGGATTTCGCTCTAAAACATAATCTTTAAAAGCAAAAGTTCTCGAATAATCAATTTGCGACTGATAATCGGCATCGCTTGGATCTCCGTCAAACATTGGCTCACAAATATCAACTCCTTCTGCTGAAAGAGCAATATCAAAACTATCTGTAGCCGAACACATCGCAAACATAAACCCTCCTCCAATCACATAATCTCTTATTTTGAGAGCCACATCTCTTTTGAGTTCAGCAACTTTTTGATAGCCTAATCGGGTTGCCATTTCTTCTGCTTCTTTTTTCTGTTGAATGTACCAAGGAGCATTTCGGTATGCTCCAAAGAATTTTCCGTACTGCCCTGTAAAATCTTCGTGATGCAAATGCAACCATTCATACATTAATAAAGTATCACTTAAAATTTCCTCATCATAAATTTCGTCAAACGGAATTTCAGCATAGGTCAAAACAAGCGTAACTGCATCGTCCCAAGGATTTTTTCCTTTCGGAGTATAAACAGCAATTTTAGGTGCTTTTTCCAAAATAACAGTTTCCATATTCAGAGACGGACTGCTGATTTCCGACAAAATCGAATTGGCTTGTCCATCTGAAAGTGGCTCAAAGCTCACTCCTCTTATCTGACATTCTTTTCGGATTTTGTCCGTATCCGGAAGTAAAAACGAACCTCCTCTATAATTCAAAAGCCAACTGACTTTATACTCCTGTTCCAAAACCCAATATGTAATTCCGTAGGCTTTGAGGTGGTTTTTCTGCGAATCAGAATCCATAGGAAGCAAAATATACGAAGCTTTCATCTGAAATGAAAACAGCAAAAAGACTAATAAAAATATCGTTTTTATAAACTTCATAAGTATAAAATTTCTCAAAAATAAGAAAATAAACACAGATTACACAAATTTAAACCACAGATTAAACACCTGAGCCTTTTTCGTAAATTTTACAAGGTTTAACCTGTAGTGCATTATCACTTCATTATCATATTAGCTGATTATCAGTAAAATAGATTTGGGTTTCGATAACCCTTCGACAAGCTCAGGGTGACGTTTAGTGATTTTTTTAGAGGTTTCGTCAGACTGAGCTTGTCGAAGTCTTTTTTTTATTCGCTTAAAATCAATCAGATAGATATTGATTGATAATGCACTACGGGTAAGGTTTATATATTGTAAAAGCTTTTTTTTATTTCTCTATGAACCTTTACAAAATCGCTATGTAGTGAATTTATCAACAAAGTGTGAATAAGTTTGATTTTTATTTTCCGATTCTATTAGCAACCTTTGTAGAGCTTTTTTTGAGGCATATTATTTTACAAGACCTTAATATTCGGTTAAACAATAATCCTAAATTACGTGCCGTTTAAACACAACACAAAGTTTATATCTATGAACCGTCAAAACAAGAAAAAGCCATTAAACAATTACATTAAATATTCAGGATTAGCTTTCCAAATGACAGCAATAATTGTTATTTTTGTTTTTATTGGAAAATTTGCCGACCAATATTTTGACAATAAAAAACCGGTCTTGACAGCTGTTTTCTCTGTTTTTGGAGTTTTTTTATCTATCTACAACCTTATAAGAGACGTAAAGAAAAGTAATGAAGAATAATCCCTTTTACAGCCTTTTTATTTTTAGTATTATACTATTTTTGGTAAACCTTGGTATGTTGTATTTTTTAAAATGGATGCCTATTAGCTGGATTTGGTACATTCATATTTTTTTCCTGATTCTTTCTTTCGGATTGATTTATATCTTTAATTGGATTGCTCATAATTTTATCGAAAAATCAGGTTTTGTGTTTATAGGATTTCTTTTTGTAAAGATAATTTTAATTTTTTCTTATCTTACTATCTTAAAAAAAGTTATATTTTTCACTAACAGTTTTGTGGGTAATTTCGGAATTGCATATCTCTTATATCTGTTTTTCAGCATGTTGAGTTGTTATAAAATTCTTCTTTCTTGTCAAAAAAATAAACCTTGAAATATTTTTTTTAAATGTGCGAAAAGTTTACCTTTGCCGAAATTTTTAAAGTTCGACCATAATGCGACTATCTACTTTGAAATTCTTATTTTTTGTAACATTATTATGCCTTAATCCTGAACTGAAAGCACAGGAATCAACTACTACTACTCACCATACTGAAGAAAAAGAGTTCAATGCGGTAGAAATGATAATGCACCATATATCAGATTCTAACGAATGGCATTTATGGACATCAACTGACGAAAACGGAGAAGAACATCACGTTTCTATCCCTTTACCTATTATCGTTTGGAAAGACGGAAGTTTTCATTTCTTTTCGTCAAGCAAAATAGCTCACGGACACACTCACGAAGGTTTCACCCTGAATCACGGTGCATTGGCTTCGACTGAAGGATTAGAAAAAGCAGGAATTGCAGATTTGTTTACAGGTTTGGACGGTAAATTTGTGGATTTATCTATAACTAAAAACGTGGCAGGAATATTTATATCCATTGCCTTTCTTTTGTTGATATTTGTTTCCGCTTCAAAAATTTATTCCAAAAACAATGGTGTACCTAAAGGTATTGCCGGTTTTGTTGAGCCTGTTATTTTGTTTATCAGAGATGAGGTTGCTTTACCGAATATTGGAGCGAAAAAAACACCTGTATTTTTACCTCTTTTACTTACCATATTCTTTTTTATATGGATAAACAATTTATTGGGGCTTGTTCCTTTCTTTCCGGGAGGTGCCAATGTTACAGGAAATATAGCTGTTACTATGGTTTTAGCTTTGATTACGCTTGTTGTGGTAAACGTTAACGGAAATAAAAATTATTGGGGGCATATTTTTAAACCACCCGGAGTTCCGGCTTGGTTGCTGCCAATTATGATACCGGTTGAATTTTTAGGAATTTTGACCAAGCCTTTTGCTCTTATGATGCGTCTTTTTGCTAATATTACAGCAGGGCATATTATGATATTGAGTTTGATTTCTCTTGTATTTATGTTTAAGTCTATAGCGATAGCTCCGGCTTCTGTGGCATTGGCTCTATTTGTGTCAGTTTTAGAGTTGTTGGTTGCAGCATTACAGGCTTATATCTTTACTGTTCTTACCGCATTATTTATAGGTATGGCAGTTCAGGAGGAACACCATTAATTAAGTATATTATTTAACTATTTATAAACCATTAAAATTTAAAAAGATGGACGCAGGATTAATTTACGTAGGAATCGGATTAGCAGTTTTAGGTGTTGGTCTTGGTATTGGTAGAATCGGAGGGTCAGCAATGGATGCTATTGCTCGTCAACCGGAAGCTGCCGGAAAAATCCAAGGAGCAATGCTTATTGCAGCAGGTCTTATCGAAGGAGCAGGTCTTATTGCTATTATCTTCGGAGCATTTGTAAAGTAATGTTTTTCAATTTCCGTAACGGTTGGTTACGGAAATTGTATTTTTAAAAAAGAGTAGTAAAAAAATATAAATAAAATTATGATACCACTTAGTGCAGGTTCTGAATTGATAAATCCGGGAATAGGTCTTGTTTTTTGGATGTTGGTAACTTTTGTTATCTTGTTGTTCCTTTTAAAGAAATTTGCTTGGAAACCGATATTAAACGCTGTTAAATCAAGAGAAGAATCAATCGAACAAGCTTTGCTTTCAGCCGAAGAGGCTAAAAAGGAAATGCAAAATCTGAAATCAGATAACGAAAAATTATTAGCAGAAGCAAGAGCAGAACGTGATGCTATGCTAAAAGAAGCTCGTGAGATTAAAGATAAAATCGTTTCTGAAGCAAAAGAAGAAGCTCAAACACAAGGAGCTAAAATGATTGAACAGGCAAAAGCTACTATCGAAAGCGAGAAAAATGCTGCGATGGCAGAGCTTAAAAATCAGGTTTCTTCGTTGTCTTTAGAGATTGCAGAAAAAGTATTAAAAAGCGAATTATCTGACAAAGAAAGCCAGACTAAATTGGTTGAGAAAATGTTAGGAGACGTTAAATTAAACTAACAGATATGTCAAACAGAGCAGCTATACGATATGCAAAAGCCATTATGGGAAGAGCATCAGCAAACGGTCTGACAGCTCAAACCAATGATGATATGCTTTTGATTGCCGATACGATAAAATCAAATTCGGAGCTTAATGACTTTGTGAAAAACCCTGTTTTTTCAAGAGATGTTAAACATTCGGCTTTGTTGGAGGTTTTCTCGGGAATCAATGCAGAATCAAAACTTTTGTTGAGGTTATTGGCAGAAAACAAAAGACTTGAAATTTTGGAAGATGTGGCTTTGGCTTATAATGGTTTATTTGATAAAGTAAGCGGAATCGAAAAAATTCAGGTTACAACAGCTTTCCCGATGACACCCGAATTAGAAGCTAAAGTAATTGCTAAAGCAAAAGAATTTACTTCCAATTCATTGGTAATCGAAAACATCGTAGATGAATCAATCATCGGAGGATTTATTTTAAGAATGGGAGATAAGCAATATAACGCTTCTGTTGCCAATAAACTGACAACATTAAAAAGAGAATTGACTAACTAAAAATTAAAAATTATGAAAAATATTCTTGTTTTATTGTTTTTAAGTTTTTCTTTTTTCGGGTTTTCTCAAAAAATAAATTTGAAAAAAGGTGAGGTTACAGTAGATAAACAGCTTTGGTTAAAATATGATGGTTGTGGAATTACTAATAACGTATGTTCTTTATACAACCTAAATGGAGAAGAAATTATATTTATTAAGTTTCATAAAATACAAGGAGTTCAACCTGTATCAAATTTTAGTGATGGTTCTTTAAATTATTCAGAAGTTATTTTTTTAGGAAAGGATAAAAAGTTTGAAATCAGAGATTCAAATAAAAATATAGTTAAATTGTTATATAACTCGAAAGTATTGAATGATGATGGTACTTTAAATATTGATTCTATTAATAGATTATCAGAAAAATATGGTACAGAGTTTTCAGACAAATATAATGTAGGGAAAACTATAATAATAAATAATTAAAAAATAAAATTTAGTTTTATATCGCACTTTGTGCATAAATTATAAATAAAGATGGCAGAAATTAAACCGGCTGAAATTTCAGCAATTTTAAAAAAGCAGATTTCAGGATTTGAGTCTGGAGCTTCTTTGGAAGAAGTAGGAACGGTTCTAAACGTAGGAGACGGAATCGCTCGTGTTTACGGATTGTCTAACGTACAATACGGAGAGCTTGTCGAGTTCGAAAACGGAATGGAAGGAATGGTGTTGAACCTTGAGGAAGATAACGTAGGGGTTATTTTGTTCGGTTCATCTATCGGAATCAAAGAGGGTTCAACAGCAAAAAGAACAAACCGTATCGCTTCACTTAAAGTTGGAGAAGAAATGGTAGGTCGTGTTGTAAATACATTAGGTCAGCCAATTGACGGTAAAGGACCAATCGGAGGAACTCTTTATGAGATGCCTTTGGAGAGAAAAGCTCCTGGAGTTGTTTTCCGTCAACCTGTAACCGAACCTTTGCAAACGGGAATCAAATCTGTTGATGCGATGATTCCGGTTGGAAGAGGACAAAGAGAGCTTGTAATCGGAGACCGTCAGACTGGTAAGACTACGGTTTGTATCGATACCATCCTAAACCAAAAAGAATTTTATGATGCAGGACAACCTGTGTTTTGTATATATGTAGCTGTGGGTCAAAAGGCATCGACTGTTGCACTTATTGCTAAAACTCTAGAAGAAAAAGGAGCTATGGCCTATACGGTTATTGTAGCTGCTAACGCTTCTGACCCTGCTCCAATGCAGGTTTATGCTCCAATGGCAGGTGCTGCAATCGGAGAATATTTCAGAGATACAGGAAGACCGGCTCTTATTGTTTATGACGATTTGTCTAAACAAGCGGTGGCTTACCGTGAGGTGTCTCTACTACTTAGAAGACCACCAGGTCGTGAGGCTTATCCGGGAGACGTTTTCTACCTACACTCTCGTTTGTTAGAAAGAGCGGCAAAAATCATTGCAGATGATACTATTGCTAAAAATATGAACGACCTTCCGGAATCGTTAAAACCAATCGTAAAAGGAGGAGGTTCGCTTACCGCTTTACCGATTATCGAAACTCAAGCGGGAGACGTTTCGGCTTATATCCCGACGAACGTAATTTCGATTACAGACGGACAGATTTTCTTGGAGTCGGATTTGTTCAACTCAGGAGTTCGTCCGGCTATTAACGTAGGTATTTCGGTATCGCGTGTGGGAGGTAACGCTCAAATCAAGTCAATGAAAAAAGTAGCGGGAACGCTAAAACTTGACCAAGCACAATTCCGTGAGTTAGAGGCTTTCGCTAAATTTGGTTCTGACCTTGATGCGGCTACGATGAACGTAATCGAAAAAGGAAAACGCAACGTAGAAATCCTTAAACAATCGGTTAATGATCCTTTTACAGTAGAAGATCAGGTGGCGATTATCTATGCAGGTTCTAAAAACCTACTTAGAAACGTTCCGGTAAATAAAGTAAAAGAATTCGAAAAAGATTATCTTGAATATCTGAACGCAAAATACAGAAGTACACTTGACCAACTAAAAGCTGGTAAGTTTACAGACGAAATCACTACTGTATTAGAAACTGCTGCAAAAGAAACTGCTGCGAAATACTAATTTAAAAGTATATTGTATATTGTAGGATTGTATATTGTGAAAGCAAAGTACAATCTACAATATACAACTTTACAATATACATTTTAAGAAAATGGCAAACTTAAAAGAAATACGTAATAGGATTACTTCCGTATCATCTACGATGCAGATTACTTCTGCGATGAAGATGGTTTCTGCGGCAAAGTTGAAAAAAGCACAAGATGCGATTACGGCTATGCGTCCGTATTCTGAAAAACTGACGCAATTGTTACAGGATTTGAGTGCTTCAATCGAAGGTGATGTAGCAGGAAAGTATTCGGAAGAAAGAGCTGTAAACAATGTTTTGGTTGTAGCTATTACTTCAAACAGAGGTTTGTGTGGAGCTTTCAACTCGAACGTAATCAAAGAAACTCTCCAACTCGTTCAGAATAAGTATGCAGGTAAAAAAGTTGATTTTCTGACCATCGGTAAAAAAGGAAACGATATTTTGCGTAAGTCGGGAACGGTTATCCAAAATGACAGTGCTGTTTTTGATGATTTAACTTACGAAAATGTAGCCGAAATTGCCGAATATCTGATGCAATTGTTTGCTGACGGAAAATACGACAGAATTGAAGTGGTTTATAATCAGTTCAAAAATGCTGCTACTCAAATTGTGATGACGGAGCAGTTTTTGCCAATCGTTTCAGAGCAATCGGAATCAAATGCTGCGGCTGATTATATCTTTGAGCCATCAAAAGAAGAAATCATTTTGGAGCTTATTCCGAGAATGCTGAAAACACAATTGTTCAAATCAGTAAGAGATTCGTTTGCAGCAGAGCACGGAGCCAGAATGACAGCAATGCACAAAGCAACGGATAACGCAACCGAACTTAGAAATCAGTTGAAACTGACCTATAATAAAGCCCGTCAGGCTGCTATTACCAATGAAATTTTAGAGATTGTTGGTGGAGCAGAGGCTTTGAACGGATAAGAAAAACGCAAGTTTTTCAAATCCCGAAAATGCGAAGCTTTGAACGGATAATAAAAAATTCCGCTTTAAAATTTGTCGCAAACAAATTCGGGAGAGGAAAATAATCAATAAAAAAATGCTTAAAAATAGTAAAACTATTTTTAAGCATTTTTTGTTTTCTGTCATTGCGAGGAACGAAGCAATCTCAAATTAAACATCTTTAAAAAGTTCGTTGTAGTCTTCTATTTCTAATGCTTTGGCTATGCGAACTAATTTGTCTGTTCCCATAACAATAGACGGACTCGAACCCCCAATATAACGTCTGAAGGTTTCTATATCTATTTGCGATTTTATAGCAACATTTGTTGTTTTCAACCCTTTTTCTTTTATAATCCTTTTAATGTTGGTTGCTATAATTTTTATGCTATCAGGTATGTCCGTTTTTCTTTTTCGCATAGGATAAAGGTAAAATCATACCTGATAATATTCAATGATTTAAAAATCGTGATGTATAAATCATTTTTTTGTTATATTTGCCAAAACCTTTTGTTAAAGAAAATGAAAAAAATATTGTTCTTTCTGTTGTTTACGCTATCTGCAAGTATTGGTTTTTCGCAAAATGTACTTTATTTTTCAGATGGATATATAGATTCAACCTACAACACAGCATTTGCTACTGAAACTATTTTTATAATAGATAACAGTGCTAAAACCTTAACTCAAAAATATGATAGCATAAATAAAACATTTAATATCATAAAAGTTATAGAAAATCCAAACAAGGATATTGTTACTTCTTATAAATTAGAAGAAGTAGGCTATAACGGAGTTATTTATTTTGCAGTCAGACATACTAATAATGTAGAAATGGTATTCTTTAAAGAGGATGAAGACTCACCCGAATATAGAGCTTTATTTAATATATCTGACACCTATTTCAAAGAATAACCCAATCCATAAGTATAATTAAAAAAATAAAATGATTATGAAAAAAGTATTGTTTATTGTCTTACTGTTATTTTTTAGCAGTAATAATTTAATTGCACAGCAAAAAATAATTACTCATTTAGACTATCAAGAGATGAAATCTTTTCTTGATAATAACAATTATGAATATACTCATTCCATAGATGATTTATTTCATATAAAATATGAAGAAGTACGATTTAATTTTAGTGTAGTTGAAAATGGAAGGGTAATCATTTTAAGAAGGTTTTTTAATAACCCCGATTTTCTACTAAAAAACATTAATGATTTTAATAGTGAAAACAAATGGGCAAAAGTTTATATCAATAATCGAGGTAATCTTACCGTTAGTCAAGATTTTATTTTAACAGGAGGAATTACAGAAAAAACTCTTTTAAATATTATAAATAACTATGCAGAAACTTTGATGAAATTTCAAAAGGAATTTCCAGAGTTATAAATGATAGAATGAAATAGAATTAATTAAAATAATATGAAAAAAATTACTTATTTACTCATTACATTAGCTTTGATTAGTTGTGTTCCTAAATCGGAATATGAAAATTTAAAATTAGAGTATACTGATTTAAACACAAAATATGAAAATCTACAATATGAAAATGAACAGTTAGAAAAAGAAATAACTGATTTTTCAGAAATTAAAAACAGCTATGAGAATTTAATACAAGAGAAAATAAAGCTTGAAAAAGAATTAGCTAATCACAGACCTAAAGGAAATAGATTATCTCAAAAAACATATTCCGAAAGACAAGCTATTGAGACAGTCCAAGATTATTTTGATTTTTATGACCGAGATTATGTAATCAGAAATATTAAAGTAAGACGAAAATCAAATTCCTCTTTTTGGGTATCTTATGAGAAAGTTAATAGAAAATTTTCAGACAATGATTTTCATTATAATTCAGAAACAAAAATTTTAGATTTTTTTGAAAATGATGAATATAGATTAAGATATGATTGGCAACGATAATTGTAAAAATAGATAGAACTATATCAAAAAATACACTTATGAAATTAAATTTTATTATTTTAGGAATAATTTTCTTTTTAGGAACAGATATATTATTAGGTCAAAAGACACAATTTTTTATGTCGAATGAAATTAAGGTTAATAAAAATATTGAAAATAATGATGCTTATACAGTAGAAGCAAAGACAACTTTTTTATTTGATTATTCTAATAAGACTATAACACATACTTTATATATAGATGGAAATGTCTATGTTGATAAGTATAACTATTATGATATAATAACTATACCAGAATCAAAATCGTATAGTTATATAGCCTATGAGCAAAATACAAAAAAGGAAAGAACCATAATTGCAGTGAGTTATGATTTAAAATCTATAAACATTCTTACTGATAACGAATTCTATATTTATAAAATTTATTATAATGAAACAAATTAAATTTTTAGGTAGAGTCATTAAAAACGAGATAAAGAGATATAAAAATTATGAAATAACGAAAAAATGAAATATAAAGTAATTAAATCAGGTAGAGTAAATAATGACAATTGGATTGTAATTACAAAAACTACTAATGATAAACAATACCATTCTGTTTTAAGGACATTAAAATTCTTTGAAGAGGAAGAGGAAGTAGAAATTCCAGAAAAGATAGAAACTTTAATTGTTTGGCAAGAATCAGGAAATACAAAAGAAAAACCCCTTATTTATACAAACAATTATTCTTATAAAAACAGTTATTCTAAAAGAGGTTATACTATTAACTCAAAACTTGGATTTGGACTTTATTCAGGTTATGAAATAGGAATTATTTATGCTTTTGATATTGGTTATATTGAATGGTGTATTTTAAATATCGAACACTTTTATATTATTGATGTCGAAAACCTTCAAGAATTTGGAGTTTTTAGAAAAAGCAATTTATATGAAAAGAATAGAGAAATAGGTTATGCAGAATATCATTGCTTAATAGAGCATTTTAACACAATTCAAGAATTAAGTTCTGAATTTCCGTTTCTAAATCCGAATATTAGACTTTCAGAAGAAGCTTTGGAAAAAAACAATAAAAAAAGAGCTGAAAATTGCTTTGTTCTCTAAACTATATTCAATTACTAAAATTCATAAAATGAAAAAACCACTTTTAATATTATTATCGTTTGTTTGTTTTATAAGTTGTAAAGAACAATCAAGTGAAATTCAATCAAACACTACGGAAGAAAAAGTAATTAGTGAAAAACCAAAAATTGATAAAGAGTTTGGTTGGTTTGGTGTTGAAGGAGATATAGAGTTAATAGCTTCTTGGTCTGCTTCTAGCCCAGAAAGTAATGCTTCGGGTAAAGTAAATTCAGAAGATGAAGTGTCAATTATAGTACATCAAAACCAAATTGGAATTTCGTTAATACATAACAATAAAGCCACGAAATTAGAATCTATTTATGACGAAAATTTACCTGATAGCACCTTTGAGGTAGAAGTTTATGCGTATGATTTTGATAAAGATGGACAAAAAGAAATTGTTGTTATTTATGCACCTGAATCATCTTTTTCTTACGTCAAAGTTTTTAAATATCTTAAAAGTTTTTCTGAATTAGTCGGGAATTTCGAAGGTCAAAGCACAATTATCATTGAAGATAACACTATTGTATTACCTTATGGAGGTCAGGGTTTGTACAGTGAATATCTTTATAAAGATAATAACTTTTTCGAGTTAAAATACCATAGTCCGAGCAATAAGAATAATTAGGTTTTTTCGTCATTGCGAGGCACGAAGCAATCTCTTTTTAGATTGCCACACTTCACTACGTTACGTTCGCAATGACGAGTAGCCTTAAACAAAACGCAATCACTTCGAAAGATTTTTTCTTACTTTTGTACTTCAAGAAATAAAGATTATGGAAAATATCATTATAACACCTGAAAATAAAAAGCAATTTACTGCCATCAAGAATTTTTTGGAAGAAATGAAAATCCATTTCAGAACAGAAAAAGAAGACGATACTTTGATGACAGAGGAGGAGTTTTACGAAAAAATAGACCGTTCTATAAAACAAGTAGAACAAGGAAAAGTACATAGACTCACACCCGAACTTCAAAAAGAACTTTTTGGGGATATTTTATGATTTATCAGATTATTTTTATTTCGGCTTTCGGACACTATGAAGATAAATAAAAATAACTACATTTGAAAAATGTTTAAAAATAGTTTTGACTGTTTTTAAACATTTTTTGAATGTAATAATATGAGTTAAATGTCAGATAGAGTTATATATAATGATGAATACAAAGATTGGTCAGATTTTATTTTCAATAAAATAAAACTTGCCCAAACTCAAACTGTATTAAAGGTGAATTCTGATTTACTGACTTTGTATTGGGAAATAGGAAATTCTATCATTGAAAAGCAAAACAAAAACGGTTGGGGAAGTAAGATAATAGATAATTTGGCTGTTGATTTATCTAAAAACTTACCCGAAAACAAAGGTTTTTCAGTTAGAAATCTCAAATATATGAGAGCCTTTGCAGAGGCATATCCGAACTTTCCAATAGTGCAAGTACCACTTGCACAATCAGAAGATAAATTTATGCAAGTACCGCTTGCACAAATTACTTGGTATCATCATATCAGTCTATTAACTAAAGTAAAAGATGTTACGGAAAGAGCATTTTACATTACAGAAACAGCACGAAACGAATGGAGCAGAGATGTAATGCTTTTGCAGATACAAAATAATTTATATGGCAGAAGCGGTAGAGCTTTGAATAATTTTAAGCAAACTTTGCCTGAATATCAATCTGATTTAGCCAAAAATATTTTTAAAGACCCGTATTGTTTTGATTTTTTAACGCTTTCTTCAAAAGTAAAGGAAATAGAAATAGAGAAACTTCTTACTCAAAAGATTACGGATTTTTTGTTGGAATTAGGAAAAGGTTTTGCTTTTGTAGGAAGACAATATTCAATAGAAGTTGATAATACCGATTATAAAATTGATTTACTTTTCTATCACACAATATTACACGCTTACGTGGTTATCGAACTAAAAGCAGGTGAATTTTTACCTGAATATGTTTCAAAACTCAACTTTTACATAAGTGCTATTGATGATAAATTAAAAACTCCAAATGATGAGCCAACTATCGGATTACTTCTTTGTGCCTCAAAAAGTAATGTAAAAGTAGAATATGCAATGCGAGGATTAGACAAACCTTTGGGAGTTGCGACTTATCAGTTGGAGCAATTAGTAAAAGAAAATATTAAAGAATTAACCGATAAACAATGACAAAACAAGAAATCATAAACAATTTTAATCCGAACGATCCAGGATTATCGGATGCCTCTCTATTCGGATTGCCTTTTGGAGCAGAACACAGTGAAATCATCGTAATTCCTGTGCCTTGGGAGGTTACGGTTAGTTACGGAGCAGGAGCATCAGAAGGAGTTGATGCGGTTTTTGATGCATCTTTTCAGGTAGATTTGGCACATCAGCAGTTTCCCGAATTATGGAAATTGGGAATCTATATGGACGAGGATATTCCGAATTGGAAAGAGCGAAGTGATGTGTTCAAAGCTAAAGCCCAACCAATTATCGAAGCTCTCGAAAACGGAGAAAATGTAGAAGATAATCCGACTTTAAAAGCAAGTCTTGACGAAATCAACAAGCAAAGCGAAATCCTGAAAAACGAGCTTAAAGAAAGAGTTTTGTTTTGGCAGAATAAAGGTAAAAAAGTAGTGCTGTTGGGAGGTGATCACTCGACACCTTTGGGATATTACGAGGCTTTGGCAACAAAACACGAAAGCTTCGGAATTCTGCATTTAGATGCCCATATGGATTTAAGAAAGGCCTATGAGGGCTTTACGTATTCCCACGCCTCAATTATGTATAATGCGTTGAAACTGCCTCAAATCAGTAAGATTGTTCAGGTTGGAATCCGTGATTTTGGAGAGCAAGAGGTTGAAGCTGTAAAATCTGAAAACGGACGAGTTAAGGTTTTTACGGATATGGATTTAAAAGCTCAAACTTTCGAGGGAACAACTTGGAAAGAGCAATGCGAAAAAATCATTTCGGAATTACCCGAAAAAGTACATATCAGCTTTGATATTGACGGAATGTATCCTTGGTATTGCCCGAATACGGGAACACCTGTACCCGGAGGATTTTCGTTTGAACAGGCATCTTATTTATTGTCGAAATTATCCGAAAAAAAGCAGATTATCGGTTTTGATTTGGTTGAAGTTGCACCATCAGAAACAGACGACTGGGACGGAAATGTTGGAGCAAGAATGTTGTTCCAAATGTGTGGGGTTTTCGCAAAATCTCAAGGATTGGAAACAGGGAAAAAGATAGAATTTTAGTTATCAGTCGCAGTACGTCAGTTCGAGTAGCGGAACAAAGTGGAGCGTATCGAGAACAACTTTAAACTTTAAACTTTAAACCTGAAACTTTAAACCAAAAATATGGACAAAGTAAAAGCAAAAAAACACCTCGGACAACATTTTTTGAATGATGAAAACATTGCTCGAAAAATAGCGGATACGCTTTCTTGTGAGGGATATAACAAAGTATTGGAAATCGGTCCGGGAATGGGAGTTTTGACTAAATACTTACTCGAAAAACCTATCGACACCTATGTCATTGAGATCGATACCGAATCGGTTGAGTACCTGCAAAGCCATTATTTTAAATTACATAACAAAATCATCTCAAAAGATTTCTTGAAATACGATTTATCCGAAGTTTTCGGAAAAGAACCTTTTGCGATTATCGGAAACTTTCCGTATAATATTTCGTCTCAAATTGTTTTCAGAGCTTTGGAATTAAGAGAGCAAGTAGTTGAATTTTCAGGAATGTTCCAAAAGGAAGTAGCAGAGAGAATCTGTGAGAAAAAAGGAAGTAAAACCTACGGAATTCTTTCGGTTTTGGTACAGGCTTTTTATGAAGCTGAATATCTGTTTACGGTTTCGGAAAATGTTTTTACTCCACCTCCCAAAGTAAAATCGGGAGTGTTGAAACTCACCCGAAAAGAGAATTTCCGTTTGGAATGTGACGAAAAATTATTCTTTAACGTAGTTAAAACCGCTTTCAACCAAAGGCGAAAAACCCTACGAAACAGCCTTAAACCCATCGGAATTCCCGAAGACAAAAAAGAAGATAAAATTTTCGATTTACGTCCCGAACAATTATCGGTTGAGGATTTTATCGAGATTACGAAAATGGTCAAATAATTAATTGATTATCTTGTTTTTCGTATATTTGGTATTGTAAAATCAAATAGTTGAAAAATAGATTTCTGCATATTTTCATAACCCTTTTGGGCTGTCTTGTTTTTTCTGTTGTTTCGGGTCAAAAAAACGGTCTGTATATTACTTCGGACAAGGACAAACTCACTATTCCTTTTACTTCTATCAACAATCTGATATTTATTGATGTAAATATTAATAATGTCCCTATGGTTTTTTTGTTGGATTCGGGAACGGACAAAACCATTTTGTTTAGCCTTG
This sequence comes from uncultured Flavobacteriaceae bacterium, assembly GCA_934675205.1. Taxonomy (GTDB): domain Bacteria; phylum Bacteroidota; class Bacteroidia; order Flavobacteriales; family Flavobacteriaceae; genus Flavobacterium. Next base: position 95,295 of record CAKUPQ010000002.1, on the reverse strand, counting down.
AAAACGTAGAGGAGATAGAATTTTCAGGTATGGAAAAAGTACGATTTAGAGGTTTAGGAAGTACTCTGAAAAATGTAGAAGGGTTTAAAACATCTAAAAATACCGTTTCGGCAGCAAAGGATTTTGTGGATTACAACCACGATATTTATATTATAATTGATGAGGATTTCAACATATCTTCGGGATTCGGAATTCCCGTAAACGGCATTTTAGGATTTGAGTTTTTTAAAAACCACATTATAGAAATAGATTATATCCGTAACAAAATCCACGTTTATAAGGATATAAGCACGATTCAAAAAAAGTTACGCAAAAAGTTTAAAAAACTTGATATCTCTATCGAAAACAACAAGCCTTATCTTACAGCAGATATGATATTGAATAATCGTAAAATTATGCTCAAGCTGTTGGTAGATATCGGAAACGGAGATGCTATATGGCTGTTTCAGGACAAGATTCCTCAAGCCATACTGCCCGACAATAATTTTGACGATTTTTTGGGTAGAGGATTTAGTGGTGAAGTGTACGGAAAAAGAGCCAAACTCGACAGGGTTATTATGCACGACTATACTTTTAAACAGCCTTATATTGCTTTTCCCGATACGTTGTCAATTAAGAATATAACCAATCACAACGTAGCAGGTTCGGTAGGAGCAGAAATTTTAAGCCGGTTTACAGTGGTTATAAATTATGCCGAAAAATCGCTTTACCTCAAACCTAATTCTCACTACAACAAACCTTTTCTGTTTAATATGAGTGGTATCGAAATCCATCACGCAGGATTGGAATGGGTTCAGACAATAGTTCCTGTCTCCCGATATGAAAAAGAACAAAACTTAATGGATAGTCAGCTAAGAACATTTAATTATCAGTTTGAACTAAAGCCTGTTTTTAAGATTTACAGCATCCGAAAAAATTCGCCTGCAGCCATAGCCGGATTGCTCAAAGACGACGAAATAATTTCCATTAACGGAAAAAAAGCCTACACATTATCTTTACAGAAAATTAATAATCTTCTGAAATCCCAAGAAGACAAACAAATACGGTTTGAAGTCAAAAGGAATAATCAAATTCTGAAATACACATTTAATCTCAAAAGTGTTTTGTAAACCTTACGTATTGTTTTTCCTTTAATTTAATACCTTTGTCAGACTATTTTCAGTCTAAATTACACCATTCAGAATTTGGTTTACAAAAAAATAAATACTAAAATTGAAGTGTCCGAAAAGCCCGAAATCAGAAAAAAAATATTATTACAGCAACTCTATAACAGTACAGCTCACAGAAAACCCAGAGAAGATTTGAGAGATTGGGTTTTGAGTGATAAGGTTTTGCTCGACGAACTTATTGCTGTTGCTTTCGATACGGATAATAAATTTCACTTTAAAGCTTGTTGGGTTTTGGAACTTGTGTTTGAACAAGAAATCGCACTGATAATTCCGCATCTTGAAAGGTTTTGTAACATTATTTCGGAATATACTCACGATTCGGCTATAAGACCAATCACTAAAATTACATATCTGGTTAGCAAGGAAAATTACTCTGAAAATCCACAATTCCACTTATCTGAAAAGCAAATCACTCAAATAACGGAATGTTGTATGGACAGACTTATTTCGGACGAAAAAGTAGCAGCCAAAGCCTATTCAGCCGAAACGCTTTTTATTTTAGGAAAACACCAAGATTGGATTTATCCCGAGCTCAAACAAATTCTTTCTGACGGATATACCGAACACTCCCCTGCCTATAAAGCAACTGCAAGGAAAATTTTAAGAAAACTATAAACGATGAACGATGAATTTACTCATAGTTCATAGTTACTCGTTCATCATTCATCGTTAAAATTTCCTTTTCCGAATCAAAAGCCAAATTACAACAGGAGCTCCAATAATCGAGGTAACAGCATTTATCGGAATTACAAAATCAAACGAAGGCATTTGAGCAATCGTATCACAAATCAGCATAATAATCGCTCCCAAACTTATGGTAGCCCAAAAAAGCATTTTGTGATTTGAAGTCTGAAAAAGTAGTTTTGCCAAATGCGGAACAGCCAATCCAACAAAAGCAATCGGACCTACAAAGGCAGTAATACAACCTGCCAATAAACTCGTAGCAATGATGATGATAGTTTTGGTTCGGTTAAAATTGATTCCCATACTTTTGGCATAATTTTCTCCCAAAAGCAAAGCGTTCAGAGGTTTGATACAAATGTAGCTCAACACAAGTCCGACAAGGGTAATTATAAGCAAAATAAAAATGGCTTCCCAAGATTGATTTCCGAGGTTTCCGAGATTCCAAAGTGTGAATTTTTTGAGTTGTTCAGCTGAACTGAAATAGGTCAAAACACTAACAACAGCACTCGTAATACTCCCGAACATAAGCCCAACAATCAGTATAGCCATTGTATCTTTAAGCCGTTGAGAAACAGCCAAAACCGAAAGCAATACCAAAAAACTTCCGAGTGTTGCAGCCAAAACAATTCCGTAATGCGAAAGGAAAATATCAGCCAAAAAAACAGGTAAAAAAGTCGAACCCAGAATCACAAAAGCAACTCCCAGACTTGCTCCCGAACTCACTCCCAACACATAGGGCCCTGCAAGTGGATTTCTGAAAAGTGTCTGCATCAAAAGTCCGCTTAACGAAAGCCCGATTCCGACAAGCATTGCCACAATAGCTTTGGGTAAACGGTAGTTTAAGACGATATATTCCCAAGATTGCTTTAAGGCCTCCTCCCCTATCAAAATCCGAAAAACTTCCTTTATCGGAATAGCAACCGAACCTACACTTATGTTTATCAGTACGAATGTAACGAATAATATGAATGTTGCGAATATCAATAATGTAAACGAATGTTTAGAATACGTAGTTTTATCTTTTACATTATTTTTATTGTTTGTATCCATTCCTAAAATTCGTAGTATTCTCAACAATTCGTTTAATTCGTAGTATTCGTAATCATTTGTAGCTTTTCAAAAAACTGCAATTCGTAATCTTCCAAAAGTTCAGGGTGTGTGATTTTTATAATGTCTTTTAGCACTAAATCAGGTCGGTTTGGGGCTAATTCATAATAAATAGCTCCTCCTGTTGCTCCTTTTTTAGTCGAAAACGAATAGATATTTCCTTCCTTAAACGCTTTGAATTCTTTGTAATGCGGATTGGCTTTTATCATTTCGTCTAAAGAGGAATAATTTCCGGCTCCAATCCAAAAATCTGCATTTTGAGCCGTATCAAAAACCTGCTCAAACGAAAGAGCTAAACTTCCTGTCCCCGAAGTGTCTTTCCAAAAATATTCGGTATTTGCTTGTGTTAAAAATACGGCACTCCAACTATCGCCTTTCGGCAAATACCAAACATCTTCGTATATGTTTCCTGTGATAACAGTCGGTTTTGTAGTGGCTTTTTGAGCTAATTCGATGGCATTTTCGTAATCAGATTTTATGTTGTCAAAAACCTCTTTTGCTTTTTGGTCTTTGTCGTATAAAGCTCCGAAAAACTTAATCCATTCCGCTTTTCCGAGAGGATTTTTTTCATTCCAATCTCCGTTCAACAATATTTTTATTCCTGCATTTTTGAGGTTTTCGAGGGTTTGATTGCTTTCGTTTATGGCAAAACTAACCAAAACATCAGGGTTTAGATCTACCACAATTTCGGTATTGATACTTTCGTTTTGTCCGACTTCTCTGATTTTTTTATCATTAACTAATGAACGGATTTTTTCAGAAGAAATATAATCCAAACCCGGAAATCCGATAAGGGAATTTTCGACTTCCAACATTTCCAAAGACGGAAGATGTGTGGTTGAAGTTACAATTATATGCTGAATCGGAATTATAACACTTGTATAATTCTTTAAGCTATCAGGAATCTGAACTCCGTTTTTGTATAAAACATAGGTTTCGGTTTTATTGGATTCGGGAGAAATATTCTTTGTTTTTAAAACCTTAAAATCCGAATAATCATAAAGTTCAAATCCCGTTGCAAATTCAATTTGGTTTTCTGCCTTTATCGTTGGGGTTTCTGTTTCTTTTTTACAATTTGTCAGAAGAAAGAAAAAAGAAAAAAGAAGAAAGAAGTTTTGAGTTTTAAGTGCTTTCATAGTTCATCATTCATAGTTCATCATTCATAGTTCATCGTTTCGTATATTCTTCCGCTACTTTTTCGAGTTCTTCATACCACTGCTGTCCGAAACGTCTGACCAGAGCTTCTTTGACGAATTTATATACAGGTACTCCAAGTTCTTTTCCGAGAGAACAGGCATCGTTACAAATATCCCAACGATGGTAATTTACAGCCGAAAAATCCGAAAAATCTTTAATTCGGATAGGGTACAAATGACAGGAAACCGGTTTTTTCCAATCGACGATTCCCTCGTTATAAGCTTGTTCGATTCCACAAAGAGCGGTTGCCCCATCAAAAATGACATAGGCACAATCTTTTCCGTCAATAAGTGGAGTTTCGAGACCTCCGTCCCAACCTGTAACCCAAGCACCTTGATTTTCAATAGCTTCAATTCCTTCCTTTCTCAAATAAGGCTTTACTTTCGGATAGATTTCTTCCAAGATTTTGGTTTCTTCTTCCGATAGTGGAGCTCCTGCATCTCCATCAACGCAACAAGCTCCTTTGCAGGCAGAAAGATTGCAAACAAACTCCTTTTCTAAAATTTCTTCCGATACTATTGTTTTTCCTAACTGAAACATTATAAATTTGTGTTTTAAAACGGCTACAAATTTACACTAAATCACCCAATTACACACGAATCGGTAAAACTTTACAAAATCAAAAATAAATAACCGAAAGGATTTGTGTGATTTAATAAAATGTCATACATTTGCAAACTCTTAAAAATATTTTTTAATCTAAACATATTGTTATGTACGCAATCGTAGAGATAGCAGGGCAACAATTTAAAGTAAGCAAAGACCAAAAAGTTTTTGTTCATCGTTTGGATACAGAAGAAGGAAAAAACGTAAGTTTTTCAAAAGTTCTTTTGTTGGACAACGCAGGAGCAATCACTTTAGGCGCCCCGGCTATAGACGGAGCTTCGGTAGAAGCGAAAGTTTTACAACACCTTAAAGGTGATAAAGTAATCGTTTTCAAAAAGAAAAGAAGAAAAGGTTACAAAAAGAAAAACGGTCATCGTCAATCTTTAACTCAAATCGAAATTGTTTCAATTTCTGCAAGTGGTGCAAAAGCAGCTCCTGCAAAAAAAGCTGAAGCAAAAACAGAGGCAGTAAAAGAAGAGAAAAAAGCACCTGCTAAAAAAGCAAAAGCAGGAGATGATTTGACTAAAATCGAAGGAATCGGACCAAAAGCATCAGAAGCTTTAGTTAATGCAGGAGTTGATACTTTTGCTAAATTAGCTGCTAAATCAGCTGACGAGACTAAAGAAATTTTGGTTGATGCAAGTTCAACTTTATCTCATTTAGATCCTACAACTTGGGCAGAACAAGCACAACTTGCAGCTGACGGAAAATGGGACGAGTTACAAAAATGGCAAGACGAATTAAACGGAGGTAAAGAAGTTTAATTCATTTTAATAATCTAAAAAAATAAAACACAATGGCTCACAAGAAAGGTGTCGGTAGTTCGAAGAACGGTAGAGAATCTCACTCGAAACGATTGGGAGTTAAAATCTATGGTGGTCAGGCTGCTATTGCAGGAAACATCATCGTTAGACAAAGAGGTACAAAGCACAATGCTGGGGAGAATGTTTACGTAGGTAAAGACCACACATTGCACGCTAAAGTTGACGGAGTAGTTGAGTTCCAAAAGAAAAAAGACAACAAATCATACGTTTCTGTTGTTCCTTTTGAGGCTTAAAAACCTGTCATTTCATAACACGAAAGCCACTTGTAATTTACAGGTGGCTTTTCTTGCTTGAATAAACTTTGATACAAATTTATGACAGGAATCGTATATAAATCCACAGGTAGCTGGTATTCCGTAAAGGCGGAAGACCAAAAATTCTATCAATGTCGTATCAAAGGAAAATTCCGAATCAAAGGAATCAAAAGTACCAATCCGATAGCTGTCGGAGATATAGTCGATTTTGAATTAGACAATTCTTCTGATGAGGTTATCGGACTTATCACAAACATTCACGACAGAAAAAATTACATCGTCCGAAAATCAGTTAATCTTTCCAAACAGATTCATATCATTGCCTCGAATATTGACCAGATGTTTCTGTTGGTTACGATGAATTATCCGCTTACTTCCACTACTTTTATTGATAGATTTTTAGCGACAGCAGAAGCATACAACATCAAAGCTGTTTTGGTTTTCAATAAAATTGATACACTTGAGGGAGAAGAATTAGACAATCAACTTTTTCTGCAACATATTTATTCTTCAATCGGATATGAATGTTTGAGAGTTTCAGCTACCGAAAACAAAGGAATTGACAAGCTCAAAGAACTGATGAAAGGCAAAACAAGTATGTTTTCGGGACATTCTGGAGTGGGAAAATCTACTTTGGTAAATACACTTGAACCTGCATTAAACCTGAAAACAACCGAAATTTCCGAATCAAACAAACAAGGACAGCACACCACTACATTTGCCGAAATGTACGATTTATCGTTCGGAGCAAAAATCATTGACACACCCGGAATCAGAGGTTTCGGAATGGTTGATATGCAACCGCAGGAAGTAACCGATTATTTTCCCGAGTTCTTTAAACTCAAAGAACATTGTAAATTCAATAATTGTCTGCACAAAGACGAACCACATTGTGCTGTAAAAGAAGCTCTTGACAACGATGAAATATTCTGGTCAAGATACCGAAGTTATATTCAGATTTTGGAGGGTGATGATTCAGTTTACAGAATGGACGAACATCTGAATCAGTAATTTATTTAAATGTAGGCTACTCTATTTTTTACAGATAAAAGAGCTTTTTTATTTTTAAATCAAAAGCACAAAGACCTGAAAATCATTAAACTATAAATTAAATTTTGATTTCTGCTATTTTTTTGTTATACTACCCACTAATCGAAAAAAATAAAACAATGACAGAAACCAAGGTGTTAACTACCCAAAACAAACCAAGTTTACAGGAAAAAAGTCAAATCGTAGATTTCCTCTATTCCAATCTGGAGCAGTATGGAGATTCTAAATCCGCTATCGAAAAAGCTATTGATTATTCGCTTGGCGAAAATAACTCTTTAGGTGGGTTTACTATGTTGCTCTATGATAATCAAATTCTGAAAGGCGTTGTAGTCATCAACCAGACAGGAATGGGAGGATATATTCCTGAAAATATTTTGGTCTATATCGCAACTCACAAGGATTATAGAGGAGAAGGATTAGGAAAAAAACTAATGGAAAAAGTAATTACAGAAACACAAGGCGATATTGCCCTGCACGTGGAACATAATAATCCTGCTATAAAACTGTACGAAAAATTCGGATTTACTAACCCTTATCTCGAAATGAGATTGAAAAAATAAATAATGGCAGAACTAATCATTCATTCAAGTAAAGTAAAACAAAACATAAAATATTTAAGTAATTATTTCAAGGAAAAAAACATCAAGTGGAGCCTGGTAACCAAAGTTTTTTCGGGAGATAAGGAATTTCTTCGGAATATACTTACCGAAGACGTTATCGAAAACATCAGCTCTGTTGGAGATTCAAGATTGACAAGTCTGAAAAACCTCAAAGAGGTCAACCCTCATATAAAAACGATTTATATCAAACCTCCATCGAAAATCTATGCTGATGAAGTCGTAAAATATGCAGACATTTCGCTGAACAGTTCTTTCTCGACTATTCTGGCTCTGAATGAAGCCGCACAAAAAGCCAATAAAATTCACGAAATCATTATTATGATTGAACTCGGAGAACTTCGGGAAGGTGTAAACCGTGAGTCCGTGATGAATTTCTACGAAAAAGTTTTTCAGTTGTCAAACATCGAAGTAATCGGGATTGGCTCTAATTTGGGCTGTATGTATGGAGTCGAGCCAACTTACGACAAATTATTGCAACTCTCTTTATACAAGGAGCTGATTTCTACAAAATTTAATAAAAAACTGGATTTGATTTCGGGAGGGAGTTCTATTACATTGCCCTTACTCGAAAATGGAATTATACCAAAAGACATCAATCATTTTAGAATTGGAGAAGCTGTCTTTTTCGGAATAAGCCCACTTGATAATCAACCATTCAAAGAATTGCAAACAGATATATTTGAGTTCAAAGCCAATATTATTGAGCTAGAATATAAACAACTTATTCCGGACGGAATAATCAGTGATGCCAACATCGGACATACTGTAGATTTTGATGTAGAAAATCCGTCAATAAAAACGTATAAAGCCATTGTTGATTTTGGATTATTAGACGTTGATGATAAAGACCTTGAGTTTACCGATAAAGATATGAAGTTCGTAGGGATTACCTCCGATATGCTCGTGATAGACATCGGAAAAAACAAAAACAATAAATATAACGTAGGAAAAACAATAAACTTCACACCGAATTATATGGCTGTCGCACGGCTTTTGAATTCAAAGTTTATTGATAAGAAATATGAATAAAAAAGCCTATCCGAAAAATTTTCGGACAGGCTTTTTATAAATTATGTTTTAGAAAACTTCGCTTTCTTTTAGTTTTTCGGTATTAGCTACAAGTTGCAGCTCATCAACTATCTTGTCGATATTTCCGTTCATAACTCCGTCCAAATCATACAAAGTAAGCCCTATTCTGTGGTCAGTTACACGACCTTGAGGATAATTATACGTACGGATTTTAGCCGAACGGTCTCCGCTACTTACTTGTGAATTACGTTTCTTAGCATCTTCTTCCTGTTTTTTGGCTAATTCCATTTCGTATAGACGAGAACGCAATACAGAAAGTGCTTTGTCCTTATTTTTGTGCTGTGATTTTTCGTCCTGACATTGAGCTACCAATCCTGTGGGAATGTGGGTCATACGAACAGCTGATTTTGTCGTATTTACGGACTGTCCTCCCGGTCCTGACGAACAAAACAAATCAATACGAACATCATTCATATCAATTTGAACGTCAAATTCTTCTGCCTCCGGAAGCACCATAACCGTAGCAGCCGATGTATGAACTCTACCTTGAGTTTCAGTTTGAGGGACACGTTGTACACGATGTACTCCTGCTTCGTACTTCAAAGTTCCGTACACATCTTCTCCGGTAACTTCAAAAATAATTTCTTTAAATCCTCCTGAAGTTCCCTCGTTCAAATCCACAACCGAAGTTCTCCATCCTCTGCCTTCGCAATATTTGGTGTACATTCTGTACAAATCTCCGGCAAAAATACTCGCTTCATCTCCTCCCGTTCCGGCACGAATCTCAACCATTACGTTCTTAGCATCCTCAGGATCTTTCGGAATCAGCATAAATTTGATTTCCTCCTCTAATTGCGGTAATCTTTCTTTAGCTTCATCGAGTTGAAATTCAGCCATTTCGACCATTTCTTTATCCGAACCATCCGAAATGATTTCGTTCGCTTCCTGAATATTATCGTTCAAACGAATGTATTCTTCTCGTTTTTCGACAAGAGCTTTTAAATCTTTGTACTCTTTGTTTAATTGTACGTAACGCTTTTGGTCAGCAATCACATCGGGTTGGATAATCAAATCCGAAATCTCATCAAATCGTTGCTTTACGTATTGTAACCTGTCTAACATCTTCAAAATTTTAAGATTGCAAATTTACGACTTTTTTAATCAAACAAAAAAGCCGAATTCATTTCTGGATCCGACTTTTTATTACTAATAATCAACCTGTTTTTTTTACATCATACCGGGCATTCCTCCTCCCATTGGCATTTGAGGAGTATCTTCCTTAATCTCAACCAGAGCACATTCGGTAGTCAGAATCATTCCTGCAACCGAAGCTGCATTCTCAAGAGCTACACGGGTAACTTTTTTCGGGTCGATAATTCCTGCTTTGAACATATCTACATATTCGTCTGTTTTGGCATTATATCCGAAGTCATTTTTACCTTCGGTTACTTTTGCCACAATTACAGAACCTTCTAAACCTGCATTTTCAACAATAGTACGAAGTGGTGATTCTACTGCACGAGCTACAATATTAATTCCAGTCGTTTCATCTGCGTTTTCAGCTTTCAGATCAGCTAAAACAGCTTTAGCTCTTAATAGTGCTACTCCTCCACCTGCTACGATTCCTTCTTCTACAGCTGCACGAGTTGCGTGAAGTGCATCATCAACTCGGTCTTTTTTCTCTTTCATTTCAACCTCCGAAGCTGCTCCTACGTAAAGTACAGCCACACCTCCGGCTAATTTAGCCAAACGCTCTTGCAACTTTTCTCTGTCATAATCAGAGGTTGTAGTTTCCATTTGAGCTTTGATTTGGTTTACTCTGTTTTTAATAAGTTCCGCATCTCCTGCTCCGTTTACAATTGTTGTATTGTCTTTATCAATCGAAACTTTTTCGGCTGTTCCTAAATAATCAAGTGTAGCATTTTCTAAAGTATGTCCGCTTTCTTCCGAAATAACCGTTCCTCCTGTCAAAATTGCTATATCTTCAAGCATTGCTTTACGTCTGTCTCCAAATCCCGGAGCTTTAACAGCAGCAATTTTCAATGCTCCTCTCAGTTTATTCACAACCAAAGTAGAAAGAGCCTCTCCGTCCACATCTTCTGCAATAATAAGCAGCGGTTTTCCGGATTGAGCCACAGGCTCTAACACAGGTAATAACTCTTTAAGCGAAGATATTTTTTTGTCATATAACAAAATGTACGGATTCTCTAATTCCGTTTCCATTTTTTCAGGATTAGTCACAAAATAAGGTGACAAATATCCTCTGTCAAACTGCATTCCTTCAACCACATCTACATAGGTATCCGTTCCTTTGGCTTCTTCAACAGTGATTACTCCTTCTTTTCCGACTTTTCCGAAAGCTTCTGCAATCAACTCTCCAATTACCTCGTCATTGTTAGCTGAAATAGAAGCTACTTGTTTGATTTTTTCGGTTGTTGAACCTACCTCCTGAGATTGTTTTTGCAGGTCTGCCACAATAGCCTCAACTGCTTTGTCGATTCCGCGTTTTAAATCCATTGGGTTTGCTCCTGCAGCTACGTTTTTAAGTCCTTCTTTTACGATTGCCTGAGCCAAAACCGTTGCGGTTGTTGTTCCGTCTCCTGCCAAATCATTGGTTTTAGAGGCTACTTCTTTAACCATTTGAGCTCCCATATTTTCAAGAGTATCTTCCAGCTCAATTTCTTTTGCTACAGAAACTCCGTCTTTGGTAACTGTCGGTCCTCCAAAAGATTTTCCGATAATTACATTACGACCTTTTGGTCCTAAAGTTACTTTTACTGCATTTGCTAATGCATCAACACCACGTTTTAATCCGTCACGTGCTTCAATATCAAATTTTATTTCTTTTGCCATTTTCTTTTTTGTTTAAAGTTTTTTTGTTTAAAGTTGTTGTACAAAATACAATTACGAGCTTACACGATAGCCAAAATATCGTCTTCTCTCATAATGAGGTAATCTTTGCCCTCAAACTTCAATTCTGTTCCTGCATATTTTCCGTACAAAACAGTATCTCCAACTTTTACAGTCATTGTGTGGTCTTTTTTCCCATTTCCGACTGCTACAACTGTTCCTCTCTGTGGTTTTTCTTTTGCTGTGTCAGGAATAAAAATTCCGGAAGCTGTTTGTGTTTCCGCAGCCATAGGCTCTACAAGAACTCGGTCTGCTAAAGGTTTAATGTTTAATCCCATAATTTAAAAATTTATTTAAAGGTTAAAAATTCTATTTTTTACTGTTCTTCTTCTTTTCAGAAAATGTGCCATAAGCCAAAAACTGACAATTTTGCACATAAAAAAATGTCAGCACATCATTGTACTGACATTTTATCTTACTTTAACCGAATCTGACCCTCAAAGAGTCATAAGGTAAATTATTCTGCTGGTTGTTCTTCTGTTGTTTGTGGTGTGTCATTGTTTGACGGAACAGACGGAAGATTTTCTACCGATGCAGGAGCATTACTACTTCCATCATAAATTTTAGAATCACTCGAAGTTCCTGTAAAAGCCAAACTTGACAAAAGGATTAAAACAATTAGTGTAATCCCTAAAATCCACGTGCTTTTATCTAAAAAGTCCGTTGTCTTTTTAACTCCACCTCCAATGGTAGCTCCACCACCTCCGAAAGACGAAGACAAACCTCCACCTTTAGGATTCTGTACCATAATTACCACTACAAGTAAAAAACAAACGATAGTTATTAAAACTAAAAATACTGTAAAATTCATTCTCTTATATTATTTTGTTGTAACTTTTTGATGCTTTCAATTCGGTCTGCAAAGAAAAGACTTTTTTCTGGATATTTCAAAATTAATATTTCATAAGCGTCAATAGCTTTTTGATATTTTTTTTGTTCGAGGTAAACCCGAGCCAAAGTTTCGGTCATCAGAGTAGAGCTGTCCTGTGATTGAGCCTCTATAACCGAGTTGGATAAAGGAGCATTTTTGTCTGCAATAATCTTCGGATTTGACTCAATAAACTTGTCAATCAGCTCCATATTTTTTGATTTTCCGGACGAAATTTCCTCTTTTTTGTCCGTTTCAGTTTCTCTGACAATCGGTTTTGCCTTGGTAAGCTGTAACCATTGGTTAAAAGAAAACTTATCTTCTGTGGAAAATTCTATCGGCTCTCCTATTATTTCTTCCGTTTGGATTTTCGGAATTTCAACAGGAATTTCAATCTCCGTTTCTGCCGATTTAATCGAAACGATAAGCGATTGCTCCAACTTTTCTTCGGTAGAAATCCAAACGGCAGGAACAATTTCCGTATCAATAACCTCTATTTCGTGAATGTCCTTTTTCTTCCCACCGAAATTTTCAGATGTAATAAAATCAAACAAAATACTTCTGTCTGTAGTTTGTGAAGCGAGTTTTTTCAGCTCCAAATTATAGCGAAAACTATTCTGATTGTACAATCCTTTCAACCGAATAGCTCCCGCACTCTGAAAATACGGAAATTCCGACAAAATAACCTCTAACTCCGTTGTCTGCCTTTCCGTAACAGCATCGGGGTTGTTCAGTAAATATGTGAAATCGGTTGTTGTCAAGAATTTTGTTTAAGGTTCAAAGTTATGAAAAAGTTATCTGTTTACAGTCTGAAAACTGTGACTTGTTTTACCATTTAGCCAACGAAGCATTAAAAATATCCTGTGTGATACGTTCAAAAATATCTTCCAATGCTGCATTGAGCTGTGAGCCTACTAACTGCTCCTGACCCGCATAATCGTGATAATGCGAAAAACGTCTTTCAAAACTCTGCTCTTCGTCTCTGTTGTTCGTAAACCTTACCATTACTGAAATCGTAAGCCTGTTTTGTGCTGCTCTTTGGTCTGCTGTGGCTGTCATCGGAGCAATTCGGTAATCAACAATTTCGCCTTCATAAACCAAATCTCCTCCCGAATTGGTCAAGGTCAAGCTCGTCTGATTCTGAATCAAATCCTGTAAAGTCAACGTAAAAGTTCGTTCAATTCCGGGCTCGACAATTTCAGCATTGTTCTGGAAATAATTAACCTGAAAACTGTCCGCATTTATCGGTCCTGCTCCCGTAAAGTTGTAAATTCCGCAACCTGTCAGCAGTAAGCACAGCAAAATAGCTGTATATTTGTATATTGTATGTTGTATGTTTTTCATTTGTTCTTTGTTCTTTGTTCTTTGTTTAATCGTTGATTTGTTTAGATTGCTTCGTTCCTCGCAATGACGGACTTTTGGCTATCACAAATCAAACTGTTTAATCTTTCTATAAAGTGTTCTTTCGGAAATACCGAGTTCGTCTGCTGCGGCTTTTCGTTTGCCTTTGTTGCGTTCCAATGACTTTTTGATAAGCTCAATTTCTTTTGCTTCCAAACTCAATGTTTCTTCCTCCTCAACCGTTTCGGCAAAAAGGTAATTTTCGTTGTCATCATCTTCGATTTCCTCTTGTTCTATATGTTGCATCGGAATCGCCTGATGGGTTTGCTCAAAAGGAACTATCTCTTCTTTTTGTCCGTAAATTTTATTGATTAACCCTTGGTTTTCCTGTTGGACATTCGCTCCTCCACTCTGCATCAGTTCCAACGTCAGTTTTTTCAAGTCGTTTAAATCGCTTTTCATATCAAAAAGGATTTTGTACATAATTTCCCTTTCGGACGAAAAATCACTTTCCGATTTATGACCTCCGACAACTGTCGGTAAATTCCCGCTTTCCTGTGGTAAATAACCCATTAACGTTTGAGCCGAAATAGTTCTGTTCGTTTCCAAAACCGAAATCTGCTCTGCTACATTCCGCAACTGACGGATATTTCCGCTCCAACGGTATTTTTCCAGTAATTGAACTGCATTATCGTCTAGTTTAATGGCTGGCATTTTGTATTTATGTGCAAAATCAGAAGCAAATTTTCGGAACAACAAATGAATGTCGTCTTTTCGCTCTCGAAGCGGAGGAAGCATAATCTCGACCGTGCTCAAACGATAATACAAATCTTCTCTGAATTTTCCCTTTTCGATGGCTTCCTGCATTTTGACATTGGTTGCCGCTACGATTCTCACGTTGGTTTTCTGAACTTTAGACGAACCCACCTTAATAAACTCTCCATTTTCCAAAACACGAAGTAATCTCACTTGGGTCGTAAGCGGTAATTCCCCGACTTCGTCCAAAAAAATCGTACCTCCGTCTGCTACTTCAAAATAACCTTCACGAGTATTGGTTGCTCCCGTAAAAGCTCCTTTTTCGTGTCCGAAAAGCTCCGAATCAATCGTTCCCTCGGGAATTGCTCCGCAATTTACCGCAATGTATTTTCCGTGTTTTCTGTGGGATAACGAATGAATAATCCTCGGAATATTCTCCTTCCCTACTCCGCTTTCTCCCGTTACCAAAACCGAAATATCAGTAGGAGCAACCTGTATCGCTTTTTCGAGTGCTCGGTTCAGCTTCGGGTCGTTCCCGATTATCTCGAATCGTTGTTTTATGTTTTGAACTGTGTCCATTTATTTGTT
Organism: uncultured Flavobacteriaceae bacterium; assembly: GCA_934675205.1. Classification (GTDB taxonomy): domain Bacteria; phylum Bacteroidota; class Bacteroidia; order Flavobacteriales; family Flavobacteriaceae; genus Flavobacterium. Next base: position 80,292 of record CAKUPQ010000002.1, on the reverse strand, counting down.
TCAAGTTTTTTAGTTTCGGGTTTCAAGTTCGTCATTGCGAGGAACGAAGCAATCTCAATGTTTTTTTGTTTGTATGTTTTCTGTTTTTTTATTTAACCACAGATTAAAAGGATTTCCACAGATTTCTTTTTATGAATTTAACCATAACAAGTTGATACAACCACAATTTTATATCCTTTCATTTTTTCATAGATTTTTTCTTCTTTATCCGTTAGCTCATTGTGGTATTTTGTGTTATTATAATTTGGACTTTTTTCATTTGTTTCAACTTCGTCTATCTCTTTATGTACTTCTATAAGTTTATTTACCAACTTGTCAATCTTATCATTTTTTTCGTAAACAAATACTTGTATTTCTTCACATAAATAACTACTAAAAAGATAACTCTTTGTCGGTTTTTCTTTTAACCAAGATAAATCTGACGATTCTTTTAAAACTAAAATTGATGTTACATAACCCCAATCAATTACTTCATCTATTGTAATGCTTTTAATTGAAACTAATGGTATTTGTGTTTTTTTCGTCAAATAATAAGTATAAGTTTCTTGCGATGTGTCTGTTATATAAGTTTTGTAATTGTAAACTATTCTTTCTTTAAAATAAATCAGTGTGTCGTCATCGGCTTCAAACCATCTACTTAATACTCTTTTTAGATATACCGTGTTTTGTATCGAATCTAATTCAAAATAGGCAGCAGGAATATGTGCATATCCTTTTGATTTTTGTCCGTTTATATTTTCAATAGTAAGAGTTAACTGATAACCACTATAAATTTCCGCTTTTGCAGAAATTGAAAATAAAATCGTAAAGAATAGTATTAGTGTGTTTTTCATCTTAACCTTATTTAAACTTAAAAATATGTTTAGATTGCTTCGTTCCTCGCAATGACAAAACTAAAAAACTAAACCATTTGCATCTCACTAAAACCAACAGCTTCTCCAATCAAAGTCGAAGTTGTACAATCCGTAACTTTTACCAAAACAAAATCACCTACTTTATAATCTCCTTTCGGGAAAACCGTTGTAGTGTTTTGTGAATTTCTTCCGCTCCAATGCAAATCCGATTTTTTGGAAGTTTTTTCAATTAAAACTTCAACTATTTGCCCGACAAAACGTTGAGTTCTTTTCAGAGCCATTGCTTGTTGAACATCAATAACTTCCTGCAATCTTCTCATTTTTATGTGTTCAGGAATATCATCTGCCATTTTACGAGCAGCCAAAGTTCCGGGACGTTCGGAATAAGCAAACATAAATCCAAAATCATATTGAGCGTATTTCATCAATGAAAGTGTATCTTGATGATCTTCTTCGGTTTCGGTCGGGAAACCTGTAATGATGTCTTGCGAAACACTACAATCCGGAATAATCGAGCGAACTTTATCAATTAGTTGCATATACTCTTCACGAGTATGTTGACGGTTCATTTCTTGTAAAATTCGGGTACTTCCACTCTGAACCGGCAAGTGAATATATTTACAAACATTGTGATACTTAGCAATCACGTGAAGTACTTCATCGTGCATATCCTGCGGATTCGAAGTCGAAAAACGAAAACGCATTTTCGGGAATTTCACCGCACACATTTCTAGGAGTTGTGCAAAATCAACAGAAGTCGCTTTTTGCATTTCGGTTGCTTTGACAAAATCTTTTTTAAGTCCGCCTCCGTACCACAAATAGCTATCCACGTTTTGTCCTAAAAGCGTTACTTCTTTAAAGCCTTTATCCCACAAATCCTGAATTTCTTGTATAATACTTTGCGGTTCACGACTACGCTCACGACCTCGGGTAAACGGAACTACACAAAACGTACACATATTATCGCAACCACGCGTAATGGTTACAAAAGCAGTCACCCCATTACTGTTCAGACGAACAGGAGAAATATCTCCGTAAGTCTCATCTTTCGATAAGATTACGTTTATCGCATCACGACCTTCATCAATTTCTTTGAGCAAATTCGGAATATCCTTGTAAGCATCAGGTCCAACAACCATATCCACGATTTTTTCCTCCTCCAAAAACTTGCTTTTCAGACGTTCAGCCATACAGCCCAACACTCCGACTTTCATCGCAGGATTGATTTTTTTGACTGCATTATATTTTTCTAAACGCTTGCGAACGGTTTGTTCTGCTTTGTCTCGAATCGAACAGGTGTTTACCAAAACCAAATCCGCCTCTTCGAGGGTTTGAGTCGTATTATACCCTTGATTCGTCAAAATTGAAGCTACCACTTCACTATCAGAAAAATTCATCTGACAGCCGTAGCTCTCTATAAACAGCTTTTTCGTATTGTTTTTATTTTGTTCCAAAACAAGGCTTGTTCCTTGTTTGCTTTCTTCAATTACCTTTTCCATTATTTTGAATCAAATACATTTGTTGTAATCTGCAAAAATACAAAAAACTCTGACAATATGACAGAGTTTTTTTAATCGAATGATTTAGGACTTCAACAAACTCAACCTGACTGACTACTGCCAACTAAAAACTAATCTTTTCGGATATTCGTAGCACTTGCTTGTGCTTTTGGCAGAATCGTAATATCTGCAATCTGAACGTGAGAAGGTTGTTCGATAGCAAACAAAATTGAGTTGGAAATATCCTCTGCTGTCAAGGGTTCGTATCCGCTATAAACCTGATTGGCTTTTTCGGAATCTCCTTTGAAGCGAACAAGCGAAAAGTTGGTTTCGACTGCTCCGGGAGCAATTGCTGTAACTTTTATTCCGAGTGGAAGCAAGTCAATTCGCATTCCTTTGGTAAGGGTTTCGACCGCAAATTTTGAAGCACAATAAGTCGTTCCGTTCTGATAAACTTCCTTTCCTGCAATAGAAGAAATATTGATAATATGACTTTCGGAATTTTCGGGCATTAGAGGCAAAACAGCTTTGGTTACATAAATCAGCCCTTTGACGTTGATGTCAATCATCGCTTCTAAATCCTCCAAATCAGCTTGGTCAAAAGTTGCTAATCCGTGAGCATTTCCTGCATTATTTATCAGAATGTCTATATGTTGGAATGTATCGGGAAGGTTTTCAATTTGGTTGAAAACTTCGTTTTTATCCCGTACATCAAAGCAACAAGTATGGACTTTTGTCGGAAGATTTGCTTTTAATTCTTCCAAAACCGGTTGGTTTCTTCCACACAAAATAAGTTTGTAATTTTTGTTTGCTAAAGCAATAGCTGTTGCTTTCCCGATTCCCGAAGTGGCTCCTGTAATTAAAACGGTTTTCATTTGTATTGTTTTCGACAAATTTACGCAACTATTTAATTTTATTGCTAACTTTGATTCTTAATCCAAAAATCATATCTAAATGAAAAAACTAATCACATTGGCTTTAGCTTTGACTTTATTTTCGTGTGCTAAAGAAGAAAAACCTGACTATACGATTGTTTCGGGGAAAATGACAGGAACAAAAGAAGGAAAGTTTGGTTTGAGAGGGAATTCTTTTTATAAAGAAATCAATGTTAGTGAAGACGGAAGTTTTACCGATACGCTACACCTTGATTATAATGGTGCTTATGAAATCGGAAGACAAGCAGTTTATCTTGAAAAAGGTAAGAATTTAAGTTTTGATGCAAATGCAGAAGACCTAACAGCAATGACTTTTACAGGAGATTTAGCTGTTGAGAATAATTACATTGTTCAAAAAGCTAAACTATCGAATGAGATTATGGGAGATACCAGAAGTTTACTATCTCTTGAAGAAAACGATTTTTTAGCAAAAATGGATGAGCTTTCTAAAAAACGTAATGAACTTTTAGAAAGTACAGTTTTTACAGTTGAAGGTTTCAAAGAAAAAGAAATCAAAAACCTAAATTATCATAAAGAATATATTTTAGGGTTATATCCAGATTATCATCCGTATTTTACAGGAAAAGAGGATTTTGAAGTATCTGAAAATTTCCCTAAACCTGATACGACTATAGATTTTGATAATGCAGAAGATTTTAATTTCTCAATAGCTTATCGTCAGTTAGTATCATCAAATTTCAACAAAAAAGTACAGGAACAAACAGAAACCCAATCGGATTCAACCAAAACCTATTATGATTTTGTTTTGGCTCAAGTCAATGCTGTAAAAAGTCAAAACATCAAAAATGATTTGGCAGAATCCAATTCTTATGCTGTTTCTCTTTCAAACGAAAAAATGGAAGAAACCTATAACGGACTTTTGACTGCCTCTACTGACGAAAACTTCAAAAAAGAATTGACAGAAAAATATAACAAGCTAAAAACATTGACTAAAGGCAATGTTTCTCCAAAGTTTGAGTACGAAAACCATAAAGGAGGAACAACATCTTTAGATGATTTGAAAGGAAAATTCGTTTATATTGATGTTTGGGCTACTTGGTGCGGACCTTGTATTCGTGAAATTCCGTTTATGAAAGAAGTAGAAAAACAATATCACAATAAAAATATCGAATTTGTAAGTATTTCGATTGATGACAAAAAGGATTACGAAAAATGGAAATCTTTCGTAACCGAAAATGAAATGGGAGGAGTACAACTTTATGCAGATAATGCGTGGCAGTCGCAATTCGTACAGGATTATGCTATTGACGGAATTCCGAGATTTATTCTGATTGATGCAGAAGGAAATATCATTTCGGGAGATGCTCCGAGACCTTCGGAAGAAAAATTGATTGAAATGTTTACAGAATTGGGAATATAATTTTTATAGAACACAGAGAACGAAAAACGGAGAATAGATTAAATCTGTTCTCCGTTTTGTGTTTTCTACTTATTCCCCAATTTCTTTTCCAATTCTTTTTGGAATTCTTCCAATACAGGTTTTACGGTACTTTCGGGCAAATCTTCAATACGGATATACATCAATCCGTCAACCGAATTATTGAAAAGCGGGTCAACATTAAAGGCTACCACTTTTGCATTTTGTTTGATGTACTTTTTAATCAAAACAGGAAGACGCAAGTTTTCAGGCTCTATTTCATCTATAATTTTGTCGAACTTATTCAGGTCGGCTTTGGTTTCGTTGAAAACGAAATCTTTATCCGCATCTTTGAGTTTTACTTTGTATTCTTTTTTCGGATAAACGTATTGAGCTATGTAGGGGTCATAATAGTGTGATTTCATAAACTCAATCATCAAAGATTTCGAAAAATCCGAGAATTGGTCGCTAATGCTCACTCCTCCAATCAGATATTTATGTTCCGGGTAACGCAAAGTCGTATGTACGATTCCTTTCCACAACAAGAAAAGAGGCATCGGTTTTTGTTGGTATTCGCTTGTGATGAAAGCCCGTCCCATTTCGATAGAATTACGCATCATATCGTTCAATTCACTTTCAAAACGGAAAAGTTCTTGTAAATAAAACCCTTGAATTCCGTATTTCGGAAAAATTTCAGAACCCAATCCCATTCGGTAAGCACCTGCTATTTTTTGAGCATCTTCGTCCCAAAGAAACATATGATGATAATACTGGTCATATTTATCAATATCAATAGGTTGATTGGTTCCTTCCCCTATTTCTCGGAATGTAATTTCGCGAAGTCGTCCGATTTCATGTAGAATATTCGGAATTTTCTCTGCATTTACAAAGAACACCTCATAGTTTTTACTTTGTAAAAGTCGGTAATCGCCTTTTCGAAGTTCTGCAATTTCTTCGACAATTTTGTCCTGATTAGCAGGTTTTACGATTTCTTTCGGAGGTTTGTTGCTTTTTGGGATAATGCTTTGCGTATTCAGAATTTTTCCGGTTGGTTTCTGAAAAGCATTAGAAAGCATATAGGTTTTTTTACGCAAAAATTCTCCAAACTCCTCAACAGACGAAGAATGTTCGTTTTGTTCAGCCACACTAATTGGCTTTCCGATACGTACTTTAATAGTTCTTTTCTTTTGAGTAAGTAATTCCGATGGAAGTTTTGCCGTACGAAGTGTGCCGTTTATTCGGGATAAAAAATAAAAAAGTTTACTGTTTTTTGCGTGAAAATAAATCGGAACAACAGGAACATTCGCCTTTTTGATGATTTTGATAGCTCCCTCTTCCCAAGGTTTGTCCACAATAATTGCATCGTCTTTATAAGTCGAAACTTCTCCTGCAGGAAAAATTCCCAAAGGTTTGTCATCGCTTAAATGTCGTAGGGTTTCTTTGATTCCGACAACGCTTGATTTGTCATCTTTGTGATTCTCAAACGGATTTACAGGCATTATATAAGGTTTGAGAGGCTCGATTCTATGCAATAAGAAATTCGCTATTATCTTAAAATCAGGCTCTCTTTCGAGCATTAACTTTAAAAGTAAAATGCCGTCAATTCCTCCAAGTGGATGATTCGAAATCGTGATGTAAGCTCCGTCTTTCGGAATCCTTTTCAAATCTTCTTCCGAAATTTCAAATTTAATCTGAAATTCATCAAGAATAGCATTCAAAAATTCCGTTCCTTCCAAATGCTTGTTTCGGTCATAAATTTTGTTAAGTTCTGAAATCCGGAGGACTTTCATAAGCGACCAACCCAGAAATGTTCCTACAAATCCGTATTTATCGACCTTAATAACCTTTGCAATCTCTTTAGCTGAAACTAATCCCATTCTCTGAATTTTAGACAAGATACAAATGTAGTTAAATTTTGTTAATTTACAATTTGACAATGTTCAGTTGGCAGTTTTTAGTATTCAGTCGCAGTTTACAGCGGCAATTTTCAACAAACATAAAATCTACAACCAAAAATCGTTAATCATCAATCTACAATCAAAAAAAAATCCTTATTTTTACGGAATAAATTTTTGAGAAAATGAGTGCAGAAAAAGAAGCAAAACTAAAAGCATTACAGCTTACATTAGACAAATTAGACAAGACTTACGGAAAAGGAACCGTAATGAAATTAGGAGATAAAGCCGTTGAGGAAGTCGAAACCATTCCGTCAGGTTCATTAGGATTGGACTTGGCTTTGGGAGTAAACGGATATCCAAGAGGTAGAGTTATCGAAATTTACGGACCTGAATCTTCAGGTAAAACCACATTGACACTTCACGCTATTGCAGAGGCTCAAAAAGCAGGAGGAATTGCAGCTTTTATTGATGCAGAACACGCTTTTGACAGAAATTATGCCAAAAAGTTAGGAGTGAATGTTGATGAACTTATCATTTCGCAACCCGACAACGGAGAACAAGCTTTGGAAATTGCGGAAAACCTGATTCGTTCGGGAGCTATTGATGTTGTAGTAATTGACTCGGTTGCAGCTCTTACTCCGAAAAGCGAGATCGAAGGAGAAATGGGAGATTCCAAAATGGGATTACACGCACGTTTGATGTCTCAAGCACTTCGAAAACTTACAGGGGCAATCAGCAAATCGAATTGTACCGTATTTTTTATCAATCAGTTAAGAGAAAAAATCGGAGTAATGTTCGGGAATCCTGAAACCACAACAGGAGGTAATGCACTTAAATTTTACGCTTCGGTTCGTATTGACATCAGAAAATCAACTGCTATAAAAGATGGTGACAATGTGATTGGAAACAGAGCTAAAGTGAAAATTATTAAAAATAAAGTTGCTCCTCCGTTCAGAACAGCCGAATTTGACATTATGTATGGAGAGGGTGTTTCGAAAACAGGAGAAGTACTTGATTTAGGAGTAGATTTTGAAATCATCAAAAAAAGTGGTTCGTGGTTCAGTTATGACGATACAAAATTAGGTCAAGGACGTGATGCTGTAAAAGCTGTTATCAAAGATAATCCGGAACTAATGGAAGAATTAGAAGAAAAAATCAAAGCCAAAATTAAGGAAAAAGAGGAATAATTGGGTTATAAAGTTATGAGGTTATGAAATTACGAATGACCTATTCACAACTAATAATTATTCAACCAATAAAAAACCCGAAATTTTCGGGTTTTTTTATACAGTTTCACGCAACCTTTTTGTATTTTTTGCATCTAAAGAATAAAAAGAAATAGTATTATATCGTTATGAAAAAGATTTTTGCATTATTGAGTTTAGTATTAATGTGTGTGTCGTGTCTGCCTGATGACAGCGATTATCCGAAATATCATTTGGAACTCGTTCCGATTGACAGTGTAGAAATACCTATGTTTTTTGTGCAGGGAGAAACCTATGACATAAAATTGTTTTACAAAAAATTATCTACCTGTCATTACCCGAACGGATTTTACTATCAATCCGAATTCAACTCAAGAACGATTGCAGTTGAAAACGTAGTGTATCAAAGAGATGACTGTTCTACGGACATACCAGAGGAAGATTTAATTCAGCAGATGAATTTTGATTTTAAGGTTACCCAACAGGAAGAAACGGTTTATACGTTTAAATTTTATCAAGGTACAGAAGAAAACGGAACTCCTATATATCTTATTGTTGAAGTTCCTGTTCAAAAACTCGAAGAAGAAAAGTAACAATTTACCGTCTGTTTTATGGATATAAAGCAACTTATACTTGATTGTCAAAAAAAAGAGCCAATGGCTCAGGGGCAGTTGTATAAGTTGTTTTCTTCTAAATTATTTACGATTTGTCTGAAATATTCCCGCAATTATGACGAAGCAAAAGACAATCTTCAAGACGGATTTTTATATATTTTTACAAAAATAAACCAATACGATTTTCAGGGTTCTTTTGAGGCTTGGGCAAAAAGAGTGATGACCAATCACGTTTTGATGCAGTACAGAGGCTCCCCTATTTTTGAAGTTGTCAAAGACAATATCACAACCGAAGAGGAAGTTTCGATGGATTCGGAAGAGGAAGTTTCGATGGATTTTTTGCTTAAAATCATTCAAGAATTACCCGACAGATACCGATTGGTTTTTAACTTATATGTTTTGGACGGATATTCCCACAGAGAGATAGCTGCCTTGCTTGGCATTACAGAGGGAACGTCAAAATCCAATTTGGCAAGAGCTAAAATAATACTCAAAGAAAAAATAGAAAACCTGTCATTAGACAATAAAGAATATTCAGCAAAATGAAAGAGAAAAAAAATATAGAACGGCTTTTTCAGGAAAAATTCAAAAGTTTTGCAGCTACTCCTCCATCTGATGCTTGGGAAAACATCAGCAAAGAGCTAACTCCTGAAAAGAAAAAACGAAAAGTTGTACCTTTTTGGTTGAAATTATCAGGTGTAGCCTCTGTGCTTTTGTTGGGAACTTTTCTCCTGAAAAATGTTTTTACGTCTGACCAACCGACCGAAATTACAAAAACCGATACGACCGAAACTCCTGTTTTTGATTCCGAAAAAAATCAGAACACAGACTCCGATTCTCAAAACGAAAAATCAGAAAACTCAATCGAAAATACAGATATACAACTTGTTGAGACAAAGCAAAATAAAGAGCAGGAGCAAAGTTCAATATCTACATCTTCCGATAGAAGAGAAAATCAAAATAAAAAATCAAATTCGGAATATATAACCGTAAAACAAAATAAAAATCACAACCTAACAGTAGTTCCAGAAAGTAAAAAAGAACAAAAATCAGATGTTTCAACAAATCCTGAAAAATCCGATTTTACGGAAATTGCCAATCACAACAAGGATAAAAAATCTGTCGATAGCTATCGGAACGAAAATTTATCAGAAAACCACATACATCAAAAAAACAACCAACAAATAAGCCCAAAAACCGAAGATGAATTACTTGCTGAAGCTGAACTTGTCCAGCAAGAGATTGATAAGCTCAAAAAAATAGAAGAAGAAAATTCCGAAGAAAATCAAACCGAAACAGCTCCGTTTAGCAAATGGAAAATAACTCCAAATATTGCTCCTGTAACGATGAATTCACTTACAGAGGGTTCTTCGGTTTCAGAGAATTTTATCGAAAATCCGAAGGAAAACCAAACGACTTTGAGCTACGGAATGGCTTTTAGCTATGCTTTCAGCAAAAAGTTTAATATCAGAACAGGAATAAACAAATTTTCGGTAGGTTACAACACCAATAATGTTGAAATTTATGCTTCCACAAGCACCACTGAAATATTGTTAAATGCAATAAACATCAATTTTAATCAAACCTCTGAAAATATTGTTTTAAGACCCGAAAATGCTTTTACGACTAATGAATTCAGCCCGAGTACAGGAAAAATCAACCAACAATTTGGTTTTATAGAAGTTCCTCTCGAGCTTTCGTACAAACTCTTGGACAACAGATTCGCAGTTGAACTAATCGGAGGAATGAGCACCTTGTTTTTGAACGAAAACGAAGTTTCGGTTATTTCAAACGGAATGAGTACGGTTTTGGGAGAGGCTGATAATCTTAACGATGTGCATTTCAGCACTAATTTGGGTATCGGATTCAAATACGAAATATTCAAATCGTTTGAAGCAAGCCTTGAACCGATGCTCAAATACCAACTCGGAACATTCAGCAAAAATGACGGAAATTTTAGACCTTATATTTTAGGTTTATACACCGGATTGAGTTTTAAATTTTAAGAAAAAAAGCATCGTAGAGATGCTTTTTTTTCGTAAATTAGATGCCTCAAAGCTCTTTTCAAAAATTCCTTTTTTTCAGATGAAATATATATTTCTGCTCTTATTTTTATTTTCTTTGACCTTTGGTTTTTCCCAAGAGCAAGACTCTTTATTATCTAAATATTCTAACGGAAAAATTCCGAAAATTGGAGTTGTTCTGAGTGGAGGAGGAGCAAAAGGATTAGCACATATCGGGGTGCTGAAAGTTCTGGAGGAGGAAGGTGTAAAAATTGATTTCATCGGAGGAACAAGTATGGGAGCAATGGTCGGAGGATTGTATGCTTCGGGTTATAATGCAGAACAATTGGATTCGATTTTCAGGGTAACGGATTTTGACCGAGTTGTTCAGGACAATCTGCCTCGTAGTGTAAAATCTTTTTACGATAAAGAAAATGACGAAAAATATGCTATTACTTTTCCTTTTCAACGAATGAAATTCGGAATTCCGATAGCACTTTCCCAAGGACAAAACGTGTATAATTTATTTAGCAGATTGTTATACGACACAAGATTCGTTACAGATTTCAACCAATTACCGATTCCGTTTTTGTGCATTGCAACCAATATAGAAACAGGAGAAGAAGTGGTGCTGAACAAAGGTAATTTGGCTCAAGCGATTGTAGCAAGTGGTTCATTTCCTACGCTTTTTTCTCCAGTAGAAATCAACGGAAAATTCCTTACAGATGGAGGAATCGTAAACAATTACCCGATTGAAGAAGTTAGGAAAATGGGAGCTGATATTATTATTGGAGTGGATGTTCAAACGAGTTTGATGACTAAAGAAGAAATTGCTTCGGCAGCTCAGGTGGTAATGCAAATCATTAATTTTCAGATGCTTGACACGATGGAAGAAAAAAAGCAATCAACAGATATTTACATCCAACCCAACATTACCGGATATAATGTCGTTTCTTTTAACCAAGGTGCCGAAATCATAAAAAACGGAAAAATTGCGACAGAACAATACCGAGAAACATTCAGAGAAATAGCCCGAATACAGCAAGCTCCAAAAAAAGAAAAAAAGATTTTTTCGGATGATGGTTTTTTAAACCATATTTCGAATATCGAAATCAGAGGAACTAAAAATTATTCCCGTTCGTATGTCTTGGGAAAACTTCGGTTTAAAAATGATGAGGTTATTTCGTTCGAGAGTTTTAACGAAGGATTTAACCGACTCAATGCCACACAAAACTTCAGATCTATCAATTATTATTTCGAACAAGAAGAGAATAAAGAAGATAAACTCATAGTGGATTTAAGGGAAAAAGAAATCAAAACCTTTATCCGATTCGGTTTGCATTATGATGAATTATACAAAAGCGGACTTCTGATAAACATCACACACAAGAATGTACTGACTCGTAATGATGTCATTTCTGGAGATTTGATTTTAGGAGATAATATTCGTTATAATTTAGATTATTATATTGACAACGGTTTTTATTGGAGTTTTGGGTTTCGTTCGAGGTTCAATCAGTTCAAAACGGATATTCCTTCTAATTTCTCGGACTATATTCCTGATTTAGATGGCCTTAAAAACATCAACGTAAAATACTACGACTTTACTAATCAGGCTTATTTTCAGACTATTTTCAGACAAATTTATTCGGTTGGAGCAGGTGTGGAACATAAAATTATTGACATAAATTCCGAAACAATAACCATTGACGGACAAGACTTTAACGATGTCTATAAAAGTTCTAATTTTTTGAGTGCCTACGGATATATTGCTATAGATACGTATGATAAAAAATATTTCCCAAAAAACGGAATTTATTTTGACGGAAATTTTAAATGGATTCTGAATTCAACTGTTTTAGGAAGTAATAATTTCGGGAAATATTCCATTACTCAGGGAAGTTTCGGTTATGCAAAAACAGTGTTTAATAATTTAACATTTACCTTAAATAACGAGATTGGATTTACTTTGGGAGAAAGTGATGGTTTGCTGAATTTTCTTTTGGGAGGATACGGATATAATACAATAAATAATTTCAGGCATTTTTACGGATATGATTTTTTGAGCATAACAGGAAACAGCTATATCAAAGGAGTGATTGGAGTTGATTATGAGATTTTCAGAAAAAATCATCTGAACTTTCACGCTAATTTTGCCAATGCAGGGAACAATATTTTTAACCGATTAGATACGTGGTTTACAAGTCCTGCTTATTCGGGTTACGCTTTTGGTTACGGAATGGAAACCATTATCGGACCTATTGAAGTAAAATATTCGTGGTCTCCCGAAGTTCGTCAGAATTTTTGGTGGGTAAATGTAGGATTTTGGTTTTAGCAATAGCAATTACTCTTAAAAATAATTTAAAACCTACAAGGTCTCAAAGACCTTGCAGGATGGTGTTTCCTGCAAGGTTTTAAAAAACCTTGTAGGTTTATAATAACAATAGCAATTACTCTTCTTCTGAAACCTCAAAACCTTCTCCCAAACCCTTTGCAAATTCTGAAAACGAAACTCCTTTAACCTCTTGGAAAGCAACTGTAAAAGATTTTCTTGTTCCAAAACCGAATGTATCTGCCAAAACATCGAGGTTTTGGTGTTTTAGTTGCGAGTTGTTATTGAGTTGGTTTATGGCATTGTCTATACGGAGTGTTTTGATGTACATCTTAAAACCTCCTCTGTGTTCGTTTAGTGCTTGTGAAAGTGTTGTTCTGTTGGTTATTAGTTCTTTAGATAGCTTTTCAATGGTAATATCTTTGTCTAAATAGCCTTTATCTTGTTCAAACTTTTCTAATCTTTTCAAAATGATTTGTGAGTTGTTTGACACTTCAATAGTTTTTTGGTTTTCAGAAACGGATTCTTCTTGTTGGTTTTCAGTATTTTGCTTTTGATATTGTTGCTTTGTTTTTTTAGACTTAAAAATAAAATAACCTAAAACAGTTATTAAACACAGTGTTATAACCAAAAACATACCCCACTTTTTTTGTTTCTTTTCAATTTCTGCTTCGGTTTCTTCAAGCATTTTAGTATTGAAATTAGCATTTAGGTACTCAGAAAGGTTTTTACTTTTAGATTGTAACTCATTAGAAATCTGCAACAACACATCAGTATAATACAACTGCTTTTCGGTATTTTTTTGTTCTTTATAATAGTCTATAATATAAGTATAGGCTTCTGTAAGCTCTGCATTGACAAAGCCTTTAGCTTGATAGAGCGAATCTGTTTTTTCAAAATATTCTAAAGCCTGTTCCTTTTTGTTTTGTTCCCATAGGTTTTTACCCAAAAACAGATAAGCCAAATGTTCGTTGGCAAAATCTGAATTGGCTTTTATTTCGGGAATAGCCACTTGCAAAAGCGAATCGGACTTTGGATAGTTTTTAAAGCTGTGATGATATATACCGTCTATCAACGAAAAATAAGCCGTTTCTAATGGTTGGTCTTGGTTTTTTAGCTTTTTGACATTCGTATAACCCTCTTTTATTAAAATAGAGAGCGTATCATTTTTTTCAAGACGATAGGCTGTTTTGCTCAAACCAAATAAATTACTTATATATCCTCTTAAATGACTATAAGAATCGTTGTTGTCTTTATAATAACGAGTAACCTCATTAAAAAATTTATATGATTTTGGATACTCTTTTTGATGATAATAAGTAGAGCCAACATAAGTTTTTACCCTATTAAACCGATATAAGTCATTTGTTCCTTTTAAGTATTCTATTGCCTGTAACCCATATTTCAAAGATTCATCATAGTTTTTAGCAACAAACTCAACATAGCCCTTAAAGTCATAAGCAGTTCCTAAAATATTATTATCTTTTAGTCTGTGAGCCAACTCAATTAAGCTGTCAGCATAAATGATTTTAAGGTTATATTCTTCTACATTTGCTATTTTCTTTTTGTAGCCAATTATAACATCTTCGGTTGAGTTTTCTTTTTTAGCTTTTTGAAGATAAAATTCGATATACTCCAAACGAATTTCTTTTCCTAACAAACCCGAATCTATGGCAAAAAGTAGTTGTTCTAAAGACCAGTTTTTGTAATTCTCGCTTTTTGGAGTAGCATTTTGTGCGTCCAAACGTAAATTGACACATAATAAAAGTCCTGTCAGGCAAAAAAATCGGAGTATCGTAAGGAAAAGGTTCATTTTTTGATTTTATCTTTTGCAAAGATATTCATTTTTCACGGCTTTCCAACCTACTGAAAATCAAATACCGATTTACGTTTCGACCCAAAAATTGATGTTTTGACCCAAAAATTGACGTTTTGACACCAATCCTCTGTAATCTCCTGATAAAACAGACCTCTCCAATTTTATCAAAAAATAATTGATGTTTCGCCCCAAACATTGATGTTTTGACTCCACTTTTTTTTGCAAACCGAAATAAGTTTGTCTCGGAAACCTAACCCACCTACTCTGTCATTGCGAGGAGTCTTTGAGCTTGTCGAAAAGCACGACGAAGCAATCCAAATGACAGCGAAAGTGAAAAAAGGTTTTCAAAAAAAAATGAAAAGCTACCCGGGCAGCATTCAAAAAATGATTTTTATTGAACTTTTAAATTCCGAAACCAATGAAAAAAATCTATTTGTATGCAGTAGCATTAAGTTTCGCATTCACTTCTTGTAGTAGTGATGCTTGGGTTGAAAACGATTTGACCCACACCGCAGTTTACAAAACTGCACAACCGAGTTCTTTGATTGATTTGATAACCACAATCGAAAGTGATTGTATAGGGATAACTTACGAAGATGTCCAAAGCAGAATATCTGCTGTTGAGCGTATTGCCTTTCAAAACAGAGACTTTCAAAAGTTAGCCCAAAAAGGCTATTGTATTCCGAAAGTATCAGATTGGACATATCTCTCAACTACCGAAAAAACCGATGTTATAGAGGAGTTGAACTATTCGGAAACCGTAAAGAGCTATTTGTATGCAATGCTAATTGACCAGCAAGAATTTGCAGACAGCTTTTTTATGAATACATCGCTTTCCGTTTCCGAGCAACAGCTATTAGAAACGTGCCGACTGTTGAACGACAATGGAGATGATGACCCTTGGAAAGATACCAGACCTATCACTTTTGCTTACGGTTATCAGACAAGTGAGGCTAATGGGGTGCTTATGGCACTTATAAGCTCTCAACAATGACTAATGCCTTTAAGTGGATAATGCCACAAAAAAGGTCATTTGTTTCGGAAGCCCCCACTTTTTGTGGGGGTAACGAAACAGAACAGAAAACGAATTATTAACAATCAAAACCGAAACAGATGAAAACAAGAGGAGACCCTTAAAAAAGTAGAACAACAGAAAAGTGTACAACAAAAAACAAAAAATGTTTTAAGCCATTAAAATGGTGTTGTTTCTAAAGATTATTGAAGTTTAGTAGGTAGTTGCTTTAGACATTTAAACGACAACACCCACACAAGCAACAAAACTATTTTTACTTCTTTGGAAGTACACAACAACAGGGCATAGCCCTAAAAAACCCGAAACAAATGTTTCAAAAAACAAATTTTTAATTCGTAGGCTTGTTCTATTATTAAACAACAACGAAATACAACAGGTTTACATAAATTTTTAAAACTATGAAAAAGATAATTTTTGGCTTAATCGCCACAGTTTTAGTAAGCGTTAATGTTAATGCTCAAGAAATCAGCAAAGAAGAAGCAAGAGTTTATGCTTCAAAAACTTTAGTTAGCTTTAAAAACTCTTTAGCTCCTTCATATAAGAAAGGTATGAGTTTTGAAGACTTTATTAAAGCTGTTACAGGTCCATACAACCCAACAACTATTCCAACAGAGGGGTCAGAATTATTGAAAGTAGCACATACTTATTTGTCAAAAGGTACATCAGACAAAGAAATTATTGCCTCATATTCTGGTAGAGAAATTGCTAATGCTTTTAGCTTTTTGCAAAAGAATCCAACTTATGAAGATAGTCAGCTTTTTGGATTTAAAACGGGAAGTATGAAGTCTTCGGAAAAAGGAGGTCCAAATGCAGATTTTGAGCTTGTAGGATTAAATCTTGAAGAAGATAGTTTAGCAGGTTGTAAATGGTGGCAAGTTAGATGTTGGCTTCGAGATATATTTGGAGAAGAAGGGGGAGACGCAGTTGTAAATGCAATAGTAAAAGCTATTGTTGTCTTTTTAGGAACTTTATAAATAAATCAGCCCTGATAACATTAGTTATCAGGGCTAAAATAAAATTTCAATTATGAAAAATTTCTTAATAATTATTCTATGTATTCCATTAGTTTCTTGTAAAAGTTTTTTTGTAGAAAAGGCATTAGATAAGTTGGGGGTTTTAGATGAAAAATCAAAACCAGAAATCCTTTCCAGTAACGATAAAAAAGTTGTTCTGATAGGTATGCACCATATCGGAAAACAGAATTTTTATGATGATGTAAAATTAAAGGTAGATTCTTTACGAGATTTAGATTTTCATTTTTTATATGAGGGGATAACCTACGACTCTGGTTTTCCAGAAGAACAAAGACATACTTACAGTATGAAAATCAGAAAAATTATTGGTTTTTCAAAACGAGAAAATTTTGACACTATAACCAATAAAATAGCAGGAAAAATCAAAGTAGATAAAAAGCATAATTTGATTAATCAACCAAAATATCTCAAATTAGGAATAGATTTATCAGTTGACGAAAAAGCAGATTTACCACCAAATATACTGATAGATAAATTTGAGGAAAAATTTGGAGAAATTGAGTTAGACGATTGTGATTACAGAACACCTTTAACAGAAGATTATAACTGTCCTCTTTGGAAAAAAGGAGATAAGAATTATTTGATGTTAGACCTACGAAATGAAGAAATCGTAAACAAAATAATGAAGTCCAAAAACAAAAATATTGCGGTTATTTACGGTAAAGGACACATCGAAGGTGTTGTAAAGTTCTTACAAGAAAAAGATTCTACTTGGGTTAAGGCAAATTAAAGTAAGCATTGGTTAAGGACTTTGTAAACGCAATACCAAAATCGTAAAGCAATAGGAAACATAAAAAAACATTAAGCTCAAAATCGAAGCATTGCTTCAAAAACAATTTTTTTTAACTCGTAGGCTTGTTATAGAAAACAACAGGTTTACATCAAAATTATTTATTATGTCAAGAAAATTTTTAAAAACCGTTTTAAGCCTTGTGGCTTTAGTTGTCGTAAGCACGAATGCTTTTGGACAAGAAAAAATGACTAAAGAAGAAGCTCGTGTTCATTTTGCAGAAGCAATGGTTAGCTTTAAAAACGATGTGGCTTCTTCATATAAAAAAGGAATGAGTGCTGAAGATTTTATTAAGGCTGTTACAGAACCATACAATCCTGTGAATATGCCTTCTGAAGGTTCTGATTTATTAAAAAAAGCACATAGTTATTTATCAAAAAGCACACCGGATAGAGAAATTATAGCCTCATATTCTGGTAAGGAAATGGCTCTTGCTCTTAACTTTTTATTAACCAATCCGACTTATGAAGAAAGTCAACTTTTTGGATTTAGAACAGGAAATGTGACATCTTCAGGAAAAGGAGGTCCAAATGCGGACTTTGAACTCGTAGGTTTAGGCTTTGAGGGAGGTACTTTTACAGGTTGTAAATGGTGGCAGATTAGATGTCGTATTAAAGCTAAAATATCAGAAATAAAACAATGGATACCTTTTATGAGGTAATGTGTCGATTGCCTATGATTTTTTTTGTAGCAAAATGTAACTAAAAAGTTCCCAAAAAAAACTCCGTTTTTTAACTAAAATGCTCCAAAAAAACATTAGAATCCCGTACAGCTCCAATCAGAGTAAGACAATACTTCTAATTTCAGGCTTAAGTATTTAAGCCTGAAATTATCATAAAAACAACTTTCTAAAACAAACTAATCTAAAAAACATAACACTATGAAAAAGACACTATTATTGGCAGCAGTTTTGTTGCCTGGGGTTTTATTGGCTCAAAGTGAGCCAACCCAAAACACAGAGGTTAATGTATCATCGGGAGGTAATATCAATCGAGATTGCAGAGGAGGAACAGGTCGTTGTAACCGAGATATTATCACGAAAAGTGGAGGAGAATCAACTGTTGTAATGCGAAAAATAAACGAAAACCAAGTGGTACTTTCTATACATAAAAACGAGTTTTCGCAAGCAGAGCAACAACAAGTTTTCCGAGAAATGTTGTATGTTATTACCGAGAACGTACCTATTGAAGAAGCTATACTCCAAAAACTTGGAATTAGCCCAAATCGTGCTTTTCTCGCAAAAGGAAGCTACCCTGTGCAATTCAATAACGACAGATTTGATGTCGTGATTTCTTTGTCAGAGAAATAATTTGTTTAAAATTTAATGTTCAAAATTTAGCACAAAACAAAATATTCTGTTCTAAAGAATCCGGAGGATTCCAATGTTTATAGAAAAAATAATTGATTGGTTGGTTCGACCCCAGCTGGGGTCGTATGTACCTGAAACAAAACTTTTCTATAAACATTTGACCTCTCCGAGGTCATAGAAAACAACACACCCCGCATTTAATCCTAAATTAAAACAAAAAACTATGATACGCTTAATCATCTATATACTGTTTCTGTTTCTTTCGGTTATGAACTCGTTTGCCTTTGCCAATACGAATGACGACCCGAACGCAATCGTAAACGAAATGACTACCGAAATAGAACAAATAAACAAAACCTATTTTGAACTTATCACACAAAAAGAAAAAGAGCTTTTTTCTGTAAACATTTTGCTTACTAAAGCTCAAACCACAGAAGAAAAACTTAATTTTTTGCTCGAAAAAGACAGGCTCAAAGACGATTTGCAAAAGCTAAAACTCGACAATGCAAGTGATATATCGAGAATCCGTTACCTCAAAGGGTTGCAGATTATCCGTATCCTATACGAAAAAGTATTGAGCCTTGACCATCATTTTGCATCGGTTCGTACGTTTTCCGAAATCAACAAAATAGCTAATCCGAACCAATACCCCGAGTTTAACAAAGTTAAAGAATTGGTACAAAGCAAACGAGACAAAAAACAAAGCTTTGATTTGACTTCGGTTTTGGGTACGAATACGATTGTTTCGGTTGTGAACACATTTTCCAATATGTTGGTTTCGGGTCTTACCAAAGAAGAAAAAGAATCCGAACTCAAAAATATTGAGTGTATCATTGATTTTACCTTACGTATGCAAGGCGATTTGAACACCATTTATTTTGAAACCGCTTACCTACAAAAAAGCAACGAAAAAATAAAAGAAGATATAGAAATTCTTTTTCGGGATTATACCAAGCCTATTGATTATACTACTTCGTTGGAACAATGCAGAGGCAATGACGATTGGGAGGGTGTACGTAAAAAGATGAATGATTATATGCAAAAGCTAAATGAAAGTTCGGGAACAAAACAAACCAATATGTACATCAATATCGAATTCCCGATAGACCGACTGATGCAGTTCGTAACGCAATACAACAGCTTTATCGACCAAGGAGGAAAGTTTTACGAAAAGTTTAAAATCATTCTGAACAGCTACGAAAACGAACAACAATGTCAAACCAAACTTCCTTTGGAATACCAAAAACTCAAAAATGATATTGATGTAGCTATCAATAAATTTAACGTAGCCTATAAACCTGTCGAGATAAACGGCTCAAAAATGAAAGAAATTCTGTACGGTATCAACGAATATGAGTAATGTCTAACCCTTAAAAACAAAACACGGAAAACAAAAGAGAAAAATCGTAAACGTAGCCTACGTAGCATAAACCGTTTGCACAGGAAAAAAATTGAAACAAACGTTTCAAAAGAATATTTTAAACAATTAAATTGTATTAACCCGTAGGCTTGCTGTTTACGACAAAAAGCAAAACAAAAATAGCAGGTTTACATCAAAAATTATTAAATTATGATACGTAAAATTTTAAAAACCGTTATGAGCCTTATGGCTGTAGTATTAGTTAGTGTTAGTGGAAATGCTCAAAAAACTCAAATTACCCCCACATTATTAGGTAATATTCATAACGAGGCATTAGATAATGTATTTAAAAACGAAAGCAGTTTTAATTTTAATTCAACAGAGGAAGAATTTAAGTTGCAGATTGTAAATCACAATAATATTTTTCTAAAACAAAAAATAAAGATGTTAGACGTTAACCCAAATTCTACTATAATTACTCAAAATTATAATGTCGGAAAATGTTTATCTCTTTTAGATACAGATAAATTATTGTCTGTGAATTTTGGTAAAAGTCAAAAACAAAAAGGAAAATATATTGAAGAAAGTAATATCTTTGATAAAATAGATTTTTTATTTGACTCTAAAATTATTTTAGAAAACGATAAAATTGCTTTGTACAAAATTTTCCAAGGTTACAAAGATAATTATGAGGGTAGATTATCTGAAAAGGAATTATTGAATAAAGTAAACAATATTAAAAGGGAGTACCATCATACTAACTCTAATTATTCAGAAACAAATATACTTGTTACTCTTACTATTATGGAGACTTGTTCTAATTCTTTAGAATGGTTTAATGAAAACTATTATGACAATCCCAGCTATACTACTAATGCCGTTCCTGTCGCAGTAGTTGGAGCTGATGCAGTTGGTGTTCTGATTGGAGTAGCGGAGGGGATTGTTGCGAGTGGCATTCAAAACGGTACTAATGTTCCTGTAGACGGCTCATCTGTTGTAACCGGAGCTCTTATTTCTGGAGTAACAGCTTCAGTAGGTGCTGGAATAAAAGCTATTAGTTGGCTAACCAAACTTTTTTAAATAATGACTAATTTTAATTTGATAAAATTCCTCAAGTATTTTCTACCTTTTGCTATTATTGGGTTTGTTATTGATTTATTATTTGATATTAGACTTTTTTCTTATATAGGTGCGTTTATTGGAGCATTTTTAGGAACAGAATATAAAAAAAACAAACCGGAAGAATAGGTTTTCAAACTTGGACATCAATATACCTTGCAGATAACTTCTGCAAGGTATTTATTCCCAATTACAAAAATGAAAGAAATCCTTTACGGTATCAATGAATATGAATAAAGCAATCAAATTATATTTTGTCTTGTTAGGGATAACAACTGCATTTTGGTTTTATATCCGTTATGCAGAAAACGACAAACCCAAGTGGGAATGGACTATTTTCCCGAAATGGTTTCCTATTTGGCAAGGTGTGGCTATTATAACTATCGTATATTGCACAGTTCTTATAGGAGCTATGATATATGACATCAGGAAAATGGATAAGAAAATAGCTAAAGCTAAAAAAACCAAAACAGAGGAAAAATACGAGGACTATGAGGAATAACAAAAAAAATCCCAACTCGTTGAGTTGGGATTTTTCATTTTTATTAAGCCTGTCCTGCCGGACCGAAATTTAGAGGAATCGAGGGATTCTCTGCCTCTTTAATTTCCCCGTAGGTTTTTTCAAATCGTTGCACGTTTTCGGCTAATGCTTTGAGCAATCGCTTTGCGTGTTGTGGAGTTAAAATAACTCTTGATTTTACTCTTGCCTTCGGGCTACCCGGCATTATACTTACAAAGTCCAAAACAAATTCAGAAGCAGAATGATTGATAATGGCAAGATTGGAATAAATTCCGTCTGCTGTTTTATCATCTATTTCTATATTGATTTGCTGTTGTTGCTTATTATCACTCATAATTATTACATTTTTGAGGCAATCAGTTCTTCGTATTCGTCTTTAGAGCCTACAATGATGTTGTCATACTCTCTCATACCTGTTCCTGCAGGAATTCTGTGTCCTACAATAACATTTTCTTTCAATCCTTCAAGCGTATCAACTTTTCCTGCCACAGCAGCCTCATTCAATACTTTTGTCGTTTCCTGGAACGATGCAGCCGAAATGAACGATTTTGTTTGTAGCGAAGCTCTAGTAATACCTTGAAGTATAGGAGTTGCAGTAGCCGGAATAACATCACGAGCCACAACCTGATTTTTATCGTTGCGTTTCAATAGTGAATTTTCATCACGTAAAACTCTTGCCGATACAATCTGTCCTGGTTTCAGGTTATCAGAATCTCCCGCATCTTCCACAACTTTCATTCCGTAAAGAGCATCATTTTCTCTGATAAAATCTTTCGTATGAGCTAATTGCTCCTCCAAGAACAATGTATCTCCCGGGTCAAGGATTTGAACTTTACGCATCATCTGACGGATGATAACCTCAAAGTGCTTATCGTTGATTTTTACCCCTTGAAGACGGTACACATCTTGAATTTCGTTTACTAAATACTGTTGAACAGCACTTGGTCCTTGAATTCTCAAAATATCTTCCGGAGTGATTGCTCCGTCCGAAAGTGGCATACCTGCTCTTACGTAGTCATTCTCCTGAACTAAAATCTGATTTGATAGTTTTACCAAATATTTCTTCACTTCTCCAAAACGTGATTCGATAACGATTTCACGGTTACCACGTTTGATTTTTCCGAATGATACTACTCCGTCAATCTCTGAAACTACAGCCGGATTCGATGGGTTACGAGCCTCTAAAAGCTCGGTAATTCTCGGTAAACCTCCTGTAATATCGCCTGTTTTTGCAGAGCGTCTCGGGATTTTTACTAAAATTTTACCTGCCTTAATTTTCTCTCCGTCATTTACCATAAGGTGAGCCCCTACCGGTAAGTTATACGAACGAATAAGCTCTCCGTCTTTTCCGTAAATATGTAAAGTCGGGATTAACTTTTTGTTTCTTGCCTCTGAAATTACTTTTTCCTGGAAACCTGTCTGCTCATCAATCTCAACTTGGAACGATTGTCCTTGCTCGATATCTTCGTATTCAACTTTTCCGGTAAATTCAGAAATGATAACTCCGTTATATGGGTCCCATTTACAAATGGTCGTTCCTTTTTCTACAATATCTCCGTCTTTTACGAAAATCGTTGCTCCATAAGGCAGATGATGTGTATTAAGGGTAATTCCTGTATTTACATCAACCAATTTAAGCTCCGTAGAACGAGAAATAACAATATCAACTGTGTTTCCTTCGTTGTCCTCTCCTTTTACGGTTCTCAACTCTTCCATTTCAAGACGACCTGCAAACTTGGTTACGATACTTGACTCCTCGGAAATTCCACCTGCAACCCCTCCTACGTGGAACGTACGAAGTGTAAGCTGTGTTCCCGGCTCTCCAATTGATTGAGCCGCAACTACTCCGACAGCCTCCCCTTTTTGAGCCATTTTTCCGTTAGCCAAATTTCTTCCGTAACATTTAGCACAAATTCCTTTCTGAGATTCGCAAGTAAGTGCCGAACGAACTTCTATTTTTTCAAGTGGTGATTCTGCAATAGCTTTCAGATGTGCCTCAACAATCTGCTCTCCTGCCGGAACAATAACTTCCGAAGTAAGCGGATTGATAACATCGTTAAGAGCTACACGACCTACTACTCTTTCTCCAAGACTTTCAACAATCTCCTCATTCTTTTTAAGAGCCGCAACTTCTACTCCTCTCAATGTTCCACAATCTTCTTCGTTAACGATAACGTCTTGTGCCACATCGTGAAGTCTTCTGGTCAAATATCCTGCATCGGCTGTTTTAAGTGCCGTATCCGCAAGACCTTTACGAGCTCCGTGGGTAGAAATAAAGTATTCCAAAATCGAAAGTCCTTCCTTAAAGTTAGACAAAATCGGGTTTTCGATAATCTCTCCACCTCCTGCAGTCGATTTTTTAGGTTTTGCCATCAATCCACGCATACCGGTAAGCTGACGAATCTGTTCTTTAGAACCCCTTGCTCCCGAATCCAACATCATATATACCGAGTTGAATCCTTGTTGGTCTTCTCTGATGTTCTTCATCGCTAATTCCGTTAGCAATGCGTTGGTCGAAGTCCAAACGTCAATTACCTGATTGTATCTTTCGTTGTTGGTAATAAGACCCATATTATAGTTCATCGTAATACCTTCAACCTGCTGGTTTGCATCAGCAATCAAATCTTCTTTCTTTTCAGGAATGATAATATCTCCCAAACTGAAAGACAATCCTCCTTTGAAGGCAAACTTATATCCCATATCCTTAATATCATCAAGGAATGCAGAAGTTGTTGGCACATCGGTTACAGCCAAAATTTTTCCGATAATATCACGAAGTGATTTTTTAGTCAATACTTCGTTGATATATCCTGCTGCTTCCGGTACTACCTCATTAAACAACACTCTACCTGCTGTGGTAGGGATAATTTTATATACCAATTCTCCGTTTTCGTTAAAATCTTTAGTTCTGATTTTAACCGGAGCATTAAGTTCTAATCTTCCCTCGTTCAAAGCAATATTAACCTCTTCTGCCGAATAAAAAGTAAGTCCCTCTCCCAAAATCTTGTGGGTTTCGGTTGATTTTCTTTCTTTGGTCATATAGTACAGTCCGAGCACCATATCCTGTGAAGGTACGGTAATTGGAGCTCCATTGGCAGGGTTTAGGATATTGTGAGAAGCCAACATCAATAGTTGAGCCTCCAAAATAGCCTCTGGTCCAAGTGGCAAGTGAACAGCCATCTGGTCACCATCGAAATCCGCGTTAAAAGCCGTACACACAAGCGGGTGCAACTGAATCGCTTTTCCTTCGATAAGTTTCGGTTGGAAAGCCTGAATACCCAATCTGTGAAGCGTAGGAGCACGGTTTAAGAGTACAGGGTGTCCTTTGATTACGTTTTCAAGGATATCCCATACAACCGGTTCTTTTTTATCAATAATCTTTTTAGCCGACTTAACGGTTTTTACGATCCCTCTTTCGATTAACTTACGGATAACAAACGGTTTGTAAAGTTCCGCAGCCATATCTTTTGGAAGACCACATTCGTACAATTTCATTTCAGGTCCAACGACAATTACCGAACGAGCCGAATAATCCACACGTTTACCTAACAAGTTTTGACGGAAACGCCCTTGTTTTCCTTTTAATGAATCAGAAAGTGATTTAAGTGGTCTGTTTGATTCCGTTTTAACAGCTGATGCCTTACGAGTGTTGTCGAAAAGCGAATCAACCGATTCTTGTAACATACGTTTTTCGTTACGCAAAATAACTTCAGGAGCTTTAATCTCCATCAATCTTTTTAGACGGTTGTTACGGATAATTACTCTACGATACAAATCATTCAAATCCGAAGTAGCAAAACGTCCTCCGTCAAGCGGAACAAGCGGACGCAATTCAGGTGGAATAACCGGAATTACTTTCAAAATCATCCATTCAGGAAGATTTTCTCTATTTTTATTTGCCTCTCTAAACGACTCCACAACATTCAAACGCTTTAAAGCCTCTGTTTTACGTTGTTTAGAAGTTTCGTTGTTGGCTGCGTGACGCAATTCGTACGAAAGTTCGTCCAAATCAGTTCTTGCCAATAAATCCATAATACATTCCGCACCCATTTTAGCAATGAATTTATTCGGGTCTGTATCATCAAGGTATTGATTTTCCATAGGAAGCGTATCCAAAATAGCTAAATATTCTTCCTCTGTCAAAAAGTCTAATTTGTTAAGTGTTTCTCCATCGACATTCTTTGCAATACCAGGCTGAATTACTACATATCTTTCGTAGTAAATAATCATATCCAATTTTTTGGACGGAAGTCCAAGCAAATATCCGATTTTGTTAGGAAGCGAGCGGAAATACCATATATGAGCAATAGGCACAACCAAATTAATGTGTCCTACTCTATCTCTACGTACTTTTTTCTCCGTAACCTCAACACCACATCTATCACAAACGATTCCTTTGTAGCGAATTCTTTTATATTTTCCACAAGCACACTCGTAGTCTTTTACAGGCCCAAAGATTCGTTCACAAAACAAACCGTCTCTTTCGGGTTTGTGCGTACGATAGTTAATCGTTTCAGGTTTTAGAACTTCCCCTTTGGATTCAGCCAAAATAGACTCCGGAGAAGCCAATCCGATAGAAATTTGATTAAATCTCTTAATCGTGTTGTTTTTATCTTTATTTCTGTTTGTTGTCATATTAACTTTTGTTTAAGGTTTAAGATGTTTAAAGTTTAAGGTTAGAACTTGAAACCTTAAACTTTAAACCTTAAACTATAAATTATTCTTCTAAACGAATATCTAATCCAAGACCTTTAAGTTCGTGCATCAATACATTGAATGATTCCGGTAATCCTGGTTCAGGCATAGTTTCTCCCTTAACGATTGCCTCGTAAGTTTTAGCTCTACCTATAACATCATCAGACTTCACGGTTAAGATTTCTCTTAACGTACTTGAAGCTCCATAAGCCTCAAGAGCCCAAACCTCCATTTCTCCGAAACGCTGTCCTCCGAATTGAGCCTTACCTCCAAGTGGTTGTTGCGTAATCAAAGAGTATGGTCCGATAGAACGTGCGTGCATTTTGTCATCAACCATATGTCCTAATTTCAACATATAGATAACTCCAACAGTTGCCGGTTGGTGGAAACGTTCTCCCGTTCCTCCGTCATACAAATAGGTATGACCAAATCGTGGGATTCCTGCCTCGTCCGTAAACTCGTTAATTTGCTCTAAAGATGCTCCGTCAAAAATTGGAGTAGCGAATTTTTTACCTAAATTCATTCCAGCCCAACCTAAAACCGTTTCGTAAATCTGTCCGATATTCATACGTGAAGGTACTCCAAGCGGATTCAACACAATATCAACAGGTGTTCCGTCTTCTAAGAAAGGCATATCTTCGTGACGAACGATACGAGCTACAATACCTTTGTTTCCGTGACGTCCTGCCATTTTATCCCCTACTTTGAGTTTACGTTTTTTAGCAATGTAAACTTTAGCCAATTTCAAAATTCCTGACGGAAGTTCATCTCCAACAGTAATCGTGAATTTTTCTCTACGCAATGCTCCCTGAAGGTCATTCAATTTGATTTTGTAATTGTGAACCAAATCCGTAACCATATCGTTGGTTTCTTTATCGGCTGTCCAAGTTCCTTTAGTCAAATGGGCAAAATCTTCAACAGAAGTAAGCATTTTTAGTGTGAATTTTTTTCCTTTCGGTAAAACTTCTTCTCCTAAATCGTTCATTACTCCTTGCGAAGTTTTTCCGTTTACGATAGCAAACAACTTGTCAATCAGTTTGTTTCTCAATTCGTTAAACTTCACATTGTAATCTGCTTCTAACTTCTCAATGTCCTCTTTATCTTTAGAACGTCTGCGTTTATCTTTTACGATTCTCGTAAAGATTTTTTTGTCTAACACCACTCCGTGTAATGATGGAGTAGCTTTAAGCGAAGCATCTTTTACATCTCCTGCTTTATCTCCGAAGATAGCACGAAGCAGTTTTTCTTCCGGAGTCGGGTCTGATTCTCCTTTTGGAGTAATCTTACCAATCAAAATATCTCCCGGTTTTACTTCCGCTCCGATACGAATCATACCGTTTTCGTCCAAATCTTTAGTAGCTTCTTCTGAAACGTTCGGAATATCATTGGTAAGTTCTTCGTTTCCTAATTTAGTATCACGGACTTCTAACGTATAATCATCAATGTGAATAGAGGTAAAAATATCATCTCTTACCACTTTTTCGGAAATTACAATCGCATCTTCAAAGTTGTATCCTTTCCAAGGCATAAATGCCACTTTAAGGTTTCTTCCCAATGCCAATTCTCCGTCTTGAGTAGCATATCCCTCACAAAGAACCTGTCCTTTTTTAACTCTATCGCCTTTTCTTACGATTGGTTTCAGGTTAATACAAGTGCTTTGGTTGGTTTTTCTGAATTTAATCAGTTGATACGTTTTTTCATCAGTATCAAAACTTACCGCTCTTTCTTGTTCTGTTCTGTCGTATTTGATAGTAATTTTATCCGCATCAACATACTCCACAACTCCATCTCTTTCTGCATTGATAAGTACTCTCGAATCCGAAGCAACTTGTCTTTCTAATCCTGTACCTACAATCGGAGCTTCCGGTCTTAATAATGGAACAGCCTGACGCATCATATTCGACCCCATCAAAGCACGGTTCGCATCATCGTGTTCCAAAAACGGAATAAGCGATGCCGAAATCGAAGCAATCTGATTCGGAGCAACGTCTGCATAATCAAGCTCTGTCGGTTCAACAACAGGGAAATCCGCATCTTGCTTTGCAATTACTTTTTCCTCTAAAATTTTACCTTTAGCATCAACTTCGATATTTGCTTGAGCAATCAATTTACCTTCTTCTTCCTCTGCACTTAAATATACAGGTTCATCTTTCAGGTTCAATTTTCCGTCTTTTACCTCACGATACGGTGTTTCGATGAATCCCATTCCGTTCACTTTAGCATACACTCCAAGTGAAGAAATAAGTCCGATGTTTGGTCCTTCGGGAGTTTCGATAGGACAAAGTCTTCCGTAGTGCGTATAGTGAACGTCACGTACCTCAAACCCTGCTCTTTCTCTTGAAAGTCCTCCTGGCCCTAAAGCCGATAATCTTCGTTTGTGCGTAATCTCTGCCAATGGATTGGTTTGATCCATAAATTGAGATAACTGATTCGTTCCAAAAAACGAATTAATTACCGAAGAAAGTGTTTTTGCGTTAATCAAATCAATCGGAGTAAACACCTCGTTATCACGAACGTTCATACGTTCTCTGATTGTACGAGCCATACGAGCCAATCCCACTCCAAATTGAGCCGAAAGTTGTTCTCCTACTGTTCTTACTCTACGATTTGACAAGTGGTCAATATCATCAATTTCCTCTTTTGAGTTAATCAGCTCAATCAAGTATTTAACGATAGTAATAATATCTTCTTTAGTCAAAACCTGCTTATCCATAGGGATATTCAAGTTTAACTTTTTGTTCATTCTGTAACGACCTACTTCTCCCAAATTATATCTTTGGTCAGAGAAGAACAATTTGTCGATAATACCACGAGCAGTTTCCTCATCAGGTGGTTCAGCATTACGCAGCTGACGATAAATATGCTCTACCGCTTCTTTTTCGGAGTTGGTAGGGTCTTTTTGTAATGTATTGTGAATGATAGTATAATCTGCCTGATTATTATCTTCTTTATGTAAAAGAATCGTTTTTACATCAGCTTCGATAATTTCTTCAACATTATCTTTGTCCAATGTAATATCTCGGTCTAATATGATTTCGTTACGTTCGATAGACACTACTTCTCCTGTATCTTCGTCCACGAAATCCTCGTGCCACGTATTAAGCACACGTGCGGCCAAACGTCTTCCGATATATTTTTTAATTCCTGTTTTCGAAACTTTGATTTCTTCTGCTAAATCGAAAATTTCAAGAATGTCTTTATCTCTTTCGAATCCGATAGCTCTGAACAAGGTTGTTACAGGAAGTTTTTTCTTTCTGTCAATGTACGCATACATCACACTATTAATGTCTGTTGCGAACTCAATCCACGACCCTTTGAACGGAATAACTCTTGCAGAATACAATTTTGTTCCGTTTGCGTGGAAAGACTGTCCGAAGAACACTCCCGGAGAACGATGTAATTGTGATACAACCACTCGCTCTGCTCCATTGATTACAAAAGTTCCGCTCGGAGTCATATAAGGAATAGTTCCTAAATAAACATCTTGAACAATTGTTTCAAAATCTTCGTGTTCAGGGTCTGTACAGTATAGTTTCAGACGAGCTTTCAGAGGCACACTGTAGGTAAGTCCTCTGTCGATACATTCCTCAATGGTGTATCGAGGTGGATCGATAAAGTAATCTAAAAATTCAAGTACAAATTGATTACGGGTATCCGTAATAGGGAAGTTTTCCATAAAGGTATTATACAACCCTTCGTTACCTCTTTCGTCAGATTTAGTTTCTAATTGAAAAAAATCTTTGAATGACTTAACCTGAATATCCAAAAAGTCCGGGTAATCAGGAATATTTTTTGTCGAGGCAAAATTTAATCTTTCAGTCTGATTTGTTATCATCTATAGATAAAATTTTTATTAAAAAAAAGTAATTTTTTGTGTTAAAAACACGATTTAGCTAATACTTTTTTTGTAATCAACACATCTCTAAAAAGAAAAGTAGTATATCAGTTAATTCTCTTTTTTCTTCGTGTTGATTAAAATTTTTCGTATTATAAACTATTTGAAATAATAAAACCTGATATATAATTTTATTATACGAAAAAAAGTTTAGACCCTTGAGAGCAACTCTCAAGGGCTAAACCTACGCTTTAAAGCGGTATAAATTATTTAAGCTCTACTACAGCTCCAGCTTCTTCTAAAGCCTTTTTAAGACCTTCAGCTTCGTCTTTAGAAACTCCTTCTTTTACGTTTGCAGGAGCACCATCAACTACGTCTTTAGCTTCTTTAAGTCCAAGACCTGTAAGTTCTTTTACAGCTTTAACTACTGCTAATTTAGAAGCTCCAGCATCTTTCAATACTACTGTAAATTCTGACTGCTCTTCAGCAGCAGCACCAGCATCTCCACCTCCTGAAACTACTACAGCTGCAGCAGCAGGCTCGATACCATACTCATCTTTTAAAATTGTAGCTAATTCGTTAACTTCTTTAACTGTTAAATTAACTAATTGTTCTGCGAATTGTTTTAAATCTGCCATTTTTTCTAGCGTTTTTAAGTTTTTAATATATGTTTTAATAAGTGCGCAAATTATGCTGACATACTACTATGCCTCGTCTCCGTCTTTGAATTGATTTTTAAGAGCTGAAATAACTCTTTGAGCAGGAGATTGTAATAATCCGATAATTTCTCCGATAAGCTCTTCTTTAGATTTGATAGCAACAAGTCCGTCTAATTGGCTATCTCCAATATAGATTTCTTCGTTGATATAAGCACCTTTAAGAACAGGTTTATCAGATTTTTTACGGAATTCTTTAATGATTTTAGCCGGACCGTTAGCTACATCTGCAATCAAAATAGCGGTATTACCTTTAAGAACTTCTGGTAATTCTCCGTATTCTTTACTATCTGCCTCCATTGCTTTTTCAAGCAACGTATTCTTAACAACTTCCAATTTGATTCCCGCCTTAAAAGCAGCTCTTCTTAAATCTGAAGTAGTTTGAGCATTAAGCCCAGAAATATCAGCAAGATAAAAAATATTTGCATCAGCCAACTTTGCAGTCAAATCCTGAATAGCGATTAATTTTTCTTCTCTAGTCATAATTAAATTTTTTAACTAAATTATACTGCTTTAGTATCCAAAGCTATTCCAGGACTCATCGTACTTGACAAGTGAATACTCTTAATATAAGTACCTTTTGCAGCCGTTGGTTTTAGTTTAATTAATGTTTGGATAATCTCTTGAGCATTGTCTGCAATTTTATCGGCTTCAAAAGAAACTTTTCCGATTCCTGCGTGAACAATACCTGTTTTATCTACTTTAAAGTCGATTTTACCCGATTTTACTTCCTGAACTGCTTTCGCTACGTCCATAGTAACCGTACCTGTTTTAGGGTTTGGCATAAGACCACGAGGTCCTAATACACGTCCTAACGGGCCTAATTTACCCATAACAGCAGGCATAGTGATGATCACATCAATATCCGTCCAACCGTCTTTAATTTTTTGTAGATAATCATCTAATCCTACGTGGTCTGCTCCGGCTGCTTTAGCTTCTGCTTCTTTATCCGGAGTAACAAGAGCAAGAACTCTTACATCTTTACCTGTTCCGTGAGGTAGTGTTACCACCCCTCTTACCATTTGATTAGCTCTTCGCGGGTCAACTCCTAAACGAACAGCTATGTCAACAGACTCGTCAAATTTTGCATAAGCAACTTCTTTTAACAAAGCTGCTGCTTCTTTCAAAGAATATTGTTTATTCTTGTCAATTTTAGAAGCTGCTTCTTTTTGTTTTTTCGTCAATTTTGCCATTTCTTTCTACTTTAAAAATTAAAAAGGAGCTGTTCCTGTTACTGTAATCCCCATCGAACGAGCTGTTCCTGCAATCATACTCATTGCAGACTCGGTTGTAAATGCATTCAAATCAGGCATCTTATCTTCTGCGATAGCTTTGATTTGATCCCAAGTAACACTAGCTACTTTTTTACGATTTGGCTCTCCAGATCCAGATTTGATCTTAGCAGCCTCTAACAACTGGATTGCTGCTGGAGGAGTTTTAATAACAAAATCAAACGATTTGTCTTTGTACACGGTAATTTGTACCGGTAAAGTTTTGCCTGGTTTATCTTGGGTTCTCGCATTAAACTGCTTACAGAACTCCATAATATTAACCCCGGCAGCTCCCAAAGCAGGTCCAACCGGTGGCGATGGATTCGCAGCACCTCCCTTAACTTGTAGTTTAACTACTTTACTAACTTCTTTTGCCATTTTAAAAAAATTTACATCTCAATTGGAAGCAAGATGTGGGTTATAAATAATGTAACAATTATACTTTTTCAACTTGCATAAAACTCAATTCCAATGGTGTTTTTCTTCCGAAAATCTTAACCATCACCTCAAGCTTACGCTTTTCTTCATTGATTTTCTCTATAGTTCCGTTGAAACCATTGAAAGGACCATCAATAACCTTAACTGTTTCTCCCAAAACAAACGGAATATTCTGAACATCTGCCTGAACGGTAAGTTCATCGACTTTCCCTAACATTCTGTTTACTTCCGATTGTCTTAAAGGCACAGGGTCTCCCCCTTTAACTTCGCCTAAAAAACCTATTACTCCCGAGATAGACTTAATAATATGAGGGATTTCTCCGATAAGATTAGCCTCAATCATCACATAACCCGGAAAATAAACTTTTTCTTTACTGATTTTTTTTCCGTCTCTTACCTGAATTACTTTTTCGGTAGGAACTAAAACCTCCGAAACATAGTCCGACATACCTAAACGATTTATTTCAGTTTCGATGTAAGCCTTAACTTTGTTCTCCTGACCACTTACAGCCCTAACAACATACCATTTTTTTGTATTATTATCGGTCATTATACCAAGTTATCAAGTTTTAGTTAATCCAAGAGAAGAAAGTCATTATCACTTTTTTCAGCATTTCATCTGCTCCCCAAGTTGCCAAAGCAAATAATATAGAAAATATTGCAACCACAATGGTCGAACGTTGCACTTCAGCCCACGAAGACCAGGTTACATTATTTTTTAATTCGTAAAAAGAATCTTTTATATAGTTTATTACGCTCATCTCAATTTCTTTTATTTGCACGGGTGGAGGGATTCGAACCCCCATCAACGGTTTTGGAGACCGCTATTCTACCCTTGAACTACACCCGTTCGTAAAAAGCCAACAAAAACTACCGAAGTAGTTTTTGTCAGCTTTTGGGTTTATTCTAATGTTAATTAGTCTAAAATTTCAGTCACCTGTCCTGCACCTACTGTTCTACCTCCTTCACGGATAGCGAAACGAAGTCCAACAGAAAGAGCGATTGGGCTTAACAAATCAACATTGATTGTCAAGTTATCTCCAGGCATAACCATCTCAACCCCTGCAGGCAAAGTAATAGTACCTGTTACGTCAGTTGTACGAACGTAGAACTGTGGACGATAGTTGTTATGGAATGGAGTATGACGTCCACCTTCTTCTTTCTTAAGGATATAAACCTCAGCCTTAAATTTAGCGTGCGGTTTAACAGAACCTGGTTTTACGATAACCATACCTCTACGGATGTCAGCCTTGTCGATACCTCTCAACAATAGACCTACGTTATCTCCAGCCTCTCCTCTATCAAGGATTTTACGGAACATCTCAACTCCTGTAATTGTAGAAGTCAATTTATCAGCTCCCATACCAATGATTTCAACAGCATCACCTGTATTAGCAACCCCTGTTTCGATACGTCCTGTTGCAACAGTTCCACGACCAGTAATTGTAAATACATCTTCAACAGGCATTAGGAATGGTTTTTCTTTATCACGAACAGGCTCTTCAATCCATTCATCAACCGCAGCCATAAGTTCCAACAATTTATCAACCCATTGTTTTTCTCCATTAAGAGCTCCAAGAGCTGAACCTTGAACTACAGGACAGTTATCTCCGTCATATTGATAGAAAGACAACAAATCTCTGATTTCCATCTCAACAAGTTCTAACAATTCAGGATCATCAACCAAATCCACTTTGTTCATAAACACAACAATACGTGGAATACCAACCTGACGTCCTAAAAGGATATGCTCACGAGTTTGTGGCATTGGCCCGTCTGTTGCAGCAACAACAAGAATAGCACCATCCATCTGAGCAGCACCAGTAACCATGTTCTTAACATAATCCGCGTGACCCGGACAGTCAACGTGTGCATAGTGACGGTTTGCTGTTGAATACTCTACGTGCGATGTATTAATAGTAATACCTCTTTCTTTTTCTTCAGGAGCGTTGTCAATTGAATCGAATGAACGAGCTTCTGATAATCCTGCATCAGCCAATACTTTAGTAATAGCAGCTGTCGTAGTTGTTTTTCCGTGATCCACGTGTCCGATAGTACCGATATTCAAGTGCGGCTTCGAACGATCAAAGGTTTCTTTTGCCATTTTTAAAAATTTTAATCTTAGTTATATAATAGTGTTCAATTTCTAACAATTTGAGCCAATGACGGGATTTGAACCCGTGACCTCTTCCTTACCAAGGAAGCACTCTACCCCTGAGCTACACCGGCAGAGAATTAAAATAAAACAATTCGGCTTTTCATTCAAAAGCCGAATCAGTGGGAAGAGCAGGATTCGAACCTGCGAAGGTTTCCCAACGGATTTACAGTCCGTCCTCGTTGGCCGCTTGAGTATCTTCCCTCGCACTCTGCAAACATATTGTCTGCCAATTTTATCTCAAATGAACTTCAAAATAAAAGTCCGCTATTTCTAACGGACTGCAAATGTATAAAAAATATTATTCAAACAAAACTTTTTCAGAAAAATTTTTAAGCTCTTGCTTTTTCTTTGTGTTTTACAAGTAATCTTTCTATAGTTTCGCAACAATTATCTATTGCTTCTTCAAAGGTTTTAGCCTGCTTGCTAACTGCTAAATCATTCCCCGGAATATTAACTCTAACTTCCGCAATCTTATTTTCTTTCTCGCTCGTGTTTTCAACTTTCAGGTAAACATCAGCATCTACTACCCTATCATAAAACTTTTCAAGCTTATCTAATTTGATTTGAATAAAATCAACCAATTTTCTGTCCACAGAAAAACCTACTGCATTCAAATTTACTTTCATAACTAAACATTTTAAAAATTACACATTATAATATATTATCTTTTATTTCTCGGGTGTGCATTCGCATACACCTTTTTGAGTTCCGAAAGACTGCTGTTTACATAAATTTGGGTCGATGCCAAGCTCGAATGCCCTAAAAGTTCCTTAACCGAATTTAAATCTGCTCCATTATTTAATAAATGTGTAGCAAAAGAATGTCTCAAAACGTGAGGGCTTTTCTTTACCTTCTCGGACACGATACTAAAGTACGAATTTATTACTCTATAAACAAGTGTTTCGTATAATTTAATTCCTTTTTCTGTTAAAAAGAAATACTCTTTATCTTTAACACTCTCTAAATCAGAACGAACTACCAAATAGTTTGTTACAAGCTCCGAAACACTATCCAATAATGGAAGAATCCTCTCTTTGTTTCTTTTTCCTAAAACTTTAATTGTCTTGGAAGACAAATCAACATTATTCAGTTTTAGGTTTATCAGTTCTGCCCTACGCATTCCCGTAGCATAAAACATTTCGATAATCAGTCTGTTTCGGATTCCTGTAAAATCATCAGGAAAATACTCTTCGGAAATTTTCTGAAGCTCTTTTTCGGAGAAAGGGATTTGAGCTTTTTTGGGAGTTTTAAGTGATTGGTGTTTGGAAAGAGGATTTTGGTCAATCTCTTTTATTTTCAATAAAAACTTATAAAAAGCCTTTAAAGACGATATTTTCCGGTTGATACTGCGGTTAGAAATTTCGTTATCAGAAAGCGAAACTATCCAACTTCGGATTTGTCCGTAATGCACTTCTTCAAGAATATTATCATCAAATTCATTTTTAAGAAAAGACTTAAATTCTTCAATATCATTCAGATAAGCGTTAACCGTAAGAACGGAATAATTCTTTTCCCTCAACAGATATTCCTGAAATGCAATTACATTTTTGTCCATAAAAAAACCATTGGAATCAAAGTTACGAAACTTTTAATTCCAATGGTTATAATTCAGTTAAAAAATTATCTACTAATTTTCTAAACTATCTCTCAAGCCTTGAACATATTGTGCTTTTTGCATTTGAGCTCTTTTCGTTACTGACGGTTTCGTGAAAGCCTGACGTGCTCTTAACTGACGAACAACCCCGGTTTTATCGAATTTTCTTTTGTAACGTTTTAACGCTCTATCTATATTTTCTCCGTCTTTAATTGGTATAATTAACATAGTATAACACCTCCTCTCATTTAGCGAGTGCAAATATATAACATTTTTTTATTTTGCAAATTGTTTTCTGATTTTATTATTTTGGAATTTCAAGTTAAAAAACTACTTTTGCCCCCTATTATATTAATGTGTAACAAAAAAACGTAAAAATCAATGAACTCACAAAACCTGCTACAACTTGCAGAAGAATTCGGAAGTCCGCTTTATGTATATGATGCGGAAAAAATTGAATCGCAGTACAACCGCTTGACAAAAGCATTTTCAAAGATTGAAAAATTAAAAATTAATTATGCAGTCAAGGCACTTTCGAATGTATCGGTACTAAAGTTGTTCAAGGATTTGGGTTCAGGATTAGATACGGTTTCGGTTCAGGAAGTTCAACTTGGACTTTTGGCAGGATTCGACCCGAAAGACATTATTTTTACTCCAAACGGGGTTTCGCTCGAAGAAATCGAAATGGTTTCGGAAATGGGAGTGCAAATCAATATCGACAATCTTTCGATTTTGGAACAATTCGGAACAAAACATCCGAAAGTTCCTGTTTGTATCCGTATCAACCCGCACGTAATGGCAGGAGGAAATGCCAATATTTCGGTTGGACATATTGACAGTAAATTCGGAATTTCCATTCATCAGCTTCCTCATATTCTTCGAATCGTAGAAAATACGGGAATGCACATCAATGGAATCCATATGCATACTGGGTCGGACATTTTGGATATTGACGTATTCCTGTATGCTTCTGAAATTCTGTTTGAAACAGCCAAACAATTCAAAGAGCTTGATTTTATCGATTTCGGGAGTGGGTTTAAAGTGCCTTACAAAAAAGACGATATCGAAACCAATATCGAAGAACTCGGAAAAAAACTTACCAAGCGTTTCAATGATTTTGTCAAAGAATATGGTCGTCCTTTGACGCTTGCTTTTGAGCCAGGAAAATTTTTGGTTAGTGAGGCAGGGTATTTTTTGGCTAAAGTAAATGTGGTAAAACAAACCACTTCAACCGTTTTCGCAGGGATTGATTCGGGTTTTAATCACTTAATCCGTCCGATGCTATACGGTTCGTATCATCATATCGTCAATATTTCAAACCCTAAAGGAAAAGAACGTTTTTATTCGATTGTGGGATATATCTGTGAAACGGACACCTTCGGAAACAACCGAATGATTTCTGAAATTTCAGAAAGCGATATTCTTTGCTTTAAAAATGCGGGAGCTTATTGTTTTTCGATGTCGTCCAATTACAACTCCCGATACAAACCGGCTGAAGTGCTCTGGAAAAACGGAAAAGGACAGCTTATCCGAAAAAGAGAAACCTTTGAAGATTTGACAAGAAATTTGATTTTTTAAGAAACTTACATAAACCCCTTTTAGATTGCTTCGTTCCTCGCAATGACAGAGGGGTTTATTTTCATTTTCAAATTAACATTATTTTACCAACTCCAAACTATCTAACGAGACCTGTGAAGTAAACATTCCGTAGTTTACGGTTGCTTTGTTTTTTTCGATTTTGTCGATAGTACCTAATGCTTTTCCGTCAATCATTCTGACTCTATCTCCTACTTTGAGTGGAATTTTCGGCTTGTTTTGTTCGGCTTCTATTTTCTTTTTTCTTTCCTCTTTTTTCTTTTCACGAATTTCTTCGACCTTAACCTCGACTTCTTTAATAATCTGTTTTTGCTGAATTTCTTTTTGCTTTTTTTCTTTCGGTAAAAGTTTTTTCCGTTTGGAATTTTCGATTTCTACCGTTTTCAAAAGTTCTCCGATAAGCGTTTTTTTATCTTTATTATTAAAATATTTTTCGGACAAATCATCAAGTTTTTGCCCTAAATAAATCAGTCTTTGGTTGGCATCGTACAATTCCTGATAATTCTCTAACTTTTGTTTGATTTTCAGATTGGTATCTTCTAACTTTTTGCTTTCTTCACGTGCTTTTACTTCTTCTTCTTTCAGGTTTTGCGAGGTTTTTTCTAATTTGGAACGCTCTTTTTGAAGTGTGGCAATGGTTTTATCAAAACGAACTTTTGACTTTTCGATTTTCTTTTTAGCACGATTGATAAGTCCGTACGGAATTCCGTTTTTCTGTGCTACTTCAAACGTAAACGAACTTCCTGCCTGCCCTAAAATCAGTTTATACATCGGTTCAAGCGATTTTTCATCAAAAAGCATATTCGCATTGGCCGCAAACGGAAGTTCATTAGCCAACATTTTCAGGTTGGTATAATGCGTGGTAATGATTCCGAAAGCCTCTCTGTGATAAAATTCCTCCAAAAAAACCTCTGCCAAAGCTCCTCCAAGTTCAGGGTCAGAACCCGTTCCGAATTCATCAATCAAAAACAGAGTTTTGTCGTTACATTTCTTTAAAAAATAGTTCATATTTTTAAGTCTGTAACTGTATGTACTCAAATGATTTTCAATAGATTGATTGTCTCCAATATCTGTTAGAATCCTATCAAACAAAAAAGTAGAACTTTTGTGATGAACAGGGATAAGCAAACCACACTGCAACATTAATTGTAGTAATCCGATGGTTTTTAGGGTAATACTTTTTCCTCCTGCATTGGGTCCCGAAATCACGATAATTCGGTTTTCGTTGGTCAATTCGATGGTTTGAGGATAAGTCGATTGGTTTTTGACTTTGTTGTTCAACAGTAAAATCGGGTGAAAAGCATCTTTAAAATACAGCTTTTTTTCGTCCGAAATTTCAGGCAACACCCCTCCTATCCTTTTGGCATATCGAGCTTTTGCACAGACCAAATCTACATCGCTTAAAAATTCGTGATAGTCAAAAAGCAAAGGCACAAACGGACGGATTTCGTCAGATAATTGTTTTAGAATCTTTTTGATTTCTTCTTTTTCTTCGAATTGCAGGTTATTGAGTTCTCTTGACAATTTCAAGGTTGTTTCGGGTTCGATATACACAATACTTCCTGTTTTGGAAGTCCCTAACACACTACCTTTGACCTTTTTTCTGTGCATTGACAAAACAGCCAAAACACGAGTATTATCAATCACACTTTCTTTAATATCATCTAAATATCCACTCGAATTATACGAAGTCAAAGCCACCTGAAAACTCTGGTTTATCTTGCCTTTGATTTCTTTTAGTTCTTTACGAATGGTTTGTAAATCGACAGATGCTTCGTCTTTTACTTCAGAATATTTGTCAATTTTACGTTCAATTTTTTGAGTGATTTCTTTGGTTAATTCGATTTCCTCCGATTTTTTGTATAATTTCGGATAGTATTCTTGAAATTTTTTCAGAAACAAAAGCAAGGTATTAGCTGTTTTCGACAGTTCTGAAAATTCTTTAAAAACCTCTGCATCTAAATAACTATCTTCGATAGACAAAAATTTCACCTGTTCCCTTACATCCGTAAAGCTGTGGTTCGGAAAGGCATTTTCGTTTTCAAACGAAGAAAGATATTCCGACGTTTGTTCTAATATATTAAAGAGTTGTTCCTTGTTCTGAAACGGTTTTATGTCCAATGATTTTTCCCGACCTAAATCGGTTGAGCAAAGCTCTGAAACCGTATTTAAAACCGTCTGAAACTCTAAATCTTGTAATGTTTTGGTATGAATTCCTTTCATTTTGCAAAAATAGTAATTTGAGTAGTAAGACGGAAGTATTAAGCAGTAAGACTTTTGAGAGGCATTTTAGTTCAATTTCTTGTCGGGTATCCAATATTGAAATTAGTTAATGGTTATTTATTAGTTGTCGGTTAGACAAAGCTAAACTTCTGCAATCATCAATCAAAAACTTCACTTGCTCGAATGACAAATCAAAGCACCCAGCAATTTATACCCATTCTAAACTCCGATATTGACAAAAAAAATGAGTTAAATTATCAAAAGCATACATTTTTAGTCAAAGAGTTATTTTTTATTTTAAAATATTCACTCATTTTGTTATTTTGATAAAAATAACGTTTCAAAAAGCCTATTTGACTGAAAATAGTGCAATATTAAATTTTTATTCGTAAATTTGCATACACAAAAAAACAAACATTAACTATGAATTTATATCAGGATTACCTCAAAGAAATCGAGGAAAGAAAAGAACAAGGGCTTCACCCGAAACCGATTGACGGAGCAGAATTGACAAGTGAAATCATTGAACAAATTAAAGACATTAATAACCCTTATCGGGAAGATTCAGTTAAATTTTTCATTTACAACACCCTACCCGGAACTACTCCTGCTGCAGGAGTCAAAGCAGAATTCCTGAAAGAAATCATCTTGAAGAAAGCTGTTGTTAAAGAAATTACACCTGATTTTGCTTTTGAATTATTGTCCCACATGAAAGGTGGGCCTTCCATCAAAGTATTGTTGGATTTGGCTTTGGCTGACGATATAACCAATGCGAAAAAAGCAGCAGAGGTACTCAAAACACAGGTTTTTCTGTACGATGCAGATACAAGCCGACTAAAAGAAGCCTATCAGAACGGAAATGCAATCGCAAAAGATATTTTGGAAAGCTATGCAAAAGCAGAGTTTTTCACGAAACTTCCCGAAGTTCCCGAAGAAATCAAAGTTGTTACTTATATTGCAGCAGAGGGAGATATTTCGACAGATTTACTCTCTCCGGGAGGTCAGGCTCACTCACGTTCTGACCGTGAATTACACGGAAAATGTATGATTACTCCCCAAGCTCAACAGGAAATCAGAGCCTTACAAGCTCAACACCCTGACAAAAGCGTTATGCTAATTGCTGAAAGAGGTACGATGGGAGTTGGTTCTTCTCGTATGTCGGGAGTAAACAACGTAGCACTTTGGACAGGAAAACAGGCAAGTCCTTACGTTCCGTTTGTGAATATTGCTCCGATTGTAGCAGGAACAAACGGTATTTCTCCGATTTTCCTTACAACGGTTGATGTTACGGGAGGTATTGGTATTGACCTTCAAAATTGGGTTAAAAAATTTGATACAGACGGAAATCTTGTCCGTAACGAAAAAGGAGAACCTGTTTTGGAAGAAGTGTATTCTGTGGCTACAGGAACGGTTTTTACCATCAATACGAAAAAGAAAAAATTATATAACGGAGATGTAGAGCTGAAAGATATTTCTAAATCGTTCACTCCTCAAAAATTGGAATTTATTAGAGCCGGAGGTTCTTATGCTATTGTATTCGGTAAAAAAATCCAAACTTTTGCCGCAAAAACATTAGGAATCGAAGCTCCAACCGTATTTGCTCCGTCCAAAGAAATTTCTGTTGAGGGACAAGGACTTACGGCTGTTGAGAAAATTTTCAACCGCAATGCTGTCGGAGTAACTCCCGGAAAAGTGCTACACGCAGGTTCAGATGTTCGGGTGGAAGTAAATATTGTAGGTTCGCAAGATACAACAGGACTTATGACAGCACAAGAATTGGAAGCAATGGCCGCAACGGTTATTTCTCCGATTGTTGACGGAGCTTATCAGTCAGGTTGTCATACGGCTTCGGTTTGGGACAAAAAAGCACAGGCAAATATTCCGAAGTTGATGAAGTTTATGAACGATTTCGGAGTTATCACGGCTCGTGACCCGAAAGGAGCATATCATTCAATGACCGATGTTATCCACAAAGTTCTGAATGATATTACTGTTGACGAATGGGCAATCATCATCGGAGGAGATTCGCATACGAGAATGTCCAAAGGTGTGGCTTTCGGAGCTGACTCCGGAACGGTTGCTTTGGCACTTGCTACAGGAGAGGCCTCTATGCCTATTCCTGAATCCGTAAAAGTAACTTTCAAAGGAGAAATGGGAGAACACATGGATTTCCGTGATGTGGTTCACGCAACACAAGCTCAAATGTTAGAACAATTTGACGGAGAAAACATATTCCAAGGAAGAATTATCGAAGTACATATCGGAACATTATTAGCAGACCAAGCCTTTACCTTTACCGATTGGACTGCCGAAATGAAAGCAAAAGCATCTATCTGTATTTCACAAGATGATACACTTATTGAGTCATTAGAAATTGCTAAAAGCCGTATCCGAATTATGATTGAGAAAGGTATGGACAATCATAATCAGGTACTTCAAGGATTGATTGACAAAGCAGATAAGCGTATTGCAGAAATTAAATCGGGAGAAAAACCGGCTTTAACTCCTGATGCGAATGCAAAATATTTTGCAGAAGTGGTGGTTGACCTTGATATCATCAACGAACCGATGATTGCAGACCCTGATGTAAATAACGAAGATGTTTCCAAAAGATATACACACGATACTATTCGTACACTTTCTTATTATGGAGA
Source organism: uncultured Flavobacteriaceae bacterium (assembly GCA_934675205.1). GTDB lineage: Bacteria > Bacteroidota > Bacteroidia > Flavobacteriales > Flavobacteriaceae > Flavobacterium. The sequence continues at coordinate 37,410 of CAKUPQ010000002.1, read as the reverse complement.
TAACAAAAAAGTTGATTTAGGTTTTGTTGGGTCTTGTATGGTTCACAAAGGAGATTTGAAAATTGTTTCGCAAATGCTTCGAAATTTAGAAGAACAACAAGGTGATGTGAAATTTAATGCTCCGCTTGTAGTAGCTGCTCCAACTTATAATATCATTGACGAGCTAAAAGCAGAAGGAGATTGGGATTTGTTACAGAAATATTCAGGTTTTGAGTTCAATGATGCTTTTCCTAAAAATACTGCTCGTACAGAATACGAAAATATGATGTATTTGGAGCGTCCGGGCTGTAACCTTTGTATGGGAAATCAGGAAAAAGCAGAAAAAGGAGACACCGTAATGGCAACTTCTACCCGTTTGTTCCAAGGTCGTGTAGTGGAAGACTCCGATCGTAAAAAAGGAGAATCTTTGTTAGCTTCTACTCCTGTGGTTGTTCTTTCGGCTATTTTAGGACGAATTCCGAATATTGAAGAATACAAAACTGCAGTAACAGGAATTGACTTGACTAAATTCTCTCCTTCTAACAAACAGTTGATGCATTAAAGAATTTTAAGAATAATAACAAAATGAGGTTACCTTTTGCAAGATAACCTCATTTTTTTCAAATTCTTGTTTCGAATAATTTGATTAAATTTGTAGTTTAATCATAAAATCCAATCAGAAATGAAAAAAATAATGCTATTCGGAATCAGCTCTTTACTGTTTTTGAGCTGTAATAATGCTACAAAAACAACTGCTCCGGAAAAAGAAACAACCCACACAGAACATCATCACAACGAAAGTTCTGATGTTATTGAACTTAATAATGGAGAAAAATGGGTGGTAAACGAAGAAATGAAACCTTTTATCCTAAAAGGTGCAGCATTGGTAAGCACTTTTATTCAGGAAAATAATACTGATTACAAAACGCTTGCCGAACAAATCAAAGACCAAAACAGCCAACTTATCAGAAGCTGTACAATGACAGGAAAAAGCCACGATGAATTGCACAAATGGCTACACCCTCATTTGGATTTAGTTCAGGAATTAGCAGAATCTGCTGACGAAGAACAAGCCAAAGCACAAGTTTCTAAATTAGAAGCATCGTATCAGGAATACCATAAGTATTTTAAATAACAAGCAGTGATGAAATGTCCTCTCTTGTCGAACTGAACGAAGTTAAATGAGTTTAGGAGGGCAGCCAGTAATAAAAAAACCACGACCAAAAGTCGTGGTTTTTTTATAAGTAATTTTCTAAAATAGTGTGGGAAAATAAATCATATAATATTGATTTGAATAAGTGTTTGAAACCCGTACTGTTTTAGAACAAGCCTTTATAAAGACATATCTGCTCTTATCGTATTGCTTTTCTGTATTGCTTATACACCATATAGATTCCGAAAGCAACTCCCAAAATCAACAGCCATACAATAGCGTTATCGATAGGAACAGGGTCATCATCTCCGCCTGGTAATCCGGGACCTGCGGGATTAGGCTGTGCCATTAAAAGAACCGGGAGTAATAAAGCCAATATTATAAAAAATTTATTTTTCATTTTTCTATCTCTATTTTCTATTTTCTGTTTTCTATTTTGCTGTTTTTCTGATTAGAGTCTGGTTGTCGGTTGTAATAACTTTTACAATCAATACTCCGTTTACAATGTTTGAAATGGTATGGCTTGTTCCCTCTGCAGTGCTGTTGTAAACCTTTCTTCCCAACATATCATAAACCACTACTTCTTTCATTTCAAAACCTTGTGTTTCGATTTGGAAACCGTTTCCTTGCGAATAAACTACCCATTTATTGTTATTAAGTTCAGGATTATTTACATTTAAATCTCCGGTTGTTTTGTAAACTACTTCAAACCTATTATTAAATACACCCTCATCTGATACGAATGTATAAGCCGAATCTTTTAAATCGTGAATAACCTCTGTTGCGTTATCTTTCAGATAAATATCCTGTCCGTCTGTAAATAAGCCGTCAAAATTTGCTAATGAAATCGTATAACTTCCCGATTGAACAGCTCTGAATCCTAATACTACCGCATCTGAATCAGCAAAAGGAAGTGAACGTCCCTGAATTACATAATCTGAAGATTCATCAGCAATTACACTATATAATGCACTTCCGTAATATCCGAACATTTGTCCGTCAATTTGAGCATCAAATCCTTCGGTAGCTCCGTCCATATAAGCAACCATTGTTTGATTTAGCACGGTATTGTCAGTTGACAAGTTTAACCAAAATCTGTGTTTTTCAGTATCCATTGCTTTAAAGAACATTCCTTGATTCGTACTTCTTAAAGAGTTGTTAAATATAATCGAATCTTCTCCTGTTGTTCTGACAATAAAACCTTGACCTACTGCAATATTTCCGTTCGGAACAGATGTTCCTCCCGCAGCCGAAGCTCCTCCTGCAAGTGTATAAGTAGCATAATTGTTCGGTACTCCTTCATAAGTTCCTCCAACTGGTGGATTCGTGTTTGTCCAGAAATACATAACATCTGCTTCTGTATTTAAATCAAAAAATAAACCTGCATCAATAGTACTCGGATAAGGGTTTCCTACTCCATAATAACCTCCAAGTGCTATTGGTGTCGGAATAGAGGTAACTCCGTTGTGGGGCACTCCTATAAACTCTCCGTTGTAAGACGTAGGTGTAGTATCATTCCAATTGTTTGGAGCTCTGAATAAATACCCTACTCCCTTTCCAAAAATTCCCGAAGCTTGAATATAAGTATCATTTATTGGGTTATATGAATAAATACGGTTTGCTAAAGTTTGAGGAGAAAACGCCTGTAATCCTTGTCCTGCAATAGGAGATGACCAAAACGTATATTCCAAACGCACAAACGGATTACTCGTTACCTCAACTTTAATATTTCCTGTATTTACTGCATCATCATCAATCTGAATAAGATTAGCCCCGTCTTTAACAATAAAATTATTATTGCTTGCAATAGCTCCTTCCACCTTAATATGATATCCGTCTTCTATAGTTACTGATGCACCACTATCAATAAAAAGAGCCCTAGCCTCAAAACTATCTTCATTTATATCATCAATAATTAACACATCTCTGATAATTGCTGTCTTATCAATAGCAGGTGTCGATGTCCACGCTCCACTTTCCCAAATAGCAATTCCATAGGTAGAGGAGTTACGAGGGTTTGGTGTTCCTGTCACAAAATCATTTGCATTATCATCAGTATCCTGTTCTCCTTCTTGTTTTCTGAATATAGCAGTAGTGTTGCTTCCTGCTGGAGCAGAACCAGATCCCTCATATTTACCAGCACTACCATACCCTACTAAATCAATTATATATTCAGAATTACTAATAGGACTAGTACCACCACCACCACTAATAATTCCTCTTGTAAAAGCTACCTTACCTGCTGTAGCAGATAAAACAGTAGTACCTGTAGCATCAGGTGCTGGTAAAGAAACTCCATTATTTCCTCCTGCTAATTGAATTAAAAAATAACTTTTCGGAGGCATTATAACATCTACTAAACTAACATTATTACTACTATTACTATTAAAATTACCTGTAGCACTGGCATATTGAAGATAATACGTTCCGTCTAAACTTACAGAATAATTTGCAGGATTATACAACTCTACAAAATCGTGTGTATAGGGAGCATTAGTATTTCCACCACCACCATATACTTGGCTGATAACTATATTTAACACGGCTGAGTCTAGTATGGTTAATGTAACAGCATACTGATATTCATACCAATTATCATCTCCTTCCTGATAAGCGGTAATTGAAGTTACACCACTTGCCAGAATAGTAACCATATTCCCCGAAACTGTCGCTATGGAAGGGTCGCCAATGGTATAAGTTATGGGTAAACCAGCATTGGTTAGCAACGGAAGTTCAAAAGGTGAATCTGAATCATAGTAAACTAAGTTTGCAAAGTCTTCGATTTCCTGGTCTCCCAAATCAATTTCCATATCAAAATAGAACGTATCTCCTGTCCCGAAAGAGTTTGTTGCAGTTATCTCAAATGAAAAATAACCTGCTTCTGTCGGAATTCCTGATATTAACCCCGTAGTAGTATTAAATGATAAGCCGTTAGGGAGAGTACCTTCTTCAAGCGTAAAATAATCTGCTAAATTATCTGTTGTAAACACTATGCCTTCAAAATCTACACCTACTTTTCCTTCAACAAACTCGTCCCCTTCTATTTGAGGAACATCTTCAGGTAGTGCAACAAAACCCGTCCAAGAAATATTATCTATTGTTACTTGTCTAGATCCTGTTGTCTGTCCTTTAATTTTAATTTTTACAGTAGCCTCTCCTTCAATTTCCGCATCATAAATAGAAAGAGTATAAACAGTATCATCAGCACCAGAACTATTACCAAAAACGGGAGATTCTTCGTAAAGCTCACCATTAATCCATAATTCTACCTGCCTTGTCGAAGCACCTGTAAATGCCTTTCTGTATTGAAAAGAAAAATCGTTAATCCCTCCGGTTATAGTAGCCTCAAGATAACTATCGGAAGCTCTTCTTAATATAATTCCTTTACCGTCAATCGAATAATCGTCTGCAGTACTTAAACCTTCATTTCTTGAATGTCCATAATGCCAAGTAATTCCATTACTTATAAATGAACCGTTAGAATATGTACCGCCAATTGTAGTACTTTCAAAATCTTCAGACCCTTGTCCCCAACTTGTAAGTCCAAAAGCTAACATCAAAACCACAAAAGCGGGTTTTAACATATTAAAAGTTATTTTTCTCATAATCAATAATTTTGTTTCATAATTATTCACGGTGCAAAAGTAATTATTTTGTTTTATATTTTGATTATTTTATGTTAATTTTTTTATTAGTTCAAGTTTGTCATTACTTCATCAGTTCGGGCAAGCCCTCGTGTCCGAACTTATCTGCCTGTTAACAGACAGGTTTTAGAATTTTAACAACAAAATTCAGCTTGACACGGGATACAAAAATCACTCGAAATAGCTTATCTTTGTGCTTTTTATTTTCTAACCTGCACACAGGCTGCACATTACAATGAAAAACAGCATCTATTCAGCATTGTTATTATTCTCGGTTTGTTCCATAGCACAAACAGGAAACCTTAAAGGAACAATTACCTCAACAGACGAAAAAATCGCAGGAGTCAGTATTTCGGTTATCGGGAAAACCATTGCTGCCAAAACCGACCATAACGGAAATTACGAAATCAAAAATATTCCTGTCGGAAATCAGCGAATTTCGGTTTCGTATGTCGGATACAGAACCATTACGGAAACAATTACTATCCGAGAAAATGAAACTTCGGAAATAAATTTTGAACTGCAGGAAGATTTATTGAATATCGAAGAAGTCGTGATTACAGGTACACGAAGTGAAGTTCCTCAATATAAATCTCCTGTGATTGTAAGCAGAATCAGTAGTAAATCGTTTGAAACCACGCAATCATTAGCATTGTCGGAAGGGCTTAATTTCAGTCCGGGATTGCGTTTGGAAACCAATTGTCAGAACTGCGGTTTTACCCAAGTCAGAATGAACGGACTCGAAGGACCTTATTCGCAAATACTCATTAATAGCCGTCCGATATTTTCGGCTCTTGTCGGAGTGTACGGATTGGATATGATTCCTGCCTCAATGATTGACAGAGTCGAGGTTATCCGAGGTGGAGGTTCTGCTCTGTACGGAGGAAGTGCCATTGCAGGAACGATTAACATCATCACTAAAGACCCTGTCGAAAATACGTTTGAAATCGGAACAAATCAGACTTTTATAGATTTTGATTCTCCTGACAGAACCATAAATATGAACGGAAGTATCGTAAGCAAAGATTTCAACAAGGGAATCAGCTTTTATGCCTACAACCGTGACAGAAAACCTTGGGATGCCAACGATGACGGATTTTCTGAAATGACAAAACTCAAAAATACCACTTTCGGATTTGATGCGTTTTGGAACACATCAGAATTGAGTAAAATCAAACTTAATTTATTCAATATCAGTGAATTTCGCAGAGGAGGAAACAACTTCCATTTACCTGCACACCAAACCGATATTACCGAACAGTTAGACCACAAAATTTTGGGAGGAGGATTGTCATTCGAGCAGTTTTCGTCTGATTACAAGCATAAATTCTCGGTTTATACTTCGGTTCAAACAGCCAAAAGAGAAAGTTATTACGGAGGTGGAGGAAGAATTCTCGGAGAAGGAGATGTACTTACTCCCGAAGATGTTTTGGCTATCAATGCTTACGGAAATTCCGATGATTTTTCGGTTGTCGGAGGAGCACAATATTCGTATGAGTTTAACGAAAAATTTCTTTTGCTTTCGGGTGCGGAATATCAGTTTAATGAGGTAAAAGACAGAATGCCCGGTTATGGAAGGCTGATAGACCAAGAAGTGGGAACACTCGGAATTTATTCGCAATTAGAAATCAAACCAACCGAAGAAATGACGTTTTTGGTCGGAGCAAGATACGATAATGTAAACATCAATGGAAGACACGATTTAGATGTAGAATCGTTTGAAGACAAGAAAAGCCTGAATGTTTTTGTTCCGAGAATAACTGCTATGTATTCGATTACGGACGAATGGAAAGCACGAGCTTCATTCTCACAAGGATACAGAGCCCCACAGGCATTTGACGAAGATTTGCACATAGAAACTGTGGGAGGAAGTGTGATGTTTACCCGATTAGACCCGAATCTGAAAACCGAACGTTCGAACAGCTTTAATGCTTCTTTGAACTATACGAATTTTATCGGAAGTGTACAGACGAATATTGTTGTAGAAGGATTCTATACCAAACTGAATGATGCTTTTATTACTTCAAATCCAACCGAACTACCAAGCGGAATTGCCGTTGCCACCAAACGGAACGGAAGTGGAGCAACCGTTACGGGAGCAAATATAGAATCGAGTTTTGCTTTTTCGAGAAAAGTGAATTTTCAGTTGGGAGCAACATTCCAAACTGCAAAATATTCGGAAAGAGAAACAATTTGGGAAAATGAAGATGATGAAACTGATTTTACATCGACCAAAAATATATTGAGAACTCCTGACCTTTACGGATATTACACCTTTACTTACAATCCGATTCAACAACTGACGATTTCGTTATCGGGAGTTTATACCGGAAAAATGGACGTAGGACATCTAATTGACCCTGATACGGAAAGAACAGTTATCAAAAGAACTCCGAATTTCTTTGAACAACACATAAAATTAGCTTATGATTTTGACATCAAAGATAATTGTATTCAGGTTTATACAGGAGTTCAGAATATGTTCAACTCCTACCAAAAAGATTTTGACAGAGGTCCTTTGAGAGATGCCGATTATATTTACGGACCTACAAGACCTAGAACTTTCTTTGTTGGAATGAAGTATAGTTTATAGCTACGAATTATGCGAATTTTTACGAATGACACAAATTGGATTCGTGTTATTCGTAAAAATTCGTGGCTTTTAAATCACAACGGAATATTCCCGTGTTTTCTGTTTGGTCTTTCGACTTCTTTGCCTTCTAACATCGAGAAAGTTTTAATCAGCTTTCTTCGGGTTTCGTTTGGCAAAATCACCTCATCAATAAATCCTCTTTGGGCTGCTCTGTATGGAGTGGCAAATTTACGAGCATATTCTGCCTCTTTTTCAGCTAATTTTGCAGCCGGGTCTTCGGCTTCGGCAATTTCTTTTTTAAAGATAATTTCTGAAGCTCCTTTGGCTCCCATTACTGCAATTTCGGCAGAAGGCCAAGCGTAATTCATATCGGCTCCGATGTGTTTTGAGTTCATCACATCATAAGCTCCTCCGTAGGCTTTTCGGGTAATAACCGTAACTTTCGGAACGGTTGCCTCTGATAAAGCATACAATAATTTCGCTCCGTGAACGATGATTCCGTTCCATTCCTGATCGGTTCCGGGTAAGAATCCGGGAACATCAACCAATACCAACAACGGAATATTAAATGCATCACAAAAACGAGTAAAACGAGCGGCTTTGGTCGAGCTGTTTACATCCAAACAACCTGCCAAAAACATAGGATTGTTGGCTACAATTCCGATGTTTCTCCCTCCTAATCTTGCAAAACCAACTACGATATTTTCGGCAAAATTCTTATGTATTTCAAAGAAAGAATCTTCATCAATAATGTTATTGATAACGTCTTTCATATCATAAGGTTTATTCGCACTATCCGGAATAATCGAATCCAAAGCTTCTCTGATTTCGTCTGTCGGAGTGTAAGGTAAATCTTGAGGTAATTCCTGATTATTTTGAGGTAAATATGACAGCAATTTCTTCACATCTTCCAAACATTCCACATCATTGGCAGAAGTCGTATGTGCCACTCCCGATTTGGTCGAATGGGTCGATGCACCTCCTAATTCTTCAGAAGTTACAGTTTCGTTAGTTACAGTTTTTACTACGTTTGGTCCGGTTACGAACATATACGAAGTATTTTCAACCATCATTGTGAAATCGGTCATTGCAGGGGAATAAACCGCTCCTCCCGCACAAGGTCCCATAATGGCAGAAATTTGCGGAATCACTCCCGATGCTTGTACGTTTCTATAAAAAATATCTGCATAACCACCGAGTGAACGTACTCCCTCCTGAATTCTTGCACCTCCCGAATCGTTCAGTCCAATCATCGGAGCCCCAACCTTCAGAGCCATATCCATTACCTTACAGATTTTTTCTGCGTGGGTTTCCGATAACGACCCTCCGAAAACCGTAAAATCCTGTGCAAAAACATAGACCAGACGTCCGTTGATGGTTCCGTAACCCGTTACAACTCCGTCTCCCAAATATACCTCCTTATCCATTCCGAAGTCTTTGGTACGGTGGGTAATGAACATTCCGATTTCTTCAAACGAACCCTCGTCCAATAAATATTCGATTCGCTCCCTTGCAAAAAGTTTCTTTTTGGAATGTTGAGCATCTATTCTTTTCTGACCTCCACCCAGTAATGCTTCAGCCTGTTTGGTTTCTAATACTTTTATTTTATCGTTCATAATATTTTTGTTTAATCGCAAAGTTGCTGATTTGCTTTTTTATTCACAATAATCAGATACTCCATTTTTTGAAATAACAATCTGATTTATTTTTCCTTTCTTATAATCATATCTGAAAGGAAATCTTGCTATAACTTCATTTCCCCATTCCTTATAAATCATAGCTGGAGTAGTATGAAGGTCTTTTGTCAGTATTAGTTCAAAAATCATATTATTATTAAGCTCATAAGGTTCATATTTCCTATGTTTTTCTTTGATATATTCTTCATCACAATCAATATTACTTCTAAAATACACACTATTATAAAAAGGTCTGTAATGCTCCGAAGCAGGAATTATGCAAATTATACGCATTTTTTCTTTATCATATGTTCCCTCTGTTAAATGAAAAAAATCATCAACTTCTTCTCTGTCAATATCTAAATGTATCTTAAAAACAACCTGTTTACTTGAAATAACTTTTTTATCCAAATAATGTCCAATTCTTGATGCAATCAAAAGCAAGGATATTATACCAATTAGAATAACAAAAAACTTTTTCATAAAATCTTTTTAATTTTAGATTGCTTCGTTCCTCGCAATGACGAAATACCCAAAACTGACAACTAATAACTGTCAACCGACAACTTTAATTCGGTAATCTTACCATTTTTTTATCCTCTAAATATTGTTTGAAAGCCACAAGAGCTGCAATTTCTGTTTCTTTTGAAATTTCTTCTTTCAGTAAATCGGCATTGTAATATTTTTTTACAAAATGCGTATCGAAATCTCCACTTCTGAAAGCCTCGTGTTCAAATACAAATTTCCCGAACGGAAGTGTTGTAAAAATTCCCTCCGCTTTGTAATCTTCGATAGCTTTAAGCATAATCTGTAAAGCCTCTTCCCTGTTTTTTCCGTAGGAAATCAGCTTTGCCAACATCGGGTCGTAATAAATCGGAACGTCCATTCCCTGTTCGATTCCGTTATCCACCCGGATTCCTTTTCCGCTTGGAATTTCATAAACCGATAAATGTCCGATACTCGGTAAAAAATCACTCAACGGGTCTTCTGCATATACACGAAGTTCCAAAGCGTGTCCTTTAATCGTTAAATTTTCCTGTTTTATTGGTAAAACTTCTCCCCTTGCCACTCGGATTTGCATTTCAACCAAATCCACTCCCGTAATCATTTCGGTTACAGGATGTTCCACCTGCAAACGGGTATTCATTTCGAGAAAATAGAAATTTTTGTTTTCGTCCAACAAAAACTCCACAGTTCCTGCTCCGACATAATCACAAGCCTTTGCCACTTTCACAGCTGCTTCTCCCATTGCCTGACGGATTTCAGGAGTAAGCACAGCAGAAGGTGCTTCTTCAACCACTTTTTGATGTCTTCTCTGAACGCTACATTCCCTTTCAAACAAGTGAACTACGTTTCCGTGAGTGTCTGCCAAAACCTGAATTTCGATGTGCCTTGGAGAACCCACATATTTTTCGATAAAAACCGAACCGTCCCCAAAAGCTGAAGTTGCCTCAGAAATGGCTCTCTGCATTTGCCCCTCAAATTCTTCGTCTTTTTCAACGACTCTCATTCCTTTTCCTCCACCTCCTGCAGAAGCCTTTATCAGAATCGGAAAACCGATTTCTTTGGCTACTTGTTTGGCTTTAGCAACGTCCGTAATGGCTTGGTCAAGACCCGGAACCATCGGAATATTGTATGCTTTAACCGCTTCTTTTGCAGCAAGTTTACTTCCCATAATCCGGATAGCTTTAGAACGAGGTCCTATAAAGGTAATTCCGTTTTGCTCGGCTTTTTCGGCAAAATCGGCATTTTCGGATAAAAATCCGTATCCGGGATGGATTCCGTCCACTCCCAATTCTTTGCAGACTTTGATGATTTTATCTCCCAACAAATACGACTGATTTGACGGAGCCTCTCCAATCAAAACTGCCTCATCAGCAAATTTAACGTGAGGTGCATTTCTGTCTGCTGTGGAATAAACCGCAACGGTTTTGATTCCCATTTTTTGAGCCGTTTGCATAACTCGTAATGCAATTTCTCCTCTATTGGCTACTAATATTTTTTTCATTTAGATTGATTTGTTTAAGGTTTAAAGTTTAAGGTTCAAAGTTGTTTTCTAACAACTAATAACCGATAACTGACAACCAATAACTATTATTCGAATTCTATTAAGAGTTGTCCCTTATCAACAGCTTGTCCTTTGTTTACAGCAATAGATTTGATGATTCCGGCTCTTGGAGAACTAAAGCTGTTTTCCATTTTCATCGCTTCGAGAATCAAAAGGTTGTCGCCTTCCTGCACTTCTTGCCCGATTTCGACGCTTATTTCCAAAACCAATCCGGGCATCGGAGCTTTGATAGCATTGACCTGTTTGGCAGCACCAACTTCAAATCCCATTTCTTTGATGAGCAAATCCAACGAATCAGCAAGATTTACTTCGTAAGTATTTCCGTTTACTTTTACGGTATAGTTTTTTGATAAAAAATCGGATTGGGTTATTTCAGCCCTGTATGAACGATTGTCTTTAAGTACGTGAAATTCTGAATTTCCAACCGAAACCGCATCTAAATTTCCGACAGAAGTTTCGTTTAAATCAAAAGTATCGGTTTTATTTACCGTTGCTTTGTATGTAGTCATAATTAACAAAATTGAAAGCAGTAAAAGTATAAAAAAGTTATGAGGTTACGAAGTTCTGAGGTTAAAAAATTCAACCTATATCACTACATAACCTCATAACTTCGTAACTTACACAACCTGACTACAAAAACTTCTCGACTTCGTTTTTAAGTTCGTTCAGGTTAAACGTTCTTTCGTAAAACCGTCTTTTGTCTTTGTTGTAAATAATCGTAATTGGGATAGCGCCTGACCAATGCGGGTCAACTCTGTCAATCCAAGAATTAGCTTTTGAATCATTCAAAATAAGAACCTCCGAACGAATATCGTGCTTTTCCATAAACGGAAATAATCGGGTTTCAACATCTTTTGCTTTGTCTAAAGAAACCAACAAAACATTCACTCCCTTATGCTTGTACGTAGTATTAACAGACTCAAAATGAGGTAATTCTTCCACACAAGGAACACACCACGTAGCCCAAAAATTTACTACATAAACCTCATCATCTTTAATGTTCAGAAACTTCTCAAATTCGTCAAAATCATAATAGGGAATCTTGGTTTCGTTATATTCAAAAACCTCTTTCGGAGTTGCATTAATCCTGTCCACAACCAACGTTTCATCTTTTTTACAAGAAACCAACAACAATACAATTCCAAAAAATAAAAATCTAACTAATTTCATTTCTTTTTTCTTTCAATTCTTTCAAAGGTACAGACCAAATTTATATTTGTTGGTAGAATTAACACAACTTTAAATGTTGATAAGCTCTACAAATCACTCAATTATAGCCTTACTGATAACTTCCTGAATCCTACCTCTGATATTTTCCTTCGAAAGTAAATTCGGTGCATTGGAATCAGGAAAAGTCCGATTGGACAAAAACACAAAAATCGTTTCGGTTTTCGGGTCAGCCCAAGCCATGGTTCCCGTAAATCCGGTATGTCCGAAGCTCTCCATAGAAACACAATCGCAGGTTGTACCTTTACCATTTCCTGTCGGTTTGTCAAATCCTAATCCTCTGCGGTTTTTTTTCAAATCGTAATACAGAGAATTAAATTTGTCGAAAGTATTTTCCGAGAAATATTCCACATTTCCATAAGTTCCTTTTTGCAGATATAATTGCATTATTTTTGCCACATCAAGCGAATTGGAGAAAATTCCTGCATGTCCTGCCACTCCTCCCTGCATTGCAGCTGCTTGGTCGTGAACATATCCTTGTAAAACCTGATGCCTGTAATAGGTATCGTCTTCTGTCGGAACAATTTCATTTCTATTAAACTTTCGCAACGGATTATAAGTCGTTCGATACATTCCGAGTGGTTTGTAGTAATTTTCATACGTCAAAACATCGAGTGTTTTTCCCGTTTGTTTTTCCAAATATTCTTTCAGAATGATAAACGAAAAATCAGAATATTTATATTCTTTTTTGTTCAGTTTACTCTCTGCAATCTGCTGTAAAATCACATCGGAATACCCTTTTCGGATATACAGACTATCAGCCACCTGGTCAGGAAATTCTTCACTGTACGTTTTGCTGTAAATCGCATTGCTCGGAAGTTGGGTAAGGCTGTCCAAAGTCGATTTATAAAACGGAATCCAAGCCAAAAATCCGGAATTGTGAGTAAGCATTTCTTTAAAGGTAATGTCCTTTTTATCCGAATTGACAAAAACAGGCAACATTTCCGAAAGTTTGGTATTTAGCGAAATATTATCATTATCAAAATCCTTAACAATCATTGGGAGTGTAGCCATAATTTTGGTAAGCGAAGCCACATCATACAAATCAGAATTCTGGACAGGAATTACATTGTCGTAAGTATGAAATCCGAATGATTTTTGATAAACGATCTTCCCTTTTCGAGCTACCAAAACCTGCATTCCGGGAGCTATGTTTTTGGAAATTGTCTCGTGAGCAATTAAGTCGATATTGGTGAGAATGGCAGAGTTCATTCCGACATTTTCGGGCATGTCAAAGCCTAAACGATTGATGTTTTTGATTGGAATTCCGTAGCCCTCCGAAAATTCCGAATTGACCGAAACAGGTAGTTTTCCGTTTGCATTACTGCTCCCGAAAATCAGATTGGCTGTAACTTCCTGTCCGATTTTGCTGTTCTGATACGAAACCACAAGCCCCTCGATATTCTCAAAAGTCTGTACTTGCATAAGCGAATAAGGCTTTGCAAAAACGGATAAAATCACATTATTCGTTCTCGAAATTTCATACAACCAAGTCAAATCTTTGGTAGAAAAATTGTGATTCCTCCAAGCAGTTGCATTCGATTTGTGATAACCGATAATTACAGTCGTAAAATCTTTTAATTTCGTTTGTAATTCGCTCAACGTAGTATCTTCAACAACCGTAATATCTGCATATTTTTTGAGAGCTTCCACAAAATCATCTCCGTTGTCATCTCCCAATTTCACATAAGCAATTTTTTGATTTTCAAGGTTTTGAATCGGAATAATTTCGTTTTTATTTTTTAAGACGGTCAAAGCATTTTCCATTAATTTGTAATGCAAGGCTTCGTCTTTTGAACGGTTTAATTGCTGTACCAAATGTGTCGTATCTATCGATTGACAGTCGTAAAGTCCTGCTTTGTATTTGTATTTCAGAATCTTTTTAACCGAATGTTCTAATCTCTTTTTAGATAGTTTTCCGTTTGAAAGTGCCTCTTTGAATTTTTCGACAGCAACAGGTACATTTTCAGGGAAAAGTAAAATATCATTTCCTGCCAAAAATGCCTCTAAATCAATTTCTCCCGGACTTTTGAAGTTACTCGCTCCTTTCATATTCAAAGCATCGGTAAAAACAAGTCCTTTGAAATTCATTTTTTTCTGTAACAAATCTGTTACAATATTTTTGGAAATCGAAGACGGATAACCATTTCTCGTTTCAAATGCAGGAACATTCAGGTGAGCTACCATTACACTTGCCAAGCCTTCTTTGAACAATTTTTTGTACGGATACAATTCCACCTCGTTCATTCTCTCTATGGAATGATTCACAGACGGAAGTGTGTGATGCGAATCTTGGTCAGTATCTCCGTGTCCGGGAAAATGCTTGGCAGTTGCAAAAACTCCTTCGCTTTGCAGTCCTTTGGTTAGGGCAATAGCTTTGTCTGTTACGTTTTCGGGATTTTCTCCAAACGAACGATTCCCGATAATCGGGTTTTGAGGATTGGTATTCACATCAACAACAGGTGCAAAAATGAAATGGATTCCCATTCGTCTGCTGTGTTTTGCCATATTTTTTCCGACCTGCTCAATCAAATCCAAATCCTGAACAGCTCCCAAAGTCATATTCCAAGGAAAAGCATAGGTCGAATCCAAACGCATTGCTAATCCCCACTCTGCGTCAATCCCTACAAACAACGGAATTTTCGCATTCGACTGAAAACGATTCGTAAGATTTGCTTGACGAACGGGGCCTCCTTGAAAAAAAATTACCCCTCCGATTTTTTGATTGATAATAAGCGAATCAATATCTGAAGCGTGGTTTTCGTCTTTGTTGGAATAGGCCGCAACCATAAAAAGCTGTCCGATTTTCTCCTCAATCGTCATCTGATTATACATGCTATCAACCCAACGGGTTTGGCTTTCCGTTTTTGGGAAAAATGTATTGATGCCTTTCTCGACAATCTTTAATGTATCTGTATAAACAACTTCCGAAATAAAATTATCCTTATCTGAATTTTGACGAATCGCATCAGAACCCAATAACGTAAAAATCACCGCTAAAAATAAAATCGCTAAAAAATATCGCATCTAATAATCAGTATCTAATAAGTGGCTAAAAATAAATAAACTCAAACGAATATAAAAATTCATTAACGAATTTTTAGTGTTCAGTCGCAGTTTTCAAAAATCAATGGCAATGACAAAAATCAATATCAATTCTTTTTTCAATCTTCAGTCTCAAGCCAATTTTCCAACATTTTCATTCCGTCAGGAGTCATAACAGATTCGGGGTGGAACTGAACCGCACGAATAGCATACTTTTTATGTCGTAAAGACATAATGTTTCCGTTTTCATCAACCGAAGTAACTTCCAAATCATCAGGAAAATCATTCGGATTCACAACCCACGAATGATAACGTCCGACTTCTATTTTTTGAGGTAAATCCTTAAACAAAACCTCATCAGCAACCACCACATTTATCGGAGTGGAAACTCCGTGAACAACTTCGTTGAGCTGTACAAGACTTCCTCCGAAAACCTCTGCAATAGCTTGTTGCCCTAAACAAATCCCTAAAATTGGTTTTTTACCCGAATATTCTTTGATAAGTGGTTTTAAAATCCCTGCCTGCTCGGGAATTCCCGGTCCGGGAGAAAGCACGATTTTGTCAAAATCTTTAGCATCTTCCACTTCGATTTCGTTATTTCTGAACACTTCAACCTCCGCTCCCAAATCCTCTAAATAATGAAGCAGATTGTATGTAAAACTGTCATAATTGTCTAATAAAAGAATCTTCATTTTTGATTATTAGCTCTCGTTTGTTTTTTTAGCTCCCGCAGATTTAGCAGATTTTCGCAAATAAATATCTCACAAAGTTGCAAAAATTTTTCTTATAGATATTTCTTGCTTTACGTCTTTGAATATGTAAAATAATGTGTCTGCGAAAATCTGCGAAATCTGCGGGAAAATTTTATTCATTAATAAGTTTGACAATCCCCAAAACAGCAATCAAAAGCGTAACGCTTCCGATAAGATAATTCACGTTTTTCATAAAAAACTCTGCTTTGGATTCTATTTTTCTGATGAAATTCGCATAGATATAAAAAACAGACATTGCTCCGAGTGATGCTCCCAACGAAAACAAAACCAAAAAAGGTTTGTCAAACTGAAAATAACCGTACGAACCCAACGTAATACTCAAAATCACATAAAACGGAATCGGAAACACATTAATAAGGGAAAGAAACATTCCCATCAAAAAATGACTTCGTTTACTGCTTATGATGACTTCTTCCTTTTTGATTTTTTTCTTTTTTGAAAAGAAGAAAAAATAAATGCTCAACAACAAGAAAATACCGATTCCGATTTCCTGAATCAAGTAGTTAATGTCCGTTCGTTTGTCGATAAATCGTGCGAAAATCGTAGCAACCAAAGCCTGAAAAAACACTATTAAACCTGCTCCCGAACCCAGTGCAAAAGCTCTTGATTTCCCTTCTTTCAGACTGATTTTGGCAACCGTCATATTTATCAATCCGGGCAAAAGTGTGGATATAAATGTAACGGCTAACCCAAGAAAAAAAGGAAGTAAATAATTCATCTATTTGATTTTGAATTTGATATAAGTAATGGCTTTGTTCTGCTCCAAATATTGCTTTTCGTAAAACGTCTGAATCGAAGTAACCACTTCGGGAGCTCCTTCGTTCACATAAACATTGTGGTTGGCATACAACACTTCGTGTCCCGCTCCGTGCAACAAACCAAGTGTGTAACCGTGCATAAATTCGCTATCGGTTTTCAAATTTACAACTCCGTCTTTTTTGAGAACTTTTTTGTAATGTTGCAAAAATTCCGAGTTAGTAAGCCTGTGTTTGGTGCGTTTGTACTTGATTTGAGGATCAGGAAACGTAATCCAGATTTCGTCAATTTCGTTTTCTGCGAAAATACTTTCGATAAGTTCGATTTGAGTTCGTACAAAAGCAACATTTTTCAGGTTTTCTTCAACAGCTGTTTTTGCTCCTCTCCAAAATCTTGCTCCCTTAATATCAATTCCGATAAAGTTTTTATTCGGATATTTTTGAGCCAATTCAACCGTATATTCTCCTTTTCCACAACCGAGTTCTACAATTATCGGATTGTCATTCTCAAAATAATCGGTATTCCATTTTCCTTTAAACGGAAAATTATCCGAAATAACTTCCTCCCGAGTCGGTTGGATTACATTTGAAAAAGTTTGGTTTTCGTTAAAACGCTTTAACTTATTTTTACTTCCCACAACAAAAAATTAATTATTTGGTAAAAGTAGAAAATAATCACAAGAACAAAAAACTCCGTTACTTTGTCTTAAAGTTAATTTTCTGTTTTGACTACAACAAAAAATATATTGGTGGCTCCACTTAATTGGGGTTTAGGACATTCGACAAGATGTGTTCCGATAGTAAATAAATTGATAGAATTTGGTTTTAATCCTGTTTTGGCCTCAGACGGAGATGCACTCGAACTACTGAAAAAAGAATTTCCGAATCTGACTGCTGTTGAACTTCCGTCCTATCAAATTAAATATGCCAAAAAAGGAAAATTCTTTAAATGGAAAATCGCTCTGAATGCTCCGAAAATGCTCAAAGCTGTTCAAACCGAAAAAAAAATAACCGAAAAAATCATCAAAGAATACGATATAAACGGAATCATATCCGATAACCGATTCGGAGTAGTGAGCAAAAAAATTCCGTCTGTTTTCATCACGCATCAGCTCAATGTTCTTTCGGGAACAACGACCTATTTTACGAGTGTTATTCATCAAAACTGGATAAAAAAATTTAAGGAATGTTGGGTTCCTGATGTAAAGAAAAAACCAAACCTTTCGGGGAAATTAGGACATCTGAAAAAGACAAAACTCAAAATAAAATACTTGGGAGTTTTAAGCCGATTTGAAAAGAAAAATAGTGAAGAAATCTATGATTTGGCTGTTATCCTGTCGGGTCCCGAACCCCAACGGACAATGTTTGAAGAAATCATAACCCAGCAACTTTCAAGATATAACGGAAACGTAATTTTCGTAAAAGGAAAAATCGAACCCGAACAAAAATCGGAAACGGCAGGAAACGTAACTTCCTATAACTTTATGAACGGAAGCGAATTGGAACAAGCCATCAATCAAAGTAAAATGGTGCTTTCCCGTTCGGGATATACAACACTTATGGATTTGGTTAAGTTACAGAAAAAAGCGTTTTTCGTTCCGACTCCCGGACAAACCGAACAGGAATATTTAGCCAAACGCCTCAAAAAACAAGGCATTGCTCCTTATGCTATTCAAGAAAAATTCAACATAGAAATGCTAAACGAAAGCGGACTTTACAAAGGTTTTGAAGACTTATCTTCAAAACCAAATTGGGAATACTTGTTTAGGGTTTTTACGGGAGAGAGGTAATCTATTTCCTGATACTGTCGTGTGAATGGGATTGCGTTCCGTTGTTCCAAAGGGTCAGAATATCCGTTGCAACTGATGCTCCGCTTCCCGATGCAATCGCAACCTGGCTTCTGTGTCCTGCTAAAACTCCTGCTACATATAAGTTTTCCGAAACTTTGTGGTCTTCGTTTGTGAGCTGAATTCGGTTTTTTTCGGGAATGGTTTTTTTGTGGGAAATGACATACTGATTCAATCCCTCAATGTTAAATGTATTTGATGCTCCGACAGCAACCACCACGATTTTAGCTTCGTAAATATTATCATTGGTACGCACCTGATAATAATTGCTAAACGGAATAACCTCAATTACTTTTTGATTCGGAATCTGTTCGATATGAGAATAGTTGTTCAGATGTTCTAAACTTTCGTGCATTACCTCCGAGCCTGATTTTCCGAAAGGGATTCCATATACATTATTCAAAATAGCATCTTGGAGGTTCCCTCCTCTTTGGTGGGTAAGGATTCCGATTTTTTTGTCCTGTACAAATACTTTTTTGTGAGCCGATCCCAAAACTAAAGCACACGAAACTCCTGCAACTCCTCCTCCGATTATCAGCACATCAAACATGATTATCGGTTTTTGTATTTATCCTGAATTGCTTTCGATGTTCTGAAAATCAGCAAAATACAGATTGCACATAGTGAAGCTACCACTCCGATAAGGGCAATCAGGCTGTTTCCTGAAAATAAATTATCAAAATTAAGCTGTGTGATGTTGAAAATAACCAAACCAAAAGCCAATATGATAAGTATGTTTATAAAAGTTTTCATTTTTTTGAATATATTTTCCCGCAGATTTCGCTAATCTTCGCAGATAAAACATAATACAAATTAAATTTGTGAAAATCTGCGAAATCTGCGGGACATTAAAAGTATAAAGTTACAAAGACCTTTTTCACATAAAAAGACCTTTAACATTAGAGGCAAATAATTTAACAGCAATAGCCAAAAGAATCACTCCAAAAACTTTTCGGATAACTCCAAGACCTCCTTTTCCGAGAACTCTTTCAATTTTTCCTGAGGATTTCAGCACGGCATAAACCAAAAGCGTATTCAGAAAAATCGCTACAATAATGTTTATGCTCTGATATTCAGCCCGAAGTGCCAAAATTGTTGTCATTGTTCCTGCTCCTGCAATCAGAGGAAAAGCAATCGGAACAATCGAAGCTGTATTCGGAGCTTCGTCCCTGTACAACCGAACTCCGAGAATCATTTCCAATGCCAAAAAGAAAAGCACAAAAGCTCCTGCTACTGCAAACGAATTAACGTCTAATCCGATGAGCTTCAGGATTTCATCTCCCACAAACAAAAAAGAAATCATAATAAAAAAAGCAACGATTGATGCTTTTTCGGATTGAATGTGTCCGACACGAGCCCGTAAGTCCACAATAATCGGAATACTCCCTAAAATATCAATTACTGCGAACAAAATCATCGTTACAGTAAATGTTTCCCTCCAATCAAAACCTAAAGAAAAGTCCATTGTTAAAATTTTCCGCAAAGATATGATTAAACGATGAATGATGAACGATAAACGATGAATTTTAGGCTTCGGACTTTGGACTCTTGACTTCGGACTAATTCACAATATCAACCGAATTGGCTTTTCCAAGTCCGAGAACTCTGTCGTATCGATCGGTTGTTCCTTTGTAGTAAACCAAAACGTAATAATCATTTTCGGTTTGGTAGAAATTTCCGTCAATCGCATCTTTCTGATTGATTTGCTTTTTGTTGTTCGCTAAAACATACTGATAATTGGTAAAGCCTTGTTTTATCAAAAGTGCTTTTGTATAAACTCCATTTTTGGAATCGTAATCCATTTTGTACTCGTCGGTCAAAGCATAATTGTTGAACATTCCGTTTATATAAACGTCTTCTTTTCCGAAATAAGTCGGAGCTTTCAAAGTAAAATAAACCCATGTATAATCAGCCTCCGTAAAAGCATTGCTCCTCCCGACCACAGACGAAACAAAATTTCCGTTTACATCAGGAAAATAGGTATAAGGATCATTTGCTCTGGCAAGATTCGGATATAAATGCGTGTTGTAAAGCTCTCCCGAAGTAACTTTCAGAATGGTGTTGTTTCCTGCTCTGACATCTTTGGTTTCGAGGTACAACAACTCGTTTCCTCCGTAAAAACTTGTTTCTTTATCGTATTTATAAACCAAATCCGTTCCGATAGTGTATTGAGGTCTGATATTTTTGATAGCGGTATTCCAAACTCCGTTTTGCAGTAAGGCAACCCTTACATTCCGATTCGGATTCTGCAAAATCAGATTGCCTGGTTTTATGGTAAAATCCAAGTTATGCATCAAATCAATATCCGAAATTGTTCTCGAGCGTTTGATTTGCGTAGAAACTCCAACTGTAGATTCGTAATACACAAACCGTCTTGAAAGCATCAAATCTCCATTGGAATCAAAAATTTTCAGTATATAATTTCCCGAGATCTTGATTTGAGTCGTTTGACTGTTCGGAATGGAAAGCACATAGTGCGAATAACCTTGTAATGTGTTTTGAGAATTTTCGTAATTCTGAATTCTGATGTTATCAAAGCCTGTCAGATATTCCATTTTGGACAATGAAGATGGTTTCCAATCATAATCACAATGGGTTATCGTATAGAAATAATCTTGTTCGGAATAATACAAATCGTCAAAGCGAAACTGAAAATTTTCTCCCATTCTAAAGAAAGGAACAACATTTTGTCCGTTTTGCATAAACGAAACCGTTTTGATGTTAAAAGGAGGATCAATTTCGTTTTCTACTTGTGCAAAAACAGGTGTAGATACAGTAAAAAGTAAGGCAAATACAAGATAGAACTTTTTCATATTGATTCTTTTGAACGGTAAATATAATGTTTTCGGGCTTTTATTCAAAAACTGTTCCGAATTAAATTTTTTAAAATCTACTTATTACTTCCCTGGATAATATGATAAATCTGCAATGCATTTCCGTCTGTCAAAAGCGAAACAAAGTGACAGATGTGCAGTAATCTTTCGTAAACGGATTTTGTTTCTTCTGCCTTGTATTTTTCGGGAAGAAGTCGTAAAACGAGCTTATCGTAATTGGTTGTTTTTCCTTCAAATTTATTGTTGTAAGCGGTTGTAAAAGTGTCCAACAAAACCGAAATTACTTTATATCCCGTAATTTCTTTTTGGGTAACTTCGCTGCTTTGATAGATTTTTTTGACACATATTTTGATGATGTCATCAAGTTGTGCTTTGAACTGACTTTTATCGGTAAGGGCAAACGGAAAATCTCCTGCTAAAATTTTATCTTCATTCTCTTTAAAAACTTCGATAACTTCGTTAATCATTCGTCCGATTGCCAAAGCACGAAGATAGCTGATTCGGTCTTCACGAGTTTTGAGTTCATTATATTTTGAACTATTAATGTTGTCTTTTACGAGTTTTATCAGATATTCCAAAGCAAATTCTTCATCAATCCAACCGAGATTTATTCCATCTTCAAAGTCGATAATCGTATAGCAAATATCATCAGCAGCCTCAACTAAATAAGCCAAAGGATGTCTTTCAAAACCGATGTCGTTTCCTGTTTTGTTCGGAATAAGTCCGAGTTCATTAGCTACTTCTGTGATAAATTCTTTTTCGGATTGAAAAAATCCGTATTTTTTGTCTGCAATACGATTGGTTGGTTTTACAGGAAGTGATTCTTTCGGATACTTCATAAATGCTCCGAGAGTGGCATACGAAATACGAAGTCCACCTTCGTTTCCGAACATTGAGGAAGACAAAACCATAAGTCCGTTGGCATTTCCCTCAAACAAAACCAAATCCTGATATTCTTTATCGGTTAAATCTTTTTGGTATTTTTTCCCGTTACCGTTCAAAAAATATTCTCCGATTGCTTTTTCTCCCGAATGTCCGAAAGGCGGATTTCCGATGTCGTGAGCCAAAGCCGCAGCTGCTACGATGGCTCCGAAATCGTTTACTTCGTAACCTAATTCGTTTAAGTAAGAATATTTTTCCAAAATGAATTTTCCTGCACTTCTTCCAAGCGAACGTCCGACAACCGAAACTTCAAGGCTATGCGTCAGTCGTGTATGGACAAAATCCGTTTTAGAAAGCGGAATTACCTGTGTTTTGTCCTGCAAAGTTCTAAAGGCAGGAGAAAATATAATTCGGTCGTAATCGACTTCAAACCCTAATCGGGTCGGGTCTTGTTCTTTTCGGATTCTCGGTTGTGTATCTCCTTGTTTTTTAAGGGATAATAAGCGTTCCCATTGCATCATAGCTCGTAAAAATAAATCTTTCAAAAATAGTGATTTTTGCGGAAAACAACACTCAATGTGTCATCAATTCGTAGTAAGCAGTTCCACTTCTGCATTCGGATTAAAGAGATAAATTTTTCCTGTTGCGATTTCCATACACTCATATCGCTTGACACGAACTGCGATTTTTTTGAATATTTTTCCGTTGTGAATTCTGAATGTACTTCCGTAGGGAATCTCAAAAACATAGTTTTTGTCACTCGGTTTGTCGTATTGTTTGAGTGCCAAAGCCAAAGTAGCATCGGTATCACTACTTGCTTTCGGATTTTTGAAATGTCTTGCCAAAAGCGACAGCAATTCATTCGGAAAAACTTCAGGTCTGATAAACGGAACCATCAATCTCTGAAAAGTATGTTTCCATTCCTGTCCGTGAGGTAAGATATTTCGTCCATATTTTTCAAAGGCTACCAAATGTGCCAACTCGTGAATTAACGTAATAAAAAAACGGTATTTGTTCTCACTTGCATTTACGGTTATCTGATGTGTTCCGTTCGGATTTTGTCGGTAATCTCCGTGCCTTGTAACTCTCTGATGAACAATTTTCAGATGTACGTTATTGGCTTTTATCAACTCAAAAACAGCATCTAAAGCAAATTCAGGAACGTACGGAGCAAGAACGTGTTTCATTAGGTTTTCAGAAATTAAGATCTTTATCTATGCAATATTACAAAACGTTTTTCTGACAGACAACATTTTTCGCAGCTGCACATTTTATTATTTGATTCCAATAACTAATTGGGTAACTTTGTAGAGTTATTCTTTTTTATTACCTATGGAATTTCTGAATCAAAAACCTTCCGAGAGATTACTTCCTATTAAGGAACTTTATACATATTTGCAGAACCTGGTTCAGACAAAACTCTGGCTCAAGGTAGTTATCGGTATGGTTGCAGGAATTTTGCTCGGAGCTTATTTTGCTACTGAACCAAAGTGGATAGGAGAAAAAACCCTTCAGTCGGTCATTAACTGGATTGCTTTTCCTGGAAATCTTTTTATCCGAGTAGTACAGATGATTATGATTCCGCTTATGTTCAGTTCGATTGTTCAAGGAATTGCAGGCGGAGATAATACGGAATACCTCAAAAAATCAGGACCAAAATTATTGTTGTATTACGGAATGACTACTACTACGGTTTTGATTTTGGCTGTTATTTTGGCAACGATAATCCAACCCGGAAATTATATGGACGCAACCAGCCTTATTACAGATGATATGGCTTTGGACACTCAAGCAATTACCGAACCGGGAGCTAATTTCGGTTTCGGAAATATTCCCGAGATGATTGTAAATCTGTTACCTGCTAATCCTTTACAGGCATTGGTTTCGGGAGATATGTTGAGCATTGTGATTTTTGCGATTATCATCGGAATTTCGTTGGCTAATATTCAGTCAGATACGGCTGTTCCGCTTCTGAAAGTGCTGTATTCGGTTCAGGAAATCACTATGGCAATTACAAAATGGGCTATGAAATTAGCTCCGATTGCTGTTTTTGGTTTGATGTGTCAGGTAACTTCAAAAGTCGGCATCAAAACCATTATGGGACTTTCGATGTTTATGCTTACAGTTATTTTAGGATTGCTTTTAGTTGTGGTTGTATATAGTATGATATTGCTGTTTTTTGCCAAAGCCAACCTGAAAAAATTCTTTTCTGATGCCAAAGATGCACTTCTGTTGGCTTTTTCGACTGCAAGTTCGGCTGCAGTTATGCCTTTGACCTTAAAAACAGCAGAAGAAAAAATGGGAATCAATCCGTCTGTGAGTAGATTTATCATTCCTGTCGGAGTTTCGATAAATATGGACGGAACAGCTGTTTTTCAGGCTATTGCTACGTTGTTTTTAGCCCAGGTTTATGGATTGGAACTCGACTTGCCTACAACTCTTATTGTAATTGTTACTACTATTTTAGCTTCTATCGGTACGCCTTCGGCTCCGGGAGCAGGTGTTATCGTCTTGGGTTCGGTATTAGCCACAATCGGAATTCCCGTAACAGCCATTGCCCTAATTATCGGAGTGGACAGACTACTCGGAATGTTCCGAACTTCGGTAAACGTAATGGGAGATTTAGTAACTTGTCAGGTGTTTAACCGACTTTATTTGAAAGAAACGAAAAGCAAGCGGTTAGATGAACCTATAGAAAATAATTAACAATATTTTTTTTAGTTTTTAACACAAAAGACAACAAAAATACCTCAAAAATTCACGTAACTATCTGATAAATATCATAATTTTCAAAAGTATTGTTGACTTAACTTTGTATGCGAATAGGAATAATTCTTGTTCATTATCAGAAATATAAACACACAGTTAAGTATTAATCCAACAAAAATTAAAAATTATGAAAAACACAATTTTAGCATTATTGACTATTATGTTTTTAGTTTCGTGTAATTCTAAAACAGAAAGCCCGTCTGCCAACGAAACTACAGCTCCAACATCTGCTCAACCTGTCGGACAATCGGGAGTTAAAGATGATGTTTCTAACCCTAACATCGTACAGACAGCAGCATCAAGCGAACAACACACAACTTTAGTAACAGCAGTTAAAGCAGCAGGATTAGTAGATGCTTTGAGCAACGCAGGACCTTTTACGGTATTTGCTCCTACCAACGAAGCATTCGATAAATTACCTAAAGGAACAGTGGATAATTTATTGAACCCCGAAAACAAAAGTCAGCTGTCAGAAATATTGGAATATCATACTTATGTAGGAGTATTGAGAGAAAATCTACTTACGGACGGACGTGAATTCGAACAAGTAAGTGCTCACAAAATTAAGATTTCACACCGAGGAGATAAAATTTTCGTTAACGATGTAGCCGAAATTATTGCTTCAATCCCTACTTCCAACGGAATGATTCACGTAATAGATGCCGTTTTGCTCCCTCCTGTAAAATAAAATAGAAGCTTATAACTTATTTTAACCCTAAGAAGTAATCTTAGGGTTATTTGTTTTTTAGAGATAGCTGTAAGAAAATTACTTCCTCCCTCCAACAACTACGACAATTTCGCCTTTTATGGCTTTTTGACTAAAATAACTCAGAACTTCTTTGGCTGTTCCTCTGAAAGTTTCTTCGTGCAGTTTGGTAAGTTCTCTCGAAACCGAAACAGGTCGGTCTTCTCCGAAATACTGAATAAACTCTTCCAAAGTTTTGAGTAGCTTGTGGGGAGAAACATAAAAAATCATTGTTCGAGGTTCTTCTGCCAAAGCCAAAAATCGGGTTTGTCTTCCTTTTTTTTCAGGTAAAAATCCTTCGAAAACAAATCGGTCATTCGGCAATCCGCTATTGACAAGTGCAGGAACGAAAGCTGTTGCTCCGGGAAGACATTCCACTTCGATATTGTTTTCCACACAAGCTCTCGTAAGCAAAAATCCGGGGTCGGAAATAGCAGGAGTTCCCGCATCAGAAATGAGTGCAATGGTTTCTCCTGACTGCAATCGTTTGACAAGATTTTCAACGGTTTTATGCTCATTGTGCATATGATGCGAAAACATTTGAGTCGAAATCTCGAAATGTTTCAGGAGTTTTCCGCTGTTTCGGGTGTCTTCAGCTAAAATTATATCGACCTCTTTCAAAACTTTAACAGCTCTGAATGTCATATCTTCGAGATTCCCGATAGGTGTCGGAACGATATACAGCTTTGACATAGTGATTGCTTTAAGACCTGACAGGTTTTTAAAACCTGTCAGGTCTGCATTATGAAAAGTTTAAAATTTACTTTCGATGATTTCTAAAAAACGACTTTCGTATTCGTCTTTTGCTGTCCAATTATTGTAATCGGGTTTCACGACATTTTCGATAAAATCTTTAGCTTCTGCAAAAGTTTCGAACGTATTTAATTGCGAAAGTACCCGGTTAAAATCTTCGGTTTGACCTCCAAACAAATGAAATTCGAAAGCAATTCTGTCGTTCAAACCGATATTGAAATTCTTTTTGATCGCATCGTTTATCGAAACATTTTTGGTTGTTTCCGTAATGGTAACTTCCGTTTTTTTGATTTCGGTTTGTTCTATGGTTGTCGTCTGAACAGGAACAAAAAGAGGCTCTTCCTCAAATGGAATTTCTTCGGTTACGGGCTGGGTTTTGGTGGGTTTTGCATTGGCTAATTGAGCTTCAAAATCCTCAAAACGAACTTGAAAATCTTCGATTTTCGGTTGTTCTTCATCGGTTTTTTCTTCTTCCTGAACAGGTTCCGAAACAGGAATTTCTACCTCCTCAACAGATAGGTCTTCCGATGTTTCAGAAATTATTTCTTCTTTTACTTCCGAAACTATTTCTTCTGTTTTTTCTTCGGTTACTTCATTCTGAACAGCAATGTTCTCCTCAACCAAAGTAGGGTTTTCTAATTTTTCTTCAATATCGGAAGGAATTTCCATTGAAGCATCTCCATAATTTTCCTCAACAAACCTCAAAACCGATAATTTTTCGTAGAGATTAAGGGTTTCTTGCTGAAGTTGAACAACTTCTGACTTGTTTTTCAATTTCAGAATTCTGTGTGCAATGCTGATTAGCTCTGCCTCTAAACGATTTTGCATAATTGTTAATAATTATTTTTGAGTAAACGCCTTTGTTTTTAATATATTTGTTTGCGATACAAAGTAATGAAAAGTATTCAAAAAAAACTAAAAAATGTTTCTCGAAAATACAGTAAATCATAAAGAGCAATTTGGTTGGATAGAGGTTATCTGTGGTTCGATGTTTTCGGGAAAAACCGAAGAACTTATCCGAAGACTCAAAAGAGCCCAATTTGCCAAGCAAAAAGTGGAAATTTTCAAACCAGCAATTGATACTCGATATGATGATGAAAAAGTGGTTTCGCACAATGCTAACGAAATCCACTCCACTCCCGTTCCGTCTTCTGCAAATATTCGTTTGTTAGCAAGTGATTGTGATGTGGTCGGAATTGATGAAGCTCAATTTTTTGATGACGAAATTGTGCAAGTTTGTAACGATTTAGCAAACAGTGGAAAACGAGTAATCGTTGCAGGTTTAGATATGGATTTTAAAGGAAATCCGTTTGGTCCTATGCCTTTTTTAATGGCTACTGCCGAATACGTAACCAAAGTTCACGCAGTTTGTACCCGAACAGGGAATTTAGCTAATTACAGTTTTAGAAAAGCACAAAACGACAACCTCGTTATGCTTGGAGAAACCGAAGAATACGAACCTTTGAGCAGAGCTGCTTATTTTAATGCAATGAAAAAATAGCCAAAAGCCAATAGAAAAACTCGTGCTTTTTGCCTTGTGGCTCTTTACTACTTCCTAAACTTTGACAAAGCCTCTTTAGTAAAATCAGACAGCACCAATCTTCCTGAAATTTCAGCTCTTTCGTAGAGTAAAGTATCCCAATTTTCGGTGCCTTCCCAGATTACTTTTTTCATTTCGGATAACGCTTCAGGATTACATTCCGTTAATTTGGAACAGAAAATCTCAAGCTCTTTGTCTAAATCTTTTACACTTTCATAAACTTCTGCATACAGACCTTTGTTTTTTGCCCAATACGCATTTTTCCAAGAATGTGGAGCAAGTGTCATTTCGGACATCGCACCTTTTCCAATTTTTCGGGAAACTGCAGGTTCAATCACAAAAGGGCCGATTCCGATGGCAAGTTCCGAAAGTTTAACAGCTCCATCAACCGAAGCTAAAGCATAATCACAGGCAGAAATAATTCCGACTCCTCCTCCGACAGCTTTTCCGTGGATTCTTCCTACAATGATTTTAGAACATTTTCGCATCGCATTGATGACATTGGCAAATCCCGAAAAGAATTTTTTCCCTGTTTCCGAATCGTTTACAGCTAATAATTCGTCAAAACTTGCTCCTGCACAAAAAGCTCCCTCTCCCTCGCTTTTCAAAAGAATAAGGTTTACTTCGTTGTTTTCGCTTAACGAGTTAATTTCTTTGGTTAATCTGTCCAATAATTCACTCGGAAAAGAATTGCTTTGAGGGTGTCCGAATTCTACCGTTGCAATTTTATTTTCGATTTTGGTGTATAAGGAACCGTTTGGTCTTGTTGTTATTGTCATTTTGTTTAAAGTTAAAGGTTCAAAGTTAAAAAAGTAATGTGAAATATATAGAATGAAAATATTACTTTTATAAAATTATTCCGAGTAGAATGAAAAAACTTTTTGATTTTTATATTCACAGCAGTATTCACGTAGGATTGGCTATTACGGCTTTAGCTTTTGTAACCTACTATTTTTTTGAGATTCCTAT
This sequence comes from uncultured Flavobacteriaceae bacterium, assembly GCA_934675205.1. GTDB lineage: Bacteria > Bacteroidota > Bacteroidia > Flavobacteriales > Flavobacteriaceae > Flavobacterium. The sequence continues at coordinate 8,158 of CAKUPQ010000002.1, read as the reverse complement.
AAATGTATGGGTAATTGCCTTTGTGTTTTTTTCGTCTGTTGTTGGGTATAACTACACAAAATACACCACAATTTTATTAAAAAAAGACCTGAATACGGAATATAAAACCATTCAGCTATTGACCTTTTTGAGTGTTCTGATTGCAGGATTTTGTTTTTTTAAGTTAAGTTTCGTTTCCCAAATTACGATAATGATTACGGGATTATTGACTTCGTTGTATGCTCTTTCGGTTTTTAATCATAAAAATATCCGAAGCATAAGTGGTATAAAAATTTATATTGTAGCTCTTTGTTGGGTCGGAATTACGCTTTTATTACCGCTTTTTGAGGCAGATTATCCGATAAATTCTGATGTGATTGTCAAGTGTTTTCAACGGTTTTTGTTGGTTATAATTTTGATTCTGATTTTTGAGATTATCGACCTGAAAGAAGATAGTCCGAGTTTGAAAACCGTTCCTCAAACTATCGGAGTCCGAAATACAAAAATTCTCGGAATACTACTGTTGATACTCTTTTTCTATTTGGAATTTTCACTTTCAGAGTATAAGATTTCTCAACTTTTGATAAACGGAATTTTAGCTGTCTCGGTTTTGCTTTTCACTCTTTTTGCCAACGAAAAAAAATCGAAATACTATACTACTTTTTGGGTAGAAAGCATTCCGATTTTGTGGCTTGTGTTAATTGTCCTTTTTCGTTAGTAAGCTACGAATCATGCGAATGAATCAAATCTCCCAAAGCCTTATCAATAGTAGGGAATTTGAACTCAAAACCGTTTTCTTCTAATCGTTTTGACACTACATTATAGCTTTTCAGAACAAAATCAGGTTCTACTCCGATTATTTTTGTTCCGATTTTAAGGAGAAATTCAGGTGTTGGAATTCCAAACGGAATGTTATTCGCTTTTCGGAAAGCTCTCATCATTTCGGAATTCGCAACAGGATTCGGACTTGCCATATTTATGAATCCCTCTATGTTCTTTTCGACAGAAAATTCGATAATCCGAGCGAAATCTTCAATATGAATCCAACTCATTATCTGTTTCCCGTTGCCTTGTTTTCCTCCTAATCCTAATTTGGAAAGCAAATTCAATTTCTCAAAAGTATCTCCCTTTTTTCCGAAAACAACCGAAGTTCGCAAAGCTAATTTTTTAGTTTTCGGATTCGGATTTTTGAAAAATTCGTCCTCCCAAGCCAAAATAACATCAGTCAGAAATTCGGGTTCAGTTTCAGTAAAATATTCGTCCCGACTTTCGGAAAACGAAGTTTTATAAATCGTAGCTCCTGATGAATTTACCCAATATTTCGGAGGGTTTTCACAAAGTAAAACAGCTTGGTTCAAAACTTTAGTGCTGTCAATTCGAGAACCGAAAATTTCCTTTTTATTTTTTGGATTATGTCGTACAGCTACGGTTTTTCCCGAAAGGTTAATCAACAAAAACGAACCTTCAAGCTCGGTTTTCCAATCGGATAAATTTTTTCCGTCCCAATTCACATAGCGAGTTTGGTTTTCTCTACCTATTCGCCCGCCTGCCGGACGGGCAGGGCAGACAGGCGGTTTTGATTTTCCCCTCGAAAAAACCACTACTTCAAATCCTTTTTTCAAGAAATAATCAGATAAATATTTTCCAATAAAACCCGTCCCTCCTGCTATGATTATTTTTGGTTTTGTATTTGGATTTTGAGTTGTAATTGACATAAGAAATTGATTGTACTGTGTTTTCTAGCTGTTTTTATCAAACAAATATCCAAAAAAATCAATGAAAAAACACTCCACCAAAATATATTTGTTGATTTTTTTTAGATTATTTTTTTTATTCGTTATTAACCAAACATTCTACACATAATCCTGATTGAAATAATTGTATTTTGTAACGCAAATATTGACAGTTCGTTTCGTATTACAAAAAAGTTTAAATCACTTCATTTATAAAAAATAGGATTGGTAATTTTGGGATATTTCATTACTTTTCCGCTAATTTTTTACTGAACTCATTTAAACTTTTTTGATTGAAGCGAAAAATGAATATTTTTGTTCTGCTGGAAGGCTTTTTTGCCCTACATAGCAGAGATACGGAGCAAAAAAAGACAAAAAGCAAGGCAAAAAGAACTTTTTTTAGCCAATTGAAAAAAATTAAATGATTTCAATATGAAAGCAAACATTTTTCCCTACAATAAAAAAGAAAAATTAGAATTCATTTTTAAAAAACACCTGCATCTTTGTTCTGATGATAACGAACCTGATGTCGAGTTTTTAGTAAGGATTGTCAATGTATTTCGTCCTAACAACATAAATGTTGTATATGATATAGATTTGTTGATTCTTCTGAACTTTTTGGAAGAAAACGAGGAATATAGAAAGTCGCTTTCGGATTATCTGAAAAATTTATTCAGAGAAAAAGAATTTGACCAAATCATTTCAGATGCCGGAATTATCAAAGACACTGACTTTCTATACGAAATCAGAAAGCGTTTGAGCGAAAAGATACTCCCTTATCAACCCTCAAAAAACAGTTTGCAATTCATCCTGAATCAAGTTTTTTACCTAAAGACAGATCCTCAATGGATTGAAAGAATTCCCGAAAATCAAATAAATATTTTACTTAAAAAGCTTGGCTTTCAGACCTTTTATAACGAAAAAGGCAACGGTTTTGAATTGTCAGAAATCATCTACGGAATCGAAGTGCTTATCCAACGAATTTCCGGACGAGCGATGGAAAGTGATGTCAATAAAATGGTTCCGGAATTTCAGAATTTTGACAGCCCTTTTATTGCGATACAACGTGAATTTGCAGAACTTAACGACAAACTCATTCGTTCAGAAAAAAAATACATTCCGTCTGATGATTTATCTTATAAACAGGTTGTAATTTTACATAAACAATGTCAGAATTATATCAAAACAGCCTTTGAAAATTCGCATAAATATGGCATTTCGCTCAAAGTAAATCAATCCTTACTCCGAATCAGACAGCAACTCGACAGAACAAAAGAGCTTCTCCCTTATTTGGTGGTAGATGAAGGAGAAGAAACTTCAAAAAAAACCAGAGATATTGCTCTACTCCTGATAAAGTATAACTGCGACAAAACCAATGTTCGTCAGCTTATAAATGAAAGTACGCAACTTTTGTCCTACGAAGTTACCCAGCATGCTGCCAAAACAGGTGAACATTATATAACAAGCAATCGAAAAGAATATTTTAAAATGTTTCGAACAGCTTGTGGAGGTGGATTGATAGTAGGATTTCTGTGTGTATTCAAAGTGCTTTTGTCTAAAATAGAGACCAGTGATTTCGGACACGCTTTTTTGTATAGTATGAATTATGCTTTCGGATTTATTGCTATTTATTTGTTAGGCTTTACGTTAGCTACCAAACAACCTGCTATGACCGCTTCGACTCTTATTAGTGCATTAGAACAAGGAGCAAAAGACAAAAGCGAGAGTGTGAGTAGCAAATATAATAGTTTTGCGATATTTTTTGCCAGAGTTTTCCGTTCGCAATTTATTGCTTTTCTAGGAAACGTAGTTATGGCATTTCCGGTAGCTTTTTTATTGATCTGGTTGATAGATTTAATTTTTAATTACAACATAGCTCACAATAAATGGGAAACGCTTTTGACGGATTTGAGTCCTGTTCACTCTCCTGCTATTGTTCACGCAGCTATTGCCGGATTCTTTTTGTTTATCTCCGGAGTTATTGCAGGAAGTATAGCAAACAGAGACAAACACAACTCTGTGTATTATAGAATTCAAGAACACCCTCTTCTTAAAAAGACTCTTGGTAAAGACAAAACAAATAAATTAGCCAAAATATATGAAGACAAATGGGCTGGAGTTATCTCTAATTTATGGTTTGGAGTTTTTATGGGAACTACCGCTTCTATCGGAGTTTTTATTGGGCTGAATTTAGACATACGTCACATCACTTTTGCCAGTGGAAATTTGGCTTTAGGAATCTACGGAGGAGATTTTGACATTCCTCTTTCTATGATAATTTGGGGAATATTTGGTATCGGAATTATCGGAATGATTAATTTTATTGTAAGTTTTACTCTTTCACTTTCATTGGCTTTCCGTTCCAGAAATATTTCACTTTTAGAACTTCGATTGGTGGCACTTTCAATTTGGAGATTTTTTAGAGAAAAGCCTTCACTGTTCTTTTTTCCACCTAAAATGTAGTGTGTTAATTTTTAGAATTTAGACGTACAGCTTGAATTCGTAAGTCGTACGTCTAAAATAAAAATAAATCTCTAAGATTACATACTCTTAAAAATATTTTTTTTATTTTTATCGCAAACCTTAAAAGTGTTTCTTTAAAATTACCTAAAAAAATAGCTTTTTCAAGATACAAATAACCGATGACAAACTTTTTCAAAGACTTATTACACGAATTTGAGCTACCGTTAGAAAATCTTATATTGATATTTTCATTGCTTTTATTTATTATTTTATTATCCCCTATTCTGTTAAGAAAATTAAATATTCCCGGAATTATCGGATTGATTATAGCAGGAGTGGCTATCGGTCCTCACGGATTCGGTATTCTCGAAAAAAGTTCTGCTATTGACCTTTTCTCAACCATAGGTCTTTTGTACATTATGTTTATCGCAGGTTTGGAACTGGATATGAACGATTTTAAATCCAACCGAAACAAAAGTATTCTGTTTGGTTTTTTTACTTTTATTATTCCGATTACGATAGGATTTCCTGTGTGTTATTATTTTTTGAATTATGATTTTAATGCGAGTTTTCTGACAGCAAGTATGTTCGCCACCCATACGCTTGTGGCTTATCCGATTGTCAGTAAACTTGGAATTTCTAAAAATCAGGCAGTAGCCATTACCGTTGGGGGAACAATTTTAACCGATACAGCTGTACTTCTTATTTTGGCTGTAATTATAGGAAATAGTCAGGGAAGTCTGAATCAGGAGTTTTGGATTCGACTCATTATCTCGTTGGCTATTTTCTCTTTCATAATGTTTTTCATTGTTCCGAAAATAGCAAAATGGTTCTTCCGAAAATTAGAAAGTGAAAAGCATTCGCATTATATTTTTGTACTTTCGGTAGTGTTTTTTGCTGCATTCTTAGCAGAAGTTGCAGGGGTAGAAGCGATTATCGGAGCTTTCGTTGCAGGATTGGCTCTAAACAAACTGATTCCGCATTCTTCTGCACTGATGAACAGAATCGAATTTATCGGTAATTCTCTGTTTATTCCGTTTTTCTTGATAAGTGTAGGTATGTTGGTTGATATAAGTGTGATTACCAAAGGTCCGACTGCTCTTATTATAGCAGCAACACTGGCAATTGTCGCTCTTTTCGGAAAATGGATTGCTGCTTGGTTTACGCAACTTGTTTTCAAATATACAGGGGCTCAACGTCAGCTTATTTTTGGGTTGAGTGGAGCACACGCAGCTGCAACACTTGCTGTAATTTTAGTAGGATACAAAGCCGAAATTCTGGACGAAAATATCTTAAACGGAACTATTATTCTTATTCTTGTTACCTGTGTTGTTGCTTCGTTTGTAACCGAACAAGCCGGGAAAAAAATTATTGTCGAATCCGAAGATACAAACGAGATTATAAAAACAAATGAAGCTGCTTCGAGTGAGCATATATTACTTCCGGTTTCAAGTTTTACTAACATCGAAAAGCTATTGGAATTTACCATTTTTGTCAAAAATAAAAAATCTCCTAATCCGATATCTATATTGTCGGTAGTTTCTAATAATAATGAAGCCGAAATCAATATTCTCAAAGCGAGAAATAAGTTAGAAGAATTTGTAAAAGAGGCTTCTGCCTCTGAAACCAAAGTAAATATTATTACGACCATTGACCATAATATAGCAAGTGGAATAGCCCGAATTTCAAGAGAAATAATGGCTGATATTATTGTTTTGGGTTGGTCGCAACGTACAGGTTTTTTGGACAAACTAATAGGAGAAAAAATTGACAACATTCTGAACAATACCGATAAAACTATTTTTGTCTGTCATTTAGAAAAACCTTTGGTACTTCACAAAAGGATTGTAGTTACTGCTCCACCGTTAGCTGAACACGAAAACGGATTTGGTTTATGGGTTGCCAAAATAACGACATTGGCTAAAGAATTGAGTATTTCTATTCAACTGTATTGTAATGAAGCTACTCAAAAAGCCGTAGAACGACTACTAAAAAAACAGAAGTTAACTACTTCAATTTCAATATATAACTTTACCGATTGGGAAGATTTTCTGATACTTTCAAAAGATATTCATCAAGATGACCTATTCGTATTGATTTCTGCCCGAAAAGGAGCTGCATCGCATATGAGTGTACTTGAAAATCTACCGTCTAAACTCGAAAAGTATTTCCCGTTAAACAGTAGGTTTGTCGTATATCCACAACAGTTTGAAAATTTTAGTGACGAACGATACACTGACCTTGATATTTCGTCAGAACCTTTAAACAAAGGAATAGAAACCGTTCAGAAAATAGGAAAAGAAATCGGTTCTATCTTTAAAAAGAAAGAAAATGATTAGAAAATTGGGGAGTTCGATGTATTCATAAAAACATATCGGACTCCTTTTTTAGAAGAAACCTATTCCCAAATAAATCTGAACCTGATTGGAACGGTCAAAAAACGATTGATATTCGGAGTTGCTGTTTACGTTGTAAGAGTTGTAATTGTAGTTCAATCCTGTAAAGAAATAGGCACTTTGGCTTATATTATAGTTAAGGTTAATTCCCACAGTATAAGAAGTTCCGCTAATTCCTCCGAAGTTTCTACCAGCTGAACTTTGCCTTAATCTTGTTCCTCCTATTTTGATATACGGAACTAAAGTCAGTTCGTCTGACAGCTTATAGTCGTAAGAAAGTCTTCCCGAAAAATTAAGATATTGTGTCCATTTGATGTTTCCTGCCAAAGATGGGTCGGTTATTTTATATCTCACAGATTCAGCATCAATTCCCAAAGCAAAACCATAAACATTTATAAAGTTTTTATACGTTCCGAATCCTATTTTTGATGTATGTGCTTTTGAAAGAAAATTATCTCCAAAATCATTTTGTTTAATAAGATAAAATGCAAATTCGTGGTCAGGACGAACTTTTTTGATTTTTTCTGATTTTTGTATTTCTTTTTTTGGTTCTTCTTCTTGAAATTCTTCTTGAGAAAATCCGCAAAAATACATTAACAATATTGAGAGTAGTGTAAGCTGTTTCATCTTAATAATTTATGGTATAACTAAGGTCTTCTTCTCCTATTTCGATGCTTTCTGTGTGATATGTAGTCTGATTATTTGAAGAATTATATACGCTATATTCTACGGTTATGACTTGGTTTTTCACAACCTGATAAAAATTTTGAGGATAATAATAATTGTCTTCATTTGGTAGATTTACCCAAACTTCGTTGTTTGAAATTTCTCCAATTAAATGTATATCTGCAATTTGTTTTGAATAATTCTCAGAAGCAAAATAGAGTTCTAAATTTATAATTTCTTCTTGTTTATAAAGTTTAATCACGTCTAAATTATACTCAAGATTAGAAAAGTCTTCATACAAAACATTCATAAATCTTTTTTCCTGATATATCCCATCATAACCTTGGAATTGAATACTGTATTGAAGGTCATCTCTTTTTGGTTTTGGAAAAAACATCATAAAATTTCCTTGACTATCCGTAAGGTCAATTCCTATATCGTCATTACTATTACCCCAACCACTACCATTAGAAACATTAGTAATTACTTCTATATTGGATATCGGATTTCCGTTTTTATCAATGATTTTACCACTCACTAACAAACGATTACTTCCGTCATATTGAATAGTACATCCTGACAAAAGTAAAGCAAAACAGAAAAAATAGATTTTTTTCATAAAATGGTTTTTATAGTATAGATGCAACAAATATAAAAAGGTTGCGTTCGTTTAGCAAAAAAATGAACATCATCAATACACTAATAAAAAAAGCCCCTATCTTTTCCGATAAGGATTTCAATAAAAAAGTCGTTACTTTAAGTTTGTCTGCTATTCTGCATACAGTCGAACTGCATTGCATATTAATAAAAAAAGTCCTTTGATTTAAAATCAAAGGACTTCATTAAAAAAAGGCGATGACATACTCTCCCACTGATGCAGTACCATCTGCGCAGTCGGGCTTAACTTCTCTGTTCGGAATG